>MEOH01000007.1:67674-176272 GCA_001769535.1 Bacteroidetes bacterium GWF2_38_335
CGTTTGTTCCATGGGTTTAATTTGGTCAGTCAAACCTCAAGCCCCAACCCCGAAACAAAAAGAACCAAAAGAACCCTTCGAACAAAAAGAACAAAAAGAACAAAAAGAACCAACCCCAAACCCCAAACCCGAAACCCGAAACCCGAAACCCGAAACCCCCAAACTCCAAACCGTTTTCACCGACCAATTCCCCCCATTCACCGATTTCTTCTTTCTATGCTTTAATTCAGGTTGTAATTTTGGTTCAGAATTTTAATTAAACTATTTTTAAATCTTTAAATAAAAAAAATATGAACCATTTAAATCACGACAGCGAAAAATGCAACCAGGGCCTCCTGAAACGGGTAATAACCGGATTTATGTTTTTGGCTGTGGGTGCAGTCTTTACCATGTATTACATGGATATTCTTGATCCTGCAATTGAAAAAATTATATTTACCTGGCAGATGTTGCTTATTGCCATAGGCGTGGTAACACTCACCGGAAAGCATGGAATAGTGCCCGGTGTAATCCTCATTACCGTGGGATCAATTTATCTTATTCCAAAACTGGGGTTTGTTGATTATCCTGTACATCACCTGTGGATCCCGGCAATATTTATCATCATCGGATTGTTCATCCTTTTCAAAACACGCAGTCCGCGCAGGGATTTTAAAGATAATTTTCACAAAAACAATCTGGGAACCGATTACATCGACGAGACCAATGTCTTCGGAGGCGGAACAACCGTGGTGACATCCAAAACTTTCAGGGGAGGAAAAATTGTGTGTGTCTTTGGCGGCTCAAAAATTGATTTCAGCGAGGCTGCTCTGGCCGAAGGCACCAATTATCTTGAAATAGTCAATGTTTTTGGCGGAACCGAGATGCTCATCCCCCGCGAATGGAAAGTGAAAACTGACGTCACCGCTATTTTAGGCGGGTTCGAAGACCGTAAATACAGAAATATTACTACCATCGAAATGGATGAGACTAAGGTTTTGGTCATCAAAGGAGTAGTCATATTTGGTGGTGGAGATATCAAAAGAGTATAAACTTTTAAGACATGGAACACCCCTTTCTTAAAAACAAATATTATACATGGTTTTTCATGGCAGTGTGGGCTCTCATTATGATTGCCCACTTTCTGCTTTTATTTTTGTATATCAACATTGATCCGGTTGTTGCTGTTATCGACAGTTTTGTTTTTAACTCTGTTCTGGGTGTACTCACAATTGGTGTTTGGTATCCGGTCAAGTATAACGGGATTGAAAAAACAAAAGTTCTGAATATTGTTTTTAATCATCTGATAATCATGTCTGTTGTGTTGGTGTTCTGGCTCCTGGTTTCTTATGTAATTTGTTATTTGCCAGCCAACGCCCGCATCGAATACAATGAGTTTTTCAGACTCTCTATGCCATGGAGAATTTTAAGCGGAATTCTGATTTATCTGCTTGTCTGTCTGGTGTATTACATGAAGTACTACTATGATATCTACAGGGAGCAGGCAGTTCAGGAATCTGAATTGCTGACTTTAGTGCGCGAAGCCGAACTCAATGCTCTGAAATTGCAGATCAATCCGCATTTTCTGTTCAACTCGCTAAACTCTGTTTGCTCTTTAACCATCACCAATCCTGAGAAAGCACACGATATGATTGTGAAACTTTCAGAGTACCTGAGATATTCGTTGTCAACAAGTCAGAAACAACTTATTTCCTTTAGGGATGAGCATAAAAATATGTTGTTGTATCTTGATATTGAAAAGTTGAGATTCGGAGATAAACTGGTGATAAAAAACACTATTGATCCTGATTGCGAAGAATTCTTGCTGCCAAACCTTGTGCTGCTTCCGATCATTGAAAATGCCATCAAGCACGGAGTCTACGAAAGCACAGAATCGGTTACCATCGAAATTTTAGCCGAAAAAGTAAACGAAAACCTTCAGGTCACCGTGACAAACAACTATGATCCCGAAGCTCCGCACCGAAAAGGGGCCGGAGTGGGGTTGAAGAATGTGCGTAGTAGACTGGATCTTATCTATAAAGGAGGAGGACTGTTGGAAGTTACTAAATTAGAAAACAAATTTAATGTTAAAATGATCTTTCCCCAAACCGAAACTAATTAATTGTCCGATCACCTCCCCTCCCTTGGAGGGGTCGGGGGTGGGAAACAAAATAACAGAAGCATGAAAAAACTAAAAACCATAATAATCGAAGACGAGCAGCCCGCCCGCGACCTCGTAAAATTCTATCTCAAAGATTTTCCTGAAATTGAATTAATCGACGAATGCGACGACGGCTTCAAAGGAATCAAAAGCATCCAGGAACACAAACCTGATCTGATATTTCTTGATATTCAGATGCCAAAACTATCTGGTTTTGAATTGCTCGAACTTCTTGATGAATATCCGCAGATAATTTTTACCACAGCATACGACCAATACGCCCTGAAGGCATTCGAACTCAATGCTGTTGATTACCTGCTTAAACCATTTTCCAAAGAAAGGTTCAGATCAGCAGTGGAAAAAGCCATGGAAAAGCTAGGCCAGAAAAACGGAACACAAGAGCAAGCTGAATCATTGAATAGAATTACCGATGAAAACCCTGAAGAACTTACAAGAATTGTTGTGCGTTCATCCGGAAAAATAGTTGTGATTCCCGTTGATTCAGTCAGTCACTTCGAAGCCGAAGACGATTATGTGATGATCTTTTCTGCCCAGGGCAAACACTTGAAAAAAGCCACTATGAAGTTTTTTGAATCAAGGCTCGACAGCAAAAAGTTCATCAGGGTTCATCGTTCTTGTATCGTCAATGTTGATTTCATAACAAAAATTGAGCTGATGGAAAAGGAGATGTACCTGCTCATACTAAAAGATAACTCCAAATTAAAAGTCTCAAAATCGGGATATAAACTTTTAAGGGATAAATTGGATTTTTGATATTTTTGTGTTTTGGGGTTAGTTCCCCACTGTTGGCTGCGTTTTTTTTACACATTCTTTATGCATGCCTTGTTTGTTTGCAGACCTGATTCGTTGCTGTTTTTTTAAAATATGGCCACAACAACCAAACACTCTGAAGTATTTAAGAAAACAGCAATGCAAATATATCCCATCCAATTTCCATAAATAATTAAGCCAAATTCTTGTGTCTTAAAGGAAAAAACTTAAATTTGCTGAATATCTATGTTTTGATGGTAAACAAAAAATGAAAAAGACACTTTTTACCGCATTGCTGATATTGGTTGCCGGATTGGCATTTGCGCAAAAAAACCTCGTGCCCAATGAAGGTTTTGATAATTACAAAAAATGCCCGTCTGACCTGGGACAGATCGACCGTACAGATTATTGGTTTACTCCAAGTCAGGGCACACCCGATTTTTTCGGGGCCTGTTCCAAAGGTGGTAAAATTTCACTTGGGGTTCCCGAAAATTATATGGGATCTCAAGGACCAAAAAGCGGGGAAAACTATACCGGAATTATTTCTTACTCCAAACGTTCACCCGATTATCGCGAATATCTGGCTGTTGAGCTAAACAGTAAGCTGATGGCCGATTCAATTTATTATCTCAGATTTCATGTGAGTCTGGCCGATTATTCAAAATTCGCCACCGACAATATTGGCGCCTGCGTTACCGACAGTCTGGTTAAACAGGTTTCCTGGCTGCCTGTAAGCCTTGAGCCGGTACTGATAAGCAAACCCGGAAAAGTAATGTCTGAAAAGGTTGATTGGATCGAGATTTCTGGACAGTTTGTGGCAAAAGGCGGTGAAGAATATCTCATCATTGGCAATTTTAAACCTGACAAGGAAATTATTATTAAGGAAGTTAACACTTCTCCTGTTGATAAAAGCGGACAAAAAGCATATTACTATGTTGATGACATTATGCTTTATAAGTGCTTTCTAGGGGATTGCTCAATGAAATAAAACCCATTTGGGATGAAGGGAATAGCAAAATTTCATTTTTTTTTCACGAACAGGATTGTTGTCTTTGTTCTGGTTATATTATTGTCATTTACAGTCTGTTCACAAAGTCTGAATAAAATTGTTAAAGTAGCCGATGATGCTTTTGAAAGCGGAAATTATTATGGGGCAATGGTTTCCTATAAAAAGGCTCTTAACATGAGCACGGTTCCTAAAATTGCCTATTCATACGCCCTTGCCTGCATGTACAACCATGATTATAAAAATGCGAAAATCTGGTTCAGATATGTGGTTTCCAACGACAAGGATAATTACCCGCTTTCCATGTTTTATCTTGCTGAAGTTGAGAAAAGCATGGGCGATTACCAACAGGCTATGGAAAGCTACAGAAAATTTCTTAAAAAAGGTGAGGATAAAAATTCATACCATGCAAAAAAAGCAGAACATGAGTTGATTGCCTGTGAAAATGCTTTTTATCTGAAACTCAATCCCGTTGGCTTTGATATTAAAAAAATCAGCACCAATGTGAATACTGTTTACAGTGAATATGGAATTTCTGATATTGGCGATTCAGTGTTGCTGTTTTCATCTTTCAGACCGGATGATAAGAATGCTCAGAACTTTTTCAGTACGCTTTTTAAATCACAGTATCAGGAAGATGTTTTTCAGAAATGGGAAGTCCTTGATTCCACAATAAATAAAAGTAATTATCATGCTGCAAACCCTGCATTTTCAAACAAAACAGGAACATTGTATTTCTGTTTGAGTGAGATGGTTGACGGCAAGGCATTATCAGGTATTTACCAGTCGGTTTATTCTGAGGGCCAATGGACTAATCCGGCCCGATTGCCAGAACCGGTGAATATTCCGGGTACAGCATCACTTCAGCCATCGGTTGCCGAGCTTCCCGATAAGGAGTTGCTGCTTTTTGTTTCAAACAGGGAAGGGGGAATCGGCAAATTGGATATCTGGTATTGTGAAATCAAAAATGACGGAACTTTTGGTCCGGCTTTTAATATGGCCGCCAATACCAATGATATGGATGAATCTACCAGGTATTTTGTTGAGATGAAATCTGCAGTCAATACTATTGATGATGACATTACCCCTTTTTACGATCCACTTGATTCGACTTTGTATTTTTCATCTACCTGGCATAATAACATGGGCGGATTTGATATTTTCAAAATCAAGGGAGATTTCAAAAAATGGGGCGATCCGATGAATATGGGCTATCCACTGAATACCAGTGATAATGAACTGTATTATTATATTACTTCGAAGCACAGCAGAGCTTATTTTACTTCAAACAGACCTGAATCTGATTTTTTTAGTAACGAGCGTTGTTGCAATGATATTTATTATTATGACCTGCCAAAAATTATTAATGAGGAAGAGGAGCAGGAAAAGGTTCTTGTGGTTCTTGAAAATGAATTGAAAAAGCTGATTCCGCTTACCTTGTATTTTCATAACGACGAGCCCAATCCCCGCACCCGCGACACGGTAACTCAACTTAATTATGAAACTACTTTTAACAGCTATGTGGCTATGGTGGAGGAATATAAGACTGAATATTCGGCCGGAGTGAAAAAAAATATGAAAGAGGAAGCTGTCCAAAATATTGAAAATTTTTTCAAGGAAGAAGTGAATAAGGGATATTCTGACCTTACAAATTTTAGTCTGCTTCTTGAACAATTACTCCCCGAAGGCAGGATAATAGAGTTAACCATTAAAGGTTATGCAAGTCCCCTGCATGCCACAGATTACAACGTAAATCTCTCAAAACGAAGAATCAACAGTCTGGTCAATTACTACAAAGAATATAAAAACGGATTGTTTATCCAATATATTGATAATGGTCAACTTTCGTTTACCGAGGAAGCGTATGGTGAAGATGAAGCAGCTGTTGAAATTTCTGATGATCTCAAAGATACCCGCAATTCTGTTTACAGTCCGGCTGCCGCATTCGAACGAAAAATCAGGCTTATTGCTGTGGATGTTACCAGGTAGGATGGTAAGATTGTAAGACGGTAGAATGATACGACGGTATGGCCCGGCTTGAAAGCAGGGGATGAATTGAGTCGGCCTTACAGGCCTGGATTATGGGAGATAAAACTTCATCGACTTTACAAACTTTGGACTTTAAGGACTTTGGACTATAAGGACTTTCAACTTTATAAACTTTCAACTATCCAAACTTTTTCCTACTTTTGTTATTTAAAGCCATTCTGAATAATGCTGATTGATGTAATTAAAAATACCCTGATAATTACCGGTTTTGTGCTGGTAATGATGTTGATTATTGAATATGTAAATGTTCAGACAAAAGGCAAATGGAGCATACCGCTGAAGAAAAACCCCATACTTCAGATTCTGGTTGCTACAATTCTCGGATTGACTCCGGGTTGCCTGGGTACTTATACCGTAGTATCATTATATACACACAACTTAATGAGCTTCGGCGCTCTTATGGCGGCCATGATCGCTACAACCGGTGATGAAGCCTTTGTCATGTTTTCAGTGATGCCCGAAACGGCTGTAAAACTGAATATTATATTGTTGGTACTAGCTGTTTTAACAGGATTTGTTTTTCATTATTTTATAAAGAAAAAGAATTATAGAATAACAGGTGAAAAACACATGGAGATTCATGATCATGAGTTTTCGTGCAAGTGCTATGACCGAAAAAAAATTATTCCTCAGTTAAAAGGTATATCAGTTCAAAGAGGGATTTTAATCACCGCTCTTGTTCTTTTCATTTTAGCTGTTTCTACAGGAAATATTGCACATGACCACAACCATTCAATAATCGGAATGCCCGGTACTGAGAAGGTTGCGAATGATGATCACAGCAGTCACGAATACGAAGCAGAAGCAAGTAAAGATGAAAACCATGATCATGGAAACTTTCTGGTTCCAATTTTTAACTGGAACTGGTTTTTGATTGTTTTTCTTGGTGTCTTGGGGATTGCATTGTTTATTGTTTCAACCGTTCCCGATCATTTCCTTCATGAACATCTTTGGGGGCATATTGTGAAGAAACATTTTCTGAAAATTTTCCTTTGGACTTTTGGAGCTTTGCTGCTCATTACCTGGTCCATGGAATATGTCGATCTTGCCGAACTCATTAAAACACAGCATATTTATGTCTTGCTGATTGCCATTTTAATCGGTGTGATTCCCGAATCAGGCCCACACCTCGTTTTTATCAGTCTTTTTTTGTACAGCGGATTGCCATTCAGTATCCTGATGGCCAATTCAGTTGTGCAGGACGGACATGGTGCATTGCCTTTGTTCGCTGAATCCAAACGCAGTTTTCTCTACGTTAAGTTGATTAAAATTGGTATGGCTCTTATTCTGGGATTTGCCGGTTTTTATTTTGGCTTTTAGTATTTAGTAGCTGGTATCAAGTATCAAGTAGCGAGTATCAGACATCAATATAAGTTGGTTTTGCTACAGTGGTTTTTTCAGTGGTGGCGTAGAATCTGGTGGCTTCTGAAAGCGAAAAATTAAAGGATCTCTCGTGCTTTTCAATAATAATCTGGACTATAAAATTTTGTTTAAATAGTTTTTTGAATTATACTTCCTGGTATTCTATCTATATAATAATAAGAGTTTAATGAACGAAATGGAATATATTATTTATCTGGGAATTCGCCAGAAAGACATTATTCATCTTTCCCGATAGCCATTTAATTAAACCTGCTTGTTAAGTAAATCAATCCGAAGAATTCATTTTATGAAACAAAAAGTTTAATTATAAACGTAATTTAAAATTGCCTGAAAGGCATAAATAATAATAGCCCCGGGCTATATATCAATTTGTTATCTGTTTATCGGCAGGTCATTTAATTAATCATGAAGATTTTTGTAAAAACATTACTTGTTAAATATTTTCTCCACAACCACATGATCACCGCAGATAACAACAAGATTATATATGGCCGACGGTTTATCCGAAAGATCAATTATTGCATATCCGGCCGGATCATACTTGCCCGAATGCATTAATACTTTGCCAAGCTGGTCGGTCAGATAATAATAAATATGGTTTTCTGAACATCCGTGCGAAATCAGTGAGAAATTGTTATCTCCGTTGGGGAGCAGTTCTATGCTGAATTGTTCCTCTTCTCCGCATGTAACGGCCTTTAATGACAACATCTCGGTTTTTCCGTCATAATCGGTCTGCCATAACCTGTAATAAGTTACCAAAGGCGATACTTCAAAATCAGGATATTCATAATTTATTGTTGCATCTGAATTTCCACTTCCTGAAATTTTTGCCAGATGTTCAAATGTAATTCCATCGTAGCTCTTTTCAATGGTAAAATAATCATTGTCTCTTTCGCTGCAGGTTGTCCATTCGAGCTTAACACTGTTTGTTTCACACGATGCTGTAAATGCTTTCAGTGTCACGGGCAGCAGACTGCCCTGACTGCCTAAAGTAACCTTTGTATGGCTTAGGTTGTTATTGATTGTTGTCGCAAAAGCTGTGTTGGCCAATGCATCGTTGATTGTTGAAAGCGGCGCCATATAAACTGGTCCGGGGACTCCTCCCCAGGTCATCTGCACTTCCTGGAACATAACCAGTGTGCCGTCGGTATGTCCGTTTAATTCACTGTCGAAATAGGTCAAGGTGAAATCGCAGGGAATAACTGCCTTTGCACCCGGTACAATGTCATAATACCTCAGAATGCTTGTGTTTCCTGCATAACTCCCTGTCCCGTTTAACTCCTCATGTCCGCGTGTAATTGTAGTATTACCAAGAGGAGCAGATGGTGTCACAAACAATCCCAGTCCGGCAACATTACCCGTAGGGTTCATCCTTGTTGCTTTTATGGTACCAGGACCAGGTAATCCGCTGCCATTTGTGGCAGTAATTCTGTTTGTGGCATTTTCACTCACCAGTATTCCGGTTGTTCCCAAATCAATGTGGTTATCTTCCAGATCAATATCTCCGTTTAATAAAGTCAGGTTTCCATTTACAGTTATATTTGTTTCTATTTTCATTCCGGAACCTGAATTATTCAAGGTCAGGTTGAAAAATGAAGAGGTGTTTGTTCCCAAAACCGACTGTATTGATGAACCGGTAAAATAAAAGGTTCCTGTAACACTGGTAAAAGTGGCACTGTTACTAAAATCACCATTCAGATTTATATCTCCGCCATTTTGGTATAGCATTCCTCCTGAAACCAGGAATATATCATTGTCAACAAAAAGGGTTCCGCCTGCTTCGATACGTAAATCAGAATTGTTAACGGTAAGATCTTTGTTGTTGTTAATGGTCAGGGCTCCGCCGCTTAATATTTCGATACTGTTACATATACCTGTTGTTCCATTGATGGTGGTATTAACTGAAAAGATTGGATAATGGCTGCATCCGCCAGGGATTGTGACATCCGTTGAAGAAACGGGAATGTATCCGCCACCCCAGTTTGAGCAATTATACCAGTCAGAACTTATTGTACCTGCCCATGTCCCGCTGGGCACCAGCTCATTTGCCGGATTAACATCAGCGGTAACGATGTCATAGCAAACGCCCACATCGTCTGAAATTGTAACTAAATAATCTCCTGCAGGTAATCCTGTTATCATAGCAGTTGTTGCGCCAGTTTCCCACAAATAACTGTATGTGCCTGACCCGCCTGTTGCTGAAGCTGTGGCTGTTCCTGCAGCATCGTCATAGCATACAACCATACCATCGTTAACCAGTACAGAACCAATTATTCCGTTTACAGTAAAGTCCAGACTGTTGCCAATTACCGAATTGCCGCAGGCATCATCTACCTGACCGCTGAAACTGAGTGTATAAGTACCTCCGGCAATAAGCTGTGTATTTAGTGTCATCAGATATTCACGGTCTGAGGCCGAACCACCGGTTCCCTGAATGGATATTACGTTGTATGAGCCACCCGGACCGGTAACTGCAAAGTCATCGCTGTTTACTGATGCGGTATCTACAGGTTCGTTGAACCAAAATGTAATTTGTTCTTCTCCGCAGGTTGGAGAATTTACTATGGTGTCAAGTTCGGGTGGATTTACATCAACGATAACACCCGAAGCCATACTGAAATCTATGAAGTAGCCGTATTGTGTTGAGCTGTAATTGCTCACGTTGATAACATATATTTCTCCTTCCTGTACAGGAATGGCTGCATTAAACGGAGTACCGCCGCCATCCTGACTGGTGAATGATGTTGAACCGTCGGGGCCTGTAGTGCCTGCTGTTCCTGAATAATTGCAACTTACTTCCAGTGAAGGGTCTGAGTAAATGTCAGAACAGGAAGCTGTAGTGAGGTTATAAACAGCCCAATCATAATCATCGGCCGTGTCATTTGGCGTGATTGTAAACATCAGGTTCCCGTCCTGCTGAACAGTGAAAATGTACCAGACATCATTTCTTTCACCGGCAGACAGGCATGAAGAACTGCCGTTAATTTCACCGGGAATATTTCCTGTGCCCGAATAAGATTCAGTTGTACTGTATGAATCACCGCAGATCGGAATGGCTCCCAGGCAGTCCTGTTCATTGGGAGTTACGGGGTGCGGATCGCAATCGGCTGCAGTATATGTGTAATCTGCAGGGGCAGATCCGTCATTGCCATCGGTGTAAACCAGATTGCCGTAACTGTCATATAGAGAATAACTGTTTTCATAACCCCAGCTTCCAGCCGTATAATCAATGAAAATGTCACCGCCTGTATAAACAGGAATATTATAACAAACCGGACCTGCGCCGGTGCTTAAGGTCCATGTTCCGACAGAAACGCCATCTGAATAAACATGAATATTGCCACCGTTCCACCCGTCACCGTAAGAATCTGAAATGCAAACAGACCATGAACAATCAGGAGGCATTAATCCGGTTACACACATTGTTGCTGCACCCATTCCTGTGTTGGAATTGTATCTTTGTCCTCTGATATAATAAGTTTCACCGGTTATTAAAGATGCAGATATTGTTTCCATATTACCAAGAATACTCCCGTTGTTGTCGGCACATGCTATAAGAACGAAGTCACTAATATTATTGCAGTTTCCTCCGGCAGGAAGATGATACAAATGCAAAACACCATCGCGGCTTAATGTTGAAACCCATGAAATGGTTATTTCAGTTTCGGCTCCCACGGTAAAAACGCCCCATACATCACGAAATGCACCGGAATTACAGGTTCCGGGATTGGTGAAGTTTGTGCAATTGGTGTTGGTCATGGGTACGCAGGAACCGTTTACAGTTATTGGTACTGCTGAGCAAGGGTTGTTTCCGGCACCCGGACATTGAGCTGATACTTCGGTTGCCATTAAAACCGGTAAAATTACCATCAGAATATGTAATATGCACGTTTTCATATTAACTCTTTTCTAAGTAGTTTTACTTTTAATTCAATGAATCGTTGAAAAAAAATGACCAATAACAATAAAAGAATTAGCGCTTAGATGAAAGTCGGAAATTTATTGACCAATGTTTTTGTTGAAGTGATTAAGGAGGAGGCAAAAAAAGTTTTTCGGATTTATAGCCATTGCCTGAAAATGTTTTGTTGACCTGTGATCAACTAAACAAAATGCATGATAAATATATGTTTTTGTGTGACTTTTGTTTTTGTAAATTGTTATTATCAGAAAATCAATGTTTTATGATTCAGGATTACTCCACCTCAATATCATACCTGCTCAGCAATCCGGGCAAACCGTTAAGCGAAAACTTAGCTTTTTTAATTCTGTTTACTTCGGGGTTCAAGCTGAAATTAAAAGACGTTCTGAAATCGACCTTTTCCAGAATAGATCTTTCAAAAACTGCCTCAATCAGGTCGCAGTTGTCGAATTCTGAACCCGTAAGGTCGCATTCTGTAAAGTCGGTTCCTTTAAGCAAGGAATCTTTAAAAACTGTTTTTCTTATTATTGTTTTGTAAAATGAGGTGTAATCAAGCTGGCATTTGGTGAAACTAAAAGATAACCCAAAGCTGTTACAGTTTTCAAAACTTACCCCGGGCAATTTGCATTCAATAAAAGTGATGTTGTTTAGAACAGTTTTATTCATTTTGCACATGGATAAATTACAGGCAAAAAAGGTGCAATCGGTAAATTGCATATCCGATAAATTGGCTTCGGAAAAATCGCAACCCGAAAACTTGCATTCCTCATATCCTCCTTTGGCTAGCGGATTTTCCTTAAACACCAGTTTTTTAAACTCCTGATCGACAATGTATGTGCTTTTCATTTGCAAATTGGTTGATTGTTTTTCAGGGTGCAAATATATGAAAAATGATTTATTGACCGGCTCAACGATTGTTTTGTTTGTTAGGTTTTGTTGTAGTTAAATTATGAATTATCTGATTTTCTTTGGTCTTAAATAGCCCTATTTTATCCTCAGGGAGTCTTTCATTGAATTTGTAAATAACTCTCTTCCCGGACCGGGCTCATTGATTTTCATTTCTCTGAAATTGGTCTCGTCGGAGAAAAGAAAATTCTTGTCCTTATTGCTGTCTACAATGGTCTTGATAAGAATTATATTCTTTTCAGGATAATAAAAATAGTCAATAAACTTTTCGTCATCCGGACTTATCTGCACCATATTCTTTCCGTACAGATCAGAAACATACAGTATCACCGGGTCTTTTGAATTATATAAAGAATCTTTGTTGTTATCTGTTTTTACTATCCTGTAAACAATCATCGGATTTGAAAATTCACTATGGACCGAAAAGGATAATATGTGCATGGTATCACTAAATAATTTGTAACTTTTTGTCGTTTCAAGGTCATAGAAAAGAATGTTTTGGATATCAAATTCGTTTTCATTTGTATTGATATACTCTTCCTCCGCCCAGCGGTCATTAAATGTCCCTGCATTTGCGGTGAAACCAACTGTAATTTCGTTAAGGTTATAATCAGTAGGTTTTTCATTTTCATAAACCATGGGCTGGTAGTTGGTTCCAATAGGAAAAATCAACATATTTTCAATTCCGTAATTAAAAGGATCTCCGATGATAAGAGATTCTTGTTTTACAATGGCCTTTTTTTTCTCTTTGGTTTTTTCATTGCTGCATGAAACAGAGAACAGAATTATTGTGGTAGCTAAAACGACTAAAAGGGTTTTCATGACCATGTAAATTTAGTAAGGTAAAAACTGATAATTATTATTTTATAAATATATTCAAAAAATAAAAAGAATGGAATTTTTGATTGTTATGTTTCTAAAGATTTAACTTTTTTTAAATCTTTTTTTAAATCTTAACAGAAAAAAACTAAACTTGCATTTAAAAAGGATTAAACTTATGCCCCGAAAGAAATACTACCTCGACAGCGAAAAAACCGAACTTCTTCAGACAGAATGGAAAGGTATTTTTAAAAATTTCAATGTCATTTGGAACAATAATGTGATCATGACTTTTGCAAACAAAGCTGAACTTTCATCAGGAAAAACCTACAGGATTGATGATAAAAGGGAGTTAAGTGTTCAGTTTGTTAAAAGAGGTTGGTTTGAACAAGGTGTGGAAATACTTGTAAATAATATTCCTGTCAGGGGAAGTTCAACTGATCCATACGCAGTGTTAAAAGGAACCTGGATTCTGCTGCTTGTGCTGGCAGGTTTGAATATTTTGATTGGTGTCATTGCTGAGACTATGCAGGTAAATGCTCTGCAGAATTTGGGTATTGGTCTTGGATCACTGATTGTGGGAGTAATACTAATATTTTTGGCGGTTTTTATAAAGGAAAAGCAATCCATGATTGCTTTGATCATAGCAATTTTGCTGATTTTTGCAGACATGGTTATGACTATTGTTTATTTGGCTCCGTCTCATGGATCGCCAACCACCTCAGGTATTTATGTTAAGATAGGTATCCTGATTGCGCTTTTTAGAGGAATTGCAGCCATAAGGAAGATAAAAAGCATGAATAAATATTCTGATATTTCTCCATTGGATCAGGTTTAAGTAAAATAAAAGCTGATATAAATCTTGCTTGAAAAACAATACCCGTAAAGAAGAATTTTTACGGGTATTAGAATTTTATATGGATTTGATCATGTCATTACATCCCTCTTCAGCAAGTTTTCTAAGCTCTTTGACTCTTTCAGAAAGCCAGTCAAGATCTTTGTCGGTAACGATATAATCGAGCTTATAACGGGAGTCGATGTAGGCCTTTTTTAATAAATCAAATAGATGACCGCCTTCAGTAACCTTGCTTTGAAAAACTGTCCTGAACCGGTCATCAAGCTGGCAAACCATTTTATCTAATTTTTCAAGATCATGGAACTTAGGTTTATAATCAGTATAAACCAGCAGGATTGTCATATAATACCGCTCGGCTGATTGATGAAGCATGAAGGCGGCCTGATTGTACCTTTTCAGATTGTAATTTCTTTCAAAATCGTCATAAAATTCATTGGCGTTTTCGAACCATTTGGCAAAGTATGTCTCGGCTTTGTTTTTTCGCTGAACTTTGTTTAACGGGACAGGGGAGGCCAGCTTGTGTTTTCCGCTGTCGTAAAGAATAACGCCGTCTTTTATAACGTCCATGAAAAAGTAATTTCCGTCTTCAATTTCTTTGTTCAGATATTCATTTCCATGAAATATAAGGTTTAGCGGGGTTTCCTTTATTGAATCGCGCCGGAGTTTATACTTCCACCTTTTTTCGGTTTCTTTTTTTCGGGCTTGCTCTTCGTTATCAAGCACGACCAAAAGATCATAATCGCTTTTGTACTCAAAAGTGGTGCCCTTTTCACGGTATTGTTCGTCAACCCAATCGCCCCGTGCAAATGAGCCGAATAAAATAATCATTTCGGCATGCAGACTTTTGTGCAATACCGAAACGATTTCTTTTATTTCCTTTTGCCTTTCCTCAGGCAGATGTTCTAAATCGGTTTTCAATGGTGTTTAATTTTATGCTAAAATAATATTTATTATTTAATTATTAAAATATTTTGTTAACATTTTTCAAAACGATTTATTTTCTAATTGATTATCAGTTTCTCAACATAAAAACTGTCGTTTGAGTAAATTCTTATAAAATACAATCCCTTTTTCAGGTTTGAAATATTTGTCTGATAATTGTTGCTGTTTACTATATCTTTCTTAATTTTTATTCCGGAAACATCGAATATTTCAACTTTATCAATGGAGGCATCGCTTTCAATAAATATTTTTTCTTTTGCCGGGTTTGGATAAACGATGAAGTTTTTCATGACCATCGGGATGTTAGAGCTGTTGATCATATTCCCGAGAGAATCGACCTTAATTATAATGGCATCTATATCTGGGTATTCCTTTTCCGGAAAGTTAAAGTAATTCCCCGACATTATGCATCCTCCGTCGCTGGTTGCCTGAACACTGATAAGGTTGTAATTGCATTCACCCCCGTAATATTTTCTCCAGATAACATTTCCACTCACATCCATTTTGTATAGCAAAAACCATCTGTATTGTTCATTATATAGAGTTGATTCAACATTGTAATTATGCATCCCCCCAAAATAAAACCGTTCCCCGTCAATAAAGGAAACACAGTTTTTAGTGGCACAAAATGTCGATGTATCGGCAATATACAACCAAAAAGTATCAATCACAGTAGCTATCTCATTGGTTTCTGACATCTTTAACAAAACCATATCCTCATTTACCTCATCATTTGATTCATTTAAACTGAATCCTTCAAATGGCAGAAAAAATATGGAGTCATTGCAAAAATCGAACTCTTTTTTTGACATAAACATATCTGCAAAGGAATCAAAAAACAAAGTATCCAAAAATTCAAGTGTGTTTTTGTCCAGACTAAATAATGCACCGCCCTGGTTAAAAAGATATTGATCATTTTTTTTCGATTCTGTAATTCTTGGTCCCCCGTTTACTACAGATGAAGAAAAACTATATTTCTTACGTGCCATTATAAAAAGGTCGGCAGGATTGATTTTATATGCTATAACATGTGATTCTGAATCCAGGGCAGCCCCGATCAGGTTGCCGTCTTCATCAACTTCAATATTATCAATTACTTCATTGATATAGCCATAAATAGTATCTGCAATCAGTTCAAGTTCCATGCTGTATTTTGAAATCATTATGGAAGCATCACTACCTTCAGACCACAAATCAATGTTGTACGCGCTTGAAATAACAAAAAGTGTGTCGTTACTCAACAACAATGACCGCACCATGTTGTAATTATATCCTTCATCCACGATTTCAACTGAATCAACATAATCCCCGTTTACATCCAGCTTGTAAATCTTTGAATTATAGCGCCAGGGGTTGCTCACATCAAAACTGATAAGGGAAAAAAAATACCCGTCGGCTGATGAAATAATATCGCTGACACCCTCGAAATGCTCTGTGACTATTCTTTTCTCAAATGTTTGTGAAAATGTAGTCAAATTTAAAAATACGTATAATATTATATATAGCTTTTTCATAAAAAACAAAGTTAAAAAAAGGTTGTTTCAAATACATTCATGTAATTGATTATAAACGTTTAATTTTGTAACCCTTAATTGAAACATTTTTGAAACAACCTTTTATTGATTAATAATTAGTTATTTCAGCAACAGGAACGCCACTGACAATTCTGATCCCATGACTGCATTCATTGTCATATGGAGCGCATGATCCCAGCATATCAACGAATTTAATTTTTCTTTCCCAATAATCTAATGAGATTTTCCTGAAATTTATAATGTTTAATGCTCCCTGCAGATAATGGTTCATGTCTTCAATACTTAAAGGGGTTGTTCCCGGATAACCCAGCCACAGCCAGTCAAGATCACCGTAAGTAGTTCCAGTCTCGGTTTCAGGATTGTAATACCAATCCATGTAAAAATCAAGAGTGTAACCAACATTGGTCCATATTACATTTTCCATTTGTCCGATAAAGTATCTGTTAATTACATTCTCAATGGCTTGAAAGGCGGATATGCCACCAGTATATGGGTATATAGCATTGTATGCCCTTGTGAAATAAGGAAAGGGTTCCAAATCATTAACATCTTTTCCGTTATATAGCACACCGGAATAAGTTGTGCTTTGGTCGGTCGACTCCTTTATTTCCAGGTCTGCAATCATAAGCTTATCGCCCTCTTTTCCATTATAAATGTCTGAAATACTCATGTATTCTGTAATTACATCATTTATACAGACTAATTTTTCTCCATTTTCATTTTCACCGGCATGATTTAAAGTGAACTCAAAATCATAGGTCTCAGTCATTTCCAATTCATTAACATTAGCAAAATCATAATTTAAAACCGTTTCAAACTCAAACAGGACCTGTTCAACGGTTTTTGTTTCATCCGATTTTACCTTTCCAAGCTTGACATCTTTTTTGAAATCGTCAATGGCACTTTTGATTTCATTGTAATTTTCAGGCGGGGTATAACCCTTGTGCCTGTCAGCATTAATTTCTTCTTTCTCGCAACCTGAGAAAAAGAGAAATGCCGTTGCAATCATTGGAAAACACAGTCTTCTCAAAATAAATTTTGTTTTTTTCATAAAAAATTAATTTGTGCTTTGGTTGTCCCCCTCGAAAGCGGTTAATTATATAAAAAGCGTGGGACTGTAGTTATTGGTCCTGTGCGGTAATAAGCAAAAACTCATCCGCCTGTCGGCGGATGAGCCGTCAACTTACTATCCTTTGTGTGTAAAAAGTACCAGTTTTTGCGACAAGAATAATAGCTAACGCTTTTATTGTAATTCACTATTAAAACATGCTAAATGGATAAACCTGACTGCTGTAAAATAAAAAAGCGTGAACAAAATTCTGCTTGTCACAAGGTACTGGTATACCCACACACAAAACAGAATCAGCTCACGCCAAATGCGAAAATAATACTTATTATTCAATGTGTGTAAAAATTACCAGTTTTTGTGACCTGAATAAAAGTTTTAGCTGTTTTTTATTATTAAAAGAACGATACTAAAATAAATTTAGTTAAATACAAAGTACTGACAAAAAAAATCAAAAAACAATAGCCTGAATTAAAATCAGTAGTTTTACTTAATGTTTTAAAGTTGAAAAGTTCTTCAATAATATTTCTCGCTCTGAGTGCCTTCCAATTTCTAACTTTCTATCATTTAGCCTTTTTACCGTTCCACAGCTTTACCCGCTCCCTAATCACTCTCCTAACCCACCGCTAACTTCTTTCAAATCAGCAACCTTCCCAACCGGATAAACGCCCATAAAAGCATCTCCATAATTAGTTCTCTGATAAAACCAGTTGCATTGCAGCCATTGATTTTTTGCAAATTCCGGATTGTCTTTTTTAATTTTTTCGTACTCGGCTTTTAAAACGGGATCTTTTTCAAGCATCTCACGTGCAAGTTTTTCCATTACATAGGTTTCGGAGTATTCTTTTTGCTCAAAAATGGCATTGAAATAGCCCCATCTCAAAAATGAACTGGGTCCCTTTGGCTCAAGGGCATGAAGAATGAGCAAAACAGTGCTTTGGTTTGTGAAAATCACTGCCGATCCTTTTGGAAAAGTGCGGGTTTCTTTAATATCATTGGTTTTGAAATTGTTCAGACGCATTTTTCCTTCATAGGGACGGTTGTCAAATTCGTATTCGGTGAATTTGTAAGATTCCACTGTAATGTTTTTTTCTTCAGACAGATATTGAATTTCTACTCCCTGCAATTTTAGCCGTTCAGCGATGAATGAATAGGCGGGCGGAATGATATATGCCTCCGGAATAGTCACATACGAAACGGGAACCTGCTTGTTGTAAAAATCAATCATAAAAGTACTGGCGGTATCGGAGTATTTGAACCAGGGTCCGCCGGTCAGATCACTGATCTCCATATGATAGGCGAAGCCTTCAAAAGGAACCTGAGTTTTTTCCACCGAGGTTTCGTATTCAATGACGTAGGGTTTTTTTCTGAATTCGGCTGTTTTGCATTTGTCATCGGCAGTGCGGTTTATTTTTTTCAGTTCATTTGGATCGCTGTTTACAAATTCCAAAGTATGCCTGATCATCTCAAAAGTAGCATCCACACGGGTTTTATAAGGTTTCAGCATGTGGGTTTCGAGTAAAATACCGATTCGGTTTCTGATGGCGGTGTAGCCCTCGGATAGGGCCGGACTACCTACCCAGCTTTCCAGTCCGCTGCGCGGATCATGCCATTCCTTAAACATGATGTATGGGAAAATTTTATGTCCCGATTCCTTCATCTTTTTCTCGGCATAAGGCAGATACTTGTCCTTTTGCCATTTGGTAAGGCCATCCTCCATGTTGCCGTAGATTTCCAGTCCGTATGTTAAACTATACTGATAATCTGCCCCGTCGGTGGTATGACAGTCGATGAAAAGATCGGGCAGCCATTGGGTAAACATTTTGTGCCACGACTGCATTTCAGGCGTTTCAGCTTTCAGGAAATCGCGGTTGAGGTTGAGGTTTTGGGAGTTTGTCCGCCACCCCATATTTTCTGGTCCGTTTTGGTTAATCCTGTTGTATGGTCCATAGCGCAGGTCTCCGTCGGGATTCATTACCGGGATGAACAGAATGATCATATTATCGAGTAAATTCAGGTGTTTTTTGTGGATAGCCATGTCACGGAGCAACATCATTCCGGCATCTTTGCCATCAGGTTCGCCTGCATGGATGGATGCTTCAATCAGAATAACAAGTTTGCCCGATTTTTTCGCATCTCCTGATGTAAATTTTTTTTCACTGCTAACAATGATCATGGGAATGTCATATCCTCCGGCACTTTTACCAATAGAAATATATTCCATGATATCCGATTCATCGCACATTTTTTTACAAAAATTTATGGTTGAATCATAGGGAGGGGAATCCATATACCCCGATTTTTCATAAAAAGTCTGCCATTTGTTTGATTGAGAAAAAACAGAACCACCAATTGTTAAGAAGAGAATCGCAACAAAAATCAATTTCATAAATATTTTTTTGCTAGAGACGCAATATTTTGCGTCTCCAATTAATAATATAAATATTACAATTTAAATTAAAACGCAATATTTTGCATCTCAAATTATCAATGTTATTGTTATTAATATAAATTAAAACACAATAATTTTGTGTCTCAAATTATAAATGTAAATGTTATAAATATAAATTAAAACGCAATATTTTGCGCCTCAAATTATTAATGTATGTGAAGACAAATTTTTAGCATCTTCATATTACACTGTAAAGATAATGAAAGCGGATAGAATTTCAAGAGGTTTTTTGCCGCTTCCCGAATTTGGAGCGTAAATGGTAGAGTCAAAAAAGAAAAGTATTCGCGCATAAGCGGCCAGATATTATACTGATTATACTAATCATTCGCGCATTAGCCGCAAATAATCCTCTCACTACAAACTATTTTACTACCTTTGCACCCAATTAATTTCCTGCTCCATACAAAAAATTGGTGTTTGCAGCAGGTATAAAGAAAGGAAAGAAATGATCACTTTTAGTGAATTACAATTAGACGAAAAAATTATCAGAGCCATTGAAGAGATGGGCTTTGTAAATCCCACACCCATTCAGGAACAGGTCATTCCGGCTTTACTTGAATCAGCCGAAGACATTGTTGCATTGGCGCAGACCGGCACCGGAAAAACCGCTGCGTTTGGTTTGCCCATTCTCGAAAAACTTGACTATCAAAACAACTCGGTACAGGCATTGATTTTATGCCCTACACGTGAATTATGCCTTCAGATTACAAATGATATTGAGAATTATTCAAAATACCTCGACTCTTTTCGTATCACTGCAGTTTATGGTGGCGCCAGCATAGAAAATCAGGTGCAGAAACTAAAAAAAGGTTCGCATATTGTGGTTGGAACACCCGGCAGAACCCTTGATCTCATCAAAAGAAAAGCTCTGAAAATAAGCAATATCAGGTGGCTTATTCTTGACGAAGCCGATGAGATGCTCGACATGGGTTTTAAAGACGATCTGGATGATATTTTATCAACCACCCCACAGGAAAAAAGAGTTCTGCTTTTCTCTGCCACCATGCCCAAAGATGTGGCAAAGATTGCACAAAATTATATGAAAAACTCCAGGGAAATTTCTGTTGGAAAGAAAAATTCGGGAGCCGAAAACATCAGCCATATCTATTACATGGTGAATGCAGGTAAAAGGTACGAAGTGCTGAAAAGAATTGCCGACATCAACCCAAATATTTACGGAATTGTTTTTTGCCGCACCCGTATGGAAACCAAGGAAATTGCCGATAAACTGATTTCCGACGGCTACAACGCCGATGCGCTGCATGGAGATCTATCCCAGGCTCAGCGCGACATGGTGATGGGACGGTTCAGATCAAAGCTCCTTCAGCTTCTTGTGGCTACGGATGTGGCAGCCAGGGGAATCGATGTGAATGACCTGACGCACATCATTAATTATAATCTGCCCGATGAACTGGAAGCTTATATTCACCGCAGCGGACGAACAGGCAGGGCAGGAAAATCGGGTTACTCCATTTCCATTGTCCATACCCGCGAAAACAATAAAATCAGGGAGCTTGAAAAGATAACAGGTAAAACTTTTAAGAGAAAACCTGTGCCCATCGGGACTGAAATTTGCGAAAGACAACTGTTTAACCTCATTGACAAGGTGGAAAAAATTGAGGTCAATGAAACTCAGATCGAACAATATCTTCCTGCTATTTATAAGAAACTAGACTGGCTCGACCGTGAGGAACTGATCAAACATTTTGTTTCGGTTGAGTTTAACCGTTTTCTGGAGTACTATAAAAATGCTCCCGATCTGAATGTTAAAGAGAAGGAAAAACGTCGTGATGATGATTATACCGAAACCAACCGCAGGGAACGTAAAGACCGGAGTAAGAATCGTAACGACGTCCAGACCGAGAGAAATTACAGAAAAGACATGGCATTCTCGAGATTTTTTATCAATCTGGGTTCCCGAAACTCTCTGAATCCACATCGTTTAATGGGACTGATCAACGATTGCACCCGTACACGCGGAATCGAAATAGGAAAAATCGACATCATGAAAGGATTTTCATTTTTTGAAGTCGATTCGAGCTACGAAGACCTGATCATCAAAACCATGAACCAGGCCGTTTTTGATAAAATCCGCACAGTAGTGGAAATCTCAAAACCCGATTCAAAAACTAAAGAAAAAAAGAGTTTTACTCCCGAAAAATTTAAGAAAAAATCGAAGAGGAATAAATATTAGATTTTTGCTTCGCAATCCTCCGAATGGCTGATTGCGAAGCAATACTCGCTTTAATGATATTTTCTTCCTAACTTTACAGCCTTATTTCTATACCCTTGGAACTAGAAACCATTTTCAACCAGGTAGCAATTCTCGGAATTGTAGGACTAATAGGGGTTCTGGCAGCCCGGTTGAAAATCATTTCACCTGTTGTGAATGAAAGTCTGGCTGGCATCATCATCAACATCACATCTCCTTTTTTAATTATCACCTCACTTTCTGATCTTAAATTTACAGGTGAGATAATCAGTAACAGCATCTGGGTTTTTGTTTTTTCCTACCTCGCCATTTTTGTACTGATGGGAATAGGAATGTTATCGAGTAAAGCCCTCAGGTTAAATGATGAAATCGGAAAAGTACATATTCTCCATACCACTTATGGAAATATCGTTTTCATGGGATTTCCTGTTTTAAACGAACTGTTTCCCGGTGGCGAAGCTTTGCTGTATGCAGCCATTTATCAGGTGGCATCCAATACGCTCATGTGGACATTGGCTATTTATGTTTTGAGAAAAGAAAAAACGGCCGGACTGAAACAAAATCTGAAAAAATTTGCCAATCCCAATACCATTGCGCTGCTCATAGGATTATTAATGATGTCTTTTCAGATTGAAATGCCTGATATTTTGCACAAATCGCTGGGCGGACTGGGAGATACAACTTTATATCTGGCCATGATATATATTGGCGCATTGATAGCCGGAATAAAACTTTCAGAAACAATAAAACAACCTCATATTTATGTGCTCAGTCTGAATAAACTGATTCTTGGTCCGTTTATAATTCTGATGATCATTCATTCATTAACCACATTTTTCGGAATCGAATTCGGAATCATCGCCCTTTCAACAGTTGTCCTCGAAGCCGCCATGCCCTGCATGGTTATCATCATCATATTGGTTAAAAAATACGGAGGAAACGAAAAAACCGCCATCGAAAATTTGTTTGTTACTACGGTGCTTTGCCTTGTTACTCTGCCACTGGTTTATTGGTTGATAAAGGTGGTTGTGGGTAGTTAGTAGCAGGTAGCAGGTAGCAAGTATCAAGAATTGATATGTGATGGGGTGAATGGCGGGTCTCCAATGCAGAATATTTACTCATGTAAAATTCTTCTTTGGTATTTTGTTAGCTACAGTCTTATTGATGGAATTGATTTTAAAAATAATCACTTTTTCTGAGGAAAAACAATAACGTGAGATGTGTAACAAAAATAATCACTGAATTTTGTTGATAAAAACAAAATACTATTAAAACCGTTATCAAATTTTGCAGAAGGTGTTCCAACCCAATTACATTCTTTCAATTCATCAAATCTGGTTATCCATGTGTGGTAACCCTGATCACTGAATCCCCATCCAAATTCATTTGATTTAAGTAGACTATCTATTTCTTCTTTATCATTATATGTGTGAAGTATTTTCTTTAATGGAATTGATGGTTGTTTCCAAACATGATACGTCCCATCAATAGAAAAATTTCTCAAGCAGGAATTATATTCATTTGATCCTTCTGAGATTATAAGATAAGCTTTCCAGTTAAATTTAGTTGTTAAAATATAGGCAACACTCCACCCGGCGTATTCTCGATTATTCCATATTTGTTGATGATGTTTTTCGAAGACAGAGAAATTTGTATCCAAACCTACTTTGAGTGCTTCAATTGCATATATTGTACAATGCATACTGTCTGGTTTTTCATTTCTTTTTAGAAGTTCTTTTTTGTAATTTTCGAAAAGGTTGCCATTATTAATATCTGAACTCAAAGATTCATACCACATTGTCCCATAGTATTTACTGCAACATTTTTTGTAATTATTAAAATACTCGTTTTCTATTTCTGCTATTCTGTTTATTGCTAATGGTGAATTAAATCCCAAATATGTGTTTTCTAATCTGCTTGGTAGCGTGTATATAACAAAAGTATCTTTTTTAGTGGAATCATTTTTTTTAACACTATTATCTTCAAAATTATTGCTAGAGTTATTGCACCCTAAAAAATTCGTTGAAAGAATTAAAAAAAAGGAAATACTTATTATGGGATAAAAAAACTTTATTATTTTCATTTTTTTATTTGAAAAAATGAAATCAATTTTTAAACAAATTTGGATATCTAGCCTGAGTTTCTTCCAAAACTTCCTTATGTTCTTTTGTTTTACCATATTTAACAGCTTTTAACCCAAAATCAATGGCATTTTTCTGTGCTTCTGAAAGAACGCTTATTTTGTTTTCAATTTTAATAAAATCTAAACTCTGTATGTAGTTTAATAATGCAAGTGCATCTTTATTTTTCAAATCAATGTTGAAAATTATTTGCATAATAATTGATTTTTAATTTATACAAAAATAATCCATAAACTTTCTAATTGCAAAAGTTTATTTTTTTATGCCACCATCAACAAAATATTAAATTAATTTCTTAGTTTTACTTAACGGCTTTTCTTTTAGCTTTTTAAAATGAGAAAATATTTAACATTGATTATTCTGGTGAATACCATTTTTTGTTTTTCACAAAAGGCTGATTCTTGTAAAAATTACATCACGATAGGTGCCGGGTATACATATAATCAGATCACAAAACCTATTTATGTTCCTTTTTTTTTGATTGATCCTGCTTATCCCCCTGGTTATTATTTAACCAAACCTTCAAGCTTTAGTCTTAAAATTTTAGACAATCGAAGGCTGTTAAATAATTTTTATTTGTCATATGGAATACAGTATTTGAACAAAAGAGTAAGATTAAATGGTGAGAAAAATATTGATTCTATAATTGTTTATTACTACCCAAATTCAAATTGGAGGGATACAACTGCCTTTCCATTAATTAAAAAGCGTAGTTCCCACCTTTTCGAAATACCTGTTTATTTAAAATATAAATTTCATAATTTTAATGCAGGAATAGGCTTAATGTTCAATTTTTTAAATATTGATAGATGGTATAATAAATTAACAAATAATGAGGTATTGACATATTATAGTGCTGATTTTTTTGTGAGAAATGATTTAATTCCTTACAAGTCAGTTTTTTTATCCTACGATTTCACAATTAAAGATAGAAAGTTCAATTTTTTATTGATATGAATCTTCGGTATTTTAGAATTGATAACATTAATGCTGGGATCTTGTACAGAATGAGTCGTAGTGAGTAACCCATCACCCATAACTCATAACTCATAACTCATACCCAACCCCCTCCAAAAACAACCCCTCCGCCGGCACCGACTTCCCCGCTTGTCCACGGTCCTTGCTTTCTATAATTTTCCTGAAGTCCTGTAATGTGATTTTTTCTCTTCCAATCTCTACCAGTGTCCCCACAATGGCCCGCACCATATTTCTCAAAAACCTGTCGGCAGTGATTTCAAATATCAGCATATCGCCTTCCTGTTTCCAGAATGCCTCTTTTATTTTGCAATTATTTGTTTTTACATCGGTGTGCAGCTTGCTGAAACTGGTAAAGTCGGTATATTCGTGCAATACGGCTGCTGCCTGGTTCATCAGCTTTAAATTAAGCGGAGTGGGGTAGTACCATGATGTTTCACGCCTGAACGGATCTTTTTTCGTGCTGATGTAATATCGGTACGTCCGCTCTTTTGCATCAAATCTAGCGTGAAGGTCATCTTGTACCTGAATCATTTTGTGGATAACAATGTCCTGCGGCAAAAATTTATTCATCTTGATAATGAAATCATCCGGTGATTTTATTTTTGCTGATGTGTCAAAATGAGCTACATAATTGCGTGCATGAACTCCTGTATCGGTCCGTCCGCAACCTGTAACCTGAATTTCCTCTTTAAGTACAATTGACAGCTTTTCATTCAGAATTTGCTGAACCGAAATGCCATTTTTCTGTATTTGCCAGCCACAGTAATTTTTCCCGTGATAGGATATGTAAATAAAATATCTGATTTTCAAGTTTTTAATGCTTAACAATTTTTAACAAATTTACAAAATTATTAAACTTTATGAATAATAAATTTGTAGCATCTAATAAAAGTCGGATATTTGAATAAAAATTAGTAAAAATTTAATTAGAAAATGGATACAGTATCTGTAACAACTATGCCTAATGCCTCATTTGACATCAGGGAGTTAAATGAGCGAATTCAGAAGGAATCGGCCTTCATTGAGCTGATCACCATGGAAATGGGAAAAGTGATTGTCGGACAGAAACATTTGATTGAAAGGTTGCTGGTCGGACTGCTTTCCAATGGTCATATTTTGCTTGAAGGGGTGCCCGGATTGGCTAAAACACTTGCCATTAATACCCTTGCGAACACTGTCGATGCGAAATTCCACCGTATTCAGTTTACTCCCGACCTCCTGCCTGCTGACGTAGTCGGTACCATGATCTATTCTCAGAAAAGAGAAGAGTTTGTCGTAAAAAAAGGCCCGATTTTTGCCAATTTTATTCTGGCTGATGAAATCAACCGCGCCCCTGCAAAGGTTCAAAGTGCATTACTTGAAGCCATGCAGGAAAGACAGGTAACTATCGGGGATACAACTTACAAACTCGAGGAACCTTTCCTGGTTTTGGCTACCCAAAACCCCATTGAACAGGAAGGTACCTATCCGCTTCCCGAAGCACAGGTTGACCGTTTCATGCTTAAAGTGGTGATTTCTTATCCCACCCGTGAGGATGAAAGAAAAATTATCAGGGAAAATATCGCCCATGTAATGCCAAAAGCTATACAGGTGGTAAAACCCGAAGACATCATTAAAGCCCGCTCGGTGGTTAAAGATGTTTATATGGACGAGAAAATTGAAAAATATATTGTGGATATCGTTTTTGCTACCAGGGAACCGGAAGCATACGGACTGAAAAAGTTTGCAAACATGATCAGCTTTGGGGCTTCTCCCCGTGCAAGTATCAGTCTGGCCATGGCTTCAAAAGCCTTCGCTTTTATCAAGCGCAGAGGTTATGTGATTCCCGAGGATGTGCGCGCTGTTTGTCATGATGTGCTGCGTCACAGGATCGGACTTACTTATGAGGCTGAAGCAGAAAATATCGTATCCAAAGATATTATCAACGAAATACTTAATACGGTTGAAGTTCCTTAATATATAAAACAGTCCGGCACCACCAGCGAATTTTAACCGAAACACTAAATGGCTGTCCGGAACATGATGAAAAAAATGAAAAACTTAATTATCACATTTGCTCTGTTCTTTGTTAGCTCAGCCATGATGGGCCAAAACCTGATCGGCAAAAGTGTTGATGATGTTAAAAAATCCATGAAAAAACTTTATCCGGCACTTTCATGTGATGACAGCAACCTGAAAAGTTTGCACAGCACACTGAAATTTACTGATAAAGATGACTTAAAAACATTGATGTTCTTTTTTGATGAAAGCAAAAAGTGCGAAATGTCGAAATTCATGCTGGACAACTCTTTATTGAAAAATTCTTTGGATACACTCAATAAAAAGTACGATTACAAGGGAAGTCTTAAATGGATCGAAAGCAGCAAAGGAAAACAATACGAAATTATACTGCAAAAAAATGAATGGTTTTTTACTTTAATAATTCAGAATAAGAAATAAACGTGGAAGCATCAGAATTATTAAAAAAGGTTAGGAAGATTGAAATTAAAACAAGGGGATTGTCCAAACACATTTTTGCAGGACAATATCACAGTGCTTTTAAAGGCAAAGGTATGACTTTCTCCGAAGTTCGTGAATACAACTACGGCGACAGCATCAGGGATATTGACTGGAATGTGACAGCCCGTTTTAACCATCCTTACATAAAAATTTACGAAGAGGAAAGGGAATTAACCGTTATCCTCATTATCGATGTCAGTGGCTCCAAATTCTTCGGAACCGGTGGCCAGATGAAAAGTGACCTGATCACCGAAATTGCGGCTGTTCTGTCTTTCAGCGCAATTCAGAACAATGATAAAATTGGGGTGATCCTTTTCAGCGACAGAATCGAAAAATTCATTCCCCCAAAAAAAGGAAAACAACATATTCTGCGCATCATCCGTGAACTCATTGATTTCAGACCGCAGGGTACCGGAACCAATATCTCCGAAGCTGTGAAGTATTTTACCAGCGTGATTAAAAAAAGAAGCACAGCATTTGTGATTTCTGATTTTATTGACGAGGGATTCGAAGATGCACTCAGAATTGCTAACAGAAAACATGATGTCATCGCAATGGAAATTTTTGACCAGAGGGAGGGTGTGATGCCTAATGCCGGACTGATTAAATTCAGGGATGCTGAGTCGGGAAAAAGTGTTTGGATTGATACTTCAAGAAAATCTACACGCAGAAAATATGCCGATCATTGGGCCGCTAAAAAAAATAAACTGGCTGAAACATTTAATAAATCAGGGATCGACAGTATTTCCCTTTGTACTGATGAGGATTATGTGAGACCATTAATTAACTTATTTAAAAAACGGGACAGCAGAAATTAATATGAAAAGGCTACTATTTTTAATCTTTGCTCTCTTTTTTCTTTCTTCTTTGAAAGTAAGTGCTCAGGTTTATCTTTTTAAATCTTACTTTGAAAAGGATTCAATTTTGCTCGGTGATCAGATAAATCTGGTTATCGAAGCCATTCATAAGCCTGATTTTAAAATGTATTTCCCTACTTTTAAAGATACCATTGCAAAGAATATCGAACTCGTCGAAATGTATAACACCGACACTGTTAAAAAGGAAGCGAACCAGATTTCAATTAAACAAAAATACCTGATCACCTGTTTCGATCCCGGTGTTTACTCCTTAAACCGTTTTCCGGTTGTGGTTACGGATGGAAGTGTTACGGATACTATTTATGCCGACTCCATTCCGCTGGTGGTTATGGAAATGCCCATTGATACCGCTGCCATTGACACTGTCTTTGCCGAATCTGAAGGAATGGTGATTCTGGGACGCGGATTAACACGCGAAGCGCTTATGGAAAGTGTTCCCGACTCGGTTAAACAATCCATGGGTACTGATGAATTGAATAAACTTGTTGATCAGTATTATCAGCAAATGTATAATCAGCTTTTAGAGGATTTGTATAATAAAACAGGAATTGTTTCCAAATCAGAAGTAACCGATAATGCCTTTGCCGAAATAATCGCAGGAAACAAGGATATGATGTTCATTTTTAGTGAGGGGGGACGACTGGAATCCTATCGAATGCCAATGATTATCAAGGAATTGTTTGTTAAAGAATATCAGTCGGTTAAGAAGGGCGATAAACTGTTCTCATACTATCTCATAAAGGATGTGAAAAAACCTTTTGATGCCGAATGGTCTTTCTGGGAAGATGTGAGCAATTTCATCAAAAGATTTTATATTTATTTTATTCTTTTTGTACTGCTTGCTGCTGCTGCTTACTTCATCTACCGCTATTATCAAAAGAAAAAGCTCAACGCCCCTGTACCCGAAATTCCAAGGGAACCTGCTCATATTATTGCTTTCAGGTCGCTTACCGATCTGAAGGAAAAGAAATTGTGGCAGGCAAATAAAATCAAAGAATACCACAGCGAACTTACCGAAATCATCAGAAGATATATTGAACATCGTTTCAGAATTATGGCTCTTGAGCAAACAACTGCTGAAATTATGGCTGATATTGAAAAACACAGGGCACTTGATGAAACCAATTTCAAATTATTGAAACAAACTCTTGAATTGGCCGATTTGGTCAAGTTTGCCAAGCTTACACCGCTTCCCGATGAAAATGATGTCAGTATGCGCAATTCATGGCAGCTTGTGGATAATACCAAACAGGTTGAAGAAATAAAACCTGAAAAAGAAAATAATGTTGAACCGCAAAATTCAGTGGAGGGTGAATAAATGAACTGGGATTTATTGAAGTTTCCGGGATTCAGCGAAATTGAATGGGCACAGCCTGATTTCTTTTATCTTCTCATCATCATTGTTCCCATGATTTTATGGTACGTGCTGAAAGAAAGAAATGCATCGGCCACAATCCGTATATCTTCGCTGAAGGGATTTGCCGGCTCTGAGCGGTCTTTCAGATTTTACCTGCGTCATGTGCCATTCGGACTTAGGGTAATTGCTGTGGCCTTGCTGATTACAGTTCTGGCCCGCCCGCAATCTTTCAACTCATGGGAGTCCGTTAATACAAAAGGTATTGACATTGCCATGGCTGTAGATATTTCCGGTTCAATGCTCGCCGAAGATCTGAAACCAAACCGCCTTGAAGCTGCTAAAAATGTGGCCATTAACTTTATTACCGGCCGACCCAACGACAACATCGGTCTGGTGGTGTACTCGGGCGAATCCTTTACCCAATGCCCGCTGACAATGGATCATGTGGCGCTTGTTAATTTGTTTAATGCCCTTAAAAACGGGATGATTGAGGATGGAACTGCTATCGGACTGGGTTTGGCAAATGCTGTTAATCTTCTGAAAGACAGTGAGGCTAAATCAAAAGTTATCATTTTGCTTACCGATGGTATGAACAATGCAGGTATGGTTGAACCCAAGGATGCCTCTGACCTTGCTGCGATATATGGAATCAGGGTTTATACAATCGGCGTTGGCAAGCACGGACAGGCACCTTATCCTTTTCAAACACCTTTTGGCGTTCAGTACCAGAATATTGATGTCGAAATTGATGAGGACATTTTGATTGATATTGCCAAACAAACCGGAGGAAAGTATTTCAGGGCAACAAACAATGAAAGTTTAGAGGAGATTTACAATGAAATTGACGAGATGGAGAAAACTTTCATGCAAAAACAACTGCATACGCGCACTAAAGAAGAATTTTTCATTTTTGCCTTTATTGCCGCATGCCTGATTTTATTGGAAATTTTAATTAGAAAACTTGTTTTACGCAACATTCCCTAACGGAATGTAATTGATAAAATAAATAAATATGGATTTTTTTATTTTTCATCACAGTGAAATTTTATGGTGGCTGCTGGTAATACCGGTACTGGCTGGCATCTATATTGTCAATACTTATGTGTCGCGCAGGTATCTGAATAAATTGGGAAATCCTGCTATACTGAAACTGCTGATGCCTGATGTGTCTTCATGGCGTCCGGTGGTAAAGTTTATTTTTATATTGATCGGACTTTCTTTTATTATTCTTAGTCTGGCCGACAAACCTGAAATTGCTGAACAAAAAGGAAAAAAGGAAGGGGTGGAAATTATGATTGCCCTGGATATCTCAAACAGTATGATGGCCGAAGATATAAAGCCAAGCAGACTGTTTCGTGCAAAACAACTGATATCGAGAATGGTTGATGAGCTTGACCGCTCAAATAATATTGGATTAATTGTTTTTGCCGGTGATGCTTTCATTCAATTGCCTATTACTTCTGATTATGTATCTGCAAAAATGTTCCTTGAATCGATAACACCTGCTTTGATCGGACAGCAGGGAACTGCAATTGGCAAAGCAATTAATCTTGCACTGCATGCATTTACTCCCAATAAAAACAGAGATAAAGTTCTGATAATTATTTCCGACGGAGAGGATCATGAGCAGAATGCTCTTGAAACAGCTGCTCTTGCAGAAGAAAATAATGTGATCATTCATACCATTGGAATGGGTTCGCCTAAGGGTGCGCCGGTACCTGATTATTCCAACGGAAAAAGGGATTTTAAAAGAGACCTGAACAATAATGTGATTATTTCAAAATTGAACCAAAAAATGCTCGCAGAGATTGCTGCTACCGGAAACGGTAAATTTTTTGCAGCATCAAATATGGAAGATATCTATAAGGAAATCAATGCGGTTGAAAAATATTCACTTGATCCTGAAAAAACCGGTGAAAATGATGCCGATTCTGAAATGGCTTATTTTAGGGACAGATTTCTTTGGTTTGCAGGAATTGCACTGTTCTTCCTGCTTATAGACTTTGTTCTTCTTGAAAGAAAAAATAAACTTTTTGCAAATTTTAACCTGTTTAAAATTAAAGTTTAATGGCAATGAAACAATGGATTTTTATAATACTGATGATTACTGCTTGCTCAGTTTTTTCGCAATATGAGCGAAAATATATCAACAAGGGTACTGAGTATTACAATAAGGGTGATTTTAAGGAAGCGGAACGCTATTACAGATTGGCTCTTGAAGAAAAACCCGGGTCTTTCGAAGCTTCTTATAATATTGCTAATTCCTTGTATAAACAGGGCGAATATGAGAAAGCAACCGAACATTATAATTCGATGCTCGAAAATTCTAATTCAAAACCGAACCTGGCCCGCATTTATCACGATCTTGGAAACTGTTACCTGCAAGTGAAAAAACTCGATGAAAGCATTGAAGCCTACAAAAATGCTTTGCGCAATAAACCCGATGACAAGGATACAAAGTATAATCTTACTTTTGCACAAAGACTTAAAAAACAACAGGAACAACAACAGCAGCAACAGCAGCAGCAACAGCAGCAGCAACAACAACAAAACCAGCAGCAGAACAACGAAAACCAGAATAAAAACAATCAGAACAAAGATTACGACGATAAAGATGGTGATGGCATTCCCGATGAGGTTGAAAAAGGAAAAAACAAACAAAAACCTTCTGATACAGACAAGGATGGCAAGCCTGATTACGACGATCAGGATGCCGATAATGATGGTCGTCCCGATGAATATGAAGCCGGTCCCGATCCTCAAAAACCTCAGGATACCGATAAAGACGGTAAACCCGATTATCAGGACACCGATTCAGATAACGACGGCAAACCCGACAGTGAAGATACCGACGGCATGAAACCCATTGAGATATCTAAGGAAGATGCTGAACGCCTGCTGAAAATGCTCAGGGAAGATCAGCAGAAAACTCTGGATAAAGTAAATAAGGAAAAAGAAAAAGCTGTTAAAATAAAATCAGATAAGGACTGGTAAAACCGACACCTGATTGATTAATCTTGTGTCAAAATAAATACTATTTTTGGACCATGTATAAATTGTTAACAACCATATTGATTGCAACATTTTTTGCGGGATTTACGCAAACAGTGTCGTTTAAAGCTTTGGGTCCCGGAGCTGTTTCTACCGGGGATGCTTTTTACCTCCAATATCAGGTTAATGCTCAGGGTAGTAATCTGAAATTACCCGATATAGGCAGCTTTGAAATGTTGGGCGGACCAAGTACTTCGCAAAGTTCAAATATTCAGATTGTCAATGGAAACATGACGCAAACTGTTACTTTTACCTATACATACACGCTTAAAGCCTCCAAAGAAGGTAAATTCACCATTCCCGGTGCAAAAATTACTGTCAGCGGAAAAGAATACACTTCCAATTCTGTGGTGATCGAGGTTGTTAAAGGTACCCCAAAAACGAATAATCAAAATAATTCCAATCAGGGAACAACCGCCTCTCCCGAAATTTCCGGATCTGACTTATATATGTCGGTCATCTTAAGCAAAAGCAAATTGTATCAGGGAGAACATCTGGTGGCTACGGTGAAAATTTTCTCAAAAGTAAACCTTGTTGATCTGGGTAAATTTAATGCGCCTAAGTTTAACGGATTCCTTAAACACGATCTTTCGCCTGATCAGATTCAGCTTAAGCGCGAAAATGTAAACGGACAGATATACAACACTGCCATTATTCAACAGTTTATTTTAATACCCCAAAAGGCCGGTAAACTTACCATCGATCCGGCTGATATTGAGTGTATTGTTCAGTATAAAGTTAATTCAGGCAGAACAAGTCTGATGGATGAGTTTTTTGGAAGAAACATGAAAAATGTTCAGAAAACTATTTATTCATCACCTGTAACTGTTGATGTTAAAGCTTTGCCCGGCGGTGCACCTGATGACTTCAACGGGGCTGTTGGCCAGTTGAAACTGGAATCAAATATTGACAATACCGATATTTCTACAAACGATGCTATTACACTTACTTACACTGTATCCGGACAGGGAAACCTTCGTTTGATCGATCCTTTTGAAATTGATTTTCCGGTTGATTTTGAAAAATATGACCCGAAGGTTGTTGATAATGTGAATATTACCATGTCGGGCTCATCGGGCAGCAAAAGTTTTGAATATGTGATTATTCCCCGCCATGCCGGAAAATTCACCATCCCTGCAGTGACTTTCAGCTATTTCGACCCTGCTTCGGGAACCTATAAAACCCTTAAATCTGAAGAATATACCATTAATGTCAAAAAAGGAAGTGGTGATGAAGAAGCAACGGTTATTACAGGTGTTAGCAAGGAAGATGTTAAATATCTCGGAAAGGATATCCGGTTTATTAAAATTGAAGATTACAGTCTAAGTAAAAAGGACAGTTTCATTTATGGATCTGCTTCATATTTTCTTTCGTTTCCTGCCGCCTTACTTGCATTTATTGTAATTCTTTTCCTTAAAAAGAATCAGCTTAAAAAACGTTCGGATATTGTCTATGTAAAAAACAAAAAGGCAAGAAAAATGGCTATGCAGCGTTTGAATAATGCACGCGCCCTGATGCAGTCGGGTAACGAACAGTTTTATGATGAAGTGCTGAAGTCAGTTTGGGGCTATTTCAGTTTTAAACTTAATATCCCGCTTTCTGATCTGAATAAAGATGCTGTTATTAACGGATTAACCACAAAAAATATAGACGGACAATATGTTTCAAAATTGTCTGAAATTCTTGATAAATGTGAGTATGCAAGATATGCTCCGACTTCGGTTGGAGGCGGTATGCAGGAAATTTATAATGAAACACTGAAGCTCATCAGTGAAATTGAAGGAAAAATTAATAAGTAATAATATGATGCTGAAACTGAGAATAATAGTTGGATTACTCCTGATTGGCATGTATGCGCCGGTTTTTTCACATGACAACCCTGTCATTGATTCGGCGGATTATTATTACCAGAAGGGTGATTTCAAAAATGCCATTGAAAAATATAAGAGTTTAATTGACAGCGGCTATGTTGCTGCTGAACTATACTATAATCTTGGAAATTCATATTTCAGAAATGGAGATTTTACCCATGCAATCCTGAATTTTGAGAGGGCAAAACTGCTTGACCCCAATGACGAAGATATAAATTTCAATCTTCAATTGGCTTATTTGAAAGTGACTGCAAAAAATGAAAAGGAACCGGAACTTGCTGTAAATATCTGGATGAAAAATCTGAGAAGTGTGCTTTCTTCAGACAATTGGGCCATAATTTCAATTGTTTCTTTTATCTTGCTTCTATCCTCGGTTCTTGTTTTTCTGTTCAGCAATAACATGCTTATTAAAAAACTTATCCTGGGTTTTGGAATATTTATGGTAATTCTGACAGTTTCATCTTTTGTGTTTTCATCACTTAGAAAAAGTGATATCATGGAATGTAATATTGCCATTATTAACGAGCCCACCATAACAGTTAAAAGTTCGCCCGATATTGCTGGAAAAGATGTTTTTGTGGCCTATGAAGGAACCAAGGTTTATGTGACAGACTCTATTCAGGGATGGAGGCAAATTCGCCTTATCAACGGAGAGGTTGGCTGGCTTCCCGAATCATCAGTCATTGAAATTAATTAGTTGATTTAAACAGATTTTGCCCTTAAAAGTCTGCTGTCTGCGGGTAGGAGATTATACATCTTTTCCGAAATCTTCAAAAACTCCATAGCTGTTTTTCACTTTTCACTATAATAAATTATCTTTACACATTATCAAATCTTTTGAAATGAAAAACACATTTTTTTTTGCTTTAATTTTTATCCTCGCATTTGCAAATGCACAGGAAAGGGCCGATTGGGTTTATAATTATCCCGATGGATGCACTTCAATAACCGTTGGAAAAAAGGCTACATTCGATGGCTCAGTGGTTACCTCACACACCGATGACAGTCACCGCACTCAATCTGAAATGAATATTGTTCAGGCTAAAGACCACGCTGCCGGCTCTGTCTGCCCGATGTACAAACGCGAAAATGACAACACCCAGGCCATGCCTGCCTATAAAAATGTTCAGGTTGGTGAAATTCCTCAGGTAAGCCATACTAATAAATTCCTTAACACCGCTTATCCCAGCATGAACGAAAAACAACTGGGCATAGGTGAATCAACTTTTGGCGGAAGGGATGAGTTGAAATCTGATAAAGGACTAATCGATTGCCAGCGCCTTTGCCAGCTTATGCTCGAAAGATGCAGTACAGCGCGCGAGGCCATAAAAATGGCTGATGAGCTGACTAAAAAGTATGGATGGAATGATGCCGGCGAATGCCTTACCATAGCCGATAAAAACGAAGTATGGCATTTTGAAATTGTTGGTCCGGGTAAAGACAAAGTGGGTGCTGTTTGGGTTGCCCAACGTGTTCCGGATGACCATCTGTCGGTTAATGCCAATGCCAGTACCATCAAGGAAATTGACCTGAAAAACAAGGATTTTTTCATGGCGTCAGCCAATATTTATGAGGTTGCAAAAGCAAATGGCTGGTGGTCGCCCGAAAAAGGCACATTCAGTTTTTGCCATGTTTATGCTCCCGAAAGCAGAGAATCTGTTGCTTCAAGAAGAAGGGAATGGAGGGTTTTCGATCTGGTTGCTCCTTCTTTAAAACTCGATCCAAACGATAAAGATTATCCTTTTTCTGTTAAACCGGATAGTTTGGTTACCATGGAAAAACTTATCAGCATCTTTAAAGATTATTATGAAGGCACTCCCTATGATATGCGTAACAACATTCTTTCAAAAGATGAAAACGGAAAAGCAGTGATTTCTCCGCTTGCCAATCCATTTATGCCGTATGACCAGCTTCCTCTCCACAATGTTAGTGGCGGGTGGTATCATGTGGATGAAAAGACCAAAGAAATTGATTTTCTTGGAGAGCGCACCATTGCACGCTGGTACACCATGTATGGAACCATTATTCAGTGCCGCAGCTGGCTGCCCGATGAGGTGGGCGGAATTGTATGGCTCGCCCAGGATAACATCGCCAACTCAATTTATATTCCGGTTTATTGCGGTACCGATGACCTGCCCGATTCATACGAATATCCCGGCCGGCTTTATGGATATACAACCAAATCGGCCTGGTGGGCATTTAACAGATTGGGAACACTTGCCGCACAAAGATGGGGCGACATGAAAAAAGACCTTGATGCTGTTTGGCTGCCCTGGCAAAAGGAAATCCTTACAAAACAAAAGGAAATTGATGCCAAAGCAACTGAATTATTGAAAAAAAGCAATTCCGAAGGAAAAGTATTTTTAACAAAACATTCAATGGAATGGGGCGAAAAGGTGGTTGCAAAAGCATGGGAACTGGGCGATTTTCTTTGGACCAAATACGATGAAAAATTTTAATTTATGAAACGATTCCGGGTTATTTCACTTTTATTGTTACTGACCGTTGTGGATTCATTTTCGCAGGACATTTTTAAATTAATAGAACAAGATAAGATTGACTCGGTTATTGAACTTACCAAAGCCAATTCACGCTTTTTTACCCTTAGAAACAATCTGGGTGAAACACCGTTAATGGTTGCCTGCAAAAACAAAAAACATGCTCTGATTGCCCATTTTGCAGAAAATAAGGGCAAAGATTTTAAAATAAACAATGGAAGTAATGCTTTGTTTTTTGCTGCAGATATTAAATCGTTTCAATTGCTCATGCTTAATGGGTTCAATATCAATGATACCAATAATCTTGGGGAAAATTGCCTGTTCAGACTGGCAGACGCTAAAAATTCCGGGCTTCTCAAACAGGTGTTGGATGAATTTAACCCGAATGTAAATAAATCTGATATATACTCGGGAACACCATTGATGAAAGCGGTTGTTTCCGGCGATTACGAGTCGGTACAGGTGTTGCTCGAAAAAGTTGCTGCTATTAACCGGTTTAATAATAAGGGATTTAGTCCGCTTATTTACGCTGCTCTGTCAGGAAATATTGAAATAACTAAATTGCTGGTCATGTCGGGTGCCAATCTAAATGCCTCGCGTATTGATGAATTTGATAACCCAAATGGCTCAGCCATCCTAAGGGCAGCCGAAAACAATACTCCATTCGCTGTAATGGAGATTCTTCTAAATTATGGTGCGAACCCGAATGTGATGAATAAAAGTAAAACAACTCCCCTCATGTTTGCTGCCGAAAAAAATAATTATGACCTGTGCAAATTGCTGTTAAAGTGCGGTGCGATTCCCGGAGCAGTAAACATTTCAGGAAAAACGGCATCATCTCTTGCTTCAGATTCAAAACTGATCACAATATTGAAAAATGCCGAAGCGGAGGAAAACAATATGGTTTCAGCCATAAAAGCAAAAGATACCAAAAAGCTTCAGGAACTGATAAAGAAAAATTCGATTGTTAAGCCGACTGCTGTTGTTTTTAAAGCAGTTACTGAAAATGACCTGACTTCACTGAAAATGCTTATTGAAAATGGTGCGCCGGTTGAATCAAAATCATGGTACAACACATCCCTGTTAATGGCAGCCGCAGATGTAGCATCTCCTGAGATGTTGAAATATCTTCTTGAAAACGGGGCAAATGTGAATGCGGAAAATTATTATGGGGAAAATGCGCTCAAATTTGCATCCCGCAGCAAAAATGCAGAGAAAGTTAAAATTCTTCTTGAAAACGGGGCAAAGGCCAATCTAAAAAATGAATCGGGGTGGAGTGCTCTGATGCCGGCAGCAAGATCAGGAGATATAACAGTAATGGAAATGCTGATAAAAGCCGGAGTAGATGTAAATTACCGTTTTAAAAATACCGAAGCAGATGTTGAAATGGATGTGTTATCCATGGCCGTGGAGTCGGGAAATGAGAAAGCTGTAAGAATGCTTGTGGAAAATGGTGCCTCAGTGAACCTTACAGATACGGGCTGGACTGCCTTGATGACCGCATGTAAAAATAAAAATATTAAAATTGCCAGATATCTTATCGATAAAGGTGCCGATGTTAATGCCGTGGTTTTTCCCGAAGGAACAGCAATCAAACAATCCGTTACAGTTAAGGATATCGAAATGGTGAAAATACTGGTTGAAAATGGAGCTGCTTTGAATTTTAAAACTGATAATTATTGGTCTGTTGTGATGATTGCTGCACTTAATAATGATATGCAGATGATTGAATATCTGGTGCAGAAAGGAGCCGGAGTAAATACCCGAATGACCAGCAATGCAGGTGATCTGGGAAAGTTCTATAATATGACTGCTCTGATACTTGCTGCAGAAAGGGATTTTATCGGGATAGCTGAGTTTCTTATTAAAAATGGTGCCGACGTGAATTTAAAAGACGGGTTCGGTTTAACAGCACTCGACCATGCTAAATCAGATGTGATGAAAGATATTTTGAAAAAAAATGGAGCAATTTCAGGAAAACAATAAGTTTTGCATACCTTTTGTTGTTATTTTCTAACTTTATGAAAAAAAACATGCGGAAAGTAATAATTTTTGTTCTGGTGATTTTTTGCCTTGGGGCAAATAGCCAGGACACCACTAAAATAAGTAATGACTCATTGGATTTTGAGCTGATTCTTGCTGCCGAAACAGGAAATGACTCGCTTGTCTTCGACCTGCTCAATAAAGGCGCCAGCCCCAATTCGAAAACTTACGAGAATATTTCTGCACTTATGTATGCTGCCCAAAACGGGCATTATAAAGTGGTGAAAAGACTGGTCGCCAATGGGGCAAATATTGATGAGGTTCCATACATGTACGGAGAAACTGCCCTTATGACTGCTGTTAAAAATAATCATGATACCATAACGGAATTTCTCATAAAAAAAGGAGCAAACATCAATACAAAGGATTCTTATGATGCCACTCCTTTGATTTATTCGGTGGCTTACGGATATTATGTAATGACCGATATGCTGTTGTATTACAAAGCGGATGTTGCCGCCCGCGACAGGGAGGGAAATGATGCGCTGATTATCGCTTCTTTTTATGGATACAAAGAACTGGCAGAACTCTTGCTTAAATACAAGGCCGACCCCAATACAAAGGATTTTTCAGGCAATACCGCTTTGTTGGCCGCATCTCAAAATGGCAATATTGATATTGTTAAAATGCTTATTGAAAAAGGTGCAAAGACTGACTGTCTCAGTTTATCAGGTTCAACAGCCATGAGCAGTGCAATCCGCAACGGACATACCGATGTGGTTAAAATACTTCTTGAAAATGGAGAAGATAAAAATAAGATGCAAAATCTTACAGGGAAGCCACTCGAATTGGCCCAGATGTCAAACCAAAAAGAAACAGCTTCCTACTTAAAAAGCATTGGGGCAAACAATACCTTTTTGCCCAGATTTAAAACCTATTCAATATCATACGGTTACCAGTTCAATATCAATGACTTTATGTTCGATTTCAGATTTGGTGCCCTCGATTCCCGATTTAAACTTGATGTGGAAGCAGGATATGCCACCCGCCTTTGGAGCTCAAAAATCCTCAGGGAAATAACACCATCCTCTTCATATCAGCTTTTGGAAAGGCGATCGCTATTATTCCTTACTATCGACAAAAGATTCAGTTTTTATCAATCAGATAAAACTCAAACCGGATTTTATGCCGGAGTAGCAGGAACTTTTACTTATGGCAGGTATCGTGGATTGGAGGAAAAAGTTGACCAGGAACTGCTGGCATCTCCCGTTTTGGGATTTTATACAATGAACAATTGGGTAGGAGTTAAGATGTTTTATGAATACATGAAATTTTATAACAATTCCTGTTCACCAAACAGAATCGGAATTTTATTGAATTTCTTTATTAATAACAAAGCAAAAACACCTGAAAATAAAGAAATATCATGGCTTTAAAAAAATATACTTATTTGGTTGCGGGATTGTTTATAATCCTGTCTGTTTCGCTTTTTAGTTGCGATGATGTTGAAGATCCCGAGTGTGAAGATTATGATTACAGCAGTTGTGATACATGGGAACCCAAATCAGCTGAGCTGGTAATTAGTCTTACCATCAATGAGGAAAATCTTAAAGTGCCTATAACTATTTATGACGGCAAAATTGAGGATAACATTGTAGTTGACCATTGTACCGTCCCAAACAATAAACTATACTATGATGTGCCGATTGACCATTTTTATACAGTTATGGCTGAGTATAAATCAGGCGATAAAACAATTTTTGCTGTTGATGGTGAAGAGATGAAGAAAAAATCAAGCACTGTTTGTGATTCGACCTGCTGGACAGTTAAAGGTGGCTATCTCAACGTGACATTGAGGTATTAATGACTTCGAACCTTTGAGTTTGCGAAAATGTTAATTTCAAACATTCTGCATTTCTTAATCTGATCAGTTGCCATTCATTTTTTTGTCAGTTTATTGCGTGATAAAGCCAATAGGAAAAATCACACATCATCAGGTAGTTTAATTTTCATTTTCCCTAATTCATATGATAATCTGTGAAATATGTAACTTAACTTTGTAATTTTGCAATATTATTTAATTTTTCTTTTCTCAACTTTGTAGCGTGGACATTCATTCACAATTAAAATTTAGAAAATGAAAATAATTAGATATTTTGCAATCATTGGAGTTTTTGCTTTAATGACTACTTGTGTGAGTACTGCCAAGTTTCCAATCTCTAAAACTGTACCGGCTGCTGATATTACTGCCACGAAAAAACAAGATGATAACAAAAACTATGTTATTGAGTTAACTGCAAAAAATCTAGCTGAAGCAAACAGGTTAAATCCCCAAATGAATAACTATAGTGTTTGGATTGTTATTGATAATGGCACTACAAAAAATATTGGTCAATTGACCAATAAAAATGGTCAAAAAGCAGTTTTAGTTGCGGTAACTCCTTATGATGTCAAAGAAATTTTTATTACTGCAGAAGAAAAAGGGGATTTATCTTATCCTGCAGGTGTTGAAATTTCACGCACTAAGTTTAATTAGGCTGCTGATTAACTTGTAACAAATAAGTTCAAATATCCTTATTAAGATTTTGTTCGAATAAAATGCAGGGTTCTGACAGCAACTATTCTTTTTTTTCATTCATTGAAAATCCCTTTCATTTCCGTCGCAAAAAGCATCATCATAACTCATAACCCATAACCCATAACCTACTTCCCCTCAATCCTAAGAATAGTCTTTATAGTATAGATCAGAATTTTAAAATCTACATACAACGACATGTTTTCAATATAAATGATGTCATACTTTAGTCGTTCAATCATCTGGTCAACATTTTCGGCATAACCATATTTAACCTGTCCCCATGAAGTTATTCCCGGTTTTACTTTTTGGAGATGCACGTAATGGGGTGCTTTTTCCACAATTTGATCAATAAAGAACTGTCTTTCAGGTCGTGGTCCCACAAGCGACATATCTCCAATCAATACATTATAAAACTGTGGAAATTCATCAAGTCTTGACTTTCTCATAAACTTTCCGAACCGGGTAATTCTTGAATCGTTTTTACTTGAAAGGGCAGGACCGTTATGCTCTGCATCAATGTACATGGACCTAAACTTATAAATTGTAAAAGGTTTTCCATATTGGCCAATCCTTTCATGCGAATAAAAAATGGGTCCCCTGGAAGACATTTTGACTCCGATTGCCAGAAAAATATAAAGAGGAAGCAATATGATCATTCCGAAAAATGAAACAACCACATCGATAACCCTTTTCAGGTTTTGCTGCCAAACGGGCATTATTTCATGGGAAATTTGAATAAGCGGAGCGCTGTAAATACTTGACATTCTGACTGTACCTGTTAGAATGTCATACATATCAGGAATAACCTTAATCATCACATTTTTTCCCTGAAGCGAGTTGATTATTTTACCAATTTCATCATGTTCTGATGTTTCAATGGCAATGATAACTTCCTCAATTTTTTGCTGGTCAATAATTCGAGTAAGTTCGATAGCATGGCCCAAATGATCAAGATATTTGCTCAAAAGGAAGCTTTTCCTGTCAAGGACGTTTACAAATCCGACAAAACGATTTCCTCCCGATTTTTTCTGGCTGTCCATTTCAGTAAACATGGCACAGGCTTTTTCGTTGCTTCCGACAATAATGGTGTTGAAGCCTAATTTTCTGTTCTGAATCCTATGGTTGGTGCGGGTAGTTAGAATTAACCTTGGAATATATGTGAGAAAAAAATGCAGACCAAACAAGGTTAGAATAGAGTTGTAATAGTTCTTATAATTGGCAACTTCATCATCAAGGATCAAGGTGAAAAAAATCACCAATAGACCAATAATGGATATATATAATGTTTGTCCAAGTTCAATAAGGCGCGATTTGCGGTAAATATCCTTATAATAACCGTTGGTATAATACATGGTTATCCAGAAAAGTGGTATCAGTACAATTCCTAAATAAAATCTTGTGGAATAATTATTGAAAATCTCAGAATCAAACTCTTGTGATTCAATTACTACTTTCCTGAAAGTGTAAAAAAGAAACCAGGCAGCTGCTGCCGCCAGAAAATCAAATATTAGATATTTCAGTACCTGTCTTCTTTTATTCATTATCTGTGAACAAGCTTTATATTATCTATATAAATCTCTACATCCTTGCCTTCATCGTTATTCATTGCAGCAAAATACAATCTGTAATGCATCACAAATTCATCCCAGTTATAAGTGATAAAATCAGTAAGTTCAATACATATCTTATTCCAGTCTGTTGTGGGATTCAGATAGATTACATTTTTACTGACAGTTTCGGTAGTTTTATTGATCAGAAGTCCAATAGTCAGAACCGAATTGGTTTTATAATTTATTTCAAGATAGACAGGAGTGCCGTCATAAGGGAGATAAAATGAATCAATGGTCATGCATTTAAACACATCCTGGTATTCGTCAATGAAGATTTTACCTGAATTGGATCCTTCAAAAGCATCCTCGCCTGAGGTAACCAGATCTACGTTACTGGTCGGACTGCTCATCAAAGATGTGCCGGGATCTTCAAAATCCTCGGTCCATTTAAAAATGGTTTCTTCTTTGTAAGCAGTTACTGGATTGAACTCAATTGTCTGTCCTTCTGTAAGCACAGTATCAATTATATATTGCGTATAGTAGGGATAAATTTCACGGCTTGCAGAAATTCCATTAACTCTAATTCCCGGTCTGATGGTAATTTTATGCCTGCCTTGTGCAAGAACAGGAAAAACAACAGGTAGTTCATATATGCCCTGAAGATTGTCATCAATATTGATCCAGACATCTGTAATGCAATGTGAGTTTGTGCCTTCTGTTACATAGTCTGTTTCAAGAATAAATGAATCAATTTCAATGTATGTGGGCACTTCTTCCTCAGGATTAATGATGTTGCATGAACTGATCATCCATAAGGCAGCGATAAACAACGGCAGAGTAAAGTTTTTCAATATAAATGTTTTAATACAAATACAATCTTTAATAACGCAGATATTTATAGAAAATTGCCGCAAAGATAAAAAAAGTTAAAGTTGATTTTTAATTTGAGGTCAGTTTAATTTTTTCCATTATCTGATAAGCCACATTTAGTGCAGTATAGCTTCTTTCTGCACTGTTTCCGTTCGGACTTTCAAAATGAATATTGTCAAAAAAGTAATTCAAAAGTCCGGAAAGGGGGTCGCTAACAGGGATGTCGGGACTATTAATGGTTATTTCCTTTTTCCCTTTTTCACCAAGGTCAAAGAAAAGGGGATTTCCGGGATTGCCTTCGTAAACTTCTTTAACGCTGGCAATTTTTACTTCAGGGTTCAGCAAATCTACTGATATGTAAGCGTTACTCTGAAAAAATCTGATTTTTTGCATTTTATTCAAGGAAATCCTGGATGCAGTAAGGTTTGCCACACATCCATTATCGAATTCTATTCTGGCATTAGCTATGTCAGTCTGGTCGCTAATCACCGAGATTCCGCTGGCACTTATTTTTTTAATATTTGATTTTACAATGCCCAAAATGATGTCAATATCATTTATCATTGATTCAAGCACAACCGAAATTTCTGAACCCTTTTTTCCAAATTCCGAAAGTCTGTGCGATTCAATAAACATCGGGTTGCTGATAAAATCCACTGATGATTTCAAAGCAGGGTGGAAACGTTCCTTGAAACCGGCCTGGACTTTTACATTGGCTTCCGATGACATTTTGATGAGGGCTAAAAGTTCTTCATCTGTAAGGTAAACAGGGTTTTCAATAAAAATGTGTCTGGATTTTCTGATTGCTGATTTAATAATTTCATATTCCTTTTTTCCGGGAGATGCAAAACAAATTGCATCAGCATTATCAATCAACTCACCGGCCAAGGTATATGCATTTACTGAAAAATGATTTGCTGCTTTCACTGTTTTATCAGGATCAGGATCATAAATTCCGCATAATAATGTTTTGCCTGTTTCCTGAAGTCGGTTCATCAGGTTTGTTTCCTGGAAATCCGCACCAAATACACCTGTTTTAATCATCATGTGATTTTTAGTTATTGCAAAAGTAAATTATCGGTCAACGGTTTTTTTTAATTTAATTTCAAATTATTAACATTTTTATCTTGATAAAGCTATTTTTGCAATCTGAAAAACGAAGAATGCTAAACGACACACACAGACATAAAGGATTACGGAAAAAGTTGGTTGATGAGCTAAGAAGGAAGGGCATTGCCAATGAAGAAATACTTGAAGCAATAAACCGCGTTCCGCGTCACCTTTTTATGGACTCGGGCTTTATTGATCACGCATATGTAGATAAAGCTTTTCCAATTGCGGCCGGACAAACTATTTCACAGCCCTATACCGTGGCTTTTCAAACTTCTCTGCTGGAGGTGAAACGTGGGGATAAAATTCTTGAAATAGGAACAGGTTCCGGATATCAGGCTGCCGTTTTGCTTGAACTTGGTGCCCGGGTTTATACAATAGAAAGGCAGAAAGAACTTTTTATGTCGGTACAGAAATTTCTTCCCAAAATTGGATACCATCCTCAGTTTTTTTTCGGAGATGGATATCTGGGAAAGGAAAATTATGGTCCGTTTGATAAAATACTGATTACAGCAGCTGCGCCATATATTCCCGATGAACTCCTTAAACAACTCAAAACCAACGGTATTTTTGTTGCCCCGGTTGGCGGTCAGAACGCTCAAAAAATGCTGAAAATAATAAAAAAAGGAGAAACCGATTTTGAAACCACCGAATGTGGCGATTTTGTTTTTGTCCCTATGCTGAAAGGAACTGATGGCCAGTAGGGACATGCCTCTGCATGTCCGCCTTCGCATGTCCGCCTTCGCATGTCCGCCTCTGCATGTCTTCCTCCGCATGTCCTCCTATGCATACAAAAAACCCATTTTCCATACAATCGACCGCGTCAATTGACAAATCATTCACATTTTTTTAAAATTATTTAACAAATAAAGGTATGGTTTTTGGAACAACGGATATAAATTTGTTTTACTTTTACTCAAAATTTTCAAATTATGAGAAATAGAATGAAGTTTATTGCAGTAATTCTGGTTTTCTTTAGTCTGCCCATTCTGGCTCAACAGCAAATGACTCCTGAAAACCGTGAGTTTCCATATCAGCTTGGAACATCAATGCTGAAGATGAGTAAAAACTATATCCAGTTGGATAAGGTTTTTGTGAATGAACTAAAAAATGATACCATAAAGGTGTTGAATGTTGGCACGGAAGATTTGAAATTGTCTTTTGCCAGGATTCCCGATCATTTGAAAGTGAAAGCAGTTCCTGAAACATTAAAACCAAATGAAAAAGGAGCTATTGTTATTACTTATAATGCAGCTTTGCAGAAAAATGGAAAGGGAACTCAACAGTGGGGACAGGCAAATTCCAATTTTGCTATTAACCTGAACGATCAGATTGATGATTCCAATCGCAACATTATTCATATCAACGCAAACATTTCTGAAGATTATAGTAAATACACCAAAAAACAATTAATGGATGCGCCTGTAATTGTTTTTGATTCTGTTAAATATGATTTCGGAAAAGTAAAACAAGGTGAAGTAGTTAAGTACGATTTTAAATTCAAAAATACAGGAAAGACAGATCTTGAGATCCGCGATGTCAAGGCTGGCTGAGGCTGCACTGCTGTCAGTCAAGCTGACCAATTAGTTAAAAAAGGTGAAACAAGTGCAATCACTGTTACATTTAATACTGCAGGTAAAACCGGCAGACAAGGTAAGTCTATCACCGTTACAACCAACGACCCGAAAAACAGTACCATTATTCTGCAAATTTCCGGCGAGGTTGAAGCTGCACCAAAACCTTCAGAAGGTGGTGCCTCACCAGAGTTTAAAGTCCCTGATGCAGTCGGACATTAATATTACCATATAATTTATAATCCCCCGGAAAACCAACCGGGGGATTTTTTTTACACCATTCCGGTTTTGTAATAGTCAACGGTTATCTCAGGTTGCTCAAAAAAAAATCTTAGCAATAAGCCGATATTTAGAAAAATTGTAAATTGGCTTTCTAACTAAAAACCTGAACTATGAAAAAGAAACAAACCATTATTTCGATCGTGCTGCTTGCACTTTTCGGATTATTTTATCTTTTGGATAATTTACTCGGATGGGGCATTTTTAAATCTGGTGCCAATGTGGATGTTAACCCGGTTGCAGAGACAGAATTTTATAAAGCCGAACTGAATTTTGGAAGTACAGACAGTGATGGAAACGGAACTTTCACAGTTACTTTTACTGCAAAAACAGATTTGCAGATTGCCCAAATGGACGCTTCTGTGGTTTACTATTCAAGAAAAAGTAAATCGGGCTCAAAAAACAGCTCCAAAAAAACTGTTAAAGAGGAAGTTGTTGCTCCCTTTTCACTGCTTGAAGGCGAAACAATGCTTAAAAAAGGTGAAAAACGTGAGTTTAAAGGATTTTATAAAATTTCCAGCAAAGGAAGTGCTACTTATGTAATTGAAGTTGACGGATATTTGATGTATCCCGATACCACAAGTATGGATGATTTTAGCGCCGAAACTGTTGAAAAAAATATGGAGGAAGTGGATAAAGCCCGTGCTGAAAATCCCGACAACAATAAATTCGATTTTCTGATTTCTGCTAAAATTGATTAAGAAATTGCTTAAAAAATAAATGACTATAAGGAAACATTAATTGTAGGATGAAAATTCATGTTAACCAGCTTATCCTCAGACATATTAACCCCTGCCTTAAGGTAGGGGTTATTTGTCTTTAATAATCCTTCAATATCAGTTCAAGGGACTGAATAAGCTCTTCCTTGCTTTGACCATTTGATTTGGAAAGCATGATGATGGCCTTTATCGCACCCTTCATCTCTTCCTGCCTGCAGTTACTGTCATTTGCCACATTAGTGGCTTGTGTCTTTACTCCACTTTGTGCAAATTTTGTGTCAAGGTATTTTTTTGCTTCGTTCAGCTTAACCTTTTGCATGGCGAAAAATTCCTTTATGTCTTCGTTTTCTGAACTTTCAAATTGCTTGTAAACGGTGGCCAGACTATCATATTTCTGGTCAACTGCTTCTTTTGAACTGCCGGGTTTCAGACATAATGTCTTCAGGTAATCATTCTCGGAATAGTCAATTTTTTCTTTGATGTTTTCTGATTGGCTTACCGGACTATCTGACTTTATTACCTCCTCGGCGGGCTCCCAGGGTATGCGGGTCAGTTTAAGCTTCTGAAGCTCAGTGATCACAACCACCTGAAGCTTTTCTATGGCCATGTCCTTGAAATATTTGATCAGCTGTCCGCCAACCTCATTAAGAACCGGAATTAACAACGCTGCAATGGCAGCTTCGTTGTGGTATTTTGCCATGGATGCGTAAAAACCCTGAAAACGGGTGTTTAACTCCGATATATATCCCTCGTATTCGGTGAAGGAAATGGTTTTTAAACTGGCCAGACTGTTTATCGTTCTTACTTTGCTGATCATGGAATCAACTATACCGTTATAGGTGTCAACCAATTTATAGTATTTTGATTTCAGATCCTGAAAATCTTTTAGGGGTACGGCTTGCGGACTTCTCATGCTCTTCTCCAGAAATCTTGAAACAGGATTTTCTCCACCCTGTAATATTTCAAGATTTTTTTTAAGATTCACAAAAGTGGCCTCTGAACTGATCCACTGCAAAACCTTGTTTTCTTTTTGCGCATTGGCAATATTTAAATTCAGAATGATTATCGCAATAATAAATACAACTGATCTCATGGCTTATTTTTTTATAAAGAAAAATGAATTATTTATGGTGGTCGAATTGTCAAACTTTCTGATCTTGGGCACTGTTCCCTTATTGTCATTTATAAAATCCTTGTTGTTGGTCATGGTGTTGAATAAACGGTCTATGGAAAAATACATTGAGTTGTTTTCACGCAGTGCCTGAATAAAATATTTTGTGAATAATCCGCCGGTTGTGGCCGATTCATCCGCGCTGGTCAGTAAAATTCTGCTTTTGTTCATGTACGTCTCCAGCAAAAGGATTTCAGGATTGTAGGAATTGATTTTTCCGGGCCACATTTTACCGCTGTAACAGGCATCAACAATAACCAGAACATTGTGCGCCGCGTATTTGTTTACTATATCCAATATCGCACTGCCTTCCATTTTCCGACCATCTGAAAAAATCAATTCACCGCTTGTGGTTCCATGTGTGATTATATAAATAATGAGTTTTGTCTGGCTTTTCGGATTAAACCTATTGGGAATATCATTCTTGAGAATGTTCTCGAAACCATCTCTGGTCAGGTTTTTTTTAATAATAATATTGCCTGACATTGCATAATCTTTTGCCAATTCTGTTTTGAGTTCGTCAGACAGTTCATTTACATTTTTCAGATCATTGATGGTGGAGTCATTAAAAGAGTAAACTGGAAAAATGTAAGTCAGATAATCTGATGCCACACACGACAGCATGGCATCCTTATCTGGAGTGTAACAGTCGCCGAAAATGATTTTTTCGTTGCCTTCGTCTTTTTTAACAAGCTTATCAGAGTTGAATTTTGATGCAATCTTAATATTTTTGAGGGCAATTTTTCCCGGTTCCATCATGTAAATGCCCCATTCCTTACCATATATATTTTCTTTAACTCCATCAATAGAGAAAGATATTTTTTTACATGCCCTGTTTTCGTCATTTTCAACAGTGAAAAACAGATAGTCGTTCGGATCATTTTTTGCTCCTCTGTAAAAATCATTGTATCCTGAAATCCTGATGTTGTATTCGCTCACGCCCAATGTGTTTCTGAAATAGTTGTAACATGAGCTGTTGGCCATCTCATATAGTTTTTTATGAACGCCTTCCATAACCTGATACACATAAAAGGTGTTGTTTATCCCGTAACAGTAGAAATAGTTTTTATCATCCTGCTTGCCAAAATATATACCGGTTTTAATGAAATCATCAAAGTACAGGTATTTGGCTTCCAGTGAAAAATCGTTGTTTTTAAAATCAATTTCTGCCGCTTGTACCGGTAAAAAGGCAGTTATTTCCGATTCGTAATCGGTTCCCAATAAGTCGGGCATGTCAAATATTTTTGATGTGACGTAACAATAGGGGGGCATTACGTTTACTTCAATTTCGGATGTGTCAATGGCCTGATTTGAAAAAATGCTGTGCTTGCTTTCGAAATTAATAATCTGGGGATCCGACAGCGCACGCTCTTTTTCCCTAAGGATAATTTTAAAGGTTTGAAAAATTTTATTTCCGAAATAATCGCATGAAATAAATTCAATATTCTTAAAATTGTAGGAGTCATCAAGGGCCAGGTCAAACTGACCGTTTTTCTTGGGGTCAATGATTTTACTGTTAATTTTCAGATATCTGATCGGACTGTCATCATGAATTTCTCCCTTGAGGATGAAGGTGCCGTTTTCGTTTTTCCATACCTCAATTTCATTTTCATAACTGTTTGCTGCCAGTCCGGATATTTTCAAATCCGGAGGATCTTTTTCCAGAAAAATAATAAAAGGTTTGTATTCGGCTTTATTTTCAAGGTTGTCAGCAGTGGTGATGGTAATTGTTGTCTGGTTAAAATCATTTTTTACCAGAAACCTGAATTTATTTTTTGCATCCAGAGTCATTTCTTTACCGTTCATTTTGAACGATGTAATTTGATTTTTTTCCTTTACAACCCCCTTGATAAAATAACTGTATTCCCCGTTTACCCATTCTTTTTCAGCAATAACGGTATCGGTTTTTTCGCTGGAGAGCTTGTATTCCTTGTCCTCGCCCCAGATGAAGTAAACCTGCGGTGGTTGAGATGTGCGGGATTTTTGGATGACAATTTTCACATATGAATCCAAACCTGCCTTTTCTATAAAAAAAGTAAAAATGGGAAGCTCAGTATTAATCTCCCACATCATTTTAGTGGTTTCGATACCGGTTTGAACAAAACCGCGTGTGACCAATAATGAATCCAGTCCGGGCTTAATAAAATTATAATACCGGTAAGCATCACCCGAATTACCAAATTTTCTGTAAAGAACTATTTCGTTTTCATTGGTTTTAATTGAATCCAGAACGCCAATATTATTCAGTCCTATTTGGATTGCCTTCGAAAAATCAACATGCGCATAATGAATGATTTCATCCATTATTTCTCCGGGAAATAATGTTTTTGGCACATTATAAAAGGTTATGTCTTTTAATTCACGGAATGATTTCTCATATTTTTTATTGAATTCGGAAAGAACAATGCGGTTTAGGGAATCATTGCTTATTCCGGGCTCATACCATATAAAGAGTTCATTTTTTCTTGTGAGCTTGTTTTTAGCCGGAACTATTGCCAGGTTATACCCTCCAGGATAATCATAAAAAACAACAGTGCTGTTTACGGTGATGTTCTTATTTTTTGAAATAAGGTCCTGTTTGGCAAGTTCAGTGGCATTTTTACCTATGCCCACACCAAACTTATTGCTTTCTTCTGAGAAAACTACGGCAACCTGTGATTTGATGGGTAAATAAAATAAAAACACTAAAAATAAGGCCGGTATCAGTCGCTGCATACGCTTTTAGTTCTTTTCTGTGAATATTCATTTCTTACGGTTAGGGTAAAAGTAAAATTTTTTAGTTGAAATTGAAAGCGTATGATAAAAAAAATGCCATCATGAGGGCTTGTCGGAAATATAAATTATAGACTCAAAGCCCGCAAACAAAAACATTTGACTCCCGATAGAAGCTGTCGGGATGACCTTTGGCATCGGGTGTTAATTATCAAGAAGGAGTAATGAACTAAGACCAGCGAATTTAAATCTGACCATTATCATTTTATCATTGAAAATAAAAACTTAATTTCGCATCTGAATTAATACAATACAAAAATGAATTTCGATCTCGTAGTAATAGGAAGTGGTCCTGGTGGCTACGTAGCCGCAATCAGGGCTTCACAACTTGGAATGAAAGTGGGCGTTATTGAACGTTCCGAATTGGGCGGAATATGCCTGAATTGGGGATGTATCCCAACCAAATCACTGTTGAAAAGCGCACAGGTATTTAATTATTTGAAGCATGCTGCCGATTATGGTATCAGCATAGAAGGTGAGGCTAAAGCCGATTTTAATAAGGTTGTTGAGCGCAGCCGGGGCGTTGCCGATGGTATGAGCAAAGGAATACAGTATCTTTTCAAGAAAAATAAAATTGAAGTGGTTCAGGGAACAGGCTATCTGAAAAACAATTCAACCGTCATTGTGAAAAGCAAGGAGGGAACTGAAACCGAAGTCACTGCCAAACATATTATTATTGCCACCGGTGCCCGATCAAAAGAAATGCCCGGTTTTAAACAGGATGGCAAAAAAATTATCGGTTACCGTGAGGCATTAACTCTGTCTGAACTTCCCAAATCAATGTTGATTGTGGGTTCCGGAGCAATCGGAAGTGAATTTGCCTATTTCTACAACTCAATGGGCACTGAAGTGACTATTGTAGAATTCATGGAAACCATCGTTCCCAATGAGGACGAAGAAGTGGCAAAAACTCTTGGCAGATCCTTCAAAAAAGACGGCATTAAAGTGATGGTAGAAAGTTCAGTCGAGAAAGTGGACATCATTGACAACATGTGCCATGTGACTGTGAAAACCAAAAAAGGCGAAGAAAAAATTGTTGCCGATATCGTGCTTTCTGCTGTGGGCGTTACTCCGAATATTGAAAATATTGGTCTGGAAGATCTGGGTATCCAGATTGAAAAAGGAAAAGTGAAAGTTGATGAATATTACCGTACCAATGTGGAAGGTATTTATGCTATTGGGGATATTGTGCCCGGACATGCATTGGCGCATGTGGCTTCGGCAGAGGGAATCACCTGTGTGGAAAAAATAGCCGGACTAAATCCCGAGCCGGTAAATTATAAAAACATTCCGGGTTGCACCTATACCACTCCCGAAGTAGCCTCTGTAGGTTACACCGAAAAAGGAGCCATTGCGGCTGGATTTGAAATCAAAGTGGGAAAATTTCCTTTTACCGCATCAGGAAAGGCAAGTGCTGCCGGAGCGCGCGATGGATTTATCAAGCTTATTTTTGATGCCAAATATGGTGAATTGCTGGGCGCACATATGATCGGAATGAACGTTACCGAAATGATTGCCGAAATTGTGGTTGCCAAAAAGCTGGAAACAACCGGACATGAAATTATCAAGTCCATCCACCCGCATCCTACCATGTCTGAAGCCATCATGGAAGCCGCCGCCGCCGCATACGGCGAGGCCATCCATATATAATCCGTACGGACATGCTTCTGCATGTCCTCATGCATCTGCATACCACTTTTATAAATGAATAGATTTTGATCTAAAAAAAACAAAAAAAATGAAAACCCTGATTTACCTAACAACTCTAACAATATTAATCGCCCTCGCATCCTGCAGTGATTCAAAAAATGGAAATAGCGAAGAAAAAGCTGCCGGCAATGCAATGAAAGAATCCGATCTGCCTGCAAATCCTGAAAGTCCGTCTGATGTAGCCAAAGTCTTTTATTATTATCTGTCACATCTTGACTATGAAAAAGCAAATCAGTATTACAGCGGCACCTTGCATCAATATAAGGATGATGAAGTAAAGGAAGTCCATATTTTATCTCTTAAAGCCGAAGCAATAAACAATGAAGCCAAGGTTACATTTACCAATGATCTGGCAAATGAGGAGGTTGAACTTAATCTGATGAAAGTTGGTGACAAATGGGTTATTAATATGTATCAGACACACAGTGTAAATCTTAAATAGTTCTCTGCTGTTTCTGGTTTCTGGTTCCTGGTTTCTGGTTTCTGGTTCCTGGTTTTCGGTTCAAAGTATCTTGCTACTCACTACTCACTACTAACCCCAAGCCCATCATAAGCCAAAAACACATCTTCAGGTAATTCATTTTGTATCTCGTTATGGCTTCCAAGCAAATGCGAGATATGGTTCAGGTAGGCAATTTTAGGTTTGACCTTTGATATAATTTCCAGCGCTTCTTCCAGGTTGAAATGTGAAATGTGTTTAATTTTTCTGAGCGCATTGATAATTAGAACATCCAGATTTTCCAGTTTGGGCAGTTCTTCTTCCGGAATCATACTGGTGTCGGTGATGTAAGCGAGTTTACCAATACGATATCCAAAAACAGGAAGCTGATGATGGTATACCCTGATGGGAATAATTTCGATTCCGTCAATCGAAAAAGGTTTATTTTCAATTTCATGAATGGTCATCTGAGGAATACCGGGATACTTAAACTCAGTAAAAACATAGGAAAACTCCTTTTTCAGCGATTCAATAACCCTGTTTTCGGCATAAACATCCATGGGTTTGTGCTGAAGATAGTTGAAAGCCCTGATGTCATCGGTGCCGGCAGTGTGATCCTTGTGTTCGTGTGTAAAAATAATGGCGTCGAGTTTGTCAATCTGTTCGCGTAGCATTTGCTGTCTGAAATCAGGACCCGAGTCGATAACCAGTACTTTATCATTAATTTCAATAAGGAGTGAGGAGCGAAGCCGTTTATCTTTGGAGTCAGTCGAACGACAAACATCACATTTGCACCCAATGACAGGCACACCCTGCGAAGTTCCGGTTCCCAAAAAGGTTAGTTTCATAGCTCAAAATTATCTCTTTTATTTTAAAGATGAAGACAATGAGGATAATTTATTTTTTTGAAGAAAATATTTACATTTGTAAAAAATGAAGATCAGGCAGTGATTGTTAATCTGTCCTTATCTCAAATAAATATGTGGAAAGTCTGTTTTAAAAATTATTAATAAAAAAATAGCTAAACAATGAAAACAATTTTATTTTTATTTGCTTTGATTATTTTAGCGTCAACTACTGGTTTTTCTCAAAATGACAGCATATTGGCATTTAAGCTCGAAAGATTAAGCAATAAAAAAACAGTTTTTCTGAACCCGGAAGATAAAATATTGGTAATTGCACAACCTAAAAAAAATGAGTTTTCAAAGACCATCAGACTCAATGATAATTTTACATTGAATAATGAATCATTTCTTTACAAATCTGACACTGTTAAGTTATGTGATATTATATTTATTAAAGGGTATGATTTAAAATACAGGAACAGTAGCCGATTACCAAAAGCATTGTTTATTATTGCAGGAAGCATGATGATGCTTTATGGAATAGGGGGCAGGTTGGTTAGTCCATATGGGGGTTCAAGCGATCCGGCAAATTGGAACAGTTATAGTGACAGAATGTTAAAATTTAAGATTGTAGGTGTATTAGGTTTTGGGCTGACAATTTCCGGAATTGCAATTTTTAATTACAAAAAAATGTATGACACAAAAAATGGATGGAAATTAACAACAGGGTATTCTTCTTTTTGATTTGTTTTGTAAGACGCATATTATCAATACTCTAACACTTATGCCTTTGCTGGCGGACCAATATCAAAAATCCGCAAAGCCAAAATCCCTAAATCTCGCGCCTGCTAATATCTAATATCGCGAAGCCAATATCCAAAAAATGCTTACAGCATTTTTCACCTCTTCATCAATCTGTCAATTTCCCGATCCGAATCCTTTTTCTTTATTGATTCACGTTTGTCGAATTCGGCTTTACCACGGGCCAGGGCGATTTCCATTTTTGCCAGACCTTTATCTCCAATAAAAAGAATGATGGGGATGATGGTTAAACCTTTTTCCTTTATTTTTCCTTCAAGCTTATTGAGTTCGCGACGGTTTAAAAGAAGCTTCCGCTCCCTTTTTGGCAGGTGGTTATTATAGGAACCCTCCTTATATTCAGAGATATGCAGTCCTCTTAACCAAAGCTCCCGGTTTTCAAAAAGACAGTAAGCGTCGGTGAAACTGACTTTTCCATCGCGTATGGATTTTATTTCAGTACCGGTTAAAACAATTCCGGCCGTATACCTGTCAATAAACTCATACTCGAAGTACGCTTTTTTGTTTTTATAGGATATTCTTTCTGCCATTTCAATTATTAATAGTGACAAAAGTAATAAAATATAAGATGAAATGAAAGACAGATTAAATTGTTAAAATGTTGATAAATTCACATTGAAAAACAAAAACGATATAAAGATTAAACTATATTTGTTAAAAAATTTAAAAACTTTATACTATGGAAAACACTGAACAAACAAACAAAGGTCAGGGACTTGATTTCAAATCAATGGACACTAAAACAAAAGCAGTTTTGATTATTGCTGCTGCTGGTATAGTTGGTTGCTTATTGCCATTAGTTTCTGTTATGGGCTATTCAGTCAGCTTACTTGATGCAGGCGGATTAGGAATCGTAATTTTTATTGGTTTTATCTATCTGATAGCTTCAACATTATTTGGAGATAAAATGAATATGCCGGCTGAACAAGTAGCAAAAATTAACAAAGGTGCCATCATTGGTATTTCAGTTTTGTGGGTTATTGATATTATCAGAATCCCGGGATTTGCTTTTGGAATGCTCGGAATTGGATTTTATGTTGTAACCATTGCCCTAGGACTTCTTGTTTTACTGTATCTTGATGTGATCAAGTTAAAATAGTATTGAAAGAAATTGAAAAAGGCCTTTCTTCTGAAGGGCCTTTTTTTTATTAGTGAAACTAAATTTTTGAAAGTTGAAAACGCATCAAAAATTATAGTTGAACAACCCTCGACAAAGAAATTTGTCGGGGTAAATGGGATTAATACTTCGCCCCTTGGGGCGAATAGATATAAATGTTTTATTGATACTCGCTGCTCTGCTGCGAGGTAGTTCATTTGTTTATTTACTCAAAAAATTAAATAATATGGAAAACACACAACCCACACCAAACAAACCAATAGTTGATTTTAACGCAATGGATGGCAAAACCAAAGTGATGCTGGGCGCATCGGTTCTCGGAATCATTTCTTGCTTTTTACCTCTTGTAAAAATAAATTTTTTCCTGAAATTATCTGCCAGTCTGTTCGACGGAGGCGGTTTCGGCTATGTTATTTTCATTTGCTTTCTTGGCGTTCTTGCCATGTCTCTGTTCGGCTCTGCTTTCTCAAATTCCAAACAATTAATGAACATTTTTGTCATTACTTTGGGTGCCTTATGGGGATTTCTCAACACAATTCTTCTCCTGATCACATGGACATCCGGAGTATCACCCGAACCGGTTAAGCAATCAATATTCGATTTTATCGGCATCGGATTTTATCTCGCCAGCATAAGCATTATTGTGATGGTATTTGCGCAATTTGCCGGCCCGAAGAATAATTAGCAAATTAGCAAATTAGCAGATATTAGAATTTACTGAAGAATTATGTAATGATGATATGAGCTATAACCTGATCACCATCCTTGGTCATACAGCCGGAGGGAAAACTGCTCTGGCATCTCATCTTGCACTGAAACTTGGTGGTGAAATCATCAGCGCCGACTCCCGTCAGGTTTACAGGCAAATGGACCTTGGTACCGGTAAGGATCTTCAGGATTATACTTTGAATGGAATTGACATTCCCTATCACCTTATCAATATTGCCGATCCCGGCTATAAATACAATGTCTTTGAATTTCAGCGCGATTTTATTCCTGTGTTCAAAGACATTGTTTCACGGGGTAAAATGCCTGTAATGTGCGGTGGAACAGGAATGTATCTTGATGCTGTGCTAAAGGGTTACAAACTGATTCAGGTTCCTGATAACCCCGGTCTCAGACAAAAACTTGAAACCTTTTCTCTTGACGAACTTAAGGAAATGCTGAGTCGTTATAAAAAACTTCACAATGTTACTGATGTGGATACAAAAAAACGCGCAATCAGAGCCATTGAAATTGAAGAATATTATCTGCATAACCCCGAAATCGAAATTGACTATCCCGAAATTAACAGTCTGAACATCGGCATTGTGTACAACCGTATTGAACGAAGAGAAAGGATTACCCGACGGCTGCGCGAGCGTTTGCAATCGGGAATGATTGAAGAAACGGAGCAAATTCTTGCATCCGGAGTTTCACCCGATGACTTGATTTATTACGGATTGGAGTATAAGTATCTTACTTTATTTGTGACCGGGAAACTGACTTATGATGAGATGTTTTCGCAACTGGAAACAGCCATCCATCAGTTTGCTAAACGCCAGATGACCTGGTTCAGGGGTATGGAACGAAAAGGCACCAAAATCCACTGGATCGACGGCTCACTTTCCCTTGACAAAAAACTGGAAATATCCATAAAGCTGATCAGCAACACCCCGTAAAGACACATTATTATGTGTCTCGTCTCTGGAAGAGAAAAACCTAATCAATAATTAAATCCTGCGCATCAGCATCATTCGAATGGGTATATGATTTTTCAAAGGTAAATTCAACTGTTGCCCCCCGTTTAAAAAAACTCTCAAACAAATCGGTAATCATAAACAAAGGGAATGTTCCTGCAAAAACTGCCTTTTGAAATAACAGATTGAATTTTGAGTATTCTTTGATATATTCTTTGTTGCCTTTCAGACTTTCAAAAAGTACCTCACGTTTTTTATAAAACATGTTCAGTGTACTTTGTATGAATCCGTAGGGGTTTTGTTCGGAGGACAAATATTTTGTTTTCAAAACTTTGTATCCCCTGGTTTCCATTAATTTGATAAAATCTTCCGGGGCAAAAAAGAACAAATGCCTTGGGGGATCAAGATGCAGCCATTTTCCTTTAAAAAGTTCGCTTTGCAAACCGGCAATGTTTGGAAATGAAATAACCAGCGCGCCGCCCGGACAAAGCACTTCGTCGATTGTGTCGAGCATCTCGACAGGGTGCGACAAGTGCTCAAATACATGAAACATTGTTATGGCCTGAAAGTTGTTTTTTGGAAAATCACCTTTTTCGAGCATTCCGACTTTAAGATTCAGTCCTTCAACTCTTTTTGCCCTGGCTGCCGAATTACCATCCAACTCTGTTCCGTAAATATTAAAATCGCCATATTTTTTCAGGAATCCCAAAAACCGACCGTTTCCGCAGCCGATATCCAATACATTTTCATTTTTTCTTATAAATCGACTCACATATTTTGCCCTGCGTTTTCTGAAATAGTCCAATACATTTTCCACTTTTGATGAACTGAATTTTTCCTCCTGCTCACCATAATATGATGAATCATAGGCCTGATTCAGTCGCTGTTCATCGGGACGAGGTGCCAGAAAATATGCGTGGCAGACATTGCATTGGTGAATTTCATAATGGTTTCCAAAAACATCCGTTGTCGGGTAAAGTGCCCTGCTGTCTTGTCTTCCGCAATATCCGCAAATGTCCATTTTGTTAGTTTTAGTCCACTAAAATAACAAATAATTACATCAATTCCAATCCCCTCCCAATGAGCTACTGGAGTGGTTCCCCTCCTTAGAGGGGCAGGGGAGGGTATCCCATACTTTAACCTTTCCTTAACCAATAAACCAACATTTTCCGGATTTTCAAATTATCATTCAATCAACTAATTGTCTATATTTGCATTGAAAACTTATTTACACCTGACAAATGAAATATCTTGCTTTTTTATTTTTAATTATAACCATTTTTGGATGCGCCAAAGAAGAAGTTCCCTTCTATGGAGATTCGACCGTTAATGGTTTTCGTCCTTTTACCACCAACGAAAAGGCAATAATTTACAGTGGCGGATCAAGTGATATTATGCCCCTATATACCATTTTTGATTATGATGATTCTTTGGTTTTAAGGAAGCAGTGTATTGATGTAAAACCCGACTCGCTTGATGCGGATTTATTATATCTTATAAGCAGAATGTATGCTACAGTTAACGATCCGGCGAATCCGGGTGTCGGACTGGCAGCTCCGCAAGTTGGAATCAACCGGAATATTATCTGGGTAATGCGTGATGATCTTGCAGGTGATCCTTTTCAGGTTTGCATCAATCCGAAAATTACTGATGTAACACAAACCATGACCGGCAGCAATGAAGGATGTTTATCCATTCCTGGCGAAAGCCATGTAATTCAGCGCTACAGAGCAATAGTGGTAGAGTTTTACGATCTCTCAGGTAACCTGCACCGCGAAGTGATAGAAGGTTACACAGCCAAAATATTCCAACACGAAATTGACCATCTCAACGCCATTTTGTACATCGACCACATGTAACAATTCACCGCTGTTCCAAGTCTCCCGACTTGGAACATTAGTCTCCCGACTTAGAACATAAAGTCTCTCTCCCAACGTAGAACTTGTTTCCTGTCGAATAATGCGTCAGCCAATATCCTTCAATTTAGCCGCAGGCAAACATCCAATTTCAAAAAATAAATATAAATTTGTAAAAACATTATAATGATGAAACTACTTCTCATTCCCTTAATATTATTATATTTTTCAGCTTTTTCCCAAGGCGACTACAAATCATTTGTCAATGATAAAGACAATGAATATTACCAATCCCAGTCCTTTTATCCCGTTAAGGATTTCAATATTGAAGCCATTTGCAAAGGCACAAAAGCCAAAAATGTAATTCTTTTTATTGGCGACGGAATGGGTACTTCTCAGGTTTATGCAGCGCTCACTGCCAACGGCGGATCGCTTTACATGACCTCATTGAAATTCAGCGGCTTTTCAAAAACAAACTCAGGCAGCGATTATGTAACCGATTCAGGAGCAGGCGGAACAGCCATTGCCTGCGGAAAAAAAACATATAACTATGCCATAGGGGTTGATATGGATACGGTTCCCATGGTTTCGATTCTTGAACTGGCTGAAAAAAAAGGATTGTCAACAGGAATGGTTGCTACAGCTGCAATTACCCACGCCACTCCGGCCTCTTTCATGGCCCACAACCGCGACCGCAACAACTATGAGGAAATTGCCCTGGATTTTCTGAAAACCGACATTGACATTTTCATCGGAGGGGGACGTGATCATTTTGCATCCCGCAAGGATAAACGAAACCTTTTAGATGAACTGGCTAAAAAAGGTTACCAGGTTTGCGATTCCTTAAATACATCAATTTCGAAGGATAAAGTTGCAGTTTTTACAGCATCCGGACATAATCCCGAAGCAAAGTACCGAAAAAATATGCTGCCAATAGCTACCCAAAAAGCCATTGACCTTTTAAGCAAAAATAAAAACGGCTTTTTCCTAATGGTCGAAGGTTCACAGATTGACTGGGGCGGACATGACAATGACTTGCCTCAGGTCATTGAAGAAACTCTGGATATGGACAAAGCCCTGGCAGTAGCCCTCGAATTTGCCGAAAAAAACGGCGAAACTTTGATAATTGTCACTGCCGATCATGAATGTGGCGGATTATCTCTGAAAAACGGAAGTCTGGAAAAGGGAATTGTGGTTGCCGAATTTTCTACGCTCGATCATACATCTGTCATGGTGCCCGTCTTTGCCATTGGTCCGGGTGCCGAAAAATTCACCGGGGTTTATGAAAATACTTCGATTTTTGATAAGATGAAGGTGGCTTTGGGGTTGTAATTTATTAGAAAAACAATAAATTAGTTTTTGAAATAATCACATTTTACATATATTTGAAAAAAATAGTGTCATGAGAGTAATATGTTTTCTTTGCTTTATATTATTTTATTTTATTCTGGTATTTCATCACAAATACTTTTTGAAAAGTATTATGAAGTACCGGGTGTTAGTCGGGAAATAATTAAAATATAATATTTAAAGCAAATATCAAAAAAGAAAGGATATGAAAATTCTATTATTGTCAATAGCTTTGATTGTTTTATTAAAAGTTTCGGCCCAATCAAATTTTGAGATGATGTTCGATGTTACATCCTACAATGATTTAGGTGTGGATGTGATTCAAACCGCTGACGGTGGATATTTGGTTTTAGGAAAATACGATTCGAATTTTTCTATAATTAAAACAGATAGCTATGGTATCCAACAAAATGTTAAACTTTTTGATTGGATAAAACCGGTTTTCGTTTCAGATATTGAAAAATCAGCAGACAATGGGGCAGTTATTTGTGGGAAAATACTTACGGATACCTCAGGATACGATTTTTTTGTAATGAAAATCAATTCAGAAGGAGACTCACTTTGGTCAAAAGTTTATTATGGGGAGAATGATGAAAATGCTGTTAAAATAATTCGGACAGAAGATCTTGGGTATGTTATTGCTGGTTCTGATCAGACTATTAATTTCAAAATAATAAAGACTGATTCTGATGGAAATGAGCTTTGGACATACAATGACGATAGTATAAATGTCAGTGATGTTTGTGTAGGTTCGGATGGAGGAATTGTAATAGTAGGGGGAGGGTATTATTACTGTTACCCGAAATTTGGAACAATAATGAAGATAAACGCCGCAGGTCCCTACCAATGGAGTCAAACTTTTTCAAACAGCAGTTCTACTTTATTAGAAGTTATGGTCTCAACGGTGACAAATACACAGGATAATGGTTTTATTATTTCGGTTTATTTTAACGATGATGGGGTGCCTTCCAGCTATTATTATAAATTAGATTCAATTGGCAATACATTATTTACTAAAAGGGTTATTGCTGACCATATCTGGGTGTATGCTCCTCCAAATATTCCAATTGTTGATATCAATAGTTCATCTGATGGGAGCTATTATATAACAGGACATCGAAATTATCCGCTTAATTATTTCCAGAAATTTGATTCCTCTGATAAAATGATTTGGGAAAAAAGCATTGGAAATGGTAAATTTATTTTAACTGACGATAATTGCTTTGTCTTTATTGGCACTGAAGCTAATATGATATATATTGCGAAAGCAGATGAGAATGGCAATGGTTGTTTTCAAGTGCAGGGTTCGTATGATATTGGTCTGGTTACCAATGATGAAACAACAGGTAAAAACAAAATAATTTGGACTCCCTCACCATTCATGGAGAAGTATCATTTGTACAGAAGTGATGGTAGTCTTGTGAAATCTGTTAATTCTGGTGAACCAACAGAAGTTCTTGATGAATTATCTGATCCAAATGAAGTTGTTGGTTATTATATTACAGTTGAAGACACATGCGGAAATCTAACATTTGATTTTGGTGACTATCCTGAATATTATATGCCGGTTTTTCAATGTGATTTTAATCTTCTTCTGGAAAAACCAATAACAAATACTTCAATTGGCTATGATCTTGATTGGAATAGCATTTCAAATTATCATGATAACCCTATGTTCCCATATGGAAGTCCAATTATTGGCTATCGCATTTACAGGGGAATAAGTATAGATAACATGATATTAATTGATTCAACCGATATAGAAACAGACTATTTGGATTTGATTGACACAACACAAAATTTGTATTACAGGATATCTGCAGTACTTCAAAACTATTGTACTTCATCTTTAGGAGAAACATTTAACGAAGCCTTTTCAAATATATGGCAAACACATGGTTCTGATATTAATAATGTCGTGATTGAAAAATATTGCATTGAAGTCTTTCCCAATCCTTTTGATTATTATTTCGTTGTTTCTTATGAATTATCTGAGAAAACAGACGTTGGTTTTGAAATTTATAACCAATCAGGACAGCTTATAAAAGCAATTCCTTCAGAAAAGAAAAATCCTGGCATACATAAAACCAAACTGAACTTAAATGAGTCGAATTTGGAGCCGGGTGTTTACACTCTTAAGATAATCATTGGAGCAAAATTGATTTTCAGAAAACAGGTGAAAATATAAAATACATAATTAGCTCTTTTTTAATATATTAACAAATTAACTTGTTTTATCCTTAATATCTAAAGGGACAGGTTGATTTTTCATACAGCCTATAGTTTCGGGGTGAAGAAAGGAGAAAAAAACAGTATAATCCATAATGTGTTATAGTAGAATTAGCTTTCCTATTATTATTCGATAATTCCCAGATTACCAAATTGAGCTATTAGTCAATGTATTGCTTACATTAATAAAAATATTTTACATAGGTTTTTATAATAATTGTATTTTTTATAGTTTCATCAAAAAAAACCAACTATGAAAAACATTGTATTTCTGATATTTGCTTTTGCAACAATTTGTTTGTCAGCACAATCAACATTTGAAAAAAACTATGGCGACCCATCAGTAATCGAAGAAGGTCAGGATGTGGTTCAGACCTCCGATGGTGGTTTTTTGGCAGCCTGTTTTAAAATGTCGGATGTTTTTCTTCTTAAAACAGATGCTGACGGAATCGAACAGTGGAACAAGACTTTTGATCTGGACTATCCTGTTCAGGTTACCTGCATTGAAAAAACAAGTGATGGTGGTTATATTATCGGTGGTTATTCCGGCACTTACGAGACCGATTTTGATTTCTTTCTGATGAAGCTTGATGCTGCATGCGATTCGGTGTGGACAAAAACTTTCGGTACTACGGTAAAGGATAAGGCCTACGCTGTTAAACAAACTGCTGATGGCGGTTTCGCCCTGGCAGGCACTACTGAAACTACCGATGTTAATTATAACGGATGGATGGTGAAAACCGATGCATCGGGAAACCAGCAATGGGCCCAGACTTTTGGCGGTTCAAGCTATGATTATGTCTATGACATGACACTGACAACAGACGGGGGATTCCTCTGCTGCGGCTCAACATCCAGTTATGCTGGCGGTACAGGAGCCTTCTTCATAAAACTTAATTCCTCAGGAGTTGAGCAGTGGCATAAAAGATATGGGGGAGAGACTGCCGGAGCCGGTTACGCCTTTGGAATAGACAATACTTTTGATAACGGATTCATTGCAACAGGTATGCATGGAAGCTTTTATCTGCTTCGGCTTGATGGTAACGGGGATACTTTGTGGACCAAAAATCCTTCGGTTGATTTCTTTCTCACAGGAATTGATGTGGTCCAGACAACAGGCGGATATGTCGTTGCCGGTTATGAAACAACCTATGAGCCCGAAGGCTTTGACGTGGTTTTGAGAAAATACGACGAATCAGGCACCAAGTTATGGAGCAAAAATTTCAGCGGTGACAACAGCGGGTATGTTACCAGAATGATTGGTACTTCTGATAATGGCTTTGCAGTTACAGGAAAATATGAATACCTTGATGGAGGATCAGTTGAAAACACAAATATTTATCTCATTAAAACCGATGAAAATGGCGAAGGTTGTTTCGGCTATCTTACCGGATTACAGGAAATATGCATGGTTACTGTTGACAATGCGACAGGAAAAAATAAAGTTATCTGGACTCCCGAAGAACCCGCATCTGCATACAATATCTATAAACTTACCACCGAAGGATATGAGGTAATAGGTACCGTTAATGCAACTGAATTGAGCGAATATGTTGACATGACCTCAAATCCGGGAACTGCCTCCGACAGGTATAAGGTTTCTATCATTGATACCTGCGGGAACGAAACCCTCACCGGCGATTATCATAAAACAATTCACCTCAATGTTTCTCCGGGTGTCCCAAGCGGTTTTGCCCTTACCTGGGAACATTATGAGGGCTTTACTTTTACCAAATACAGGATATTCAGAGGGACAGCGGCAGGCGGACTGGTACAGATTGATTCGACTCTTTCGAGCAATTTTACATACACCGATACCACTTCACTTACCGGTGCATTGTACTATCAGGTTGCGGCAGTTAAACCTGTTCCCTGCTACTCCTCGTCAACAGGAGCAAAAGATGTGGGCGGACCATTTTCACAGTCTGTTTCAAATCTCGAGGATAACGGAGTTGGAGGGAATGTTGATGAACTTTCTTCAGATAAATACAATATCAGCATCTATCCCAATCCTGCTTCAAATGAATCACAGATATCCTATAAACTAATGACTCCTTCACAGGTTAATATTGAATTGGTCTCCATTACCAGTAAAACTGTGCTTTCGGTGCATTACGATAAAAAAATCCCCGGAACCTATACCGAAAAGCTAAACCTTGAAAAACTTGAACAGGGTTCATACTTCCTCAGAATTACAATTGAAAATAAAACCATTAACCGTAAAATTGAAATTATCAGATAATAAATTCCTTATGAAAAAAAATATCCCACTTCTGCTGTTGCTCTTTGCAACATTGTTTTCCTTTTCCCAGGAATCATTCGAGAAAATTATTGATGACGGCGATGTAAATGAATTTGCTGCCGAACTGGTGCAGACTGCTGACAGCGGTTACCTGCTGTGTGGAGGAAAAGAAGGCAAAGCCCTGTTGATGAAAACCGACCGGTATGGTACAGTTCAATGGTCACAGACTTATGATGAGGGATTTGGATCAAATGTAAGCAGTTTGTATCTTACAGCAGATAATGGTGTGATTTTAGCCGGAACCACAGGTGACTCAGAGGGATTTTCACTTGTTTATCTTGTGAAAACAAATGCTACAGGCACAAAGGAATGGTCTAAATCTTTTGAAATCAACGGCAGCGACAGGGCAAATGATGTGGTCCAGACCAATGACGGGGGATATTTAATCGTCGGGGAAGCCGATTTTGGAGGTTTTGTACTTCGTGTTAATGCTTCAGGTGATTTCGTTTGGCAACAAGTGTATCAGGAGTCAATGTATCATTGGCAGTTTTATCAGGTTGACAAGACCACCGATAACAATTACATCATTGTTGGTTCTGAAAACAGCACAGGAACATCAGGCTATTCCGTGAATTTGATTAAGATGAACGATTCAGGAGGTGAGGTATGGAATAAAACCTATTCGGCCGGATATGGCTATTCGGTCAAACAAACAGGTGATGGCGGGTTTATTGCCACAGGCAGTGGGTTTGAAAACGACCTGTATGTAGTAAAAACTGATGCTTTGGGAAATGAGCAATGGCACGAAGATTATTTTGTTTCTTATAATTCATCAACCGGCTACGGAATTTCCGAAACAATCGATGGAGGATATGCCATACTTTTTACAGCCGAAAATTATGATCCTCCGGTTGGCGGTTACGGAATCCTGAAGATCAATTCGACCGGAGCCGAGCAGTGGAATCGCTATTATTCAGGACTAATGGATCCATGGGTTGGTCACATCATTGAAACATCCGATTACGGTCTGGCAATGTGCGGTTTCTTTAACTGGTATGATGAGTTTTTTTCGGTCGAAGACAAGGATGTATATTTATTAAAAACCAACAGTGACGGAACGGGTTGTTTTCTCTATACATATCAGAATAAGGACATCTGTATGGTTACCGTTGATGGGGCTACCGGAAAAAATAAAATTATCTGGACTCAGGAATCCGGTGTGCCTGCTTCGGCTTACAACATCTATAAAATGACAACAGAGGACTGGACTGTGATCGGGACTGTTAATTCGTATGAGTTGAGTGAGTATATTGATATGACATCCAATCCCGGAACAGCTTCCGATAAATATAAAATTTCGATTATTGATACCTGCGGAACTGAAATTGCTCCGGGCGACTATCACAAAACAATCCATCTGAATGTTTCGCCCGCAACACCTACCGGATTTGCCCTTACCTGGGAACATTATGAAGGGTTTGACTACACAAAATACCGTATTTTCAGGGGAACAACACCTACCGAAATGGTACAGATTGACTCCACAAACAGCACCAATTTTACCTATACCGATGAAACATCTCTGACCGGAGCCCTTTATTACCGTGTGGCTGCAGTGAAACCCGTTCCGTGCTACTCGTCAACAGCAGGATCCAAAGAAGTTGGCGGACCATTTTCACAGTCTGTTTCAAATCTCGAGGATAACGGAGTGGGTGGAAATGTGGATGAAATCTCAGGCAAATTTGCACTGGATATTTACCCCAATCCTGTTGATCAGACTACAAAAATTAAGTATGTTTTGAATTCGCAGGAGCAAGTTGAGATACAATTATTTAATATAAACGGACAGAAAATCCATATTTTGCTCAATCAAAAACAGGCACCGGGTAGTCATTCCATTCTGCTTAATTCTCAGGAGCTGAAATTAAATTCAGGTGTTTATTTGCTCAAATGCAGGTTTGGAAATGAAATCATTAACCGTGAGATTGTTGTTTTGTAAGGGAAAGATTCAGTTTTGCTGAGATGAAAATTGGAATTTTTGATTCACTCCCAATGCTATTACATTCATTGTCCGGAAAAATAACTCCGAAGGAGTTGCCCAATCATACCATAGGTTTCAACCTATGGAAAGCTACTGACTTTGTCATTGCGTACCTAATAAACACGCAACATGGAATCCGCTACCAGGAACAACAAAGGCACGGGCAATCCCTTGTGGTTGCCCCTCATTAAACTCCAAACCCGAAACCTCAAACCCGAAATCCCTCCGCTAAAGCTACGGATATAAAAAAAGAAAAGGGAAAGGACCTTGTCCCCCCCCTCTTCCGTTCTCTACTTAACTTTATTATTGCACTTAACTTATGAAGCGGTTTAATTTGCAGATACAAAGGAGAATCTGTAGGTGAGTTCCTTGTTTACAAGGTTCTCGTCGATCATCTTTACCCTGTAACCTTCCAGGTTTTTCAGAATAAAAGCTGACAGATTCTGATTTGAAGTGCTGATATTGTTTATTTTCAGATAACCCATATCGTCAATCATAAACTTCACGATCACTTCACCGTTTGCATCATCCTTTAGCGGACAACCCGACAGGTTAATCATTTTTGAAATACTTGCTGTTAAATCAGCATCCCCGTTGATTCCGCTTTTCGAAATCTCATTTGCAAATCCAGAGTTCAGTATAAAAAGAACTGCGATTATTGTTAGAACTTTTGTTTTCATATTTATTAATGTTTCACGCTTTGTATTATACCAAAGCCGTGCCAAACTTTTTAAGTATCAATGAATCATTAACTTATAATTTATAATTCATAACCTATAACCAATAAAGGTGTTCGGTTTGGAACGTTTTTGTACGGAAACGGACAGCGAAATGATGTATGATGTATGATGTATGATGTATGATGGTTTAGGTAGATAATTTGAAATTATCGAAAAAAAACCGTCATCGCAGTATGCCGGTAAAGTAATGCGATGACGGCTATATAATTACTGAATATTTAAATTAATTAATCACCACTCTGATAACAGCTTTTCTGCCTTCAGAATTGATATTCACAAAGTAAATACCCTCAGAAATACCGGGGTTGATTGAAATGATCCTTTGGTCTGAATAATCACCTGCAAATACTTCTTTTCCGAGCACATCGGTAATGAAAATATTTACTTTTCCTGTAATTCCGCCCAAATCAATAATGAATGTTTCGTCGGCAGGATTGGGGTAGAGGGAAATTTCAGAATCAAAATTATTTTCAATAACCTGAGTGAAGCTAATACATTCTGTTGTGTCTACACATCCATTCTGACTCAGAATAACTGCATAGCTGCCTTCGCCCGGAGCGGTAAAACTCTGTGCAGTGGCGCCTGCAATAGGAGAATATGAATTGACGCAATCGACCCACTGGTAATTGGCTTCATTTGCGTTCGAGGTAATCACCGGTTCAGAAACTGTTAAACGCAAATCAGGACCAAGGACATTTGCTTCAATGGTAAGCAGGGTGTCAATGCCACCGACACCTTCAACAAGTTGCATGTACGTTCCGGGTTGGGTATACGTATATTCGTTATATGTAAACGCATCACAGCCCTCGTAATTTACCACGGAAACTTCAGTCCAGGAAGGGAAAACATAGTCGCGGTCAATAATATGTGAAGTGCTATTGGTTATTACAGGATCATTAAAATCGAAATAAATTGCAGCCTTATTAAATATTTGTGTCCCATCGGTCAGTCCGGGATTCTGATCTACTGTAAAGGTGGCAAATCCATGGCTTTCTGGTTCGTTGGTTGTGCTGTCGGGCAGCAGAATGTTACTAAAAGTCCATTTTAAAATTCTGGGACCATAAATTGTAAAGTCACAATTATGGCTTGAGACACCCTTAACAACTGAGAAAATATCCAGATCAACGTCAAGTGTGTCAAGTAAAACCACAGTAAAGGCTGTGTCTGTTCCTGTATTCTGAAAACGTATTACATATTGCAACTGTACATCGGGATAAATAATATGTTCCTCGCCAATGCCATGCGGGTAACCGGTTTTGTCATTAGGATCATAGGATGCTGTAACCTCACTGCAATATATATCATTTACAGGATCTTCATCATCTGCTGGAAAATAATTTGCAATTCCGGGTGTCCAGTTTTCTTCATTTCCACATAGTTCAACAGTTGCATTTGGATGTGAACTTCCGGGATGCAGGGGATGCTGATCGGCTTCAAAATGCCAGGTTCGGCCGTCACCGGGAAAAACAAAGGTTGTGGTTTCACTTCCGGCAAGAAGCACCGAATCAAGAATAACCAATACCCCGTCAATATAAATTCTAACAGGTGAATAGCATACCATGTCACCGTCACCAAAATCGCCTGTGTTGGTAACTGTAAAATAAATGGAATCATTTTGGCACCATCCTTCAACACTTAAACTACTATGATCCCATGGGAGTTCGCATGGGGTAATGCTGCCTGTAGGAATTTCAGGAATACTTTCGAAAGCACATGAGTCAACAGGAAAAAGATTGGCATTTAAGCATAACGTTTGTCCCGCAATTGCAGAACAACTTATACTTGAGCTGATCCAAAAGTCAAAGCAGAATCCGGGATTTAAATCTCCAATATTAAATTGGTATAAATTTTCTCCAATTGATGAATAAGGAACCGTTGATGAATTTATTGTGATCAATGGATCTAATTCCAGCACAACATAAGCGTCATTTAATGGTCCGGTTGCCAATCCCTGATTACAAGCCTGTAAATAAATACTTTGATTATCAAAACATGGTCTCATAATAGGCATAAAAACAGAAATTTCAGGATCAGAACAAGGTTGTGTACTGATAAAACCAAAATATGGTGCAATTAGTGCACTGTCTGGATGAACTACTGTGAAATATTGAGTAACCGGACAAGTAATTTGCCAATTACCCGAAGTATCTGCTGTGATTGAATAACCACCCGGTAAAAGAGAATCAATAAACCACATACCGGCATCATTTGCTGTTACAACAATATTTCCGGGATTGATTATAGCCATTCGTAGTGGTAAACCTGCTTCATAACCATCAATTTCACAATTTTCATTTATATCCATATAAAACATTCCATAAACACCTTTGCTGTTAAAAATGTAGGCAGATCCGCTTGATTCTGCATACGTTTCTCCTGTTAAATCATGGTCTTCAAACCATGCACCTGAAATAGCATAGCTGCCTGAAATGGAAACAGAAACTGAAAAGAAATCATTGTCATCCCTATCGGGAGCGGTTATTTTTTGAAGTTGTTGCCATTCCCCGTTTTTTCTAAAAATATAAGCAGCCCCTGCATTTATTAATGTGTCACCAGGAAGTAAGTTACCCTCGGCATATGATCCTATAATTGCAATTTCATGGTCAATAGCCACTGTATAACCAAAATTATCCCCCGGTTGTCGGTCTGAAGCCACAATTTTTTGAAATTGCTGCCAATTGCCATACGCATTCCGTTCAAACAGGTACACTGAACCTGAAGAAACCATGTTGTTGTTTCCTTCTGCATCATGATTTTCAGCTGCGGCACCAATTATTGAATTATTACCCGAAATCGCGACACTGCATCCAAAAAAGTCACCCTCGCTGCCATCAGAACTCATAGCTTTTTTTACCATAATCCAAATCCCGGAAACATGTTTTTCAAAAATATAGGCTGCTCCAACATTATTAATTAACGTTCCTCCAACTATTTCAAGTTCTTTTCCACTTGCCCCAACAATAGCATAAGTTTCTGAAATTGATACTGAATTTCCAAAAATATCTGTCTCGGCTCTGTCTGGTGCAACAATTTTTTGAATTTCATTCCAAACTCCTGATTCATTTCTTTGAAAAATATAAGCCGATCCTGAATTGGATATTGTTGTACCGCCTGTTGCATCTTCATCCTCATTTGGTGCACCGATTATTATTACATTACCTGAAATGGATACTGATGATCCAAAAATATCGGCAAGTCCGCGATCTGAAGCAACAAGCTTTTGCTTTTGCTCCCAGATTTCTGACTCATTTCTTTCAAAAACATATGCTGATCCCGCATTAGATATGTATTCCCCTAATAAGGCGTCTTCGTCTTCATAACTGGCACCTATTACTATATAATCCCCGGAAATTGCCACAGATGTTCCGAAATTGTCATTTACATTTAAATCAGATGACTGAATTTTCTGAACCTCAAACCAATTGCCGGTATCATCCATTCTGAAAATATAGGCGGCTCCTGCACCCGGAATGGTGTCTGAACCGATGACAACGCCTTCTCCCGGCGCCCCGATTACTGCATAACTTCCTGATATGGAAACCGAAACACCAAATTCATCATATTCTGATCTGTCTGAGGATACAATTTTTATGATTTCATTCCAGTTTTGCCCATATCCCAATGTGATAATCAGAATAGCAAAAAGAGTAGTAATTTTTTTCATAGCATACAGGTATTTGAATAAAAAACCAACGAATGAATCAAAGATATTAAAACTATTGATTACATGTTATTTAAAGACGAGTATTTTTATTAAATGGTTGCTTCATTCAATGAATGAATAGTAATTGCATTTAAACTCATTTTAGTAATACGTAAAGCATTGTAAAAGTTGTGTTAATAATATCAGATATCATCCGTTTGCAACCTACAAAAAAACAAGTTAACAATGTAAACCATAAACATTATTAACTATCTTTGTTTCTTTTTGAAAAATGGAAATAAATTATTCTCCGCAACCCTTAGGTAGATTGCTTTCGATTGTTGGAAAGTCTTTTCTGGCCGAGCTTAACCACAACCTCAGTCACCTCGACATTGAGCGTAATTACTATGCGCTGATTCTCATCGGTGAGGGCAAAGGCCGCCTTACTCAGCAGGAACTGGCAGGAAAGCTTATGTCAGATAAAGTGACCATGGTCAGGGTTATTGATTATCTTTCTGAAAAAGGTTATGTGAAAAGGGTCAGAATGACCGATGATCACCGAAAGTACGGACTGGTTCTCACTCCTAAAGCCGAAAAGGAATTGCCCGAAATTAAAAAAGCTATGAAAAAGGTTGTCAGCAAGGCTCTTGCAGGCATTTCAGAGGATAGAATTTCTGAATTTTTGGCAACACTGAACGATATAAAAAGAAACCTTAACAAACAGACTGTCAAATTATGAAACATATATATTTATTTCTTATTGTAATTTTCTTTTTAGCCGGATTAAATTCCTGCAAAAAAGGTGAAGAAAAACAAAAGGACAAACCTCCGGCCATCGTGGATGTAATGGTTGCCGGCAGTGAGGAATTTTCATCCGGACTGGAAGTGAACGGATCGGCGCTTTCAGAGGAAATGGTTCAATTGTTTCCGGAGATCAGCGGACGACTTACTTTTCTTAACCTGCCCGATGGCGCTGTAGTTAATAAAGGTACTGTGCTCGCACGCATCAATGATGCCGAACTTCAGGCTCAGGCCGAACAGCTTAAAGTGCAGTTAGATCTGGCTGAAAAAACCGAGCAGCGTCTTAAGAAACTTCTTGAAATTAACGGGGTCAACCAGGCCGATTATGATGCGGCTCTTTCTCAGGTCAATGCCTTGAAAGCCAATCTGAAAATTGTTTATGCCCAGATTGATAAAACTGTGGTTCGGGCTCCATTCCGCGGGGTACTTGGTTTGCGATTGGTCAGCGAAGGGGCTTATGTGAATCCCCAAACATTGTTGGGAACACTGCAACAAACGGATAAAATAAAAATTGATTTTGCTGTTCCCGAATCATACGCTGGAATGGTTAAGCCGGGTTATGAAGTGCTGGTCAAAACTAACAATTCTGAAGAATCTTTTATCGCCGAAATTTCTGCCAGCGAACCAATGATCGATGTCAATACCAGAAATCTGAAAGTTCGGGCTTACCTGAAAAAAGGAAACATCAGTCCGGGTTCCTTCGTGAAAGTCAATCTCAAAAACAGCAAACAGGGAATTTTTATCCCCTCAAACTCAATTATTCCTGAAGCATCCACAAATAAAGCAATTATTATTAAAAGTGGAAAAGCCATTTTTACTGATATCGAAACCGGAATCCGCACCGAAGATATGGTTGAGGTAATTTCGGGTATCAGTCCGGGCGATTCTGTCGTAGTTAGCGGTGTGCTTTTTGTCAGACCCAACGACATGGTTAAGGTTCGAAAGGTCAGAGAAATGAAAATGGAAAATAAATCGGATAAAAAACCTGCCGGAAAATGAATATCTCTGAACTATCCATAAGAAGACCGGTTCTGGCAACAGTAATGAATATTTTCATTCTGCTGTTCGGGTTTATTGGCTTTTATTTTTTGGGCGTGCGCGAGTATCCTGCCATTGATCCGCCCATGATTACGGTTTCAACTACCTATGTGGGTGCCAATGCCGATGTTATTGAAAGCCAGATCACCGAACCCCTCGAAAAAGCCATCAATGGCATTCCTGATATCCGGAGCATCTCATCCACAAGCTCGGTCGGACGAAGTCAGATCACCGTTGAGTTTAACCTGAGTGCCGACCTCGAAACCGCCGCCAACGATGTACGCGATAAAGTAAGTCAGGCCATGCGCAGCCTGCCCCAGGATATTGACGCCCCGCCCGTTGTGACAAAAGCTGATGCCAACTCCGATTTTATTATCATTCTTGCAGTTCAAAGTCCTGGTAAAGGCTTGATGGAACTCAGCGATTATGCTGAAAATGTTTTGCAAAACCGCCTTCAAACGATTCCCGAAGTGAGTTCTGTGATGATCATCGGACAAAAAAGACCGGCCATGCGCCTGTGGATCGATCCCGATAAATTGAACGGTTTCAATCTTACTTTTACAGATATTACAGCCGCTCTTAAACGTGAAAATATTGAAGCTCCTTCGGGAAAATTGTATGGAAACCAAACCGAGATGACAATCCGGGCCATGGGCCGGTTAACCACCGAAAAGGATTTCAGGGATTTGATATTGCGCGAGGATGCCGGTGGTATTGTCCGACTTTCTGATGTGGCTAAAGTTGAACTGGGCCCCGAAAACTATGAGCAAAGCTGGCGCCTGAACGGGGTTAGTGCTGTTGGTATTGCTGTTATTCCGCAACCCGGAGCAAATTATATCAACATCTCAAACGAGTTTAATAAACGCCTTGATGAAATTAAAAACTCCGAGCAGGGCAAAGACATGATCTTTACCATGCTTGTTGATAATACTAAAAATGTGCGGCGTTCACTTAATGAAGTGACCGAAACCTTATTGATCGCCATTTTGTTGGTGATTGCCGTTATTTTCCTGTTTTTCAGAAGCTGGAAAATGGCCATCCGCCCGCTCATTGACATCCCTGTTTCACTCGTCGCAACATTTTTTATTATGTATGTGGCAGGTTTTTCCATCAACATCCTGACCTTGCTCGCCATTGTGCTGGCAACCGGATTGGTGGTAGATGATGGTATCGTGGTGACTGAAAATATCTTCAGGAAGTTTGAAAAGGGGATGCCCATCCGCAAAGCAGCCATAGAGGGGAGCAAGGAAATCATATTTGCGGTTCTTTCCACGTCGGTTACTTTGGCAATTGTTTTTCTTCCGGTGGTTTTCCTTCAGGGATTTGTGGGCAGTTTATTCAGGGAATTTGGCATTGTTCTTGCCGCAGCAGTGCTTGTTTCGGCATTCGTTTCCCTTACCATTACCCCGGTTTTAAATATTCTCCTTACGGGAAAAAAAGACAAACACAGCCTGTTTTATGTGAAGACCGAACCCTTTTTTCAGGGATTGGAGTCAGGGTATAAAAATTTTCTTACTCGTTTTATTTCGATTAGAAGAATGGCTATAGTGATAATAATCGCTTGTTTGGCAATTATTTATCTTGTTAGTAAACAACTGCAGTCCGAACTGGCCCCCATGGAAGATAAAGCTGCCATGCGTTTCATGATCACCGGTCCCGAAGGAGCCAGCTACGATTACATGACCAAATCCATCGAAGGATTGGAAAAATATTTAACCGACAGCGTTCCCGAATTTGATTTTGTTTTTTTCTCAGTCCCCGGATGGAGCAGCACTGGAGTAAACGGTGCCATGGGACGTCTTGGACTTGTTCCTTCGTCGGAGCGAACCAGAACGCAAGCAGAAATCACAGCCGATCTCACAAAAAAAATGTTCAGGTTCAACGACATCAGGATTTTTCCAGTAGAGGAGCAGACCATCTCCGTGGGAATGGGTTCCAGAGCATCTTTGCCGGTGCAATTTGTGATACAGAACCTTGATTTTAATAAACTGAAATCTGTCATCCCGAAATTTCTTGATGTGGCCCGCAGCAATAAAATATTTCAGAATGTGGATGTCAATCTTAAGTTTAACAAACCCGAAGTGGATATTATTATTGACAGGGTAAAAGCAGGCGAGCTGAAAGTGAGTACAGCCGATATTGCCGATGTTTTGCAGTCGGCTTTCAGCGGACGACGTCTCGATTATTTTATCATGAACGGCAAACAATATCAGGTCATTTCGCAGGTTCGGTTAAAGGACAGGCAAACTCCCGAGGATGTATTGAATCTATATGTGAAAAACAGCAAAGGGCACAGCATACCGCTATCCTCGGTCCTTGAAATTGAATCAAATGCCAATCCGCCATCCTTGTACCACTATAATCGCTACAAATCGGCAACCATGTCAGCTTCTCTGGCCGAAGGAAAAACAGTGGGCGATGGGGTGAAAGCCATGCAGAAAATAGCCGATTCACTGCTTGATGAGAGTTTTCAGACTTCACTGACCGGACCGTCGCGCGATTATGCCGAAAGTTCATCAAACATCATGTTTGCATTTATTCTGGCTTTGGTGCTTATATACCTGATTCTGGCCGCCCAGTTTGAAAGTTTCCGCGACCCGTTCACCATCATGCTTACCGTTCCGCTGGCATTGGCCGGTGCTTATCTTTCACTGTGGATATTCGGACAAACCCTCAATATTTTTTCCCAGATCGGGATGATCATGTTGATTGGACTGGTAACCAAAAACGGAATTCTGATCGTTGAATTTGCCAATCAGAAGAGAAAATCCGGATTGTCAAAACATGATGCGGTTATTGAGGCATCTGCCCAGCGACTTCGCCCTATTTTAATGACAACCCTGGCAACCTCTTTGGGTGCATTGCCCATCGCATTAAGTCTGGGCGCCGCAGCCACTTCACGAATTCCTTTAGGGATTGTGGTAGTGGGCGGACTATTATTTTCACTGGTGCTGACATTGTTTGTGATTCCGGCTATGTACATTTTTATCTCAGGAAAAACAAAAACAACAGATGAATAATCAAACCTCGATTTACTTGGGGTAAAATATAAAATTATTTTAAAAATGATTTATAAAATACTGACAATACTGTTTTTAGCGCCGGTGATGTTGTTCTCCCAAAACACTCTGTCGCTCAGAAATGCCATAGATTCTGCATTGCAAAACAATTTTGATATTCAGATTTCAGGAAATATCCTTGAGATGAGCAAAAACAATAACAGTTATGGAATGGCAGGAGGGATGCCAACTGTTGGTATTGCAGCGGGAGATAACAATTCGGTTTACAACCTCGACCAGAAATTAAGCACCGGGAGTGAGATTTCGAAACAGGGAGTTACCAGCAATTCACTGACGGCAGGCGTATCAGCCGGTATCGTTTTGTTTAACGGGTTTAAAGTAATGGCAACAAAGGAAAGACTCAACCAGCTTCAGATGCAAACTGAGTTGCAGTTGAATTCACAGATTCAGAATATTCTGGCTGCCATTATGGTTGTTTATTATGATATTGTAAGGCAGCAGGGCTATTTGCAGATCCTTCAGAAAAATCTGGAAGTATCAGAAAAAAAATCAGAGGTTATAAAAGCAAGAAAAAATGTGGGGATGGCAAATGATGCAGATATATTACAATCGGACATCGACATGAGCATGATTGCTCAGAACATTGAATCCCAGAAACTGATGGTAGACAGGCAAAAAAATGAGCTTTTGCAATTGATGGGAGTGAAGGCCTTTTATGGTTTTTCGGTTTCCGATACCATCGAAACAGGAAGTGGTATTCAAAAAGATTCGATCATTAATTTTCTTGAAAAAAACCCGCAGTACCTTTCAGCCGATATGCAGGTAAAAATCAATGAACAGATTGTAAAGGAAATGCGCGCACAGCGTTACCCGTCAATAAAAGTAAACACCGGATATAATTTTTCACACAGCAGCAATTCGGCAGGGTTTAATCTGTATAACCAAAATTATGGTCCGTACGTTGGAGCAACCCTAGCAATCCCAATTTTCAACGGGAATATTTATAAAAAGCAGCAGGAAAATGCCATGCTCAGTGTAGAAAATGCGTTGCTTGAAAAAGAAAGTCTGTTGATGTCATTAAAAGCCACTGTCGAAAATACATTTGATACCTATCAAACCACATTGCAGCAGCTCGAATCACAAAAAGTCAATTACCAGAATGCCGGTAAGCTGCTTGATCTGATCATGGAGAAATTCAAAGTAAACGAAGCCACAATCCTCGAAGTAAAAGCAGCCCAGCAAAGCTATGAAAATGCCGGTTATCTGCTTCTCAATTTGCAGTATGCAGCCAAAGCGGCTGAAATTGAATTGAAAAGGTTGGTTTATAAACTGGGAAATTAGCAAGGGGATGGTGAAATGGTTACAAACTCCCAACTTCGGACTTCGGACTTCCGACTTCCACCACCCTATTCCCCTTCCTCAACCGGATTGTCAGTAGGTTCAGAATAATAAAGATTTCTCAGCCGTTCCAATTCAGTATATATTTCAGCGGCTTTTTGTTTAAACTCGTCTGAGGTATTATCAACTTTGATTTTTTCGGAGTTAACCCAGCGTATCATTCCTTCGGCGGTGAAGTAATAACGGTTTTCTACGGCCGGAAGTGCTTGGGTATTTTCATCATAAATTGGCGCTGAGTATTGAGTATTTGAAACAAAAACAAAAAACAAGGTTCCTTTGTCGAAATAGTATTCTTCAACAATATTACCCATTTCACCGTAAAATTTACAACGAAGAAGTACAAGATAGTCATCTGATACAAAGCCTTCAAATATTGAACCTTCAGTTGATTCACCCATGATTTCCCTAACTGTAAGTTCATAATTGCTCAGGTTCGAATTGACCTGGCTATACATTTCCCTGATTTTTTTTACCGATTCCTCCTCGGTTTGTGCCTTAATATTTAATATTCCGGCCATCATAAAAGTAAAAATAATAACTATAGTTTTCATATTTTAAGCTTTTTAGTTTAGTAAAGATAGAAAAAATATTAATACCGCTGCCGCTGTCCCAAGTCTCCCGACTTGGGACGGTCATCCCTACTCCAAATCCCCTCCCCGAACCCTCCTGTTCATCTTTTTATCCGAAAGTTTTTTCTTGTCATCCAATCGTTTTCTAACAACAGAACGTGGAATCCGTGTGGGTTTTCTAAATTTTTCTATAAACAATGCCTCTGCCAGAAGCTGATAGAATTTTTCAATGCAAAGTGCCTTGTTTTTTAGCTGTGTTCTTTCCTTTTGCGAGATGATTCTTAAATAACCTTCCTTGTTGATGCGATTGATGAGCTTAATGCAAATCAGGTCTTTTTCTTCATCGTTTAGTAATCCTGAATTCCTGACATGAAAAAGAAGTGTAACCTTTGTTTCCACCTTGTTCACATTTTGTCCGCCCGCCCCACTGCTGCGTGCTGTGGTGAAAATAAATTCAGATGTAAAATCGCGTGTTTCCATTAGTTCAGGTCTTTGGCATTAACACCCGGAGCCCTGTATCTTCTCCAGTAATTAGTCAGGGAGGTATATCTGAATATGGCATTAAACCATTTGAAACGGAACAAAGGATGGATTATGAAATAAAGGAAAATGAAAAGGAAGATCATGGCAAAAGTGTTGAATAAAAATTCAATGTAATAATTATTCAGAAAGCTGAACACTTCATAATTCGAATAAAATAGCCACGCAAATGGAACCATGGTGAATAAAACAAGACAAATGGCAAAGAGCAAATGAGATGCTTCAATGGCATTCTCCGGACAAATATTCATGCACCGCATACAGCTTTCGCAATTGTAGGTCCAGAATGGCTTGCCGTTTTTAATTTTGATGGCCTGAACGGGACATTTTTTGGCACATAATCCACATTCAACGCATTTGGATGAATAAACAAATGTTTTGGCCAACATAAACCTGCCCACAAAAAAATAACCCAATGATATTGGGAAAATCGCTAAATCAATAGGAATATCAATAAGCATTCTTCTGAATGGCTTTTTTCCGTTGATTAAATTGTGATAGAATTTCCGGGTGATTTTTTCGCATCTAATTGCAATTTTCCCTACCATTTTAGGTCCCAATCCGGGGTGCACCGAAATCCAGTTCGATGGCATATCCATCGGTCGGGCTCCTGCAATTTTAAATCCCTTCAACTTCATGATGAGCATGGGCAGGAGCAGGGCAACACCCGAAAGTCCGGGAGTAAACCATTTGAAAAACATGCCACCGGCTCTGGTATTCATAAAAAACACTGTGCTTTTTAAACGCGGGAATCTGAACAGGAAAAACAGCATGGCCGGGACCAGACTGAATCCATGAGTGGGGAATAAAAAACCTATGAGATCATCTTTCGAATGGTCAATCTCATAGGTTCTGTGTTTTTTGGAAATAGAACGCATTTCTGCATTCAATCCGTTGTTTTTTGCTTCGTCGAGCATCCATTGTCCGGCTTTTAATGCATTTCCTGTACCGGTGTAATAATATATAACCAATTTTTTATAATCCGGAATCATAGTCTTTTCAACTAATCTGCTAATCAATAATGGTTATTTTTTCAATTTTATCGCCGGGACGAATCATGTCAATCACTTCCAGACCTTCGGTAACTTTTCCGAAGCAAGTATGCATTCTGTCAAGGTGTGAAGTATTTTTGCGGCTGTGACAGATGAAAAACTGTGATCCGCCGGTATTTTTTCCTGCATGTGCCATGGATAGCACTCCGCGGTCATGATACTGGTTTTCACCGCTGGTTTCACAGTCAATTTTATAACCCGGTCCGCCAACTCCTGTGCCCATCGGACAACCGCCCTGAATCACGAAATCAGGAATAACACGGTGAAAAGTAAGGCCGTCATAAAAACCTTTTTTTGAAAGACTGATAAAATTTTCAACGGTGTTGGGAGCATCTTTATCGTAAAACTCAACCATCATCGTGCCTTTTACTGTTTTAATTTCTGCTTTTTTCATGAATTGTAATTTTAAAACAAACCTACATTTTTTTTTAATAATTTCCATACGCTTGCTTTAAAAAACATACTATTCATAAATTGTTTTAGGTTATTGGGAAAAATTGTTACTTTTGAGGCAACCTTTATAGTGTTTTTATTGTCTAATAAGAAAAAGCCGAGAGAATTGAAGCTTGTTGTCATTATATTATTTCTAACAGTTAATCTGCTTAATGCTCAAGTCAATGCTGTGTTTACTTCTGATATGACAAGTGGTTGCAGCCCTTTTATTGTTCAGTTCACCGATCAGTCAACCGGCAGTCCGGCCACCTGGTACTGGGATTTTGGCAATGGAAATCACTCAACTCTTCAAAACCCCGAAGCTACATACATTAACCCCGGGCATTATACCGTTTCATTAACCGTGACAAATGGTTCCTATACTAATACTGTAACTTATACAAATTTCATTACTGTTTTTGAAAATCCGACAGCCGATTTTTATGTGGTTGGCCCCTCATCGGGCTGTGCACCTGTTTCGGTAACTTTCCATGATAATTCAGATGAAGGTTCAGCCCCGATTACCGAATGGCTCTGGGATTTTGGTGATGGTTCAATAACCTACACCCAACACCCCGTACATATCTTTCCCATAGGCGGAAACTTTCCGGTTTCTCTTGAAATTACTGATGCCAATGGTTGTGGGTCAAGCATTGAAATTCCGGGTATTGTCGACGTCTCTCAACCTCCAACTACTCTTTTTTCAGGTGATGATCTTGTAGATTGTGCTGCACCACATACCGTAAATTTTTCCAGTACTTCTTTTGGAACTACTCCATTGAATTACTATTGGAGTTTTGGCGACGGACAGTATTCTACATTGGCTAATCCATCTCATACTTATACAGTAAACGGAATATACACTGTTTCATTGACCACAACCGATCAGCATTCATGCTCCAGCTCACTTACCTATGAGGATTATGTGCAGGTTATGGCTGTTGTGGCTGAATTTGATGTTGAGGATAATCTGGTGTGTTATGGAACTGAGGTTGAGTTTATTAATAATTCAACCGGAGCAACTAATTATGACTGGGATTTTGGTGATGGGGAAACATCATGGTCGGCGAATCCCGGACATGAATATGAAGGAGGAGGCACCTATACGGTAACACTTTTGGCTTCACAGGGAGGAGAGTGCCCTGATACATATTCAATGACCATCACCGTGGAGGAGGTTAATGCACAAATATCTGTTTCTGATACATACATTTGCATGTTGCCTACCACGGTACAATTCATTGATGAATCAGAAAATGCTGTGTCATGGCTTTGGGATTTCGGCGATACAACTTTTTCTTATGACCAAAACCCCGAACATACTTATGATTATCCAATTGATACCAATATTAATTTTGATGTTACACTCACAGTATATAGTCCGAATGGCTGTACTGATATTTTGTACCTTACTGATTTTATAACAGTAGTTTTGCCTACTCCCGCAGTTTCGGTAATCCCGAATGGAGGGTGCATTCCCATTGATCAGGTGTGGACTGATGTTAGCACCTATTTTACTGATGATGATGAAATAACAGGGCAGACATGGGTTTTTCCTGATGGCACAACTGCCTCCGGATCAACAGTTAATTATACTTTGACTGAGCCCGGAGTGGATTCAGCCATGCTCATTATTGAAACAGCTCACGGATGCCTTGATACAGCTGTTTTTTATATATTTGGAGGAGAGGTCCCTGTGCCGGTTTTCGCAGTTAGTGACACAATATGCGCAAGCGATTCAGTCCAGTTGTTTGAGGTTTCCACTGACCAGATGATAACGTCATGGCATTGGGAACATTTGCCTACCTGAAGTGGCGAGTGTACGTTTCAACAATCGTACCAGGATTTTCCAGTCGGAACACACTCAATGATGACACTGACAGTTTCAAGTTATGGCTGTGACACTACTGTTTTTGTTCCTACCATAGTCGTGCTGGGCCCAATCATTGGAATGGAAATATTAAGTGAATGCAGAAGTCTGGACGCCGGCATCAGCTTTTATGTTGCAGAAGCTGAGTCATGGCAGTTTTCGATGGGTTCCATAATGACTCTGAATGGAACATCTGATTTTGATACAACTTTTACTTATAATTTTCCTGATTTTGGAGGTTATCCTGTTACTTTGACTGCCTATGATGAAGAAACCGGTTGCTCAGATGTTATTGAAAACGCTGTCGCTTTAACAAATATTTCAGCAGTGATCACTCCGGCTCCCCTTATTGGCTGCCCCGGAATGCCAGTTTATATTAACTCCTGGACCAGCGATTATATTGAGGAATTTGATTCTGAAGCAGGTACGGGTAAATATCACTGGTCTTTCGGTGACGGCGAAATGCTTGCTACTAATGAACCTTATGTTGCTCACAACTATGAACATCCCGGTACCTTCACTTTGTCTTTAGTAATTTTCGACGGTGAATTGTGTTACGATACGGCATATACCCAGGTGAATATTTATTATCTTGAAGCCCAATTCAGCTCAGATGTTAATGGTGGATGCATCCCGTTTGATGTTCAGTTTACCGATCAAACAATTCACGATACCACCATTGTTTCCTGGCATTGGTATCTCGGTAATGGCGAAATTTCAGATGAATCTAACCCGTTTACTTCATATTCTGATATTGACGAATACGATGTTACCCTCGAAGTGATGGATGCTGCCGGATGTACCTCTTCTCATACCGTTCACAATTATATTACATCCTCTAATCCCTATCCAATGTACGAAGTGGTTTCTCCGGCTGCAATCTGTGCCGGCGATTCTGTTCATTTTAATAACACTTCGGTGGTCGAAGATGCCACCATTCAATGGGACTTCGGCGATGGCGAAATTTCAACGATTAACAGTCCGTGGCATGTTTTTGAAGATGGTGGAGAATATATAGTGACCTTATATGTCTCTGACGCAGGTGGATGCGATACGTTTTTTGTCAACGAAGATATTATCATTGATGTTGACGAAATTCCTGAAGTATTGTTTTCAGCCGATCCGCGTGATTCTGTTTGTTACCCCTTATTGGTTGATTTTTCAGATCTTACAACAGCAGGCGAAATTGCCGGGTGGTCGTGGACTTTCGGTGATGGGGCTACTTCTGTTTTCGAAAATCCTGTCCATAATTATACCCTGCCCGGCGATTATAATGTTAGTCTGGTTGCTACAACCCCCAATGGATGCAACGACTCTCTGATGATGATTAATTACATTCATGTGGGTGGACCTTATGCCGAATTTGTTATCGATCAGGATAGTCTGTGTTATGGTCAACCGGTTAATTTTCAGATTACTCTGACTTCGGGAGTGGATGAATATTATTGGGATTTTGGTGATGGATCAACTTCAACGGGCTCTTATGCTACGCATGTTTATACCGATACATCCGGATTGATATACCCGGCTCTTTTATATACCGATTCAATGAATTATTGTCCGAAAGCTTCTATTGACTCAGTGTATATTTTTGATGTGGACGCAGCTTTCGGTTTTGTTTCGCCTGAATCGGGACTTCCCGTTAGCGAGGGATGCGAACCCTTAAATGTTCTTGCTGTTAATAATTCTACCGGTGCCGATTATTCTAATTGGAATTTTGGTGACGGATCTTCTGCTACAGATTTCGAACCCGGTCATACTTTTAATAATGATGGTTTGTTCACTGTTACATTGTCAGTTGAAAACTTTTTTGGCTGCACGGATGAAGTTACCGGTACCATCTTGATTTTTCCGCTACCCGTTATAATTGTGACCGGAGGAGATTTAATATGCAGTGGTGACACTGTCCATTTGTCTGTATCAGGAGATTATTCGTTTGCATGGGAAAACAACGGGTTTATTTCAGATACACTGATCAGCAATCCTTTTGCATTCCCTGATAGTACGGCTGTATATACGGTGACTGCAACCGATGAAAATAATTGTTCCATTTCAGGATCTACCGAGGTTTTGGTGCAGGATATCCCCTTTATAAATTTTGAGGATACTTCACTGTTTATTGGAGAGGAATTTCTGTTTGATTCCGAAGTGATGGCAGGAGTAAGTTATTTGTGGACTCCACCAAACGGTTTAAGTTGTACTGATTGCCCAAATCCGATAATTTCAACCCAGGAAAGCATGGTTTATACCGTGGTCATGACCGATAGTCTGGGCTGCTATACAGTTACAAAATCCATAATTATTGAAATCATGGAGGATTATACCGTGGCTGTTCCCAGTGCCTTTACCCCAAACGGCGACGGCAGTAATGATATTATCTATGTAATGGGACATGGAATCGAAGAACTTCTTGAATTTTCAATTTACAACCGTTGGGGTCAGTTGCTCTTCAGAACCGACGATATCAACAAAGGATGGGATGGGTACTACAACGGTCAGCTTCAAAATATTGAGACCTATTCATGGACAGCCACCGCAAAAACCTATGCGGGAACTACTATAAAAAAACAGGGAATGCTTAACTTGCTTAGGTAAAATCTGCTTATAAATATGAAGGATTGGTCAACTATCCAACATATAGCATAAGCAAATATCGCCGCAGGCAAATATCCCCAATATTGCCGCAGGCAAAGTATCCAATATCAGCGAAGCCAAATCATCCAAAACCTCTTTATAATTCCCGTTTTTTAAGTCCCTCAAAAATGTTGAAAAAAAATTGTTATTATTCTTTTGTCACTTTTATGATATTTTTATATCATTGTACAGACTATTGAACACCTAAGAGAATTAAAAAAACCTGAGTATGGAATTTTTTGAAAATATGGATGTAATGCTAAAAACCTTTTGGTTTATTGCTTTGCCGGCAAGCTTGATTTTTCTCATACTGACAATCATGACGTTTGTCGGAGCAGACGCATCTGATAGTGGTGATGCAGATTTTAGTGGAGATTCTGATGGAGCTGATTCCCCTTTCCAGATGTTTACGCTGAGAAACATGATCAACCTGCTTTTGGGTTTTAGTTGGACCGGAATATCAATTTATGGATATTTTGAATCAAAGCTTGTTCTTGTATTGATTTCTTTGGCGGTAGGACTTGTTTTCGTTGTAATTTTCTTTTTAATTATCAGGCAAATACAACGATTAGCCGAGGATAATTCCTTTAAAATGGAAATGACAATCGGAAAAAATGCAGAAGTTTATCTTGCTATTCCCGAAAACAAAACAGGAAAAGGCAAAGTGCTTATTTCGATAAATGGTTCAATGCGTGAACTGGATGCCATGACCGAAGGAAATAAAATTGAAACAGGGAAAGTAGCCAAAGTAATGCGTATTGAAAATGAAACCATATTAATTGTTGAACCCCTTTAAAAAACTAAATACATTACTCAAATGAATGAATTAATTATTATTGTTGTTGCGGTGGTTGTGTTTTTTATCACATTAATCACTTTATTGTCGAGGTATAAACGATGCCCGTCTGACAAGATTTTGGTTATTTACGGAAAAACCGGAGGAACATCTGCAAAATGTGTACATGGAGGCGGAGCTTTTATTTGGCCTGTTATCCAGGATTATTCTTTTCTTGACCTGAAACCCCTTTCTATTGAGGCGAACCTAACCAATGCGCTTAGCCGCCAAAATATCCGTGTAGACGTACCTTGCCGCTTTACCATCGCTATTTCTACCGAACCAGATAGTATGAATACTGCTGCTGAAAGATTGTTGGGTCTATCTTACGAGCAGATTCAGGAATTGGCCAAAGATATTTTGTTTGGACAACTTCGTTTGGTTATCGCTACAATGACTATCGAGGAAATTAACTCCGACAGGGATAAATTTCTGGATAACATCTCAAAAAATGTTGACTCAGAATTAAAGAAAATCGGACTTAAACTCATCAACGTCAACGTTACAGATATAAAAGACGAATCGGGTTATATCGAAGCACTTGGAAAAGAAGCTGCTGCTAAAGCCATCAATGAAGCTAAAATTTCAGTGGCTGAACAGGAAAAAATCGGGGAGACAGGTAAGGCACTTGCCGATAGGGAAAAAGACACCCAGATTGCCGAAACCCATCGTGACAGGGATGTGAAGATAGCCATTACCCAAAAAGATAAGGAAATCAGCATTGCATCTGCTGTAAAGGATGAAGCAATCGGAAAAGCTGAGGCTCAAAGGGATACCAGGGTTAAAACATCTGAAGCCAATGCCATCGCCATAAAAGGAGAAAATGAAGCGAAAATTTCTATCGCCAATTCTGATGCGCTTCGAAGAGAAAAAGAAGCTGAAGCCTTACGCGTTGCAATAACTGCCGAAAAAGTTCAACAGGCCAAAGCGCTCGAAGAAGCTTATAATGCTGAGAAAAATGCCGAATTGGCCAGATCTGAAAGAGAACGGTCAACTCAAATAGCCAACATAGTTGTCCCCGCCGAAATTGACAAACAACGTGCTATCATCGAAGCCCAGGCCGATGCTGAGAGAATCAGAGAAAATGCTAAAGGTCAGGCCGATGCTATTTATGCTAAAATGGAAGCCGAAGCTAAAGGTTTGTATGAGATACTTACCAAACAGGCCGAGGGTTATAAACAGGTTGTTTCAGCTGCCGGCGGTGACCCGTCTAAGGCATTCCAATTGTTGCTGATTGAAAAACTGCCAGAATTGGTCAAAACCCAGGTCGAAGCAGTTAAAAATATCAAGATTGATAAAATTACTGTTTGGGATTCGGGCACAGCTAACAACGAAAATGGTTCATCTACCTCAAATTTTGTTTCAAACATGATGAAAACAGTCCCCCCGTTAAACGATTTGTTTAATATGGCCGGACTAAATCTTCCATCTTACCTGAAAGGAGCCAATGATGAAAAAGACAAACCTGAAGAACACCACAAAAAATAATTAAAAAAAAAGACCGGATTTTTTCCGGTCTTTTTTTTACAATCAATTATTATTGAATGTCATTTTTTTGAATTTGGAAAGTTTTTAGCGGGTATTTATTGTTCGTAAATGAAATAAATCATACAGCAATATGGGCTTTTTCAGAGCTACTTAACACTATAAGTCAAAACCTCAAACTCAGTATTTCCGGGCTCCCTCATGATGACTATCATCTCTTCGCTGGATTCGAATTCACGTTTAACCTGCATTATGCAAGTGAAATAATAACCTACGGGCTGTTCACCTTCCAGATCAGCTCCGGGATATACTTCAGATAACTGGTATTCAATAACTTTTCCTTTAACTTCATCTATTTTTCGCAGAAATTCTAAAGTCTGTTCATTTGACCAGTATTTAAACCAGTATTTATGACACCTGTCAATGGCATTTTCATACGCTCCCTTTTTAAGATCTTCGTAAAATCCGTAAAGGGTTTTCTTTGATTCAGATTCAAATTGAATTTCAGAATTTGAACATCCGAAAATAAATACACTGATAACCAGTGATATAATTAATTTTTTCGTAAAATTTAACATACCCTATTTTTTCGAAGGTAAAAATAGAAAAAACAATTCCTAATATTATAATATTGTTATTAAAAATTATATAACATACTAAAAAACACATAATGGTTACTGTCAATGGTTTATATTTACAATCCTTTTTACTAACTTTTTGGACGATATGGAAAAATTAAAAAACGAGCTAAAAAAATACGGTATTCATGACGTTGATACCATTTATCACAACCTTTCCTATGATGAACTTTTCAAGCATGAGACAGATGAAAAACTTGAAGGTTTCGAAAAGGGATTTGTAACAAATCTTGGAGCCGTTGCTGTTGATACGGGCATTTTTACCGGACGTTCACCACAGGATAAATATATTGTTGTTGACGATGAGTCTAAAGATAAAATCTGGTGGAAGGATATCAAAAGAAAAGGATCTGACAATAAACCCATCAGTAAAGAGGTGTGGAATGAACTTATGGATCTCAGTGCCAAACAACTATCTGGTAAAAAGCTTTATGTTACAGATGCTTTCTGCGGAACCAACGAAAATACCCGGATAAAAATCAGGGTTATTACCGAAGTGGCCTGGCAGTCACATTTCGTTAAAAACATGTTTATCAGACCAACCAAGGAGGAACTGAAAAAGTTCATTCCTGATTTTATCATGCTTAATGCCTGTAAAACTGTTAATGAAAAATGGGACGAACATAAAATGAACTCTGATGTTTATGTTGCGTTCAATATTCAGGATAAAATGGCAGTTATTGGCGGAACATGGTATGGCGGTGAAATTAAAAAAGGGTTTTTCTCCATAATGAATTATTTCCTGCCGCTTCAGAATATCGCTTCAATGCACTGCTCAGCCAATATGGGCAAAAACGGCGATACTGCCATATTTTTCGGATTGTCTGGAACAGGAAAAACAACGCTTTCTGCTGATCCCGATAGATTCCTGATTGGTGACGATGAGCATGGCTGGGATGAAGATGGCATCTTTAATTTTGAAGGTGGTTGTTATGCTAAATGTATCAATCTGAATAAAGATAAAGAACCTGATATCTATGCTGCAATCAGACGCGATGCCCTGCTCGAAAATGTGGTTTATGATGAAAAAACAGGTGAGATTAATTTTGCCGACATCTCAAAAACTGAAAATACCAGAGTTTCCTACCCTTTGAACCATATCAACAACATTGTTAAGCCAATTTCAAAAGGTGGCCACCCTAAAAAAATCATTTTCCTTACTGCTGATGCATTCGGAGTAATTCCTCCGGTTTCAAAGCTTTCAAAAGATCAGGCAATGTATTACTTCCTGAGCGGTTATACGGCAAAACTTGCCGGTACTGAAAGGGGAGTAAAAGAACCAAAACCAACTTTCTCATCTGCTTTTGGTGCTGCATTTTTGATGCTTCATCCTACAGTTTATGCAAAAACTCTGGCCGAAAAAATGGAAAAACACGGTTCCACAGCTTATCTGGTAAATACAGGTTGGATTGGCGGATCTTATGGTGTGGGTAAACGAATCGATCTTGAATCGACAAGAAATATCATAAAAGCCATTCTTGATGGTACTCTTGATGAGGCCGATTATATTGAGCTTCCAACATTCGGATTCCAGGTTCCAAAAGAGGTTCCGGGTGTTGACAGTGCAATTTTAAATCCAAGAAATAACTGGAAATATGAAACTGCATATGTCAAACAAGCTCAGCAACTTGCGGAAAAATTCATTGAAAATTTCGAAAATTTTACCGACAATGAAGAAGGAAAAAGACTGGTGGCTGCCGGACCAAAGAATGAGTACATGAAACAGTTTTATTCTTATTATGAGAATAAAATTAAAAATCTTGAGAAAGAACACCGCAATGAGATTTCCCGACTTAAAGGTCAGATATACATACTCCAGAACGCATTCAGCGAGTATATTTCCTTTAATTCAATCAATACAAATTATAAAAAGAGAAAACTCAGAAGGCACCTTCCCATATTTACATTCTTTGATTCAGTAAATGCTTCGGATATCAATAAAACACATGAAGCCCTGATGCATCTGATTCATAATCTTGGATTCGATTTGTATCACCCCGAAAAGGAACCGACACAATATAATGAGCGTATGGGCCTGTCAATTGATGACCTTGATCTTGATGAAGTTTACAAACGCATTGATCATGTTCAGGAACTTGTTGATGATCCTTCAAAAGATGAAAAACTTAAACCTTTTATGGAAAGCCTGCTTAAAGTTTCCACTAAAGTTAAAAGAATGTCAATTCTGATTGGTGATATGATCATTTTGAAAATTAAAGATGAACAAGCAAATTGTTATGTGCTTACAACACGCAGGTTGTCAATACCTGCGCTCATCCATATTGATAAAAACCCACATTTGCTGAAAAATCCCGAGCAACTGCTTAATGAGGTTGCTTTGTTCTGATAAAATACTTTAAGTGTCTTAAAAACAATTAATTAAAACGGGTTTTGAAAACCCGTTTTTTTTTATTTTCTTTGTGGCTTAAATTTTTTAATAAATGCTCGAATATTTTTCCGGACAAGAAGGGTTGTTCAATATCGCACTAGTTGTGTTGGCTTACCTTATGGGATCAATTCCTACTTCGGTCTGGATAGGAAAGATTTTCTATGGCATTGATGTGCGCGAGCATGGGAGTGGAAATGCCGGTGCAACAAACACTTTAAGGGTGCTTGGTAAAATTCCGGGGGTTGTTGTTCTTGTTGTGGATGCGGTGAAAGGTCTTGTGGCTGTTAAAATTGCCTATTTTGCCACTTATTATGTTCCTGAAACCCTAAACTACTCAAAGCTTGAAATTCTGCTCGCCGTTGCTGCCTTATGTGGCCATATTTTTCCGGTATATGTTGGTTTCAGGGGAGGAAAAGGGGTTGCTACCATGTTGGGGATCGGACTGGCTGTTCATCCGTATGTGACACTGATTGCCCTGGGCATTTTTATGGCCAATCTCTTTATCACCGGATATGTTTCCATGAGCTCTATTCTTGCAGGTTTGTCATTTCCCATTTTTACCATTTTTGTTTTTAACTCTGATTCCGAACCGCTTATAATCTTTTCACTGCTTATTGCTGTTTTGCTGCCTTTAACGCATCAGAAAAATATCCTGAAACTGATTAAGGGAGAGGAATCCAAATTCAGTCTGAAGAAAAAAACATCCGACGTTAATTGATGTTTATTTGTATTCTTAAGTTCTAAAGGAAAAATTTGCCGCCCGTGTTTTTTCAATTACCTTTAAATGGTTTCAGCTACAACCTGTTTTTTATGCCCAATGAACTCATTGTAAAGGATTTTTATAAGCTCCTCACGGGTAATGGAATATTTGAGCGTTCCGTGACTTGAAAAACTGATTCCGCCTGTCTGTTCCGACACCACAATCACAATAGCATCTGTTTCTTCTGTGATTCCAATGGCAGCACGGTGTCTCATGCCATATTGGGGCGGTAGATTTACATTTTCGGTAACAGGTAAAATACAGCGCGCTCCTTTTATTAGATTTTCATTGATGATCATTGCTCCGTCATGCAACGGATTGTTTTTAAAGAAAATACTCTCTATCAGTCCGGAAGATATCTTGGCATTCAGCACCTCACCGGTGATGATGATGTCTTCCAGACTGGATTTTCTGGAAATGACAATAAGTGCTCCGGTCTTTGTTGATGAAAGGCTTACACATGCATCAGTTATGTTTTTAATATCATCCTCGGTTAGGGATTTATGTCCGAAGGAAAACATTTTTTCCAGATTGAACCTGTTGGATCTCAGGTATCTGGATCCAATTAACAGCAGAAACCTTCTCAGTTCCTGCTGAAAAACAATCATCAGGGCAATGACACCCACACCGATAAACTGACCAAGAATTGTGGAAAGCAATGTCATGTCCAGTGCTCTTACCAAAAGGTAAATCAGATATACAGCAAATAATCCGATCAGTATGTTAAAAGCCACCGATCCCCGAAGCAACAAATATATCTGGTAAAACATGAACGCCACCAGAACAATGTCCAGCACATCCAAAAATCTTATTGATATAAACAATTGTGTCATCGTATCACAAAGATAATATTTTTCGGGAAATTATTTAGTTCCAGGCTCCAAGTTCCATGTTTCTGGTTTTTAGTAGTAAATCATAGTAATTTATTTAAAAAAAAACACTACATAAAGAACCCTGTAAATTCTGTACTTTCAGAAGCTTATAGTAAGCTAGCAGGGTGTTTTGATGATTTTTGAAAAAAAAATGTCTGTTTTACAGGTAATACATAATAACAAAAATAGACATAGGTAGCAAACCCTGACTATTAAAGAGAAATGGAACCCGCCAGATGGCGGGTTCTTAATGGATAAAATACCAGATTAAAATCAGTCTTTTATTAGTCTTATTGAAAATCCTGTGTTTTTAGGGTCAAAATTTTTATACATATCTGCATGGTTATAGTTTGTATTAAATTCCCAGGCATCAACATCGTCCTTGTTGCTTGATGACCACCAATAACCATGATTGCCAATATTACTAAAACTACCACTTGTATTTCTTGTCCCGGCTGGAAGGCCAGTAAATCCTGATGAATTAGTTGCACCTGTATTTGGCGTGAACCAATGAGCAGTTCCAATCTCTTTTATTTTTCCTCCTGCGGCTGTTAAGCCACCAAGAAAATCAACCAATGTTGTCCACTCTTCCTGAGTTGGAACATGCCATCCCTCCGGACAAATATTTCTTGTGTCATTTATGACGTACCAGTTATATAATCTTCCATAAGTTGTTGAATTTGAACTGCTGTTTTCATAATTACAATAAGCAGATGTTGTCATGCTTGACCATTGGGTATCATCTGTAATATTCGGAATAGAATCGCCATTTCTGAAATGAGTAACTTTGAAATTTTCAACCATCCAGACTTGTGTGCCAATCGTAATAGTATGGTATACATTTCCATCAATATCGGTAACAGTAACAATTGGGTCCGGTGTATCTTCTTCTTCCTTTTTACATCCTTCGTAAAGCAATGAAATAAAGCAAATTAGCAAAATAAAATTGATTGTTTTAGTTTTCATGTGTTTATTTTTTATTTATATTTATTTGAAAAGTTTTTCTGTTAATCTTAATTTCTTTTAATTGACGATTAAAACTCTGACATTGACGGTTCCCAGATTAACAGCTCCTCCAGTTCCGTTAAAAATGGAAATTCTTATAACGTTTGGCTGTGAGACATAGGCTGTTAACATGCACCCTTGCAAATCAGTGTCAATTGAACCAATAACAATATCCCCAAAATCAACTGCAAAAGAATTAATAGCATTAGAAGTGTACGTTGATCCATTGGGCAGACTGTTTATCACAAATGTTCCGGCGGGATCACTGCTGACTTCTGTAACGCTTGATGAAATTTGAATCCCTCCAGGTGAATTAGTAACCGTTATACCAACACCCGCAGTTATATTGCTTAAAACAGGGCTGCCACCAGTAACACCAATTGGTATTTGACCATCAGCAGCAACACCCAAGGATTCAATTTGGTTGATTCCGTTTCCAATTAAAAGACCATTATCAGTAAAAGTACTATTTCCAGTTCCTCCATTTTCAACTGGAAGAATTCCAGTAACTTTTGAAGTTAAATCAATATTAGAATCAGCAATATCTTCGTTTAAAATTGTTTCATTCAGTATTTCTAAGGTCGTTACTGCTGATGTATCAATATCTTCAGCGAGAATTGTTTCGTTTAAAATCTCGGACGATTCGACTGAGCCGGTGCCAATATCTTCGGCTAAAATTGTTTCATTGAGTATTTCTGAGGTTGTTACCGCTGAGGCATCAATATCTTCAGCGAGAATTGTCTCGTTTAAAATCTCAGACGATTCAACTGAGCCGGTGCCAATATCTTCGGCTAAAATTGTTTCATTGAGTATTTCCGAGGTTGTTACTGCTGAAGTATCAATATCTTCAGCGAGAATGGTTTCGTTTAAAATCTCAGATGATTCGACTGAGCCGGTTGCAATATCCTCGGCTAAAATTGTTTCATTGAGTATTTCTGAGGTCGTAACAGCTGAAGTATCAATATCTTCAGCTAATATTTCTTCATTTAGAATTTTGGCTGTTGTAATTGCATTGTCTGCAATATCATCGGTGTAAAAAGAATAAGGAACCGACATAAACTGCATATTACTTACAACTTTGAAGTTTCCATCATTTTTTGTTGAAATCTCGACTTTTAAAAACTGATCAGCATCAATCCACGGAATTTCAAGCATTGATGAATATAAACCATTTCCGGTTTGTTCACCCAAACCTATTGTCAGCGAAAATAAACCATATTTATCTGTAGTTGTGGTATGTGTTTCTTCCCATTGAATATCTCCATTCAAACCCTTTGTAATTGTAAATTTAACCCCAATAGCTTTTTCATAAAGAGGTTTTCCTTCTACATCCATTCCCACAATTTCTTTCCCGTTTTCGTCAATGGCAACGGCTTGATAATAAATGCCTTTTAAATCGCCAATATTTTGAGAATAAGCGTTATAAGAAATAAAACTTATTACAAAAAATAATCTAATAATATTTAAATTTTTCATGTTTTCTATTTTAAAGTTACGATACTTAGTGAGTGTTCATATAGTTAAATGGATTTAAATACACTACTTTGTGAAAGTAAAAGAAAGTCCAATGGTCATGCTATAAGAAAAGTTTGTTGCTTTCTGGCTTTCATCTTTTTCAATATTTTGAAGCCCCATTAAATACCCTGCTTCGATATAAGCAGAAACTTCTTCAGATAATGTAAATTGAACACCAGGAGTTAAATATACCCCATAATCGGTGTTTTTTAATGACTCTGCTTTTCTGATGTCAAACTCCTCATTATTAATTATCTGAAAACCCTTTATCAAATATGCATAATAACCGTTTAAAATACAATAAGGACTTATTTTTTCTTTTTTTAACATATATCCAACTCCAATTTTTCCAAACACATATTGTAAATTCCATGAGTAATTCATTTCATCATATTCAAGTGTTGCACCACCTTTTCTCATTCCTATACCGGAATTTATTATTAACCCCTTTTCCATATTAATTCTGTAGCCAATTCCATATGCTCCACAAAAAATACCTGAATATTCTTTGTTTTGCTTATCTCCCTGACTATCTGAAAACTTAAATGAAGAGAACGATTGAGAAGCATCAAATGTTAATCCCGATTGAGAATTTACATTATTTGTTAAGCCTGATACACACAGAATCAGCCAAATAATTTTCATCTTTTTCATAGTTTTTATTTTTTGATTATAATTTTTCTTGAAGTATTTAAACCATTTTCATCAACAACAGTTAAAATATAAGTTCCATCTACCCATGAATCGCAATAAATTTCACATTTTTGAAATTCCACCATTTTTTCTGTCTGAATCAGTTTTCCATTAATATCATTTACTGTAATAATCGGACTTTTAACAATAAATTCGCTTTGTATTGTAATAACGTAAGTTGCTGGATTGGGATAAAAACACAAATTTAAACTTTCCGTTTTTTCCGAATTTACCTTTTCGGCTGAAAATATAACAGGTTGCTGAAACCCCTGTAAAACTGAAGATTCAGTACAATAAAAAGCAGTTGTGTTGTATGGCTGCCCAACAGTTTGTTCAAAAGTCTCTGTACTTGAAGTGTTTGTTGTTCCGCAACTTGAAATACTTTGTCTTCTGACAGATTGTGTATTTCCCGTTAAAGAAATTCCAATCATAACAATAATAAAAATCAAAGTTTTTTTTCTCATGTCAGGTATTTTAGGTTATTACATAAAATTTATCGTAATCAAATTTTGAATCTGCTTTTTTATTAGTAAATACATCCCATCAGTATCTCCTGTAAACTTGCGTTGGATTCAAAATAAAACTCAATAAGGCATTTTTCACTGATAAACTATCTGTTCAAAATGGATTCTAATTTTTATATAAGATGAAATGAAAAGGAAAAAGGTTGGAATTGCTGCTAAAAATTAATAACCTTTTTTTAAATTAAGGAAAACTCCAAAATTGAAATTATTTGTTCTATCGAAGTCTGAAGGTATAGATTCACTTCCCATAAAAATATTATTTAAACCATATTCTGATTGAAATCCACATCCAATAATTACATTTTTTATTTGAATTTCTCTTCCCAAAGCAAATTTTAATCCAAAATCAATATTGCTAATTTTTGCATCAAACTCATGAGTTGTTTCATTATTTCGCTGAAAATAAGTAGTATTTCTGGTTAAAACAGAGAAATAACTTCCTGCTTTTATAAAGTAACATGAATTTAGTTTTGTTTTATTAAAAGATATTTTTTTGTGAAAAGTTATTGCGGCTTTCGTATAATTTAACTCAATTCCCTTCGTATAATATTTTCCATTCAAATAGACATTAGTATGTTGGTTTTGGTTAGAAACAAAAAACAACTCAGATGAAATTGCTCCGGAATTTGAGAAATAGTGGTTAAAAATAAACCCATAACTTGAAGCAATAGATGGAACAATACTGATTAAACTGCCTTCTCTATAACCTTCAATAAACTCATTATTTATAAGCATCGTATTATTTAATTCATAAATCAATCCTATTTGATTTTTTTCTGATTTAAATGTTTTTTCCGAGGATAACAGTTCAGGTTCAGTTTTGATAAATGAGTAAATAATACTTAATTCTACACTTTGGTTATCAATAATTTTTGGTGATAATGGATTCATTTTTTTTATTGAATCATGGAGAATAAATAAAGGTTTGTTTTCATTTTCAATATTGTTTTTTTGTAATTTGTTTGATATTTTGTCTGTTGCAAATGATGATAAAATGTCAGGTATTTGATCATAGGTTTCTACCCTGTTTTGATTTTTAGAATTTATTTTAGGGTATTCCTCAATAATCAAACTTCTGTTTAAATTACTATCTTTTGCTTCTGATTCTTTTTTCTGAGATTCTTTCTTAATGATTTGATTATTATGAATTGCTGCTAAATTGTTATCCGGGTAATTACTTGTTTTAAACCTGTCAAAGTCAATATAAAAAAATGATCCTGCGATAAAAAGCAAACTGATTAAATATACAGCGGCAATTCTTCTTTTTCTAATAATTTGAATATAATCAAGTTTGGCTTTCATTTTATGCCATGTCCTATCAATATACAGATGTTTGTCAATACTCTCCCATACGAATTCAGGAGCTTTTTCATCTGTAGTGACAAAGCTGTTTTTAATCAGTTCAATATTTTTATCTTCAAATTGACCCATTCAATTTTAATAATGCTTGTTTTAATAACATTCTAGCCCGGTTCAATTGTGATTTTGAGGTTCCTTCAGAAATGTTCAAATTGTGTGCAATTTCCTTGTGGCTAAAACCTTCTATTGCATATAGCTTCAATACAAGCTGTGCTTTTACCGGCAGTAAATTTACTAATTCGATAATTTTCTGACCCTCAAGATCAGAAAGGTTTAAATCATAATTATTTTCTTTTGATTCATTAATTTTAATGACTTTTTCCTGTTCCTTAATTTTTTTTCTGATTGTTTCCAAAGCAGTGTTAACAATTATTTTTCTAACCCAACCCTCAAGGGATCCTTCGAAGTTGAATTGTTTTATTTTCCTAAAAATTTTCATAAATCCATCCTGAAGAATATCTGCAGCTTCATCATGATTTCCTGTATATGAAAGACAAATATTGTACATTTTATCAGCAAACTTTCTATAAAAAATTTCCTGATAGTGCCTATCAAAAGCAATACACTTTTTCACTAATAATTCTTCATTGATATTTTCAATATCACTTAAATCTTCCATATCAGAAAATAATTTTTACCCCATCTCCAATTCTGCTGACAATAATATTATATATTTCAGGATTAGTAGTGCTGTTTATTAAAATAGTAGGAACACTTTCAATGTCAATAATTTCAGCATTGTTTAAGAGTTCTATAGGTACTGGCTGAAACCAATAAATCGGATCAAAAACCATCTTTGGCGTCATAGGTGTTTCTTTTTTTAATACTATTTCTGGTGAGCCCGAAGCACTTTGGGAAAGCACCGTAAACTTTTCAACTGCATTAAATTCAAAATGCACGTTAATTTCATCTCCGGCTCCTGAATTAAATATTCCATCCAGTTCAATTTGATTTTCTCCAACCATTTCAACTGTGGAAAATGATATTTGTATTTTTGTAAACGTGCCCTGAGGAATCTCAAAATTTAAATCCCCAACAGAAACATTTTGATTAAAGTCAATTTTCAACCCTGAAGAAAAGTTGTTTTTAAAATATACATCGTCACCCTGAACTCTTTTTCCATCAAAAGTAAAATCTCCCAAAACAATGCTTCCGCTTAAAAAATACAATTTTCCGCCATGACCTTCTTCGCGGTTGACATCAACAATGAAATTCACTGTTGTTGGTTCATTCCATTTATCCTTATTACAAGAATTAAAAAATAAAATCAATATCAGAAATACAATCCATCTGTTTATTATGAAACTTATATTCAATTTGTTGATATTTTTTTTCATAAAAAATGATCAAAGAAAATATAATCTATCGAAAAAAATCAAGTTAATTCATTTATACGTTTTTTCGCTCCGTTTGTTCCAAAAAACAAATAAATTACAAAATTGAAAAATAGAATTTTTAATAAAAATTGAACCATAAAAACAATACCATTTTAGAGAAGGATTTAATAAACAAACTTACTTACTACTTGCGTCACTACTCACTACTACAACCAACTCTCACTAAAATCCCAACAACCTCCACAGCCTCCTTTACATCGTGCACCCTCAATATAGAAGCTCCTTTCATAATTGCAATAGTGTTAAGAACAGTGGTCCCGTTCAAAGCACCCTCAGGCTTGCAACCCAGCACTTTGTTGATCATGGACTTTCTTGAAACGCCTGCAAGAACGGGCAGACCAAATACTTTAAAATGATCGAGCTTAGTCATCAACTCATAATTATGCTTCACCGTTTTTCCAAATCCGAATCCGGGATCTATTATAATGTCATGAACGCCTAAAGTTCTCAGATGATTGACTTTTTCAGCCAGATATTTTACCACCTCCTGAACCACATTGTTGTAAACGGGATTTTTCTGCATGTTCTCAGGTGTCCCCTGCATGTGCATGATGATGTACGGCACCTGAATTGCAGCAATGGTTTCAAACATTTTCTCATCCATACTTCCCGCCGAAATATCATTGATAATATCTGCCCCTAAATCATTCACGGAAATTTTGGCGACCTCCGATCTGAAAGTATCCACCGAAATGATGGTATCAGGAAATTTTTTCCTGATAATTTTCAGCATTGGGGTCAATCTGCCTAGTTCCTCTTTTATGTCGGGTATTCGGGCACCCGGACGGGTAGATACTCCCCCGATATCAATAATTGCGGCTCCTTCTGAAAGCATTTTTTCAACGTGGAGCAGGATTTCTTTTTCTGATTTGTTTATGCCCCCATCATAAAATGAATCCGGTGTAACATTCAAAATGCCCATAACCACAGGTGTTGATAAATCAAGTAATTTACCCCTGCAATTAATATTTTTTTTATTTTCAAAAACTGTATCTTTAACAGTCATAAAATCTTTTTTTCAAAGTTAAATAAAATTTATGAAGTTTATAGTTATCGAAGGACTTGATGGATCAGGAAAATCAACGCAGATTAAGCTGTTGAAGGAATATCTTGAGAACAACAACATCAGATATAAATATTTGCATTTTCCACGCACTGATGCTCCTTATTACGGCGAACTCATAGCCATGTTCCTGCGTGGCGAATTCGGCGACCTCAAACAGGTCAGTCCGTACCTTGTTGCCCTCATTTATGCCGGCGACCGCATGGACGCTTCGTCCATGATCAGGACCTGGCTCGATGAAGGTTATCTGGTTCTCGTTGACCGATATGTTTATTCAAACATTGCTTTTCAGTGCGCCAAACTTGAAAAAAGCGAGGACCGGACCAAACTGATGGAATGGATTTTTAACCTTGAATTCGATTACCATAAAATACCCAGGCCCGAGCTGAATATCTTGCTGGATGTGCCTTTCCAGTTCACTGAACAAAAACTTTCCAAAAATCGTTGTGGTGAGGACCGCGATTATTTAAACGGAAAAAAAGACATCCACGAAGCCAGTCTGGACTTCCAGAAAACCGTCCGTGAAGTATATCTCGAAGCCGTTAAAAACGATCCTGCTTTTTGCCGCATCGACTGCTCAAACAACAGCGAAATGGCTGAGAAGGAGCAGATTTTTGAGAAGGTAATTTCTGTTTTGAAATCAAAAAACATTATTTAGTTTCTTTAAATCTTTCTGGGATTAATTTACTTAACAATACGTTAACGTCATAATTAACACTTTTTTTATCGCAAGACTTTGTAAATACTCAGTAGTAAATTATTTTTGAACATTCAATTGTAAACTATGAGCATGATATCTGAAATAAAACGAATTGGCGGTTACCCGGTAAACATCCGCACCATTGCTGCAATTTTTGTGGGTTTGATATTTATCATTTCGGGCTTTACCAAAGCCATGGACCCGCTGGGACTGAAGGAAATTTTCAAGGATTACTTTTTCGCATTCGAATTGCGCAAACCGGCCTATGCCCTTGATGATATGATGACATGGAGCCACGGAACAGTTTCTCTGGTTTCGGGTGTGCTGCTTTCAGCCATCGAATTTATGATCGGACTGTGCCTTTTACTGGGTGTCAAAATCAGATACATGAGCTATTTTGCTTTCTTTTTCATGGTATTCTTTACTCCGCTTACACTTTTCCTGGCTATCTACGATCCGTTTTCACATTGTGGATGTTTTGGAAATGCCATCATCCTTTCAAACTGGGAAACTTTCATTAAAAATATCATTATCCTGATTCCGGCTATTCTCATTTTCATCAACAAAAAAGAATATAAATCATCTTTTTCATGCAAATGGGACTGGGTCATCATGATCTCAGGATTTATTTTTATAATCATTTTTTCGTACTTAAGGTATTAACATTAATCTGAAAAGAAATGAATAGAACTATGCTAATAATTAAGGAAGTCAGCCGGGTGCTGATCGGACTGGTTTTTGTTTATTCAGGCTTTGTAAAAGCCATTGACCCGTTGGGATCTGAATATAAATTTCTTGATTATTTTCATGATGCATTCGGAATTTCATGGATGGACTGGTCGGCTCATATTCTGGCCATCCTCATGAGTGCAGCCGAATTTCTTATTGGTATGTGTTTCCTTTTCAGTGTGAAAATGAAAATTGCCTCATGGGCGGCTGCCGGTTTTATGCTTATTTTTACTCCGCTTACACTGTACCTTGCCATCGCAAACCCTGTCCACGACTGCGGATGCTTCGGTGATGCGCTGATTCTTACTAATTGGCAGACTTTCTACAAAAATATCATTATTGACATATTTATTTTAATTGCGGTTTTATACAGAAAATCGTATACACCCTGGCTTAAATGCAGATGGGAGTGGGTTTTTGTCGGTGGTTCCCTGCTGTTGAGTCTGATAATATCTCATTGTGCCCTGCAGCACCTGCCGATGTTCGATTTCAGACCTTATAAAGTTGGAACAGACTTAAATCATTCTCTTTTAGTCCCCGAAGATGCTGTTCAAAGCGAATACGAAAGCAGCTGTTTATACACCAACACAAAAACCGGTGAGCAAAAGGAATTTGCATTGGACAGTCTGCCTGCCGATCCCGTTTGGGAATGGGATTCCACCATCAATAAACTGGTTGTTCAGGGCTATGAACCGCCCATCCACGATTTTGTAATCACCACTGCACAAGGCGAAGATATTACTGCTGAGATTGTTGCCGATCCAAACTACAATTTCCTGCTGGTGGCTTATGACCTTAATAAAACCGATATGGATGCCTTTGTTAAAGCCAATGATATTGCCCGTTTCTGTAAAATGGCCGGCTATAATTTCAGATGTCTGACTGCATCAACTGCTACCACCATTGAGGAGTTTAAAAAGGAACTGGAAGGAATGGTCTCTGAAATTCCCGATTCGGTGAAACCCGATTCATCGGTTCAGATAAAACTTATTTATCAGCAGGAAATGGAAACCATTGCCATATCCGAAACCGATCCCGAACCAGATTCATCATGGCACTTCCAGAAAATTGATACTGTAGTGGTCTATGAAAAACCACAGAAAATTGCTTTTGATTTCTATGGTATGGATCCCATTCAACTTAAAACAATGATCAGGGCTAATCCCGGAATGGTATTGCTGCGCGATGGAGTGATCATCGGAAAATGGCATTACAACGATTTCCCGGATGTCACCGATATTACTGAAAACCACTTCATGGCCCGCGCTTTTGAGGATTATATGAATTACACCTCCCGAATGATTAACAGAATAATTTTGATGCTGCTGATTGTAACCGGATTGGTTTATTTGTCTGTTTATTTGTATTTTAGAAAAAACCATAGAAAAAATAATTGATTTTTGTAATACGGGTAGAGACGCAATATTTTGCGTCTCTACAACCGTATTAATATTGTGTCTCTACCCGTTTCCCAAAATAACCCTTCCCCCAAAACAAATAAAATCTAAACCATTTATATAATATGCCTGTTTTATTAACGGGCTTTTTTTATTTTTACGGTAAATTTTATCAATATGAGAATCCTTTTATTGCTTTTGCTTGTTTCCGTTTTGTCTTTCGCACAGGAAGATGAAAAACAAAAATATTATCCCGAAACCGATCCGCTGGTCTTAAAAAAACTTGAGGAATGGCAGGATATGAAATTTGGTCTGCTCATGCACTGGGGCGCCTACAGCCAATGGGGTATTGTCGAATCATGGTCAATCTGCCCCGAAGATTACGGCTGGTGCGAGAGAAAAAAAGGCAAAAGTCCGGACAGCTATTTTGACTATGTAAAAGATTATGAGAATCTTAAAACTACTTTCAATCCCACCGGTTTCGAACCCGAAAACTGGGCTAAGGCAGCTAAGGATGCCGGAATGAAATATGTGGTTTTTACCACCAAACACCACGACGGTTTTTGCATGTTTGATTCCAAAGAAACAGATTATAAGATCACCGATAAAGGATGCCCGTTTTCTGCTGATAAAAGATCAGATGTCACTAAGGAAATCTTCAATGCCTTTCGGAAAGAAGGTCTGTGGACAGGCGCATATTTCTCAAAGCCCGACTGGCACAGCGATTATTATTGGTATCCGTATTTTCCGCCAAAAGACCGCAATGTAAACTACGATCCCATTGTTTATCCTGAGCTGTGGCAAAAGTTTGTGGATTTTACCCACAATCAGATAATGGAGCTGATGACCGGATACGGCAATATTGATATCCTTTGGCTCGATGGCGGTTGGGTTGCCAAAGCCGATTCGGTTGAAATCACCAAATACTGGCATGAAAAACAATTTTCTTCCGGGTTTATTAAAAGTTCATGGGTCAATCAGGACATTAAAATGGATGAGATGGTTAAAAAAGCCCGCGAAAAGCAATCTGGTCTCATCGTCGTTGACCGCGCCGTTGAAGGAAAAAACCAAAATTACCTGACACCCGAAAACCGTGTTCCTGAAAAAGCATTGCCTTATCCGTGGGAGTCGTGCATTATTGCCGGCGGTGGATGGGCATGGGTACCCGATCCTCAGTTCAAATCATCTCACGAACTTATTCAAATGCTCGTTGATATCGTGTGCAAAGGTGGCAACCTTTTACTCAATATCGCGCCCTCACCCGAAGGAAAATGGCACCCCGATGCTTATGCAAGACTTTCAGACATTGGCGACTGGATGAAAATAAACTCCGAAGCCATCTACGAAACCCGCGCCATTGAACCTTACAAGGAAAGAAATATTTGTTATACCAATAAGAAAAACACCAAAACTGTTTATCTGCTTTATCTGGCAGGTGAAGAAGAAGTGGAAATGCCCGGTGTGATCCGTTTCAGAGGTCTTACACCAGCAAAAGGTACTGAGATCACCATGCTGGGAACCGATACAAAAATAGAATGGGCTCTGGGAGCCGCGGATAACATTATCACCATTCCGCCCGATCTCAGGAAAAATCCACCTTGTAAGCATGTGTGGGTGTTTAAAATGACCATCAGATAATTATTTGTCATGAAAAAATTGTTTTTATTTTTTGCATTGCTGCCCTCTGTTATTTTCTCCCAGGAAAAAGACAGTGTCTATTACTCAAAAATGCAGTGGTTTGCTGATGCCAAACTGGGAATTTTCATTCACTGGGGAATATACGCTGTTAATGGCATTTCAGAGTCATGGTCGTTTTATAACGGGTACATCTCGCATGAAGATTACGTGAAGCAAAAGGATGGTTTCACTGCCGAAAAATATGATCCTGCTTTGTGGGCAAAACTAATTAAGGAATCGGGCGCAAAATATTCAGTGATCACCTCGCGCCATCACGACGGCTTTGCTTTGTGGAACACCAAATTAGGTAATTTCAATGCAGTGAAAAACTCGGCTGCGAAAAAAGATGTGCTCACACCTTTTATGAAAGCTTTGCGCAACGAAGGACTGAAAGTCGGGATTTATTATTCGCTGTCAGACTGGTCACATCCCGATTACACCAATTTCACCAACAAGGAAAAAAGGTATGAAAACGACCCCGAACGCTGGAAAAAATACCTGACTTATTTTCAGGGTCAGCTGAATGAACTTTCTGATAGCTATAATCCCGATTTGTTTTGGTTCGACGGCGACTGGGAACACAGTGCCGATGAGTGGGAGGCAAAGAAAGTTCGCGCCATGCTCATCACCAAAAATCAAAACGTTATTTTAAACTCCCGGCTTCAGGGCTACGGCGATTACGCAACACCCGAGCAGGGCATGCCGGTGGTAAAACCCGAATCGGAATTCTGGGAACTGTGCCTCACCATGAACGACTCCTGGGGATATCAGGGAGTGGATGTAAACTACAAAACCCCGCAACAGGTCATTGATATTTTTGCAGATGTCATCAGCAAGGGCGGCAACCTGCTGCTGGATATCGGTCCGAAAGCCGACGGCACCATTCCCGATGAACAGGTAAACATCCTTAAGGAGCTGGGCAGCTGGACCAAAAAGCACTCCGAAGCCATTTTCGGAACCCGTGCAGGCATTTACAAGGAACATTTTGCCGGACCATCGACCCTTTCAAAAGATAAAAAAATGCTGTATCTTTTTGTAAAAGGCAATCCCAATGAAGAAATTGAACTACTGGGCATCAAAAATAAAATCAACAGGGTTTATGTAGTGGGAGAGGGCACCATGTTAAATTACAAACTCATGGGTAAAGTATACTGGAGCGAATACCCCGGCATCACTTACATTTCATTGCCTAAAAACGTTCAGGATAAATACATGACCGTGGTGGCCGTATTGCTTGATGGGGAGGTTGATTTGTACAGGAAATAGAAAAGTTGTGGGAGAACATCAGGCATTATCTAAACACCTCCCCCTAAAAACAAATTTCCCCCTGAAACCCATTTTGCTTCATCTGATATCAGAAAAGCCACAGCCGATGCCACATCCTGCGGTTCACCCATGCCCAAGAGATGAATGTTTTTATGCTTTTCAATGGCTTCTTCCATAATGATATTTTCTTCTGCACCAAGCAAAGGAGTTTTTACAAAATTAGGCGAAATGGTGTTGCATCTGATTTTTTTTGGTGCCAGTTCCATTGCCAAAACCTTCACATACCCGTCAAGGGCACATTTGCTGGCAGTGTACATGGCTCCGCCAATATAGGGATATTTTGTTGCAGCACTTGAAATAAATACAAGAGATGCCCCATGGTTCAGCAGTTTTTTTGATTGCAGTTTTCCGCAAAGCAGAATAACCGAAATCACATTCACCGAAAATGTATCGTCAATAAGCTTTTTGTTCAGAAATTTGGTTGGCCTTGGCTGACTCACTCCCGCTGAAAACACCACACCGTTGAGTTTTGGCAGACGAGATATCAGATCATCAATCTCATCTTCCTTAGTGAGGTCAGTAGTGAAAAATTTGTGCCCTTCACCCGACAATTTATTCATGGTTTCCCTGAGATTGGCCTCATTTCTTCCGGTGATAATCAGCTTTGCACCACAATTGCTTAAGGTAACTGCACACTGACTTCCTATTCCGGATGATCCTCCGGTAACCAGAATGATTTTGCCGTTTAAATCCAAATTTGAATTATCCATGGTATGTAATGATATCGGGACAAATAATTTTATCAGTTTCAATAATGGCTGATCCCCAGGATAGGCCCACTCCAAAACCAGAAACCAATAGCAGTTTTCGCTCTTTTGTAACCTGCTCTTTCAACTCCGAAATAATGGTGAGGGGCACTGAGGCAGAACTGGTATTTCCATATTTATTAATAGAGTATGGATACTTTTCTGAAGGAATTTTAATTTTCTTCCTAATGGTCTCATTCATCAGCAGGTTGGCCTGATGAAAAATGAAAAAATCAAAATCATCAACAGTCTTATTCTGATAGGCCATAAGGGCATTCACGTTTGGAGCGACTTCTCTGAGCGAAAATTGAAATACTTCGTATCCATTCAAGGAAATCTGAATTCTGGATCTGATGATTCCCTCTGCAATTTTTTCCTGTATCAGGGATTCCGGATTGACAAAATTTCTCATCCCGCCATCCTGCACATAAATGGCTTTATGTCCCGATCCGTCAGAGTTCAGATGAAAGTGCATGGAGGGAGCTCCCGGACTAAGTTCCAGTGCAGTAGCTGTTCCGGCATCACCGAAAAGAGGATACACGCTCTTATCCTGATATGAAGCGTTTAGGGTTGAAACATCACCGGTAAGCAGAATGGCCTTTTTTATTCCGGCCGTTTTCATTATACTCCCAATAACCGATAGTCCGTATACAAACCCTGAACAACCAAGATTAATGTCAAAGGCAATACATGATTTGGGCAGACCCATTCTGTCTTGCATGATGATGGCAGTGGATGGAATTTGATAGTCGAAAGTCTGAGAAACAAGTATCAATGCCTGAATTTCATTTTTATCCCAATGCAGCTCTTCAATCAGTTTTTCAGCAGCAACAAAGCATAAATCAGAGGTGGCAGTGCCTTTCTGAGCAATTCTTCTTTTCTCAACACCTATGGTTTTGATCAATAATTTGCGTTCACTGTCCGGAACCCAGTCGTAATTATTGTTGTTATATTCAAATTCCGGAACAGCCGCCGCCATTCCGCATAATTTGATATCCGGAATAGAAAATAAAGGCATTATTTCTGTTTATTAAGTATTGTCTGGAAAAGATCACTAACAGTTTTTGAAGTTCTGATGTCTTCAGCATTAATAGTTACTCCATATTCAGTATCAACTAAGGCAATAATAATTAAAGCATTGATGGAGTTCCATTCGAAAAAGTCCCTGAAATTACTTTCAGGTTTCAGTTTTCCCCGTTCCATATCTTCAAACTCCTCTTCAATCTTCAAAATAAAATCCTGAACATTCATAGTCTTAAGTGTTTTTACAAACCTAATGATTTTTTTTGTTTTGGTTGATTAATAAGGGAGATTTTTTGTTGAAGATGTATGAGGTATGAAGTATGATGATGTATGATGTATAATATATGATGTATGATGTGTGATGTATTTTGGTTGTGTTTAGTTAAGTGTGTCATTTATAAATACCCATTCTTTCAGGATAATTAATCATCAGTATGTTTAAAACCTCAGTCCAAGATTTAGGTCT
>MEOH01000008.1 GCA_001769535.1 Bacteroidetes bacterium GWF2_38_335
AGTTCTTGGATACTTCCCGGAGAAAGCGATACAATAGGCATTTACGTGGTCAACGACAGTATTGAAAGTTGCGGCATATTGGATATTGAAACAAGTCTTTTCCTTGCATCCGTTTACTATTGTGGGGAAGATACATGTCTGGTGGATAATGAAGTTGCCGATACGGTTATTATAACACATCTTGAAATTCAAAAACCTGATATACAGATTTCGAATTTTTCTGTTTCGGGAGATGCTTGCAGCGGCGATTCGGTGCATATAACCTTTGATATTGAAAACATGTCAACGGTCATGGCTGATTCGGTTTATGTTGTGATATCATGCGGAAACAATGGATTTGTGTATGATTCTATTTTATATGCTCCCTTTTATGCAGAAGATAGTTTTTCTGTAGAAATTAATCTGGACACAATTTGTTATGATTGTGATTCAATTTATTTACAATTGGTAAGTAGTTGCAACTGTGATACCATAATTACCGACACCCTACCATTGCCGTTGAATGTGTCTTTTATGTTGGCCGACAGTTGTTTTGCGGTTGGTGTCCCCATCCCGTTTATAAACCTGTCAAACCCCGAAAGTGCAGATTGGCTGTGGGATTTCGGCAACGGGGATGTTTCAACAAACTATAACCCTATTTATGCATTCGCCGAACCGGGATGGCATTATATAACTCTAACCGGAAATTACAACGGTGACTCATGTGAATTTTCAATGCTGATCGAAGTATTTCCTGATATATGTGCTTGCAACTGGAGTTTGTATGATTCGATTGACATTGTGGTTGACGAGGATATGACCATTTCAAGTGATATTTCTGTTTACGGGACAATTACCGTTGAGTCGGGTAACACACTGACCATTGCTGATGATAGGACTATCCGTTTTGGACCCGCCGGACAGATAATCGTAAAGGAAAATGCAGTATTGCACCTTGGAAGATATGTTATTTTGACCTCTCTTGAGGAACCCGGTTGCGATTATATGTGGAAAGGTATTGAGGTATGGGGAAGCGGGCTTTTGCCATCAAATAACCCGATACAGGGAATTGTGGAGCATGGAACAAAAGCAGGAATGAAAATAAAGAATGCCCACATTGGTATCCTTGCAGGGAAAAGAAATATGTCTTATTTGACCGGAGAAAGCCCCTCATTATGGGATTTCTCAAAAAGCGGCGGTGTTTTAAAACTAATTGACAACAGTTTAACCATGACTTTTGAAAATTGCGGTATTGGTGTAAAATACATCTCCAAAAAGAATAAGGAAAATTTGGAGAATTGTGTCAACGCTTGTGTTTTCAAAACCGTTGGAACATTGATTGATCCACATTATTCAACTTCAAATGCGTACAAATACCCTAATGCATTCAACCCGTTTAACGGGTATGCCAACTACAGCCAAAGGTCAAATTTAGGCCTTTCTGTGTGGGGTGTTTGGGATCTTCAGGTTAAGGGAAATCGTTGTAACAATGTTGAGTTTGGAATTGATTCGAAAGATGCAAGGTTTGATGTTGTTAGTAATGAAATCGGTGTGAATTCAGATTTTTATAATTGCAAGTTTGGAATTTATATTTCAAACACATTCCAAAGCATTAATTTTAGACATAACATTGAAAATTGCGAATTCGATTATATTAATGATCCTTCAATATTTTTAGGAACAAGTGCTAAAAGTTTATCTGCCGCTATTTATGAAAACAATGGTTGTTTTGATTTAATAAAAAATAACCAATTTAGCAAAAACTTAATTACAATTATTCAAGATAATAATTATTCTGGAATATACACCATCAATTCGAGTAACTTCAATATTATTGATAATGATTTTTACAAATGGCAATATGGAATAATATCAAATAATTCAGGATATGGTGGTGGAAATATTGGTCCGGAAGAAAATCTGGGAAATAATTTCTATTATTGTCGAAAAGGAATAATTACAAGTCTTGATCAACATTTGTTGAAATCAAGATGCAGTGATTTTATTAACGAAGCACCAGGTGGAAGCAATCCCTATCTTATGAATTGGGATAATTTCGGAGATTTGGCGGATCAAGGAAGTTTGCCTTATACACCAGGCCCTTTAGGTACACCTTGGGTTTATAATGATAGATTTGCTGCTGGTCATGAATTTTACCCATATAATAGGAAACAAATACAATCATGGAATTTTGAATACAACTATTTTAGGCACGAAAAAGGATTAACAGAATCAGAACTTGTGTCACCTGTCATTCCTGATGTTGATGAAAGCGAAGAAGCCATTTTTGTACATAATACACTTATAAGGAAAAGTGAAAATTCCTGTCTGCCGATTTTGATGCAAGTAGAAATTAACCAAAAGGAAGCATTGTTGACAGACATGGAGGAATATTCTACAGCACTAAATGAACAATTAATTGAACTGAGAAACAGTCTTGATAACGGGAACACTCTATTGCTATTAGATGCAATCAATGGTAATATACCAGCAGGACAGTTAAAAAACCTTTTGATAGACAATTCTCCATTGTCCGACGAAGTAATATTGTTGTTGTTGGAGGTTTATCCGTTATCACATGGCAACTTTAAAAATGTGATGGAAAAAAACCTGCCTGTTTCTGATGAAATCCAAAAGGGATTTTTTGAAAAAATAAAAGAAATACCAGTCGGGATTGCAAACCAGTTGGTACAATTACAGGCAACAAACCAGAACCCTGTCACTGTTGCCAACTTAGAAAGACAAATTGAAACTGTTGATGGGATTATTTTGCTTATCAGATCTGATTTGATCCTTGATGCAGTAAAAAATCAGGATTTGCAAAAAGCAATTACATTGATTGAACAGAAGAGCGAAGCAAGTTTCTACAAACAGTTGCTGGCATCTATTTATTTGAGCATGCAGGATTATACAAATGCAGAAAATTGGCTTGATGAACTCTCAACAGATCCTCATTATTCACAGTGGATTGAATTGATTCAAGGGTTGATGAGCCTTGAGCAAAACGACCAATCAATATACATGTTGGATAATTCAACTGTGGATGAATTGTTTGATTTTTCTGAGGTACGTCCAACAGAGGAGGTTGCTGCCAGTGCAGAAGGTGTGTTATATCAATTGTTTGGATATGTGCCCGATATGATTATTCCCGAAGGGGTTTCAACCAGAAAAATGGAATTGACACAAAAACCTGAAGAGGTAAGAAATGGTGAAAATGCTTATTTGGGCGAAAACCATCCAAATCCTTTCAGCGAATACACCTATGTTCCATATTACATTCCAGAAGGGGAGCAGGGAATTCTGAAAATCCATTCTGCTGAAGGAGTGCTTATACAGCAGCATAATCTAAATAATGGAAAAAACGAATTGAAGATTGAAACAAAAAATTGGGAAAGCGGTGTTTATGTTTACACCTTAGAGGTCAATGATGTTGTTATTGAAAGCCAAAAGATGATTTTGATAAAACAATAAATATTAAATAATTAATAAAGTTCTTGCTTTATGCAGGGACTTTATTGTATTTTTATACCATGAAATTACAATTATTGATATTACTAATTATTCCTATATCAATCTTTTCACAGGAATGGAAGTCATTTGCTAATAATGAAAAAATTGATGGTGCGTATGTTTATAATTTTAATGATATAAACGATACATTGTTCATTGGTGGATCATTTCTTTTTTTTGGAGAAAGTGTTTGTAGATTTTCATTTTGTTGGGACAGTATTGATATTGATACACTTCCATTAATTGGAGAAAATGGATTAGGAATTGAAGGTGTTGTTTATTCCCAAGAAGATTATAAAAATATTTTATTTATTGGAGGAGCTTTTGATGAATTTGTAACAACAACTATTGAAAAAATATCTTTATGGAACGACACAAGTTGGCTTCCAGTTGGTTCAATCGGAAATCCAAGTGGATCAGTAAATTCGATGATTGAATACAATGGAATACTTTATATCGGAGGTGCTTTTTTTCATATCGGAACAGAAGATTACTCATGTTTGGTTGGTTGGGATGGGGACAACTGGATAGACATGAATGATGGATTTGGTGGCACAAGCTTTGGATTAAAAGATATGGTAATTTACAATAATGAACTTGTTGTGGGTGGAATGATTGGTATTAATGGTGGATTCCTTGAGTATATTGGTTCTTGGGACGGTATTGAATGGAAGGGTTTGGGTCTGGGAATGAGTGATATGGTCACTTCTCTAGTAGTTGATTCATTAAACAATTTTCTTTATGCCGGAGGCTCTTTTACAGTTGTAAACGAGACTATTCCAACAAATTTTATTGCCCGATGGGATGGTTACAAATGGGAAAGTGTCGGCGTTGGTTTTAATTCAGAGCCTAATGTTTTAGGTATGTACAGAAAAGAATTATATGCCGGTGGAACATTTCTTCAAAGTGGTTCAACCCCGTTGGGATACATAGCCCGTTGGGATGGTGAAAAATGGGATTCTCTGCAATGTGGAGTTGCCGGAGGTGCAGTTTTTGCCTTGCAAGAATACAAAGACGAACTGTATGTCGGAGGAATGTTTAACATGGCCGGAGGTGACACAGCAAAAGGAATAGCCAAATGGTACATGCCAGAAAACACCACCTGCGATTATTTGATGCCAAGGGTATTTTCCACAGCAGATGAATATTACCTTTATAGTGGATCAGTTGAAGTCCAGTTTTACAACAACAATGCCTATGCAAGTTCATGGGAATGGGATTTTGGAGATTTAGGAACAGCCAATGTCAAAGACCCTTCACATACTTTTACAGACACTGGATATTTTACTGTACAGGTTACTGTTACAGATGGTACATGTGTAAAAACTGCCACAAAAACCATACACATTGATTTCGACTCAGGCTCAAAGGAAATTGAAAACCTGAACTTTAAGGTGTTCCCAAATCCTAGCGAAAGCAACTTCACCGTGCAAATGGACTTGACACAAAACAAAAAATGCGAATTGAGAATAGCCGGGTTGAACGGACATATAAAAACAATAATTCCTGTTGAGTCAGAGGCAACCACCATCAAAACATGCTCATGGGCAAAGGGGACATATATCTGCAATTTGTTTGTAGATGGGAAGTTGGTAAAAAGTGAAAAACTGATTTTAAAATAAATAACGGTAATATTTCATAGCTATTACAATTATTAAGAACCAAGTTTTTTCTTGGTTCTTTTTTTGTGAAATATTTTGTTTCCCCCACAAAACATATTATTTTTATAACTGAAAATATAGTATTAACGACATAGCGTAAATATTGGTTTTTTGGTCACACCGCCAAATTAATTGATCCCGAAAAGCCATATAAGTTACGCCTCATTCTTGAGGTGTGTTCTTATATGATTAGTTTTGAGGGGTCGCCTGGCGGTGTGAACTTGAAATGAAAGTTGAGAATGCACCTCTCGTATTTATGCTATTAAAATAATAATAGTATGAACAGGATCAAGCACTTTAAAACAAAAATGTCAGAAGAAATTATTAGGGCATATCTGGGCATTGAAAAAATCAAACAAAATGATATTCAGGTATGGAAGGATTTTTTCTTCAGGTTTCCGGAATTGGAGGTCAATAATTCAGAGGATCATGATTTTGATTTGGACAGGTTTGCATTTACAGCAGCAATAATTGAGATTTCAATGGAAACAAATCAAAACTATCAACAAGTCGGAAAAAAGTTTCTTGTTGTTGACAATGATGAAATTACTTCACATTTGATAAGGGAATTTTTCAACCCCGAATATACTTCAGTTTTTTTAACCAAAAACGAAAAGGAAACCCTGCTCTTTTTGGAAAACAACAGGGTTGATATTGTATTGATTGAAGTATTCATGCTTGATGTTGACGGGTTTAAACTTATTGAAAAAATCAAAACAATGAACAAGGGGTTGCCAGTCATTGTACAGACCGTTTTCACCCTAAAACATGAAAAGGAAATGTGTTTTGCGGCTGGTTGCGATGGTTATATTGCAAAACCATATTTGAAAGAAGATTTTGTAAAAATAGTAGACTTTTGGTTGAAAAAACGACCGATAATAAATTCATTTCAACCGATAATATAATAAACCCTACCTCAGGATAAATCATCAAAACCTTACGAATTGCTATACGTTAAAAAATTGGTTCTAAGCCAAAAAACTAACAAAACTATGCAAACATTCCGTATTGATGATGATGTTCAAAAAACCATTGATCATCACATCCAAAATTGTAAAGGGTTTTCTTTTATTTCTTCATTTGAAAAATTGGACTTTCAGTCTGATGAAAAAACAAAGTACATCTGGTTGATGACAACCGGAACAACTTCTGTAATAAAAAATTTCATAAAGTCATTAATTGAAAAATACAGAAAATTACCGAAATACATTAATGAAAAAAACATAGTGAAAGCAGATCATTACTATGTTTTTCTAAAAATTATTGATTGATTTTTAATAAATCTGGAAAATATATTCTGTTTTACTGATTACTTTTTCATTTTTCTGCATCCTATTGTTAAGAAGGTCATAAAAAAAAAGCTTTCCTAAAATTTAACCAGTGATGAAAAAAAACGTAGAAAAGGAAGTGTTAAAAGGGAAAACTAAAGCCAGTTTTATGTCGACATTTATTGTTATGTGTGATTTTGTGGAAAAAGAACAGAGAGAAAGTTTTGTCCAATGTATTGAAAAAATTATGTTTGAGTTCAATTTGGAGCGGCAAAAATCAAATGTCATGACATTTTTCGGAAAAAATAACTTGACAAAACAAGAATATATTAAAAACTTGTACCATGAACTTGCTGAGTTTGATGAATATTTTCAGATTCAGGATTCTATGATAATTTACTATTATAGAAATGACGAATTGGACAAAGATATTGATTCAGTAGAGATAAAGCCCAGAGGGAGTAAAGGTTTGGTTTATTATAGACTGTTATATTAAGAATTGGGGTTATCTAGCATTTCACATCCTCCACCCCTCCAAACACTCCTCCCCAATCTCAAAAAGCCCAAAAACCAGCTTTTTTAGCCGGACTAAATTAGCCACATCCTCATAATTGTATTTCAATACCTGTTGTTTTTTGTAAGGGTTGCGCCAGTCCTCGGCTAGCTTGAAGATATTTGATTTGTACTGGTTCTGGGTGCGGTGTATATCGAACATGGCTTCAAGGTCTGAGAGTCGGTATGATGGCAAGCCGGGCATGATGTTGCGGAAAACTTTCAGAAGGTTTACACAGCGAAAATTGTTTTTAATGTCCAGTCCGGTGTTTTTTTCCAGCATTCCGATATCAGGACCGTAGAAATAGATATAACCGTCCACCGGTTCAAGCATGGCATGGATGTTTTCCATGGTCAGTGATTCATCATAGAGAAGAGTTACGTCAGTAACACAGTGGGCATATCCTACCAAAAATATTTCCTGGTTGAAAAACCATTCCAAGTCAATATACAGATCGGTCATAACGCTGATTTTTTTTGTTGGTGAATGTATAGAGCAAAAAAACAAAAAAAATACATATGGATAAGGGCGGTTAACTGCAATTAGCGGCAATTATCACCACTTAACAAAGTTAGCACAGGATAAGGGAAAGCGGCATTTTAAAGGGTTGTAATATTGTCAGAGAAAACAACAAATGATATGCTGAAAGTAAAAACAATATTGATCATTGCCCTTGTGATAATCACCCTTGGTATTGCATGGAAATATTATAAAAAATACCGTGACCAGGAGAAACTTAAAATCGGCGAAATTTCCCTTACTCCGCAAAAGGAAATCAAATCATTTGATGATCTTGTTTATGTATTTAAAAACGGACTCAAATTAAAGGGTTTTGTCCAGATCAGGAACTTTTCCGGTCAGGATTACAGTTTGAACCAGATCAGCATCGATTCATATTCACCGGAAACTGAAAAGCTCGTTGCAGAGCAGACAAATATTTTGCAATCAGACATTGTTTTAAAAGCAAAACAGTCCACCATCATCCCTCTGGAATACAATGTGGATATCATCAACGCTCTTTCGCTTTTCAAAGAAAGCAAGGTAATTCCGGCGGATTATACAGTCTGGAAAATAATCACACACCCGTTACAGGCATATAAGGATATACAATTGAGTAATCTAAAAATGAAACTCAAAGGTTTTATACAAGCCGAAGGGATCAACATGCCGGTGGACGAATTAAACTATTTGTATGGATAACAGTTATAAAGTACTTGGAAAAACCATCAGCCTGAAGCAGTACGCAGACATTCAGGATACCATTGATGCCATCGGCAGGATCATCAGGGACAACTATCCGGCTGTTGCTGATATTGCAGTAAGGGTAAAGGCAGATACAGCAGAGCAGACTTTCCGAAATATCTGGGAATACGTCAGAAAAAATGTCAGGTATCAGAATGACGAACCGGGCAAAGAACAGTTACGCCGTCCCCAGCGGACCATTTCGGATGGAAAAGGTGATTGTGATGATATGAGCATACTGATATCTTCCATTTTGGTAAACCTTGGTTATCACCATGAACTTGTCATTGCAGCATACAAAAGCAAGGACAAATGGCAGCATATCTACCCGGTGGCATACAGCAGCAACAAACAAAGGTATGTTATTGACTGCGTACCGGAAATCCCTTATTTCAACTACGAAGCATCTCCAATTAAAAATAAAATCGTTATAAGTATGAAACTAGAAGAACTGGGCTCCCTGTCTGACGCATTCGCCATC
>MEOH01000009.1 GCA_001769535.1 Bacteroidetes bacterium GWF2_38_335
CCTCTTTTTCATTATTAAAAGTTCAAATTTTATATACAATTCTTAGCGTGTCATTAATTCTGTCTGAAAGAATCTCAACAAGTTCTTCGTTCATAAACTCATATTCGTCCGGAATGTTAAGAACCTCAATTGTTGGCAGATCTAAATGCCTGTATAGTCCCCATATTTTTGCCCGTTGTCCTGTTTCCATTACAAAAACCAGGTCGGCCCAATTCAAATCATTTTCTGAAATTTTCCTGTTGCTTTTGGGGCTTAGTCCGGCAGAACGAATATTGAAACGGTTGTCGTTTTTAAAAATATGCTCCGCTGTCCTGCTGCGCTTTTTATTTCGTCCGCATACTACTAATATGTTTGGTCTTTCTGTCATTAACTTGCTGTTGTTCAAAAATTCTGACTAATGTCCTGAGTGTTTATAACTCTATTAGTATTATCCATCGGCCTCTCGTATTTCCTTCCCGCTTTATTATTTCTTTATTTTTTAATGCCTCTGTATGACCAACAAACCAACCTCGTCGATTAATTTATCAAACAAATTCTTGTCTCCCCCTTTAGAGCCAAGTTCTTCCTTTATATATTTTGTAAGACCTGCTACATCTGCAATCAATGGCCACTCTTCTTTTGGCAAGTTGACTGCTAAAGGGCATCCTGCTGAAATAAAATAACCTAAAGGTTTTTTATCTTGCGAGAGTGTTTGTCGCAAGAACTTTATATGCTTAATTGGGTCATGAAAATTTGCCATTTATTCTTTTTTATAATTAAAAACTATGTCCTTTTTTGTCTGATAAAATTCCTCAGCCTTTTTAAGTGCTTTATTAATATCATAATTAGTCTTTTCATTCAATCTATATTCAACAGCTTTACACTTTTTAGTTAAATGTGAATCAGCTGAGAATCCGACTAGCATACTTGCTGGTTTTCGATTGTTTTCTCTGATCATACTAAAATATGCTATGCCATTCGGGTCTGGTTTTTCTCTAGTTGTTCTAACTTTATACTGATATGATAATTCACCTTTCTCCGAATCCAAATTTATTGATTCAGAAGTCCAAAAACTATGTAAGTTTTTATTTTCATCGTAAGATGTTCCTTTGATTACCAATCCATCAATATTTTGTTCAAATGTTTCAATCAAATATCTTACGTTACCTAAAACCCCTATATAAAAACCAACCCAAGTTCCTTCAAGGTAATAAGAAGAAAATACTTGTTTTTTTATCCATTGGCAATTGTTTACAAAATATGAAGTGATTAAAAAAACTAATCTATAAACCCCAATAGAAATCAAACCCATCAATATTATACCTAGCAAATTATATTTATCATTTGATGGCTCTTTAAACCAATCTGGGTAAGTCAATATTAACTGCGAAATAAATAACCAAATTCCAAAAACAGCAGTTGTTGTCAAGCTAAGAACAATTGTATTGAATTTTATTATTGGTTTCATTGTTTTAGTTTTAAAGTGTCGGCAAGATTGCAAGCTTTGGTCTCAGCGTTGGCTTGTGGGGCTTTGGCAATCCCGAAGCAAATTCGGGACAGGTTGTGTGCAATGTGGGTCGGCAATTGTTTTAAAAAATGTGCGGTGGGCAAAAAATAAAAAACATTGGGTCGGCTTGAGTGTCGGCTTTCTGGTCTTGTCAATATTTCGTTTTTCTGTCCTTTCACAATGGTTTACTTTTCAATTTTCTATGTCGTTGTCTGTCTCTTACACTTGGCGGTAAAATAATATACTCACAAAAACACACCCCTATCCACCCCAAAAACACCCATATATCTTCAAGTTTTTGTTCCTACTGTTAAATTATTCCCCATCACAATATTACAAAAAAATTAAATCGTTTAGTGCAGAAGTCACTAAAAAGCTATAGGCCGACACGATTTATTTTCTTGTCTTTGTCATGTTTGTTATTGTTTGTTTCTTTCACCACTATCCCCCAAATAAGATACAGCACCCCTAAAAAAGTAGTCACTAAAAACAGGAATGTTTTTAAAAAAGCTTTTTTAATTTCTCAAACGATTGCTGTTACAGGGTTGTAAGGCGGGTGTTTTAAAGCATGTTTGTTGAAATGTGTAACATATTATTTAATATAGGTTGAAAATAGGCGAAAGTTATTAAAGACTTTTTGAGTAAGTAAAAAAGGATAGTTTGAGGGTTTGATAGTTCGAGGATATCGAAAATTTCATTTTCGTAACCATCAACCTATCCACCCACCTCCCAAGGCACTATCAAGGCACTATTAAGGCACTATCAAGGCACTATTAAGGCACTATAAGGGCACTAAAAGGCATATCGCATATGCCTAAAACAACCGGACTGATCAACGGCATGTACCCGTATTCATAACACACATCATCGAGATTCATGTATTTCTGATCCTCCCCGTACCCGTCGAACCACATGATGTTCCAGAGATTGAGCCACTCGCGCAGCCCGTTGAACTCAAATGCCTGGTGTTCGGCGTAACACTTGTAGTGCTCCGGAATGTATTTCTCCATGAACTGCTTCGATTCTATGGCTGTCCATTCACTGTTCTGCGCTGCCCGGGCAAGGATATCTTCACGGGCAAGCTCGAATTGGTATAGCTCGAGTGCGTATTGCTCTTCGGGTTTGCCGGTCGAAGCTGATCCGGTACCGCCATAAACGTTATAAACCGGCGAAGGCTTTTCCAGATCTTTCATCTCCTCAAACTCCGGCTCCATGTAAAAATTCACCCCGTTGATATAGGATCTTCCCGACTGGTTTCCCAGATTTTTGTACTTGTAGGAAATGGACCCGTCGGCAAACAAAAAGGCGGAATACACACGGCAGGGCTTGTTGATGTACTTGTAAACACCGAGGATCAGATCGAATGAACCGCTGAACGGGGCCTGGACAAATATATCGCCCGATACATGGTTGCGGTTGTCACAAATGCCGGGCATTAGGTACTGCTTGGGTGCCGTACCGTATCCGCCCTCGATGCGCACATAGGGAATCACCAGCAAAATGCTGTTGGGATGCGATTTGAGATAGTCCGATTTGTTGTAGATGTCGCGGGCAAAATTGTTGCGGACGTTCTGGTCTGCATCCAGCATGAAATTCACCCCGATGTACAGCACGTAAAAACCTATGCCTGTCTGCTCCTTAAGATATTCAAGCTTGTGCTCCATGATCTTATAGCGCTCGGTGTGCTCCTGGTTGGCAATGCAGCCGTAGTTGAGGATGTGGTATTTATTGTCGCCATAAAGCTGGTTGGTGTCGGTGGGATAGTCGTACAACACGCGATCGAGCTCCGTGCCCAGATATTCAACGGTGGAATTTACATACACCTCCATTTCCTCAGCTGTTACAGACGTGATGCTGTTTCCCGAATACTCAAAACTTTCGGTCATCAGCGGCTCGTTGTTCATGAAGTTGATGTTCTGGCAATCGCCTGCCTGCGTGCGCACAGCATCGCTTGGCGGATCGGCCATCATCACCGGACCTTTGATGTCGGTGCGGCCCGAATAATCACTGCTGTTGGTCCACCGGTAATCGAACTGGCAAAGCTGCCCGTCGTTAAAAACCCATTCGTTGGTGTAGAGCTGGTCGCCCGGAATGGCAAAGCGGTAATAAGTATTGGTCAAAAACCGGGCAGGGTTAAGATGTGTCAGCTTCATCTTTTCCTCTTCGGGCAGGGTTTCCTTTAATACGAGATATTCATCGTAAGGATAATAGCCGTGAAAATCGTGCGATTTGGTGTTGATCATCACATACTGCGTACCCTGTAATTTGAAGGCCATCAGATAGCCGCACCTGAACTTTGGCTCCGTAAGATTTTCAATGACAACGGGCAGACACGAGGGCGTAAAATATGCCGTAGCCGTGGCAGCATAATCGGTGGCCAGGTTCCCGGTGATGTCGGTGAAATCAACCAGAACCATGTTAAGCTCCGCATCTTCTTCATCTTCGAGCCAATTGAGAATCCAGGGTGGATCGTGGATATCGTCCCACTGATATTTCCACAGGGATGTTCCGTCTCCGTAATCCATAAGATTTTCGGTTGAACCGGATGAAAGAGAAGGGTAATCTGCATAGGTATGTTTTAACCTGAACACGCCATGTCCAAGCTCATGCGCTATGGTACGCGCATCCTGCGAAAAGATAAACCCGAACTGTTTTTTAAAAGGCATGTATCCCGAAAGGGAAGCGTCGGCGGGGTTCGAAACGAAAAACAGGTAATAAACGTCCTCAGAATACTGGGGATTTTCAATGAATGCCGAGATTATTTCTTTCATCTCGGGCGTATAGTTTAAAGAATTATCGGCATCGGTGTTGTCAAAAAGACCGTTGGCATTCAGGTCAAATGAAACCGTGAAATCGTTGATGCTGCTGACAGAAAACTCCGCCACCGCCTGTTTGTAGATATTGTTAAGTTCCCACTGGACATTTGATGCAGAAGGAATGGGCGCATCGTTAACCGAAACAAGAATTACCTGGCGCACTTCCTTTTCGTAGGATATCAGGTTTGCTTTGCCAAGCTGGATTTCCTTTGGAGAATCAGGGTCAGACCTGTCGGTGTACATGGCTGTGAGATATTCCTCATCATTGTTGCCCGAGCCGGTAATCTGCAGCTTTTTTTCCTGTCCGGTATTTATTATCGGAACTCGTTCGCCGGTAAATAAGCGCTCAAAGAAAACAGAATCACTGGAAAATCCCGAAAACACCGAATCAGTATTTGCAATGAAATTAAAAGCCAGATGATCGGCAGATCCAACCTCAACAGATTTCCATGGAACAAAATAATCCTGTTTGTTGATGCGGATTTTATCGTATTTTCCTGATAAAGCAGAAAACTGCAGACTGTCAAAACCGAAGTTTTGTGGAGATGGCGGAAAAAACGAAATGGTAACCGGAGTGAAGATATTCTGCTCGGGCGGACCAAAAAGCGCATGCAGGGCATCAATGATTGCCCGGGCCAGCGAGCGGTTTTCGCCGGGGTTGAAAGCGTCCCTGAGCAGGTCGTTAATCATGACATTGACCTGAGAAAGGGCCTCTGACATGTGCTGCATATCCGGACTGGGTTCAATGGAGACCGAAACAGTAAAAAGATTTCCTGAAGACGGAGGAGAAAACGTTGCTTTAAAAATAAGGTATGGCTCCTGAAAATCAGAATACTTATTTTCAGATAAAAGGTTGACAAAATCAGCTAAAATTCCTGAATCCTGAATAAAAGCCTGTGTGTATATGTTAAGTCCGGATGACTCTTTGTATGTTTCGATTTCAGAAACAAGCGCGCTGTCGGTGAGGGACGAATAAATTTCCACAATGTTGCCGGCATTGGTGAAAATGCGCTCCCACACGTTAACCTGTGCCCTGGTTATATTGAAAAAACAAATCAGAAAAAGAGAAATGAGAAAACTTTTTTTCATGGCTATACTGTTCAAAATAATATCTTATGTAAATAAAATACAATGATAATAAATTTTGCATTGATAAATAATATTTTTGATGATAATTTAAAAGGCTCCCGGGAAAGGTCAATAAACTGTTTTCTGCAATACAGTGAAAAGGATTGAACACTGATGGGATTGTTTTGTCTGATGAACCTGATTTGTTTGGTCTAAGGGAAAGACAATCGGTTTTTTATAGCATGCTGATTATGTCAAAGCATTATGTTTTATTTCTGTTATTGCCCTAAAAACCAAACAACTCGTTTTTTTAACAATAAAGGCAACCAAAAAGCGTTCCATCAGTCTATTAACCAAAAAACAAACATTATGAAAATCAAAAGTGTTTTTATCATTGCTTTTCTGATCGGGTCAGCACATCTGTTATGCGCACAGGGAGAATGCGACCCTGTTGTAAAAGCCGGTATTTACAGTGACATGGATTACCATACGGTTAACCAGACCCTTTACGGCAACCTGCCCGATGATGACCTTTATCTGGATTTGAACTCCGACGGGTCAAACGACATAATGCTTACAGCCGAATATTCAAACTTTGGAATGGGATTCAACAGCAGGACCTATGTACAACTGCAGCATAACAAAATCGAGATAATGACCGATACCCTCCAGTCCAATTGCCTGGCTTTTGGCGACAGTATTTCAAAATGCTCTTACTGGCATGACAATGAACAAGATTATTATGAACTGGGCGGTATATATATGGAACCGGCATATATCGTAAGCGGCAATTGGCTGTCAAGCCAGGGTTATCTGGGGTTCAGGGTTTTTTCGGGCGCCGATACACTGTACGGTTGGTTGCAAATGTACTCAATCATTACAGAGACCTCCTCAATGCTCGAAGTATATGACTGGGCCATTATGCCGGGCGATGTCCATGTTCCGGGGACCAAAGAAATTGCAGAAATAAAAATATTTCCCAACCCTGTTTCAGATATGGTTTACATCATAGCGCCTGATATTATGAATGAAATAAGGATCTATGATTTTTCAGGCAGGACGGTATATGAAAACATTACCGGAGACCATACTGCAACAATTACTTTTTCAGGTTTCGGCCCGGGCATTTACTACATTACCATAAAAAACAAAGACGGGGTTCACTCCGAAAAAATTGTTAAACGGTAAATATCCTTTACTTATAAAAAAACCGTTTCGGTTAAGAACCATGACTAAGGCGATCCCATGAGGGAAGCGAAAGACCTAAGAAAACTGCTTACTGTATTACAGAGAAAACGCTTGGGAAACTGATGGGACTGATTTGCCTGATGAACATGATTTGTTTATGCTATAGAAGGGATTAATGGTTTTTGACCAGAATAAAACGGCAACGGAATTCCAAAGCTTTTTATGTGTTTCCCAACTCATTTTCGGCGTTTTTCCAACTAATCCCTTCGCTCTATTGCTCAAAAAACTATTATTACGTATCTTTACGCTCTTTGAAAAAAACAACTAATGGAATTATATCTCGATTCGGCCGACATCAATGAAATTGAAGAGGCATTTGGAAAACTTGGTTTTCTCGCTGGTTTAACAACCACCCCCACTTTTATGCACCGCCACGGTATTACCGATGTTGACGGAATGATCCTCAAGCTGGCAAAAATCGTTCCGGTACTCCAGATCGAAGCCCTCGGCGAAACGGCTGACGAAATCTATAAAGAGGCCCACCGCCTGGATAAGCTCGGACTGGATAAGGAAAAAACCGTTTATAAAATTCCGGTTTCCCTCGAAGGTGTACGCGCCTGCAAAATGCTCACCAATGAAGGTTTTAAAGTGAATGTCCATTTGGTTTACACCCTGCAACAGGCGTATATGGCTATGGCTGCCGGGGCAACCTATGTTTGTCCGCTCGTCGGCCGCCTCCAGGATCAGGGTCACGACGCCCTTGCTCTGGTTGAACAATGCGTTGACGCTGTTGAGATTTACGGATATGATACCAAAATCATGTTTTCATCTGTAAGGCATGCCGAACATGTTAGAAACGCAATCAACATGGGAGTTCACACTTGTACCGTTCCCTGGAAAGTGATGAAAGCCCTCACCGAAAATAATTTTACCGAACTGGGAACACAGCAGTTTTTTGAGCATACCAAACTCATGACTGTTAAAGTAAAAGATATTATCTCAACTGAAAATCCGATAGTTCTACCCGAAACAACAGTGTTGGACGCCATTCTCGGCATGACCGAGTCGGGCTTTGGCGCTGTTACCGTGGTTGATGAAAATGGCAGTCTGAAAGGAATTTTTACTGACGGAGATCTGAGAAGAAACATTAAGGAAAATGGAAAAGCCATCCTGCAGAAAACCATGGCCGAATTTCAGTTTAAAATGCCCGTTACCATCGACCAGGATGCCCTGCTCAATGAAGCGGTTAAAATATTCAAGGATAAGAAAATCGACAACATCATTGTTACAGCCAACGGCAAACCCTGCGGCATGATTGATGTTCAGGACCTCATAAAACTTAACCTCTGGGGATAAAATGACCGGCCGGATCGAAAAAATCTTTACCGAAAACGGAGGCAGATTTCTGCGCTCTGTTGATGAACTTTCAGAAAAAGTTAATCATGTTAAAGCTTTTTTATTCGACTGGGATGGTGTTTTTAATGCAGGAATAAAAACCCAGGAATCCGGAAGTCCGTTTTCGGAAGTTGATTCCATGGGACTCAATCTGATCCGGTTAAGCTATTGGCTTAAGAATGGTAAATTTCCTTTTGTGGGGATTATCACCGGACAAAACAATCCCACCGCTGTGCATCTTGCAAAAAGAGAACATTTTGATGCGGTTTATTCGGGTTTTCTGAATAAAAAGGACGCCCTCGAACATCTTGAAAAACAATATAAGATCACCGGAAAACAAATTGCTTTTGTTTATGACGATGTGCTCGATCTGAGCATTGCATCCAAAGCTTCTTTGCGTTTTATGCCGGGAAGGAAAAGCAATCCGCTGTTCAGGGAATTTGTCAAAACCAACGATTTGTGTGATTACATCTCGGCAAACGATGGCGGAAACCATGCCATCCGCGAAATTTCAGAACTTGTTTGTGCTTTCATGGGAAATTTTGAGGAAACCATCAAATGCCGCATTGATTTTGGCGAAAAATATCGTAAATATCTTGAGGGAAGAAATAAAACCGAGGTTGCTTTTTACAGCATCCGCGAAGGAAAAGTTGTTCCCGAAATCAAATAATAATTCTGTATGAAAAAACTGTTGCTTTTTACGCTCTTGTTGGCGTTTGCCGTATCGCTGTTTGCAAAGGAAAAACCCAAAGTTTATTTTACTGCTGATATTTCATCGGCCGGAGTGCAAAAGGTGTATGAGATGATCAAAGGCGATGTTACCGGTAAGAAAATTGCCATCAAGGTTCATTTTGGCGAAGAAGGCAACCAGAATTTCCTCAAACCTGAGCTAATCAAGGATCTGGCCGTGAAACTGAATGCCACGCTGGTCGAAACCAATGTGCTTTATGTGAGCAAACGAAGGTACACCGAAAGCCACATTCAGCTTGCCATTGAGCATGGATTTGATTTTTGTCCCATCGACATCCTCGACTCCGAAGGCGAAACGGTCATTCCCATTGAAGGGGGAAAACATTATAAGGAGGTCAAAGCCGGCAGTCACCTCGATAATTATGACAGCTACATCATTTTTTCACATTTCAAAGGCCACGGCATGTCGGGTTTTGGCGGAGCGATCAAAAATGTGGGCATGGGACTGGCCTCGGTAGCCGGAAAAATGGCGCAGCACTCATCATCATTTCCAACTGTTGCCAAGGAAAAATGTACCAAATGCGGAGCATGTGAAAAAAAATGTCCTGCCGGCGCCATCACCATCGACCCCGAAGTGAAAATTGATACCAGCAAGTGTATTGGCTGCGGTCAGTGCATTGGAGTCTGTTACAAAGACCGTGTTTACGGAGTTCCCTGGAGCAGCACCGACAACAACACTTTTATGGAACGACTGGTTGAATACACGCTGGGAATAATCAAAAACAGAAATGTGGTTTACATCAACGTTTTGGCCAATATCTCACCGGACTGCGATTGTGCCAAAAATGCACGCAAACCCTTCATGAAAGACATCGGCATTGTTGCCGGCACCGACATTGTAGCTGTTGAAAAAGCCAGTCACGATCTTGTTGACAAAGCACATAAATGCAAAGACACCTTTCTTAAGGAAAACTCAGTAAGCGGGAAAAGACAGATTGAATATGCTTATAAGCTCGGACTGGGGAACAAGAAATATGTTTTGGTTGATCTGGACAAGAAAAAATAAATTTTTTGATCGCTTTTTAGCTTTACCTGCTACATATCCATTTTACTAGCTACTAACTACTTGTTACTTGTTACTTGCTACTCGCTACTTGCTACTAACTACCAGCTTTTAAACAAATTCCTCTCCTTTTTCCAGTTTAACATCATTGACAATTTGCCTGATTTGCTGTTCCTGTTCCTTTTTACAAATTAAAAGTACTTCGCCGGTATCGACCACAATAAAACCATCCAATCCCTGAAGTACAACCAGTTTGTCTTTTGATGTTTTTATTATATTACCTGTAGATTTATAAGCCATTACGTTAGCACCCTTAATAACATTACTGAATTCGTCTTTTTCGCTGTTTTCATAAAGCGATCCCCAGGTTCCCAGATCAGACCAGCCAAAATCGGTGCAAAGTGAATACACATTGTCGGCTTTTTCCATGATTCCATAATCAATGGAAATATTTGTACAGGCGGCGTAAGTTTTTCTTGTTTCCTTTTCTTCGTTTTCGGTATCGAAATGTTTGTATGCTTCTCTAAATAAAGAATTTACGTCGGGAAGACTTTTTTGAAAAGCTTTATGGATTGATTTGAGTGACCAGATAAAAATCCCCGAATTCCATAAAAATTCTCCGGTTTGCACAAAGAATTTTGCCATTTCAAGATTTGGCTTTTCGGTGAATGTCTTTACTTTTTTGAGTTTGGCATTTTCGGTCACCTTGAGCTCATTGTTGATCTGGATATAACCATACCCTGTATCCGGTCTGTTAGGTACAATCCCCAATGTCATCAGGGCATCGTTTTCACCCACAAATTCAAAACCTTGTTTTATATAACTAATGAAAAGATCTTCGTTAACGATCAAATGGTCCGAAGGAGCAACGACAATCAAAGCTTCGGTGTTTCTTTTTTTGATTTTGTAATTCGCATAAGCAATACAGGGTGCTGTGTTGCGTCTGTATGGCTCAAGCAAAATCATTTCATCTTTAATTCCGTGAAGCTGTTCCTTAACCAGATCGATATTTTCTTTGTTGGTAACAATATAGATATTGTCTTGGGGACAGATTTTTAAAAACCTGTCATAAGTCATCTGAATGAATGTTTTTCCGGTTCCCATAATGTCCAGAAACTGCTTGGGCTTTGAAGATTTGCTCATTGGCCAGAATCTGCTTCCGATACCACCGGCCATGATCACACAATAATAATTTTTATCCATCTCAGAGTAAATTTTGGCAAAAGTATAAAAAATAAGCTTTCCGGTCGGGACTATTTTGGTAAATTAAGTTAAAAAGGGCATGAGTCAGGACAATTATGTTATGAGATCAAAATTTGCCCGTTAATAAAAGGTAAAAGTATAATTCAGCACATCAGGAAAAAACACTATTTTTACCCATATTTTCAAACAAAAGAAATGATTTTAGTCACCGGAAGTTCCGGGTTGCTCGGCTCACACCTTCTTTTTGCCCTCGCCAGCCGGGGTAAAGAGATTAAAGCGGTAATCAGATCTGAGAAATCCATCAGGCAAATCGAAAAGGTTTTTTCTTATTATACTGATGAACCCGGCAAATATTTAAGCAAAATCACATGGTTGCATGGCGACCTGCTTAACTATGAAGATGTTAAGGAAATGACTGCCGGTATTGAGGAAGTTTTTCATACTGCCGCCATCGTGTCTTATAAAAAAAGTGACCGTGGCCGGATTATCTCAGAAAATACCCTGATGGCACAGAATGTTGTAAACGCCTGCCAATCTAATAAGGTCCGGCGACTATGCCACATCAGCTCGATTGCTGCACTTGGCGATCAGGATAAGTTGATCACGGAGGAAACGTCTTATGATATGACCGGACGAAATTCTGCATACTCATCCGGAAAATTCAGAGCCGAACTGGAAGTGTGGCGCGGAATTGCTGAAGGACTTGATGCCGTGATTTTAAACCCCTCGGTGATAATTGGTCCGGGCGACTGGAACCGCTCCAGCTGCGCATTGTTTAAGACGGTTGACCGCGGACTAAAATTTTACACCGAAGGAACAACCGGCTTTGTTGATGTGCGCGATGTGGCACGCTGTGCTATTGACCTGATGGAAGGAAATACCGTAAATCAGAAATTCATTATCAACAGTCAAAATACCGACTACTTAACGCTGTTTACAGAAATGGCCCTGGCTCTTGGGAAAAAGCCACCCATTATTAAAGTTAACCCTGCAATGGCCAAATTGGCTTGCTTTTTGGAACATCTGAGAACATTGATGACCGGAAAAAGTCCCGTTATTACCCACGAAACCGCACGGATTTCAATGAAAAAGCTTCAGTATTCTGCCGAAAAAATCATTAACAAAACAGGAATAGCATTTATTCCGGTTAAAGAATCGGTAAAACACACAGCTTCAATATTTCTTCGAGAGACGAGACCCCGGAGTTAATGTCAATGGTAATTAAATTATCAGGTTCTACTTAATTTTCTCCAGACACAATCTGATTTTTGTAAAAGTGTTTTCGATGTCATTATCCAGTCCCACAGAAAACCTTATCAGTCCTTGCGTCAAGCCCATTTCGCGCTGAATATTTTCGGGAACCTCGGAAGATGTGCTTTTACCCGAATTGCTGAAGAGTGTTTTAAAATAGCCCAGACTTACAGCCAGATAACCAACCCCTTCCTGTTGCATCATTTCCATCAATCTGTTTGCTTTTGCAGAAGTTTCAACTTCAATGGCAATCATCCCTCCAAAGCCAAACCCGGGATTCATCATTGATTTGAGAAGTTCGTGCCCTTTGTGGTTTGGTAATCCGGGATAATTTACCGACATACCGTATTCTGTCATCTGTTGTGCCAGATACATGGCATTGTGGCTGTGTTGCTTCATCCTCAAATGCAGTGTATGCAGGTTTTTAAGAATACCCGATGAGCGTTGCGGATCTAAAACCGGGCCCAACAGCATTGCCGTGCCGTCGTTTACCGAAGAAAGGGAACTGATAAATTCCTCTGATCCACAAATGGCGCCCGCCACACAGTCATTTTTACCGTTAATGAATTTTGTCATGCTGTAAACAACAATATCTGCACCCAGTTTTGCCGGTGAAACAATCATGGGAGTAAAGGTGTTGTCAACCACCAATTTCGCATTGTTTTCATGGGCAATTTTTGATAAAGCGGGAATATCAGAAATCTGAAGCATCGGATTGGTCATGGTTTCGGTGTAAATCAGTTTTGTGTTTGGTCTGATGGCTTTTTTAACGGCATTCAAATCAGAAATATCAACAAAACTGACTTCAATATTGAATTTTGGAAGGTAATTTTTCAAAAAGGCATAAGTACCACCATAGGTTGTCACACTTGTTACAATATGATCGCCCGAATTGCAAAGCTGTAACATGGTGCATGTAATGGCTGCCATACCTGAGGCAGTGACCCATGCTGTTTCTGTCCCTTCGAGTGCAGCCATGGCATCGGCCAGATATTTATTGGTGGGATTCCAGTGACGCGAGTATAAAAAGCAACCGGGAGCCTGACCTTCAAAAGTATCGGTCATGGTTTTAGCTTCTAAAAATGTGTAAGTAGATGAATCTGTGATTGACGGGTTAACATCTCCGAATTCGCCAAACTGCTTCAGTTCCTGAATTCTGGTTGCGGGATCATGCATCATTATAATGAATATTTTAAATTAATTATTTTACAAATTTACCTGATTGACATGCGAATTGTTTAATACTGCCCATGATTGACAGTAATATTTGTCAAATAAATAAAAACTGAAAGTATTATTATATATATTTGTAAATATTGAAATCAACACAACTAAAAAATGGAAAAGCACTTTCAGATTGATGCCCTTGATAAAAAAATTCTTACTATACTCTCGAAGGATGCACGTATGCCTTTTCTCGAGGTTGCCAGGATGTGCAATGTAACCGGTTCGGCTATACACCAGCGGGTTCAAAAAATGAAAGATGAGGGCGTAATTTCCGGATCAAAATTTAAAATTGAGCCAAAAGGTATGGGATATAATACCTGTGCATTTATTGGCGTGCAGGTAAACCTGACATCAGTGCGGTCGCACGATTATGTTTTTGACAGGATAAAACAAATCCCGGAGGTTGTTGAATGTCATCATACTTCGGGAAAATATTCCCTTTTATTGAAAGTGATAACAAAAAGCAATGAGCATCTTAAAAATGTAATCGTTGAAAAGATACAATCCATTGTTGAGGTGGTGAGTACCGAAACATATATTTCCCTTCAGGAAGGGTTTACTCGGGATTTACCGATTGAATGATAATAGTCAGGGGGTGACTCAAAGCCACCCCCTGACTAATAAAAAAGCCCCGGAAATTCCGGGGCTTTTTTTATGAAATCAATTCTTTATATTTTTCAGGGCTTAAAAGCTCTTCAAGTTCAGCGGGATTGCTAATTTTGATTTTTACCATCCATCCTTTTCCGAATGGATCTTTGTTAACCACGTCAGGTGAAGCTTCAAGTTCAGGATTTACTTCAAGAACTTCGCCGCCAACAGGCATGTACATGTCAGAAACGGTTTTTACTGCTTCGATGGTTCCGAAGGTTTCTTCTTTGGCAAGTGTTTCGCCCTGGGTTTCTATTTCAATAAAAACGATATCGCCCAATTCTCCCTGTGCAAAATCGGTAATTCCGATAATAGCTTCATCGCCTTCTACTTTGATCCATTCGTGATCTTTTGTATACTTCAGATTTTGGGGTACATTCATGATATTATTCTTTAATTGGTTTAACAGGTATTTTTTATAAACATGCCAAAATTATAAAAAAGATCAGTTTAAAACAGAAAAAGACAGGATATTTTGATTATAAATTAATGATTTTAAACATAAATACCCCGTTTTCCTATGATGCCAGGGTAAATCGCACGCTAACGCCAAATTTTGTATTTGCCTGTGGGAAGCTGAGTGCAATTTTTGGTTTATTTACGGTGCGGTCATAGAATATAGATACGTTAAACCTTTGGTTCAGCACATATTCTGCCTTAAAGTTAATTGCCAAAATACTTGCTCCGTTTGTTGCCTGATCAACATTTTCTTCAAGCTTTCTGATCACGGTAAGGTTTTTTCTCAGTGAAAAATCAAGACGCAGCACCAAATCGCTGGTTACGGTTTTTCCGTTTAGCTTAAGTTCAAGTTTGGGCACTGTGTACCCGGTTCCGATAACAAACTCGTCGTCGCGCACATCCATTAACTGGTTGTTTGAAAAACTGAGCGACAGGTTGCGTGTTTTCTTGACTTCAATTTTGGTGATCAAACTGTTGTTCCAGGTCATGTCGACCATGAAAAGCGGGCTAAACCGTTCACTGATGGCAACCCTTGCAATTTCTTCCTTCGATATAAAGTCGGAATTTTCAGAAAGGGATTCTCTTACCCAGTTCAAACCATCTCCATATTCATCTTCTTTGTAGTTCAAATTGGTAATATAGGAACTCACATTGTAACTTGATGCATAGGCATGGCTTAAAGTAAGTGTTTTCAAATATTTCTTCACAAATTTCACTTTCGACAATCCGTCATAATTGATTCGCCAGTTCGGCTTGGGAATAGCCGGCATATTGGGATTTTTGCTGAGATTGTTATCGGGGTTTGATTTTGTGTAAGCAGCAAGGAACGCCGGTATAAGCACATCCTGTGAAGTGCGGCTGTAGCCATCAGGGAATCCGGTAAGCGAGTCGACATTTCCAAAAGGATCGTAACCTGTAAAGGTACCTGTTCCCATGGCATCTAATCGGTCTTGTGACAGTTGTCTGGCAATAGAATATCGGTAATTTTTGAAATTTTCAAATGCTTCGGACCTGTAATTATCCTCGTCTGACAGTTTTTCAAATGCAGTTCCCCAGGTAATAATAGAGATAGTATAATTTCCTCCCTCTTCACTGTTGACCACCTTATAGTCATCATCTGTCGGGTAATAATAAATGTTCTGAGTAGTCCGCTTTGATTTTACTCTTGAAGCATCGATATCAATTCGCATATCGTTAATTGGTTCAACCGTTACCTTAAAACGCCAGTTTTCATTGTGCGTCATCAGGTACTGGTCTTCAATGGTGGTATCTCTCGAAAGCCAGCCGTAAATATCTCCGGCATTTTCTCCGAAGTTTTTATCCTGTGCTCCAAAAACAAAGGGAATTCCCGGAGCCAATGACCCGTTATAATTTGAATTACCAAGGAACAGGGTAGAGGGTTTGTAGCCGGGCAAATAGGTTCCGTCGGTGCTGTTATAATTGACATTGATGTTTTTAATTCCCATGAGCACTCTTAAGGTATTATCCACAACCAGAATAATTATACTCTCCTTTACCTCTCGTTTTCCGGTTACCCGAACTTCAGCCACAGCATAATCCTTGTCGGCGGTGAATGTAGCACGGTTTTCGTTTATCACTTTTGAAATACCTTTAATTTCCACGCCCAGTGTGTCGTACATTTTCACATCCACATCTTCGGTTCCAAGTTTGTGATTGACTGATCTGGGAACATTCGCGGTGAGTCTGACATAAGCTTTTTCTGCTCCTTTTTCAGGCCATTGAACATCTTCAAATTTCTTTTCCTTTTTATTTGTGGCGCCTTTTTTCCTGTATTTTTTATTTACCTTTTCAAGATACCCTATTTTATTATACAGGTTAAGCATATTAAACTGCAGGTTTGCAGAAAGATTCCGGGTATTTTCAATGGTATTTCCCGGGTCAAAGTCCAATGAATCGGGCATGATCGGAGAAGTTCTCCAGTCATAGGTTGTATTGTAACCGGTAGATGCCGAAATCCAGTTAAACAATGGAATCTTGTTAATAGGCAGCGAATAGGTTGCGTTCAATTCCTGATGGTATTGGGTTGTGCGGCCAAAATCGCGCAGACTGGTCATGACAGAGTCTTTCCACGAGTCATATTCAGAGCGGTAATTTTCCTTATCAACTCTTCCATCGGGTTCATCAATACGGGCATAGTTGGTGGCAGAAAAATCAAATTTAAGCGATTTGGTAAGATTGTATTTGAGGTCATACAAACGGCTCCAGGTGAAGTTTTTGTTGTATGTGGGATCAATAATCATTTCAACATCAGGATTGGTAATGTTACGCAGTTGCACTTCGTTGTACATTCTGTCGATATCGGTGCGGAATGACATTTGCTGGGGCACGTAATAGAAATTAAATTCCTTGATGAGCTTGAGCGATTTTGCCTTGAGCAGTTTACTTTGCTGGAAAGGCATTACATTCTTTGGAGTGGTATTATATAAATATGCAATACCTCCGCGATAGTTTTTGGTCAGGTTTTTCTCGGTATTGGGGTTTCTCATGAAAACTTCTGAAAACGAATAGTTGGCCGACCAGTTTGCAATGTCGTAAACTTTGGGCTTACCTTTCATCTTGTTAACCTTAACATTGGTAAAGTTCAAGCTTTTGCGCTGAGTGAAATCCTGGGCATTATATTTAATAGTGTCTCTTGCACCCTTTGTAATATTTGGATCTTCAAGAGCTACACGCAATGGAATATCAGGGTCAAGCGGGTTGTATTTTGGGTTGACAACTCCCTGAGAGAAACCAACGTGCATAGGGACTTTGATTCCGGTTTTTTCAGGGAAGAATTTACCTAATTCAAGTGAACTGGCCACATCATACTGATAGGTTTCTACCTGGGTTCTTTCCTGGACTTTCTTTTCTATACTTCCGAATCCCGGCTTGCTGGTTTGTCCGGCCACATTCACACTTCCGAAATCAGCTAAACGGGCATTCACCCTACCAATAGCGGCCCATCCACCACCTTCATCAAAATCAGACAGGCGCAATTCGTTCATCCATACCTCGCCGCAGATGGGATAACCATCATCATCAACAGAATTGGTCTGGGAGTTGGGATTGCGCACCCCGATCATAATTGTTTTGATGTTGCTGAGGTTGGGGTTACCGCGGATCCGAATACGGGCATTGCCTTCAAACATTTCATATATTTCGGTCAGCTCAATCTGACCAAGCCGCATCAAATCATTTCGTTTTTGTTTAACCTCCTGTAGCAGGTCAAATTCAAAATCTATTCTGTTTTCATCCGGCCAAAGGATTTCCCTGTCCACATCATTGTCTTCGTAAAAACCGGGAGGGGTTACAGATAGCGGGACTTCATATTCATAGAAGTTGTTCTGGTAATCAGAACCAATGCGGATGAAAGCTCTTAATTCGCCATCTTCGAGATCATAATCAGAGTATTCTTCGGCATGGATTTCCAGTTCAAGCTGGCGGTATTGTCTGACGTCCATATCAACATTTTTATATGCAGCACGGGCATCGCCATCTTCAAGGTTGCAAACACGCAAAACAATTGATTGCTCATTTAACTGACGCAACTGCGGGTTTGTGGGGTCAATAACCCTGGTAACGCCGGGAGGAAGCTGGTAATTAATAGGTGACCTGTTACCGTTTTCCTCGATATTTACAGCTGAAATGTCAAACTCAGTTCCTTCACCTTCAGTCGGAGCGGGGTACAGACCGGGTTCGCGCATTGCGAAATTATACTTTCTCCATTCTCCCCTGACCAGGTCAATTGATGCAAAACGTAAAACAATTTCTTCATCAAATCCGGTCATAAACATCCTCACAAAACGTATGGATTTAAAATCGCTGATGGTACCTACAACTTTTTCCCAGCTTTCGATTGGAATTTTAAACTGATACCAGTTGACTTTTTCTGTTTCGCCGTTTTCAAGTTTTACGGATGCCTCTATTTTATCGTAAATGTAATTCTGTCCCACATCCATTGTTTCAGGTCTCAAATCAATCTTATACTGGAAATAGCTTTCTGCCTCACTCAGCGTGTTATCCCTGTTAATATCTTCGATATCAGGAATGGTTGTAGCCGATGTTGGATAAGATTCGGGCGATTGTTCAGAGGTAGGCGAGTTGCCTTCCAGTCCGTTATATTTTTTATATCTGTCGAGAATTCCGGTTTCGGCATCGTCAAAATCGGTTCCCCTGAAATAATGGTAATTGTCATTTCCCGGATCAGAAAGTGCTTCGATATAGGCGGCTGAAGTTTCCCCGTACAAAGCTTTGATTGTTTCGAGATAATAATTGAATCTGAGTTTCTCCTCCTCGGTACCCAGTCCGTCAAGTCCCACATCCTGAAACTGTCTGGCTTCAGGGTTGTTATCGAATGCTTGTACCAGTGACTGTTGGGTAGGAACATTACCCCAGGAAGTGGCAGTAACCATTCCTGAATCGGGGGTGGCTGTGGTGGGTAATCCGTTTTCAAAAGCTTTTCTTGAATCTTTCAGGATATCCTCCGAAATATTTCCCAGATTGAAATACAATTCACCTCCATTATGTGTGGAGTCATAAACGAAAGGATCCATAACCCAGAATTCTATAAACTCAATATTTGCAGCTTCGAAATCATTTGTCTGGATATCACGCATGATACCACCCCAACGAGAGCCGGGGCTTAAAAGTTTACCGCTGGCATTTATACCAGCTGAAACTGTCGTCGGGGCTGCATCAAAGTTATATGGTCCCTTTTGATCAGGGTAAAAAGCAAGGTTTAGAACTGCAATATTGGTTGGAATGCCGTGTTCGTTTTCCTTTTTCGGAAAGATTTCATTTTCATAAACCTCTCTTGTCAGGTGGTTTGAAAGCTGATCGTCGGTGAGGTGTGATGGCCTGTTGGATCCTTTTCTGTTCAGGATCGGATCAATAACATACCAGGCAAGTTTGGCGCGGTTGTATCCATACCAGACAGAGTCGTTAAAGAGACCTTCTTCGAAATTACCGGTGGGAACACTTGCAATATGCCATGCTGCAAATGATTTAATGTCGATGGATGTTTTACTTCCCTCAAAATCATCGATGTAAGAAACGCCGTTTTTATCTATGCCTTTGATCTTAGGATGTCCGGGTATCAGATGGGCAAATTCAGCACTTACGGTGATGTTTGACTTGGCTTTAGTTTCGATAAATGGAAGTTTATCAACCATTTTTGTTAGGAATGGTGACTCGGTACGGTAATCGGTGTTTATGCCCCAGATGGTGTTGGAGATGGGTTCGTCGCCAATGTTTGTTTTCTGGGTAAGTGGTCTTTCTGTAAGGTTGAGGATGGTTGCCCCCACATTGAAATTGTCAGAAAATTTATAATTCAGATGAGTGCCCATAAGGGTTTTACTCTGAATATTAAACATGGTGTTGCTTTCCAGTGATATTTTAATGGGAACGCCGCTTTCAAGGTAGCCCTGATTAAGAATTTTAACCCTTCCCAGATTATAATCCACGGTATAGTCAATATTTTCGGTCATTTCAATACCCCCGGCCGTTACCTTTACAGATCCCTGCGGGATATTATAGGCATTGAGTGCAATTTCGGAGCTGGAGGATGACTGGTATCTGCCCCGAAGCACAAACTTATTTTTTACTGCTATCTGCCGGGCAGCGCTTTGCGTGGAGTCGTACAACTCCTGGAAAACATAGAAATCTGCAACGGCGCTAAGTTCTTCGTCGGCAGGGTTTCCGTTGGTGATTTTTTCTCGGAGGTAACCGCCAAAAGGTTCGAGCATTGGAAAATATATTCTTCCGTTGGATGAATTGATGGTAATACCTTCCATAAAGTCATAAACTCCGTCGGGAGAAGGATCCATGTTGGAGTTTACCCGGTCGAGGTTCAATACTTTAATGAGGATTTCGTTTGCAATACCACCTTCGGGGAGGTAGTTTATTTCGCGACCGGTTTTATCATTCTGGTACATGACGTTGAGCTGAAAATCCTGCGGACTGATCTGGTAAGCGCCAAGGGCATACACATTTTTCATCATCAGCTTCCATGTCGGGAATTTAGGAGTAAATGAAGTTCCGCGAAGTAATTTTACGATCAAAACCTTTGGTGCTCCGATGTCGCCGTTGGAGAATTCACCAACGCGGAATGTGCCTCCGCGGGTTGTATATTCATAAGCAACGGCAAGGACTTCGTCGGCATTGAGTGCCGAGTTCAGCGAAACATAGCCAAGTTCGCGGTTAAGGGTATATTCTGTTTCTTTTAGCTTGCGGGCATTTTCAATTTTTTCATAATCCCGTCCAACGGTAAAGCCAGTGGAATCTGATGCCAGTGGTCCGAGTGTGCTGGATATACTGCTTATTTCCCTGATGGCTGCGTAGGTGGTTGTCATCAGGTTATACAGGTTATTCTGATCATTATAAGGAATAAAGTCTATTCCTGCTGCGGGAAAAACAAAATCGGAAGCATAAATATTAGATTCGCCGGTATTCACGCTGAATTCTTCGCCAAGGTCCATGAGGGCAAGGATGTTTCTTGATTCCTCATAATTTCCGGTTTTGTTGGTTACCCATACCTCAACCCTTTTAATTTTAAAATCGGAGCTCACTTTAGGCAGGCTTGAAAGATTGTCATCGTATCGTTCCCTGAAATATTGTGAAAGGAAGAAGTGTTTATTTCCTTCGTATTCATCGGCATACACTTCGAATTCGCTTGTTTGGGCACCGCCCTCAACCTCGATAACCTGAGTTTTTCCTTTTTGTTGTGAAAAAACTGTGGTGGCGGTAAGTTTACCGAATTTAAGTTCGGTTTTGATACCAAAAAGACTCTGGCTACCGGTGATCAGAGAACCTGAAAGAGGCAGATTGACATCTCCAGCTTCGATCAGCTGGATAATTTCGTCTTCTTTTCCCTCATACTTTAGGTTCATTTTGTTTTCAAAGTCGAAGGTTGCTTCGGTATTATAGTTTGTGCTGAGTTTCAGTTTGTCGCCGATGGAGCCGGTAACGTTCATCTGGATTTTCTCCTGGAAGTCAAAGGTGGTAGTTCTTTGCAGGCGAATGGGCAGCACCGGGTTTTCAATTTTGTTAATCTGCAGTCCGAAAATCAGTTCGGCAGATCCCTGGGGACGGATATCAATGGTATTGGATCCGAAAATATCGGCGAATGCATCACCGGGAACCTGGAGCTTGGGAATCAGTCCGCCCGACATGCCAAAATTCTCCGATCTGAATCTTTGTCTGAAATAGTCGTTGATAGACCTGTCGAAGTCATATTTTCTGTATTCTTCGGACGACATGACAACCGGAACAGAGTTATCGCGTTCACCAATTTTTTCGGTAAATATATATTCGCCGGTTTCAGGATCATATTCGACGTCATTTTCCAGGATGGCCGGATCATTGAGGTACATGACAGAGGTTTTTCCTGAATTGCTGAAAGGATAACCGCCGGTATTTTCAATGGGAAAAGGCAGGTCAACGGGATCGCCCGAAACCGGAGTTGTGTCCCTTCCGGGTATAGAATCGGGTGGGACAGCAGTATAAGTGTGATAATCTGCTCCGGCAGTAGAAGGTAAAATAGCCGTTGCCATGATGACGATCATCACACCGGAAATAAAATATTTAAAAAAATTCCTCAAACAGTTAAAGTTTTTTTAAAGCTTTCTTCACTAACTCCTCAACGGACAAATTATTGTCTTCAGCGATAATTTTTTCAAGAACTTTTTCCACAGCATTTTTCTGAAATCCAAGCATGGTAAGGGCGGAGAGAGCTTCCTTGCGATTTTCACTTTGCGGATATAAATCGAGGTCTGCTTCATCAGCCAGTCCGCCCACCTTGTCGCGCAAGTCAATTATAATTCTTTGTGCCGATTTTGCCCCAATGCCTTTAACCGCCTGAAGGGCAGCAACGTTACCAGACATAATGGCTTTTTGAATTTGATCGGGGGTCATGGAGGAAAGAATCATTCTTGCTGTTGCAGCGCCAACGCCGCTAACTGAAATCAGTGATCTGAATATTTCTCTTTCCTTTTTCGAGATAAAACCGTAAAAAAGGTGTGCATCTTCACGAATAACCTGGTGAATAAATATTTTTATTGTTTCATTGGTTTTAAATGAAGCATAGGTATTCACGGAAATATTGATAAAATAACCTATTCCGTTATTTTCAAGCACGATGTACGTTGGTGTGGCTTCGGTTATTTTTCCCTGTATATATTCAAACATTGAATTAACTTGTTTTCAATTACGAAAGGGCAAAAATACACAAAAAATGGGGAATGTAAAATATGTGCTTAAATATTCTGTTTTTTTATTAATTTTAGTTTTCTCGCATTAAGTGCATTTAGCATTTATACTAAAGGTTGATAGTCGTCCGATATTGAATGAGGCAGGGTATAGTAATCGCATTATCAAACAATCGCATTTTTCCTTCAAATTAAAATCTGTTTTCATTTCCACCGCAAAAACAGCTATTCTTCTGATTTGTTCCCGGGCGGTGGTTTTATGGGGTTTATTCTAAACCCTATTGATATTTTGGTGCTCGGCACCAACCCCAAAAAATTAATTTTGGAATTAATCAGCAAAATGTATCAGTTACACGTTACTTTTTGGTCGCTTTAAGTTTATCGTTCGTGAAATGCTAAAAAATACATAATTGACATGCAGTCAGGTGATTTTTTTATCTTATATTAGCCATAAATAGTGTGTTAATGTAATTTTTTTTACTTTTGGTTACCAAAATCATGTCATTATATGAAAATTTTCACCATAATTCCTTTTTTGTTTTCAGCATTATTGGCTTATCCGCAAATTTTAATAATTGAAGGAAAAGAAAGCCCTGTGGTTTGCGATTCGGTAATATTGGGTGATTATCAAATACTATATAAAACTAAAGGGTTAGACGAGGAAACATTTTATGGTGTTGAAAGAGCTAAAGTGAAAAACATCATTCCAAAATCAAAAATCCTTTTAAACAATTCAGAACAAATAACTTCTGAAATCAGCACAAATCCAATTATTGACCTGGCAAATATATCGTACATAGATTATGCCTATAACTCCAAAAATAATTTATTTTCAATATTTATAGTAAACTATAAAAATATTCATGTGTTTTGTCTTGATTCAAATATGCTTGTTGATGATAGAATGTCTGGTTTCATTGATAAATTGGATATTAATTGTTTTTCAATTGGGGGATTGATAGAGAAGGACTTTATATATTTATTTTTTTTAGATCGTGTAAAAGCCGGGCCACTGTATGACTTATATTGTTGTGTAATAAATAAAAAAACAAAAGAATTCAAATATTCAAAAGTTTTTGACTTTGATGATGAAAAAATTGTTTCAGTTTATGAAACAGGAGAGAGTATAAATATTTTAACAATTGAGCAGGAAAAATCTGATTCACTGCATTTATACAAATGGTTTAATGACACTGCCAAACAATTAATTTCTTATAAGCCCGACAAAATACCATGGCTTTTAAAAGATTTTAAGAACTATTCATGCGACACTAAATTTCCGGGCTTTAGTGTTTACTATGGTGATTATGCTTATAGTCTTGCTAATAATAAAAATAAAAATAAAATATACCTTTTCGAAGACAGTCTTATGATAACATGCGAAAGCCTTGACTGTACCGAAATTCTAACTCTTGGTTTAAACGATACTTTATCCGGATTTAAAAATGTAATAAGAGGAAGCCTGCCCAAACCTGAATTTTCAAACACAATTTACAATTCCTGTGTTTATGACAAAAAATTATTTCAGGTAGAAAGCAATGAAACAAATTTAAAATTCCAGATTTATAATTTCGAAACAAATTCAATAGTGTATAGCTTTATTAGCAAAAACGAAGAAAAATATTTTATCCAGAACTCAGCTTTTATATCTGAAAAGAACGATAAAAAAGGCATTAAAAAAACCGACCTGATTAATTCTCAGATATTTTTGAAAAAGCTAAGTAGTTTAGAGCTTTCAGTAAATAGAATAAATGATAATTATGAAATAATTATTGGATCGTTCAAGCCCATAATCATGGCGAAACCACAAGTAGGGATTTATGTTAGTACAGGAAATTTACTTTTAGATTTGGGATTGAATGTTATTGCAAATAATTTGCCTGGATCATCGTATAGTTCCTGCATTTCAGGATCCAATTGTGTATATTTTAAAACAGTTTTTGATCATACTGCAACAAATCATATTGAGAAAGATTTTTCTTCTGAAGAACTTAATTTGGCAAGTAAAAAACAGGTGTTCAATAATTATGTTTTCGGAAAAGAGTTTTTAAACTGTGGCTTTTATGGAGAATATTATTTTGATACTAATATTATCCATATGACAAAATCAATTTATAAGAAATAAAAAAGGCACCCGAAAGTGCCTTTTCTTTTTTATTTTTTTACTTCATGGATAGCAAACTGAATTGCTTCTTCGAGTAATCCTGCCGGCGGTTCTTTTATGAAGCCCTGTTCGGTAACCATTTTGGTCATGCTGCGGGCATGCTCGATGTCGCGCTTGGCAATATCATAAGCTTCCTGCCAGGTCATTTTTACTCTAGCCACACCGTCTTTTATTGCCTGCATGGCAACATCGGCTGCTTCAACAGGGAATACATCTGCCTCGTCCATGGTTGGCACGATATTTTCGGCATTGATTCCGCGTTTTTCGGCATAATTGGCAAGTGAGTGAGCTGCAGCAATTGCCATGTTATCGGTAATTTTACTGGCTCTGACAAGCAAAGCACCTTTAAGAATTCCCGGGAAACCAATAGAATTGTTAACCTGATTTGGGAAATCGCCACGGCCTGTTGCTACAATATATGCGCCTGCTTCTTTAGCAGCATAGGGATAAATTTCGGGCACAGGGTTGGCGCAGGCGAAGACGATGGATTTGTTGGCCATCAGTGAAACCCAGGCGGGTTTAACCTCGTCGGGACCCGGTTTTGAAAGGGCGATGAGCACATCGGCGTCTTTCATTGCGTCTTCAATTTTTTCGATTTTGTTGGGGTTTGTTTGTTCACAAAGTTCCCATTTTCTGTAATAGCGGGTGTCCTTTTGAATATCTGTTCTTCCGCTGTGGAGGGTTCCTTTGGAGTCAAAAATGATTATTTTTTTAGGATCTCCGCCATCGGTGATAATAAGACGGGCAATTGTTGTGTTCGATGCTCCAGCACCTATTAATACAATTTTTGCTTCGCCGATTTTTTTACCTGCAATTTTCAGCGCGTTGATCAGTCCGGCCAAAGTAACACAAGCCGTTCCCTGAGCATCGTCATGCCACACAGGAATTTCACATTCTTCCCTTAAAACGTCCAAAACTCTGAAACAGTTTGGTTGGGAGATATCTTCGAGGTTGATTGCGCCAAAACTGTGCTGGCACATTTTTACGAATTCAATAATTTTTTCGGGATCGTTTTTTCCGTCTTTGCCTCTGCTGTCAACACAAAGGGCAACACCGTCAACGCCACCCAAATATTTCATCAGGAAAGCTTTTCCTTCCATAACACCGAGTCCGCCGGGAGGAGTGCAGTCGCCATCACCCAGAACCCTTGTTGAATCACTTACCACGGCTACCAGATTACCTCTGTTAGATAACTCAAGCGAGGCATTGTTGTTGTCGCGGATTGTTGTTGAAACTTTTGAAACACCGGGGGTGTACCACACATTGAACCAGTTGAATCCGTAAACCGGAGCTTTCGGAACGGTTTCAATTTTGCCACCATAAAATTTATGGGCAGTTTCGGCTAATTTTTTTAAAAAGACAGTCTGTGCTTTAGCAATTTGTTCCTGAGTAAAGTCGTCGGGAAATGCTTTCCTGAGGTTTGACAGGTCAAGTTTTAGTTTTTCCATTTAGTTCAGTAATTTATTGGGTTGAAAATAGGAAGGTAAATATACCATCTTTTTGACCAGATTGTCAATTTAAAGACACGGGAAGGGATTGTTTCTCAGCAGCAAACAGGTATGTTTTACAGCAGAGAAGTGACAATATGAAACTCTGTTAAATATTTGAAGTATCGTGTTTCGGGAGCGGATTTTTATTTAATTCGGCATGATTTTTACGATTGGTAAAAATATCCATGGCAAGGTACATGGCATTGCGAAATGACTCTTCACCCGCTTCGTTTTTTCCGGCCAGTTCATAGGCTGTGCCGTGTGCCGGAGAAGTTCTGACAACCGGCAATCCGGCTGTAAAATTCACCCCGCGGTCAAAAACAAGTGCTTTAAAGGGAGCCAGTCCCTGATCGTGGTACATGGCAAGGATTCCGTCAAATTTTGCAAAATTGCTTGAGCCAAAGAAGCCATCTGCTGCAAACGGGCCAAAGGCAAGAATATCTTTTGATTTAGCTTTCTCAATGGCAGGAATGATAACATCAATTTCTTCGTTCCCAATAACGCCCTCATCTCCCGAATGCGGATTTAATCCAAGCACTGCAATGCGTGGTTTTCTGATGGCGAAATCGTTTTTCAGGGATTTATTAAAAATCTCCAGTTTGGTAAGAATTTTTTCAACAGTGATTTCGGATGAAATTTTTGAAACAGGAATATGGCCGGTAACTATACCCACTTTAAGCGAATCGCAAACCATAAGCATAAGGTGTTCCTTTACTCCGAATTCACTGGCAAGATACTCGGAATGTCCGGGAAACTGAAAATCCGGGAGTTGTATGTTTTTCTTGTTTATTGGGGCTGTTACCAGCACATCGATTTTTCCATCTTTCAGATCTTTGGTGGCAGCTTTGAGAGCCAGAAAAGAGGATTCGCCGGCATAATCAGTTGCTTTTCCAAGTTCAACACGGGTATTCTCATCAATACAATTGATAATATTGGCGCGTTTTGAATTGGCTTCTTCAGCTTTATTGATGTTATTAAAACTGAAATTATTTATATTCAGTGCTTTTCTGTGGTAAGCCGCTACTTTTGATGATCCGTAAACTATGGGAGTGCATGCTTCAACCAGTCGGGTATCCATCAGTGCTTTAATAATCACTTCATATCCTACACCGTTTATGTCGCCGTGACTGATTCCTACTTTTATTTTGCTGTCCATCTGATATTAATTTTTGAAACATGCAAAGTTAAAAAAGTTATTTTAGTTTTAGTTGGGAATCCGGAATGTTTTTAAGAAAATGACGGCTTGTTTCCAGTAATGCTATTCCACAATTTTCATTGAATATACAATGGCTTCAATCTGCCTCAGATATTCGCGTTTGTCAAATTGCGGCGCATAAACATGTGCCTCGACAGTCACCACCCTGTTTCTTTTCTCATCAACCCTGCTGAGGCTCATGAACGGACCGCCCATGAAGTCGTTGACAAGCATCCACCGGCCGCGCAATTCGGCGGTATATTTTCCATCCATATTAAACTCTTTCAGATAACATGGTTCGCGCTTTTCAGTGGACATATAGCTTCCGTCGCGCGGACCAAGGAGGTATTTCTGGAGAATTTCATCGCGCATTTTTATCAGGCTGTCGAGCTTGAAGGCATCCGGACCTGCATAATCGTAATAATATACAAGAATAACCTGGCGGATGTCGTGGGGATCGGTACGGGTTATCCAGGCAAAATTTGTTGTGTCGTGGTAATAATTAAATCCACCGGGAATTACCAATGATATATTGTGTTTTTTCCGGAGTCTTTTATCAATACTATTGTCCTGTAAACTTTTATAGGAATCAATGATTCTTTTTCTTTCAGTGGAGTTGATTATATCCACAATTTTTTGTCCGCTTTCCTTTAAAAGCGCCACCATTTTTTCCTGATTGGGAGCTGATACGGTAATAACCAATTGTTTTTTTGCCCAAACATCATTTTTAATGACTATTTCGGTCTTTTTAACTTCAGATCCCACATTGACAAGTATCAGGTTTCGCTGCTGCTTGATCACATCGGTAACGGCCCCGGGAGGAAGCACTGAGATATCAAATAAGGGTTCGGGTTGTGGAAGGCCAACCTGCGGTGATTTCAGTATTTTCTGGAATTCGGTACCAATCGGACCACTATATAAAGCACTGTTGATGACCAGAACCACTTCGCCCGGTCTTCCCTGCATCATTGGCAGCCAACTATCACCGGTATCGGCGCATGACTGGAACAGAAATGATGCCAAAAGCAGCAAAAAGCCGGCAAAGGTATTTCTGTAATAAGTTCTGATTTTTTTCATGGTAATAATATTAAGGTTGAAAAAAACACTGCAAAATTAGTTCCAAACTAGTTTTGTGCGCCTGATATTTTTATTTTTTTCCCGGGAACCACTTCATTGTCGTCAACAATACTGTTAAGTGCTCTGAGTTGATCGGCTGACTCGCATTTGAATTTGCCGGCAATACTTTCAAGTGAATCGCCCTGTTGTATCACATAATAAAAAAATGCATTCTTTTCAGAAGCGGGAGTATAGGACACATCTTTTTTTGAGATATTATATCTGTAAATGCTGGCCGGATCGAGCCACACTTCGAGTTGCTGACCGGTATGAACATCGTTTTCGGTTTGGTTGTTCCATGCTTTCAGGTTGTCAATGGAGCAGCCATATTTGAGAGCAATCTTATGAAAATATTCACCTTTTTCAACGGTATGGATTACTTTTACCTTTCCCGATTTTTCACCTGCATTTGCCAGATGGGTGCCGAAATCGTCTTTGGGCATGACATAGCTGAGGATATCATTTTCCTTTGCGATAAACTCTTTTACTTTATCAGCAGGAAGCACCAATATTTCGGGTTTGTCGTAAACAGGAATGTAATTGGCTTTATAAGACGGGTTGAGAAATTTCAGTGTTTCGGTGTCAACACTCACAAATTTTGTGATTTGCGAAAAATAGGTTGACTGGCTGATTTGAACGGTGTCGGTATCGAAATAGGTAAATCTTGGTTTAATGGGTTTGATGTTGTGTTCGGCTGTATGGTTCATTACATAAACGACGGCAATAAATGCAGGCACATAATTTTGAGTTTCGGCAGGAAGAAACGGTCTGATTTCCCAGAAAGTGGATTTGCCCCCCGAGCGTTCAATGGCGTTGCGCACCATTCCGGGTCCCCCGTTGTATGCAGCCAAAGCAAGTTGCCAGTCGTTAAAGGTTTTGTACAGGTATTCAAGATAGCGGCATGCTGCTTCGGTTGACTTGTATGGATCGCGGCGTTCATCAACGTAAGAATCTATTTTCAGATCGAGCATTTTCCCTGAATTGAGCATAAATTGCCACAGTCCGGTTGCCCCCGATTTGGATTTAGCCATAGGGTTTAAAGCCGATTCGACGATGGCCAGATATTTGAGTTCAAGGGGGAGGTCGTATTTATCGAGTTTTTCCTCGAATATGGGGAAATACAGTTTGGCCAGACCAATCATTTTAGAGGCCAGGTATCTTTTTCTGACGGTATAAAGTTCGATATAATTTTGAACCACGCTGTTGTAGTCGAGCTGTATGGGAGTGATGTTGTCCAGTTTTTTCATGCGGTATTCATAAACCAGATCAGAGTATGCGGGCACCGAATCGGCGGGGAAATCGTAAACGCTATAAACATCGGTAATTTCTTCGGTAACGAAAAAATTAAAGTTATCCAGACTGTCAATGACAGAGGAAATGGGGTCGGCAGGCGGAATGGTTTTTACCGAGTCGGTATTGTTGTCTGCCGCACACAGCAACAAAGCCTGAAAAGTCGATAAAAAAAGTAACAGCGATTTTTTGCCCATAATTATAGTTAATTAATATGGCGTCTAATATCGCTATTTTACCTGCGTTAATCTTTCGGAAAAAGGAAAAGTTTTTAACGGTATTTTGTTAATTGGATAATGCTTATTACTTGAATAACCCAAAAATATCATTTCCAATAACCAGCACCATCAGCGTAAGCAGGAGAATCATCCCAACCAACTGGACTTTTTCCATGAATTTGTCGGAGAATTTTCTTCCCGTAACGGATTCGATGATCAGGAAAATAACATGGCCTCCGTCGAGTGCCGGAATGGGCAGTATGTTCATGAAAGCAAGAATAAGCGACAACAATCCTGTAAACGACCAGAACCTTGCCCAATCCCATACCGAACCGTACATCGTGGCAATTTTTATTGGTCCTGCTACCGATTCCCGTGCATTTTCCTGTCCGCTCACAACTTTACCCAATCCTTTTATATTGGCATACAGAATTTCGTATGCTTCTTTCATGCCATATCTGAATGAATTCCATAATGTATATGGCTTTGTGCTGTAAGGGGGAATATCGTTTACAAACCCGATTCTGCCCAATGAATCCACCTCAACGGTTACAGTGTCCTGTACGCTGTTTCGGGCAAAAACAAGTTCAATTTTTTTGTTTGAATTATTTGAAAGAATTTCCCGGCACAGTCCGAATGAACTGACTGCCGTATCGTTGATGGCTAAAATTTTATCACCTTTTTTTAGTCCGGCCTTATCAACCCCCAATCCTTCGACCACCGAATCGATGGAAAACTCAAAATTGTGAGGTTCAACAAAATCGGGTTTAGTCTTTTTGAACATTTTGTAAAGGGTATCGGGAATCACCACATCCATTTGTTTTCCGTTTCTTTCAACGGTGATGGTAGACCCGAAAAGGTTGATAATGCTGAACACGTCCTTAAAACGTTCCACTTCATTGCCGTTAACCGCAATGATTTTATCACCGGTTTGAAATCCAATATCCCTTCCGAGGGGATAAGCATAGATGCCGGTTTTATTAATTTCGGAAACGGGGATATATTCTTTATGATATCCGAGAAGGACAAAGGTATAGATGAGAATACCCAGGATCAGGTTCATGAAAACTCCGGCCACCATAACGATCAACCTTTGCCATGCGGGTTTTGATCTGAATTCATGGGGTTGGGGAGGCAGTTTCATGGCTTCTTTGTCCATGGATTCGTCGATCATACCTGATATTTTCACGTATCCGCCCAAAGGCAGCCATCCGATACCATATTCGCAATCACCTTTTTTGAACTTGAAGAATTTAAACCCCCAGGCATCAAAAAACAGGTAAAATTTTTCGACTCTAATGCCGAAAGCCCTTGCAGCAAGGTAGTGACCAAGTTCGTGCAACAGCACTAAAATCGATAAGCCCAGAATCAGTTGGGCAGCCATAATTAATCCATCCATTATTTTTGTCTTTTCATTAATTCATTAGCAATAATTCGTGCCTCGCGGTCGGTGTCAATAAGGTCGTTGAGCGAAGGTTTTTCGCAAAAGCTCACCTTAGAGATGGTTTTTTCAATTATTTCGGGCATATCCGAAAAACCGGTCATGCCGTTGAGAAAACCGTTTACCACCACCTCGTTGGCTGCGTTGAGTATGCAGGGAGTGTTGCCCCCTGTTTTCATAGCCTCAAATGCCAGTGCAAGGTTACGGAATTTTTTTATATCTGGTTGTTCAAATGTCAGATTTGGAAATTTCAGGAAATCAAAACGGGGAAAATCAGATTTTAGTCTGTGAGGAAATCCCAGTGCATACTGAATGGGCAATTTCATGTCGGGCAGTCCCATCTGCGCTTTCATGGAGCCGTCTTCGAACTGCACAATTGAGTGGATTATTGATTGCGGGTGAATCACCACTTCGATTTGCTCAGGGGTAAGGTCAAAAAGCCATTTGGCTTCGATGGCCTCAAATCCTTTGTTCATAAGAGTAGCCGAGTCGATGGTAATTTTTTCGCCCATTTCCCAATTGGGATGCTTTAGAGCCTGATCCCGGGTAACTTTTGTCAGATCTTCTTCTGAAAACGTTCTGAACGGTCCGCCCGAAGCAGTCAGATATATTTTTTCAATGTTGCCATATTCTCCGGTAAGACATTGAAAAATGGCCGAATGTTCGGAGTCAACGGGCAATATGTTAACTTTTTTCTCCAGGGCCAGATTGCGGATAATTTCTCCGGCCACCACCAGGGTTTCTTTGTTGGCCAGAGCAATATTGCGACCGGCTTCGATGGCCCGGATGGTGGGAATCAGTCCCGAAAACCCCACCATGGCAGTAAGCACCATATCGACGGTTTCCATGGCAGCAACCTGAGCAACGGCATCCTGTCCGGCGAAAACCTTAACATCAGTATCTTTAAGCGCTTCAGAAACAAAGCCATACTTTTCTTCGTTTCCGATAACGACGATGTTGGGGTTGAATTTTTTTGCCTGAGCAACAAGCAATTCGGCATTGTTATTGGCGGTAAGGATTTCTGCCACAAAAATTTCGGGGTGTGCCTCGATTACTTCAAGCGCCTGATGGCCTATTGAACCCGTTGATCCCAGTATGGCAATTTTTTTCTTCACAATTAAAATCAGAATAATATAAATTTTTCAGGATCAACAGGCGTTCCGTTGTGCCATAGTTCAAAATGCAGGTGTGGCCCCGATGAATACTCGCCGGTATTGCCGAAAATGGCAATGGCCTCGCCCGCCTTTACGTGTGTGCCGGTAGTTTTAAGCAACTCGGCATTGTGTTTATAAACCGAAATAAGATTGTTTTCGTGTTGAATCTGGATAACGTATCCGGTTTCCAAAGTCCATGTATCCATGATAACTGTTCCATCCAATACAGCAGAGATAACATTGGTTTGGGCAGCAACAACATCGGTTCCGTAATGGCTGTTTGCCGCGTCAAATTTTTTGGTGATCAAGCCTTTGATGGGAGGAAAAAACAGAATATGGCTGATGTCATCGGCATAGCCAATTTCATCCTCAACCGAAAGCCGGGTCCTGTCTTCCACTTCAATTTTATTTCGCATGTCAGATTCTTCGGGAGAGAGTGAAAAATCAAGATCGGAGTAATCTGATGAATCAACCGGAACGACATCTGAATTTCCCTTCATGTTTGGAAGGTCAATTTTTCCGTTAAGAATATCATTAATATTGCCTGCCCATTGTTCGTATTGCATCATTTTTTCATACAGGGAGGAAATTTTCTCGTGATTTTGCACAAGCAACTCACGTTCGGTGCCGGATGGATATCCGTGTACATAACGATTCAGAGGCGTGTATCCGATAATGACTACGGTAATGGCAACGATGGTGCCGATAAAAACAAGAAAAAATATTATTAGATGGATGCGGTTAATTTTAACTGACCAGTTTTCCTTATAGGTTTCAGCATTAATAACGGCAAGTTTGAACCTGCGTTTTAATTTTGTAATCCATTTTTTCTTTTTTTTCTTTTTCTCCATCTGAAAAATAAAGTGCAAAGATAACTATTTGAATTTATTTATAGAAACTAAAATGGTTTAGATGGAAAAAGTATGGGGGATTTAACTTTTTATAACAATCAGTATTGTATATGACAAAAAACTATCATATTACAAATATAAATCAGGATTCCAGATGGTTATAAAAGATTTCTTTTAGTTAGCCGGCGAATCGAAAAGATAAGGTTATGGAGTATTTTGCAGTGAGATTTGGGCACTAATTAAGGTTTTTCGTTTTTGGGTTAATGATGAGGGTTTTTGATTATCTACGGATTGAAATCCGCAGTTATGATTGGGGAACCACTTCGTGGTTAGGGGGTGTCGGGGTTATTATGACTTGTTTTCAGCAATATAAAACTAAATTATATTAATAAAATATGAGTTGTTATAACAGGAAAACAGGTAGTTTTCAAAACACAACTATTATTTATCTAAATCTGATGTTTATTTATATAAAAATGATAAACATTTATCTTTTAATGACTTTTTGTTATCTAATTCTGATTATTAGTTTTTTATAATGAACGATAATGTATTACAAAAGAATATTTTGTTATATAAAGAAGATAATTGTTTATCCGCATTCGATATTTCATTATGCGGGAACGATATTTTATTATACGGGAACGATAGTTACTTATGCGCGAAGGATGATTACATATTACTGAAGGATATAAACTTATCATTGGGGGATAAATTGTTATATAAAAGTTATGTTGATTGGATTTGTTAAATACAGTGGTTTAAAAATACGCCCTAAGCTGCACGCCACCTGTATGAACGGTTTTCAGATCCTCTGACTTTCGTCCGTTATAGGTAAGGTTCATTTGCAGGGATTTAGAAAGATTGCGTTGGTAAAGCACTACCCAGGTGGCATTCTTGCCCGGTTGCAGTCCGTCGAGCATGGTATAGGCTACCGGAGTGCCGGCAGAAGCATTATAGTCAATAAGTATGTAGTTGAAATTTACCGAGAGGTTGCTGGTTGAAAGCACATTATATCTGAATTCGACACCCATATTGTTTTCAACAGATTTTTCTGTCCCCAGGGTATTTGATTTTCCCGAATATTTATGTGAGATGCTGATGCGAAGGGTATTTCCCGGCTGAAATCTCAATGTTGCTTCATTGTCGGTGTAGGGGATTTCGTAATTTTTCCCCGGAAAGTATTCCGATTCATAGGTTTTTTCTCCCCTGTTCACTTTATCCAAAACCATAATTTTTTTGGTGACATTCCATCTGAACTGCAATCCGTTGAAAAACTGCCTGCGCGTGTCGGCGCCATTGGTAAGGATTATCCTGTTGCTGTTTGCCTGATAGATGTAATCCAATCCGGCCACCGCACTTGTCCGGTTAAGTGAAAAAGTGTTGCGCACGGTATTTCCAAAACTCATGAGCATGGTATCGCTAAGTCCGGAAGCAAATGGATTGAGGTCGTCCATGAGTTCGCCCGATATTTTTTTACTGTTGATTCGATAGGCAAACTGATCAGAAAAATGCGACAATATTTTTCGCACGCCCTTTTTGTTTTTCCAGAGCCTTTCGGGCATGATATTAAAAAGCTGGTTAAACTGGTTGTTTGCTGTTCGGATGTATTCGCTGGTGGGGGTAAAAACCCTGATGTACGAGGCCTGATCCTGAAAAACGGCCACCTCGAATTCATCAAGTTCCTTCACTCCGTTACCATTGTAATCGGTCCACTGGAACACACCCTGACCCGGAGCAACTTCGAGATAAGAAAACTCTTTTTTAACCTCCATGCCCGATCCGGTTTCATAAAAAGTAGAAGAAGAGATGGTGTTTTTAAGTAGCCTTATTCCATATTCAAATCTGCCGGTTATGTTGTTGTCGGGTTTGTTTGTGGTTAAACTGTCATTGATTATTTCAAGGTTGCGGTAATTTATGGATGTTCTGAAGGAATGGATTTCGCTGCCGGCCAGATTTAATCCTGCCGAGAAATCCTCTCCAAGAGTGGCGTCGTTTAATTGGTTGTTTAAAGGCAAAAGGTCTTTACGGTTTTTATAGCCGACATAATATTTTGATTTGGTGGTATCGGTATTATTTGCAAAAAGTTCCCAGGTAAAAAATGAAAAGCTGTTGTTCATCAGACTGTCGCTGCCGTTATAATTCCATTTGTTGTTTTCGCTGCTTTCGGCGGCTCCGATAGTTATAAACGAAATTGCCTTTGAAAGAGATGCTTTGTGTCGCGCAAAGGCAGTCGTTTGTAATCCGGCTGTTGAGTTGAGCAGACTTCCTGATGCATCAATTTTAAATCCCTTTTTATCCAGGAAAAACTCAGCATTATTTCTCCAGGCTTCAAAAATATTTTCTTTTGTGAGCCATTCAAGTTTATATGCAGCGCGGTTAATATTCCTGTTAATATATCCCAGATTAAAATTCAGAAAATGTTCGCCTGATTTTTCACTGCTTAAATTCCAGTCGCGCTCAAACTCCACATTTCTAAATCTTTCAACGGGTTCAAAATTTTCATTTATGAGCTGATATCCTGCTCCGGCAGTCATTTTTCTCAATGTATCGCGAAGGGGGATGTTTTGTTTCAGCGACAGTGTTACGGCATAACCGGTATTATCCTCTGCATTGAGTGATGAAAAGGTGTTGAGGTCGTTGTTGGTGATGCCGATCTCGGCTCCGGCCGATGTGTTTTTTCCTATTTTATAATCAGTTCCCGCCGAAATCATCTGTTTCTTTTTCGGGGTAACAAGCAGCACCACGGGCTCATAACTTCCTTGCGGAATGCCAAGAACGGGAGCCACCCATCGGTAAACCTTGCCGTTTGCAGAGCTTTGTACCTGCACATAATTCCCTTTGTTTTCGCCCAATTGCGTAAATCCCAGTCTGTACACTGCCGAATCGGGATCGGTGCTGAAAACAAATACTCCGGTGTAAAGGTCGGTGCCAACCAAGGTGTCTGTTTTTTTGTACAAAACATAGTCGTTGTTAAAGCCAATGCTGTCAATATTTGGCACAAGCGCCAGATTCAGGCTGTCGCCGATTCCCGAAAGGAGTTGTTTCTGTACGTCACTCAATTCCTGCTGGACTGGCTGGTTTCGGGCATCCTGTTCCGAGTAAATATTAAGCCATGATTTACTGTTTTTTGTGATATATTCATTAGAATTATAAACCATAAATCGCGCATAGCTGCGTTCAGAATATTCAAATTCAGCAACAATGCGTTTGTCTTTTGTTACCGGAAAATTTGGTGTAAAAGTCAGCTCACCCGTGTTATAATCAATCACATAATCATTCTCTTCGCCACGAGTCAGCAATTTGCCGTCAATATAAATTTTTTCGCTGCCGGCCAAAACGATGATGAATGTTTCGTTTTCGGCACCTTTAAGTTTATAGGGTCCCTGGTTTCCTTCCTGTCCCGTAATATTCATTCTGCAGTACTTGCCTTTGGCGACGGCCCCGCTTACAGTTGTTTTAAAAGCTTTTACACCGTTTTTTTCTAACGGAACAATGGTCGAAAACATGGCTCCCTGCACTTTTTTGTTCAACTGCATAAAATTTCCGGTTGGCCTTTTGATTTCATAATCTCCAACTGTAAGGCGGTTTTTTTTGTTGAAAACCGAAATGTACACTTTGTCGAACTCCTGGATCTGCTGGGTATTGCCATCGGGTTGAACGGGAATATTGTTGTCGGTGATGGCAGCTTCGATATCCAGATCGTTGGAAAGTTTACCCGACAGTTGCAGGTTGAGATTTGAATTGACAATAACATCCTGGTTATTTCCGAATGACACACCCCTGGAAATGCTTCCGTTTTTTTTCAACTGGCTGTTGTCATATTCGTACCGGTTGAATTTTTTTTCGGCAGCAAAGTGGTATTCGACAGTATCTCCCGGTTTGTTCAGAAGATTTTTGTCCTTATGAAAAAAGGGTTTTGAAAGATCCAGGGAAAGAACCCTGTAAGAAACCGAAATTTTTTCCAATCTGGTTGTTTTAATATATATGCGTGCCCCGGCATGATCAACAAAATATTCTCCGGCCTCAAGCAGGCGGCCATTTCCTTTTATTTGAAGTGTTCCGGGAATAATACTAAGGGAATCAATGCGGATGGTGTCGGCAGATACAGGGATCTCCCGAATTCTTAAATTATTGATTTCCTGGGCATTTACCAGAACATCAATGAGCAATGTCAATATAGCCAATAAAAATAATTTCACTTTCCGTTACTCTGGTTCTAATAACAACAAATCTGGTCTTATATTGCCTGCATTATCATGCAGAATTTTCATGTTGCCACAATTTTTATAAAAATAATCAGTTTTATATAGTTTATTGCTAATTTTGAAAACTTATTATTTAAAAAATTCATGAAAGCAGGAATAAAAACCATGATTTTGGTAATGCTGGCAAGTATGCTGGCAAGCCACTCAAACGCACAGACAAAATCTGATTCATCTGCTTTTATACCCATGTTCACCATTGATTACTCGATACAGATTCCAAGAGGCAGCATCAACGAGAGATATGATGCAAACTCAACAATTGGTGCTTCATTCCGAGTGAAATTAAAGTCGAATCTTATGCTGGGTTTCCGCGGGCAATACCTTTTCGGGGGAAAAGTGAACGACTCCACGCTTTTTCAGCACATTCTTCCCTCAGGTGGCCGGTTTATAAATATTTTCGGGGAAGAAGCTTCTGTTATAGTTTCTGAAAGAGGTTTTTATTTTGCCGGAGAGATAGGGAAGGTAATTCCGGTTTTCAAGCACGGTAAAAATTCGGGTATTCTTTTACAGGCAACGGCCGGACTGCTTCAGTACAAAACACGGATTGACAATGACGGAAATAATGTTCCACAAATACTAAATGACTACAAAAAGGGCTATGACCGGCTTACAAATGGTTTGTGTATTTCAGAGTTTGTCGGATATCAGTATATAGGAAAATCGCAGATTGCCAATTTTTATTTTGGTTTTGAATTTTATCAGGCATGGACACAATGCCGCCGCAACATCAATTTTGATGTAATGGCCCCCGATACTGAAAAGAAAAAAGACTATCTGTACTCTTTCAGGGTTGGCTGGATTATCCCTTTGTATAAGCGTTCCGTCGATAACGTGTATTACTATTTTTAATCCATGATATATAACGCAGGAATTTTTCTTTACTATCTGCTGATCCAATTTGCCTCGCTCTTCAACGCCCGGGCAAAAAGATGGGTTGCAGGAAGAAAAGGCCTCTTTGAAAAACTCGCGAAAAACGATTTTTCAGGGTCCAAAAAAATCTGGTTCCACGCTTCATCATTGGGTGAGTTTGAGCAAGGCAGGCCGCTGATTGAAGAATACCGCAAAAAATATCCTGATTACAAAATCGTTGTAACTTTTTACTCACCTTCGGGATATGATCTACGAAAAAATTACGACAAGGCCGATGTGGTAACATACCTGCCCTTTGATTTCAAAAGCAATGCAAAGAAATTTATCGATTTGATTAAACCCGATGTTGCGGTGTTTATCAAATATGAGTTTTGGCTGAACTATTTGGCTGAACTGAAAAAAAGAGGTGTCAAAACATACCTTGTAAGCGGAATTTTCAGAAAAGACCAGCTATTTTTCAAATGGTACGGAGGATGGTACCGCAAAGCCCTGTTGAAGTTTGACCATTTTTTTGTGCAAAACACCGAATCATTGGAAATACTGAAAGGTGCAGGTTTTTCAAATGTCACCCTTACCGGTGACACCCGGTGTGACCGGGTAATGCAGATTGTCGCTACTCCGGTAAACTATCCCGTTGTCGAAAAATTTGTTGCCGGCAGCACAGTTTTTATTGCAGGAAGTGCCTGGGAAACTGAGGGCGATTTTATGGCTGAGTACATCAACAAAACAGACCGTAAGCTGAAATTCATCATTGCACCCCACGAAATCAATGAGGCAAAAATTGAAAGGCTCATTTCAAAAATCAGAAAGCCGGTGGTCAGATATTCAAAGACCGACGAGAACAACGTGGCTGATAAAGAGGTGTTGATCATTGACAATGTGGGCATGCTGGCCTCCCTGTATAGGTTTGGGCATGTTGTGTTGATCGGTGGCGGATTCAACGACGGAATTCACAATATTCTTGAGCCAGCGGCTTATGGTCGTCCTGTTATTTTCGGTCCCAAATTCCGGAAGTTTCAGGAGGCTTATGATTTGATCAAGTTGGGCGGCGGTTTTGCGGTAAAGGACTATATTGAATTTGAAAATATAGTTGAAAAACTTTTGGGTAAGCATGAATTTCTGCAATCAGCTTCTGACATTTCGCGCAGCTACATTAGCGGCTCGGCCGGGGCTACTTGGCGGACGATGGAGGGAATGGAATAAGATGTAGAAATTTAAATAAGCAGTTAAACATAATCCAAAACCCCGCCCTGAAAGGGCAGGTCAATTCAGCCCCGGCGTTTAGGCCGGGGTAATATGTTCCGGTTAAAAAAAGCGCCCTGAAAGGGCAGGTCAAAAAATATAATTTAAACAAAATGCGTTTTTCAATCCGTCCACAAATATTTTTCATTATACTCAATCCCATATTCCTTTAAAAACATTATATACTCTTCCTCAAAGGTCATCTTTTTGTGCCACTTTTCCTGATCTTCTATATATTTTCTTGTTTTCTCACAAACCGACGGACTAACCGAAAAGCCACCATATCCTCCTTGCCATGCAAAATTAGAATAATGTACGTCCAGTTTTTTTATCCACCTGCTACTATTGCCCTTTATTTCTTCAACAAATTTTGAAAGGGCTATATTTTTTGACATTACACATAGAATATGTACGTGATTTTCAATCCCATTTATTAAAATTGGGATTGAATCATTATCTTTAATAATACTTCCTAAATAGGAGTATAAAGCATCTTTATCTTCTTTTCTTATATAAATATTTTTGTTTTTAATATGATAAACTATATGAATAAATAATTTTGATAATGACTGTGACATATTTGTTTTTTTTACCTGCCCTTTTAGGGCGCATTAATATTCGCTTTATTTAACCCAGGGCTTTGCCCTGGGCTGAATTGACTTGCCCTTTCAGGGCGGAAGAGTCAATTGCAAATGTTTTCAATCGGAATGTTTTTTGGTTTCAAATATATATAAAATACATTATTGTTTATAAAATTTAATATTTTTTAATAAATCTATTATTCCGTTATTTATCTCTGAATTATTAATTCTATCAAGGAAGCCGGAAATATTGAAACAACCAGGTTTTCTGTCTGATAAAGAAAATTGAAATTGGAAAAGGTGGTTTAGAACTCAAAATATTTTACCCCCATCTATCCCGATCTGAAGGGCAGGTTAATTGTTTGTTTTTTTGCTATTTATGAAAAATCACAAATTGTAAAAAACAAATATGAATAGCTAGGAAAAAATTATTCGTCTTTTCCGAAGGCCATTTAAATTATTCATGACAAAAAACATTTCCCCCTTTTAAATATTATACCTATTTTTGTTCCATGTACATTTCAATAAAATATAGGGGCATTATTTTACCGTTGTTGCTGCTGTTAATATTGAGCATCAGTTCATGTAATTGGTTTAGTGTAAACGGCAAAGAGCTAAAAATAATGGAAGGAAAATGGAAAGTAACCCTCCACAAGTTCACTTATTTTACAGGTCAGTATAATGAAGTATCCTGCGATACCACTTTATATGAAACCGGAGAATTTGAGTTCCAGCAAGTTGATGAATATGGCGGCACATTTACCTTTACCCCTTCAAGCGAGAACAGGCCAATTGGTATGGGCCATGTTGTTGCCCCGATGAGCGGTACTTTTGAATTGACCGATTTAAAAACAAGTGTGGTTTTTTATCTTTACCCTGAGGGAGGCGGAACCTGGTATAAATATATTCAGATAATTGATTTTGGCAAAAGAGATCAGGTCTGGTATGCTGATTATTCATTAAATATTGAGGGAGGCGGAAACGAAATACTTTATGTTGAAAAAACAAGATAGAAATATTATTTCGGGTTTACTGACATTGCTTGCAGCGGTCATTCTGATGACTGGTTGTGGCAAGAAGGATTATGCCGGAGAAAAATATTTTGCAATTAAGTGGAAAATTATGGAGGCGGTTGAAGGCGGCAAGACAGAACCTCTTCTGACCTCGCCCGGATACATTGAGTTCAGAAAGGATGGCACAGGACATTTTTATTTTGAATTTGCCGATGATACTCTTGATTCAGAATTTGTTTATGCCATTGAATACTTTGCCAGTCCGTGGCCCCAGGATGAAGATTGCGATGAAAATGCCGAAAGTAACGGGCCAAACAGGATAACGCTGAGCAATCTTATTATGAACAACAGGCTTCTTTGGCAATATGGCGCGATCAATTTTTCAATCGAATATGTGAAGAAAAGAAAAAAAATGATTTTGTTGTACGATGAGTTGTTTAATACTACAACCCCTTTTCATAATTTCAACGGCTCACTTCTTTACTTGGTTTGTGAAGCAGATTAACATTCACCATTTTCCAACAGTTAATTATGTCTGCAGCCTGCAAATGTTTTAACTTTCCGTATATTTGAAATCAAATTTGGAAATAAAATGATACAGTTTGATGCAACAACAATAAACAGTCTGGCAGTCCATTACGTGGGTAATAAAAGCAATGATGAGCCAATGAGGTGTTCAGACAAAGCGCCTGATTTGAATGAAAAAACAAAGGAATTGCTGGTCAAATATTTTACCGGTTCGTTTATCAATAAACACGAATATTTCAATCTGCACCATGAAATAAACCTTGACATGAATGAGGTGTTCCGTTGTGTAGGAAGCATTTTTGATGACCCGGGCTGTTTGCATGAGCAATCGGCAAACCTGGTCAAACACCTGTATGAACACAGCAGCCATCCGAAAGTTAAAGCCGGTGAGTTTTATACTGTGTATTTTGAGGACTGTGTTTTAGACGGAGAAAAAATCGAAGTAGTGGGTTTGTTCAAATCTGAAAACAAAGAAACATTTCTTAAGGTATATCCCCACGAAAACAATTACGAAATAAACAACGACTGGGGCATCAACATCAACAAACTGGATAAAGGCTGTCTTATTTTCAACACTGAAAAAGACAAAGGATACCTGTTGCAGATTGTTGACCAAAGCGGAAAAGGTGCCGAAGCGCTTTACTGGACTGATGATTTTCTTCAGATCCGTCCGCGCAAAGACGAATACCACTGCACCGAAAATGTATTGACACTTTGTAAAAACTTTGTAAAAAACGAGCTGCCACAAAAATTTGAAATTTCAAAAGCCGATCAGGTGGAATTCCTGAACAAATCGGTGAAGTTTTTCAAGGAAAACGACAATTTCAATATGAATGAGTTTGCCGATGAAGTAATGGTCCAGCCCGAGATAATTTCCAGTTTTAATGAATACAAATCGGCCTATCAGCGCGATTATGATGTGGAGATTGCCGATGATTTCGAGATATCTGAAAGTGCTGTAAAAAAGCAGGCCCGCTCATTTAAAAGCGTCATCAAGCTGGATAAGAATTTTCATATCTATATTCATGGAAACCGCAATATGATTGAGCATGGAGAGGACAATAAGGGTAAATTTTATAAGGTTTATTATAAGGAGGAGAGTTAGAGATTGACGAATGATACCGTCTGCATACCATCCCATTAATAATTTAAAATTATTCTTTTTATCGAGGCATTGCACAAATTTTTCACTAAATTTACAATGGCAATCCATTTATGTCTTAACTATTTTTAGATCATGGCAAATCGCATTAAAAAAACTACTCTCTTAACTTTACTTTTCTTGCTGTTTTTTGCTAATTCAAAAGCCCAAACGGAGTTTCTTGTTACAGTAAATCCTGAAGTCGGTTCATACACCATTATTGACAGTCTGCCCGGAGTAAACTGGATTGTAACCGGACCAAGTTATACGGTGTTTGATGAAATTAACCAGCGTTTTATTTTCAAGGGATCTGACAGTCTGATGAATTATTTTTTATACACCGTTGATGCAATTACCGGGGAAATAATATACAGTCCGACTTTCCCGACATTATCAGACCCATCCGACAACATCATAGAGCTTCAGTATGACAATTCAGCTGATAAACTTTATGGCTTGCACTGGGACAGTTCAGAGAACCGCGAGTACTTCGTTTCTGTTGATCCCGAAACCGGTTTTTTCACAATTATCGACAGTATTCCGGGTGTTAATTACATTGCAATCGGACCAAATTTTACCACTTTTGATAAAAACCATCACCGGTATATTTTCAAGGGAATTGATTTCTCGGGAGTTACTCATTTATATACGATCGATGCTACTACAGGACTTACAATATCAAGTCCGGTTTTTCCTGCTATGCCCGACGATATTATTGAACTGCATTATGATAATTCGACAGATATTTTATACGGGTTGCACAGGGATTATACAATAGGGTCACTTTTTTTAACAACCTTCGACCCGGTAACAACTGTTTACACGCACATCGACAGCATTCCCGGCATTTCGGGAATAGCCACAAGTCCGCATTTCTCAACCTTTGATGAAATCAATCACCGATACACTTTCTATGCATACGGGCCCGACATGGCTGCCCATTTGTACACCCTTGATGCTTTAACGGCAGGTATCGTTTACAGTCCGTTGTTCCCTCAGGTTCCACTCCCCGAAAACATTATTGAGTTGAAGTATGACAATTCATCGGGTACACTTTACGCTTTGCATTGGGGACCGACTAAGCAAACCGGACTGGCCAACGATGAAAAAAGCAATCAGTATTTCAAATTATTTCCCAATCCGTTTTCGAGCAGTACCAATATAAGTTTTGATAAGACCTATGGTGAAATTGATATATTTATTTACAATGAAGCCGGGCAGGTGGTAAGAAAAGAGTCATTTAATAAGAACTCAACCATAACAATCCAAAAAGGCAATTTACCGAACGGTGTTTATTTTGTTTCGGTATTTTGCGATCATCAGGGTTTGGGGGTTGAGAGGATTGTTATTGAATAACTTTTTTCAATAAAAGATTTGTTGGATAAAAATCTTCCTGAAGAGCAGATGCTCAATGAGGGAATGGCTGATGATCTGTTCAAGGGCATTGAAGATTTGCGAAACGAAATGTTGATTATTAAAACGATTGGTCAAGAGATTTATCATTGACCATATCAGCATTACAAACACAAAGCCAATATATACCAACAATGTCTTTCTAATAAACTGTAAATGATGCTATTGAAGCGTGTTTATTAATTTTACGCAGTATATTGAGTAAAATTACTCAATGTCTTTTACTCCACAATTTTATCAGTGCGACATTTTGCCTTTCTGCCAAAAAACCACCCAATCCGTTTTATCAGATGCAGCACCAGATAGACAGTCAAAATCAAGGCCAGTTTGTCATGGATTTCAATTACAGTTTTTCTGAAAATTTCTGATTCGTTCGAAAGATGAACAAACCATGGAATGTATCCTGTTAATGCAACCAGTATAAACAAGACAGATAAAATAATAACCTGCCTGTTTTTGGCAATAAGGTTTTTTCGAATCACGATTTTGTACCATTTCCAGTGTTGTTTGATATGAAAAATCATGAAACTGGACACCATCACAATCATAATTTTATGGAGGTCTGACCATTCATAATAAGTAAATCCAAGTGCCGGATGATTGAATTTTATTTCTCCATGATTTCCCATATGATAAGAAAACTGAATGATCAATCCTGAGAAAACCATTATTAAACCGGTTAACAGCAACCCCAGATTAATTGCAAATGTTGTGCTGTTGATTTTTTTCTTTTCAGTCCGTTTCATGATCAGTTCTTTTTGATAGCGACTGTGTTTTGCACACTTTCAGACATTTAAAGCATCCTGTGCATTGGGTTCCTTTTTTTATTACCGCATGTTTGTGACATGGAAGATTTACCCGGCCAATTACATTATGAGAGCATTCTGGAATGCATTTCCAGCAGGCACAGCAAATTCTTGTGTCAAGGTTCAGAAACCTCGATTGCCTTTTGTTTTGCCTGTTTGATTTTCGTCGCATGAGTAATCAATTATCACAAAAATATTCATGTGATGGCTCATGCAACGATAACAATTGTTAAGAAATGCAGCTATTTTTTATTTCTGATTCTGCTTAAGGAAATCGGTGTGATTCCCAGATATGATGCAATATAATGCTGAGGAACCCGCTGAATTATTTCGGGATGGTTTTTAAGTAAATCTTCATAACGCTTTCGGGGATTGTCTTTAATGCGCGAAAGGAATAATTGGGCATAGTTTCTAAAACGGGTGTACAGAATTTTATTAAACCCTTCCTTCATTTCGGGATAATGGTTCAATATAAAATTAAAGTTCTCTCTGCTAAGTGAAAACAAAACGGTGGGCTCAATACTTTCGATGGTAAACAGAGTTGGCTGGCTTTCAATAAAACTATCAATGGATGCCACGGCCTGTCCTTCGAAAAAGAACTGAAAAGTGATGTCTTTTCCATCGTTATTAAACCACATTCTGAGACAGCCTTTTTTAATAAAAAACAAAGTGTCGGCTATCTCACCTTCTTTAAGGAGCACAGTTTTTGCAGGAATTTTCTTTTCACAAAAAAAGAGTCTGAATTTCTCCCAATTTTCTTTATCTGCTTTTAATTTTTCGACCAGTTTTTCGATCATACCGGATTTTTAGAATGAAAATTTATGAATCGCTGAACAAATATCGTAAAAAAAATTGATCGTTTTTAATTTCAAATTTATCCGCTTTCCTGAACACTGTCAACAATTTTCTCCACTTAAAGAAAAAAACCGGTATATAAATATTTCCTTACAAAAAAATGTTTTCAAATTTACTACCTTCGTCCCTCAAATGACAGATAAAACAATCAACATAGGTATTCTGGCTCATGCTGATGCGGGCAAAACATCGCTTACCGAAAACCTCCTTTTTATCGGAAATGCCATAAAACAAAAAGGAAGCGTTGACAAAGGAACCGCCTCCACCGATTTTCTCGATATTGAAAAGGAAAGGGGAATTTCTGTCCGTGCTGCGGTTAATACTTTTTCATGGGACACTATCACCATCAATCTGGTTGATACCCCCGGTCACGTTGATTTTTCAGCCGAAGTGGAACGCGCCATCAGCATTTCGGACGCCGTTGTTCTGGTGGTTTCTGCCGTTGAGGGCGTTCAGTCGCACACCGAAACCATCTGGCAAACACTGAAAGAATGTAACATTCCGGTTTTCTTTTTCATCAATAAAATTGATCGCACCGGGGCCGATTGTGAACTGGTGCTCGAAGAAATGCGAAAAGAACTTACAAACCGGCTGGTTTTTATGCAGGATGTCACCGGTGAAGGAACCGATGCTGCAGATATTGTCCCTCTTTTTGCAGACTCGGCATTTGATACCCGTCTGGTCGAAAACATTATCGAGCCGGACTCAACACTGCTCGATTTGTATTTTTCGGGTAAGGAAATAGCAAATCAGGATCTGATTTCCTCATTCTCATCAAGCATTGCTCAGGGAAAACTTTTTCCGGTCTTTGCCGGCTCTGCAAAAAATGAAAAAGGTATCCGCGAACTGTTGACCGGACTGGCTTCCTTTCTTGTTCAGGAACAGGACAAATCAGATGAAGATTTATCTGCCCTGGTTTTTCGTATGGATCACGATAAAACTCTGGGAAAGCTGGCCGGAATAAGGATTTTTAGTGGCACAATCAAAGCACGCGATCTCATAAAAAACATCACCAAAGAAAAAGACCAAAAGGTGGCGCAATTGCGAAAATACCGCGGGGGCAAACTGGAACCGGTTGAGGTTTTGATGGCCGGAGAAATCGGGGCTGTCAGCGGACTGTCAGAAACACAAATTGGCGACATACTTGGCTCGGAAAAATACATTCCCGAACATCACAGGATCAAAGACCCGCTGCTCACTGTTCAGGTGAAAGCTGTGGATGGAAAAGATTATGCCAGACTGGCGGCTGCGCTTACCGAGCTTTCTGCCGAGGATCCGGCGCTGAATTTTGACTGGAATCGCGAAAACGAGGAGATGCACCTGCAATTGATGGGCTGGATTCAGATTGAAATTCTGGAATACTTACTGGATAACAGATTCGGCGTGAAAGCCAAATTTGAGGAACCAACCGTTATTTATAAGGAAACGCCCAAAAAACAGGGCGAAGGTTATGCCCGTTACTGGATGCCCAAACCCTGCTGGGCTATTGTGAAGTTCCTTATTGAACCGCTGGAGCAGGGCAGCGGCGTAGTGTACCAATCGAAAGTGAGCGTGGATAAAATCCATCAGAAATACCAGAACGAAGTTGAAAGAACCATTCCGCTTGCCTTGAAACAAGGCATCAAAGGTTGGGAAGTTACCGATATAAAAATCACGCTCATTGATGGCGAGGACCATGAGATGCACAGCCGTCCGGGCGATTTCATCATCGCCACATACATGGGAATCATGAACGGACTGGTGAACACCGGCACCGATTTTCTTGAGCCACACGTTTCATATAAGATTACCGCAAATGAAGAACTGCTGGGAAAAATAGCCGGGGACATCAATCAGATGCGCGGTCAGATTGGCAATCCCGAAATAGAAAACGGTAAGTTCCTGCTCAGGGGAACCGTCCCCGTTGCCACCTCGCTTGATTTTCCTGTACGACTAAGCTCCCGCTCGGGAGGGAAAGCCAAAATCTCCACCCGTTTTCACGGATACATAAAATGCAACCAGGAACATGGTGTGGAAAGATCGTACCGGGGAATCAGTCCGCTCGACGAATCAAAGTTCATTTTGAAGATGCGGGGGGCGATGCAGTGAAATATTAGTCAATAATTAAATTGACAGAACATTTGTATTGTCAATGTTTAAATTTACTTCATTGAGGATAACTGACAATTAATTAGGATCTGGTAAAAAACTTCTATATATTTTAAATAGTGTATGTTAAGTGCGTAAGGCAACAAATTAAATGCAAGGTATTATTATTAATTCTTCATTTATCCAGGCATAAAAATCATTTTCATTTCCGCTGTAACAAAAAGTATCTTTCTAAAAGAATCCCGGTTGGCGGTTTCTTCACTTAAACCACAATTTCTACAGAGGGTATGGTGCAGAGCACATAGCCGTCAGGTTTATTTTGCAACAAAATGATTATCAAGTTATAACAAAGGGATCCCTCACTGCGTTCGGGATGACATCTCGTATTATGTTTTGGGTGGGGAGGTTGAGGAAGGCTTGCCTTCCTCAACCTCCCCACCCTTATTCCAAAATGACCATTGTCATCCCGAACCACCCTAAAGTGGTGAGGGATCTCTTTGTAATTACCGATATTTAATTTTTAAAAACTTTAACCTGACGGCTATAAAATGATAATGATTTAAGAACAAGGAACATCGATATTCGATTTGAGAAGTTTTATTAAGTTCATAAATCAAAAATCGGTGTTCCTTGTTCCCTGCTTGCTGCAGGCAAGAATATTCAACTTTTCTAAAATTTTGTATATTAAAGCCATCGTCTCAGGTAGAGGTAAAAAATCATTAAAACTATCTATAATCATGCTAATTACAATTATTAACCTGACGGCAATGTGCAGCGCACCGTTCCATTGTCCGCACAATGTTTTTTACCGCGTGTTAGCATTTTGTGCTTTTTTTTCCGTGATTAATCCTACATTAAAAAAGGATCTTTTTTCTTCATTCTCTAAAATATTCCAAAAAAGTGAAATTATGACTATGAGCATCAAAACAACTATAGGTAAAGGAAAGTCAATCTCTATTAAATTAAAAGGAACATTTAACAATGAATGAGCTCCTACTAATAAAATCAAATTTTTTGTTTTTATAAAAATTATTGTCAAGATTACTCCATATATAAATAGTCTTATAAGTTCAAGTATCAAATGTTCAATTTGTCTATTTAGTAATCTATTGGGAATATGCACTACAGACCAAAAAACTTGTGAAACCAATATTGCTAAAATAATTGCAAATTTATTATTGACCTTTTGCCCAAATAATAAGTAGAACTGTATAAAAAATAATCCTCTAAATAGCATTTCTTCTAATGCGGCATTGCCAAATAGTTGTCCAATAAATTCACCTATCGACACATTTATACTATCTGTTATTTTTAATTCATCTTTTGTAATTATTAAATAAATTATAGAAAATAAATTAGTAATTATCCATAGTATTAGTGTCCACTTTAATCCCAGTTTTATTCTCTTTCTATCCAATAATAAATCCTTGATTTTTAACTTACCAACATAAAAGATAAGTATTGAAAAAATAACAATCCAAATCAAGCCTGAAATCAGTTCTGGCTGAATAAGATAGTAAGTTCCTATAATAAGTGGTTCAAAAAAATTAATTTTTATTAAATAATTAATTATAATCGAGTAGAAAATAATTAATAAACTTATAAGAAGTAAAATTCTTAAATCAATTTTCTTTATTATTTCATTCTTCATAATTTCTTTATTATTCTGTATATCCATGCATAAATGCTAACTTTTTTGTATTGTCAATGTTTAAATTTACCACATCGAGCTAACTGACAATTAATTTTCATTATTTCCCAAACTCAAACCCGATCATCACCTGAATATAACTGGTATAAGTAACAGGCGGAACCATGTTTTTACATTCTGCCATATAGGAAATTTCGAGTTCTGTCCGGCCATAAGTGATGATGCCACCGAAGAATCCCCTCAGATCGGGATATCTGGGTTCTGCAAAATCCATGATCAATTCTGATCCAAAAAGGAACCTGATCGTTTCGCCTGCTTTATAATTTAGATTATACTCCAAATTCAGGAAATTTTTTTGTTTATCGCTGAAATAATCAGAATGAAGATATTGGAGTTTTGCGCTGTGTCTGTATCCGCCCATTCGTTTTGACTGGTAGAATGTTCCGATGTAAAACTTCAGTCGGTCGGGATAATCGGGCATCAAATCGCTGAGTCCTTGTTCGGTGCGATAACGCGAATATCTTACTGCTCCGGTTACGCCAAGGTTTTTAAAAATCTCGTGCTTTCCCGACAATTGCAGTACATCGGCGTACTTGCTCATTGGACTTCGGGTGTAAAACCTTGACTGGTATTTTATTCCAGCCTCCGTTTTCTTAGAAAACTTATTTGTAATTGAGATGCCTGTTCTGAATTCCTGGCAAAACCCTGAAACAAAAGAAACGGTCAATATAATGATCAGCAGTTTTTTCATCAGACAACAATAATTCTTTCGTGATAAAGCCTGCCGTACAATTCGACTTCAACAATATAGATTCCGGGTCCCAACCCATGTTCAATTCTCATTGAGCTGTCGTCATCCGGTGTAAATACCCCATAAAAAACCGGCTCGCCTTTTACCGAATAGATTTTTATCCTGCAATAGTCGTAGATTTTATCGAAAAAACTAACAGTAAAAAAAACCGACGAAGGATTTGGACAAATGATGAAGGGATTTCCAAAAGAAGCATTTAATTGTTCGGCAATTTCGTGGGCTCTTTGCAGGGCGGCATTTTTCATCTGACTTACATGATATTTCCAGGTGTTAACATCAGCCGGGTAATGCCATCTTACAACGTGTTCCGCAACAAGAGGCTCGTATTTTTTTTCGAACTCGTCGATTTTATTTAGCACATTCTGTGTCGAAAATGTACTGCCCAGTAATTGCAGAAATCTAAGATAAAATTTATTCTTATACGCTGAATTTTTCAGTAATTTTTTAAAAACAAACAATGACCATTCCGGAGAAATATCAACAGAGCGGTCATCATTAATGTATTCGAAAATCTGATTGAAATTTGGCCGCACCATGACGGCATCAAAATCAAAAAGAAACCACCTCCATTTGCTGTTGTCATTTCTGGGTTTCCACAGCTTACTGTTTGCTGCAGGAAAATCGGTGTTTGAAAAATATATTTGTGTAATAAAAAAGTCAATGGAATTGTCAATATCTATTATTTCGTTTATCTGCGAATAGGAAGCACTGTCAGACATATCAAGGGTTTCAAGTATGCTGATCAATTCGTTGTAGGAATCCAGATTGCCGTCATCAGCAAACAGGTAATCGATCCCTTCATGGGAAATAATATCAATGATTTCATCAGTTATTCCATGATTTGCTTCGATGTAATAGCGGTCGTTTATTTCCCTTAGATTATGAATTCCCCAGTATTCTCCTTCAAGAAAAACCACGACCGGAGTGGTTGCCATGTAATCAATGTTTAACCCTGATGAAAGTGTATGGCAAATGTCATCAGTAAAAAGTGTGCGCCCGTGATCACCAAAAACTCCTCTTAATGCCAGTCGTTTATAACGGTCAATACTTTTATCCGGGAAAAAAGCATGATTGAAATAATCTGTTCCGTATTTTTCTTTTGCATATATTCTGACTGACTTTTGTGGCCTGCTGCGTGAACCACGTCCCTGAATTTTTGAGGTAACGTTCTGGGATATTATTATTTCACCTGTTGGAGAAAAAACCTCAACATGTGCGTCTTTCTCGTATTTCTTACTTTTTTTAAAACAATTTTCATTATTACCATAAACATACATCCCTTCATCATTTCCAAAAAGATCTTTTGGGTTCATGGAAAGCGAAAAAACATAAACCGGATATCTGGACTTCATTTCTTTGTTTACAAAAAATGTACAGGTAATTGATGGTGAAGCGGGACATCCGCCCGACATCACAACAGCTCTGATAACGGAGGCTTTAAACATATTGCTGGTTGGCTCCTTCCAGTTTAATCCGGTCTCAATCCCGGAATAACTGAATGGCTCAGGAGAACGATCGTAAATGTAAACCGGACTGTCATACAAATTTGCCCTGTCGTCGGGCTCGTTGCAATCAAGGGTGTAATAAATGCTGTTTTCGGAATTTGAATTGAAAAGCTGCAAATAAAAAGGATCTTCATAAAATCCACCGATGTGGGATAAAGAAAGTGAATCGGGATGAAAATCAATGATTGTGGTATCGGCTCCGGTATTTGATCTGCCCGGGGTTGGAGCGGTAAAAACTCCCCGCGGAAAGGAACCATCTGCAATGCAACCGAGTGAATGATCTGCCGGAGCACATTCGGCAACCACTGAATCTACAAACGACCAGGTTGATGAGGAAAACAAATAGAGGTTGTCTTCCATCAGACTTAATGAAAAATTGGTGTGCATTTCACCGTTTTCGACTTTGTCGTCATCCGAAGCGAAAACAATCAGGAAACTGCCCGGTTCAATTAAATATTCAGGAAAACGCCATTTTAATGGATTGTCGCTTTTATCCGAAAGGTAAAAGCCATTCATGTTGATGGTGCCCGGACCGGGATTGTAAATTTCTATCCAGTCGGGACTTTTTCCTTCGATGCTTGTCAATGACAATCGGTTCACATAGCAAACTTCATTGATGACCGGATTTTGGGAAAAGGCCGCCATTGATGCAAAAAGAAGAAAAACTAATAGACCGGCTTTCATTGTGTCAGAAAATTAATTTCAGTTCAAACTTGAAATTGTCGTAATTGACATTTTCATTTACGGTATTGCCCGGAATGTCATAAATAATCTGTGTAAGCTGATGCCAATAGGATATTCCCATCATGATGCTGTAGTCACCAATGAAAATTCTGCGACCAATTCCCGATTCAAAAAGAAATCCGCCCCTGAGGTTGTATCCTTCAATTTTGTTGAGGTCCAGATCATCAGCAAAACTATAGCCCGTGGCAAAACTGTAATACATGCCGTCTTTTTGCTTTTTTGTGAACCCTGTGAGTGAAAGTTTAATAGGAAAAAACCGGTCGTTCTTCTGCAGTCCGGCATAGCCGCCGCTCAGACTGATGGCTTCTTTTTCGGTAAGGAACCACATGGCCGCCACATTGAAATAACCGCCGGGATTGTACACATAATTGTAGTTGTAAACCATTCCGCCGAATACATACCCCGCCTCAACCATTGGCCTGATCCTGATTCGGGCTGTGTCCTGACTATGCACGGCAACTGTACCAAACAACAGGACCGTTATTATTAAATATCTGTAAAGTGAATTCACCGACTTTTTTGGGTAAAAATAATAGAAATATTATATAATTAAAAAATGACGTTGTTTTTATGCGAATAAAACATTTATATACACGTAAAATAAATATACTTTTTGTGAAATGTTTTACATATATGTAAAACTTTTGTATATTTGCGCATAAGTTTTACGTATAAAAATTATGAGTTTTAAAAATTATCTGCCAGAAACCTTCATTGAAAGGCCTGATTATATTAAAAAAGCAGAGCCGTTCATAGGAAAAGACATCGTTAAAGTTTTTACCGGTCAGCGAAGGGTAGGCAAAACTTATTTGCTGTTCCAGATGATGGATTTTATCCATAAAAAGAACAAAAAAGCCAATATTGTTTTTGTCGGAAAAGAACTGCCGGAATTTTCACAAATCATCAACGATAGTGACTTGCTTGAATATGTAAAACCCTTATTAAAAAGCAAGGATAATTTTTTGTTTATCGATGAAGTTCAGGAAATTTTGTCTTTTGAAAAAGCGCTCAGGAGTTTGCTGGCTGAAAGAAAATGGGACCTTTGGTGTACCGGCAGTAATGCCGAATTATTATCTCAGGATATTGTCGGACTGATGAGCGGACGAACCATTGAAATTTCTGTTCATGGACTTTGTTACGCTGAGTTCCAGAAATTCCATAACTATCCTGACAATGACCAGACCGTAGGTCTTTATATGCGATATGGGGGACTACCCTATTTGATTAATCTTGAATTGAATGACAATATTGTCTTTGATTATCTCAAAAATATCTACTCTACCATTTTATACAAGGATGTGGTTTCGAGAGAAGGCATTCGAAATACTCATTTTCTCGATAAACTGGTTTTGTTTCTTGCAGACAACACCGGTTCCATTGTTTCAGCAAAAAAAATCAGCGACTTTTTGAAATCCCAACGTATTAATATTCCATCAATCAGAGTATTGGAATACCTTAAATACCTTGAAAATGCATTTTTCCTGATCCGGACCCGTCGTGCAGATTTAAAAGGAAAAAGAATCCTTGAAATAGGAGATAAATTTTACTTTGAGGATCTGGGGTTACGCAATTCCATTTTGGGCTTTAAAAGAGAAGATATTGGCAAACTGATAGAAAATGTCATTCTCCTCCACATGAGGCAGCAGGGATTTGCTGTTTACACCGGGGAACAGGGTGACAAAGAAATTGATTTTGTTTGTGATAAAAACCAGCAGCGGATTTATATACAAGCCGCATATTTGCTCGAAAACGAAAAGACAATTCAAAGGGAGTTCGGTAATTTGTTAAGTATTAAAGATAACTTTCCAAAGTACGTTGTAACCATGGATCCCATTAAGTTTGATAACGAAAAGGGCATTTATCATTTGCAACTTCGGGAGTTTTTAATGACCTCTTTTTAATTGCAGTCGAATATACAGTCAGTTGATTTCATTATCCTCACTCCACAACCACCCTGCAGGAATATACTCCATGGTGATCTCTGTCAAGGAATTCTACCATGTATATTCCTTGTTGAAAGTCAGCTTTAATTGTATTCAGTCCGCTTATTATTCTCTGTTCCGAAACAAGTTTTCCATCCTCACAGAAAATTCTTACAAATTGTGCATTTTCAATGGTCAGGGAAAGTTCGCTACCTTTTTTGACAGGATTTGGAAAAATGTTAAAGCTTTTTTCATCAACCTGACTGATTCCCGTTCCTAGGGGAATTAAATTGTACTGCCTTACTGCTTCAACTTTATTTTGTTCGGGTGTATTGTCGCACATGGTAAGTTTCAGGGTGTAATTGCCTGCTGCAAGTCCTTCGGTATTCCAGTCGCACAGATGCCCCGAAAAAACCTCGTTTCCATAAACCGTGTCGCTGGCTGGAAACCAAATTTCAGAGCTTCCCACACAATATTCCAGAAAATACCATCCCACATCATTGGAATAATAATCTGAGGCATGCTCGATGTAAGCGGCTCCGCTGACGGGAACAATCGAGTTTGCATATTCCGTTGAGTTTCCCTCGAGTTTCAGATAATAAACCATGGCGTCTCCATAAATCTCGGGGTTGTAAATGAGATTTGCCTGTATGATCATCATCACCGATTTGTCGAAAGCAATGCACCGGCCCATGTTCTGCCCTCCGTAAGCCATGATTCCGAATGCGTTTCCGCCTGATTGAAAATTACAGTTGAGATAGGAAAAAGCCGAAGTCAGAATAGTGTTGTCATTGGCAAACAGATATCCGCCCGAACCGTCAACCAGTGAGTTGTTCATGGTGCAGGTGCTGTTGACCATGGTGCCCACTTCGCCCAGAATGCAATTGTCAACTTCACCAAAAGCATCGTCAAACATATACAGACTCCATGTTTGCACATCGGTATTTATTAAATGAATGTTGTGGCTGCTGATGGGCGCGGTGAAATCGGTATAATGTGAGTTGTTCACCAACCCCGAAACCTGATAATCGGGCAGGTTTTTGAACCAAACACCCACGGTGCGCAATTCCGAATCGGTTATTTCCACCGAGCTTCCCGGCTCGGGCATCAATCCCCACATCACATCTTCCACATTGCTGATCTGATATGAATAGTTGATGTTGGTCAATCCGGGCAGGGAACCATCGAAATCGAGACTGGCGATACTTGTGCCATCAGGAAAAGTAAAGTTTAAAATTCCTGTTTCGGGAATGTGGTGCCATACCAATAAAGTGTGGGCGTTTGAAAAGGAGGCTGTGGCATTGTCTTTCATGATATATTCGCCTGCCTGGTTGGTGGAATCTATGATGATTTGCGAGTTCAGACTCAATCCGCAGGTAGTAAATCCAATATTGGTAACATTGTTCCAGGTTATCAGGGCACTGTCGGTGAGTGTTAAATCGTGCGACAATCCGTAATAATCGAAAGTGGAATTGTAAACTTCGATGATGCCGTTCATTCCCGCAATAATTCCCCTTTCATAAACAAAACTTTGGGGAAAATGCATTACCGAATTGCTTATCCACACATGGGCCGTATTTCCAAAAACCAGCAAATCGCCAAAAATGGTGGCATTGGCATTTTCGAACACCAATTTTCCATCGCCCCACACCACGACGGTTCCATCGTATGAATATTCACCTGTGATATAGAGAGAATCACCGGGAACCAGACCAATAAATAGCGTGTCACCGCTTTTATTTGCGTTTGGATGATGGTTTAGTCCGGCTGATCTTTTGTTGAAACGGGAGATGAAATCCCCGGGGCCATTGACCGCATTATTATTGTCATCTGAAATTTCTTTTGAAAAGGTTCTATCCATATAATTCAGCGCGTTTTTTGTAATGTTATTCAATTCCATTTTCGGGAAGTTGTTTTGTGAGATGGAATAACAGACCATAAAAACAGACAGGATAAAGAGCAGAAGTATTTTCATGTTTTTATTTTTCATGCAATTTACAAAAATCGGGGAAAGTGGGCAAGGGGGAAGTTTTATAATAAGAATTTGTAATAGAATTAAAATCATGAGTTTTATTATCTTTGTGGGCAATTTGTTATGCAGATGATGTTTCAGATAAACGGAAACAAAATGTTCTGACAAAAAAACGAATAAATTTTCAAACCAATAAACCTGTTCCAAATGAATTCCTTTGACCAGTTTGACCTGCCCAAACCCATAAAAAATGCAATTGCTGATTTGGGCTTTGACAGTCCCACTCCCATGCAGGAGAAAGCATTTAATGTAATTCGTTCGGGCAAGGATATGGTTGGCATTGCGCAAACGGGTACTGGAAAAACACTGGCGTATATTCTTCCCATTCTGAAGGATTTGAAATTTTCAAATCAAATACCTCCACGCGTTGTTATTCTTGTTCCTACCCGCGAACTTGTTTTGCAGGTGGTTGAAATGACCGAGAGTGTTACAAAATATATGAATGTAAGAGTGCTGGGTGTTTTTGGCGGTAAAAACATCAATGTTCAAAAGCTGGCGGTTTCTGAAGGCACTGATATTCTGGTTGCAACTCCGGGCCGTTTGTTTGATATAGCTGTAAGCGGTATTTTGCAGCTTAAAACCGTGAAAAAGCTGGTAATTGACGAGGTAGATATCATGCTGGATGAAGGATTTCGGACACAATTAAAAAACATTCTGGAGCTTCTGCCAAAAAACAGGCAGAATATTATGTTTTCGGCAACCATGACCGATGAAGTGGATGTTATTATTGACGATTATTTTATTGTGCCGACCAGAATTTCCATGGCAATAAGCGGCACGCCCCTGGCCAATATTGAGCAACAAAGTTTCCTCGTTCCCAATTTCCACACCAAGGTTAACCTGTTGTCGGAGCTGGTTGCCGATAAGAATGAGTTTAGCAAAGTTCTGGTATTTGTATCGGGAAAGAATATGGCCGACCGGTTATTTGAAATTATGCAGGAACGGTTTCCGGGAGTGGTAAGCGTGATACACGGAAATAAAAGCCAGAATTACCGTATAAAGTCCATTAAGCAATTTGAAGCAGAAAAGCACCGCATACTTATAGCCACCGATGTTTTGGCAAGGGGATTGGACTTTAACAAAATATCGCATGTTATCAATTTCGACACACCGGCCTATGCCGAAAACTATATTCACAGGATAGGCCGCACGGGCAGGGCAGAAGAAAAGGGCAAATCAATACTGTTTTTCACAGAGAAGGAGCGAAAAGACAAAGAAGCCATTGAAAAAATGATGGATTATTCCATTCCGCTTGTAAATATCCCCGATGAAGTAGAAATTTCCAATGAGTTGATTGCCGAAGAGCGCCCCGAAATCCCAACCAAGATACTTGCACAAAAGAAAAAGGACCAATCCAAAGGGGATGCTTTTCACAATAAGAGCCTGAAAAATCAAAAAACCAACCAGGGAGGCTCGTACCGCCGCAAAAAGAAAAAACATAAAAGCCCTATAACCAGGGGAGATAAAATTGCCAACAGGAATATGAAGAGGTAGGGGTGTTGGTGGTTGTTGGTTTGCAGCTGGGGCTGTGATTTTTTATGTTTTGGACAGTGTTTTTATTCAATAATATTCTTGAATCTATATTTATTAAGAGAGTTCTTATTTTACAGAGAAGAACAAGTCCAATATTTTTTTATTTGTTTTTTTATTTCATCAAAGTTTATATTGTACCAATTGTAATTATAAAACAGTACCCCAATAAACGAGGGTTTTAAAAACAAACTGTTTTGTAATTTTACAATGACAGTATGTGTCCGAATTTTTATTCGGCATTTATACTCGAAATGTGTAATAAAATAACTAATCAATTTGTGAACACGACAAAACTTTATGAACCAATAACTAAAGGTAGTAAAACAAAAGATTTCTCCCGATGGTCGAAATGACAAGGTAATTTGGGGACTCGCAGAGGGAGGTGGTTAGGCGGCTTGCCGCCTAACCACCTCCCTCTGCAACCTACACACTAATCTTGTCATTTCGACCGAAGGGAGAAATCTTTTGTAACTATCTGGAATCCAGTTTTATATTTGTAATTGGATAATTTTTTGTCATGTACAATACTAATCAATGGACTATTTAATATTTCATCTCTATATTATACCATAAAAATTAAAAGTTAAATAATTAAAATTTTAGAATATTTCAATAAAAATTTAACAAAATAAATTATTTTTTGCTTATAAATCACTATTGGCAGGCTTTGTTGTTTATCAGTTTTGCTGTCGAATATATAAAATAATAAGCAAAATAATCCTTATTTATAACATCATTAATTTATTAATTCTTTGTGCAAAGGGTACATCTATCAACTAAATTGGAAATCATAAAATAAATAATTAAAATTTAACAAAAAATATTTCAATGTTTAAAAAAATATTTTTATAATTGCATTTTAAAGTAACATAATATATTTATGATGAAAGTTATTTTACAGATTATTTTTGCCATTTTTTATATATCGGCAACTGCACAGGTCGGGGTTGGAACTGTTTCAATCCACAATTCTGCCATGCTACAGGTTGAAAGCGAGAACAAAGGATTTCTCATGCCTACAGTTACGGGTACCGCCGCCGTTGAAAGCGGCAGCACTTCAATTGCCGAGGGCTTGCTCATTTACGACGAAAGTTCACATTCCTTTAAAACATTTTCTCAATCAAAATGGCACGTGATGAATCCATGGAAATCATCCGCATCATCCGCAAACATTACCTATTCGGGAAAAGTGGGCATCAATACCGATCCGGATGCTTCACCCGAAAGTCTTCAGGTTAACGGAAATATCAAATCTACCGGGAATATAAGGGTTGAAAATACCGGACGATTCGAAGGATATGGTACCATTCCTATGGGCGGAATTATCATGTGGTCGGGAACCACCGCACCCGAAGGATGGGCAATCTGCAACGGACAAACAGTCAACGGGTACAAAACCCCCGACCTGAGCGGGAAATTTATCGTCAGCTATGCCGCATCAGTTACTGATTACTCAAATCCCGGAAATCTCAGCACAACCGGAGTAAATCCAGGAAATACAGGCGGAGCACAATCGGTCACCCTACAAAAGGAAAATGTCCCTCAACATCGGCACGAAAAAGGAACTTATGCTGTTCTTGGGGCCGGGGAGCATTCTCATACCTATAGTTATGATTACAGTAAAACCGATGGCGATGAAAGTGGGGCAAATAAAACAGTTATCACGCAGCAAGGTTTGACAGGAAATGAATCTGTGACAATTGTTTACGATGGTGGTTCCCACACCCACACCATTGAAGGCATGTCGGGAAATGGCTCAACCGACGGACTGGGCAGCGTGGCTCACGAAAACCGTCCGCCATATTACGTGCTTGCATTTATAATGAGGGTGAGATGAAATGGATTGCTGTCATATTGTTGCTGATTTTCTTTGCCAAAACCAAAGGACAAAGTGGTTTGGCAAATAGCGGATTGCTTACGGTATATGTAAACACATCCCTTACCTGCAAAGGAGCTGTTTCCAACATGCCGGGAGGCAATATATATAATGCGGGAACAATTTATCTTTACGGTAATCTTGATAACCAATCAACCCAACCGCTTTTTTGGCAATCTTTTCAAAACCACCGCGGAAATATCGTCTTCCTCGGAAATCTGCCGCAAATAATTTCAGGAAACGCTCCCGTAAAATTTACCAGGGCAACAGTGTCAAACCTCTCGGGAGTTTATGCTCAGATTCCGGTTTATGCTAATGACTCCCTCGGGTTTTTTATGGGCAGTCTTTTTCCGGGCTCAAACCAAATAACTTTTGAAAGATATACAATTATGGGAGTAACCAGTTTGGGTGCACTGGCAAATGAAACTGATAATTCAAGGGTATCCGGACTGGATTGCAGTCTGCGGGCAAGCGATTATGTCATATTCCCGGGAACGACCAATGTGGCGGGAATGGGTTTTACTGTCAATTCGGACCAGACCATTGTCGGGCTTGATCTTCTTCGCAGTCATGAACGTCAGGGCGCTGCAGCAGATAGCGGGATTTACAGAAGTTTTACTGTTTCAGGCGGGTCATTTTCTTTTGCAGATCTCAACTCCCTAAAACTGAATTATCATTCCGATGAATTTGAAGAATTGCATACCACCGAAGAGGATTTTCGTCTCTGGTACTCTGATGATGAGGGGACGAGCTTTCAGAAAATAACCAGCACCTGGTCCCCTGGATTCGTTTATTCCGAAAATACAAGCCTGATGCCCGGATTATATACCATAAGTGATGAAAAATGCAGGATTCCCCCGGCTTGCAATATTTTTGGAGATAATGTGATTTGTGAAGGAGATCCCGTTCAGCTGTTTGCCTCTGAAACTCCCGTCGGAAAAAGATTTTATCATTGGTATTCGCCCGACTTGCCTATTACGGAAAATGATCAGTGGGAACTTGATTTTAGCTGGGAAGAGATTGCCGAGAGCCATGAGGCTGTTGTTTATCTAACAATTACCGATACCAAAGGGTGCGAAAATACCGACTCAGTAATTCTGGATATTAGAAAACGTCCAGATGCCACTTTCTCTTTTTCCCAGTATGGATTTTGCCAGAATGAACCGGTGAATTTTTCCGGACCTCCCGGAATGGATACCTATGAATGGACAATGAACGATGAAATACTCAATACTCACGGTTCCTTTTCTCAAAACTTTTCTGTTTCGGGCAACTTCCCCGTCACGCTTATTGTCGACAGCAACGGTTGTCAGGGTAGTTATACGAAGGTTCTGCGCATTTTTCAAAACCCCGTTGCTGCACTTGAAATTAATGGAAACTGCACAGGAGAAAACGTTTTAATGACAAACACCTCGTTTTTGGAAACGGAGTCAGGAGATATTTCATTTTATCAGACTGAGATTGATTTCGGCGATGGCCAAACAGCCTCATTTTCAGGATCTCCCGAAACTATAAACCATGTGTACACCGGTTCGGGTGAGTATGAGATTTTGTTTTCTGTAACCACCAATCAGGGATGCACCGATTCCTACTCGGAGCTCAAAACCATCAATGAGAAAATTCACCTGACAATCACTTCAGAAAATGTCTGTCTGGGCGACACGTCTTTGATTGAATTATCAATTGAAACGGGATATTTTAACTTTTCCTGGGATTTTGGCGATGGTTCGGATGAATATTTTGCCTTTGACGATAATATAATTGGTCACCCTTATGAGTTTACAGGAAATTTTTCAGTTTCGGTGATTTGCTCTGCTCCGGGTTATTGCAGCGATACTGCGTTTACAGCAATTTTAATCAAAGATTTACCTGTTGCAGAATTTACAGCCGGAAATGCATGCCTTGGCGAAAATTCAGTTTTTACGCCATTATCCTCAGAGGTTGAGATTGTCTCATCTGTATGGGATTTCGGTGATGGCAATACTTCTGTCGAAGGAGAGCCTGAACATTTATTCGGTGAGCCCGGATTTTTTCTGGTAACTCATTCCGTTGACGGAATAAACGGATGCTCAGCATCCTCTGCAATAAATTATGAAGTTTACGAATTGCCCGAAGTGATACTCACCGGCGAAAATGTCTGTCACGGCGATACTGCCACATTCAGTTGCGGAACGGCCGAATCAGAAAATTTGTTTTTATGGGATTTTGGTGACGGCAATCAGGTTTCACAACCGTATCTGCCCGGAATAACTCATTGTTATTCTGACCCCGGAGTTTATGAAGTGGAACTTACAGTAACTGCACAAAATGGTTGTGTCTTTGAAACTTTTTCAACAGCAATTGTAGTTGCCAATCCTGTGATTCCTATAAACGAAAACCTGGTTACCTGCACCAGCAGCATCGTTGCAGATGCGGGCAACCCCGGCGCGGTTTTCCTTTGGTCAACGGGTGAATCGTCACAATCGGTTACCCTCAATGAAAATGGTAATTACTGGGTGCTGGTGGCTGAAACGACAAACGCATGCAAAAGCTTGCTCGATTTTACACTTGAACTGAATTCTGAAGAACTCATTGATCTGGGAGCAGATTTGACTTCCTGCGATTCTGCCTTGATTGATGCAGGTTTTTTTGCCGATTATCTCTGGAACAATGGCGCTACCGATCAGGTAAATGTGATTGAGGAAGGTGGAAATTACTCAGTTACCGTCACAGATATCAATGGCTGTGTTGATTTTGACAGTTTATTTGTAACCATATACCATTCTCCCGCACAAATGAATGAAATAACTGAAGAAGCTTGTTTTGGGGATACAATTTTATTTTCAGCGGATTTTCCGGAGTACACTCTTTTATGGAACACGGGAGCATCAACCCCGGTAATTTCAGTAACCGAAATTGGCGATTACTTTGTAACGGTGACAGGCGAGGGGGGGTGTACAACTGTTTCAGAAGCACAGCATGCTATTTTTTATGAACTGCCCGAAGATCCAGGTCTAGCCGACAGCGCAGTTTGCAACAGTGTTATATTAAGCACTGAAAATCCGGGGTGCTTATTTGTATGGAATACCGGAGAGACAACCCCGCAAATTACCGTTTATGAAACAGGACTGTATTCTTTAACTGTCGAAACAATGAATGGTTGCATGCGCTCCGATTCTGCTTACATCACCGTTGTTTTTTCTCCCGATTTAAATGCCGGCGCGGATGTGGAAACATGTTATGGAAATAATGTGATGATTGGTCCGGCCGATATCGTGCCCGGAAGCACTTACTCCTGGAATAACGGAGCAGACAGTCCGATTATCGAAGCAGAGACAAGCGGAGCCTACGTCCTCACCCGCACCGATACCACCGGATGCACTCAGACCGACGCCGTATTGGTTGAGATCTTTCCGGTACCGGTAGCTGATTTTGGCGATTCGGCGATATGTTCAGATGCCGGATTGCTTCTCGAAGTGCCCGATGATTTGGCAGTGCAGTGGTATGATTCTTCGGGATTTTTTTCAGATGAAAACGAAATAACAATATTTAACCCGGGCGAATATGCTGTGAATGTTACAAACGGTTTTGGCTGCACATCTGCGGATACCTTCTTCATAAACCATACACCATTTGTTATTAGCCCTCAGTTTCTTGTGTCCAGTTCGGCTAAGGCAGGCGATACGCTTCAGTTTGTTTCGGTCACACATCCTTTGCCCGGGTTTTTTCTCTGGAATTTCGGCGACGGATGCACATCATCCCTTGAAGATCCAACACATGTGTATTATATGGAAGGTGAATTCCTCATCACCATGACCATCGGGAGTGAGGGATGTGCCGAGGTCTACGAAAAAAACATTTTAATTTCAGGGTTTAACAAATATCTGGTTCAGCAGTTGGACAGTACGGATGATTTTCATGCGGGATTTGTGGATTTTATCAGTGCCGTGGTGTACCCCAATCCGGGCAACGGAGAGTTTTTCCTTGAAACGGAGCTTACTTATCCTGCAGTACAGCATGTAATAATTTTCGATCTTGCCGGTCATGTTATTGCGAAGAGCACGGATGGAAAGGCATCAAGGCATTTTGAAAAGTACTTTTTACAGAATAATCCCTCAGGATTTTATATCTTAAAAGTAACAGCAGGAAATAAAAGCAAGGTATTTAAAATAATCAAGACATAGTTTCTGCCATGCAGCAACTTCAACCCCGGGTGTTTTCTTGGAAGGCTTACATCCGGGGTTTGTTTTTATCCATTAAGCAAAAAAAACGCGTCCCAAAAAGGACGCGTCAAAATAATATTTTAAAGTTAAAAGGTTAATTCTCATCATCAAACCCGATCGGATCGTCGGCGGGGAGTTCGGAGTCGTCGTAGTTGTCGATGTTGTCTTCGTTGCCTTCGTCAAACTCGCCGTCCTCATCATCATGATCTTTCTTCTTGGTTTTCTTCTCCTTTATTATGGGCATCTTAACCATGTAGAATTTATCATCGGTTTCAAGTGGCAGCGCACTTACAATTTTTCCGTCCTTGTCGGTAAACCGTACTAAAAAATCAATGTAATCGGGCGGATACAGGATTTTTATCTTTTCCTGTAGCTCCGGACTGAGGTTCTCATATTTGGTAATGATCTTGATCTTGTTGGGTTTCATGTTCTTGAAAATTTTCAGGTTAATTGTTGCATGTAAACTTAGGTATAAAAGTAAAAAAATTTTTAATCCGTTCAAAAAAAGAACGTTTTTTTTCGTTTGCCTCAAAAATCAACCCAAAAATACCATTTACAAACAGTTTTTATAAAGATCAAAAATCCACCTTCGAAGGTGGTTATGTAATAATGGCTTAGCTATATAATTGAACTTGATTTAAGAACAAAACCTGCCCCGTATTTTAATCGGGGAACATCCCTGCTTGCTGCAGGCAAGAATATTTCCCTTTTTTAAAGGGTTGTTCATTTAAGCCACCGTCTCAGCCGGTGGTAGTTTAATAGTAAGTATATGAGTACACAAACCTTAGCACCATCACTGTTATGAAAACAATTAGGCCTATTACGAAAATAACTTTCCCGTGAAAACGGTTGGTTGCAGTATGCGATAAAACCTTTTCCCCGTTGGGAAGCGTCTTTTTCATTTTCCACAAAAACCAGCCAATCACAATACCAAGAAAACCGCCAAACAATGAAAAAAAATACCCTGATAATATCCATAAACCCTGCCCTTTTTCGGGCTGTGCCAAGGCAGCTATCCTTTTTTGTCTGAGCGATTTGAGCAAAGCATCATTAATATCCTCCCCACGGTCGCGTAATATTTTTTGGGCCAGCTTGTAATCAAAAGCATTCCATTCATCGGTTTTTTCAAGTATCTCATACAACTCCTCGTTGGCAAAACCGAAAAGGTAATAATCGCTGTCAATATCGGCCATTGTTTCCTCGGCCTGTTTGTCAAGAATCAAGTTTGCTTTTTCAAAGTCCGATTGTTTGATCATAAGCTGCGCCTCCTTGTGCAGAGGATCGCCCGTAAAGGTGATGTCAACAGGGGGAGAGTCGTCAACCAGCCGGTATTCAATACCGTTGCTTGCCAGTAGTTCAGCAAGCTCGTTGGCCTGCCCCACGTCGTTGAATCTTTTAAATACTGCAAATTCGTCCATGGTGGTGGTTTTAATAGAAGCGTTTTCGTTTTAGTAAGCTTTATCAAAAGTACAATTTTTTTTAATTCGGGCTTGTTTAATCAGGTGTTAAAGGATATGGATGTTTATGAAAGATTTATAGGTTGAGTGGTGCGGGGCATTGCGGTCGGGTAAAGGTTTTTCAATAATAAATTTTGTTAATTTACAAAGAGATCCCTCACCGCTTTGGGCGGTTCGGGATGACAATGGTCTAAATGAGATAGGGGGACCCCAAAGGGGTCGCAGCAAAAACACAGGGCGCCGCCCTGTGCCTGAGCAAAGGCAACACAAGCCCTGTAGGGGCGAAAGCAATTAAAGCAGAGTTTTAGGAATTAATTATAAAATTCTGAATGGAGCTAAAATTGATTATCGTAAACTATTTTACTAATCTTTTTTATCTTTATCATTTATTTTTGAAAATGATAAATAGTAGATATATTCTGTTTGGGTTAGGCTATGTGATAAAAACAAAAATATTTCGAAAAGAAATTCCTTTTTTTGGAGGTTTAGTCATTAATGAAAAATGTAATCTGAATTGTTGTCATTGCCGTGTGAAAAACAGAGAGGGAGTAAAAGATCTTACATTTCTTGAAGTTGAAAAAGGATTAGGAGTATTATATAAAATGGGTATACGTAGTGTTTTTATTGAAGGAGGAGAGCCTTTTCTATGGAAAGAAAATGACAAAACATTAAATGACATTGTTCTTTTAGCAAAAAAAATTGGTTTTAAATTAGTGAGCATATACACAAATGGAACATTTCCGATTACAATTTCAGCTGATTTGGTGTTTGTTAGTATTGACGGACTAAAGGAAAACAATAATAAACTTAGGGGTGGTGGTAGAAATATTTATGATTCTGTAATGAAAAATATTACGGAGTCCAATCATGAAAAAATTATTATAAATTATACAATAAACGAACAAAACAAAGATGATATAGAAGAGTTTTGTAAGGGAATTTTAAAAATCAAACAAATCAAAGGGGTGTTTTTTTATTTCCATACTCCATATTACGGAAAAGATAACTTGTACTTAGAATTTGACGAGAAAAAGAAAATAATAGAAAAAATAATTACACTAAAGAAAAAGAGGTATAGCATTTTAAATTCGTATTCTGGTTTGAAGAGCGTATATAAAAACAGTTGGAAAAGACCCACGAAACTCTGTTATGTTTATGCTTCCAACGAGCTTTATCAATGTTGTCGTTCATTTGGAAATATTTATGCATGTGAAAATTGCGGATACCTTGCATACCCTGAAATTATTAACGTTATAAGGTTAAATCCAGAATCTATCATTAATGCCTTGAATTACCTAATAAAGAATTGAAATGAATTTGCTCAAAAAACTAATTAGGAGGTTAATTGTTGGAAAGGAGCAGGAATTTGCTTTTAAAAAAGTTCAGATTGATACTTTTTGTATTCCTAATATCAAAAAGTCAAGCATGTATATTCATGTGCCTTTTTGTAAAAGCATGTGTCCATATTGTCCATACAACAGGGTGCAATATGATGAAAAATTAATTGCAGGGTACTTTAATGCCCTATCAGAAGAAATTGATTTATATTCAAAAAAACTTGGAAAAATTGAAATATCTTCCATATATATTGGAGGAGGAACACCAACAAATGCTATTGATGAACTAATAGTTATTATTGAGAAAATTAAAGACAAATTTTATGTAGAAGGAGATATCGCAATTGAAACAACGGTCGAGGATGCTACAAATGAAACCCTGTTAAAATTGAAATTGGCTGGAATAAATATGATTAGTATTGGAATTCAAAGTTTTAATGAAAAATATTTAAGAATCCTAGGGAGAAATTATTCAGGAAAGGATATTGAGAATGCTATTGAAAACACTAAAAAACACGAGTTTGATAATGTAAATATTGATATTATGTTTGCCTTTCCTGGTCAAACGGACGAAGAAATTCTTGATGATATTAAAAGAGCTAAACAAACAAATGCGGATCAAATAACAACTTATCCTTTATTTACATTTCCATATTCCACTATTGGGACATATTTAAAGATTAAAAAATTAAAGATGCCTGATTTTATAGACAGAAAAAGTTTTTATTATTTGATCTATGATTATTTTAAAACCCATAATTACAAAACCGTATCTGTCTGGAGTTTTAAAAAGTCGAATACTGAAAAAAAGTATTCATCTGTTACCAGGGACTATTATATTGGGCTTGGTGCGGGCGCTGCTTCAAGAATTGGTAAAATGTTTTATTTCAATACTTTTTCAATTTCGGAATACAATAATAGGTTATTAAACGAAAAGAAATTACCGGTTTCTGTTAATATGTCAATTACCGATAAGCTTTCAAAGATATATTGGTTTTATTGGAAACTTTATGAAACAAGGTTTTCTGAGCATGATTTTAATAGTATTGCTGACCGAAAAATGAAATTTATTGTGAAAATATTTTATTGTCTGAAGCTTATTAAAAAGCAAGAGGGCATCTATAAAATGACAAAAAGAGGAGCGTTTTGGATTCATTTTTTTCAAAATCATTTCATGCTTGAATACATTAATAAGGTATGGAGTATTATGAAAAATAACAAATACCCGGAAAAAATAAAATTCTAAATATTATTTAAAGAACAATGTTTTTTTCATTTTCAGAAAATATTTGTTTAATTACTCAAAACCCTTAGGCGGAAAACTCTGCTCATTCAATATTTCAAACAGTTTTTCTAATGAAATCATTTCCATATCAATACATTCCATTGGCAATTTGGACGCAGTAATATTAAAATTCATTTCATTATTTCGTGAAAGTGAAATATTTCCCGATGGGTTCAGTCCTGCATTGGGCAAATATATTCCAAAGTTTTGCCCGTTTCTGAACGAACCATACAAGTCTTCATAAGCGGTGCCTTTATCCGTTGTAAATAAATAATCCTGTAAAAATTTGGTTTTATGTCTGCAAAAACCATAAACATTTGGTTCATAGTCAATTGCAAAATTAATTTCAAACCAGATGACAAGGGTTTTAAAATCCTCAAATGAGGCATTGGAGACTTTAATTGCATACCAGGACCCCTTATAATTTATTTCAAAGTTTTTGTAGATGTAATCTAAATCCTCTGCTTGATAACCAGTTGAATAAAGAAGATCTAGTATTTCTCTCCCTTTTACTTTGTTAATGAAGATAAAACAACTATAATCTGAAAAATCAATCGGATACCAGTCCTTATCTTTTTCGGGAACAGGAGGCTCAATGTAATGATGAGATTTTTTCTTGAACAACCTGCTCACTTTTGACCATAAAAAAAGGTATCCGACACATCCTGCCATGACCAGAATAAATAGTAATATAATCCCAAGCACTTCCATTAATTATTTTCTCATTTTGAATATTAAAAATTGTTTTTTTAAGCCAATTAATAATTCAACCCAAAAGCCCAAAGTGGAATAACATTTTGGTAGCCATATTCTATATCATCTTTTACCACGAATGATTTGCGCACGAAATGCACAACAAATTGAACAAATATTTTAAAAAATGTTCATTCAAAAGTGCAAAAACCCCAAACCAGAAACCAGAAACCAGAAACCCGAAACCCCCACCCCAAAGGGGTCGCAGCAAAAACACAGGGCGCCGCCCCGCGTCCCGGCAAAGGAAACGCAAGCACATACATTTTTGTCATTTAACAGGCACAATAGTTCTATTTGTCATGTTAACTCTGATTTTTTTTGAATACAAATTCATGTACTGCCATTGTACTGTAAATACTTCGCCATAAGCATCTTTTTCAAAAACCCACCAGGTATAAGTGTCTGTTTTATTCTTTTTTATCAGATGATCTCCCGCGGCTTCGCTTCCGTTATATAGAGAAACGGGATTGCTCAGACTGTCATTAATATACAGGTTCACATACTCTGAACGATTTGTTGCTCCTAAATTGGGAATTGGTTTTATTCTTTTGTTTTTGACTGTAAGGATAAATTTAATAGCAGGTTCTTTGATATTTTCCTTGTCGCCATAAGGTCCATTGTATGTAAAGAATTCCACATGGCTATCAACAATAACCGAGTCAGGGCTAACATTATTTTGTGTATTCTGGGAATAAGTATTTATTGCAAAATAAGTCATTAAAAGAATAATGAAAATCTTTTTCATGTTATGTGAACCTTTAGTTTGTTAATAGATGAGTCAACATTATATTTTCCATAATTAATTGTCAATTATTGCACTGTTGCAAGCATTGCTTTAAGTTATTGTGTATAGTTTTTTAAGTAATTCTTGCCACAAAAAACATTAATCCGGGAATAATCACCATAATTAGCCATATTCTAAATAATGCTGAATTAATATTTATTATTCTATTCAGTAAACTTTTGCAAACTTCATCAGTATTTTTTTCTATTTCTAATACATCCACGAAAGCATTGATATATTTCCTTGATTTCTTTTTTGAACCAAAACTAAACAAAACATTTAAAACACTTACAGATCCCAACTCTGTTTCCCTACAATTATTCCAAGATGGATAATTAATATTACATCTTATTTTTGGATATTTATTTGAAATGAGTCTTTGGAATTTTCTTTTGATAATTGCTATTCGAATGGAATAGAAAATCAATAAAACCCCGCAGCTTATAAAAATTAGCCCTAGTATTTCCATATATAGAAAATTGATAATATTGAATGCTTCTGCTAATTACACAAAACTATGATATAACCAAACCAAATTTACCCCCTCCTTGCCATATTTCGTTTAAAAAACAACGATTCAACCAGTCTAATACAAAACACTATTTCTTTTTTATTCTTCATGCTTAGTAAATTAATTACCGCTTGTTATACGTGATACTTTAGTATTTCTCTGGTTCAAGTAAATCAATTGTCAGTGTCAGATTAAAATAATTTTCATTGTATTTTAGTCTGTATTTTTTGTCATTATAAATATACCTGTAATTATCTATTTCATAATTAACTTTCATTACATATTCCTTGTTCTCTTTTTCAACATTCTTCCAAAATAATTTTGCCCTTCGTTTGCATCTGAAATCAATCCATCTGCAAAAAAAGTCAGCCATTGGCACCCCCTTATTTCCATAAAACATGGGAATTTCGCCAAGGTCAATTGTGTCAGTATTCTTTGGTAAATTCACGATGAATAATTGTCGAAAGCCAATAAAACTAATTTTCAGCGTATCTTTCAAAATGCTTTTATCAAGTGTAAGTGAAAATTTGCCGGAGGAGTCACAATTTGTAACCATATCATTGTCAAAATGCACAGTTGAAAAACCAAGGGCAGTAGTGTCGGCCGGACTAATCACTTTACCTTTTATTGTCACACTTTGAGAATAGAGAAATGTTGAAAAAACCATAATAATTATGGAAAGCACTATTTTCATTGTTTTATTATTTAATATGCCATATAATATAAATATAATCCAACACAATATTACATCCTCTTGCCTACAACCCGCTTAATTAATAACGATCCCATCAGTGAATCCTGCATTCGGCAGGTAAGGTTCAGCGAATTATTTTTTCAGAATCTCAATTAATTCACTATTAATATATAATGTTTCCCGTCCGACTTTATATGATTTCAAAACTTCGATGTTCTCAAGTTCTTTAAGATATCTGGACGCTGCTTTTCTTTCAACTTTTAGCCGATTGACAACAAATTCTATCTTTGAGTATGGTTGCTCAAAAAGTAATTCAACCAATTCTTTTTGATATATTTTTGGTGATTCTTTTTGAACTTTGACAAGTGTCTTTTCCAGCAAATTCCTGATCAGGCTGATCCGTTCAATTGTTTGGACAGATGTTGACTCAACTGCTTTAAGCATAAATATTATCCACTCCTCCCAACTGCCTGTTTTATTAGTTTGATTAAGTAGTCTGTAATATTCCGGTTTGTTCTGAATAATATATGAACTTAAATAAAGAATGGGTATTTCAATTAATCCATTTAATATTAGGTAGAGAATATTCAGAATTCTGCCTGTTCTTCCGTTTCCATCATAGAATGGATGGATACTTTCAAACTGATAGTGTAGTATAGCAAGGTTAATCAGCGGGTTCAAATCCTGCTCTTTCTGGTTAAAATGAAGAATGAAATTTGAAAGAAGTTCAATAATCTCCTGTTTGTCCTGTGGCGGTGTGTAAACGATCTCGCCCGTCTTATCGTTTTTAAGGACGGTTCCCGGAGTACTTCTTATTCCGGCTGTATTTTCAACCAGTATTTGCTGGATAGTCACAATATCATTAACCCTTAAAAAGCCCTGTTTCTGAACAATGTCAAATCCTGCAAATATTGCTCTTCTGTAATTGACAACTTCCTTTGTTTCAGGAGAAATTTTTGTGTTTCTTACAGTTAATGCTTTATATAATTCATCCTGAGTTGTAATAATGTTTTCAATTTCCGAACTGTCTTTTGCTTCCTGCAAAACAATTGCATTGATGAGCATTGCCTGATTAGGAATTGTCTTTGCTATACCTTTCAACTCAGCTAAAGCCCTGGCAGTCTTAATTACCTGCCTTAATACTTTAATGGTTTCAACTTCTTCCTGTTTGGGAGGAAGTTTTTTAAGTTTTGAATAGGGTGCCTTTTGTCCCATGTTTTCTTTATTTGTACCAAAAATAACATTTTTAGTACATATATGCAAGTATATGGGATTTTTTTGTGAATTTTGACCGATGTTTTGAAACTACCAAAAGCAAGGGTTTTTATCAGTGAACTTCATTTGAAAGATTGCATATAAGATATTCACTTTTCAGTCTGCCGGAGGAAGCACCTGCTTTTTGGTTGGTGTTGTTGGGCACAGTTTTATTTTAAATTAATCTTATCAAATGAATAATTGTCGGAATAAAAATAATAAACATGGAAAAAAATGTCCCATATTTAAACAATGTCGGACCAAATTTCTCGTCTTTTTCCGCAAATATTTCAACTATCCAACCAAGTGTATAAAATAAATTACAAATTATTACGAATGCGATAAGGGTAATTGGCATAAATATATCTTCACCAGGTTCCACTTCAACAATGGCTTCCATAATCGCAAGACTTATTATTCCTGAAACAAGTAATATAGCGTTGTATATTAATCTTCTTATTTCCCACCAAACAATTATTTCTAGTATTTCTTTGAAGTTATTCCGTGATGGTTTATAATTTTTCTTCTTTTCTTCTTCTGTTATTTTTGGGTCAAGTTCGTAATCATTACAACTCTCTTCAAATTTAGCTAAATCATTTGTTAAAGAGCAAATAACTCCTTTTTCAAAGTCAAATTTTCTTTTTAAACATTTTTTACAAAATTGTATTTGTTCCTGACGCGTCATGGTTTAGATTGATTTTCCATTTAATTTTATTATTGAAAAATCAGAATTCAGATAGATTTCAAATTTATAATCATATTCGCAAAGACAATCACAGGGTGACCCTTCAGCTCTATAACTCAGTTCAAGTATTTTTTTAGAGTGATTTACATCACCAAAGAATTCTAAACAGCATTCAGCAATAAATGTGAACTCTATACTGATTAAACTGTCAGAAATAGTTTTTTTAATATTAAATGGCTCTAAATTTCTGTATTTTCCATAGTTTCCTTCGTATAATGATCTTTCATCACATTCTCCAATACATGTGAAATCGAAAGATTTTTTATTCATTAAAACTAATTGATTTTTTTTTGCTTCTTCTAGTGATTCTTCCATAGAGGATTCTTCAACAATAATTTCATTACTTACAACTTCCTTTTTTTCATTTGTGCAATATGATAATAAAATACAAAATGGTAAAATAATAAGGATTGTCTTCATATGAATTAGAATTTATAATTTCTTTTTCAGAATGGTATTTGTTATTAGTTTGTTAATTGTACCCAACGTTTGGCGTTCAGGTTTTCTTTGGGCATAAAAACCGCTTAACCATACGCCGGTAGTAAAGCTAATTAATTGCAGCGAACTTTCCAAACCGACGAGCGCCCAAATAAAATGCCAAGTTGTTATGTGCAGATAATTTTTTTCAATTAATTATTTTTAAAGCATTTTAAATTGTGTAAAAAGTCCTAAAATAAGAATGCCTATAAATTCCACGATATGGATTATAATAAATAGTGTCAAACTTACTTTTAAATACCTTTGCCAATATGATAGTTTTTTATTTTTTATAAAAGCAAAAATAAACGCATATATCATAGAAGTTAAAATATAGGCGAATGTTACTCCGATTAAACTTAGTAGAAATGCTAAAAACAATGAATAGTCATCGCTTTTGTAATAAAGTAAAGTCTCTACTAATACTCCTAATAATCTTAGCGTTAAAGATATTTTTATTAGGTTTTTATATATTTTAATTTCTTCAAAAAATGCTGTCACAGTTAGTTTTTAATATGGTTATTAATCCGAAAAAAAACTTGAAAAAGTAAAAAAGCAATATTAAGTCAATCACTATCACTTCATGTCTTTTAATTTGCAAATAACTATGTTACACCCCAACCTCACCCCCTCTTCCCCACAACCCGCTTAATAAACACCGATCCCACCATTTAAACCGGTCCGTTGTTGCCGTACTTGAATTTGTCATCGCTTAGATAAAAGTTCAAATAACGGTTGGTTAATATAGTAGTTTCCTGTCCCTAAATTTTCTTTTCTCAACAATCCGTCTTCTGACAGTTTGTTTAAATAGTTAGCGATATTGTTTCTTTCGAGGTTATTACAACTCCCTTATTCATTAACAACAACCATTCCTCTCTATACCATATTTTAAATGCAATTCGCTAATTTCCAATCTCGAGTTTTCATATGTATAAAATTTTTCAATTTCTTTACAAATGCAGGCTCTTTTGTAAAGAAAATCAAATTTTCTTATCAAAACATGCTTTCTTTGAATAAATTTTTCTGTTTGGTTATCATTTTGAGTTTCTAATTGCTTTTTTTAACGTTTTGCGGGTAGCTGCTGTTATCGGTTGTTTTTATATTATTTAATAGTATCAATTAACTGTCCATCTTTATATAATTCTTTTTCCTGTAATTTTCCGTTCTCATTATAATAATATCTAAATCCTTCTAAATAACCGTTTTGATAATTGCTTTTTAGTTTTAAAATTCCATTATTATACCATGTTAGCCATTCGCCTTCAGCCAAATCGTTTTTATAAAAATGATAAAATGATTTCTGCCCATTTTCAAACCAACCTTCACTTGTTCCTTCTCTTTTACCTTCCAACCAATTACTATTTTCTTTCATTTGTCCATTTTTAAAGAAAGAAATAAATTTTCCATGTTGAATACCATTTTTCCATTCTGAAAATTCTTCTACTTTTCCGTCTTCATACCAGCATTTTTGAACTCCATTTACTAAATCATTTAAGTAAGAACCACTTACTTTAATTTGTCCTGATTCATAATATCGTCTAAAATAGCCAGTTCTATATTTTTCATTTTCTAGATATGCTAAGTTTCCATTTTGGTAATAAGCTTGCCAAAGTCCAAAACACTCATGATTTTTTATAGTTCCTTTAAACCGAATTTCTCCTGTTTTGTAATATTCTAAATATTTTCCGTCTTGCAAGTAAATTGTCTCAAACTCATCAGATTTATTAAAAATTACATATCTGAGACATCTTCCGGATTTATCAAAAACTTTAATAGTATCAATATATTTGTTTTCTTTAATTTTCCCTTTCTCGTATATTTCTCCAGTTGAATAAAACAGCGTGTAGTCTCCAGTTCCAGCGGTTGTGTTATTATAAACTGGAATCCAACTTCCTACTCCAGTTGATTTATCCACAAACCAAGCCCATCTTTCATTTCTTTTTGATTGATCATTAATATTATCTTTTTGATGACAAGAAAAAAAGAAAATAATCAATAATATAAGAAAATTTAAGATCTTTTTCATTTTAATAACCGATAACGTTCCGCGTGTTGGTTTTCTTTGGGCATAAAAACCGCTTAACCATACGCCGGTAGTAAAGCTAATTAATTGCCTTGAACTTTCCAAACCGACGGGCAACCAAATAAAAATAAAACGCAATTACCGGCCGGGTTTCCTTTTTGGATTATTAATTTTTTTGGGATCTTGTCTGGAGTCAAATACATCAGTTATTAATATTCCTTCACGAACATATTTATAAATAATCTTATAATTTCCAGATACTAAATATCGATGACCTTCGTTAAGTTTTTTTAGAGTTTCTTCCAGTTGCCCGGAATTTGGGTGTTTAATTAATTGTCTTGTTGAAGTAAAAACACTTTTTTTAATTTTTATTGCAATATTTTCATTTGCGGCCTCTTTGTAATATGTCCTTAAGGGTTTCAGAAGCAAAATCAGACCAAATGATTTTCATAATATTACCAATTTTCTGATTCTATTTCTAATTGTTCTTGAGTCTTCACTTTCCCGGCAACATAATCTTTGTTTGATTTTTCTGCTCTTTCGATTAATTGTTTCTGAGTAAAAGGTTTTAAAACTCGCTTTCCCTTTTTACTACTCTTAAGAATCGTTTCTTCAATTTTATTAAATAAATTTTCGTCTTGAATGTTTATCAAGTATTGGATTGCGTTAAGTTTTCTGGTTTGTAAGTCCATAACAAATATTTTTATACAAAAATACGACAATATTTGCTTTTTTTAACGATAATCTTCGGGTTTTGTTCCAACCTTGCCGGTAACTATGTTATATCCCAACCCCACCTCCACAACCCGCTTAATAAAAACGGTACAACCATTGAAACCGGCATGCAGGCAGTTAGGTTCAGCGCATTATTTTTTCAGAATCTCAATTAATTCACTATTAATATATAATGTTTCCCGTCCGACTTTATATGATTTCAAAACTTCGATGTTCTCAAGTTCTTTCAGATACCTGGATGCTGCTTTTCTTTCAACTTTTAATCTTTTTGTCCCATGTTTTCTTTATATGTACCAAAAAAAGCATTTTTGGTACATATAAGCAAGTATATGGGATTTTTTCTCGCATTTTGTTCAATGTTTTGGGGTTACCAAAAGCAAGGGTTTTTATCAGTGAACTTCATTTGAAAGATTGCATATAAGATATTCACTTTTCAGTCTGCCGGAGGAAGGAGGTACTGCTTTTTGGCAGGTGCTGAAATATGCAGATTTTAGTATGGGTTAAAAAGGCACAAATTCAGTTTTTTTATTCGATATTTCCCCTTTAGAATTAATGTCATAAATAATGTCGTAAACAGAATAACATTTTTCATAATTATCGATAATTAAGCAGGCAGTTCTTAAAGAATATCTTCCTGTTTTATTTGTTAAAAATGGAATAGTAAAAATTGAAGTGTCTAGTTGCAATCTCACAGAAGAGTTTGGTGTTAAATTAATAGTGTCTAAGTTAATAATCGAATTATAAGCATATGAAAAATCTATAAATTCAAAAGATTTATTTCTAATCATTAAATCTATAACAAATTCAAAATTGCCATCCTTGTTTTTGACAATTGTATCTCTAAAATAGTTATAAGCATTTTTAAGTTTTCCAAGACTGTCGTATTCATTTGAAAAGCATAAAAAACCATTTGAATATGCCATATATTTTTTTTGCGTACCATTATCAAAATAATATTTAAAAATACCATTTTTGACATTTTTTGAAAACCCCCCAGAAAAAATTAAAACACCTTTATTACTCCATTCTTTTAGTAAACCATTCCTTAAATTATACTTAAAATTAGATTTTTGAATTATTTGACCATTAGGATAGTAAATATTAAATTCACCATGTTTTTGACCTTTTAAAAAATTACCGGTTTGATATATGGTTCCATCTTCATAATAAATTGTTCCTTTCCCATGTCTTTTGCCATATTTGTAATGTGTCCTGGCGGTAACCTGGTTTATTGTATCAATTAATATTCCTGTAAATGCTTCACCCTGATAATAAACAATACTGTCAATTATTACTACATCCTCATCTTCTTTGAACAACTCCTTTGTCTCTGGTTTGTTGTAATTTGAACAGCTAATGTGAAAAATAATAAACCAAATAAAAAAAAGTATTTTAAGATATAACTTCATCTGTACTTATTTTGTGCCTAACTATGTTACAACCCAATCACCCCCTCTTCTCCACAACCCGCTTAATAAACACCGACCCCACCATCGAAATCAGCACATAAGCAACAAAGAAATAAAACCCCGTATCGGTGCTCGACTGCTCGGTGTTTAGGGTGGTTTTTAAATTCTCTATTCTTTCAATGCCCTGCATCTGCTCCGAAATGATGCCCTGGTAACCCAGGGTGGCAAGGAAAATGGCTACCACAAACACGTCGGCCATTGACCACTTGCCAATGTGCATGACAATGCCCTTAAGTATTTTGCTTTGTGCGGCTTTTTCAGAATACAGGATCAGCAGTGAGCTGATGAGCTTGGTAAACGGAGTAAGCACACTGAAAGCAAATATCATGACGGCCACAAAAATATTGTTGTAAAATAAAATCACCACAATATCAAAAATGGATTTGGACCTGAAATAAACAAACTGGTTCTCGAACGAAATGGTCTCCCCGAGAAAAGTAAACTGCAAATCCTCTATTTTGGCATTGATCTCGATCATCGGCAAAAGCACCCCGAGTACCAGACAAACCATGCTGAACACAATGGAGTCAAACAGAATGATTTTTCCATAATTTTCCAGTCCGCGGTAAAAAATAAAAGCATATGCAAAATACAACAGAGCCAGTGCCACGAACAAATACAGATACAGCTTCAGTGTTTCCGCTTCTTTCTCATAATTTTCAAGCACCACCGCTTCTTTTTCAATACAATCGGGCGTATAGGTGGACGACTCCCTGTTGCTGGTGAGGTTTTCATTGATGGCATCGTTCACCCCGGTCTTGATCATATCCTTGATCACCGTGTCATTGTCCCTGATTTTTTCAAGAAGATACGCTTCCAGCACCTGCAAAATAAGATCCAGTCCTTTTTGTGATAAATAATCCGAACCACTCGAAAAAAAGTTGCTGAGGGCATTAATACCGCGGCTAAAAAAATTACCACTGGTGTTGTTATAGGCATCAATAAGCGAATCGGAAATGCTGATGTTGCGCACATCCTTGGTCATGGAACGGTAGCACGAGTCAACGTAATCAACCAGCTGCTCCGACTGAATATTGATATCAAGGGAATCAATCCTTCCGTTGATGATCTGAATTACTTTGCACTTCCATTCATTGGGATTGAAAACGCCTCTGCTCACATCAAAAAATACTGCGTTTTGTTCTTTTTTGTCCTGAATCTTCATGGAATTGTCATAAATCATCCACGAAAACCATACAATGGCTGCGAAAAACAAAACCCTGATGATATGTACAACTGTCTTTTTCAATTAAAAAATTTATTGTTTCTTACAGCACGGAATGCTTTTAAAAGCATAAAAGATAATCACAATCAGACCCAGAAAACACAATCCTGCCGTCGGTTGCGCCATCCACCACAAAGATTCCCTGGCCGCTTCATGGTTTCCCGAAGTGGGCGCAATGACCGAGGCCACCGTCCAGTAAACAGGATATCCCAGCGAGCCGATGCTTACTGCAAGTCCGGTATAAAACTTCAGCTTTCCGGGCATCTGCAAAAACGACAAAACAATGATCAGCAGCAGCGATATGGGACCCAGTCCCAGAGCGTGGGTATGTGCGTGCTTCAAAAATTCCCATGCTTTCGAAACCGTTTTGTCCAGAAGCGCGGTATCGCCTTTGTACGTCTCGTCGAGCACTGTTTCGGCGCGGCTCCTGTAGTTTTCCTTGATGTCTTCCTCAAATGCCCCGAAAATTATTCCGAGGGTAAATCCGTAGAGAATGATGAACAGACTGATGATCAGTCCCGTTTTTAAATGACTCAGATCCATAGTTTAAAATTTACCTTTTATTGCCCTGATACTTGGCAGTTCCTTGCCCTCGATATATTCAAGCAGTGCACCGCCGGCGGTTGATATGTATGAAATTTTATGTCCCAGACTGTATTTGTTTACTGCGGCAATGGAGTCGCCCCCGCCAATGAGCGAATAGGCACCTTTATCAGTAGCCCTGGCAACGGCAAGTGCGATTTTAAGGGTTCCCATGCTGAAGTTGTTCATCTCAAAAACCCCAACAGGACCGTTCCAGAGGATGGTGGCCGAGTTGTAGATGATTTCTTCGAACATGTTGCCGCTTTTTATACCGATATCCATACCCATCCAGCCATCCTCAATCTTGTCAATCTCACAATGGTGGATGTTGGCGTCATTGTCAAACTTGTCGGCAATGAGTACATCCTGCGGGAAATAAATATTTACGTTGTTTTTCTTTGCCTTTTCCATGATCCTTTTCGCCACATCAATAAAATCATCTTCGACCAGTGAATTTCCAATTTTTCCGCCCATGGCTTTGATAAAAGTAAAAGCAATTCCACCACCAACAATCAGGTTGTCAACCTTGTCGATGAGGGCTTCCATGATGTGGATTTTTGTTGAGACTTTCGATCCGCCGATAATGGCAGTAAACGGTCTCTGGGTGCTGTTGAGTACCTTGTCAATATGGTTGATCTCGCTTTCCACAAGGTATCCCAGCATGCGGTCGTTGGGAAAGAATTTGGCAATGGTATAAGTCGAGGCATGAGCCCTGTGTGCAGTACCAAAGGCGTTCATCACATACACATCTCCCAGTTCGGAGAGCTGGCGGGCAAATTCCTCGTCGCCGTCGGTTTCGGCTTTTGTAAACCTGAGGTTCTCAAGCAGCACCACGCTGCCGGGTTTAAGGTTTTGGCATATTTGTTTAGCCTCCTCACCAACACATTTATCAAGAAATATTACTTCGCGCTCAAGCAGTTTGGAGATATGTCCCTGAATATGGCGGGTGGAAAGTTCAGGGATTCTTTTCCCTTTGGGTCTTCCCAAATGTGTCATGATGATTGCAGAACCCCCGTCAGCCAGTATTTTACGTATGGACGGAATGGCAGTCCGGATGCGTGTATCATCAACAATATTACAATCTTTGTCAAGAGGAACATTGAAGTCAACCCTGATTAAAGCGCGTTTGTTATAGAAATCATAGCTGTCAACGGAGTATGATTGTTTGATTGCCCTGATACTGGGAAGCTTTTTCCCTTCGATATACTCCAGCAGCGCACCGCCGGCAGTGGATACATAGGATATTTTGTGAGCCAGACCATATTTGTTGATGGCAGCGATGGAGTCGCCCCCGCCGATGAGCGAGAAAGCGCCTTTGTCGGTGGCGCGGGCAACAGCCAATGCAACTTTTAAGGTTCCCATTGAAAAATTCTGCATTTCAAAAACCCCCATGGGACCGTTCCACAAAATTGTTGCAGAGTTTTCAATAACATTTTCAATACGGCTGCCCGATTTGATTCCGATGTCCATTCCCATCCATCCGTCCTCAATTTTTTCTATTTCGCAATGTCTGATCTCGGCATCATTTTCAAATTTATCGGCAATCAGCACGTCTTTTGGGAGATATAATTTCACATTGTTTTTTTCAGCTTTTTCAATCACCCTTTTGGCCACCTCAAGAAAATCTTCCTCATAGAGTGATTTTCCGATGGAGCCGCCCATGGCTTTAACAAAGGTGTACACAATTGCGCCGCCGATTATCAGGTTGTCCACTTTTTCGAGAAGTGCCTCAATTATGAGAATTTTGGTTGAAATTTTTGATCCGCCGATGATAGCTGTAAACGGACGCTGTGCTTTTTTAAGGACCTTGTCGATATTGTTGATCTCACTTTCAACAAGGTAACCGAACATTTTATCGTAAGGGAAAAATTTGGCAATGGTAAAGGTTGATGCATGCGCCCTGTGTGCAGTACCAAAAGCATCCATCACATAAGAATCGCCCAGGCGGGCAAGTTTTTCTGCAAATTCTTCATTTCCTTCGGTTTCCTCAATATGAAACCTGAGGTTTTCAAGCATCACAACTTGTCCGGGTTTCAGGTTTTTACATGTTTTAACAGCGTCATCCGAAAGATAATCCTCGATAAAAATTACTTCAGTTTCAAGAAGTTTATTCAGCCTTGGCAAGATGGTTTTCAGCGATAATTTAGGATCAACTTTCCCTTTTGGTCTTCCCATTGAAGTGAGAATGATGGGGCATCCGCCGTCAATAATTATTTTCCGGATTGTGGGAATGGCAGTAACCATCCGGGTATCATCGGATATTTCGCCTTTATCATTTACCGGCACATTAAAATCAACGCGTATCAGAACCTTTTTTCCGTCGAAATTGTAATTGTCAATTGTGTACATGTTACTCTGTTTACAGTTTAAAGAGGTAAATATAGTAAAAATGGCAATCGGATTCTCCCTGAGAAATAAAATTTATACCGTTCTGTCGTTCTGTCACAATAACCGCATCCCTATATTTATCATCCGTGTGACTACGTAATTTGCAATTCTTAGTAAAATTACAGGCATATTACTATTCGATAATTGATTTTTTTTGCATTTATTTGCTTTATTATCTATTATTTACTATTTTTGATAGTTAAACGATATAGTACCCTTGCATTTAAACTTTGAATCTATGAAAAAACTTTACACTCTGTTTATTGGATTGATCTTTTCAATCGCACTTATAGCGCAGGAAGGACCAAAAAGTGCACCCATTACCACAAACACTACAACGTATACCATCACACAACTTATTCAGGATGTTTTGATTAACGGTTGTGTTGAAGTTACAAATATAACCGTAACTTCTGGTGGAGGGTATGGGTTTTTTAATGGTGGGGGTACAACTTTTCCATTTAATGAAACCGACGGTGGAATAATGATTGCTTCAGGTGCAATTTCCAACGCTGTTGGTCCCAATACCAGCGGAAGTCTGGGAAGTACACTGAGCACAGGAAGTGATCCTGATCTTGCCCTGCTGATTCCGGGTTACACCATAAATGATGCCACCGTTATTCAGTTTGATTTTGTTCCATCTTCCGATACCATTATGTTCGAATATATTTTTGGTTCGGAGGAATATCCTGAATGGGTTGGATCATCATTTAATGATGTTTTTGGATTTTTCCTTTCAGGCCCCGGTATTTCAGGCCCATACTCCGGTGGAGCAATAAACATTGCGCTGATACCGGGTACATCTCTGCCTGTTACCATTGATAACGTTAATGCCGGATCATACTCTACCTATTACATTGATAATACTGTGGGCTCTGCTCAGGCATGCCAATATGACGGGTATACTGTTCCGCTTACTGCTTTTGCAATAGTTACTGCATGTGAAACCTACCATATTAAACTAGCAGTGGGTGATGCCGGCGACAGTGCTTACGATTCCGGTGTTTTCTTTCGCGCCGGTTCATTCGATTCAGGGGGTAACGTGCTGATGGAAAATCCCGATCCGATTTATGGTGATAACAGCGAAATTTTTGAAGGTTGCCAAAACTATTATGTATTCTCAAGATTGGATACCAGTCCGGCAGCCCTTACCGATTCAATTCAGGTTTTTCTGAGTTATGGCGGTGATGCAGTCATGGGATCTGATTATACTTCTCTACCCACATCAATATGGATTTCAGCAGGTGAAATTTATGACACAATTTTCTTCGAAGCTTTTGAAGACGGCGTTATTGAAGATCTTGAATATTTTACCATTGACCTGCTTTCGGGATGTCCCTGCAGTCTGGAATCTGTGTCCGACACCATCTGGATTATTGACTATGTTGTTTTCAAAGCCGGTGTTACACCCCATCTTTTAAATTATTGTAACGGTGCTGCTCCCGATTCAGTCATGATCGAAGCATACTCCGACAGCCATCCTTCAGATTTTCTTTACTATCAATGGAGTACAGGGGTGTCTGGTCCTACCGACAGCATTATTTGGGTATACCCGTCTCCGGGATATAATGTTTATTACGCCACCATTTCTGACTTGTGCGAGAATAATGTGACGGACAGTTGTGTCATAATTGTATCTGACCTTTCTGCTTCTGCGGTAGTCTCAGAAAGCAATGCCCTATGCCATGATGATTGTTTGGGCGAGATGCATGTGACCGCAGCCGGAGATTCGCCGCCTTTCAGTCTAAGCTGGTATTTCTTTGTCTCCGGAACTCCTGCTCCTGCAATCGATATGACAGGATTGTGCCCCGGTTTCTATTCATTGAAAATTACTGATGTGTTGGGTTGTTACAGGTTATTCCCGTTTGTTATCAATGATCCCGATTTGCTTGAAATGGATGAATTAATTGTTACTCCTGATTATGGAGCCTGCTCGGGAACTGCCTGGGCCGGACCAACAGGAGGAACTGCTCCATATTCTTATACCTGGTCTGCCGGTGGTTCAACTGATTATGTTACAGGATTGTGCTTTGGAATGCACACAGTAACAATCACCGACGCCAATGGTTGTACCTATACCGAAGTTTTCAGCGTTCCCAATATGGTTAATGTTGGTGAAATTGAAAATTCAGGTATCAGTGTTTATCCAAACCCGAGTAATAATGGCAATTTCCTGATCTCTTTTGATAAAGATTTCAATAATGTTTCCATTGATGTTTTGGATGTTTCCGGTAAAATCGTTAAATGTGAAGCAGTTTTGCAGGATAAAAACACCTATCTGCTTACCGGCATCTCAAACGGTGTCTATATGCTCAGAATAAAATCTGAAAACGAAGTCATTCTTTTGCAACGAATTGTTGTAACAGAATAAAATAAAACTTATTAATTGACAAAGGGAGATTTTTTATCTCCCTTTTTTTTTAATTTTACTGCTTCAATATTAAAAAAATATCATGGGAAGAAAAATTCAATTCAGCCTTGTTTACAGGGATATGTGGCAATCATCCGGGAAATATGTGCCCAGGGTTGACCAGCTTAAAAAAATTGCTCCGGTAATCATTGACATGGGATGCTTTGCACGTATCGAAACCAATGGTGGTGCCTTTGAACAGGTTAACCTTCTGTATGGCGAAAATCCAAATGTGGCTGTAAGGGAATGGGTTAAACCATTTAATGAGGCCGGCATTCAGACACACATGCTTGAAAGGGCGCTGAATGGTATCAGAATGTACCCCGTTCCGGCTGATGTGCGCCGACTCATGTACAAAGTAAAAAAAGCACAGGGGGTTGATATTGCAAGGTCTTTTTGCGGACTGAATGACCCAAGAAATCTGGAACTTTCAGTTAAATATGCTAAGGAAGCCGGAATGATTTCTCAGGGAACGCTTTCCATTACCCACTCCGAAGTCCATACCATTGAACACTACATGAACGTGGTTGACCAACTGGTCGAATTCGGTACCGATGAGATTTGCCTGAAAGACATGGCGGGAATTGGCCGTCCGGTTACCCTCGGACTCCTGGTAACCCAGATTAAAAAACGTCATCCGCATATAAAAGTACAGTATCACGGACACTCCGGACCAGGTTTCTCTGTTGCATCCATGCTCGAAGTGGCAAAAGCAGGTGCCGATTATATAGATGTGGCCATGGAGCCGCTGTCATGGGGTATGGTTCATCCTGATGTGATTACCGTGCAGGCCATGCTTAAGGATGCCGGATTCGAAGTGCCCGAAATAAACATGAGTGCTTATATGAAAGCCCGTAGTTTGACACAGGAATTTATTGACGACTTTCTGGGTTATTTCATCGATACAAAAAACAGGTACACCAGCTCTTTGTTGGTTCAGTCAGGACTTCCCGGAGGAATGATGGGATCAATGATGGCCGACTTGCAGGGCGTTTACGCCTCAATCAATAAATCCCTTGAAGCAGCCGGAAAACAAAAACTGACCATTGATGACCTGTTGGTTCAGCTGTTTGATGAGGTTTCATATGTTTGGCCTAAACTTGGCTATCCTCCATTGGTTACGCCTTTCAGTCAGTATGTTAAAAACGTGGCCCTCCTCAATGTTATGATGATGTATCAGGGAAAACAAAGATATTCAATGATTGATGCCAATACCTGGGACATGATTCTTGGAAAAACCGGACAGCTTCCCGGACCACTCGCACCCGAAATCATAGAGCTTGCTAAAACACAGAAAAAGGAATTCTTTTCAGGGGTTCCACAGGATTATTATCCCGATGAGCTGCCCAAATTCAGGAAAGAAATGGAAGAGCTGGGATGGGAAACAGGAAAAGATGATGAGGAACTATTCGAGTTTGCCATGCACGACAGACAATACCACGATTATAAATCGGGAATAGCCAAGAAAAGATTCATCGAGGAAGTTGAAAAAGCAAAAGCTGCTGCTGCACCCGTTCAGGTTGCTGCTCCGGCTGCCAAAACCGACGAAAAACCTAAGGCAGAAGCAAAAGATGTGGTTTCGCCTTATTCAGGCCGACTGATGTTTGCCTGCAGTTTCTATAACGAAGAACTTTGTGTGCGCGAAGGTGTTGAGGCTTCTAAGGGAAAAACCATCTGCTATATCCAGGAAAAGGAAAGCGTTCAGCAAATTGTAAATGAAAATGACGGAATTATTGAAAAACTTTGTGTAAAACAAGGTGAAATGGTCAAAAAAGGAGACGTTATCGCAAAAATTAAGTAGACAATAGTTTAAATACCATAAAAAGGTCTTAATTTTACAATTAGGACCTTTTTGTCTTTTATATGAACAGATTTCTGATTTTATTATTTGTTGCTATTTGCGGCCTTCTAAAAGCACAGGAACCGGCATTGACTTTGCCTTTTATTTCGGGCGGGCCTGAGCTTGATGCAGGGAATTGTATTACTGTGGATGCACAGGGAAATCGCTATCTGGCCGGTAATTTTTCAGGAACCGTTGATTTTCAGGGTCAGATTATAACCAGCAAAGGCATGGAGGATGCTTTCATTGCAAAGTTCGACTCCCTGGGAACGCTGCTTTGGGTTAATACGGTGGGCGGAGTGACATCCGACAGGGGAATAGCAATTGATATTGACACAGATAATAACGTGTTTTTCGGAGGTACTTTTCACAGTTTTGAACTTTTCATTGGCGATTCGGTGATATACTCATGCGGTTGTTCTGATTTTGCTTTTATGAGCAAGTTTACCGGGAACGGTGAATTTGTCTGGGCAAACAGTTTTCAGGGCGATGGGGCAACTCCGGTTAAAGATGTGGTTTGCAGTACAAACGGAAATATTTATTTTACAGGAAACTTCTTTAACACAACCTGGTTTGGCACAGAAGAAATTACCCCCGGAGGCGTCAGCGATATTTATATTGCTTCATACTCCCAATCAGGCGACCTTTTGGATGTAAAAACATACGGAGGAACAGGTGCAGATGATTTACTTTCGGCTGAGGAAAATAATTCGGGAGATTTATTTATTACCGGATATTTCGGAAAAAAAGTCGCCTTTGACAATGATACCATTGAGTCGGCCGGACTAAATGATATATTTCTGGCAAAACTTGATCAAAACCTTGTCACTTTAGAGGTAAAGAGTTTCGGAGGGGTTGGTGATGACCGTGGAATGGGCCTGTATTTATTACCTTCCGGAGATGTGGTTTTTTCGGGGACAATTTATGAGAGTGCATTTTTTGACGGAATAGAAGTTACAGGAAATGCATATTATGACATATTTGTTGCAGTTGCAGATCCCTTATTGAATATTAACTGGGTAAAGTCATTTGGTGGCGGTTTTGATGATTTCGCCAGAAATGTTTCTTCCGATAATTTGGGTAATATTTATGCAACAGGTGATTTTATGCTCGATGTGAATTTCACCGACACAGTATTATCGGCAAATACCTATTCTGAAGCATTTGTCCTGAAACTTGACAATGAAGGGAATACGTTGTGGGCAAAATCCCTCGGCGGCACCCGGCATGATTTTGGAAATTCGCTTGCGGTAACAGCAAATGACAAGCTCTTATTTACAGGATCCTTCAGCGATTCTCTATTTTTTCAATCAGAATATGTTCTGGGCAATGGTTCGGCAGATATTTACATTGGAGAAATTAATCCTGGTGAAAACGGGATAAACGAGAGCAGTTTTATCAACGATTTAACTGTTTTTCCAATACCATCAAACGGAATAATATTTTTCAGGAGCAGTGAGGAAATACTTGAAATTGAAATTTATAATTCATTAGGCAAAATGATGCAAACTGCAGTGGTAAACGAAAAAGGAAATCTCGATTTATCCTCATTTCAGACGGGGGCGTATTATCTCAAAATGACTACCGCAAAAGGCACCGTTTTGAGAAAAATAATCCTTTGCAATTAGACCTGACAACAGAATATTTTAATATTTCTTTCAAATACAGAATCATTCATCAGCATTTTCATTGCCGCAATATAATGTTCCTCTGTAATGCCCGGAATTAAAGTGTTTCTGTTTATTTCTGCAAGGAGTGCAATGTTCTGCATTTTTGGGTCATTTAGCGAATCATCAAAAACTTTTAAATAATTGGAATTGTATGATTTTATAAGGGTTTTTATATCCTGCTCGGTCACTTCTTTTTCCATACCAAGTCTGGTAAACAAAGGCTGTAAACTTACATCATAGTACACAAGGGTTCCTTTTTCCCTCAGATAATTCAATGTTCCGAGGTATGCTTCATGAATTTCCAGCGCAATAACCAAATCTGCGGTTCGCTTCATGATCAAAGGAGAATGAACGTTGTTCCCGATTCTTAACGTTGATTCAACCATTCCGCCCCGCTGCGCCAGTCCGTGTGTATCAGTTCCCGCAACCGTTTGTCCTGCCAGATCGGCTGCCTTTATGATAATTTCACTGAGCATCCCGATTCCCTGTCCGCCCACACCGGTCATATAAATATTGAATATGTTTTCCATTTTAATTGCTTTTGGTTTTTTTATTGTTTCTTAAAGCCCTTGAATTGCAGGTCTGCATGCATGAACCATCACCGATGCACAAATCTTCATGGACAAAAATTTTGCCCTCTGAGCTGATCTGAAACGAGGGACAGCCGAATTTTCTGATGCAGTCCAATTGCAAGGAACACATATCCTGATTGACCATGATCTGATTTCCCGTAAATTTCCCCAAAGCTTTATCCTCCCTTGTTTTCTTAAGCATGCAGGGGTGCTCGGCAATTACCACACTAAACCCGTCATCTTCAAAGGAGGCTTTGATGTATTCAATTACTTTTTGCTGGTTGTAAGCATCACATTCACGGATATTTTTCACGCCAAGTCCTTCAAGAACTTTCCTGACTGGAACAGGTTCAGCAGTCCCGTTGAAATTTTTCCCGCTTCCCGGGTGATCCTGATGTCCGGTCATTCCGGTGGTACCGTTGGGTAAAACCACCAAAGTTAGCTTGTGGTTGTTGAAAACGGCATTCAATACTCCGGGCATGGCCGCATGAAAAAAAGTGGAATCTCCAACAAAAGCAATAACCCTGCCCTGGTTATTATTAATGGAAAGCCCCGAGCCGGTTGAAACAGAGTGACCCATTGATACCACCACTGAGCCAATTTCATGTGGAGGTAAAAAGCCCAAAGTATGGCAACCTATATCGCCCACGGTAATGTCATTTTTCTCCATAAGTTTTCTTACAGCAGTAAATAGAGGTCGGTGTCCGCAACCCGGACACAATTGTGGAACCCTTGCAGAAAATGGTGAAGCCGCGATTGATGCTTCACGTGCAGGAAGCATTCCGGGCCATGTTCTGCTGATAATTTCATAAACTTTATCGGGAGTATATTCGCCCACAAAATCTTCGGGTTCCTGTTTTCCTTTTATAATGCAGTCAATTTTATGATCAAAAGCAAGAACTTTTATTTCTTTTTCCAGAACATCATCCAGTTCTTCAATGATTTTTATTTCACGATGGGTTTTAAGGAACTCAATGATTTTTTGTGAAGGCACAGGATAAATAATTCCCAGCTTCAGAATGTCAGGTTTCTTTGTAAGGGCAAAATTTAAAACCTCTGAAACAGATAAAAACGGAACCCCGGTGGTGATAATTCCTTTTTCAGGATTGTTGTGTGAGATGATGTTGTTAAATGCAGATTTTTCTGAAATTTCACGGAATTCTTCAAGTCTTTTCATGGCTTTTCGTTTCATCTCGAGCGCTTTCGTTGTGATTGCCACAGCAGGTGATGACAATGGATGAAAACGCGAGTTCCAGTCATAGGTTTGCGGGAGCCATTTTCCGAAATTCACTTTTTGTTTTGCATGGCACACATGAGTGGTGAGCCTGAATACCACGGGCATCATTTTTTCGCGGGAAATTTTCACCGCATCCAGAAACATGTCATAGGTTTCCTGTGGTGTTGCCGGTTCATAAACAGGAATATACGACAAATTGGTAAGGTGTCGGTTGTCCTGTTCGTTTTGAGAGGAATTTGCTCCGGGATCATCACCAAGAACAATAACCATTCCGCCTTTGAGGTCATAAAAACCAAGTTGGACAAAAGTATCTGCAGCCACATTAATGCCAACACTTTTAAAAAACACACATGAAGTATGGCCGTTCATTGTTGCGCCGAAAGCCACTTCGGTAGCAACTTTTTCATTTACTGAAAATTCAAAGTAAAACGGACGATTATCCAAAGGTATTGAAGCAATTGCCGAAGCAATTTCGGGTGTTGGCGAGCCGGGATATGAAGTAACAACACGAACGTCGGATTCAATCATTGCCCTGACAATGGCAGTGTTACCAATAACTGTTTCGGAGAAAGCATTTTCAGAAAGCAGAAAATTTCCTGTTTTGGACATGTTTTTTTTCTTTAAAATTATGAAAAAAAACAATAGTCAGCGATAAAGTTGTGTTTCTACATAACCAATTTATATCCTTTTCCATGAACATTCAGGATTTCGATCCTGGGTTCATCTTTCAGGTATTTTCTGATTTTTGTGATGTAGACATCCATGCTGCGTGCATTAAAGTAATTGTCGTCGAGCCAGATTGACTTGAGGGCATAATTGCGTTCCAATACTTCATTCATATTCAGGCACAGCAGTTTGAGAAGATCAGATTCCTTTGTGGTGAGTTTAACATCCGATTTATTGCTGTTGTTTATAAGGGTTTGTCGGTGTGAATCAAAACTGAAGATTCCAAGCTCAAATTCGGTTTTTTCCTCTTTGGAAAAATCTTTTTGGGTACGGCGTAAAATGGCTTCAATTCTGAAAAGCAGCTCTTCCATGCTGAATGGTTTGGTGATGTAATCATCGGCTCCGCTTTTGAATCCTTCAAAAACATCCTGTTTCATTGATTTTGCAGTAAGAAAAATGATGGGAATTTCCTTATTGTTCAGCCGGATGTCCTTTGCCAGGGAAAAACCGTCTTTTTTTGGCATCATCACATCAAAAATGCAGATATCATAATGATTGTTGCAAAAGGCTTTATAAGCTTTTTCCCCATCCACAAATAGGTCGGTGTTGTAATTTTTCGCAACGAGGTATTCTTTTAACAGCAGACCCAGATTCTGGTCGTCTTCGGCAAGCAATATTCTAAATTTTTCGTTCATGGTCTTTTTTATTTGTTAATTTGCGTTTTCGCAGGTTCTGCCTGCATAAATATACACATATTTTTAACCTTGCTGGTTAAAAGGAATACTTATTTCAAACCGTGTTCCTTTGTTCAATTCACTATCCACCCGTACTGTCCCGTTGTGCACATCAATAATTTTCTTTACGTATGAAAGGCCCAGGCCAAATCCTTTTACATTATGAATGTTACCGGTGCTTACGCGGTAAAACTGTTCAAATATTCTTTTCTGGTCTTCTTTGCTGATTCCGATCCCGTTATCTTCAACAACCACAACTATTCCTTTTTTATAATTTTCGGTCCGTATTTTAATATCAGGTTCCTGTTCGGTGTATTTTACAGCATTATCAAGAAGGTTGACCAATACATTTGTGAGATGCACCTCGTCGGCTTCCAACATATCATTTTCGGCATTTAGCTCAATGGAAAGCTTTCCTTGCTTGTTTATTACCTGTATTTCAAAATTGTTTGCAATGGAAGCAACCAGGTCATTGATGCTGAGTTTTTTTATTTTCAGCTTTAGCTTACCTTTTTCAAAAATGGCCATTTGCAGTACTTTTTCTACCTGAAATGCAAGTCTTTTGCTCTCGTCTTCTATTATCTGGCTAATGTTGTCGATGTTTTTATATTCGCCTGAGATGGAATTATCTTTAAGCATCTGAGAGGCAAGTGAAATGGTCGAAATGGGCGTTTTAAGTTCGTGGGTCATATTATTTACAAAGTCATTTTTCATTTCTGAAAGTTTTTTCTGCCTGTAGATAATATAAATGGTGAGAGAAAAGGCAATAATAACCACAAAAACAAGAATCAGCGAAGACAATCCCATGAAACCGATTGATTTTATGATGTAGTCGTTTCTTTTGGGAAAGTACAAATACAAATAGGTTGGTTCAATGTAATAATCGTTAGGAAAAAGCAGACTTTTATAAATATCATAATTTTCCTTTTCAATGTAATTATCCGATTGGAATATCGATTCTCCGCCCTGTGTAATTACAGCAAATTCAAAGTCCAGATCAATACCTTTTCCCTCAAATTCATCGGCCAGAACCATATTCAGTTCTTCGCGGGTGATTCTGTCTTTTACCGGTTTTGCTGCAGAAAAAACCTGGGTAAGAAAATTATCCATCATCATGGCACCCTGGTTCATATTATTGAAAAATGCCTGAAAAAGCTCTTCCTCCGATAAACCGGCTACGGGGTCAACATTTTCCCCGGTAGTTTCTTGTTCCTGGTTGTAAACCAAAGAATCACCTGAATAAACCTTTAGTTTGGTTTTCATGGTTGAGTCGCCCGTTGAGCTTCCCTCAAAAGTTATGGTCTGGGTAAATTCATTGCCGTTGTAAAATCCCGGTGTGTCATTGAATGTGCCGTTTTGCGGTGGAGTAATCATAGGGTTAACCTGATACAGGTTGTTATAAACCTCATTCATGGCATATTGGTTTTCAATCCTGAGGCTTATTTGGAACAAGGTTCTGTTCACCAGCTGGTCAAACTGTTCCCCCTTAACCTGTACAGCATTCCTGATCCAATAAGTTTGAACGAAAATCATACCTATCAGAACTATTGACATGATGCCAATCAAAAACCAGATAATTTTCTTATTCATATCTGCAAAAATACGCAGACTGTTAACGACGAAAAATTATTTTAACATACTTTAACATTACTTAAAATCAGTTAACTACACGTGATTGTAACTTTGCTGAAGAATTATTTAGTAGTGTAATTTTGTAGTGTTTTAATTAAGTTTCATAGTGTTTTGGTTAACTCAGAGACAGATATCGGATCTGTCTCTGTTTTTTTTATTCAAAACACTTTTCCACCCGATGTTTTAAGGAATCAGGATGATTTTTTCGAAATGGGTTCTTCCGCTTTTTTGAATTTTGGCGATGTAGCTTCCTGCAGGTAATCCAGATAAATCTGCCTCGTCATTTTTGCCTGATAACACAACTGTTCCGTTCAGATTATAAATAAGATAGGATTCAATATTGGTAAAATACAGCTTGCCTGTGGTCGGATTGGGAAAAGCTGAAATATTTGCGGATATTGGTTGTTCGTTATGGGTTGAAATGTAAATCTGAACTGTATCAAGGAAAAATGATTCGCCGTCGTTTCCAACATATCTGAAAGCAAACCTGAAATTATCTGAAAAAGTAAATTCTGATAAAGAAACCGCTTCATCATTCCACTCGTCGGTAACAAAGACAGCGGGCTCTGTCCAAAGCTGTTCCCAGATGTCACCGCCATTTGTTGTGGCAAGCAAATAAACATCATAATTATCGTATGGATACACCCCCCATTCATAGTTCATATTCCATTTAAAACGCAAAGTCAGATCTGAAGTCATGGATGCCGAAAGATTAAAAATTGGGGATATCAGCCATTGATCCTGATTCAGGTAGAAATTGTTTTTTTCTATCATCATGCAATAGGTTCCGTTTGCCGGATATGAATTGCTTCCATCATCAAGAAACCATGTTTCCACTTCTTCATTACCGCCAATTTTCCAGCAGGGAATGGTTCCTGTTTCGAAATCATCAACCCAATCTGCTTCATACACTTCACAGGAAGTGATAAAAGTAAACGGACCGTTCCACGTGCTCAGGTCACCACCACCGCAGTTTGCCTGTACGTAAAAATCGTAATAGGTGGCCGATTCGAGTCCGGTTATTTCGTAAGGGTTTTCTGAAGTTGTTATTCCTGTACCTGTGGGCGTAAATCCTGCAGGACCATACTCAATAATCCAGGATGTTTCATCTGATCCGGCAATCCAGTTTATGCTTGCAAAGTCAGTGCCAACAGGTTCTGCGAATATTTCGAGCGGTGCCGGGCAAGTGGGAGGAGGTGTACACGATGAAACAAATTCAAGGAGTTGCTGTCCGTTTGAAAATGAATTGGCAGTTCCGGGTGCAAAGCTATAGATAGTCTCTCCGAAAGGATCATAAACTGTTATGCCGCATTCCTCGGGCCACCCGCCGGTAACCCATCTAAAAGAAAGGTTGTGTGCATCGCAAATGGCAACATATTGTGTGCCCGAGCTTCCCGATTCCAGACTTACTTTGTCAATAAGTGCACCGTTTTCATAAACATTTATGGAACATCCGTTCCAACCGTCGCCGTAAGAATCAATTATTGCAAATTCATAATTACATTGTTCGGCAGGTAAACAGTTGTCGGTAAAAAATGTAAGCGGATCTGACCAAAAGCTGTAATTTCCGCTTCCACAATTTGCTTTTATGTAAAAATCATAAGCAGTGGCAATATCAAGTCCGGTTATCGTATAGGGATTTGATGAGGTGGTTATTCCCGAACCGGTGGGAGAAAATCCTTCCGGACCGTATTCTATTACCCAGAAAGTTTCTGAATTGACGGCTGTCCAGCTGATTTCTGCTGAACCGGCTGAGTTATTACTCATAAAAATATCAGTAGGGGTAAAACAGGTAATCGGAGAACAGTATGCGGCAAAATCATAAATAACCTGTCCGCTTGTAAAACCTGATCCTGCACCGGAGGCAAAAGAATAAACCTCATTACCAAAGGGATCATTGACTATTAATGAAGGTTCGTTGGCCCAGGAGCCCGCTACCCATTTGAATTCAATGAAATGGGAGTCAACTATTGGAATGGTTATGGTTGTACCAGATCCTTCATTGAGTGTTATTTTTTTATAGAAAATTCCATTATCAAAAATACGTACAGCACATTCATTCCAGCCATCACCGTATGAATCGCCCAGAATAAATTCATAATCACATTGGCCGGCCATAAAGGAAACCGGAGCCCAACCGCTGTATGTGCCATCTCCGCAATCGGACCTGACCATTGCAATATAGGTTTCACCGGTTACAAGTCCGGTTACAGTATGTGGATTGTCGGTAACTGTTGAAATAACCGGGATTGAGCCTTCTTCACCAAAGCTGAACTGCCACGAAGATGCTGAACCTGTTTCTGTCCAGCCAATTTCGGCTGTATTCAGGTCAACATTTGATACTGTAAGATCAGAGGGGGCAGTGCAATTGAACAAAGTTCCTGTCATACAATAAGCAAATCCACGGGTAAGCGTTGACCATGCACCATCAGCGTATCTGGCACCTCCTGTGCTGCTGCAGTTCAACCACATAAACCAGCAGTTATTTTCAGATGTGCCTTCAATAATAACCATTCCGCTTGCCAGTTCCACAGTTTCGGGCAAAGTAACCTGATATTGCATAATCGGATAAGTGCCGCTGAAATTTCCTTCGGCAGTAGGTGAAACAGAGGGAGTAATTCCTTCAAAGCTTAATAACGTGTCACCGGGTACACCATATGAATTTGATGTAAAGTAGATATTAAACGAAACAGGTCCAGGCTCGGAGCAAACACCCCACGAACCATCATTATAGGCATTAAATCCCCAAAAAGTAATAGTCTGAATGTTACCTGTCGAATAAAATTCAGTGGCTGCAAAAATCCCTGATTCATTTTCCGAAGGAACAGCATTGTCATAGCCGCTTAAGCCATTTCCGGACACATTAATCCCTGAACATGAAATATCCCTTTCCAAACTTTGTGCAACAGAGTTTATTTCATGTTTGTTATTCAGATAAACCTTTGGCTTTTGCTGAGAAAAAGCGGTACTCAGAAAGAGAAGTATGGCAGAAAGGAAAACAAATGCTCTCATTTTTAATCTGTTTTATCAGACGGGTAATTCCGTATCTGAAAATGAAACATTTACAAAAATAAGAAAATATACAAAAGAAAGTATTTTGCGATAAAAAATATGGCAGAAATCAGTCAAACAAAAAAAGGGGGCAAGCCCCCTTTCTACAATAAACAAAATAATTAATGTGAAACTATTAATTTATGACTGGTTAACTGTCCGTCTTTGTTGATTTTGACCAGATAAATTCCATCTGACCAATCTGTGAGAGTTATTTGGGCTTGTTCCTGAGTTGAATTCAGGGAGTGTACCAAACTTCCGTCGACAGAATAAATATTGATGGTTGCTCCGCTAACGCCATTGAATGTAACCTTCTCGTAAGCGGGATTGGGGTAAACAGCCGGCCCGTCAATTTTTGAATCAGTGAATCCTGAGGGTTCCCATCCCATAGTAAGCAGCTCAATGCCTGGTTGAATATCAGTATAAAACCATTCGCCGGCAAGTCTGATGGATGTAGAAATCCTGAGATACTGATAGGGTGTTGAATTATCGGCGCCGATGTAAACAGTATCAGGAAGACAATAGATTTCGACCCCTGCAGTGTAATCCATATCGCCGGCAATTATCAGATCTTCACCGGTATAGTCAGTAAATGGCAACACAACCCATTTGCCAAGATCGGCTTCAGTGATGTCGTATTCTTCACTGGAAAGCAACTCGTTTTCTGCATCATCGAAAAGTTTTGCAATAAGCGTTCCGCCTGCCTCAGAATTTTCGTTTATAAATACCCTGATACCATAAACAGTGTCCTCATTAATAACATGGAATGTAGATCCGAAAAAATCACCGTTCTCACCATCTGTGTAATTCAGCGGACCTGTGACACTTTCCACATTGTAATGACGGGCAAAGGTATTCGGCGTTACTGTCATACAGGCATAGGCAGAGTTGTTGTCAGCATCTTCATCTGTTTCATCCTGAACAACGGTAATTGTAGCTTCGTAAAAACCAATTTCTTCGGCAACAAAGGCAAACTCACCTTCCATCAACAGGGTATCATTTTCGCCAAATGCAAGGGAAGTCAGGGTGGCAGTTGCAGTTTGATTATATACTGATTCTCCATCATGAGTAACATCCACATTTAATGTTATGTTGTTTTGCGATTCGGTTCCGATATTTTTTATGTCCGCACCATACATACCGCCCATTACCTGATCAATTGGCATTTGTGAATATGCTCCGCCATTTGTATAGAAAAAGTGGGCAATGGGAGAAAGTACGCTTACATCATTGGCATTTCTTTCTGATATTCTGACATCATCCAAATCAAAGAAGGCTGCATCCAGACCATAAAATCGGAAAGCTACTTTAATATTGTTTCCGGCATAAGCTGATAAATCAACTCTTGAGTGATACCATTCGTAAGTTTCCCAGGGGTACACAACTCCCGAGGCTTCGATAAGCGTTTGATTATCTTCCTGCCACAATGGAGCGCTCCATGTTGATCCGCCATCGGTTGAAACCAACACTGTAATGTCTCCATTATTGAAGGGATCAATATGCCAATAGTAAGAGCTCAGCCAGTCAAATTCAATATCAAAAGATCCTGAAGAGGGCAGTGTTACCTCCGGAGTGATCAGCCATTCGTCAAGCTGGTTGGTTGATGTAACATACCTGATGCTGGCAATGTTTCTTGCATTGGCTTCTGTGTTGGGATTTGAATCAAAGAAATGATCTGAAAAATGCCATTCTTCGATACCGGTGCTCTGTGCATGCGATTGTGTTGTCCATCCATCGGGAGGAAAAGTAGCAGCCCCATCCTCAAAATCCTCAAACAAAAAAGTCACACCTTTAACCTCCTGTGTGTTTTTAAAAACCGGAGTTGAGGTGTTGTTTCCAGGTACAGCAATCCTGATGCTGTTGTCTGATGCTCTGAATTCCTTCTTATTGTTTGTTAAATTCTGTGAAAACAGAAAGAAGGGGATGCAGGCAAAAAAGAATAAAGTAATTTTTCTCATAAAGCATTATTTATTTAATTAATAATTCACTTACATTAAGCATCCACGGGGAGAATAGACAAGGATCAGTATACTAATACAATGCCACAATTACTAATCATATATAAATCAGCTTATTAGGAGTGTTTTTTGTGTTTTGCACCAGATGTGTTTTTGTGCGATTCCGGATAATTATGAACAAAAACGGACAAAAAAAACCCGGGATTTTGTCCCGGGTTTTTTTAATTATGGTGGTAAACCTTATTTGATAAGATTGATTTTCTTTGTAACGGAGCCGTTCTGTCCATTGATTTTCACCATGTATGATCCACTGATCAGTGATGAAAGGTCAAGGGTGGTAACGTCTGTGTTTGAAGAGGTTGTCATTACAATTTCACCAAGCATGTTAATAACAGAAATTGTTGAGTTTTCTGCATTTCTGATATTAAGGATTCCGTTTGATGGATTTGGGTAAACAGCAATGCTGCTTTCTTTTACTTCATTCATTGAACTTGCAAAATCAACAGTAACCAGGTCAATTTTCATTTCAAACATATCACTTACACCATAATGTCTGAAAGCGATATAAATTGATTGTCCGTTATAAGCAGCCAATGAAACGGTAATTTGTTTCCAAATTTCATCAACAAGGGTTTCGGTGAAAACTTCGTCGGTAAAATCAGCAGGAGCAGTTCCTGTTGTTGAAACAAATATTCCATAATGTTCACCGGCGTATGAAGGATCCTGAGCAGCAACCCAATATTTAAGTTCAAGGTTGTCGGCATTGATAACGAAATGAGGAGTAATCAGGTAATTGTCGGGGTTAAGAGCACCGGCAGTGGCATCCCATGAAGCTGAAGCAGCACAGAATGTTCCATCCTGAGCGGTGAAATCCGGAGCTTCTCTTACAGCCCAGTTGAAACCATCACCGTCAACATCATTGCTTGTCCAGCAGGTTGCAGGAACAACTCCGGCTTCAAAGCTTTGGGTATAAGGATAAGTTGAGATGTCATCACAAAGGGTTGAGAAAGCGAATGGGCCAGTCCACAATGAAGTACCGTCGGCATCGCAATCAGCCTGAACGTAGAATTCATAATCAGTACCAGCTGTTAAGCCAGTTGCAGCGTATGGATTGGTTGTTGTTGCAACACCTGTGCCAGTCGGAGTAAATCCGGCCACACCGATTTCAATGTTCCAGGTTGCTTCAGCTCCGCCGGCAGTCCATCCAAGGTCAGCCGAAGTGAGGGTGATGTTTGCTGCAGTCAGGTCGGTAGGAGCCGGACAAGCAGGAGGTTCGCAGGATGAAGTGAAAGTAAAGATTGTTGCGCCATCGGTAAATGCAGATGCATCGCCGGCAGCAAAACTATACAATTCAATTCCGAAAGGTGTGTTAACAACCAATGAAACTTCTTCAGCCCATGTTCCAAGATGCCATACAAAGTCAATGGTATTGCCACTGCACATAGGAACATATTGAGTTGCAGTTGTGCCTGAAGCAAGGGTAACGATTCCAATTGAAGCACCGTTTTCCATAACTTCTACAGTACAGCCGTTCCAGCCATCGCCATAAGAGTCGGTCATAATGAACTCAAGCTCACACATTTCTGCGGCAGGGCAGTTGAGTGTGGTAAAAGTGAATGGGCCAACCCAAACAGAGTTGCCGCCTGAATATACAGCGCGCATATAAACATCATATTCTGTTGATGCAGTAAGGCCGGTAAATGAATAAGGATTTGATGTAGTGTTGTATGTTGGAGTTCCTGTTGCAGGAGTTCCACCGGTAAGGATTTCGATATCCCAGCTGTCGGGAGTACCTTCCTGAGTCCATGCCATATCTGCAGAAATGTCTTCAATATTACTGAAAGCAATATTGGCAGGAGGAACAAGTCCGATCCATTCGGTCACAACAGCAGGAAGACCTGCGCCAGCACCGTTGGTACAAATTACTTTAAAATCATGGAAGCCGGGAGTGGCAACAGTTTGTGCAGCAAATGAATTGGCAGCACCCACACCAAGATCATAGGTTAATCCGGTAACTAAAACTTCATCAAGATAGAAGTCAATTTGAGTAATATCAACCAGAGCAGCACCACTAACATCGAGAGTTGGGTTAGTCCAGGAGATGTCGTATTGTAAAAGACCGGTAACATCCGGAACAACAGTAAGATTTTCAACAGCTGCAGGAGCAGCGGGATCAGCGGTAATTGCAATTTCGTAAGCAATCACGAGGTTGGGATCCTGTTGAACGTTAGCAAGAGCAATAAAATAACCGCCAGCTTCGTAAGCAGCTAAACCACCACCGATACTACTTCCTGAAACATAGGTAGGAAAATCGGCTGAACAATCATGAACGATACCCTGAAATGCTAGTGTGTTGATATCAAATGCATGAATGTCAACGCCTGAACCACCTTGTTGGAATAATAACAAACGTGGGTTTGAGGGATCGGTCCAACCATCATAGGTTGAGCCATAGCAGTCGGCATTTCCGGCAACATTGGCAACAAGTTGAGCTCCGGTCATTGAGATGGCACCAAGCTCGGCCCAGTTTCCAACCCAGAAGCCTCCGTTGCCACCATCTAAAGTGGGATCGTAAGCGCAGTGACGGATACCGGTAACACCTGAACAGGTTGCCGGAATAGTTGAAACAAGTGTTCCTGCAGCAAGGTCAAGTTGATACAGGTTCATTGATGCATTGGAACCATAAAAATATGTTCCGTCAAAGGTAAGGTCTCTGATTGCACCAGCCCCGGCAATTGCGAATTCACTCACATAATTACCGTCCATATCATATTTGTAAAAAGTTCCTGTTCCGCCCCATGCAGTGGTATAAATGAAGTTACCATCGGTTTCCACAGCTTGTTGTCCGGCTGCAGTAACGGTAAATGTGAATAAGGTATCCCAGGTTGCTTTGGGAGACGGAATGGAATGAAAAGAACCGGGTGTTGGAGTCATTTCAACACTGCTTTTAATTTTTGATTTTTCAACAGGAACAGTTCTTTTGTTCATGTTGCCCTGTCCGAAAGCTATTCCGGCTACCAATAAAAAGGACAGGAAAATGTAAATTTTTCTCATAGTATAAAAATATTTGTGTGATAAATTGTGATGGTCAAATTTATGAAATAATCGTTTTTAAAAGCATGATAAAAGCCGGTGTTTTGATATTTTTTTATAAACGAATGTATTTTCCGGATTTTCGGCAAAATACAATAGATAAAAGAAAAAAGTGATAAAATAAAAAACCCCGGAGGGATACTCCGGGGTTTATATTATTTAGGTCAGAAATTACTTGATAAGATTAATCTTTTTAGTAATTACGTTTGCACCATCATTAACTTTAACAATGTATGAACCATTTCCAAAAGTTGAAAGGTCAATAGTAGTTAATGCGTTAGCATTGTTAACTGAAGTAACAACTTCGCCAATCATGTTATAAACTACAATTGATTTTGCGTTTTCAACTTTTACAAGTCCGGTTGTGGGGTTCGGGTAAATTGAAACAACACCGGCAACAACTGGTTTTACGTCAGTTGCAAAGTCAATTGCGAAATCATCAACAATCATTACATACATGTCAGCAGGGCTATAGCAATGGAAACCAACATAATAAATACCGTCAGTTGGGATGGTAATAGTAGTAGTTGAAGTTAAGAAATCAGTATTAACAACGCCAGGAAGGTCAACGATTAAGTTAGTCATAGCAGCTGAATTCTGAGCGTCTCCCCAGAATACGTTTAAGTTTTCAGCATAACCTGCATCGTAAGCAGCGTAAGCGAAAGAAACATCATAATCATCAGCAACAAGGTCTAAACAAGTTGAGAAGATATAGTCATCAGCAGCAGTTGTTGAGCTGTATAGGTAACCAATAGCATTTGTTGCACCAACACCAATACTGGCGTAGAAATTCCAGAAATTAGCATCACCGTTTGTGTTTTCAATAACCCAACCTAATTGTCCGGCTGCATCGTCAAAACCTGAAGCATAAGGAACAGCTGATGGAGGAATATTTGCAGTGAGTAAGTATGAAGTGTCGTTACCATCGTAACCGTCACCGGCTAACTGGGTGTAAACTACAAAGTCAAATGTACCTGGAACTGACATGTCAATATCGAAAGTTACATCAATTGAAGCACCAGCAGCAAGAGGAACAGGAACAGCAACAGTAACAGCAGCACCACCGTTTAATTCGTAAGCAATATTGAAAGCAGTAGTGATTGGGTCAGTACCGAAATTTTCAACTGTAGCAGTACAGGTTTCAGTAGCAGTAAGAGTACATCCGAAAGGAGCATCAAAAGCAGTTACGCCAGCGTCAGCTGAAACAACAGTACCATCATCAACAACAGCTTTAATTTGCCAGTTGTAGTTCAGACCGTAACCACCAAGTGAACCCCAACCAGCTGGATCGCAAACCCAACCGCCAGCTGGATCAACCAATGCGTTGTTTGAAGCGCTGCATGGGAAACCAGCAAGTGTGTGAATCCAATATCCAACGAAAATTTCATTACCAGTGATAGTGTACGGAGTAGTTAAATCAATATTGTTCCATCCGTCAATTAAAGTACCAACATCAACTGTCTGAACTGCAACGGGTGTTCCGCCGCCAGCGCCAGCACCTGTTGTGTCTTCGAAAATTCTGATTTCAAGACTAGCAATATTGGCTAATTCAGTAACACCAATGGGAACCTGATTGATAAAGTTTCCTGTGTAAGGGGCCATCATTGTACCTGGAAAAGAAACGAATACGCCAAATTCAGCGTCTGCATCCATACCAATACCTGTTGCAGCAACATCTGTACAGTAGGTTAATGTTGTAACAGGAATTTTTGCATCATTTGCAAGAGTTAGGTGAGGTTTTACAGGATTTGGATTTACCTGCAGTTGAGCAAATGTCAAGGCAGTAAAAGCAAGAAATACTAATACTAAGTAGATTTTTTTCATTTTTAAAAATTTTAAGTTAAACTAAAATAGGTTTACCACCACAAATGTAGTGTATTTATTTGTAATTGCAAAAGGGTTATACAGCGACAACCTCTTTTACCTCGGGAATTTCTCTTTTGAGAGTTTGCTCCACACCCGACTTTAATGTTTGGATACTGTGCGGACAGCAACCGCATGCACCCAGTAGTTTTACCTTAACTACCATATCATCGGTAACATCAACCAGACTGATGTCGCCACCGTCGGCCTGAAGATAAGGTCTGATCATTTCCAGTGTTTCACGGATTTTCTGTAATGTTGCTTCATTCTTCATAAAAAAGTTGTTTTGTTTATTAAATATATTTGTTGGTCACTTATTTTGATTATTTTATCAAAACTTTTTCAGTGGGTGATTTTTCCATATTTCTTTTATTGGTTTCAATAGCTACTGTGCGAGCCAGTTCAATGAAATTGTTTTTAACCGGACTGTCAGTTAAAACCCCGGGGTTTCCCGTGTCGCCTCCCTCGCGAAGCCCAATAACTATGGGAATCTGACCTAACAGGGGGATGTTGAATTTCTCCGAAAGTTTTTTACAACCATCCTTGCCAAAAATATAATACTTGTTGTTGGGCAATTCTTCAGGTGTAAACCAGGCCATGTTTTCAACTATTCCGAGCACAGGCACGTTAATATTTTTTCCGGCAAACATGTTGATTCCTTTTACTACATCGGCCAGGGCAACATCCTGTGGGGTGCTGACGATAACTACTCCGGTAACAGAAAGTTCCTGTACAATGGTAAGATGAATATCACTGGTTCCCGGAGGCAGGTCAATAAGAAGATAATCCAGTTCGCCCCAGTCGCCCTGATTGATCAGTTGTTTCAGTGCGTTTGAAGCCATTGGTCCTCTCCATATCAATGCATCCTCAGGTTTAACGAAGAATCCAATGGACAGCATTTTTACGCCAAATTTTTCAACCGGTATAATTTTATCTTCCTCGCCTGATTTTCTTAACATCACCTCAATTCCCTCAACACCGAACATCTTGGGCAATGATGGTCCAAAAATATCTGCGTCAAGAAGTCCCACCGAATATCCTTCCAAAGCCAGTGCAACAGCCAGGTTAACAGCCACAGTTGATTTTCCAACTCCGCCTTTTCCCGAAGCCACTGCAATTATATTTTTTACTCCGGGTAGATTGTCGTTCAATATGTGTTTTTTTGCTTTTGCCTTAATGTTTCCTTTAATAGAAATGTCTTCGCCAAATGCTTTTATTATTGCTTGTTCACAGGCATTTATTATCTCGCTGGTCTTCGGGTCAAAAGCCTGCGGAAAAAAAAGTGTAAATCCGGCTTTTTTCTCTGAAATTTCAATTTCTCCAACCATCTTAAGGAAAATAATATCCTTGTCCCCGTCATACTTAATACCAGAAAGGGTTTTTAATAAATTTTCCGCATTGAGAATCATACTATGTTTATTTAAATTAATTCTAAATACAAAGATACAAAATTGTTTTTCACAGATTCACAAAAACAATTAAAAAAATTATTGCGGTCTGATTAAATCAGTGAGACTATAATTTCAGGAACGATAGTGAACTGAAATTATCTAGTCGAACTGATCCCGAGTGAAGCCGAGGGATCTCTAGGTCATATTCCTCGCCCCTTGGGGCGGATATATAAAAAATCCTTAGCTGATACCCCGTTGCGGGGTAGTTCATTACCGGTTTTCATGATGGAATTTTTGCTAATCAATAAGGTTAGCAGGGTCCCAGAAATGTTTTTTGAAATTAATAATGGCGTCGTCAATAACAATAATGCCTTCATTTTTAAGCAGCTGTTCCATGGCGTCTGAAGTTCCGAAATGGTGTTTCCCGGTGAGCATTCCGTTTCGGTTAACCACCCGGTGTGCAGGGACGAACTCTTTTTGAGAAAATGATTTGTTCATGGCCCAGCCGACCATTCGGGCTGCCTGGGGAGAACCGATAAATTTTGCAATGGCTCCGTAGGTGGTTACTCTGCCGTATGGTACCATCCGAGCAACATCATATACTTTATTGAAAAAGTGATCGTCTGTTTTAGTCATTTTCGGGCTCGGTTATTTCCTTGTTTTTTGGGAGTCTGAATTTTAAATAAGTAATTTTCTTTCCTTCATTAAGGAATATATTTTCATAATGAGTTCTTATGGACAAAACAGCGCTGGTTTCACCACCTGAATAGAGATCTGCTGTGCATTCAATAATTTCGAGTTGGTTGTGTTTAATAACTTTAAAAGTATATTCGTGTAAGAGTGTGCTGTCGGTTTTAAGATGAACAAAGCCGTTGTCTTTTAAAATCTTCCGGTATTTATTTAAAAAAACCGAAGAACTGAGTCGTTTTTTGGTTCGCCGCTGTTCGGCCTGTGGGTCGGGAAAAGTAAGCCAGATTTCGTCTACTTCGTTTTCCGAAAAAAAGGAACTGATGGATTCGATGTTGGTTCTGAGGAATGCCACATTTCCAAGGTGATTATCCGTTGCATCCTTTGCACCTCTCCACATGCGGGCTCCTTTGATGTCAACCCCAATAAAATTTCTATCTGTAAAATGCCTTGCCAAACCGGTGGTGTATTCTCCTTTGCCGCATCCCAACTCAAGTGTGATGGGATTATCATTATAAAAAACCACTTTATGCCAGGTTCCTTTCAGATGGTGATCTTTATTAAATGATTCTGAAAAGTGAGGTTGGAAAACATTATTAAAACTAGCCAATTGGGCAAACCGTTGAAGTTTTTTCTTTGCCACGGTAGAAAATATTAGATACTGGTTTTTTCAATTCTTAAGCCAAAATCTGAAATACCAATGAGTTTGTTTTCTCTCATTGCCTGCTGGATTACAAAACGGTATGTTCCCGAAGCCGGGAACTTCACTTTTAATCTGTATGGAACTTTTAGTCCGTAAAAGCCGCCAAGTCCATCTCCAAGCCACGCTCCGGTTTCGTTGGCAAGCGCGTAATCAATGGTGTCATTGAAAACGGTACCGTCGGGAAAAGTGGTGTTAATGAAAAGCCAGAGATTGTTGTATTTGTAGAGATCGGTGTTCCTTATATTAAATATTACGTTATGGACTGACGAAGTGTCTTCGATGACAACCTCAAAAGCAAGTTTGTTTTTTGTGAGCCAGATATTATCCGGAAATGAAACATTCTGCTCAAAAATTTTTGATTGGTCGCATGAGCAAAGGGCTAACAGTATGAACAGGGCAAAAACAAACCCTTTTGGTTTATTTCGGGCTTTTGTTCTGGTTGTCGTTTTCATTTTTCCGGTGCGGTTTTCTGTGTTTTTTCTTTTTGTTTCCGCGTTTGAAACTTTCGTCAAAACGGGTTAGACTTTCCTGTCCCACAACATTGAGAAAATCAACTTTAGTTTCGGGTTCCTTTTCAATGGTAAGCCTATCGGCTCTCTGTCCCTTTTTATTCAGTTCGATAATTTCTTTTACCCGTTCAACAGGAACAGGGGTAAGATTCACAGCCTGAACGGGGTCGCTTGAATACCACATGATTTTTCTGAAAACATCGGTTTTTTGATGGAAAGCTGTACCGTCTTTCAGTTCAAGGTTGATTTCCTTTGCAGGAAAATCTTTCATGGCATCCATATAACAGTCAAGTTCGTAATTCAGACAGCACTTAAGTTTTCCGCACTGTCCGGCAAGTTTCTGCGGATTGAGTGACAATTCCTGATATCTGGCCGCCCCGGTGGTAACGGAGTTAAAATTCCCCATCCAGGTTGAGCAGCATAATTCCCGGCCGCAAGGCCCGATTCCGCCAATTCTGCCTGCTTCCTGACGAGCACCGATCTGGCGCATTTCAATTCTTACTTTAAACTCTTCGGCAAGGACTTTTATAAGTTCTCTGAAATCCACACGATCATCGGCAATATAATAGAAAATTGCTTTGGTTTTGTCGCCCTGGTATTCCACATCACCAATTTTCATATTTAGTCCCATCTGGTCAGAAATTTTTCTTGACCTGAGCATGGTTTGTTGTTCCATGTTTATTGCTTCGAGCCACTTGTCGAAATCAACCTGTTTGGCTTTGCGGTATATTTTTTTGAATTCGTATTCCTCAGGATTGATCCCGTTTTTTTTGAGTTGCAAATTAACCAGTTCACCGGTAAGCGAAATAACTCCAATATCATGTCCGGGTGAAGCTTCGACTGCAACAATATCACCGGTAATCAGCTTTAAATCGTTAACATTTTTAAAATATGCTTTACGGGTATTTTTAAACCTGACCTCCATAATATCTGTGGCTTTATCAGCCTGAGGGATGTCTTCCAACCAATTGTGTACCTGAAGTTTGCCGCTTTTACAGCACATGCAGGACTCACTTTCGGGGTCTATTTTTTTTAAATCACATCCACGTGTGTAATTATCTTCGAGATTGATATTTTTCATTTTAATACAACAAATTGTTGATAAATGGTATTGACCTCAGGGCAAGCCACGAACCCTTTTCTTTCGCAGAGCAGGGAGGATTTAATCCTGATGGTCAGAACCAAATTGCAAAAATAGCATTACTTTCTGAATAAAAGAATAAGCTTAACGCATAAGTCGAAAAAAATAATCTTTGCCGAGCCGTTCCGCTCAATGTTGTAGTGGGCATCGCTGAATTCTTTGTATAGTCCGTCAGCATTGGAATCATTGATATAGGGATGGAAACGGGAAGAAAAATCAAGTTCTTTTTTTCGCAGGTACATTATTTCTGGTTCGTTCCGGTTCATGACAAAATTCTCACGTACCATGCGCAAACTGTATTGAAGAAAGCTTTTCTGTTTTTCGCGTCCTGATTTTGCCACTTCATCCACCCATTTCACCAGTTCTACGATTTTTTTTCCGTAAGCCAGGCGCATCAGGTTGATGAACAGCTCCAGGTTATGGGTGTTTTGTTCCGATTCCTCAATTATTTCCATTGCACTGATGATACTCCCGTCGGCCAGTTTGGCAATGTTTTCAGCCGTGTCGGGCAAATCTCCTTTTTCAGAAAGTGCTTTGGCAATATCTTTTCGCGAGATACCCGGAATCTTCACCGGCTGTGTTCTCGAATATATTGTTTTGAGCAACTGGTCGGGATTTTCAGACACCAGAAGAAAAATGGTGAAAGGTGAAGGTTCTTCGAGGAACTTTAATAATTTGTTGGCTCCGGTGGCATGCATTTTTTCGGGAAGCCAGATAATTACGATCTTGTAATCCGATTCGTACGGTTTGAAATTTACTTTTTTGATGATTTCAGCACTTTCCTCGGAATAAATTATTGCCTGTTTATTTTCTGCATTCATCCGGTTAAGCCACATATCATAGCTGAAATATGGGTTTTCAAGAACAAATTCGCGCCAGTCTTTAATGAATGATTCACAAAGGGTAACCTTATCAACCTTGATAACCGGAAAAACAAAATGAAGATCGGGGTGAATCAGTTTACTGTACTTTTTGCAGGATGGACACTCTCCACATGAATCATCTTCTTTTCGATCGGTGCAGCTGATATATTGGGCAAAAGCCAGTGCCAGGGGCAGCTTACCCACTCCGGGTGCACCATAAAACAGCTGAGCATGGCCAATCCGACCGTCCCGCACCGATTTCAGCAACCGGCTTTTAATTTCATTTTGTCCTATGACATCTCTGAATTGCATAAGGGCAAATTTAAGTAAATGAATTTATGTGGCAAGGAACAGACGCAATTATTTATTAATGATTTGTGGCAATGAGTGATTATTCCGGTAGTATTTACTTTTGCTAAATAAGTTGTTTAGCAGCAATAATAATAGAAACTTCTTATTATTTTTGCATCCGAAATGGGACGAATACTTGCAATTGACTATGGCAGAAAACGAACCGGATTGGCAGTGACTGATCCGTTGTGTATAATCGCCGGACCGCTTGCAGATATTCCCTCAAATGAAGTTTTTGATTATATTGACAGCTATCTGAAAAACGAAAAAGTGGATGTTTTTGTGGTGGGCTATCCCAAACAAATGAACAACGAAGCATCCGAAGCGGTTATATATATCAATCCGTTCATTAAAAAATTGGCTGAAAAATACGATAAGATACAAATTGATCTTATGGATGAGAGGTTTACCTCAAAAATGGCTTTTCAGGCAATGATTGATGGCGGATTAAAAAAGAAAAAGAGACAAGACAAAGGCCTGATTGATAAAATAAGTGCGGTTATCATACTTCAGTCATGGCTTAGTATGAATAAAAAGTAAAATTTATGATTTTACCAGTGGTAGCTTACGGATCTCCGGTATTGAGAAAAGTGGCAACGGATATTGATAAAAATTATGAGGGTTTGCCCCAATTGATTGAAAATATGTGGGAAACCATGTACAAAGCCGATGGCGTAGGCCTTGCTGCACCTCAGGTTGGTTTGCCAATAAGAATTTTTGTTATTGATACGGCTTCCATGGAAGATAAGGACGAGAGCCTGAAAACATTTAAAAAAGTATTTATTAATGCACACATTGTTGAGGAAGATGGTGAGCCCTGGGCGTTTAATGAGGGGTGTCTTTCATTGCCCGGAATCAGGGAGGATGTGAAACGGAAATCTAAAATCAGGATTAAGTATGTTGATGAGAACTTTAATGTGTTGGACGAAGTGTATGATGGAATCAAAGCCAGAGTAATACAGCATGAATATGACCATATTGAAGGGGTTGTTTTTACCGACAGACTTACTCCTTTGAAAAGAAGGATATTGAAATCGAAACTTTCAAATATTGCTAAAGGTAAAGTTGATATTGGATATAAAATGAAATTTCCTTTATAATTAAAAATAATGAAAAAATTAAGTGTTATAATCATCTTTTCAATTCTGATTGCAGCATGTACATCAGAAAAAGAAAAACCCGAAGCAGACAAAAGTCAGATTGTTAAAGAAATAACAGAACTTGAAAATCAGGTCATGGATGTGCCGGATCCTGAAAAAGTAAGCAAATTGATTGCAAAGTACCTTGAGTTTGAAAAAGCTTTTGAAGGAGATACTGCCATACCCGAATACTTGTTTAAAGCAGCAGTATGGTCAAAAAACCTTATGAAAAGCCGTGAAGCAATTAAGATTTTTGACCGGATAATCACAAGTTTTCCCGATTACAAAAAAGTGCCTATGTGTTTATTTTACAAAGCCATGGTTTTTGGTGATGATATTGGCGATTTTAAAACCGCCAAAGAACTGTACTTGTTGTTTCTGGAAAAATATCCCAATCACGATTTTGCGCAATCAGCCAAAGCTTCCATTGAAAATCTTGGCTTAACACCCGAGGAACTTGTTGCTAAGTGGGAAAAAGAAGGAAAAACCGATTCGATAAAATAACACCTTATATTTTGTATGCTGGAGTTTTTCAGAATAAACCCGTTTATCAGAATATTAATTCCATTAATAACAGGTATTTTCTTTCAGATATACATTCAATTGTTATCCTCAGATATTGTTGTTTTTTTTCTGCCCATACTGGTTATCTTAATACTTATTAGTTTTTACTTTATTAATAAAAGGAGCACTTATACTTCAACTTCCTTTGCCCCGACAGTTTATTTGTTTCTGTTTTTTACGGGGATGTATCTTGTTTACAGTTTTGACAGCAGACTGGAAAATATTTCTGTCCCTGATAAGGGTTCGGTGATAATGGCAAAAGTGAAGGATCTGCCTGCTGAAAAAGAAAAAACTGTTAGGACCGGACTTGAAATCATTGGTGCCCGAGAAGGAAATAACAGCAAGGATTATAGTTTACAAGCAATAGCTATTTTTGAAAATGACAGTATAGCCCGTACCCTGATGCCCGGCGATATAATTCTGTTTTCGGGTGAAATATTGGAAACCGAGCCACCGAAAAACCCCTGTGAATTCAGTTATAAAAACTACCTGTACATAAAGGGGATTACACACCAGGTATTTCTAAAAGCCGGACAGTGGCTTAAAACAGACCATACCGGTGGCAATTTTATATATAATTTTTCCTGTCTGGCTCAAAAAAAGCTGATTGATATTTTCAAAGAAAATAAGATTTCGGGTAACGAACTGGCTGTTTTGTCGGCACTTACACTGGGGTATAAAGATCTTCTTGACAATGAAGTCAAGTCGGCATATTCCTCATCCGGAGCAATGCATATATTATCTGTATCTGGGTTGCATGCCGGAATTATTTATCTGGTGCTGGTATCATTTCTTGGTTTTTTAAATCGCAGCAAATCGGGCAGACTGATTAAGGCGACCATAATTATATTGTTTTTAGTTTTCTTTGCGTTTCTTACCGGATTGAGTCCGTCTGTTATCAGGGCAGTAACAATGTTTTCATTTATCACGGCAGGCAATTCACTGGGCAGAAAAATCTCCACTTATAACAGTCTGGCCGCCTCCGCATTTTTCCTTTTGCTGTTCAATCCTTACCAGATTCTTGATGTGGGGTTTCAACTGAGTTATATTGCAGTTTTCAGCATAGTGTTTTTTCAAAAGCCTGTATACAATCTGCTGTATTTCAAAAATAAGCTTGCCGAAAAAGCATGGGCGCTTGTCGCGGTATCGGTGGCAGCGCAAATCGGGACATTACCTTTGACTTTATATTATTTCAATCAGTTTCCAAATTATTTTATAATTACCAATCTTGTGGTTATCCCTTTAACAGCGGTGATATTATATCTTGCCATTGCACTTTTTGTGTTTTCCTTTATTGCTCCGGTTGCCGGTTTACTGAGTTACATCCTTGAAAAAACGACCTACATTTTAAATACTATAGTTTCTGAAATCGACGGGGCACCTTTTTCAGTGGCAAGGGGAATACATCTGCCACCCATCTCAGTATTTTTAATGTATCTGGTTATTTTTTCTTTAAGTGCCTGGTTTTTTACACGCGTGAAAAAGTATCTGTTTTTAACACTATTTGCTCTGTTGGCAATGGTCACCTTAAATACTTATAATTACTTTGAAACGATTAACACAAAGATGGCAATAATATACTCTGTATCGGGTAGGCCAGTTTATGAATTTTTTGATGGAAAAACCAGTTATTTGGTTACAGATTCTCTGGATACTGAAACAATTGGGAAAATTGATTTTCATACTGGAAAGAACAGGATTGTGTCAGGAGTTGATAAGACAATGCGCTTTGAACTATGCAAAACTCAAAAACTTGATTTCAGGGAAAAAAATCTGATAATCCGAAGGCATTTTATTAGTTTTATGGGGCAGCACTTTTTTGTTCTGAACAAGGAAAGTTTTAGAGGATTAATTGGAAAAAAGAAGGTGAAGGTTGACTATCTGATTATTTCAGAAAATGTATTTACTCAGGCAGATGAACTCAGTAAAAAATTTGATTTCAACAAAATAATTATCGACTCATCATGCTCGAAATATATATGCGACAAATGGATTGAGGAATTGCAGAAAACAGGATGGCAGTATTATATTGTCAGAAATGAGGGTGCTTTTATCATTGAGATTTGATGGACAGGTATAAATTAAATATCTTAATTTTATTGTTTTAAGCTTAAATTAGTATTTATTTTGCAGTCAAATTTTTCAGGTATGAGAATTATTATTGCAGGTGCTGGTGAAATTGGTGTTTATCTTGCAGAAATGTTGGCAAAGGAGAAGCATGATGTGGTTCTGATTGAACCAAATATCGATAAACTTAATGCGGTTGAAAGCCATCATGATATTCTTGCCATTCATGGATCATCCACGTCTTTTGAAATTCTTGAAAGCGCAGGTGCTCGCCATGCCGATTTGATTATTGCTGTGACGCAGAGTGAAGAAGTAAACCTGATCACCTCCGTTTTTGGTAAAGAGATGGGTGCCAAACAAAGTATTGCACGCATTGATAACAAGGAATTCCTGCAAAGAAAAAACGAAAAATATTTCAGAAATCTGGGTATTGACAGTGTTATATGCCCTGAAAATCTTGCCTCAAACGAAATAGTCGGCCTGCTTAAACAAGTGGGAACCACTGAGGTTTTTGAATTTTCAGGCGGAATACTTTCCCTGCTGGTAATCAAACAGGATGAAGATTCAAAAATCATTGGAAAAACACTTATAGAAACGGATTCACTTAACCCCGAGTTTGATTTCAGGGCGGTTGCCATTTCACGAAACAATAAAACTATTATTCCAAAAGGTGATGATGTAATCCAGATTAATGATTTTATTTATGTGATTACCAATCAGGAAGGTATTAAAATTGTTCTTAAATATGCCGGTAAGGAAAAATTTGAAATAGGCAATATTATGATTCTTGGAGGGAGCAGAATCGGAAAAAGAACAGCAAAGGCTCTTGAAGGACACCTTAAAGTGAAATTGATAGAATCTGATAAGGAAAAATGTGTTGAACTGGCCGATCAACTTAAAAAAACCCTGGTGATCAATGGCGATGGCAGTGATATCAATTTGTTAATGGAAGAGGGAATTCAGAATATGGATGCTTTTATCGCAGTTACCGGGAATTCTGAGACAAATATCATTTCCTGTCTGATAGCTAAACGATTGGGTGTAAAAAGGACTATTGCCGAGATTGAAAACATTCACTATATTGACTTGGCTGAAAATATTGGAATAGACACTATTATAAATAAAAAACTCATTGCGGCCAGCAAAATTTTCGGTTATACCATGGAAGCCGAAGTAAAATCACTTAAATGCCTCACCGGTGCCGATGCCGAAGTTATGGAACTGGTAGTGCATGATAATGCAAAAATCACTAAAGGACTGATTAAAGATATTAAATTCCCAAAGGATGCAATTATTGGAGGTGTGGTTAGGGGTGAAACATCATTTATTGTAAAAGGAAATACCCAAATTTTACCGGGTGATAAAGTGGTTGTTTTCTCCTTGCCCGGTGCAATAAAAAAAATACAGGAATATTTTAACTAGCTATGTTTAATTTCAGAATAATTGCGAATCTTTTAGGTGTAATCCTTATTCTGGAAGGTCTGTTTATGGCCCTCAGCATGGGTTTTTCGTTTTATTACGGCGAAGATTCCTGGGTGTCTATTTTATATGCTTCACTCATTACAATCGGCTTTGGCGGTTTATTGTGGCTCCTTGGAAGAAAAGCCGATAAAAACATCAATAAGCGTGACGGTTATATAATCGTAAGTCTGGGCTGGATACTCTTTTCTCTTTTTGGCGCACTGCCTTTCGTGATCAGCCGTGAAATACCATCCTTTACCGATGCCTATTTTGAAACCATGTCGGGTTTTACTACTACAGGAGCTTCCATCCTCAATGACATTGAAAGTATGTCAAAGGGATTGCTTTTTTGGAGAAGTATGACCCATTGGCTGGGCGGAATGGGTATTATTGTACTTTCACTGGCAATACTTCCCATTTTGGGAATCGGGGGCATGCAGCTTTTTGTGGCTGAGGTACCCGGACTGAAACCCGATAAAATTCATCCCAGAATTAAAGAAACGGCCAAATTACTTTGGGGAATTTACATTGTTTTTACATTGGTCGAGATCATTCTGCTTATGGCCGGCGGCATGAATTTCTTTGAATCTGTAAACCATTCTTTTGCCACAATGGCAACCGGGGGTTTTTCAACCAAACAGGCAAGTATTGAGAATTATTCGCCTTACATACAATATGTCATTACGGTATTTATGTTTATTGCCGGCATGAATTTTACGCTTGCTTTTTTTGCTTTTAAACTGAATTTCAAGAAAATATATAAGGATGAAGAATTTCGGTTTTATTTTCTGATCATATTGTTTTTTATTCTTTTGGTAACCGGAGTTCATTTTAGCGATTCAGGGCTTGGCTTTGAACAGTCTTTTAGGGAATCAGCCTTTCAGGTAGTATCAATTATTACTACAACCGGGTTTATAACTGCTGATTATTTACAATGGGGGCAGTTTTTGATTTTAATTTTTCTGTTGCTGATGTTTTTAGGCGGGTCGGCGGGTTCAACTGCAGGCGGAATGAAATCGGTAAGGATTTTGCTGTTGTTCAAAAACTCATTGCTTGAACTTAAACGTCTTGTTCACCCAAATGCAATTATCCCGGTAAGATTTAATAATTCGGCGGTGTCTTCACAAATTATTTCAAATGTTTTGGCATTTATTGTTTTTTATGTGATGATTTTTGTTTCCGGAACCTTAATCATGACAACAACCGGCTTGGATATTGACTCCTCAATGGGTGCCACTGCAGCAACATTGGGTAATGTTGGTCCGGGTATAGGAACGGTTGGTCCGATTGCAAATTACGCACACGTTTCAGATTTTGGGAAATGGATGCTTTCATTCTTTATGCTTCTGGGGCGTCTTGAAATTTTCACGGTGTTAATTCTGTTCGCACCCTCCTTCTGGAAAAAATAATTCTCTGACGAAAATTCTTGTTAATTGATTATCTTTGATGAAATTTTTTTAAAATGTTTCGTGCAATAACATTGATTTTTTTAGTTGTTTTTCAGGGATTTGTCTTTTCACAATCCAGCACACCTGAATATGAAAAAATAATGACCAACGAAGCATTTGTTCTCGATGTCAGTCAGCTCAACTGGATGTCTCCACCAACCGGAATGAAAATTGAACCCTACTCATCTTCGATAAATGTTTTTGCCATGTATCCTCTTGCTGGAAGAAGATATAATATTAGTCTGGCTTCTGGTTTCGGTATCGGAACCGACAACATGAAGAGCAATTATGTGCCGGTTTATGAAGCAGACCAAACCATTTCGCTTAGAAAACTGCCCGATGGAATCCTTTACGACAACAACAAGTTTTCTGTTGTGTACTTCGATGTCCCACTCGAACTCAGAATTAGAACCAATCCAAGATGGAAAAAAAGAAACTTTAAAATTTCTTTTGGCGCAAAGGCAGGGTATCTCATTCAAACTTATCACAAATACAGGGGAGAAGATTACCACCAGTATTCATTCGGTGATTATGTGAAATTTAAGCAATACCGGATTAAAAATGTTATGCATTACCGTTATGGAGTATATGGCAGAATTGGTTATGGTAAATTTATGTTTTACGGGTATTATTCATTAACACAGGTTTTTAAAACGAATCTTGGCCCTGAAATTACTCCGTTTGCTGTGGGTATAACTATTGTGCCAATCTTTAAAAACGAGATACATTATAAGGAATACCGAAGCAGAATTTTATCTGATAACTAAGCGATTATTCTTTCAAGGGTTTCTTTTAAAAGTGTTTTTCCTGTTATTTTATGGGTGCCATTTAGCAAAGAAAGTTTTTCAAGGGCATTCTTTAATGAAAACGCTTTCTGTCTTTCAAATACAAACATCCCGTTTTTATGCAGGTGCTTTGCAAGATATTCCTGTTCGGTTTGTCCGGGGGTTGGTATCAGCACAGCTTTTCTGTTGAGGGCAACAAAATCCATAATGGTTGAATAACCGCCCCGGGCAATAATATATCTGGATTGTGCAACCAATTTTAAAAAATCATCATCATTGGCATGTGTAAAAAAATCAATCTGGTCAACTGTTTGATGGTCGATCGTTTCTGGCAATCCCCTAAGGATGGCGGCTGTGGATCCGGAATTTTTAAGTTGGCTTATAATGATATTTTCTAAAGTTGTGCGATGGGGTTCGGGTCCTGAATTTATAAAAAGCACGTCATATTTTTTTTCAGTTTCTTCCTTTATTTGCGCACAAGTGAATCGTGAAATTATGCCGGTAAAAATGACTTTTTTGCCTGTTTGGAACTTGTGGGAGAGGTCACCCGAAAAGTTATCTGTCCCTGCATTGTCCGGAACCAGGACATGGTCAAAATAGGATAAACGGCGGTCAATAAAATCATGAAGTAATGCTTCGGCAAATGAAATAAGTCGGGGTAATTTTACCATCAGTTGATGGGTAATTATTACATTTCTGGTTGACTCATTATACAGTCCGTATCGGTTATCAGAAATAACCATGTCGAAGGACTGTTTTTTAAGAATTTCATTAAGAAGACGGTGTTCTGTTTTTATATTTCTCAGGAATGCAGGCATTTGTGATAGCAATGTCGGGATGAACAAAATCCCTTTTCCGTATCGAATTTCTGTTGAAGGTATTACAATATGGTTTAGATCAGAAAAAGTATTCTTCAACAAAATTATTCCGGGTCCATCACCACCAAGGGTTACCTGATGCCCTGACTCAATTAATTCGCTGATAACCGGAACACATCTGGTGGCATGTCCAAGACCCCAGTTCAGGGGGCAGACTAATATGTTGAGTTTTTTGCTCAAAAGTAACTTTGTTACTACCCTGAAACGCTGGTTTTGAACCCTGCAAGTTCAACTTTTCGGGCGATTTCGTTTAATTTTCCCAAAGAAATTTTCTCAATGTTTTTTAAAGGTGTATCCCGGGCAATGGTATAGATCATTACCATTTTTGGTTTTGTTTTCCTGATTATATCAATCCAGGATTCAACCTCATATTCAGTTGTATTGTCAAAGTCATGGTCCTTAAAATGGCCTTTCACAAACATGGTTTGAAGGATGAAATTGCCCTTGAATTTCATAAAGTTAGCAATAACTTCTTCTTTATTGTAATCGTTGTTTGGGCAGTTAATAAGAGAAATTGTCTGGGTTCGGGCCGAATCAAGTTTCAGAATGTTATCATCAACTTTAAGCAGTGCATTGAAAACACTGTCGCTGTTTAATCGTGTTGCATTTGAAAGTACAGCGACTCGCGCTTTAGGGTAATATGTGTTTCTTGCCAGCAGGGTGTCGTCAATTACTCCTGCAAAATCAGGATGCAGGGTAGGCTCTCCATTTCCGGCAAAAGTAATTACATCAAGTTTTTCGCCGTTATTTTTCATCACGGATAATTTTTCAATCAGGGCAAGACGTACTTTTTCTCTGGGTTGAAATTGCTTTTTGACAAAAGAATTTTCAAGAGTCCAACCACATTCGCAGTAAACACAATTAAAATTGCACAGTTTTGAATTTTCGGGCAGGAGATTTATTCCCAGCGAAATGCCCAAGCGACGGCTGCTAACCGGACCAAATATTATTTCATGAAATAAAAAGGTTCCCATTGAATGGTATTTAATGAATTACAAAAATACTCATTATTAAGGTCAAATGTTAATTTGTTTTCAGATTATAAGAAATAAAAAAAAGGGCGTTTCCGCCCTTTGATCTATTTTGTTTCTGAACTTATTCGAAGAAGAATGAACCAAATTTATATTGCTTGCCATTTTGGGCAAAAACAATAAGGTTGCTGCCCCAGGGACAAAAAAGTTTTGGGATGGTAACATAATCCTGATTCGGATCGGCAAAAAGATAATCTTTTTCCATGCTGCTGTCAGAATAAATTGTAACAACACAGGCAGACCCGCCGGGATTTGTAGACACATTGGTTTTAAAAGTTTTAATTTTATCTCCACTGTTTATTACGTTTGCCTGTTTGGAAACATCGTTGAAGATCAGTTTCAGTTTGCTTCCCTGATTGCTGATAAAATAAGATGACCATAAACCATATTCATTTGTTCCGGATTGTTGTTTTGTAATAACCTGGAATGGCCGTTGTGGAGCACCGGCTTTTCCGGAAATTGTTCCGTCAGCATTTGCAGCAATGACAAAAATGTCGTTATAGTTGCTGTAACTGATTGACGTTTGCTCTTTGGTTTTTGGATCAATAATGTCTTTGGTGGTATAAAAACTATTTTCACAGAGTAGAAAAGCTGAACCGTTATCAAGAATTATAAGGTCTTTGAGTTTGAAATTATATCTTTCAGTTCCGAATTCTACATATCTCTTGCTGTTGAAAATATTTGTAAGATCGAGTTTGGTAAAAACATACATATTAAATTTATCATTTGGATCTGATAAAAGTTTCTGAGCTTTTGGATCAATTTTAATATTATAATAACCGGCAAGGGTGGCTTTGTTTGAAGGAGTCATAGAGGCGAATACAACAACATTCTCTTCTTTGTCAAGGGCAAAAATGATTTCCAGTGTGTTAAATTTTGGCTTATTAACCTCGTAATAATTGATTTCTCTTTTAAGTTTGTTATAAACCACCACATTGTTGGTGTATTTAACCACTGTGTTTTTACCTGATTTTGTTGTGGTTTCTGTTCGTGCTGACATGTAGACATTTCCCGACTTTCCAAGTATATAATTTCCGACAATCATCTTTTTGTCGGCAAATGGAAGTGCAATTTCCTTTGAAAAAGTCTCGGTGAGATTTTCATCAATTACCTTAATTGTGAAAGGTTCACCGGCGTAAGCCTCAAAGGTTGAGTGGTAAACCACCAGAATCTGGGTTTTGTCCTCAGAAAGTTTTACTGTAAAACCATCTTCAAGCTTATTTGATAAAGGCAGACTTCCAATTTTTATAGGCTGATTTTTTGCAGTACCTTCCTGACTCATATACTGAACATACAGTTCACGGCGCATGGTGCTGTGGTCACTGACTTCAGTAAAAAGAATCAGTTTTTCTTTCATGTAAAACATGTCAATGAAAAAGGCAGGATTTCCTTTTATACTTGGAAGAACAAGAGTGTTCGATGATTCCCGCTCCTTCATGGTCATGCTGAAAAATTCGAGGTACATGTTGCCTTCTTCAATTCCTTTCAGTCCTTCGGAACGGAGAGCATAAAATCCATTGTCATCTGCTCCGATCACTTTCTGGATAAATGTGCCTTTATCCAGGTCTTTTTGCACTCCCCAGTCAACCGAAACGCTCTGTCCGGCAACAAAATAAGAAATGCTTAGTAATAAAATGACTGGAAAAAATATACGTTTCATATCAATTGTATTAATTTGTTTTTCTTAATTTAGAACGCTAAAATATTAAATTTCAGAATCAAACTTCACTATTATTAACTTTTTTTCAAAAAAAAAATTACATTTTCTCTGAATTTTGCATATTATTAACACTTGTTTGCCAATTGTCCGCAGGCTGCAGAGATGTCTTTGCCCCTGCTTTTCCTGATATTTACAATAAGGTTTTTTGACTTGAGAATTTCACTGAACCTGATTATTGTTTCAGGTGCCGAGGATTTGAACACATCAAAATCGCCCGGGTTATATTCAATCAGATTTATTTTACAGGGTGTGATTTTGCAGAATTCCGCAAATTCGGACGCATGTACTGCGCTGTCATTAATATCTTTAAGCATAAGATACTCATAGGTAACACGCGTTCCGGTTTTTTTATGAAAATAAATAATGGCTTTTTTCAAATCTTCAATTGTATTGCTGTTTGTAACCGGCATAAGTCCCTGCCTGATTTTTTCATTGGCTGCATGAAGCGATATGGCAAGGTTGAACTTCACATCGTCATCGGCCAATTTTCTTATTCCGGCTGTTATTCCGGCCGTGGAAAGGGTTATTCGCTGGGGAGAAAAATTTAGTCCGGTTGGTGAAATAATTTTTTCTACTGCATTCATCACATTTTCATAGTTCAGCAAGGGTTCTCCCATCCCCATCAAAACCAGATTGGATAAAGGCCGTCCGAATTTTGCCACAGAAAGATTATCTGAAGCAATAAACTGCTCAAAAATTTCTCCGGCGCTCAGGTCGCGTGCTTTTTTTATGCCGGCGGTTGAACAAAATTTGCAACCAAGATTGCATCCGGTTTGTGAAGAAATGCATGCTGTAACTCTATCTTCTGAGGGTATCAAAACACATTCGGTTTTTTTATCGTCATGGAGGCTAAACAGCAATTTTATCGTTCCGTCGGTACTTTCCGCCCTGTTGATTTCGTCAAGTGTGAGAAAGATAAATTTTTCTGACAGATTTTTTCTGAGCTGATCCGGAATATTAGTCATGCCTTCAAAATTGTTGATGCCCTTTTTCCAAATCCATTCAAATACCTGTTTTGCTCTGAATGCCGGCTGATTATAACCTGAAACAACTTGTTCAAGTTCCTTTAAATTCAATGTTCTGATATCAGTTTTTTGCCCGGTCATATATGTGTCATCTGTAAACATGTATACAAATTTAGGTTTTATCTATAAATAATTATGAGGAAACTCTTTAAATATTTAATTTAGCCCCTGATTAACCATTTAATAATTTCCTTCTATGACAAAAAAAGCCATAATTTTTATCTCTGTATTAACTTTATTATTTTCTTCTGTCAGGGCCGACGAGGGCATGTGGTTGTTGTCTCTCCTGAATAAAAACTACAATGAAATGAAGGCAAAGGGGTTTAAACTTACCCCCGAAGACATTTACAGTGTAAACAAAGCCTGTCTTAAAGATGCAATTGTGGGATTGGGCAATGCCCGCAATCCACACAGGTTTTTCTGCACCGGTGAAATCATTTCATCTCAGGGTCTTGTTCTCACCAATCATCATTGCGGGTATGGATATATTCAATCGCACAGCTCTGAACAAAATGATTACCTGAAAAACGGATTCTGGGCCATGACCAAGGAAGCCGAGCTCCCAAATGATGGTCTGGCTATGTCTGTTTTGGTCAGAATGGACGATGTAACCGGAAAAGCACTCGAAGGTGTAACCGATGAGATGTCTGCAGATGATCGTGCAAAAAAAATCCGTGAAAACTCCAAAGCAATTGAAACAGAAGCGATAAAAGACACCCATTACGGGGCAAAAGTCAGCACTATGTTTGAAGGAAATCAATATTTCCTTTTTGTGTATGAAACATTTCTTGATGTACGACTGGTTGGCACTCCGCCCGAATCAATCGGTAAATTCGGCGGCGATACCGATAACTGGATGTGGCCAAGGCATACCGGCGATTTTTCAATGTTCAGGATTTATTCAGGCGCCGACGGAAAGCCTGCCAAATACTCCAAAGACAATATTCCTTACAAACCCAGGCACCATCTGCCTGTTTCAATAAAAGGTGTCGAGAAAGGTGATTTTACAATGGTGATGGGATTTCCGGGTTCCACTGAAAGATATATCACTTCTTACGGAATAGAGGAAGCACTGGATGTAAACAACCCGTCAGTTGTGAAAATCAGGACTAAAAAACTTGAAATGATGAAGCAGGATATGGCAAAATCAGATAAAATACGAATCCAGTATTCATCAAAACATGCACGTACTGCTAATTACTGGAAATATTTTATTGGTCAGAGCAAAGGGCTGCGCAGATTGGGAGTGCCCGACAAAAAGCGGGATCTTGAAAAGCAATTTGAAGAATGGGTAAGCAAAGATGAAAAAAGGACTGCAAAATACGGTGAAGTTTTAACTGTTATTGAGAAATATTATAAAGAAAACAAAGAAAAACATTTTGCCCAAACCTATATGAATGAAGCCATTTATCAGGGTGGCGAAATTGTCACTTTTGCAATGTCAGCACTTCCTCTTTACAGGGCTTTGACCGAACCAAATGAAAAAACCGGCACTCCTGCCGATCAGGCTGCTGCGCTTAGTTCCAGAGTTGATGCCATGTTCAAGGATTTTAACCTTGAAACTGACAAGAAAATTTTCTATGAATTGTTTATGCTTTACAGGGATGATGTACCTCAGCTATACCAACTGGATATTTATTCTTATATAGACAAAAAATACAAGGGTGATTTGAAAAAATTTACCGATGACTTGTATGTAAAATCAATTTTTGCCGATCCTGTGAAATTGAAAAATTTTCTGGCAAAACCCTCATCTAAAATATTGGATTCTGACCTGGCTTTTATGATTGTTAAATCAGTTCAAAAACAACATACAGCCATTTTTGTTGGAAATAATCCTGAATTTGAAAAAAGCACGCGGTTATATATGGCCGGACTGCTTGAAATGATGAATGAAAAGAACTTTTACCCCGATGCCAATTCCACAATCCGGCTAACCTATGGATCAGTGGGTGATTATGAGCCGGCCGATGCGGTATATTATGATTTCTATACAACTATCGAAGGCATAATAGAAAAAGAAAACCCCGATAATTATGAGTTTATTGTACCTGCCAGGTTAAAGGAACTTTATGCGAAAAAGGACTACGGAAAGTATGGCCAAAACGGTGACTTAAGGGTTTGTTTTACCTCAAACAATGATATCACTGGCGGCAATTCTGGCAGTCCGGTTATCAACGGAAATGGTGAACTGGTCGGACTTGCTTTTGATGGTAACTGGGAAGCCATGAGCGGGGATATAGCTTTTGAGCCTAATTTGCAAAAATGTATAAATGTTGATATCAGATATGTGCTTTGGGTTATTGATAAACTCTGTGGAGCGGAACATCTGGTCAAGGAAATGACACTTGCAGAATAAAAAAAACCGGCTAATGCCGGTTTTTTTTATTCTATGTTTTCAAATCTCTGGAAATGTTCTTCCTGAAACATGATTCCCATAACCAGCACATCATCAAGCTGGTCAAAATTGCCTTTCCAATCAAGCAGTTTATTTTCTAAAATTTCCCTTTGCTCTTTAGCCGTCAAATGGCAAATCTCAAGAACAACTTCCTTAAACTGTTTGTATTTGAATTTTTTCCCGTCGGGTCCACCAAATTGGTCAGCATATCCATCAGAAAATACATATATTTTATCATCGGGTAGCAGATCAATAATATTGTTTGTAAAGTCCTGAGTTTTTATATGGAATCCAATGGGCATCTTATCTGGTTTAATTTCAATTAATTCTTTATTTCTGATCAGGTAAAGCGGGTTGTTTGCGCCGGCAAATTGCAATTGTCTCTTTGTCCAGTCAACCACAACAAGACCAATGTCCATCCCGTCTTTTGATTCGCCCATTTTACCTGTCTGGTGCAAAGAATCAATCACATTGAATCTGAGTTGGTTCAGAATCTGGTTTGCGTTGATATCAGGGTTATTACCAACAATTTCGTCGAGGAATGCAATTCCAAGCATACTCATAAATGCTCCGGGAACACCATGGCCTGTACAGTCTGATGCAGCAAAAAATGTACGGGTATCTTTATGCGACATCCAGTAAAAGTCACCGCTGACAATATCTCTGGGCCTGTACAGTACAAAGGAATCGGGGAAGGTGTCTTCAAAAACCTTGATATTTGGAAGCAGTGCAAGCTGGATATTTTTCGCGTAATTGATGCTGTCGGTAATATCCTTGTTTTTTTGTTCCACAATCTCCTTTTGTTTTACAACCTCAGCAGTTCTTTGCCTTACTTTTTCTTCCAGAATCATTTTATCCCGCCTCAGGGCTGCTTCACGCCGTTTAATAAATATGTAAATAATAATCAGGATTGTAATAACCACAATTGTGTAGAACCACCATGTTTTCCAGAAGGGAGGTTTGATGGTGAATGTGATGGTTGTGGGAACTTCTTCCCAGATACCGTCATTGTTGCAGGCCCTGACTTTGAAAGTATAATCTCCGGGAGGCAAAGCTGGATATTCAGCCTCGTTTTTTGAGCGGGGAGGAGACCAGTCGGTATCAAGTCCTTCGAGCATTACCTGATATTTTACTTTTTCGGGAATAGTTAAACTTGATGCTACAAATTCAAAAGTAATATGGTTTTTATCATAAGGAAGAACCAGATTTACGGGAAGTCCCGTTTTTTCATCAAATTTGTCACAATACGGAGCCCAGTTGAATTCCTTATAGGCCAGTTTCATGTTGGTAATCTGGGTATAAGGTTTCACGGGATTTATTTTATCATAAGCCGGATCAAAGATTGTAACACCTTTAACGGTTCCGAACCACAGTTTGCCTTTTTTATCTTTAAAACAGGCATTCAGATTACATTCCTGTCCGATAAATCCTTCCTGATTTCCAAAATGACGAATCTCTACAACGCCTTCACTCACAAATTTGCGGGCATTGAGCATATCAAGGCCTTTAGGGGTTCCAATAAAAAGATTGCCGTCGTTGTCAAAGATCAGAAGATATATGTTGTTTGATGATAAACCTGATGCAGCATCAATGTGCTTGTATCCAACGGTGGGATTATAAAAAAAGACACCTTGTTTTGTTCCGAACCAGTAATTATTTTCCTTGTCCTGAGTAACAGTTACCACCATTTCATTTACCAGCCCGTCCTCTTTACCTATGTGTTTAATGTTTTTGTAGTTATACACATACACCCCACTGTCAGACATGAACCAAAGCTGACGTTCGTGGTCCTGGTATATTTGGTAAATGTTCTTTTTCTCAAGAATGGGAAAGGTTTTGTTAAAATTGATAAATGTGGTATCAATAATTTTTGTTACCCCGTTTGGCGTTCCAACCCAGAAAGTGCCTCTGTGATCCTGAATAATGTGGTTGCAGGGAAGGGAGGTAAGTCCGGGTTTCACAATAATTTTTGCCAGTTTGTTGTTTCCTTCTGTGGGCAGGAAATTAAACAGACTGTCATTTCTGAGCATTGTAAGTCCGTTGGATGTGGTTACCCAAAGAGCTCCATCTTTATCTTCCATGATTGAGGTAATACTGCTGCCGGCAAGTTTTAGCATTTTGCGGGGTTTACCGTCAACATTAACCATGTTGTAGGTGTAGTCGATGAATTCGGGTTTACGAGATTGCTCATCAGTAATCATTTTGGCAATACCTGAATTTTTGGTGCCTATCCAGAAATTGCCGTCCCGTGATTGACAAATAGCGTAAACACTGTTATTCTGAAGCTTGTCATTATCTTCGTTATAGTTGTAAAAACGCAGTCCGCCAAACCTGAACAATCCAAAATCAATGGTTCCGAACCAGATGTTTTTTTCCCTGTCCTGAAAAAGGGTCCAGATGTTTTTGGCTGAACCGATGGTATAAATTGAAAAAACCAGTGAAAGGTTGTTGTTGATGTATCTAAGTTTGTGCAGGTTGCCTGAATAAACCGAAATCCAGATGTCGCCGTTTTCCTCAATTATGCAATCGGTAATGGTATTAACCGAATTGGGATTATCAATGGCAATGGATTTAATGGTGTCTTTCTGATAATCAAAATAATTTAACCCATTGAGCGTACCTATAATAATATTGCCTTTATGATCCTGTTCCATGGTCCGGACTACATTCATGTACAGACCGTTTTCTTTGGTATAATTCTGAATGTTATTTCCTGAAAGCCTTACCAGTCCTTTTCCATAGGTTCCAAACCAGACATTGTTTTTTTTGTCAACGAGGAGTGAGTAAACAAAGGTGTTCACCAGTGTTTCGGATTTTGTAAACGTTGATATTTTCCCGTTTTTATAAATTGCCACACCTTTTTCGGTGGCAATCCACATTTGTTTTCTTGATTTGTCTTCGGCAATGGCATACACACGGTTATGGGGCAATCCCTGTTCGGTACTGAAATTCTGGTATTTTTTCCCGTCAAATATGCTGATTCCGCTATTTGTTCCAATCCACATAAGTCCTTTGGAATCTTTAACGATGCAATAAACATAGTTTCCCACCAAACCGTCCTGTGTGGTAATATTGTTAAATTTCTTGCCGTTAAATTTATTGATACCTTCACCGTTAGTGCCTATCCACATATTGTCATTCTCATCCTGATAAAGGCAAAGAACCTGCGATTGAGCCAATCCGTTTTCGACACTGTATTGAGTGTAGTGATAAGTTTGGGAAAAACCGGAAAAATAGCAGCTGACCAAAATTATGGAAAGCAGAAAATGCAGGACAGTGCTTTTAAAAAAGGTAAAACGAAACATAAAAAAACCTTGTAACCTTAAAAATAAATTGCCAATCAGATTTTAAAAATATGAAAAAAAACAATTAAAAATGAGTTTTGGAATAATTATTAGATAAAAAAACCCGGAGTGTCAACCCCGGGTTTTCATCCGTTAATAATATTTTATCCGGTAATCTTTAATTTCAGCTGCTTTTTTAAGTGCTTCAATCAGGAATTGGTCAACCTTCCGGTCATTTTCTGAAGCGATGACCACTTTTTCGGTTTCAGGTTTTGCCTGAGGTGATGTTGTTTTTCCGGTAACCTGAATCACATAAACACCATTTGTGCCTTTAATCGGCTTTGACATTTTGTCGGGAGCAATGTTAAAGGATTTGGCCAAAACATCAAGTTCGCGGTTCATTCCCTGAATCATGCCATTTGCCAAAGTAACATTTTCAGCAACGTTCACAGTAAGGTTAAGTGTGTCGGCAATTTCTTCCATGGTTCCGCCAAGAGCGATAGCTTTATTGAATTTATCAAGCAGCATTTTGGCTTTTACTTCCATTTTTGCGCGGAATTCAATATCTTTTTTAATTTCTTCGAGTGGCTGAATACCTTCTTCTCTCACTGCATCAAGTTTGGCAATTATAAATTTATATTTCATTTCAAAAACAGGGGAGATGCTTCCTTTTGAAACATTTTCGCTGAATGCCCATCTGACTATTTCGCGGGGTTGGTTAATTCCGGGCTCAAGACCTTCAATAACCTTTGTTGTTTCAGTGATGTTGCCTTTGAAGCGAATATCTTTTCCCAGTTCGGCAACGGTTTTATCAAATTTAGATTCGGTACTGTTTTTTCCTGCAAACATATTTGCTTCCTGGTATGCGATTTCTGTGGTTTCCTCACCTGGAACAATGGGGTTGATCAGGAATGCGGGAAGAACTTTTTTTACTGGTTTGCCTTTTTCCTGAATTTCAACAATGTGTATGCCTATTTGGGTCTTAACTTTGATAATGGTTCCCGGCTTTCCGAAGAAAATTGAATCAACCAGGGGTTGAACGAAAGAAATCTGGTTGTTGATCATCTGCGCAAGCGAAGGAATATAATTCATTGTTATCCAGCCTAAATTACCTCCGTCCATTTTTGTCATTTCATCAGCAGAGTTTTGTTGTGCAATTGCTGCAAAATCGGCTTTTTTGTTATTGATAAGGTCGAGCAGACTGTCGGCTTTGGCCTCCATTAATTCCCATGACTGATCTTGCACCAGAATATGTCTTGCTTTTACTGTATCGGGAAGATCCCTGATGTCGGAAATTTTAGCAATCACATATGCACCACGGTCTTCGTATGGACCAAAAACCTGACCTTTTGTTCCTGAGAAAAGGAAAGTGTCAATGGGTGAAGGATATTCTCCCTGTTTGTAAAAGGTTTTTGTAAACTGCAGGTCAGAAGGATTATACCTGTTAACAGTAACTGCATCATCGGTAGATTCGGTAAATTCCTCTTTCCATGAAGTAATGGCCTCTTTTGTGGCTTTAATATCCTGTTCTGAAGGAATAACATCAAAAACGATATACTTGATGTCTCTTTCGTTATAAGGTCTGTAGTATTTAAAACTGTTTTCGTCGTAGTATTTTTTAATTTCTGCTTCGGTAACAGTTACAGCGCTGTCTGATATGTTATTATAAGGTTCTCCGAAAAACTTAAGGTTAATCATGTTGTTTTTTTCTTCGGCCTGTCTGGTGGTTTCGAATGTTGAGATATGGAGACCTTTTTTTACCAAAGTCAGATATTTACCCATTTTCTGTTCTTCAACCAGCTGATTGGTAAAAAACAACCATTTCTGTTTTTCTGTTTCACGCTGAACTTTTCTGTCTTCGGGCTCGTTGGGAACTTCTTCTTTCAGAAAAGAAAGATATTGGCCAACGTATTGCGGACTGTAAGCTTCACCAAAATACTGAATAATCATCGGGTGAGGATTTTCACTGGTGATCAGGTAATTCAGTTCAATCTCGGAAACGTCAATTCCAAGTTCTTCAAAACTTTCTTTGGTAAGGGATTGTTTCACCATATTTTCCCAAACTTTCAGGCGTATTTCTTCGCGTTGTTCTTCAGTTACTTTTTGTCCTGAAGCTTCGCTGAGCTGTACCTGCTCCTCAACCTTTTGGTCAAATTCTAATTTGAGCATTGGTTCGCCGTTTATGATGGCAAGTTCTGTTTCGTCGGGCTGTGGTCCGTTTGACGGACTCCAGAAGTCATTAAGGATAAATGAAATAATAGCCAAACCGATAAGAATCATGATAAATAATCCTGCACGTTTTCTTAGACGTTCAAATGTTCCCATGTTAATATAAAAATGTGTTTATAAAATCTTAAAAAAAATCAAGCCACGAATATAGTAATTTTTTTACTTCGAGATACAAAAATATATAAATAATGTGTGTGGTGGGTGGTAGAAGGGAGAAACTTGTGGGGAGTTGGGAGTGAGGAGTGGGAAGTAGCGAGTAATGAGTATCAAGTATCAAGTAGTGAGTAGCGGGTATCAAGTAGTAGGTGGCAGGTGGGGTGGTGGTGTTATCCTGCTTTGATCAGGGTTATTTTTTCGATGCGGGTTTCGGAAACTTTCTCAATTTTAAAAGTAAAACCTTCGATTTCAATGGTTTCATTAACCTGTGGGATGCTTTCGGTATTAAAAAGAATTAGTCCGGCCAGCGTTTCATACTCTTCTGATTCGGGTAGATTTAAGTCGTATTTTTCATTTAGATAGTCAATTTCCAATCGTCCGGCAAAAATATAGCATCCATCACCCAGATCTTTTTCCTCCAGATCGGGCACATCAAATTCATCCTCAATTTCCCCGATAATTTCTTCCACAATATCCTCGATGGTTACCATTCCGGAGGTTCCTCCGAATTCATCAACAACCAGGGCGACACTTTTTTGTGACTGAATAAAGAGGGTTAGCAGTTTGCTGGCAGGCATACTTTCGGGAACGATGGCCAGTTCGATCATCATATTCCTTATGCTTTTTGGGTTTTTGAAAAGCTCTGAGGAATGTACATAGCCAATAATATTATCAATACTGTCTTTGAAAATAAGTATTTTGGTCAGTCCGGTTTTAATAAATTTATTTCTAAGTTTTTCAACTGTCTCGTTTACGTCCAGGGCGATGATTTCGGTTCGTGGAATCATACATTCGCGCACCTTGATATTTGAGAAATCAAGTGCGTTTTGAAAAATCTTCAGCTCATTTTCAATACTATCGTCTTCGCCTTGCGATTCCTGTGCTTCGCTGACAAGAAAGTTCAGATCCACTTTCCCAAAAACAAGTTTGGAAGGGTTGGAGACATATTTTCCTTTAGTTATGGCTTTCAGAAACGTATTTGAAAACCAAATTGTAAAACTTGAAATGGGATAAAATAAATAATAGAAAAAAAGTACCGGGAGGGCGAATATTTTTAAGGATAGGTTGGGGTTGATTCTGAAAATGGTTTTCGGAAGGTATTCGCCGGTAATCACAATCACAATGGTAGAAATCAGGGTTTGTAAAACCAGGATCCAGGCATTTGAATCAGTTATTTTCATGACCAAAGGCGTTAAAACAATGGCCATAAATAAACCATAAACAACCAAAGCAATATTATTTCCAAAGAGCAGTGTGGCTATATATCTGGCAGGATTTTTTACAAATATTGAAATAATTTTTGAAGTAAATTCTCCGTGATTTTTATCTAACTCAATTCGCAGTTTATTGGCCGAAAGGAAAGCAATTTCCATTCCCGAAAAGAACGCAGAAAAAATCAGTGTTATTACAATTATTATATAATCCATTTTAGCAAAAACCGGTTATTGTTTGTTTTTATTCATGTATTTTCGGGAATACCTTCTGAAGGTAAACATCAAAAAGGATACAAAGGTCATAATAAACCAGATGTAAGTATCCCCGGAGGCATCTTTTTTGTTGGCTTCATATATTCCTACTGCCAGACTGAACACTGCCAGAGCAAGCCACAGGATTTCAATTCCGAATGCAAATTTTTTATTCATCGTCAAGGTTTATCCTTCCTTTTATTTGTTTAATATGATACCAGGTGAAATTCTGGTTTGCTTCAAATCCATCGCCCCAAATTACTTCTTCCTTGGTTGTTACCCTTACAAATTTAGGAGAAAAAAGCAGTTCTTTCTGCTTATCCCAGATTAAAAGTTCGGTATTCAGTGTATAGCCCTTTACTGTATTGGTGGCAATAACATTATCCCTGGCTTCCCAAATATCCACTGAGGTTTTCCAGATGGCATATCCGGCTGTAATTTCCGATTCGATTCCCAGGGTATCGTCATAAAAACTTACATGCAAACCCACTGGAAATTCGGCGTAAGGTTCTTTGACATCATCGTATTTGTAAAGTTTCGGGGCTTCAAGTTTTAATCTTACGATTCCGGAGTCGGAATATAATATCTCAATACTGTCGGCCGACTGCTGAGGGTAATCGGTATCAGCGTTGAGCAGGGCATTTACTTTTTCGATGTCATTGCTGCATGAAAAAAAGACTGTGACCCATAAAAGAGCCACAGTGTTAAAGATGTTAATATATATTCTTCTTTGGTTTTTCAATATTATTCCCTGGCTTTGATTGTAATGGTTTCGTTGATCCAGCAGCCAATTGTTTTTGATCCGCCAACTTTATCGCCGTTGAAGAAAATATCTTCGGTTTTCGGGAAGTTATTTTTATAAGTGGCAATCAGGTCATTAGCTGTCTGGCTGAGTCCGTCTGACATTTTATAACTTTTGGCTTTAAGGGCCATTTCATAGGCAAGAATGTAAACCATACATTTTTCGTAATCGTTGGCACTACATGCAGAAGCTGCGTTTCCGTATAATGTTGAAATCAAAATATATACGTTTGGTGAAAGTTCATTGTTGAGATCTCTTGCCTGATAGGCATAATTTCTTGAGCTGGCACTGTTTCCAAGTTTGGTTCCGGTAATCTTTGCAATTTCAAAGTAATATGAGCCCTTGGCAATATCGCTTCCCGAAAGTTCCACAGCTTCCTTGTAATAATTGACAGCATCGGAGTATTTATCTTTTTTCTCAGACTGTCTTCCAAGGTTCTTTTTTGAAATTTCAGAGGGTTCCAATTTATCCAATTCCACAAGCACGTTATAAAAAAGTTCTGATTCAACACAGTCTTTTGCACTTAGGACAGATACGATGCTTCTAAGAACAGCAACACTTTTATTGGTTTCAAAAATATTGGAAAATATTTTCTCAAGTTTTTCGCATGACTGAGCCAGATCACTTGAAACGAGTATGGAAAGTATCATATCATTTCCTTTCAGCAGGGTTGAGTCATTTGGGGTTTCCTTCAGCTGTTCGTGCATGGCATCAGAAGTGTTCATGTAATTGAAAACAAATGCAGCATCATCAATAGCTTGTTTTTTATGCATCAAAACGGTTGCCTGCATAAATTTTACCAATACTGCCGGTTCGGTTTTCCCTTTTTCCAGTTCAACGGAGCGGAATAATATTTTATAGGCAGTTTCGACATCGGTTTTTCTTCTGAGATCAAAATAATCAACACCTTTTCGACCAAGTACATAACCTTCCTGACCAAAATATTTGATGCGCTGATCATAAATCATCATGATTGTATCAACGTATTTGTCCTGTTTTGCAGCGTCGGTTTCGGCTTTCATCAGTTTTTTCATGATGGTAATGCCGTCGAGGTAAAGTCTTTTGTAAGATCTGGGGCAATTAAAAAACATCCATCTCCACGGACCAACTGCATCAACATAGTTTTGTTGTTTAAGGAAGCCGTCGTAAAGAGAGGCGTTTTCAACACATTTAACACTGTCATTTCCGAATTTTGAACCTTCATCCTGGGCAGTTACATGTGTTAAACTGAAAATCAGACCCAGAGCCACTGTCAATAATAATGTTTTCATGATAATATGAATTTTAATCAAACTTTCTTTTATAAAACCATTTGTCGTGCAAAGATAAATTTAATGTTATAATTGCGTAATTTTCTTCAATCAAATTGTTCCTGGTAGTTCCGTTTTTGCCAAGTTCAACCGAAAAACCAAGAGTAGAACCTGAATACCTGTTTAATGGTAATCCCAGTCCAAAAGTTATGCCAAAGTTCTTCAGTTGTTCGCCGTTAACAGAAATATATGAATTTGTCATGCGGTATCCTGCACGGTATGAAACCCTTTGCATATAACTGACATTTTTCTTTGAAAGATATTTTGGGGTGTATTCGAGTCCGATGGCCAAAGTAGAACTCTTAAGCAAAGAGTCGGTCAGACCAAAAACTGTTAAATCAGACCAGTCCTGAAAAATATAATCGGCAGCGAGGGTCAGCCGGTCCTCTTTCCCAAAAGTATTGTTAAGGGAACTTAGAGCAAGGCCAAAGCCAAGGTTGCGGGGCATTTTAACAATTCCGTCCTCATTGCTGAAGTCTGAAAGTGTATCAATGGATACTGAGGAGGTCACCGAATAATAAGTGCGTGAAAAAACTGAGCGGGTGGCATTAATTTTAGATTCGTTGTCATAAATTACACCAAAGCTGATTTTCAGACGGGTTGAATTTTCTTTAGTTCGAAGACTGTCGCGGTAAAAAGTCAGGGTATCCGTAACCATAGCCCCGAAATTGAACATGATATCGCCCAATGAGGTATGGGTTTGCCTGTCAAGGTCATAATAATAGGAGCTTGACAGGAAATTAACCTTGCGTGAATAATTGATGTCCCCAAATAAATAGGATAAATTTGCGCCCAGTGAAATGGTTTTGAAAAACAATGCTGAAGTTCCAAAGTAAGCACGTTGGAGGCCTCCCGAGCCTTTATAAGTGTATTCTATTGGTCCGGCAAAATCGGTAGAATCAACATTACTCAGGTTATATCCAACATAAGAATAAGGAACAAGGCCGAAAGCCGAGTGAATTTTATCTGATATGGGAAAACCGAAAGCAAAGTAACCGATGTTGCTGGCAGATTGAGAATAACCTGAGACCTGATTTTTATAGGATGCGGATTTGTTCTTAAGTTCAAAATCGAAAATAAAAGATTGTTTTCCAAAGGTTGAATAGGAAGCTGGGTTAATAAAGTTGATATTCGGTCCGCTCCCGGTTGCTATAGAAACACCACCCATTGCCCTTCCGGAACCAAATCCGTTGGAAACGATTTCACCCAGTCCGTACCTTGAATAGGGTGAGCTGGTGTTATTCTGCGCAAAACCGCTAAGCAGAAAAGAAAAGAACAACAACAGTAATAGTTTTATTTTATGCATTATATTGTAATATCGTGTTTAAACCAATAAAAACCAAATTTGGCTCTGCAAAGATGGTACTTTTTAAGTATTTAGCAAAAAAATCAGCATCACCGCCCGTCAAAATAACTTTTAGTCCGGGGTATTTCTTTTCCAGATAGCTGATATATCCTTGTGTTTCAAAGATCATTCCGTTTTGGACTCCTGTAATAATTGCCGATTCGGTATCAGTTCCAATAAACAAATCGGTTTCTTTTTTGTCAAACAGCGGCAGTTTTCCGGTAAACTCGTTCAAAGCCCTGAACCGCGTTGACAGTCCGGGTGATATAGTCCCCCCCATATATCCGTTTTCCCCTTCGAGCAGGTCAAAAGTAACCGCAGTTCCGAAATCGATCACTAAAACGTGTGACTTATTAAATATATTGTGTGCACCAACAATAGCAGCAAGCCGGTCTTTTCCCAATGATGATTTGCTTTGATAATTGTTTTTTACAGGTATCATAGTATTTTCATCCAATATGAGAAAGTTTGAAAACCTTGTTTTTATGTTGTTAATCATACCCTGGTCCAGATCCCTGACTGCCGAAACTATACATGAGTTAAAACCCCCTTTTTGCCTAATGAGTTTATCTATTTCTATTTCAGAAAATTCGGGCAAAAAACCGGTTTCAACAATTTGATCCGAAGCAATGGCAAATTTGATCCTTGTATTTCCAATATCAATTAATAAATTCATCTTTCCGACTTAATATTTTGAACAGAAATATTTTTTTAATATATTTCAAGGTTATTTAAATGTATATTTACTGTTTCATCTTGAGATTCAAAATAAGTTAAAATTATTCTAAATATCAGCAGTAAAATAGATATTTAACATTTTTTAAATTTTTGAGGATCAAATAAAAAAGCAGCTATGATGAAAGATAAAAAAATACTTGTTATTGAGGATGACAGAATGTTGTCCACAATTTTTAAAATGTTTTTATCTGAACTGGGTTACAGTTTTGTGGGATTTTTTATGGACGCAGAGGAGGCACTGGAAAAAATGCCAGAGCTTAGACCCGATGCGGTGCTTATGGATATTCATCTTCCGGGAAAAATTGACGGGATCAGGGCTGCTGAAATCATTTACCAGAAATATGATATTCCGGTTATTTACCTTACCAGCGACACAAAGGAAGCAACCTGGCAAAGAGCTCTTACCACTAATAGTTACGGGTATCTTTTAAAACCTGTAAACAAAGCTTTGTTGGGGATTACCATTGAAATGGCCCTGGCCAAACATTTTTATGACAAGGAAATAAAAAGAAGGGAAAGCAGATACCGCACGCTTATTGAGGATTCGCCCGACACCATTGTAGTACTTACCGACAACAAAATAGAATTTGTAAATTATGCCGGATTAAAGCTTTTCGAAACACTTTATATCGAGGAACTACTTGAAAAAAACATATTTGATTTTGTTGACAGTGAAAGCCAGTCTATTGTTCAGGAAAAAATTGCCCACGCTGTAAGCAACAAAACCAAAACGGGTACTTTTACTTTTATCCTGCATAATATTAATAAGAAGTCCCTGACCATTGAGGCCATGGGTTCACATATTGAATTTAAAAACAAATGTTCGGTTCAGATGATCTTCAGGAGAATAGCTGATTTTTCATCACCTGCCGAAAACAATCCTCCTGATAAAGCCTATACAAGCGAGCTTTCCACTGATCAGCATGCCTTTAATGCCCTGCTGAACTCAAGTCAGGAAGCCATCTTTTTACTTGATAAAAAGGAAAAGGTTATTTTGGGAAACAAAGCCGGTCGCAGGTTTGTATCAAATATTCTGAGAAGGGAAACTTCCTTTGATAAACCGGTTTTTGAAATTCTCAACTTTCTTGATAAAATTGAGTTTCAATCATTGTTTGTTAATACATTTCAGGGTATTACCCATTATCTGAGCCGGGTATTTTTAATCAATGACCAGAAGTACTTTTTTAAAATTACGATTTTTCCTCTGGTAACCGGTAACGATAAAAATATTGATAAAATATGCGTTTCGATTTTCGATTTATCGGATAAGAAAAACACCGAGATTGAACTACAACAGATAAAGACTGATATTTTGCCTTTATTTGACAGCAGCATCCAACGTTTTTATCTGGTTGAATTTGATTATACCATTGTTGCCTTTAATAAAGCAGCGGCAAATATCATAAGGGATGAATTTAACCACAACCTTGAAAAAGGTGATAATCTGTTGGACTTTATTCCTTTTGAAAAAAAGGATCAACCCGGGTTTTTTATTGAAAAATTTGTTCAGGCTCGTCAGGGCGAACATGTTATTTACAGGCAGAGATTAAATATTGATGGCCAGGAACAGTGGGCCGAAGCACATCTTGAACCTGTTCTCAATGAAAAAGGTGAAATTTACAGGGTGCTGATGTGGACACTGGATGTTTCAAAGGAGAAGCTTTCAGAAGATGCACTGATCGAATCACAAAAAAAATATTATTCCTTGTTTTCCGAAGCTAGTGACGCAATTATTATAGTTGATCATGAGCAGGGCGATGTGATGCTCGACTGCAACAGCAAGTCATGTGAGCTTTTTGGTTATAAAAAAGAAGAAATGCTTGGCATGAACCTGCTTCTTCTGTCGCCTCCTAAACAGCCTTCGGGCAGTGCATCCGATGAAAAAAGGGATAGAAAAATCAAGGAAGCCTATGAAGGCATATCCAAACCATTTTATTGGTGTTACAAACGTAAGGGGGGTGAGCTTTTTGATGCAGAGGTCAGTCTGACTGTCATAAAACTCGAAAATGATAAAAAGTACCTCTATGCTATGATCAGGGACATCTCTGAAAGAAAGAAACTTGAAAAATCACTGATTGACCAGCAACAGAAAGTGAAAAGTCTGTTTGAAGCAATTCCCGATGCGGTATTTATTATAAATAAGGAAGGTCTTTATACAGATTACAAGGCAGATATAAAAAACTCTCTTGGTTCCTATGATATGATTATCGGTCGCAATATTGAACAGTTTTTTAAAGGAGAAAAACTGGCTGAGGTAAAAAATAAAATGAACAGTGTTCTTGAAACCGGTGAAGTTCAAACAGCTATTTATGATTTAAACACACGAAAGGGAGTAAAAAAACTTGAAGCCAGAATTTCAAAGCTGAATGAAAACGAAGTTTTATCTATTGTTAGGGAAATTGGATAAAACGGCATAATATTTGACATTTTATAGGGAAAAACCCGAATATGAAAAGTAATTACCTGACCTTGTTTTTCGGCCTTTTATTCTGCTATCAGTTTATCAGCGAAAACATTTCCCTTGAAAAAACTGATGGTGAAATTCCTTCGCCAGTGCCCGTTTCTCCTGATGGAGATATTTATTCCATTGAGGATTCAATATTTCTTTCCTGGTCATCATCCGGAAAAAAAATGGTGTATGAGGTAATGATTTCCAGAGATGAGAATTTCAATCTTAACCGGAGATATTCCTCTGTCGATACTGTATTCAAACTTGGAATCAAAGAGTTGGAAAGAGGTGTTTGGTATTGGAAAGTGCGGGCGTTTAAAAATAAAAATTCTTACAGCAGCTGGTCTGAAGCATTGTATTTTGCGAAAAGTGAGCCGCTGCAAATCATCCGGCAATCAGGCTGCAACGGAAATTGCGCTGGATGTACGCATCCATGCGGAAGAAGAAGGATGCCGGAATACCCGGTGGATGAGTAATGGATTCGGTTCCCAATAACATTAAATCATCCGCTTAATAATACTGTTTTCTTTTAATAAAAATCCTTTAAGGTCAATATTTTCAATCAAACAGATTCCTGGTTTTTTACCGGGTTCGAAACTTCCAAGCCTGTGTTCTGATTTTAACGCTCTCGCTCCGTTTAACGTAGCCCATGTAATGATTTCTTCAAGGGGAATTTCAGGAAAATATTTTTGCAGGGTTTTCATTTCCTCCAGAATTGACAGCGTGTGATTGGAGGCTAAACTATCGGTGCCGATTGTGATGGCAGCCTTGTTTTTTCGAAACATCTTCAGGTCGGGCAATTGGTTTTCAATATAGAGGTTGGCATTGGGGCACATAACCCAAAAAATATTTTTATTCAGATTTTCAGCGTATTTCAAATCGCTCTCTGAAGTGTAGGTGTTGTGCACCAGAAGCAGGTTGCAATGTGCCGGAGCGCAGGAAACAGAAATCGCGACCGACGAATCCATTCGGGGATACCAGTCTGATGGATCAACCCCCCAGGATTTGATTTTATCAAAAATCTTCCCCGACTTTGAAATAAACAACTGATTTTCTTCCTTACTCTCCTGGTTGTGAATGGTGATTATCTGATTTTCTGTTTTTGTGTGGTCATTTATCAACCTGAATAATGCTGGTGAAATGGAGTAGGGGGCGTGCGGGGTGATCATTGCGCTTAGTCCGTATTTTTCTATTGCTGTTTTTTGCAACAGAATTCCCTTTTCGAAAAACCCGGATGCCCTGGCAGAATTGGTGCCGAAAATTTCAATGAAATTATGATATTCTATTTTGCTTTCTGACTTGATTTTAAAGGTAAATTCATCATTGCAAATATCGGCTACGGCAACAATGCCGTACTTTTCCATCAGATAATCATGTTTGGATGCTTTTTCAAAGGCTAACTCTTTTTCCTGATTTCTTTTGTTTTGGATTTCTTCGATAAAACCTTCAAGCTTCAGGTTTTGTGCTAATTTGCTTTTAAGATAGGAAAGTTCGAGGTGGCAATGGGTGTTTATTAAACCCGGAACAAGTATTCCACTGTAATGTTCCAATCCGGCAATTTCCCTGAAATTTTCTCCGGAGTCAACAACATCCAGGATAGTGCCTTCATCGTCGACAATAATAATCCCGTTTTTAATTGGTTTCCCTGAAACAGGAAAGATATAGTTTGCCGATATTTTCCTCATTTGATGAGATGAACTTTTTTGATGGAATCATTAACAGGATTAACAGGTGCTGGGTTGTTTTTTTTCTGCCCGGTATTTTTGCCCTGCTTCTTACTGAGTTCCTCAAGCACCTTGTCATAAATCTTCATAAGCTCTCCGGGATAGTCGGCAAAATAATCAAGGGTTTTGTCAAACTCTTCGCGTGTTACGTTGTGTTTTTTAAGTATCGCAGCATAAAAATTATCCGGATGGTATTTTTTGTCCTGCGGATCAAATTTGCCCGTTTCAAGCAGCGCATCGCCCAGATGCAGGTCGATGATAACTTCAATGAATTTTTCATCAGGAATTTTATCGACATTCTTCTTCCCGTCACTTTTACAGCCGATGAAAAAAATTATAACACAAAAAGTAATAAACCACCTCATGGTTTTTTGTTTTTGCAAAGATAGGAAAAAGTATATTACACAGTAACAATGAATGAAAAGACAAAAGAGCAGGATTTTGTTTACTTTTATGCCTTTTATTCTGATTTTAATTGAAAAGAAAAACCAATAAGCGCCATTTGCCTGCGGGGAATCATTCCCGGCTAAATTTCTCACGCATTGTTGAAAAACCATGTGATCTGATGTCTTTTCTTCAGAAATACCTGCACGGAAAAAACCGCGACGACATCAAATACCTGATCCGGAAACGGCTCATAACTGCCGATGGTGTACCTTGCGAAAAAGCTGAAATGATGCTTAAAACCGGCAGTAAAATTGAAGTAGGTGAAGCCGAAATTCTTGCCGATAAAAATGAAAATAACCGGCTCAGGGGCGTTAAAATTGTTTTTGAAGATGCACATTTGCTTGTGGTTGAAAAGGAATCAGGACTCCTTTCTATAGCTACAGATAGTGAAAAAAGAGAAACGGCATACAGCATTCTGAGCGATTACGTGAAAAAGCAACATCACCTGAATAAAATTTTTATTGTGCACAGGTTGGACAGGGAAACATCCGGATTGATGTTGTTTGCAAAATCCGAAGAGGTAAAAACCCTTTTACAGGAATCATGGAATGAATCGGTGCTTCAAAGAACCTATGTGGCAGTTGTTGAGGGCGTGATGGAAAAATATTCCGGCACAATAAGTTCCTATCTTTTTGAAACCAGCTCCATGATTGTTCACTCGTCGCAAAATCCTGAAAAGGGACAGTGGGCAGTAACCGGGTTCCTGACTTTAGAAAAAGGCAAGTATTACAGTCTGGTCAAGCTGGATCTAGAAACCGGCAGAAAACATCAGATACGTGTGCATATGTGTGACATCGGACATCCTGTTGCAGGGGATAAAAAATATGGAGCGGTTACCAATCCGTTGAAAAGAATGGGGCTTCATGCAATGGTTCTTTCGTTTGTGCATCCTGTTTCGGGGGAGAAGCTCTTCTTTGACACGCCGGTTCCGGGCTCATTTCTGAAAATAACCGGAAAGAGATCTGATTAATAAAATCATACCTGAAAAACCTTCATCAAACACAGCTTACAATCAAATTCAAGTCGGTATTTTCTTTGGTAATCCTGTAAAAAAAGAGGTTCGCTGAATACTAATGAAGATGCTGTAGGTTTTTGCTTGTGAGGACATACGCCCAGTTCATATTTAATGCAGTAACGTGTTGTCATCAGCGGTTTGTTATGGTAATGGCTTTTTTCAAGAAATTCAAATGCCTTTTCGGTTGTTTCTGCACCCCTTGATTTATAGAATTTTTCGGAAAGTGAATTGGAAATGTTCGAATTGTAATCGGGATGTTTTTCGGGACTGACTTCTGCTGTTTTTTTCTTTGCGGGTTTAGGACGGATGTATCCATTGATCCGCAGATGCTCAATTTCGGAGAGAAGTTCACGTCTGAGCATGTTCAGGATGGATATCTGAACAAAATACGGAGAAGAGGTTTCAATGTTTACCTCTGTAACGTTGAAAATACTGTCACCCGATTTTTGCAACTGAAGGCAAATTGATTCTTCGGCCAGCCGTGCATCACGGGCGGGTACTTTGTCGCAGGGGTATTGAATGCTTTTTGAAAATCCGTCTTCATCAATTCCTGAAATTACCAATCCTTCAGAAAATTCTGAAAGCGTTATGCGAACGTCAATTTTTCTTTTACCCGAGTTGTTTTCAAGTTCCCTGACAAATATCCGGTCGTAATTTCTGAAAATTTCTGCGCCGATGTTAATGGGTTGTTTTTCAGAAAGAACAATTTGGTTGCCATTGACCTGGTTCACATAAAAACCCTGTAGCTCCCCGTGCTCATCGAAATAACACAGTCCGTCGCCGTTGTTTATGGTGAACGGAGTATCAATAAGAATGCTGTTTTTATCAACTGATTTTACCCTTCCGAGAAATTTCCCGACCGATTTGGGTGTGTTGAATGAGGCCATTGTCTTTTCTCTGCCCTCCAGAAAATAATTGGTGTAACCCCGATTAAAAGTAATTTCAGGATCGGGATCGAACCCGTGAATGGTTTTACCAGAGGATGCCCTGCGGTAGCCGGCATTGCGCGAAATGAATTCGTCAATAAGTTGTCGGTAATACGCGGTATTATTGATGATGTATGATTTGTCTTTCAGTCTGCCCTCGATTTTAAAAGATGTAATACCGGCATTTATAAGTGCTTCAATATTTTGAGAAGCATTGAGGTCTTTAAGTGACAGCAAGTGTTTGTTTCTCAGTAAAGTTTTCCCGTCATTATCGGTAAGGTCGTAGGGCATTCTGCACGCCTGCATGCATTCGCCGCGGTTGGCCGATCTTCCGGATATTGCCATGCTGAAATAACATTGTCCGCTTAAACAAACGCACAACGCACCATGAATAAAGGCTTCCAGTTCGGTTTTTGTTACCTTTCTGATTTCGGCAATTTCAGCAACAGAAAGTTCCCGGGCAAGGATGATTCTTGAAAATCCCTGTTTGTCGAGAAATTTTATTCTTTCGGGATCGTAATTGTGCATCTGGGTGCTGGCAAACAAAGGAACCGGCGGCAGGTTCATTTCAAGGATTCCGGGATCCTGTATTATTATTGCGTCTGCACCGGCTTGATAAACTTCATGAATGAGTTTTTTTGCCTCAGCCAGTTCATCTTCATAAAGAATGGTGTTTATGGTAACATAAACCTTTGCGTTGAACTTGTGGGCAAAAAGGCAAAGGCGGTGAATTTCTCCGGTGGTGTTTGTGGCAGCAGCCCTGGCTCCGAACTTTCCTGCGCCTATGTACACCGCATCTGCGCCATAGGTAATGGCGGCAATACCGGTATCGGCATCTTTTGCAGGACAAAGGAGTTCCAGTTCGACCATTAGTTTTTTTTTTACAAAATTACGTCTTTTTAAGATATGGTTTTGTACTTTTAATTTTTTTAAGAAACAGAATATGAGAAATTTGCTTTTTAGTTTTGCATTTTTGTTTTCATTTTGTCTGAATGCTCAGCAACAACTGGTTTTCACAACCTCTCTTTTGCCGGTAAACGATACAGTTCATGTTTTTACACCAAAGGATTATGGTCAGGGGGAAAAATATTATCCGGTGGTTTTTCTTTTGCACGGATATTCGGGAGATTATTCAAGCTGGAACAAGGTAACAGATGTTCAGGCACTTGCCGATGAATTTGAAATGATTGTGGTTTGTCCCGACGGACTGTTCAGCTGCTGGTATGTAAACAGTCCGGTTATCAAAGAACTTAAATTCAAAACCTTCTTTTTCAGCATCCTCATAAAAGCCATAAACGAGCAATACAGGATGGACAGGTCCAATATTTTTATTACCGGTTTAAGTATGGGCGGACATGGAGCTTTGTATTTTTTTTCGGAAAGACCGGGTTTGTTCAGGGCAGCAGGAAGTACCAGCGGAATGGTAGACCTGACAGAAAAACCGGATGAGTTTGATTTAGATAAAATTTTTGGAAGGGGAGCGACCGGACTGGAGAATCTGAGTAAATATTCAGCCATAACAAATATTGACAAGTTGGCCGGGTCAAAAAAACCATTGTTTGTTGATTGCGGGAGCAGTGATATGTTTTATTTGCAAACCCTCAGGTTTTATGCCGAATGCAAAAAGAAGAAAGCAAAAATCAACCTCAAAATAATGGCCGGCGGCCACAGCCGTGATTACTGGAAAAAATCCATACCGCTGCATTTTGGTTTTTTCAGGGAGAAATTAAATAATTGAAAAAGAAAAAGTCCGGATGAAGGCAACCAACAATCATCCGGACTAAAGCCTACATTAAACTTTAAATAATAAAACGTTTCTATATAGGGAAGGAAGTAGTGAAATTCCATAAAGATTTTCTGATTATTTTTTGAAAAAATGTTATATTTACTTCATCAACCTGTATAACAATAAAATAAACATGATAACCATGAAAAAAATATTTTTATTTCTCACTGTTTTTTCGGTGATTTTCTTTGCTTCATGCGGTGGAGAGAAAGAAGAGAAAAAAGAGGATAAAGCAGAATCAGCCGATGTAAATTATCCAAAAACCCCCGAAGATGTTGTTCGTAATTTTATTACAAGCTGGTATGAGATGAATTATGATGAGGCTGGCAAATATTATGACGGGGATTTTTCAGACCAGAAGGACATGGACGAAAAAATGGGAAAGAAAAAAGAAAAAGCATACTTTATTGATCTGAAATCGGAGATTACCGGTGAAACAGCGGTGGTGACTTATTTTGACACCATCAATGAAGTTGAGGGAACCATTGATCTGATAAAAGTTAAGGATTTATGGAAAGTACAGGGCTGGGCCATTCAGTATTACAGTCCGGCCTCCGATACCTCCCTGGTAAATCTGACAGAATAAAAAACGGTTAAGGCTCACAGGAGCATATACATTATTTATGGAAATTTCATTTAAAAACAAAAGGGTACTGATTACCGGTGCATCACGGGGAATTGGTAAGGCAGCGGCTTTAATGTTTGCCGAAGCCGGAGCAGATGTGGTAATCCATTATAATAAGAACCACAAAGGAGCAGAACAAGTGCTCGGAATGTTAAAACCTGGAAGGCATGGGATGGTATCCTTTGATATGGAATTTCCTGAAAAAGCCGAATTTTTTTTCAATGAAGTTATTGAGCGGTTTGGAAAAATTGACATTCTGGTAAACAATGCGGGGGTAATCAATGAAATTGACCTGAATGAAATCAGTTTTGCTGAATGGGAAAAGAACTGGAAACAAACATTAGACATTAATCTCACAGCCGCAGCGCATCTGTCATTTTTATTCGGACGGAGCATGGCTGCAAACGGAGGGGGAAAAATAGTAAATATATCCTCGCGCGGTGCATTTCGGGGTGAACCCAATGCCCCTGTTTACGGAGCTTCCAAGGCGGGAATGAATGCGTTGGGACAGTCCATGGCAAAAGCACTGGCTCCAAAGAATGTGTTTATTTACACAGTTGCACCGGGTTTTGTTGATACCGAAATGTCGGTGCCCATGCTAACCGGGCCCGAAGGGGATCAGATCAGAAACCAGAGTCCGTTTGGCCGCGTTGCCCGTCCCGAAGAAGTAGCCCATGCCGTTCTGATGCTGGCTGCCGAAGGCACTGATTTTATGTCGGGTTGCATTTTGGATATCAACGGAGCGTCATACCTGCGTACATAGTATCTGCTGGCACTACATAAAGAAAATTCCCGGACCAAAGCCCGGGAAGTCTCTCAATAATAATAAAAAACAACCAATATTAATTGGTATTCTGTTGTTTCGATTCACCATTTGGGTTTGGCAATCAAGATTCAAATATAATACATGAATTTAGAATTTCAAAAACATTTTGTTAAAAATAACAATCATAATTATCTGTTAAATAACAATTTAACTTAATCTATAATTAACATAAAGAGCAATAAACATACAATAAAATACGTAGGGTTATTAATTTTTAACAAACTTAAATATTTGTTCCTTTCCGTTCTCAAACCTAAGCTTTATAAGGTAAACACCACTACTTAGTCTACTAATATCAACCAGGGTATTTTCACCTATAAGTAAAACTTCACCGATATAATTATAAACGGTGTAATTTATTTTTTGATCGGTTTTGATTTTTAAAAAATTGTTTGCGGGGTTTGGAAATATTTGGATATTCTCCGAAACAGCATTTGATACTGAAAGAGCTGTATCAAGTACCACAACCATTTCAACTTCTGAAAAAGCACAATTTTCAGTAAAAACATTAAATAATATTTCTTGCTCTCCGGGTTCATTAAAATAGACATTTGTTGAAAGAGATTCTGGATTGCTGAATTCTGCTCCACTCCAAGCATTTCCAATGATTGCATCTTCATAATTGTAAATGGTTTTTAAACCGTCAATAAAATTGATGTCCCAATCGAAAACATAGCCGTCGTCTATCCACCAGTTATCAAGGATGTGAAATGACCAGAAGCCATTTTTTTTGCACCCTATCAATTTGCTAAATGATTCATATGCCGTGTAATTGCCCGGAGGCAAAAGACTTTCTGAACTTGCTTCGGATGTCATTGTGCTAAAGTCAGGTATTGGTGACCAGCAATAGTCGTATCCGGTACCCCATCCATAACCAGGATCGAAAACCGGTTCGCCAAGATATGCTGATCCTCCACCATAATACTGCAAGGTCAAAGTTTCTGGATTTCCTGTATTAATATTCCATGGACATGTAAGAGATATTATCAGATCACCCAAATATGAATGTTCAAGAATAACACAAATTTGCTCAATTTCACCAATACTATCAATTATGTCATCGTCTTCAAAAAAATCAATCTGCTTCATATGTGAGTATTCTACAGTAACAAGATCTTCAGGGGGAATGGTATTGCCAAATCCACCACCTGAATATTCCCTAAAAGGATTGGCTGAAAATGTTGCAGTCATCAAACAACTATCCCCCACTATTACTGTATCGGGGGCTTCAGTGATTTCAATTACAGGACTTTTTAGGACTCTTGCGTGTATTAATCCATTATTCGAAACCAAACAACTGTCAATATCAAGGATATTCAATCCGATATTAAAATTTTCATCGTCCACAACAATAAACTGACTTAACTGAGAAGTGTCAGTAAAAACTGTTCTTGCAAACAAAAATTCAAGTTCCCAAATAGGATCATCTGGTCTATAAACAGCATCAGTATGATATTTGTACATCCATACAAATTGTGAAGTTGCATCATCCTGATGATAATAGGTGTCGTTTTCCGGATATTCGCCCCAGGCATTCATTATTATTGTATCACCCTGACAAACATAAATGGCATTGTCGGTAATTTCATGCGACAGGCATTCATAATGCATGATGATTTGCTGGCACTGAGAAAAAGAATTGGTTTCAAGAAAAAAAAGAAAGACCAATATTATAAATTTTTTCATATCCGAAATTTAAAGACAATGATAATACATGATGAGGTGACTAAATTACAAAAAAATAATAATTACGGCCCATTTTTTGCGTTTATAAATTAATGGCATTTTTTTCATGTGATTGCGTGTTTTTTGCAAAAAATCATGTAGGTTTGGAAAGAATGTTTTCACCTAAAACATCAGAAATGAGAAAGTATAATTACAGACCGATGGTATTTATATTCCTGTTATTTGCCGGAATCATAAATACACTGCATTTATATGCACAGAAAAATGACGAAAACAGTTTGCTTTGGGAAATTTCGGGAAACGGACTTAAAAAACCATCATACCTTTACGGGACCATGCATGTGAGCAATAAGCTGGCATTTCACCTTACGGATACTTTTTTTCTGGGGATCAAAAACTGCGATCTGGTTGCGCTGGAAATAAATCCCGACAACTGGTTTAAGGAAATGACCGAATCAGATTACATGTCTGAAATGCTGGGCATCGACGGAACAAATTTTCAATATGGAGGCTTTTACAACACGGCTTTTGAACTCAAATTGTTACAGAATGCTGATTTTGCTTCGGTGCTGGCAACTGACCACAGTCTGACCAATTATCTGCTCTACCGTTTCGGAAGCATGGACGGCAATTTTGAAGAAAATACCTACCTGGATTTGTTTATCTACCAAACCGGAAAAAAACAGAACAAAAAAATTGCCGCGCTTGAAAGGATGGATCAAATGCTGAAACTGCTCGAAAAATCTTATTTGCCCGACGAAAACGATGTAAATTATTATGAGCAGAACGATATGTATGAGAAAATTATGGAAACGGGAAAAACGCCTCAGGAGCTCATGGAGGAGGCTTACCGAAACGGAGACCTTAAATTGCTCGATTCCATTTCGAACATGATGAATCCGTCGAAAAACTTTCACAAATACATGATTGTTGAACGAAACAAAATAATGGCACATACCCTTGATTCACTGCTTAAAACATATTCGGTTTTTGCGGGCTGCGGCGCAGCACATCTGCCGGGAAAAGAGGGAATTATTGAAATCCTCCGGAGTAAGGGCTATACCGTTCGTCCCACTCAACGTACTTTCAGCAAAAAAGCCGATCAGCTCAAGGAGAAATCTGAAAAAACAGTTTTTCCGCTTAGTTATTCACGGCAATTTTCATCCGATTCACTGTTTTCGCTGAATGCTCCCGGTGAAATGCTCGAAAACGGTTCATTTGGAAACAACACCGAATATTTTTACCCCGAAATGGTTAACGGATCTTCCTTTGTGGTTTCAAGAATCAACCATTACGGGAAACTTACCGGACAGGATGAGAATTACCTTATGAAACGCATTGATAGTCTGTTTTATGAAAATATTCCGGGCAAGGTTATCAGTAAAAAAACCATCAACAAAAACGGGTATCCCGGTTATGATATCTTAAACAAAACGCGCCGGGGCGATTACCAGCGATTTAACATTCTCATCACTCCGCTCGAAATTATTGTAATGAAAATGGGCGGTATTGGAGATTTTGTAAAAACCGAAGGCGACAAATATTTCAATTCGCTGAAATTTGAAAAGAAATCCTCTGATTGGAAATCCTGCACATCCCGAAAAGGTGGTTTTACCATTAGCATGCCTTCTGGAGTTTTTAAAAGTCTCGACCACCTCGACCGCACTTCTTCAGGCGAACTTTATCAGGCAGTCGATGAAAAAGATGGTTCCTATTATCTGGTCATGAAAGCTTCGCTGCATGATTTTGAATACATCGAGGAAGATACTTTTGAACTGAATTATATTACAAGTCAGGTACTTAAAGAACTGAAATATAATAAAAAAGGATCTGCCTTACTTAGTGTTCAGGGATATCCTGCCATTGATGTCGAAGCTGCTGATAAATCGGGAAATACCATTTTTCTGAGAATGATCATCAAAGGGGCTGATTATTATTTGCTTTGCTGCAAAAGACCTGAAAATAAAAAGCCGGAGGAGTTTTTGAAGTCATTTGCTTTTTCGGGCTATAAATACGAGAAAAAGTTTGAGGAATACCGCGACACCACCATGTTTTTCACGGTAAAAACCATCGATCCGCCTTCTGAATCGTCATCCCAGAATCTTTATCCCTATTCTTACGGTCTAACCGAAAAAGAAAAGCAGGAAATGAGCCATATGAGCAATTATCTTACCAAAAACTTCAAGTGCAGTCAAACCGGAGAGGAAGTACGGATTGAATATCTGAAATTTCATAAATATCAAAGCTATGATTTGATTGACAGCTTGTGGAGTGAAAATATTATGCAAATAACTTTTGCCAATGGATTAATTGTGAAAGAAAAGAAAATTTCACAGGTGGATTCCCTGTATACCCTCGAACTTTTGCTTACCGATACAAACAGTACCCGTGCAATTCGTGAAAAGCTAATCCTCAACCGGGGTGTGTTGTACTGCATGAGCGCATGCATTGACACTATTTCGGGCATGGGAAATTATGCCGGAACATTCTTTAATACTTTTGCTCCTGCTGACACAATCATCGAAAAATCTGTTTTTTCTGATAAAGCCCGGTTCTTTTTTGAGGCTCTGAAAAACGGTGACAGTCTGACAGTTAAACAAGCCCTCAATTCGGTCGATTTCGTAAACATTTCTGATAAACATTTTAAATCGCTTTCAGAAAGTATCCGTGATAAAAAAGCATATAAATACACTTTGTCTGAACGGGCCGGACTAATTTCGCTTTTCAGCTCATTGAAAACACCCGAATCAGTAAAATTTCTTGAAGATTATTACAATGAAATTGAGGATACAACTACACTTCAGATTGCCATTTTGAACACACTCACAAGTCAGAAAACAATCGAATCAACCAGGGCATTTATAAGATGTATGGTTAAAAATACTCCGTTTACTAACAATACTTATGAATTTACAACACTGTTTTATTCCCTTTCTGACAGTCTTGAGCTAACAAAAGCTCTGTTTCCGGATATCATGCAATTAACGCAGTACTATGAATATAAGGGTTTTGTATATGATTTGCTAAGCACATTGGCAGATTCGGGCCTTATTTCAATAAAAAACTACGAACCCTATAAGGAAGCAATAATAAAGGAAGCCAGAATAGAGCTCAAAAAGCAGCAATCTGATAACGAAGAAACTGAAACAGAGTATTCCTATAATGCAAAATATAACGATTACTATTATTACACAGGATCCGAAAGTGGCTATTTCTACGCATCCTATCCGTTTATGGATTACCTGATTTTGCTTGCTCCGTTTTATTCAGAACCACAGGTAAAGAAAATATTCGATAAAATTTTCAGAATTAAAAATGATGAATTAAAGTTTGCCGCATCTGTTGTTATGGCAAAAAATCAAATTCCGGTTAATGATACTGTGTGGAGTTATTATCTTAAAAAGGATAATTTCAGGGTAACGGCCTACAAGGAAATGAAGAAGCTGAAGTTGGAGAGCAAAATTGACAATTCGCTGATAACACAGGAAAATATTGCAAAAAGTATAGTACTTTCAAGTTTTAACCTCACTCCAAAAGATACCATTGTCTTTCTAGGCAAAAGAGAAACAAGCAGTAAGGGAAAAAAGGGCAATGTGTACTTTTTCAAAACAAAATTTGAAGCGGATAAATTCTGGACTTTGCTTTACACCGGATTTCAGCCATCGGATACAACACAGATCAGTGCTGAAAGTGATTTCGAATATACTTATGACCGTCTCAACCAGCTTAAATCAGTTGAGGAGCAAATAGATGAAAAAATTGAGGAGATATATTTGCTGGGAAGGCAAAGAGTTAGTACGTATAACAATTACGGTTATTATCCCTATTACGGTTATTAATTTTTTCTTTTAAAATGGGAGCACTTTACGGATTTTTTTGCAAAGAACATGATTTGCCGGCCAACACCGGTAAAATCATGGCAGATGCCTGTGGATATTGGGGAAGCGACAATAGTTTTTCTTTCAGTGAGCCCGGATTGTCGATGGGATACAACCATCGGTTTAATACCCCTGAAGCAGTTTTCGAATCACAGCCATATAAGAATGCCGGCGGAAATGTGGTTTTTTTTAACGGCAGAATCGATAACCGAAAATATTTAATCGAAGATTTAAATTTAACTGATTCTGCTAAACTAACAGATGGACAAATTGCCTCAGCGGTTTATAATAAATACGGTACTAATGCTGCCGCAATGATAGAGGGCGATTGGGTAGTGGCTGCCTGGAATTCAGAAAAGAAAGAACTGAAAATACTCAGGGATCAGCATGGCTATTCGGCTTTGTATTATTACAGATGCGATAAATTTTTTGCCTTTGGTACCTGCATCAAATCGCTTCTTGCCCTTGATGCAATTCCTAAAAAACCAAATCTCAAAAGAGTGGCACAGGTTCTTACCTCATGGCAAGGCAATGGTACCACTAGCGGATATGAAAATATTTTCAGGCTTCCACCGGCCCACTTTTTGGAAATAAGCAAAAATCTGGAGGTGAAAAAAACACGGTATTGGTTTCCCGAAGAAACCCGTCCGCTTATCCTCAAAGATGAAAATGAGTATTACACCCGTTTTTTTGAAGAATATTCGCGGGCTGTTGAGGTTCGACTCAGGTCATACAAACCCGTGGGCAGTCAACTGAGTGGCGGATTGGATTCGGGGACTGTTGTGGCACTGGCGGCCGGACTGCTTAAAAAAGAAAATAAAAAGCTGGATGTATTCACTTCTGTGCCGGCTTTCAGTGTTGAAGGCATGACTTCGGCCCGGCGCTTTGGTGATGAAGGCGAACTGGCCAGGATGACAGCCGATTTTACCGGAAATGCTATCTGGCATCCCGTTGATGCAGCTGATGTTGATCCCTTTAATGCAGTGCGCGAAAGTTTAAATGTACATGACGAACCATTTCATGCCGGCGCCAATGCTTTTTGGATAAATGAAATAAAAAAACAGGCTCATGGATTGGGATTGGGAACCATGCTTACCGGACAAGGTGGGAATGCCACCGTTTCGTGGCCTACGCCCGGTTTTTTGCAAATCATGTCGCGAAAATCCGATCTGATAAAAATGAAGCATTTTTTTACCTGGTATGGATGGAGGCATGTGATACTGCCTTTGTACCTTCCGGATTCGGTAAAGACAAAAATTTCCGGAAAACACAAAGGCAAAATGCCCTTTCTGGAATATTCTGCCATCAGAAAAGATTGGGCAATCAGCAACAGGGTGTACGAACAGATGGTTGAAGAAGACCATGACCCGTCCTTTTCAAAAAAGGGATCGCCCTTGAAAACACGTTTAAAGATAATTAAGCCCGGAAGCAGCATCGTCGGTTTTCTGCATTCGCAATCTGCCGCCATGAATGATCTGGAAATGCGCGACCCCACCTTCGACAGGAAATTGATGGAATATTGCCTTTCGGTGCCCGATCATATTTATGTTTCCGGAGGAAAAGACAGAATGTTGCTCAGAAAATCCTTTGAAGGATTATTGCCCCCGCAGGTCTTGTGGAACATCAACAGGGGCAGGCAGGCAGCGGATATAGGGAACAGGGTGCTGAAATTCAGAAAATCAGGCGAAACAATCCTTGATGAGTTATCCGCTTCAGCACTTTGCCGTGAAATGCTGGACCTTGAAAAAATGAAAAATATACTTCTATCACTTGATAACTCAATGAACATGAAAAACAACACCGATACCGGAACTATTTTGCTCAGGGGAATTACGGCGGGATTGTTTTTATGTAGATTTGACTAAGTACTAGTACGGGTTTTAAAAAGAGACATAAATTCATTATGTTTAACAATAATAATTTATTTCATTATTATACATACCTCTCAATTGCTTATATTAACAATATTAATTATTATATAACAAACTTTTGATAATTAAGTATTGTTGCTTACATCACTAATTATTTTATATTTGTAATGAGTTTCAAAGCAACCTATTACAATTATGAAAAAAATACTGTTGTTTACAGTCATTATTATGTGCTGTAATTATGTTTTTACACAAACAGGGATTTCTGATGTGAATTTTACCCCACAATCAATGCTTCATGTACATATTAATTCGGCTTCGGGAAATTTGTTTCAATTAACAAACACCACAACCGGAAATGCAAGCAACATTGTTGGATTCAAGATCAATTATGCCGGAAATGACATTAATTTTATAAATAATCAGGCAGGTTTCATGAGTTTTTACACCAGTAATACCGAACGAATGAGAATTCTTTCTGCCGGAAATGTTGGAATAGGCACTACTACTCCAAATGTAAGACTTGAAGTAAACGGAGTAACACGATCTGTTAATGGTTTTGAAGTTAATTCAGCAGATGTTTCAATAAACAACAATTATGGAATTTACTGGCATGGGAGCAGTGACAGAAGCTATGCAATTTATCGTGAAGCTGGTGCATGGTCGAGCCCCTATCCCGATTTGCTGATAGCATTTCATACAGGAATAAAAATCGGAGCACATTATACTTACGGAGGGACAAGGTTTTACAACAACTCGGATATGTTAACTGAAATTTTTTCAGTTGGTAACGGGGATAATCATATCAGGATTCCCAATGGCAGCATTTCCATCGCAGCAAATAACTATTTGAATTTTAACACCACAATTGGCGCAACAGGTTATGGTTTCCGTGATAATGCAGGAGTTCTTGAATACAAACATAGTGGAGGAAGTTGGGAACCATTTGCACAACCCCCGCTAATTCCGGGAGGAACCGAATGGTGGGTAAGACCAACAGCCGCTTTATATATTCAGCCAATGTACAATGCTTTTGCCCGTGTTTATGACAATGGACAGCAGTTTGGCTATTACTATGAAGGAAACAATCCTACAGGAGGTTTCTTCCACGGTGGTTCTGCAGGTGCAATTGGCACAAGAAGCGCTTCAACCAGTTTGTGTGCATTTACATGGGATCAATATCCTTTTACTGATGTGGGCGGCGATTATGCAATTTCTGCAGCCGACCAGGTTACCTGGTCAGGTCTCTTCGGATATGGTGCTTCATACAATGGTATTACCGGTATCGGAGAACTTGACTGTGGTGTCAGGGGTATTGGATTGGGTTTGTCATCGAATTCCGGAACAAACAGTTCATGGCCTGTGGTTGGAGTAATGGGTGAAGTTATTCAAACCGGAACAAGTAATGGACAACAGGGAGTTTATGGCTGGCAGGCAGCTCCGGCCGGAGCAGGCAATTATGATGCTGGCGTATTGGGAAGAACCTCTCAGAGTGGCGCACAATCAGGAGGCGTAGTTGGTTATTATACCTCCTCGGTTGGCAGTCTGGTAACCTGCTTTTCATCTGCAAATTATGGTATGCTTGGAACAGCTAACTATGGCGGTGAGTTTTCAAATGGTATGAGAATTTATCCTATGGCTGCTGCACCATCTGCACAAACAGGAGCTATTTACTATAACAGTGGTACAAATATAATGTATTATTATAACGGATCTGCCTGGACTGCATTTGGAGGCGGCGGTGGCGGTGATAACCTTGGAAGTCATACTGCTACCACTACTCTTAACATGAACTCCAATCAAATCACCAACATTGCTGAATCATATAATAACGGTTGGTATAGAAACAACAATGCCGGAACCGGGCTTTACAATCAGGCAACCGGATCAGGTATTTATTCTCCCAGCGCCAACCTGATGGCATTATACAATGCTTCTTCTTTGCAGATAACAAGTGCAGCAACAGCCGCAGGAAACCTCAGGTTTGACGCAGCAAACCCATACATTACCGCTTCATCTTATTTTATTGCTCCTGGTGGAGCATATTTTAACAGCGGCACAGTTTATACCGAAGCACAATTTCAGTGCAGGGGAGGTATTCATGATGATGCTCATGCAAACCTCACTGTGGCCGGTGGAACAAGTGGCAACACTTATTTTAACGGTGTAATATTTCTTAATAATGCCTCTGATGCCGTTTACAGATCCACTTCAGGTAGGTTTGGGCAAGCATCCGGTTGGACTCCCGATAATTTGAGCACTTCTTTAAATGGGGTTTTTCTTGAGGGAGGAGAATCTGAAAGCGGTGGTTTTTTTGCCAACGGAGATATGGCTGCAATCTGGAGCCCGGGTGACAACAACCTTTTAGCAATTTTTGATGAAGACAACCTACCCACTACAACTCCCCGCGCTTACCTTGACGGAGCGGGTGCGTGGTGGGCCTGGGGATTTAATAACCTTTCTGATATTTCTGTAAAGGAAAATATTGTGTCACTTGAAAATCCTCTTCAGAAAGTTTTGCAATTGAGGGGGGTAAAGTATGATCTCAAAGAAAGTGTTATTTATAATAATGAAATAAAACTTGGAAAATCATACAATGCCGAATCGCTTAAAAACCAATATGGATTTATTGCCCAGGAGGTTGAAATAGTAATCCCTGAGCTTGTAAATTACAGTGAAACACTCGACCTTAAAACAATTAATTATGATGGTATGATTCCGGTTTTGGTCGAAGCAATTAAAGAGCAACAAAAACAAATTGAAGAGCTCAAATCGTTAATTCAGCAATTACAACAAGAAAAAGGTAAATAATTTATGGCTAAAATAGTATTCTCATTCATTTTGCTATTCTGTGGTCTGACTTGTTTTTCACAGAATGCCGAAAACAATAAAGCCAATGGTGTCCCTGAAAAAGACCCAAAAACAATTATGTGGGAAAAAATCAGAGCCGAATCTGTGGCTAAAGATACTGCAGTAAAGCCAGTTCAGAATCAAACCGAAAACACCAACGATCCCAAAAAGGAAATGTGGGAAAAAACAAGAAGGGAAACGGTAAAAAACACTGAAAATCCTAAACCTTTAACCAGCGAAGAAATTAAAGCAATCGAAGAAAAAAAACGAAATCAGGCTAAAGAAAAAACCAATTAGAATTGAGAACAATTTTATTCATATTGACCTTATTGCTGTGCCTTTCAATATTTTCTCAGGGCGTTGTGGTTAATGCTGGATATTTTATTGTACAGCCCTCTACAAATGTCGTAATTACAGGTAATGGAAACTGGACAAATAACGCCACAGCGACTCTGAATATCGGAAGTTGGGTCAGATTTTCGGGAAATGCCATTCAGCGAATCCAGGGAACAAATACTACTGCCTTTTCAAATCTTGATGCAAACAACAGTACTTCGGTTTTTGTGCAAAGGGATATATCAATAAATACCAGTCTGCAACTTACCCTCGGATATTTTGACCTTAGGGGAGCAATTACAACATTAGGCAACACAGCAAGTGTAACCGGAGGCGAAACAGAAACCAAGCGACTGCGATCTACCAGCAATGCAGGAGGAACCGACGATGGGTATGGAATAGGAACAGTTCGCACAACAAGGGTAAACCCAACCGGCAACGTGGCCAATTTAGGACTGGATTTCACTCCGGCAGCCGCTCTTGGAAACACCTTGTTGATCAGAGGTCACCTCAGACAGGCTGGTTCAGGTAGCTTTACGGGAAATTACAGCATTTTCAGATATTATGAAATTCAACCAACTGTTCAATCAAATCTGACCATTAATGCCCATAATTATTTACATGCCGAGTTAAATGGCCATACCGAAGCAAATCTACAGATGTATCAGTGGTTTAATGGGGGCGGACCAAATTTCTGGACTCCAAGAGCAGGTACAATCAACACGGTTGCAAATACCGCTAATTCAACTACCCAGACAAATGTTCTGACTTTTTATAAAGTTACCCTGGGAAGCATTACCATTCCTTTGCCGGTTGAACTTTTAAATTTTAGTGCCAAATGTGATAATCCGTCAATTGAAATAAATTGGCAAACTGCAAGTGAACTGAATAATGACTATTTCACTGTGGAAAAAAGTCCCGATGGATTGAATTTTACTCCCTTAACAATGATTCCATCACGGGGAAACAGTTCAGAAATAGTTGAATACAGCACCTTTGACTTCTCACCTTTTTCAGGAAATAATTATTACAGACTTCTTCAAACAGATCTGGACGGAACCGAAACATATTTTGAATTGATAACTGTAAATTGTAGTCAGGAAAATATTGTTGAGGATATTTTACCTGTTTCACCCTCAGTTTATAATGTTGATGCCATTGTCAGAGGAAAATCAGGCAGCAATTATACCATTGTACTTACTGATGTTTTAGGCCAGATTATTTCGAGTAAAAATATAATACTTTCCGGTTCTCAGGAAACAGTAAACGTTTATGAAAACATCCTGGCCACAGGCGTTTACTTTCTTACCATGCGTAGCGCCGAAAACCAGATAAGCAAACAGATTGTTATAGGGTTTTAAAACCAAAATCCGCAAACAATAAATATCTGCGGATTTTTGGATTCTAATATATAGGGGTTTTAGGTTTCTACTCTATGCTGATTTTTCCGGTCATCAAAACATCCTGCCCCGAAATAATTTTCACCATATAAATGCCTTTTGCAAAACTACTCACATTGTATTGTTTAATCACATTTCCGGCATGAACTTCATAACTTTCCGAAAGCATTACCTTACCGGTAACATCCAGTATTGAAAGATGCACTTCGCGGGCCACATCTGTAAATACGTTTACGAAAATCTCGTTATCGGCAGGATTTGGATATACCCTCATGGAAACACTTGTTTCTGCCTCGGCAATTCCGGTTCCTTCGCCAATTGTAAATACATGGGGATCCGGTGCACCGATAAAAGGATGATTGGCAGTTTTTGAGGTATTTGTTTCTGCGTGGATGTAATAGCCAACAACACTGTTGCCGGGCAATTCGGGAATAATTCCCTGATAGGTATCACCCGCTGTATTGGTCATGTTCACTTCGGTAAATGCTCCGCCATCAACCTGGTATCTTAGTACAGCCGATGAAACAGATGCTGATGAATAGGGAATTATTTCGGCTTCAATAGGGTATTCGGTTGCCCAGGGAACATCTCCCAGTGTTGGAAGGTGGAAAATATGCAGCATATCAAAATCGGGAACTTCATGTGCGCGGCAGTGCAAAGCATCGGTTGATTCCCATGGAGAATCGGGCTCTTCAACAAAGGTCAGTACTTCATATCCGGGCATGGCGGCCTGATAAACTGCAACGGCATCATCGTTCCATGATGATCCGGTTCCCTCAACAATGGGAACAAAAACACGGTTATTCAGAATCAGTGAATTGGTGTAGGGCTGTCCGTTCGGAGCGTATGTCCTGAAAACCTGATATTTATTGCCATAAGAGCTATTCTGATTTGCCCAGTATTCAGCCATTGCTTCGTATTCATCATATTGTGAACTGGAAGTTGAAACCTGTCCAATCAATATTTTATCCACATCCAGAAATTTCCCCCAACAGTCGATGTGTTTGATATAATCACCAAGGGGATCAGCAGTGATATGGTAATTGGAAATTCCCATGTAATCTTCAATTTTTGTCTGAATTGCAGTTGTTGACAGGGAGGTGTTTTCTTCCTCAACAAGATCTGTAGAGGCACCGGCATACATCCCGTCGCACATGAAATTTCCACCGGTCTGAACAAGGTCCATTCCGTATAAAGTCAATCCATAAGCATTGGCAAATTCAACCGGAATTTCATCATCATTTGGGCGTGAAGGCCTGTCGTATGGAAAGTCAAGCACACATATTTCATCGTTTACTGAAATAAACCACGGACTGTAATCTCTTGACCAATATGAGTCAACCGGTGCAATCAGAAACTCACAGTTTGAAGTAGTTACTCCGTTTGCATTGTAAAAATCAAGAACATCCGCCTGCTGCGAAGTGCTTTCAACTATTGTTATGACGGTCACTATTTCAGAAAAAGATGCGATCAGGTTTACAGGAATACCAAAGTATCCGCCATATCCCGACATGTAAGCCACAATTACTGACTGCATGGGTTCAAATTCGGCAATTGCCCTCACAGATCCTGAAGGGGCTGCCGTTTCAACGAATTCCTTAGTGTTTTTAGTGCCTTTTAATAGTTCGTCGGGCGACATCATGTGATATTTTCCACGGAAAGTACTTTTAATCTGTTCCTGGGAAAAAACATTAAAACACATGAAAAGAGCGATAATAACAGGTAAATAATTTTTCATAAGCAGAGTTTTTCTGTATACTGATTCAAAAGTAATAAAAGAAACAGTAGTTGCAACCAAATTTATATGATCGTAGGTTTTGAATATAGAAAACCCCGTTACAAATGGTATTGCAACGGGGTTAACATTAGAAATCCGAAAAGTCTATCTGAAGATAAGTTTTTGAACCTTTGTGCTGTTGTTGTCAGTTATTCTCAGGAAATACATTCCTTTTGGCTGGCTGGTGAGGTCAATTTCCTGGTTGAACTCTTCTGAGCCGTTTGCTGAGTATATTACCTGACCGCAGGTATTCATAATTTCTATGCTGCTGTTTTTGGCAAGGTTGTCAAGATCAATTGTGAAGGAACCATCTGAAGGGTTCGGATATACATTGACGCTGACCGGTTTGCTGATTTCATTTGCTGACATGGTTGCGTAATCTACATCAAGTACCTGAGCAAATATTTCATTGGTCGATTTGCCTTCAAAACAGTAAATGGATAGTACTACAAAATATAATCCTTCTCCATCAATTACATATTCAACAGGTATTGTAATCACAGTGCCATCGGCTAATATAGTCCAGTAAACAATCATACCAGCGGAATCAACCACATCGTAATCACTAATATATACGCTGTCAATAAATGTAATGCAGGTGTCAATGGTAGCTCCGGTATAATCGTACACACAGCTTCCATCATCAATGGTTGCATAAGGGTTGTAATTTAATGAAGAGGAATCGGTGCAGCCGTAGATACCTGTTGAGTCGCCTGTGTAGTAGCATGATCCATCGTCAATGGTTGCGTAAGGATTGTAGTTGGTAGACATTGGATCGGTGCAACCAAAAATATAGGTTGAGTCACTTCCGTAATAGCAGCTGCCATCATCGATGGTGGCATCGGGATTGTAATTTAATGCCAAAGGATCCATACATCCGTAAATGGCAGGTGTTCCGCCTAATATTGTTGCCGTTGCAGTAAAGGCAAGTCCGGTTGCATCCATAACTGCCACGGTATAGGTACCCGGACATAAATCTGTGATTGTTGCAGTGGTCATAATGACTCCGCCGCCTGTCCATGAATAAGTATAAGGAGGGGTTCCGCCATAAACTACGGCTGTTGCAGATCCGTCGCAAATTGCCGGTCCGCTGGCGTTGGTCACATCAATGTACACATACATTGTTGTGTCTTGTGCGTTCAGATTGAAGGAGAGCAATCCGATGAGAGCGATGAGGTAGAATAATTTTTTCATGTTCTTTTTTATTAGTTAAAATTCTTGTTTCTGTTATATTAACCCGGGTAAGTTTAAATGGTTGCCCGGTAAATTTGGTTTTTTTTAAAAATTGTATCTGAATCCGGCTTTTAGGCCAAAGAAATTTGTCTTTTTTGAAATATTATAGGTCTTTTCGTAATCTGAATTCAGTTTCTTTCTCATATATCCTTCAGCAAATATACAATAATTATTTGATAATCTGTAGTTAACCCCGGCACTTAAATACCCTGTAAGGTTAATTTTCATAAATGGCAAGTTTTTTAGGTCAACCACCCCGTTTTCATCCATAAAATCAATTCCCTTGCCCTGGGCATTCAGAAATATGCCGGTGATCAGACCAATTTTTACAGGAAATGTGAGCTTGTTTTTTTCGAATTCATACCCGAAGACAATCGGTATTTCAAGATAGGTATATCTGTTCCGGGCATTAAATATTAGAGTGTTGATCAGTGAATCAATATCCATAACAGTATAGGTCGAATCAACCGGTACCCAAACCGAATCAGTCTCCCAAACCGGAACTGAATCAATTTCCCAAACACCAGAGGAGTCAATTACAACAAACGATGAATCTATATCATAGCCAATGATTGCAGAATCAATATCAAAATACCCAATATCTATTGTTTCAGTTGTGTAACTGGTATCGAGGGACAATTCATTTTTGCTGAATGAAAAGTCTTCTTTGACTATTGAATAGCCTAATCCGCCTGAAACAGTCATATTTTTGAAATGATAATTGGCACTTAATCCCCCGGTCATCATCAATGGTTTTCCTGTGGTTTCTTTAGCAAGCAATGATTGGGTTTGACTGCCCGAAAAGGTGTTTGAGCCGCCTCCGTAAGCAAAATATCCATCAAGCGAAAAACTTGCTTTTTTTGCATAATCATTGTTTTTTCCTCCTGAAACTGAATCGGGTGTATTTGTCTTTAAAGGTTTGGTTGAATTTTCTTTAGTCTTGTCTGTTTCGACAGGAATTTCTTTTACAACAGGAGTCTCAGCAACTACTTGTTCTGATTTGTCCGGAACGGATTCTTTGTTATAATCCACAGGTATTTCGGCCGCCTTTATTTCAGGTGTGGTTTGATAACCCTGGTTTAAAACAACAGATTCCTCTTTGCGAACAGGCAGGTAATTGATTTCCTGATCGGATGGATTTGTTTTTTCAGCTGAATTTTGATTGCCGTCAAACGCCTTGTTCACTGTCGGATTTTCCTTTGCTGATAAATTTTGCTTTTCTTCTTCAGGTTTATTGTTTGCTGTTTTATTATTTGCCACGGAAGTTTTATCTTTTTTCGCGGGTTTGGTATTGTTGGATGTTAAAGCTTCTTTTTTGTCAATGGGTTTTGTGGTTTGATTCTGTTTTTCTGAAGCAGCAGATTTATAGTTATCGCTATTTTCAGTGGATTTGTCTTCGGATTGATTTAAGGAATTGATTGCGTTATCAGCAGGATTTTCATTGTTTGTTGTTTGAGCATTTAATTCGCTGGAGGTTATTTCATTATTAACCGGGATTTTTGCATCAGCAGCTGTGTTTTCAGCAACGGCAACTTTATTATCAGTACTGTTTTCAACCGGCAGGTAGGTAACAGCCAGGATAATTATAGCAGAAACCGAGATTACCGAAATCAGGGTTGTCAAATTGAAAAACATGTACTTGAACCTGGTAGCCAGGTTGGAAAAATACATTTTTTTCCTGATCTGAGTGATGACTTGTGGCGAAGGCTCCCCGGCATAATCCGAGAGCGCATCATATACAAAATCATCTATTTTATTTATATCTTTCATATCACTTTGGATATTTGATGTGCAGTTTGTAACTCAAGTATTTTTTTCTTAATAAACGTCCGGGCTTTCATAAGCTGCGTTTTGGATGTGTTTGCCGAAATGTTCAGTTCGTCTGCAATCTGCTGATGGGTGTACTGCTCAAACACATACAGGTTAAAAACCAGCTTGTAACCTGCCGGAAGATCATGGATTATCTGTAAAATTTTCTCCTTTTCAATCGGCTCTTCTGAAATTTCATCATCATCTGTGTTATCAGGGATATTGCCTTTAAAAATGTCAATATCAGTTTCCTGCCTGTACTTTAGCGTGTCGCGGTAATTGTTAAGTGCTGTGTTTACACATATTCTTCTGATCCATCCGCCAATGGAACCCTTGTTTTCATTATTGAAAGAACCTATGTTTTTGAATACTTTGATAAAACTGTCCTGTAAAACATCTTCGGCTTCCTGTTTGTTGCAGGTATACCTCAGGCATACACCCAACATTCGCGGGGCATAAATCCTGAAAAGCATATCCTGCGCGGAAGATTTGCCTTTTTTACAGTCTGATATTATTTTATCTTCAGATATCATCTTAATCTTTCAAATATATGACACGGAGTTGGATAAATGGTTGTCTGGTTTGCACAAAAAAAATCGCCGGATCATTTGGGATGATCTCAGCGATTTGTTGCAATTGTTATTTGAATGAACTAAACAGACTTTAATCTGACACAAATGTACAATCTGCAAATACCTGGTGAAAATGAAAATCAAAAGAATCTACGGTGTTCAACAAGAAAATACCAACAACATATTATTGATAGACAAATATATAAAAACAAAAACACCTTGATATTTTACTATGGCTAAAATCAAATTTCAGTGAAAAAGATTGACTAAAAACCATGGCAGCAAACGGAATCATGACTTATGTCACTTTAAGGTATGTTTTTTTTCATAATGACCTTCACCCTTTGAGGTATTTTAGCGATTCTCTTTCCTTTTGGTCAAAAAATGAATTAATTTTGCACTTTAAGCTTTTGCAATGAATAAGATAAGATTGCTGATATTAATTTTGGTGATTCCTTGTGTGATAAATGCCCAGACTGTCACTTCTGAGGGTGTTGAGGAGCACGATGGGATTACATATCTTAAGGGAACCGACGAACCCTTTACCGGATCGGTGATTGCTTATTTTCCTGATGGAAAACCCCAAATCGAATCTCCCTTTATTGACGGAAAACTCAATGGCGTAGAAAAAACCTGGTATGAAACAGGTGAACTGGCTACTGAAACAGAATATAAAAACGGACTTTTTCACGGACACTGGAAAGAGTATTATGTGCACGGACAGATACAATCAGATACCTACTACGAAGAAAATTCAATTAACGGCAAATGCTATACCTGGCATGGAAACGGCCAATTGGAATCTGAAGGTGAAAAACTGCATTGCATGGAAGAAGGTATCTGGGTTGAATATTACCCGAACGGACAAAAAAAAGCTGAGGGGTCATACCATCAGGGAGAAAAAACCGGGGACTGGAAATATTGGGATGAAGGGGGTAATTTGATAACTGTAGAATAATTAGTAAATTACACAGTATATTATACAAAATAACATGAAAAGATTCTTGTGTTTTTCCATGTCTTTCTTTTTATGCATCATTCTTTATGCACAGGAAATAAAAAAAGGAAGAGTTGTTGATGCAGAAACAGGAAGCGGAATAAAGAATGCTAATATTACCTTTATTAAAAATAGTGCTGTATCCGGAGGGACCAATACTGACTCATTGGGCTATTTTGTAATTGATAATGGGTGCGACTTTTTTAAAGTATCCCACGTTTTGTACAAAAATGAAAGATTTACAAAAGGTCAGGATGTCATTAAGTTATTTAAGAATAATGAAAGATTGATTAGCCCGGACCCTTTTGTTTTTAATCTGGATGAAATAAAAAACCTGATTAAAAAAGCCGAAATGATTGACTCTTTAAAAAAGATAAATTCAGAGATTACAGGAGGTGATGATTTTTTTGCTTTTGCTGTTATTGAATCATATCCTGAGATTCCAAATCTGAATTGCTTTTTAGCAAAGAATTTATTTGAAACATTTGTGTCAGCCAAAATATCTCCATTTGGTAACCTGACAGTCTTTTTCACAGTTGATGTAAATGGAACTGTTATCGTTACATCCTTTGACAAGGAAATAGATCCTGACTTGAAAAGCTTGCTTACTAAAGTTTTTAATTCCATTGAATTTGCTAAGCCCGCAACGCAATGTGGAGAAAAATTGGAAATGAAGAATTGTTCTTATAAATTGATTTATACGAATTGACTCCTTTTATTAATAGGAAATATATTAGGTGATATATGAAGTTAGGCACAAGGCTAGGGAAAAAACCAGAAAAGAAATATATAGTAAACTTGAAATAGAAACAATTTCTTTGTATTTTTGTTAAATGAAACAGCGCATTTACATTGATACTTCTGTTGTTGGTGGTTACCATGACACCGAATTTATGGAATTCACAAGACCTCTTTTTGAAAAAATAAGAAACGGTGAAGTAACAATAATCTATTCCAGCCTGCTTGAAAGAGAATTACAAAATGCACCGGAAAATGTTAAAGATGTAATCAAGCTGATTCCAAAAGATTTTGCTGAGTATATTGAGATTTCGACTGAATCAATTACCTTAGCCAGAAAGTACATTGAGGAAAATGTTGTTGGAAAAACAAGTTTTGATGACTGTTTGCACATTGCATTAGCTACCCTGACAAGAGCAGACATTTTAGTTAGTTGGAACTTTAAGCATATTGTGAATGTAAAAAGAATAAGAGGATATAACTCTGTCAATTTGAAATATGGGTATCATCAAATTGACATTAGATCACCAAGAGAATTAATGGATTATGAATAAGAATAAAAAGAAAACCAAGAAAGATTTCGATGCAATAATGTTCATGCGTGAAATTAGAGACAAAATCTCAAAAGAAATTTCAGAATTGACAACTGAACAAATCATTGAATATTTCAACAAAAAGAATTTGACTGAGAGAATTAAGCCCAGTGCCTAACAGGTGTTTGGCTCAATGGCGATTAGGTGGTTAATTGAACATTCTACCTCGCATCTAATTTTGTGGTATATTGACAGTTTTGTGCTCCGAAACCCGGTACTAAGCCAAGCGCCAAACCGTTAAATTCAAAAAAATTAAAATTGAAACTATTATTTTTCTTTTTCTTTGTAGTTAAGGAACATCCGATTATGTTTGGAAATCTGTTATTTTATTACCGACTTCATCTTGTCCAAAAACTTTTCTGAAACAAGTTGTTTTACCGCCTCAGTAATCGAAGCAATATCAAAACCACAGTCTTTTCGTAACTCAAACTGGGTGCCATGCTCAATGAATTTGTCAGGTATACCCAGTCGACGGATGTTGGCAGAATAATTATTGTCGGCCATAAACTCAATCACTGCCGAACCAAAGCCACCCTGCAAAACCCCGTCTTCGACAGTAACAATGTTTTTGAATTTTTTGAAAATTTTATGCAGCAATTCCCCGTCAAGCGGCTTGACAAAACGCATGTCGTAGTGTGCCGGATAAATTCCTTCCTGCTTTAGTTTTGCAATAGCTGCTGAAACATAATTTCCCGGATGCCCGATTGATAAAACAGCCACATCTTCGCCCTCGCAAATAATTCTTCCTGTTCCCACAGCAATTTCTTCAAATGGCTTTTTCCAGTCGGCAAGCACCCCGTTTCCTCTTGGGTATCTGATGCTGAACGGACCTTTTCCAAGCTGTGCGGTGTACATAAGATTTCTCAGCTCAACCTCATTCATGGGCGCCGAAACAATCATATTCGGAATGGATCGCATAAATGCCAGGTCAAATGCTCCGTGGTGCGTGGCACCATCAGCTCCAACCAGTCCGCCCCTGTCCATGCAAAATACCACATTCAGATTTTGTAGCGCCACATCATGGATTATCTGGTCGTAGGCGCGCTGCATAAAGGTTGAATAGATATTGCAAAAGGGTATAAATCCCTCTATTGCCAGTCCGGCCGAAAATGTCACCGCATGCGCTTCGGCAATACCCACATCAAAAGCCCTGTTTGGCATTTTTTCCATCATGATATTCAATGAACATCCTGTGGGCATGGCAGGGGTTATTCCCAGAATTTTTTCGTTTTTTTCAGCCAGCTCAACGATGCTTTCGCCAAAAACATCCTGGTATCGGGGAGGTTTGGGATCACCGTTATCGGTACTCAGAATCTCGCCTGTTTCTTTATTGAAAACACCGGGCGAATGCCAGTAAGTCTGGTCATCCTCGGCAAGCTTAAACCCTTTGCCTTTTATGGTTTTCACATGAAGCAGTTTTGGACCCGGAATTTCACCGAGGTCTTTGATGATTCTGGCCAGGAGATGCACATCGTGGCCGTCGACCGGACCAAAATATCTGAAGTTAAGGGATTCAAAAAGGTTGCTGTGGCGCAGAATTATGGATTTGATGCTGTTGTCAATTTTTTGCACCATTTTTTGGGCATTCGGACCAAACTGGGATACTTTTCCAAGAAATCTCCATACATCATCTTTTACCCTGTTGTAGGTTTTGGAAGTGGCAATATCAAGCAAATAATCCTTTAATGCGCCCACACTGGCATCAATGGCCATATTGTTGTCATTAAGGATAACAAGCAAATCAACATCTTTTTTAATTCCGGCATTGTTTAATCCCTCAAAAGCCAGTCCGCCTGTCATCGAACCATCACCGATTACGGCGACTACTCTTCTTTTTTCATTTTTTTGCTTTGCCGCAATGGCCATTCCGAGTGCAGCAGAAATTGAAGTGGAAGCGTGGCCGACACCAAAAGAATCATACTCGCTTTCGCTTACCTTTGGAAACCCGCTGATGCCCTTGTATTTGCGATTGGTGTGGAAAACATCTTTTCGTCCGGTTAATATTTTATGCCCGTAAGCCTGATGTCCCACATCCCAGATAAGCTTGTCGTAGGGAGTGTTCAATGAGTAATGGAGCGCCACCGAAAGTTCAACCGTTCCAAGGCTTGCCCCGAAATGACCCGGGTTGCACGAAACCTCATCAATGATAAAATTGCGCAGCTCTTCACTTAACTGCACAAGCTCTTTGATCTCAAGTTTCCGGAGATCTTTAGGATCATTGATATTATCAAGTAACCGTGACGGTTTTTCTGCCATAAACAGGTCAAAAATAAAATGCAAAGATACGCAATATTAGTAGAAAGTACAAAGTTGAAAGTTGAAAGTGATGAGTAGCTGCTAGTGAGTAGCAAGTATCAAGTATTGGGTGGCAGGTCTTTATCAATGCAAAAAAATTCGCGCATTCGCGGCAAAATATTTTTGACAGAAATTCATGATATTATGTTATTTCGTTGTGTTACTGTATGGCCTATTTTTTATATTTGCATTCTTATTTACTTTTTTGATTAATGAATCTTGATATAGAAGAAAAGGATCTGAAGAAGTTTATTGTTGTTGGTGACAGACTGCTTATCAAACCAAAAACTTTACAGGACCGGACAAAAACAGGATTGTATCTGCCTCACGGAATTCAGGAGAAGGAGGCTATTCATAGCGGTTATGTGCTTAAAGCCGGACCGGGTTATCCCATACCTGCTGTGAATGATTTTGATGAGCCATGGAAAAATTCTTCGGATGATGTGAAGTATGTGCCACTTCAGGCCAGGACAGGTGATTTGGCAGTTTATCTTCAAAAAAGCGGATATGAAATCGAATTTAATAAGGAAAAATATGTTATTGTCCCCCAATCTGCCGTTCTTTTATTAATAAGGGATGAAGGATTGTTTGAATAGCCATTGATGAACAGACTGGTATTATCAATATTGTTTTTTGTTTTTTACTTGTTTTCGGGTGCGCAGACGGTAAACGGAAGGATTGTGTACCAGGAAGGCAGTCTGACTACCGTAAAAGTCTGGGGAACACACAAGGAACGTGGTTATGCCTATGGTTATCTGATGGCCGATAAAATCCTGGAAGTTCACAACAAGTTTATTAAGCCTTCTTTTGGAAGTCATTACGATGCGGTGAAAAAAATCATCATCGACGAAGTGCATATCAAAATTGACAAAATATATCACGAAGAAGCTCTGGCAATGGTCGAGGGAATGAATGCAAAGGGAGTCGATGTGTCGGATTTTGATTATATAGATATCCTGCTGGGAAATTCTTATCTTGATATTCTTGGACTTAACAGGGGAAATTTTATCAGCGGATGCTCAACACTTATGAGCTGGGGTGAAGCAACAAAAAGCAGTGAGCTTTCGGGAAATACCATTGTTACCCGCCACCTCGACTGGCAACCCTATGATCCCCTCATCAATAATCAGGTTTTGGTAATACATGTGCCATCCGAAGAGGATGAACAGCCCTGGCTTTCACTTGGTTTTGCCGGTCATATGTCGGTGCTTTCCGGGGTAAATGAAAATGGATTGTGCGTGTTTCAGCACGATTTAAACGATCCTTTGCAGGGAACAACCAAGGTTGGCGTTCAGTACGAACCTGTTTGGTTTACCATGAGAAAAGCCATCGAAAAAAAGGACTACAATAATGATGGCCGGAATAACGTTAAAGATGTTAAGGATGCCATAAGAAAAAATGTATGGGGTTATGTTGATGGGTATATAATCTGTGCCATTGCCGGAAATGAAGAACCCAGCGACTCGCTTACAGCCATGGTGGCCGAACTTACTCCGGGAAGCCCCTACGTTACTTTCAGAAGCACCGAATGTGAAGACGGACTGGAGGGCGATAACCTTTATGCAGCAAACGGAGCCGTAGCACGTAATAATAAACACAATTACGACAAACGCTACCAGGATGTGTCAAAGGCAGTGGGAAAGGGAGAGAAAATCGGAGCAGAAAAAAGCTGGAAGATCATGAAGGAAAAATCAACCAGCACAAACCCGAACGTCCATTTCATGCAGATAATACCCGAAACGGGTGAACTTAAAATTTCAGTTTATGAAAACAAAATTCAGGCTTTTGAAATGGAACCCGTTACCTATTCGATTTATGAATTTTTCAAAAAGGAGTAAACTTTTTCCCGCAGGTGTCTTTATTTCCTTTTTGTTTTTAAGTTGCAGCGGTTCATCCCAGGAAAATACCACAATACACGATACCGACAGTTTGCCTGTTGAAAAGAAAACTGTCAATTATCTGGAACATATCCCTTCACATGAAACTGCCAAATACCAGAAAATTAAAGATATTCCGGTTCCTAATGGTTTTCAGAGAACCTCTGCCGACAGCAATTCTTTTGCCGGATATCTGAGGAATCTGGAACTGAAAACAGAAAACAATACGGTATATCTCCATACCGGCGAGGAGAAATGGTATCAGGACGGGCATTTTGCCGTGATAAAAATGGATGTGGGAACACGCGATCTTCAGCAGTGTGCTGATGCCGTGATGCGCCTGCGTGCCGAATATCTTTATACCACCAAGCAATACAGTAAAATTCATTTTAATTTTCTGAGTGACGGAAAACCAAGATATTACACCGAGTATACCGGGGCCGATCGCTCCTGGAAAGCTTACCGCAAATACATGGATTATATATTTTCCTATGCAAACACAGGATCTCTTGCCAATGAGCTTACTCCGGTTAAAATTGAAGAGATTTTGCCTGGGGATGTTTTTATCATGAAGGGCAATCCATACGGGCATGCAGTGATCGTTGTTGATGTGGCCGAAAACAGTGAAACCGGCGAAAGGGTTTTTATGATCGCCCAAAGCTATATGCCTGCACAGGAAATTCATATCTTGAAAAACCTGAACAGCTTATCAATCAGTCCGTGGTATTCAACTAAATTCGAGGGTGACCTGAATACTCCCGAATGGACTTTTGTTGGCAATTGTTTAAAGAGATTCTGATTTCCCCCGGGTTATACTAATACTCTCCCCAACTCTTCAAAGTGATTTCCTCTACCTGATATTTGCAAAAAGCATAAATAAAAGCACTGGCCAGCCGTGCATTGGTGATGATCGGAATGTTGCAGTCAACGGCTGTCCGGCGTATGGCATAGTCATTGTTCAGCTCTGTTTTGCTCAGGTTTTTCGGGATATTTATCACAAGATCAATTTTTCTTTCCTTCAGATAGTCCACTATATTTGGCTTTTCATTTGAGTCGGGCCAATGTAATACCGTACTGTTTACCTCATGTTTTTCCAGAAAATCATGGGTGCCTTTGGTTGCAAACAAATTGTAACCCTTTTTTTCAAGCATCCTGCAGGAGTTCAGCAATTCGGTTTTTGAACGTACCGGGCCCGATGAGATGAGAATGTTTTTTTGTGGTATCCTGTACCCAACTGACAGCATCGCTTTGAGCATGGCATCGTAAAAATCTTCGCCGATGCATCCCGCTTCACCGGTCGAAACCATATCCACCCCAAGCACAGGATCGGCTTTCTGCAATCTTGAAAACGAGAATTGTGGCGCCTTAATACCCACATAATCCAGATCAAAAATGGATTTTGACGGCTTTTCAAATGGCACGCCCAGCATCACCATCGTTGCATAATCAATGAAATTGGTTTTGATCACTTTCGAAACAAAGGGAAAACTTCTTGAAGCACGCAGGTTACACTCGATGACTTTTATTTCGTTGTCACGGGCCAGAAACTGTATATTGAACGGGCCGTTTATGTTGAGGTTTTTAGCAATTTTCCCCGAGATTCTTTTAATCCGCCTGATTGTTTCAATATAGGTTTTCTGCGGAGGAAAAACTATGGTGGCATCTCCCGAATGAACACCTGCAAATTCAACATGCTCCGAAATGGCATAGATCATAATCTCACCATTTTTTGCCACAGCATCCATCTCAATTTCCTTTGCCTGTTCGATAAATTCAGATACAACCACGGGATATTGCGGAGACACTTTTGCAGCCAGTTCCAGAAAATCAATTAGTTCATCTTCGTTTGAAACAACGTTCATGGCTGCACCCGAAAGCACATATGATGGTCTGACAAGTACCGGATACCCCACTTCTTTAGTGAATTTGACAATGGCTTCATTGCTCGATAGTTCTTTCCATCGTGGCTGATCAACGTCAATTTCATCAAGCATTTCAGAAAATTTATGCCTGTTTTCGGCACGGTCAATGGACAACGGTGAAGATCCCAGAATTTTTACATCACAGTGATGCAGGCGCATGGCCAGGTTGTTGGGAATCTGACCGCCAACTGAAACGATTGTTCCCATTGGGTTTTCAAGTCCGATGATGTCCATTACCCGCTCAAAGGTTAGCTCATCGAAATACAAACGGTCGCAGATGTCATAATCGGTGCTCACAGTTTCGGGGTTGTAGTTGATCATTACCGACCTGAATCCGTTTTTGCGGATGGTGTTGAGGGCACTAACACTGCACCAGTCAAATTCCACCGAGCTGCCAATCCTGTAAGCCCCGGATCCAAGTACAATCACTGAACGGCCATCGTTTTCAAATTCAATATCGTGTTCGGTTCCGTTGTAGGTAAGATAAAGATAATTGGTACATGCCGGATATTCGGCAGCCAGCGTATCTATCTGTTTAACCACCGGAAAAATATTCCTTGACAGGCGGTGGTTTCTGACCTCAAGCATTTTTGTGTCATTGGCGTCTTCGGGAAAATCAAAAAGGATTCGGGCAATTTGAAAATCCGAGAATCCTGATTTCTTTGCGATTCTCAATAATTCATCGGGCAATTTTTCCAGTGAATTGAATTTCATGAGCTCTTTCCGGAGGTTCATGATATTTGCAAGTTTCTGCAGAAACCAACGGTCAATTTTTGTGAGATCGTGAATCTTATCAATGGAATATCCCAGATGCAAAGCCCAGGCAATGGAGAAAATTCTGGTGTCAGTAGGGCTTTCAAGATCCTTTTCCACATCAGCTGCCACAAGATCTGTGTTTCCTACAAATCCGTGCATACCCATTCCGATCATCCTGAGTCCTTTTTGAATAGCCTCCTCAAATGTTCGGCCAATGGCCATCACTTCGCCCACCGATTTCATGCTGCTCCCGATTTCGCGCGACACGCCTGAAAATTTTCCCAAATCCCAGCGGGGAAGTTTGCAAACAATATAATCCAGAGCTGGCTCAAAACAGGCAGTGGTGGTTCCGGTGACGGCATTTTTTATTTCATGCAGTCCGTAGCCCAATCCGAGTTTAGCAGCCACAAAGGCCAGCGGATATCCGGTAGCTTTTGATGCCAGGGCGCTGGATCTTGACAGACGGGCATTGACTTCGATTACCCGGTAATCTTCGGATGAAGGATCGAGGGCGTATTGAACATTGCATTCGCCCACGATGCCTATATGTCGGATGATTTTTATTGCAATACGCCGTAATTTGTGGTATTCGCTGTTTGTTAGTGTTTGTGAAGGAGCCACCACAATGCTTTCTCCGGTGTGGATTCCCAGAGGGTCAAAATTTTCCATGTTGCACACGGTGATGCAGTTGTCATATTTGTCACGTACAACCTCATACTCTACTTCCTTCCATCCTTTCAATGATTCTTCTACAAGTACCTGAGGCGAATAGGAAAAAGCTTTTGATGCAAGATTTCTCAGCTCCTCTTCGTTTGAACAAAAGCCACTGCCCAGTCCACCCAAAGCATAAGCGGCTCTGATAATAATGGGATACCCGATTTTTTTTGCTGCTGAAACGGCATCTTCAATATTTGTTACGGCAACGCTTCTGGCAGTTTTCACCTCAATTTCATCAAGTTTTCGGGAAAACAATTCTCTGTCTTCGGTTTCCATGATGGCCTGTACCTGAGTCCCGAGTACCTGCAAATTATATTTTTCAAACACCCCTCTTTTATAGAGTTCCACACCGCAGTTCAGGGCTGTTTGGCCGCCAAAAGCCAATAAAATTCCCTGGGGTTTTTCCTTTTCGATGATTTTTTCGGCAAAATCGGGTGTCACCGGAAGGAAATATACTTTATCGGCAATGTCTTCGGATGTTTGGATAGTTGCGATATTGGGATTGATCAGGATGGTTTCTATGCCTTCTTCTTTAAGGGCTTTTAATGCCTGCGATCCGGAGTAGTCGAATTCGCCGGCTTCACCTATTTTCAGGGCGCCTGAGCCGAGAATGAGAATTTTTTTCAGATTATCCTGCATATTCTTTTACCATTTTAATAAAGTCATCAAATAAAAAATCGGTATCGGTCGGACCGCTGGAAGCTTCAGGGTGAAATTGCACCGAGAAAAAGGGTTTTGTTTTGTGTTTTATGCCCTCATTGGTTCCGTCGTTGAGGTTTTTGAAAAGTGGGACCCACTCGTTTGATAGAGTTGTTTCATCTACGGCAAACCCGTGGTTTTGCGAAGTGATGAATGCCCTGTTTGTTCCGCAAAGCAATGCGGGTTGGTTGTGGCTTCGGTGGCCATATTTGAGTTTGTAGGTCTGGGCTCCCGAGGCCAGAGCCATCAACTGGTGCCCGAGACAGATGCCAAATACCGGCTTTTTATCCGATAGGGCTTTGGTCAGATTTTCAATGGTGGCAGTGCAAAGCTGGGGGTTGCCCGGACCATTTGAAAGGAAAAGACCGTGGTACTCTTCTCTGCTAAAATCATAATTCCACGGAACACGAATAACGGTGGTGTCTTTTTCAAGAAAATATCTGATAATGTTGTTTTTTACGCCGCAATCCACAAGTAATATTTTATACCGTCCGTTTCCATAGATTTTTTTCTCTTTGATACTGACTTCATCCACCAGATTTCCCTTGTTTGGATCAAAAAAATCGCAATCAGTTTCATTGATAATGATTTTTCCCGGCATACATCCTTTTTCCCGTATTCTTTTGGTCAGTGCTCTGGTGTCAATATCGCAGAGTGCAGGAATCTTATTTTCCACAAGCCATTGCTGCAGACTTTTTGATGCATTCCAGTGGTTATATGACGAAGAATAGTCGGTGATCACAAGGGCGGTGATCCTGATTTTTTCCGATTCGAAAAACCGAAGCATATTGTCTTTGATTTCGTTGCCGGGCACACCGTAGTTTCCGACAAGCGGATAGGTGGTGACCAGTATCTGGCCCGAGTAGGAAGGATCGGTTAAACTTTCGGGGTATCCGGTCATGGCAGTATTGAAAACCACTTCGCCGGCAACGGATTTTTCATATCCAAAAGTTTTGCCGTAAAATACCGACCCGTCTTCAAAAACGAGGCGGGCAGGTTTGTAATTCTGTAGCATTATTAAACGGGATTAGTTTGTTTTGTTTTTTTCGCGGATTTTATCCTTTATTCCGGGCATATTGGCAGAAAGGGAATTCAGAAAATCTTTTTTCTTCACTTTTTCCCTGAGTACAATAATTATTGTGTCATCGCCGGCCACACTGCCGATCATTCCCGAAAGTTCCTTACGGTCGATCTCTGAAGCAAGTCCGGTGGCAAACCCGGGAAAGGTTTTGATCACGGCAATATTACCTGAAAAACTGATTGACCTGAAACTGTTGGCAAGGATGTCGTGCTGTGTTTCCAGATTTTCGCTGCGTATGTCTTCGGGCAGAATGTAGCGGTAACCCACTTCGGCATCGGCTATTCGTGCAACTTTAAGGGTTTTCAGATCCCGCGAAAGAGTGGCTTGTGTAAGAGCGAAACCTTTTTTCAAAAGGAAGTTCAGCAGCTCTTCCTGATTCCGGATTTTTTTCTCGCGTATCAATTTCTGAATGGCAAGAAGTCTTTTTGTTTTAGGCATTGTGCATAAATTTACATCCGGAATGCAAAATTATGCATAAAAAATTTCACTACAAAAATAACTTATTAACAGGTGCTGGGGGAAAATAAAAAACCACGAATGTATTGGTGTCATTCGTGGTTTCATATATTGGCAAAGCCAAAGTAAAAAATTATACTCTAGCCATATATTTTTTTGATGTACTCAAAATGTGTTTTAAATTTTGGAAGCTGGAGCAGTTCCTCAATTTTCTTAACAGCATCGTTGTTTTTGGTTCTTAAAGCATAGCTGCCCATATTGTAAATCATCACCATTGCGTCTTTAATATCAGGAGAAAGTTCAATCACCTCTTCCATATCGAAAGTATGGTAATATCTCAGGTCTTTTTCAAGGTATCCAAGAAGCACATTGAATATGCTGTCAGCTTTTGCCTGGTTTCCTGCATAATAATATGCGTTGATGATGTTAAGCAGTCCGGCATCCCTGTAATAAACGTCAATTGGGAAAACCTCCAGACATTTATCGGCTACTTTCAGAGCCTTGTCTTTTTTATTCTGGATGGCAAGTTCAATGGCAAGGCGCGAGAAAATATTTCTGATACCCACAACTCTTGCGGTACGCATCTGATAGTAATCGAGATATACATCATCAGCCAGGTTGCCCCATTCGAATTTATTCATCACATAGTCATACAACAGTGTGGTGTTGATGTGGCCGTATCCGTTGGGAGAATTCGATTTGAAAGGAATCAGCACATAAGCAAAACCGTTAAACTGAAGATAATCTTCCAAACCGAGTTCGCTGGCCGGCATGGGAGAACTGAAGCATACAGGGCGTTTCCAGTCTGAGTTCAGAATAACATTTAGCACGATGAGCTGGTCTTTAGTAAGACGGTCTGATGGGATTGTGAAAACAATTTCATCCTGAATTTTATCAGCATCATCAGGCATAACGATACCGCTATTGAGAGCATTCTGTTTGTTTACTTTAAGTTTGAAACTTTTTGCAGGGAAGAAATATTCATCTTCTGGTCTGTCTTTTTTAAGAAAATCGAATGCTTCGCCCAGCGACATTGTATCCGGAGCTTGTTGGTGGTTTATCACAGCAATCATATCCCTTTGTCCGGAGATATAATGTTTCCGGTCAAGATTAAGGTTTATTACCTCTGATTCGTAAGCAGCAATTTTCATCTGGTCAATATACCAGTCTGCTGCCAGATAAGGCATGCAAAGCACTCTTTTGTCTGTACCAATGCCCTCAACTTCCTGTGCGTACCATAATGGGAATGTGTCGTTATCACCAACAGTAAACAGGACGGCATTTTTCGGACAGGAATTCAGATAGTTGGCAGCATAATCACGGGCCATATATCTGCCTGAGCGGTCATGGTCATCCCAGTTTTGATCGGCCATTATATAAGGAACACAGAAGAAACAAACTATGGTGGAGGCCAGGGCCGGAATAATACCTTTGATTTTTCTTGAAAGAAGGTCATAGATTGCAAACACGCCCAATCCGATCCAGATTGTAAATGCATAGAAAGATCCGGCGTAGGCATAGTCCCTTTCCCTTGGCTCCATGGGTTTCTGATTCAGGTACATAACAATTGCTATACCGGTAAAGAAAAAGAGCAGCATCACCACCCAGAAATCCTGTTTTTTTCTCAGATACTGGAATAATAGTCCGCCCAATCCAAGCAACAAAGGAAGAAAATAATAGGTGTTTCTTGCTTTGTTTTTTGTCATATAATCGGGTTGGTTGTCTTGTTGACCAAGTCTTTTTTCATCAATGGATTTAATACCTGAAATCCAGTTTCCATGGCACGGGTCGCCATAGCCTTGAATGTTGTTTTGTCTTCCGGCAAAATTCCACATGAAATATCGTCCGTACATAAATCCAACCTGATAATCGAAAAAGAATCTTAAGTTTTCACCAAAAGTTGGCACCATCATTGTTTGAATAGATCCGTTGACATCAACCTTGGTGGGTTTTCCTTTAACCTTTCCCCATTTTTTATAACCCGATTCGTGTTCCTTGCTTAAACTATGCATTCTGGGGAATACGGTATAAAATTCTTTCGGAAAACAATAATCTTTTCTGTAATCAATAATCTTATACTGGTCGCCATCGCGGGTATAAATGGGCTTGGTTTTTTTATAGTAAGTATCTGAATCGGCACATCTTACAATGGGTGCATTGTAATACGCTCCATAGAAAAGCGGACTGTCGCCGTATTGCTCTCTGTTTAGATAATCAAGCAGTGCAAAGGCGTTATTGGGTGCATTCTGATTCATGGGTGTGTTGGCTGATGATCTGATAATTATCAGGGTATAGGATGAATATCCCATAATGATCATAAACAATACCAGGAACACGTATTTATAAGAAGCTTTAAAACTCTTCATCAGAATCTTATTGTCTCTGTTGCTGTATTTGATATTGTATAAGGAATAACTGACAATTAAACCAACAAGGAACATCACAATACCAACTACCATGTCATTAGCAAAGTAAAAGATTACATATCCAATAAGGAAAGCTACATAAACAATTACGATTGTTTTAAACAGGTTTCGGGTAAAGTACCTGAACCCCAGGAAAACTACTGTAAGGATGGCGCCTATGAGCAGGTTGGTGGCTACAAAATTGAAAGCGATCATTGCTAAAACCAGATAAAAATCTGATTTTTTACCTTCCTGATAATAGGTTGCCAGACTGCCCAGTGAAAGAAAGGCCAGCATTACCAGCACATAATAGTAAGTGCCAGAATCGAAGCCCAATCCAAGGTCATTGATAAAAAGTAATTCATTGTATGCCATCAATTTTACGACACCCGGAATGACTCCATACATCATAAAGAGCAGCATACCGGCAGAAATTGCCAATGCTCCCACAACCTTTTTCCAGTCCATTTCATATTTCTTAAAGAAGAAAATGAAAACGATGGCCGGAATGGCGAGCAGGTTCAGTAGGTGGACACCTATTGAAAGGCCCATCAGAAATGCAATGAGCATAATCCAGCGGAAGGACGAGGGGTCATCAGATTGGGCTTCCCATCTGAGGATTGCCCAGAATACCGCGGCGGTAAACAGAGATGACATGGAGTAAACTTCGGCTTCAACGGCAGAAAACCAGAAAGTATCTGAGAAAGTACAAGCCATTGCTCCAACAAAACCGGCACCAAGCACACCGGTAATCTGACCGGCAGTCATCAGGCCATCTTTCAGAACAAGCATTTTTTTAGCCAGATAGGTGATGGTCCAAAACAGGAACATAATGGTAAAACCGGCTGCAAGTCCCGATAAGATGTTAATCCAGTAGGCCACTTCTTCAGGTCCGGAGGCAAATAGAGAAAACACTCTGCCAACCATAAGGAAGAAAGGTGCTCCGGGAGGATGTCCCACTTCGAGTTTGTACGATGCAGAAATAAATTCGCCGCAGTCCCACAAACTAACAGTGGGTTCAATGGTCATCATGTAAACGGTTGATGCAATCAGAAATGCAAGCCAGCCGCCGATAATGTTCAAATTTTTATAGCTCATTTTTATTGTTTTAAGGATATCCCAAAGGGATATTTATTTTTAAAAAACGCATAAAAATAATATAATGCCTTGTAAACAAAAAATATGTAGGGAATATTTAACTTATTTTAAGGCAATGAAGCAAAAAAAAGGGTAAAAAACTTAAAATTTCGGTATTTTGACTAAAAAATTATCAGGCGGGTATTTTATCGCTGATGCTTTTTGCGACCTCTCTGATGGTACTGATAAATTTTATTTCATTTTCCTTAAAGAGAATTTTAAATTCATCTTCAACAAGATTCAGAAAATAATCTTTTTCAATGGGAATCATTCCCAGTTCTTCAAAAGAAGAAGTGTCATCGTTAATCACTCTTATATCGGCGCCGGCCTTGATTAAAAGTCCGGTAAAATTAACTTTCATCATATAGCTATATGGTTTGTTCCGTAAGCAATACACACGAAGAAGTTTTTACCCCTATGCGAAAAGTGATTTTTTTTGACAAACTAATTAAACAGCTCATTTTCATAACCCTGGCCTTAAGGCCAATTGCCGTCAGGTTAATAATTGCAACAAACATATATATAGCTTATTACGAAAATATTTTTTTGACAAATTATAAAGAAACCCCTCAAAACCATAAAGCCAATCTTAAGCCAAAATGCGAATCTTAAGATCGCTGAATGCGTTGGCATGTCCACGGGTGGTGCGAAAGGCGGGTCATCCTTGCCCAAGTGGGGTAAGCCATGTGAGAAGGATTACCCGACTTTTTCACCCGTGGTGACTTTTTTTGTTTCTTTTTTGTGTGGCAGACAAAAAAGAAAAGCCCGTCCGGCTTAAGGACAAAACACTAATAAATAACCATGATTCTGGTAAATACAGACATATGCCTGACGACAACGGACTATAAGGCCAGGGTTATACAAGAAGTCACTTCCTGCTAATTTTTTTCAAAGGTTTTTTCTTCACCATACCACCACGGGTGTCTTTAACAGAGTGCATAGTTATGAAGGCGCCCGGATCAATGATCTGAATTTCAGCCGTGAGTTTTGACATTTCAAGTCGGGTTATTACTGTATAAACAATATCTGTTTCTTTCAATGTTTCGCCCCTGGCTGCAAATCCTTTTTTTCCTTTAAAAATGGTACATCCGCGTCCCATTGTTTCAATAATTTTCAATCTGATGTCCTCACTTTTATCAGAAATAATTGTTACAGCTAAAAATTCTTCAATTCCGTCGATTACAAAGTCAACGGTTTTTGATGCGGCAAAATAGGTTAAGATTGCATAAAGGGCTATTTCCACTGAAAGCACATAAACGGCAACGGAAAAGATTGCAATATTGAATAAGAGAATTACGTTTCCCACCGAAAGAGTTGTTTTTCGGCTGATATAAACGGCCAATACTTCGGTACCATCTATAATTGCTCCGCCCCTGATTGCCAGTCCGATACCAAGCCCCAGAAAAAATCCGCCAAATGCAGCAATCAGAATTTTATCGGTGGTGATAACAGGGAAGGGTATAATTAAAATAACCACCGACAGCATTAAAATGCCGGCGATACTCATTATTGCAAATCTCCTGCTGATGGTTTTAAAAGCCAGTAGCATAAATGGGAGATTCAGGAATATTATCAGCAGGGAAAGGGAAACTCCTGAAACTTCATTTGTAATAAGTGAAATACCGGTAACTCCGCCATCTATGAATGAGTTGGGTATTAAAAATCCTTCAAGTCCAAATGCTGCCGAAAAAACACCTGCAATTAAATAAATAAGATCCTTAATAAGATTTTTTGTCTGAATGTTTTTAGTGTTTAATTCCGGTCTTTTTTTTACAATATTTTCTAAATCTTCCATCATTGGTTGTTTTTCCTTTTTTTAATTATTCCTGATTGCTGCTGTTTTTTCATTTTTCAGTTTGCCCAACCGGCAGTCCGGGATCTATTTCCTGTGCGCATAGCATTGCAGAGAAAGGCAGAAAAAACAAATATGACAGGATTTTTTTCATATTTTGCTCAAAGGTTAAGCAGACGAATTTACAAAAAAAGAATGATTTTTCAGCGTATGATTTTCCGGAACATTTTTCTCATGCCGCAAAAATGGAGGTCGGAAACAGGATCCGTACACATTTTGTTATATCGTTGAAACCAAATTAATTACAGAGGTTTTTTAAAACGGGTCATTCTGATTATGTAAAGAACTTTTTCTTCCAAAAATTTGCCTCAAAACAATACCCAAAATTAGGGCTTTTTTTGGATATTCTGCATCTTTTTTAAGCCAGTTGTTTTTTTATTCAGCCGGAGCGCGGCTGATTCGGTCAGGGCGCGTCTGATTCATTCAGTCAGGGCGCGACTTTAAGTCGCACTCTGACTATTGCCCAAAAATAACCGACCGCCCGTCTACACCATTAAAACCCCTTATAGCATAGGTGATTCAGCGTGCCAACTTACTCAGTCATGTATTCTAAAGCTTGAAATTAGGGTAAGAAATCAACAGCCAACTTCAATTAACAGATTGTCAAGTCAGCCACAACTCCGAAGGAGTTCCCCAACCATAACCCCGGCTTTCAAGCCGGGGACATACCTCACGATAATAAAAACCGCCGGCCATAAACTAATTAGAACGATACTTCTTTTCCTGGCGGAAATAACTGATGAATTCCACTACCACCGCCTACCCCTCATACTACTCCACCAAAACAAAAGCCCCCCAAAAATAAGGATCATACTTCCCCCGCATTTCCTTCTGCGTTTCAACAAAAGCAGTCCTAACATTTTTTATTTTCAGCAGCTTCGAATAAAACGCCGTCATAAACTCCTGCGTTTCCTTATCCGGAACCTGCCATAAGCTCATGATAATGTATTTCACTCCAGCCATTTTAAAGGCACGTTGGAGACCGTAAACGCCTTCGCTGCCTTTGATGTCGCCTAAGCCGGTTTCGCAGGCGGAGAGGACAACCAAGTCGGTATTTTTCATATTCAGGTGAGAAACTTCCAAAGCGGTGAGCACCCCTTCATCATCAGTGCGGCCCCATTCCTGAGTCCACACCCTGTTGGCGCCTGCTAGCGCAATTCCCGAGCGCATCATGGGGTTTTTGTTGTTGACGAACTGCCAGGTGGCGCAGCCGGTGGCGCCACGGAAGGCTACATCTCCGGTTTCGGCGGTGCCACCTCTTTCAATAGCATCCGTTTTTTCTTTTTTTACTTGTTCGGGATCAGGATAAAAGAACCCGTGTGTTGAGATATGCAGAATGTCCGGACTGGCTCCCTTATCAGCATACATCGATTTAAAAGCCGGTTCTGTGGCCTCTTTTCCGGCAAATCCGGTTACGACTACTTTTTTCTTTTGCAGTTGTTTTTGAATTGATTCCTTTTCTGATAATGTGCCGGGCAGGTATTGCCATAGAGACGCAAGATTTTGCGTCTCTGCGGCGGAATCCAGATTAAAATCAATTCCGCCAAAAACTGCTGCTGTTAAATTACCTTGCAATGAAAATGGCTCCTGATTAATCAATTTTCCGGTTGAACTGACCTGCTGCAAATTGTATTTATCACACAGCAATTGTTTTCCATCGCCTAAAGCTGAAAAGGATATTTTATTTAAAACACCGACTGGTGCAAAATAAACGTTTTTTATTCCGGTTAAATGTTGTTCAAGGGGTTGCCAGATCAGTCTATAAAGTTCATTGTTGATGTTCTGGTTTGTTCCGTATAGTTTTGATATTTTTTGGTAATCATCGCCTTTGTAAATAGCAATTATCTTTTGTAGTTGGCTGTCCTCGAACAGTTTAATGGATACTGGTTTTTTACTTTCTGAGGTTATAAGTAATGCAGCATAAACGGTTGTATCATTATTATCTCCTTGGGTAAAGCTCACGAATTCGATGGCCGCTTCTCCTGGCTTAAGGTTTTTCCGTACATCTTCCCATTTGTAATTGAAGAGGTTTTGGATGTTAGCGAATTCTGAAGATAATTTTACAAGCTTGCTTTCTTGTTCGTTGGCTTTGTATTCAAGATCTGTTAATAAAGAATCACGGGTACTTTCCCTTGATCCTTGTAATGAAGAAATTTTATTGCGGTATTGTTTTAACAAAAGGAAAGATTTCTTTATGACTGTATCTTCACTGTAATAAACTGCATCAAGAACTGATAAGGTGCTTCTTAATAATATACTTTTCATCATTAGTTCATTGTTGTAGCAAATACCGGTAAGAGAGTCACTTTCGTATGGGTAAGTTGCATTATATGCATGAAGACAATTGTATGATAATTTTGTTTGAGTAATGAATTGTTCTTTTTCCTTTTCACTTAGAAAAGTAAAATAATCCCTGATCAATAGCATGTTCAAATTTTGGGATTTTAAGTAAAAAGACAGTGCTTTTTCTTTCATTCCAACACGTAAGTATACATCGGCCAAGTGCCTATATTTTGAGGCAAAATCGGATCTTGTTCCAATGCCTTCACTAATAGATTTTTCATAATATTCAATTGCTTTTTGGTAATTTCCCTGCTTATAAGCAACCGTTCCCATGGTTGAGAGTAACCCTGCATTTGTGCCTCCCCAGTCCCCAACTTCATCAACAATTTTTTTGGCCTTTTCGTAATGTTTTTCCGCCAATTGATAATTGCCTTTTTCTTTTGCCGTACCAGCACGAAGACACTCTATTGAAAAAATACTTTGTGAATCTCCCGCTTTTTCAAAAATACTTATGGCTTTTTCATAATAATATTCCGGATTAGCAGATAAATTTCCAATGTTTACATAGCACGATGCTATCCCATTTGAATCTTCGTTTGCCTCAAACAACTTTAATGCCCTCTTATAGTATGCAATACCCGTACTATCATTACCTAATTCACAGGCAACAGAAGCAAGATTCGTCAGGCAAATAGAAATTCCACCTGTACTCTTTATTTTTTCATACAGAATCATTGCTTTTTCATAAAAGGTAAGTGCGGTGGAAATTTCATCATCATTTTTGTAACAAACACCGATCATGAGTGTACAACCTGCAACCTGGCTTGTATCGCCAAGTTCTTCGTTTATCTTTATGGACCTGTTAAAATAATCTATGGCTAAAGGATAATCCCCCATCAACTGTTTAACAAATCCAAGACCATACAAACAATTTGCAGTCGCTTGTTTTTCATTAAGCTCTTCTTTTAACTTCAATGACATTTCAAAATGTGAGTATGCAGAAAATAGATCATCAAGATATAGTTCACAGTTTCCCAGAGAATAATGAATGGTTGAAATTTGTGTTTTAGTCCCGCATTCTTCCCTGATTTTAAGTAATGCAAGGAAATAGGCTTTTGCCATGGCATAATTATAGAAGCGAAATGACATATTTGCAATGTACCTGACGGCCAGAGCATTTTTTTTTGCCCATTCAGTGTTTTTTCTTATATCACTTTTACTAAAACTGGTATCGGCAACTAGTGAATGCCACCATAAGGCAGAGTCAGGTTTTGAACCATCATATTGCAGTCCAATGTTAATGCAAACCATTATTCTTGTTGTGTCTGCATCAGTCCCGTTTAACTCAGGCAGGGTATTTAAAATTTGTTTTAGTGAATCAATTTTATGATAGTCCTGCCCATAAGAAGTAAAAAGACAAAGGGCTAAAGTTGAAAGTAGAATTAGCTTTTTCATATCAAAATACTATTTAGTAATTTTTTTAAGCTCAATGAGTCTCTTTAATTCCGAAACCATATACAATGGAAGTGATAAAAGATTCCAGGATAGTTCACCCGGTTTTTTGCCTACATACAGTTTTGTTTTAAAACTGCCCACGCTTGGCAAATCCATATTGAAACGGATGCCGTTTTTAAGTTTCTTTTCAAACAAATATACCTGCATTGACTTTAATGTTCCGGTTTTTCCTGCCTTGACCTCAATGGGATATATTTTGTTTTTATGCTGAAACAAATAATCGATCTCGGAATTTGAGCTTTTTTCTTCTCTCGACCAATAGAAAAGTTCCGAATTTAAATAGGAAGCATATTGTGTCATGATTTCCTGTGCCACAAATTGTTCGGCCAGCATGCCTTCGTTGGATGTTACCAAATCATCAAGGTCAATCAGGTCGATTTGTGCCAGATGATTTACAAAACCAATGTCAATAAATATTGTTTTATAAACTTCATCTTTTACATGCTCTGTCAATGGAATCTTATTGGCATTGCTGTGTTTTACTGTATGGACAATTCTGCTCAGTTCCAGTTTTTTTATTGCTTCTTTCAGATAGGTTGATCTGATTTCCCTGTCCATGTTATGGTACTTGATTTTTTTACCGGGATTTCTCCCGCAATACCTCATTGCCAGTTGAAGATATTCCTGTTGTTTTCGTGTTCCATACTTCGCAAAGTCGTATTGAACCGACAACAGAATTTCATTATGAATTCGTTGGATGTCTGACATGTTTCCCGATTCCGAAAAACTTTTCACCGCTGCCGGCATTCCGCCAATAAAAAAGTAATAGCGTAAATATTTTGAAATCTGGCTGTGTATTAACTCACTGAAGGGTTCGGAAAAATCAAAACGCTGAATATATGAAATCAGTTTTTCCTGATTATGTGCTCTGAGAAACTCCTTAAAATTCATTGGATACATGAAAAGAAACTCCACACGGCCAACAGGCATGGGTGTTTTCATTTCATTTAATGTATGATCCAGCAATGATCCGGCACAGATCACATGCAGACCGGGAATTTTTTCTTTGAAATACCTTAATGAGGATATTGCTTCGGGGCAGGATTGTATTTCATCAATAAAGAGGAGCGTTTTGCCAACTGTCACATCCGTATTCAGCAGAACTGAAAGTTCAGTTAAAATGCGGTTCACATCATTTCCTGCAAACAGTTTTTTTAATTCAGGTTTTTCATCCAGATTAACCCTTAAGCAATTGCTGAAATGTGTTTTTGCAAATTCATCAATAATATAAGTTTTACCAACTTGTCGCGCACCTCTAATGATTAAAGGATTTCTGTTTTTTCGTTCTTTCCAGTCAATTAAAAATTGTATTATTTCTCTTTTCATGCTAAAAGACAATAGTATTATTGCATATAATATGTAAAAATACAATAGTGTTTTGACTTTACCAAACTTATTCTGTAAAATCTAAAATTCTTTTTTGGACTAGATTTTGATTTGAAATTTTGGATTCAGAAATCTGTTTTCTGCTTCTCCGCTAACCAGCGGATTCGGAGAATAAAACTACTCCTACGCTAATGGACAAAATGGTTTAATGTATGATATTTTATTCATAGTTTTGTCAATTTAAAAATTAATATTATATTTGCATTATAAATCATTCACTAATGGTAAATATTTAACTTTATGACTGATATAGCATTCAAAGAATGGACTTCAATGAGCGATAAAGCATTAGAGGTACACATTGGCGCTTTTGTCAGGCACCATCGTATGGAACAAAATAAAACGCAGGATGAGTTGGCAGCAGCGGCCGGCATCAGTCGATCTACCTTAAGTTTGCTGGAGCGTGGTGAAACGATAACTGTTGCCACACTGATTCAGGTGTTGCGGGTGTTGGATCAGTTGCAGACACTATCAGTATTTGAGGTGAAAGATACACTGAGTCCGCTGGCACTGGCTAAGCTTCAAAAAGAAAAACGCCAACGAGCAAGAGGATCATCAAAAAAGAACGAACACCGAGAAAAATCAGATTGGTAAGCCATGGAAGTAGCAGAAGTAAAAATATGGGGCAAGTTGGCGGGAGCCGTAGCCTGGGATAAAGCAAATGGCTTAGCAATCTTTGAATACGATTCCAAATTCAAGCAAATGGGCTGGGATTTGTCTCCCCTCAAAATGCCGATTTCCGATAATCGGAATCAGTTTTCATTCCCTGAACTGCGAAAAGATAAAAATTCAGCATACGACACCTTCAAAGGCTTACCTGGTTTATTGGCAGATGCATTGCCCGATAGATACGGAAACCAGTTGATCAACCTGTGGCTGGCACAACAAGGACGACCACAAGACAGCATGAGTCCGGTGGAAATGCTCTGTTTCATTGGCACCCGAGGTATGGGTGCACTTGAATTTGAACCTGCCGTACTAAAAGAAAATAAAAGACCATTTTCTATAGAAATCAATAGCCTTGTTGAAACAGCACAAAAAATGCTGGATCAACGCGAAACGTTTACCACCAATCTCAATAAAGATGAAGAACAGGCAGTAGTGGATATTTTAAAGATTGGAACATCTGCTGGTGGTGCTCGTCCTAAGGCGGTGATTGCCTGGAATGAAAAAACCGGAGAGGTGAAGTCGGGCCAAACCAAGGCACCCAAAGGTTTTGAGCATTGGCTTATCAAACTCGATGGAGTGAGTGATGTGCAGCTTGGCAGCAGCCATGGCTACGGTAGAGTGGAAATGGCCTACTACAATATGGCAACAGCTTGTGGTATTAAGATCATGCCATCACGCTTGCTGGAAGAGAATGGAAGAGCACATTTTATGACCAAACGCTACGACAGGGAAGATGGCGATGTGAAGCATCATGTCCAAACCTTCTGTGCCATGAAGCATTTTGATTACAATCTGGTGAACAGTTTCAGTTATGAGCAACTCTTTCAATGCATGCGAGAATTAAAATTGACCTATGCAGATGCGGAGCAGATGTTCAGGCGAATGGTGTTCAATGTCATTGCCCGGAATTGTGATGACCATACCAAGAATTTTTCCTTTCTGTTTAAACAAGGTGGCAAATGGGAACTCGCCCCGGCCTATGACTTATGTCATGCGTATCGTCCGGGCAGTGAATGGGTGAGTCAGCATGCATTAAGCATTAATGGCAAAAGAAAAGATATTACAAAAGAAGATTTGTTGGTGATTGGAGAATCCATTCGATGTAAAAAAGCGTCAGACATAGTAGATGAAATTAACGGCACAGTCAATCAATGGAAAAGATTTGCAGATGAGGTAAAAGTGAAACCAATCTTGCGTGATGAAATATCCAAAACCCTTTTAAGCCTTAAAAAATGAGGTATTAATGGATTAAAATGATGAAATTACCAGCTCGCGCCAGTCTAAACTGACCACCCCAATAAATAACCTAAAACCCTTATTGCATCAATTATGCAGCTGGTCAAATTAAAACGGAGGAGAAAGGTTATTTTGGTGGATATGCGACCAAATTGACCACCCCAGCATAAACATCTGAAACCCTTAATGAATCAATAATTCAGATGGTCAGTTTGAACCGGCGAGAATTGGCTTTTAAAAGGTTTGTCGGTTGTAAACAGGATTGGATATTGTAGTATCATTTCTTCTTTATTTAAAAACACAAATACTCAACTGCTTATATTTATGTAAATACAAGTAGCAAAGATGTGTTTTTTTATTACACTTCAATAATTATTCAACCAAAACAAAAGCCCCCCAAAAGTAAGGATCATACTTTGCCCGCATTTCCTTCTGAGTTTCAACAAAAGCATTCCTTACATCCTTAATCTTTAAAAGTTTCGAATAAAACAAAGTCATAAACTCCTGAGTCTCCTTATCCGGAACCTGCCACAAGCTCATAATGATGTATTTTACTCCGGCCATTTTAAATGCTCTCTGCAGACCGTAAACGCCCTCGCTGCCCTTGATATCACCAAGTCCTGTTTCACAAGCGGAGAGAACTACCAGATCGGTATTTTTCATATTCAGGTGGGAGACTTCCAAAGCAGTCAGAACCCCTTCATCATCAGTGCGGCCCCATTCCTGTGTCCACACCCTGTTTGCTCCCGCCAGTGCCAGTCCCGAGCGCATCATTGGGTTTTTGTTTTCTACAAACTGCCAGGTGGCGCAGCCGGTAGCCCCGCGAAAGGCAATATCTCCGGTTTCAACGGTGCCGCCTCTTTCAGTGGCATCTGTTTTTTCTTTTTTCACTTGTTCGGGATCAGGATAGAAAAACCCATGTGTTGCAATATGCAGAATATCCGGACTTGCTCCGTTTTCAGCATATAATGATTTAAAAGCCGGTTCGGTAGCTTCTTTTCCGGCAAAACCTTTAACAGCTACTTTTTTCTTTTTCAGTTGTTTTTGGACATTTTCTTTTTCGGATAGGGTGCCGGGTAGATATTGCCATAGAGACGCAAGATTTTGCGTCTCTGCGGAATCCGGGTTAAAATCAATTCCGCCAAAAACTGCTGCTGTTAAATTACCTTGCAATGAAAACGGTTCCTGATTAATCAGTTTTCCGGTAGAACTGACCTGCTGTAAATTGTATTTATCGCACAGCAATTGTTTTCCATCACCTAATGCTGAAAAGGATATTTTATTTAAAACACGGACTGGTGCAAAAAATACGGTTTTGATTCCTGTCAAATGCTGTTCTAATGGCTGCCAAATCAAATTGTACAATTCGTTGTTGATGTTCTGGTTTGTTCCGTAAAGTTTTGATACTTTTTGGTAATCATCGCCTTTGTGTGCATTAATTATTTTTTGTAGTTGGCTGTCCTCGAACAGTTTAATGGATGCTGGTTTTTTACTTTCTGAGGTTATAAGTAAAGCAGCATAAACGGTTGTATCATTATTGATTCCTTGCGTAAAACTTACAAATTCGATTGCTGCTTCGTTCGGCTTCAAGTTTTTTTGTACATCTTCCCACTTATAGTTGAAGAGGTTTTGGATGTTGGCAAATTCGGAGGATAGTTTAACAAGTTTTCGTTCTTGTTCGTTGGCTTTGTTTTCAAAATCTGCAATCAATGAATCACGACTGATTTCTTCTGATCCTTGTAATGATGTGGCTTGGTCCCGATATTGTTTTAACAAAAAGTAAGTGTTTTTTAAAGCTGTATCCTGACTGGTGTAAACTGCATCAAGAATGGTTTGGGTGCTTTTTAACAAAAGCCCTTTTAGAATAAGTTCGTTGTTGTAGCAAGTGCCTGACAGACTGTCGTTATAGCCAGGGTAATTGATATAAAAAGAATTTATGTCATTGAAAATACTTTTTGTTCGCTCAAGATACAGTTCTTTGTCATCTTCGCTCATTGTGCTAAAATTATCTTTTAGCAGCCAAAACGTTAAGTTTAAGGATTTTTGTAGAAGCGCCGGAGCTAAAGTAATTTGACCTGTTTTTAAATATATTTTGGCGATACTTGAATACCAATTTGCCAGATTGGTTTTGTTGCCCAATTCTTCTGAAATTTTCAGCGAACTACCGTAAAAGGAAATAGCGTCAGAGTAATTGCCTTGAGCTTCTGATACAACGCCTAGATTATTCAGGCACATAGAAATTCCATTCTTGTTGTCAAGTTCTTCAAAGATTATCAAAGAACGACCATAAAAGGAAAGAGCATCAGAGTAATTGCCTTGATTATATTTAATAAGACCAAGATTATTTAGGCACATAGAAAGCCCCAGTTTGTCGCCAAGCTCTTCAAAGATTATCAACGAACGACCGTAAAAGGAAAGAGCATCAAAAAAATTCCCTTGGTACATTGCAGTAATGCCCATATTGTTCAGACACATAGAAATCAGCGATTTGTCGTTCAGTTCTTCAGAGATTTTAAGCGAATGCTCATAAAATGAAATAGCGTCAGAGTAATTGCCTTGATTAAATGCAATTACACCTAGATTCATCAAGCAACTTGGAATTCCCGCTTTGTTGCCAAGTTCTTCTTTGATTTTCATTGACTGCTCATAGAAAGAAACAGCATTAGAGTAATTCCCTTGATACATTTTGACAAGGCCTAGATTATTTAAGCACTCTGAAATACCATCTTTGTTGCCTTGTTCTTCAGAGATCTTAAGGGAACGACTATAAAAGGAAAGAGCGTCAGTATAATTTCCTTGATTCATTACAACAACACCCAGATTGTTTAGACAGATGGAAATCCGCGATTTGTTGCCAAGTTCTTCAGAGATTTTCAGCGAACGCCCATAAAAAGAAAGAGCATCAGAGTAATTGCCTTGATTTAATGCAATATTGCCCAGATTAATTAAACACATAGATATCAGCGATTTGTCACGTATTTCTTCAGAGATTTTCAGCGAACGCCCATAAAAAGAAAGAGCATCAGAGTAATTACCTTGATAATATGCAGCATTGCCTAAACAAACCAAGCTCTTCGAAACCCCATCTTTATTGTCTAGTTCCTCATCAATTTTCAGCGAACAACCATAAAAGGAAAAAGCCTCAGGGTAATTGCCTTGACTATATGCTATTATACCAACATTTCTATTTGCAGTAGCTTTAAGTACCGACCTTGACCGAAATTGTCTAATCGCTTCTACTGAAAGAACTGTATCAGCAACATTTTGATACCACCAAATAGCAGAATCAGGTATAAAATTCTCATACAAATCCCCAATATCCAAACAAACCTTCATCCTTGTTGTATCGGCATCCGTTCCATCCAACTCCGGCAAAGTTTTAAGGATTTGTTTAAGCGAATCTATTTTGTGGTAGTCCTGCCCATGAGAAGTACAAAGGCTAAAGGCTAAAGTTAAAAGTAGAAATAGCTTTTTCATAGTTTTGATTTAGGGTAAAATCTGAACGAATATAAATAAAAAAGTTGAAAGTTCATAAAGGCGAAAGTCCATAAAGTCAAAAGTCTATAAAGTCGAAAGTCCGTTAAGTCGAAAGTCCGTTAAGTCGCTAAAGCGTATTCTTCCGCAACCCAGGCCTGAAGGGCCGGCTCAATTCAGCCCCGGCTTTCAGGCCGGGGTTTATTAATGAAGAATCCAAACCGCCGGCCAAGAGCACATTAGAGCGAAAAACCCCATTCTGGCGGAAATGAATGATAAATATAACAGAAGGTAAGATAATAAAGTCCGTAAAGTCGAAAGTTCGTAAAGTTTGAAGTCGGAAGATTATTAATGTTGTGCAAGTAGCAACTCCGAAGGAGTTCCCCAACCATAACCCCGGCTTTCAAGCCGGGGACATCCACAACGAAAAGCGAAACCGCCGCACCAAACTGACCCCGTCATTAGTTAAAGAAACTTTATGAATGAACTCCATAAAAACCCAATGAAACAAATAAACAAACTAAATCGTTTACTTCATTTATAAAGTGTTTTTAATGAAAATCTTATTTTTTTACATATCCTTCTTAACCTTGATTCTGGCTGTTATTTCCTGTCAAAATGATGAAAGCAAAACCAGTCAGGAAAAAATCATTAAAAACGATACGTTAACTACCGGTCAATCTGAAAACAAAATACCCGTAATTAAAGCCGATACAACCCTTTTTAACCCATATTACAAACCCTTCTACGGCGGACTGACTTTTTCAGATGTATATGCGTTATACCGCCATAACAATACTGCATCCGGACCCGGTAACCCCATGAAAATGGATTGCTATCCTGAGTACAGGGACAGCGGACAGGGAACTTATCATTATCTTGATTTGGACGGTTTGCACTGCAATGTTTCTGTTTCTTTATGGCACGACGGTTTTTATGATGATACAAACAGCCGTATAAACAGTGTCCTGATATTTAATAAGAATTGTAAAATTGCCGCATACTTTCCCTATAGGGTAGGCCAGAAAATTTATGCCCCCAATGATTCTGTAAAACAGTTTGATGCCGGTATTTATCTGTACAAAAAAGATGACTATGAGTTTTATCTCAAGGTCATTTCGGGAATTATTAAAGCGGTTTATATCAAACGGCTTTATTGCAAAGAAGAGATCATTAACCGTGATAACCTGAACGGCCAATTTGACTGGGCATTGGTCTTTCAGGAGAGACAAGAATATTATGAAAAAAAACGGAAGACAAGGGATTCGCTTGCATTAGTAAAGGACACCATCCAATAGCTGCCCGGCTTTTTACAAGGATTTCACCCCCTCATAACAAACCCTCATCTTATGGGTAAACTTATTGATGATATCCAATTTATCCTTTTCTGAAGTTTTTATATTCTGCTTCATCCGGGCTTCCAGAATATCTATGTTTCTTTCAACATGATTTTCATACTGAATTAAAATTTCACCACAAACAATCTTTGCCCAGTTCTCCAGATCAGCATCCGTCAAACCTGAAGAGTTTAAGAAGTTATCACAGAAAATTTCAGTTTTGGTCGTAACAAATTCATAGGCAACTATTCCATACTTTTCCGAATAAGCACCATCCGTTCCGTTTAAGGCTTTTGTAAAAACAATAAAATAAAACATTTTCTTTTCAGTATCCTCCGAAAACAAACTGTCACCCACCGACAGCATAATACTGAAATCGGACTGAATTAGCCTTCCTTCATTAAAAATCCTGTTAAAATAATCATTGGTTTTGGAAATGTTTTGTGCAGAATCGATTTCTGATTTTTGAAAAGTCCCGGCCGAAACACTATCGGCTTTTTGTTTTTCCCCTGAATCCTTTTCAACCTCTGAAGAATTTGATCTTTTGTCATTCTGACTGCATGACAAAAAAATTATCAGAAAAACAAAAAATAGCTTTTTCATGTTTTAGCGTTTATACAAAAAAAACGTAATTTTATTCAAAAAACAAATCTGAGGAATTCATTATAAAATTAAAAATTAAACAAAGAATTTAAATATTTCTTTTTTGTTTTTACCCTATATTTACATTATAAAGTCATTGATAAAAATGAGATTATCGATTATAATATCCTTAATAATTTGTATCATAGCCTCCTGTGATACTCAGCAGACTTCACCTGAAAGTAAAACAACCACAACCATCGATACACTTGACAACAACTCCAAAATCGAAGAAAAATTCAAACCCATTAAACCCGATTATTGCCTGAAATTCGAAAACGATTCAGGTTATATTTTAGCTGAAGAAGGAAAGAAATTTCTTTATTCGGCATCCTTGTCAGATACTTTTGGTGGTTATTGGGATAATTCAGATAATGCTGAAATTGCAGGTAAATATTACAAAACCAAATCAAACAGCATTTATCTTTGTATAAGGGATTTAGATAAAGAGGCCTGGTCAGATTATTTTCTGATGGAGATTTTATCTGATGGTTCAATAGTAAATTGTGAAAAATATAGTCATGGTAATTATGAATGTTGCTGGGGTGGAAAAATCGGATTTTTTAAAATAAATGATTTTTATTGCTTCAAATCCTGCGGAACCGGCTCAGGTTACTGTGGTACACAATTATATATTTTTAAAAAAATAATTCCGCAAGAAAGCCAGAATCCAATATACTCAGGTTACCTGGAATCAATCTGGGGCAAAGAAATGGAGGAGGAAAGAGTAAGCTCTTCCATTAAGGCAAAAGGTGATACAATTGTATTGTCTTATCAGCGTAACAGAGGCAAGCGAAACGAAAAAACAAACCAGCTGAATATAACTGCATCAAAGAAATTCACTGTCATGTTTTTACCTGCTAAAGATGGCGTTTGGTATGCAACTGACAGTACTGAGATCAGGGATTTTTTGTGGTAATCTGTTAGAATTTTTTAATGAATTAATTCCTTCTGTTCAAAAGTGCATAGAGGACCTGACTAAAACATCCTAACTGCACGAACGCTAAAAACATCAGTCTTTTGGCTGGAATAAGCTCCATGTCCGCCGGCGACATCAAAACGGAATGCACTTTCGAGTAAATCTTCGGTACTTGTCCAATAGACTGATTTTGCCGGCAACAAAGTATATGAGCCTTCTCTCAGTGATTTGTTTACAAGAAAACGATTGTGCCACAAAAGACTTAATTCGTCGATAGATGGTAAATACCAGCCCGCACCTAAACTTTCGACCCAGATTTTCGCCGGACTATTAGTCAATAAGTTTGTATTATAAGCACCATCATCTGTTCTGTTGGCATTTACCAAAGATATTGGATTTTGCCACTGTGCTGTTGATTCTGTTTTTGAAACAATTAATCCATGTTGTTGGCCATTTATTTCATAAACAAAAAACACAATGCCTCCTAGAGTATCTTTCCCAACATAAAATTGAGGTCTGGGAAGCTCTATAAATCCTCCGCTAGTAAGAAAGATAGTGTCGTTTGAAATAGAAATTGTTTGTAGTTCGTCGGTTGAACTGGAGTCACTTCCCACCCCATTTCCGCAATATAGTGCATAAGGTACAGATAGAAACTGAGCAGTGCCCATCATTTGATAGTCAGATCCACCATCATCATCAAGCTCAATTTGAAGATAATAATTATCAGCTCCCCAGTTAATTTCTGAAAATACTCCTGAAACAACTGTTCCATGCCCAATCTCAAGATTAATAACGCCTATTTGGCTTGTAGTAGTAAAATGTGTTTCCTGATAGACTTCTGTTCCTGTACTGCTTCCGCTGATAATTGTCAATCTCAGACTAACATCCTTGTTGGGTAAAGCTTGTCCGTCATTTCCTCTTATAACAGAAGAGTAGTTAAAAGCTTGTGGCGGGACTTGTCCTATAATAAAAAGAGAACACAGAAAAAAAAGAATTGATGTGATGGTCTTTTTCATGGCTATTGTTTTATAATTTTTTTACTAGATATTATCTGGCTATTTTGTTCAATATTAATAAAATATACTCCTTTTGGATATTTGTCAAAATGCACATTGTTACAAACAGGTACATTTTTGGACTCCATTATTAATTGTCCGTTTTCGTTATAAACCCTGATGGTCAGATTATTGTGACCTATTGGAATATTAACCATGACATTATTCAAAGTTGGGTTGGGAAAAACACTAATTTCTATATTGTAATTTGGAAGATCAAGAACAGAAGTGATGGTTAATGCACCATCAATAAATCCGCCAGCCATAGAAACACTGTCACCCTCCATAGATAATACAATAAGTTCGCCGGCGATTATTTCGATTTCATTGTTTTCTGTCACGAAATTAGCGCCAATACAACTAATTGTTGAATTAGATATTTGTTGACTATAAAGATCAACCGACAGAAAGACAATAAATATTAGTATTAATTTTTTCATATTATATACTTGCCTTATTTTTCTAATGAATGATTAAACCTAAATATTTGACAGAATTCCTTTCAAAGATAGGAGATTTTTTTTCAAATCCAATGGATTTGTAACAGGTAAAAAATAAAAATGAAAATCATAAGTTGGTAACTCATTCATAAGTTTGGTATATAGATTTTTATTTGTTAAAACGCATTCAAAACGCATAAACAATCAAAATATTATCTCTTTCAAATGAAAAAATGATTATATCTTCAGTAATTAATTTATATCAATCCCATATAATTGACAACTAAGATTTTAAAAGCCTGGTTGGCCATCCCAAACTCAGACACAGTAACCCCGACGGACCCATAAGGGTTATGAAATTGAACTTTATAGAAGAAAGGGATTAAAAGATCAGGCCGGCCCAAACTGACCACCCCCCACCGTTTTAAATTGACCACCCCCGCAAAACCTCTGAACCCCTTAATGAATCAACGATTCAGCTGGTCAGTTTGAACCGGCCTAAATTAGAAATTAAAAGGTTTGCCGGTAGTAAATAGGGTCGGATATTGCTTATCAATTGTTTTTTTCAAAAAAAATCAATCGATTAGAATCGAAAATAAATCCAAATAATTAATTCAATCGACCAGAGTCGAATAAAAATTAATGAATGAAATTTGAATTATTTATGCAGCTGACAACACTGAGATTAAGGATTTTTAATCAGGAAGCGACTCAAAGTCCCACTCTGACTATTTAGGGAAAGTCAGCCCACAACTGCGAAGCAGTTTCCCAACCATAACCCCGGCTTTCAAGCCGGGGTAGTCCACAACGAAAGGCGAAACCGCCGTTTCAAACTGACCACCTCACGTCGGACCAAATTGACCACCCCCGCAAAACCTCTGAAACCCTTAACAAATCAATAATTCAGCTGGTCAGTTTGAAGCGGCGGAAATAGGGTATGTTTGACGGCTTAAAGGTCAGCTTTTATAATTTGCAATTCGTGGATTTGTTGACGGACTTTAAGCCCTCCTAACTCCGAAGGAGTTCCCCAGCCATTACTGCAGGTTTCAACCTGCGGTAGACCTCGCTTCAGTCAGGGCGCGACTTAAAGTCGCACCCTGACTGGCGGCCAGAATAAATTGACCATAGGTTGAAACCTACGGGTATGATTGGGCAACCCGCTGGCCAGCGGGTTATAAAAATTCCCCGCGCCGCACCAAACTGACCACCCCCGCAAAACCTCTGAAACCCTTAATGAATCAACGATTCAGCTGGTCAGTTTGAACCGGCGAAAATCAGCTTTTTAAAGGGTTGCCGAAATAATCAGGGTTGGATATTGAAGTAAAGTCTGAACGAATATAAAAAATAAAAGTTCGAAAGTTTTTAAAAAGAAAGCCGTCAACTCTGATTATTTTACTTTTTGAAACCCAAATATGAATTAATCTAATGTTTCATAAAACAAATAAAAAATCATATATTTGTATGCTTAAATGAACATTATATGAAAAAGGAATTCATAATATTACCTAAAAACCTGAGGATACTTAAAACCTTAGGGGAAAATATCCGGTTGGCCAGACTGCGTCGTAAACTTAGTGCCGATCAGGTTTCTGAAAGAGCAGGAATGAGCCGTATTACTCTTTGGAAAATTGAAAACGGAGCACCAACCGTTGCCATTGGAAATTACCTGCAGGCTCTTTTTATTCTCGGACTCGAAAATGACTTTGCTTTGGTGGCAAACAACGATCCCCTGGGTAGAAAACTTCAGGATGCACAACTGATTACTAAAAAACGTGCTCCTAAAAATACCTAACAATGGCAACAAACATCAATAAACAAATCCTGGTTTTTGCTCACTGGAATGAAATGGAAGCACCCATCTCACTTGGAATATTGAATGCCCAAAGACTAAGAGGAAAAGAAATATTTTCTTTTGAGTATGATAAAAACTGGCTTAACTCAAAATATTCACTAAGTCTCGATCCCAACCTGGGACTTTTTCAGGGTAAACAATTTGCACCCGAACTGAAGCAGAATTTCGGTCTTTTCCTCGATTCTTCACCAGACAGATGGGGAAGAATGCTCATGCGAAGAAGAGAAGCTGCAATCGCTAAAAAAGAAAAACGAGACGAACAAACTCTTTTTGAAAGCGATTATTTGCTCGGAGTTTATGATGGACACCGGCTTGGCGGACTAAGATTCAAAATATCTGAAAATGGTGATTTTTTAAATAATCACAGGGAAATGGCCTCGCCACCCTGGACTTCTTTACGCGAATTGGAACATGCATGTCTGCAACTGGAAAGAGAAGATGCCATTGATGATCCTGAATATTTTCACTGGCTTTCAATTTTGTTTTCACCGGGATCTTCATTGGGAGGAGCCAGACCAAAGGCAGGTGTGCTTGATGAAAAGGGAAATCTCTGGATTGCAAAATTTCCAAGCGTAAATGATGAAATTGATACAGGAGCGTGGGAGATGGTTTTACATGAATTGGCAAAAAAAGCAGGGATAATTGTTCCTGATGCCAGGATAATGCGCTTTTCAGGTAAACATCATACCTATTTATCAAAGCGGTTCGATCGTATTGGCAGAAACAAACGGGTTCACTTTGCCTCGGCCATGACTTTGCTTGGGTATAACGACGGAGCAGATGCCGCGCAGGGCGTGAGTTATCTTGAATTCGTTGAGTTTATATTACAACATTCTTACGATTCAAAATGGGATCTTGAGCAATTATGGCGGAGGATTGTCTTTAATATTCTTGTTTCAAATACTGATGATCATTTAAGAAATCATGGCTGGCTGTTAACTGAAAAGGGATGGAAATTATCCCCGGCTTACGATATGAATCCAAATCAATTTGGCACAGGACTTAGTCTGAATATTACCGAAAACAATAATTCACTTGATGCAGCACTTGCACTTGATGTAGCAGGATATTTCAAATTAAACCCCGGATCAGCAAACGCAATACTTAATGAAATGACTTCCGCTATTTCTGAATGGAAAACAATTGCAAAACATTATAAAATAAGCAAAAGTGAAATTGATCTTATGAAAAAGGCATTTAATAACCCCGGCTTTCAAGCCGGGGACATCCACAACGAAAAGCGAAACCGCCGGCCATAAACAAAATTGAACGATAAATCATTTCCCTGCGGAAAGGAATGATGAAGTCTATCAAGGTGAAGGTTCATAAAGGATAAAGTCCGAAAAGTCGAAAGTTAGTATAGTGAACAATAGATATTGGTTTCAATAAAAACCCCCGGCAATATTCATATATAAGTGAAATCGCCGTCAATAAATATTTCAGAACCAAAAAAGTAATTGCAGCCGAAATGAAACCGACTAGCCTTAATGATTAACCAGACAATTAGTTAAAAAGCACGTACTGCACGTACGCTGCAAATTCCTTCCTTAGAACTGGGTTGAGTATAAGTCCGATCAAATTGAAAAACATGCGCTGTGCTGGCGCTGCACTCTGATGATGACCAGTAATTACCATATGCTAATTGTGTCGCCCCCGGAATATTTGCTAATGCCCTTGAAATAGTATAATAATTACCGCAAAGCATGTTTAATTCCTGAATACCGGGTAAATACCAATCGCTTTGCCCACCACTTACCAGGTCCAGACACAGTTTCGCTGCGCTGGTTGTATGACCTGATTGAGCAACAATGGCGTTGCTGTTGTTTAAGCCATCCCATGGACTTTGTGCCGATATTCCAACCATGGTTGATGTAATATTGCTCCATGTTTGTGAACTGCCCTGATCAACAAGAGCTAAAACCAGACCGTGTTCAGTCCCGGTATTGTCTTTCCATAAATGAAAAATTACACCACCGCCATATTGCTCTCCAATGTAATGTGAGAAATTACCTCCACCTGTGGCGGTTCCCGCTTTTTCCGCATACAAAGCATATGGCACGCTCAATAACTGGCTGGTGCCGGTAATTGAATAGGAAACTCCGCCTGTTGTACCATCAGGGTCGGTTTCTGTTTTTATAAAATAGGGTCCTGTTGCCCAGTCAATGGCTGTGAAATCTCCGCTTACCACAGTGCCGCCTCCAATTTCAATGCTTACCAGACCATTTGAATTGGTAGCAGGTGTTTGAGTTTCAACATAAACAGCTGTTCCGCTGACTGAGCCCTGCAGGATGCTTATTTGTATTTCAATTGTCTGGTTTTTTACAAGAATATTACCAGTGTCTCTGATTACAGCCTGATAACTCAGTTTTTCAGGTGATTGGGCAAATACGAAAGCACTCAGTAAAATGGTACAAAAAATTGCAAATATTGTTTTCATGGTTGATGTTTTTAATTCTTAATGATTTTGAATGTTTTTACTTCCATATTGTTTCGGACTACTTTTAGAAAATAGGTTGAGGGTGTAAGCATCCCCGTTGCAATATTTGTAAGCAAGGCTGAGATTTCTCCATTTTGTAAAAGTTTTCCATTCATATCATAAAGTTGATATGCAAACCCTGACATTTCAATGGTTTTCATTTCTAAAGTAAGATAATCAGTTGAAGGATTCGGATAGACCAAAACAAAAAAATGTATGTCCACAACTTCTTCAACTCCGTTTATCTCCGAAATTTCATAGGGTTGCTGCACACCTTGCGTCAATGAACCCTCTGTTCCGGTGATGGTATTATAAACAACCTGCCCGACTGAATAACTCACCGAGCCGCCGCTGCCGGTTGCGTTTCCGCCGGTTGAATTAGTGCTTTCCTGCGCATGCAGGCAAGGCAGTCCAATTCCCAACAATAGCAAGGCAATTAATTGAAATGATTTGTGCTGCATTTTATCTCTATTTTTAACAAAAATAGTTTATTTTTTAAATTTATAAAAAAAAATGTTCAATTTAAACTAATCGGTTGATGGATTGTTTGCTAAGTGAAAATGCCGGCCAAATTGACCACCCCCCTCCGCACCAAACTGACCACCCCCGCAAAACATCCGAAACCCTTACTAAATCAAAGATTCAGCTGGTCAGTTTGAACCGGCCTTGATCGGAAATACTGACCGGCTTAAATATTAACTTTTTTGATTTGCAATTCGCGAATCCCTTCAAACCTGGTTTACAGTTATAAATCTGACGACAATGGGGTGAAGTTGCGGGACGAATACATAGGAAATCCTTTGCTGATACCCCGCCGCTATGCTGTGGCGCTGGTCATTATGAATAAAGATTTTTTTAAATAAATAATAGTAAAAATTGATAATATGTCCATAAAGTTGTAAAATTGCATTATATCAAAAATAAAATTGATTTTCAGAGAGAATAAAATAATGTCAATTCAAATTCAATGATTATATGATTAAAGATAAAATCAAGGTCAGCGAAAATTATAAATCTGCTGCTAAAAAAGCAAATACATCAATTGTTTTTTTTGTGATTGTATATATAATACTGGTTGTAATCGCTGTGGCTCTTACAATTTTGTGTGGTTATGCCGGAGTGATTATGGTAAAAGGTGTAAAATTTTTTTATGGTCAAATTGCAGGACTTGGTCTTATGCTTGTCGGTGCACTCGTTTTGTTCTTTTTACTGAAATTTATTTTTAGTGTCAATAAAGTTGACAGAAGCAATCTGCTGAAAATTACCCGTGCTGAAGAACCAGAGCTCTTTAAAATGATTGACGAAATAGTCAGGGAAGTTGGAACTGAATTCCCGAAAAATGTGTTTTTGTCTTCAGGTGTAAATGCCTGTGTGTTTTATGACTCAAGTTTTTGGAGCATGTTTTTCCCGGTTAAGAAAAACCTTGAAATTGGAATGGGACTTGTCAATGCCTCACGCACCGATGAACTTAAAGCGATTTTATCACATGAATTCGGCCATTTTTCTCAAAAAACACTCAGAACAGGCAGTTATGTATATACAGTAAATCACATCATTTTTAATATGCTGTATGAAAATAATTCATACGGGAAAATGATTCAGAAGCTTACAAGTATTAATTATGTGATTACTTTTTTTGTTATGCTGTCGGTTAAGATTATCATGGCTGTTCAATGGATTCTGAAAATTATGTACGGGTTCGTCAATAAAAATTATCTTGCATTATCACGAGAAATGGAATTTCAAGCCGATGAGATTGCTGCCAATGTGACCGGTTACCTGCCCCTGAAAACAAATTTTTTGAGGTTGGAACTTGCTGATCAAGCTTTTAATAATGTGTTGGGGTTTTATGATGAAAAAATTGCTAATAATATCCTAAGTGAAAATATTTATCCCGATCACAAATTTGTGATGGAATTAATGGCCGGTGACAGAAATATTCCTGTGGTTGATGGTATTCCCGAAGTCAGTCGGGAAGAATACACCCGGTTTAAAAAATCTAAACTGATTATTAAGAATCAATGGGCTACCCATCCCGAGACAATTGATCGTATTGCCAGACTTGAAGCACTTAATATTCCTTCGAAAAACAATAATCTTCTGCCTGCCTGGAATCTTTTTGCTGATCCGGACAAAACACAGAGGGCGTTGACCAAAAATCTTTTTGAACCAGTAAAATTCAGCGGGGAAACCAAACCATTATCCCTTGATGAATTTAAAGCTGAAATTTCAGAGGATTATAAAAAGAATACCTTCCCCAAAATTTTTAACGGATATTATGATTTTAAAAACCCTGAGATAGTTAAGCCCGAAGAATTGACCACAAATTCAGATGATAACCTGAATAATCTCTTTTCGGCGCAGAATGTTGCTCTGATTCACGAATTCATTACCATGGAATCTGACCTGGAAAATATTAAAAACATTGCCAACAAAACCATCAAAGTGAAATCATTTGATTATGCCGGAAAAAAGTATTCATCACGTAAATGCAATGATTTGATCAGTGAGCTGGAAATAAAACTTTCAGAAATGAAAAAAGCTGTAAAGGAAATTGATGTGCGTATCTATTCATTCTTCATAAAAACTGAACAGCAGAAACCGGGCGAAAGGAAACTTGAAAAATTGTACAACGATTTCTATAGAATAAGTACGACTTATGAAGAAAAAATAGGACTTTGCAATAAGATGCTTGAACGATTGCAGTTTGTAAATGATGAACGGGAAATTGACTGGATAAAAAAGCAGTTTAAAGAGATTGCCGGAATGGAATTGCAACTGAAAAGCTACATTCGCGAAATCATCGAAACTGATATTCTTGAAGATGATATAACACTTGAAATAAGTACAAACTTTAAAGCATATCTTTCAAAGGATCTTGAGTATTTTGGTTCATCTTCGTATTACAATGATAATCTCAATATCCTGTTTAAATCAATTTATGACTACGCACCCCTTTTGAATCGCAGCTTGTTTCTGCATAAAAAACAGCTTGTTGATTATCAGGCGTTATTGAGTAATATGTGAAAAATGAGTTTGTATTGATTGAGTTATAGGCCAATTAAAAATAACATTGAAACAAAGAAAATTACTAAGTCAGCGACATCCGTTTTTGTACTTTTTGGCTGTTTGGGCAAGAAGACTCAGACGCTATGCTGACTGGTATTTTGGACATAATAAATATGCCGGCAGGCAGGTAACTGAAAAACTTCCATATAGGGTAAAAAAGCATCAATCTGTGTTGCTGAGAAAACTTGCTGATATTGACATGCAATTGCAGATAAATAAATTGACCAACTTCAAAATTGCAATTAAACAAATTGATGGGATTATCATCCGACCCGGTGAAACTTTTTCGTTTTGTAAACTTGTAGGCTACCCGACAAAAAGAAAAGGATATTTACCCGGAATGGAATTATCATTTGGGAAGGCAAGAGCAGGAATAGGAGGAGGATTATGCCAGATATCAAATTTAATTCATTGGTTAGTTATACACAGTTCCTTAACAGTTACTGAACGCTACCACCATTCATTTGACCCGTTTCCCGATGATGGAAGAGTATTGCCATTCGGAAGTGGCGCCACTGTATTTTATAATTACAGGGACTTTCAATTTACAAACAATACAAATCATACTTTTCAGATAAATTTATGGTTCACTGATAAATGCCTGGAAGGGGAACTCCGAATCGATACCGAACTTGAATATGCTTACCATGTGTTTGAAAAAGACCATCAATTTTTGAAAATTGACGGGCAGTATTACCGTAAAAATGAAATCTGGCGTCAAAAAATATTAAAGCAAATGGGTGGACAAATTATAGAAACAGAATTGATTACGAAAAATTTTGCAAGGGTTACTTATACCCCTGACTGCTTTTCTGAATAGGGAAAAACAGATTTCAGTCCCTGCTATAAATTTGTGAAAATTTGCCACCAATGGTTTAAAAGAGTATCATTCTGAAATTATTATTTAATGATTAAAATGTATGATAGAATTTGAAAAAATGGAGAACGAATTTTTTGGGTCAGATCCTGAAAATGAAATGTTTCATATTGAATTTTATCGAATTCATTATAATTATTTTGAAAAAGGACTGAAATTTAAAGATAAGGATCAGACAAAAAGCGAATTATGGATGTTGGTTTCAATTGGAATTGCAATGAGCAACAATGATTTAAAAGAAGAAGCCCTTAGTCTTTTTAATAAGACAAAAAAGTTCTATAAAATCTATTCTAAAAAATTCAGAGTAAACATTGATGATGATCTTTATTATAATAACATGCTTTTATATTTATCAACTCATTATCTAAGTAAAAGGAATTATTATAGAGCTTACTCTACTTTAAAGAAAGTAAAATTATTTGAGGGTGAAAAGTCAGAGATAATAAAAAACACTTGGGAATTATGTGTTTATGAGCTACGCTATCAATTAGTTGTGATTCTTTTTATCTCAGGACTTTTTTTAATTGCTGCAAAGTATCTGTTGGTAATAACTTCTGAGCTGTATAAAACAGAAGGAGCTATCCTCAGTCTTTCCGGAATATTTTTGCTGATTATCTCCTCAATTATTCATGTTTTAAACAAAAAAAAGCAATAACTTTAAAACTTATGAAAAAACTAGTATTACTTTTTTTTGGTTCTGCTCTGATAATTGTGGTTATTTACCTGATTCTTTCAGATAACAAAGAAAAAAAACCATCAGAAAACGATCATTTTGTCTTGTTCTGTTGTATGAAAATGCATGATGATATAAATCCTTCACTCAAACTAATTAACCGATCATACTGTTTCGATGAATGTAACTATTTAACCAATACTATAATCAAAAATGAACTTGTTAATGATACCCTGAATATAAGAATTGGATTCTTTTTGCCTTGCGATGATGGTGACATTTACATTTCTGATTTTAAAATAAATAATGACACTATATGGTTTACTTACAAAATGCCAAATTACAAGTATATAGGAAATGAAGGTGAATTGATTAGTCTGGAAGATAATTCTGAAACTGCCTGCGAGTGTTTTTTTGAATTTGAAATGCAGGTAGCCGGAGTAAAAAATAAAATTAATAAGTTCAGAATGATTAACGGAGGAATATCCGGCCCAGAAAACATGAAGGTAGTGGAAACCTGGATTGGAATACAAAATACCCGAAAACTAACAGAATCAGATAGTCTTAAGATTAATTTCAGGGAATCAGACAGTGATAATTATTATTATTGGGAGGATAATATTCTTGAAATGTCACTTAATGAAAAATATTCACTGGAAATTGTAAATAACGGAGTAAAAAAAATCATTTCACTTGATACTTATGTTGAAGATGAGAACAGCCTGAATTTTATGCCTTTTTATTTTGGGCTTGATATAACCGACTTTAATAATTACAATGATACAATGTTTATTATAAGATATAACCAAAAATCTAAAAAGTTTGAAATGGATTCATTTTAAACACAATTGTTAGAAAAATCATGTTCAGGATAGTTTGTATAGTTGGAAGCCGGAAGTCGGAAAACCAAAGCCGGAAGCCCGTATGTCAAAAAGTACCAACTCCGAAGGAGTTCCCCAACCATAACCCCGGCTTTCAAGCCGGGGTCTTCTACAACGAAAAGCAAAACCGCCGCACCAAATTGACCACCCCCGCAAAACATCCGAAACCTTTACTAAATCAACGATTCAGCTGGTCAGTTTGAACCGGCGGAAATCGGTTATGTAAGGAGTAAATATTTAAATATCTGAAAATGTTTTCCTGTACGTGCCTGAATTGTTATCTTTGAATAGGTTAATAGACAAATTGACGTTAGCTGCAATTATAAAATGAAACAGTACATTTTATTATTATCCTTTTTTTTGATTTCTAAATCATATTGTCAAACATTGACTGAAGCAGACAGCCTGTTTAGTGCAAAGAAATATAATGAGGCACTGACAAACTATTTAAACCTTGGTAAAACAAAATTTGATAAGAATGACTTTAAGGGAGTTTTAATTACTTTTAAAATTGCAGAATGTTATAGAAATTTATCTGACACTATTAATTCAAAAGACTGGTACATAAAATCAAGAAAACAAGCAGGGAAACATGTTAGAAGAATAAATGATTCAGAGAAAAAAAATATTTTAAATGATTTGATTATTATGGCTGATTCATATTTCTACATTAAAAAATATGAAACAGCAAGAATTTATTATTTAAAAATTTACACATTTTTCAAAGAAATCCCAAGTTTACAATCCTGGTTGAATTGGTATTGTTGTTCAAAAATTGTCAATAACCCTGAAAGTGATCATATTCTGGATTATATAACTAAAAATTTCACAGAACCGGAGCAGAAAATAATAATTGCAAATAAAAACTGCAACTAACATCCTTTTGATTTTATTTGGGCGCTCGTCGGTTTGGAAACCTCACCGCTTTTAATTAGTTTTACTGCAGTTGAATGGTTGCGGTTTTATATGCAGACCAGGCAACCATGTGTTATTAAAGAAGGTGTTTTATAGCTGCACTCAGATATGGATAACTGGATTACGATATTTTCTTTTACACTTCCGCATGAAGCTCATATTGCAAAAGGAAGGCTTGAATCTGAAGGAATTGAAGTTTTGATTAAAGATGAACTTACTGCACAGGTAAATAATTTTTACTCAAATGCGATTGGCGGAGTGAAATTACAGGTAAGGGATTTGGATTTCGATAAAGCTGTTATGGTACTTATTGATGCCGGATATATAAATGAAAAGGAACATACGCCAAATAAATTCTGGACCAGGTTCGACAAACTGACTGCAAAAATTCCATTAGTAGGTAATTCAATTATTGAATTGAGATTAATAATCATTGTTGCATTGATTTTATTAGTTACAATCGTTCCAATAGTTTTTTTGTCATTACCATCAGCACTTGAAAAACTTACAGAGAATATTTGGTGTGTAGATAAGATTTATTATAACGGACAGGAAATAACACCATATTCTATTGGTTTCATAATGGAAAGTGAATATTCCAGCTGTTCCGAGACAATGAGTTTCGGAGAAAACGGGATAGCAGAATTACCGGGAATTAACTCATTTAGAGAAATTTTCCACTGGGAATTAAAAGATGATAGTCTGATTATTACTTCATTGTCAGCCGAAAACAATTATTCAATTGAAGGAGACCTTTTATCCGGTGGGGATACAATTATGGAATCAATTTATCCCGGAACATATCACCTCGAGATTGGAAACAACATAATAAGATTGGAATCGAAAAACCTGATTATTATTGGAGAAGTTTACAGTTTCAATTATTGATAATAATGGAAAAAAAGACAATTTAAAGATATGTCCTTTCTGCAATTCTGATAATGTGGTCAAGAAAAAGAAAGCCGGATATACAGCAATGTTATCGTTATTACTTTTGGGATTACCGGTCCCTTTTTTTAAAAAGAGCTATTATTGCTTTGATTGTGATAAGGAATGGAAAATAAATAGAAAATGAACCTCTTAAAACTAAGGATAGTTAATAACAGTTGCAGTGGAAAATTTAATTGACCAGCTCTTGTCATAAGTCGAAGTGTTTTAATTGGTAACATCATTGATACAGAAAGTATACCTCCCCACTACCTCATTAAACCCCACCACCATTTTCCTGTTCAAAGGATCTGAGGCGCTCATTTCATGCGTCCATCCTACCCCGCTTTCATAAACCCTTCAAACCTTTTGTCCAATCTCTCCTTGTCAGGATAATGCTTATGACTTTTTGGTAGAATCAATTTGTTTTTATCCATGCTTTGAATACCATATTTAAGCATAGGACCATCAATTTCATGTAATATATCCTCACGCACATGAACAACATAATCAGGCGAAATGCCAATGATATGGTTGTCAAAAGCTGCGTGGTGAATTTTGCATAAAGACAGTCCGTTTTGAATAACGGGATGTCCCAGTTCTTCCCCGTCGCCAATTATATGTGCTGCGTCAAGTAATTCACGGTGCTTTAAATTGCAAATAGCACAATGTTCCCTGTAGGCATCTAAAACAAGCTCTCTGAATGTTGATTGATGCAATCTCTGTTTAACCTCACGTGTTGAATACCTTCTAATTAAATACTTTTCCTCAGGGTCTTGAATTATTATTCCGGCTTCCTGTGTTTTAATTCCCTGCTCGGCGGCTATGGTAAACTTTAATCTCTCAGGTTTATCCCCAACTATATACACAGGCAAGTGCACGTAATATTTGCCTTTAGTTATTTTATGCAGGTAAATCAAAGGAATATTTTTCATCATACAATCTCTTAATAACTGATTGGTCCAGTAATTAGGATTTTTTCCTTCATAACTATAGCTGATCAACGAATCAGTAATAAACCCATCGTCATAAATCCCGTTTGGATCTGAAACAACTGAAATAGGATAATCCAATTGCTTTGGCTTCCAAATACCTTTACTTCCTAACAAATGAATTATTTCCCCATTAATTTTAAATCCGGAGTTTAAAACATTAAAATGCAAAACATTCCCATAAACAGAAATTTGCTGATTTAACCACTCGAATATTGCCAGTCGGAGAGGGGTGTCCATATTGTAATTTTTGATTTTATCTATTCAAAGATAGTGAATTGATTTAAAATATTATAAACGAATTTAAATGAATTCGTCAATCGATATCTTTTTCATAAAAAACAAAACTCTTGTTTTTAAAACATACAACTCCTCCTGAGTTTTTCGTCGTTCCCTGCTTGAGTGTTCCCTTATCCCATCTTGCATCAACTAACTCCGAAGGAGTTGCCCAATCATTACCGCAGGTTTCAACCTGCGGCAGACTCCCGTCCTCTAACCACTGCATTCCCAATCTGCCTCCAATCCCCGCGGGATTGCATGTTTATAGAACCCCCATCATTTATAGAATAAAAATATTTTTTTGGCATAAATAAATTGACCGCAGGTTAAAACCTACGGGTATGATTGGGTAACCATTTCATGGTTATAGAAAATTTCCCGCTCGCATAACATAAGACTCCGGCCGAAGTCGTATCTCCACCCTCTTTTTCAACTTTTTCAATTCGACCGTTTTGTCCCGCCTAACCGCTTAACCAAATAACAAACCAAAAAGACTGCAGCTGCACAAATCAAAATATGAATTAATATTTTATTAAATGCATAAGGTGCTCCGAACACCTCATAGTCAATTGCATACAAGAACAATAATTGATTTCCTGCTGCCGAAAGTATTATAAAAAGTCCCATGAAAAGTCCCCTGACCTTGGCGGGTGAAAAATGGTAGTACCCGAGAAATATAAACGGAGTGATAAAAAGCTCTCCCAGACTAAAAAGCACCATTGGTATTAATGCATAACCATATGAAAGTTTATCGGTGATATTTGCTAAGCCATAGGCCGGAATAGAATAACCGGCAGCAACGATAATTATGCCTGTCCCGATAAAAAGAAAGATGGAATGAATCTTCTTCATCTTCACAAAAAAGTA
>MEOH01000010.1 GCA_001769535.1 Bacteroidetes bacterium GWF2_38_335
CATACAGTCTGAACGGCGGAGCAGCCCAGAGCTCGAATGTGTTCTCAGGTCTGGCAGCAGGTTCATACACAGTGGTTGTGAGCGACATCAACGGATGTTTAGTTGAAACAGGCGCAATTAATATAATCAATCCTGAACCACTTGTTCTGGTTGCTGAAGGAATAACCAATGTATCATGTTTTGGAAGCATAGACGGTTCTATCATAGTTAATGTAACAGGTGGTACCGGCGAATACTCATATAGTTTGAATGGTGGAATGGCCCAGAGTTCAAATGTTTTTTCAGGATTGGCATCAGGAGAATATGGAATTTACGTATCAGACATAAACGGATGTTCAGCTCTGACAACAGTTGAAATATTAGGCCCTGATGCAATTACCGTTTCCTACGATAATTATTGCCACAGTGGAATAGTTGGAATTGAAATTATTGCAAACGGAGGCACCCCCCCGTATTTATATTCAATTGATGGAGGATTATCATTTCATTTATCAGGTATTTTCGATACACTTCCGATTTCAACAAACATTACAGTTGTAGTAACTGATTTGAACAGATGCAGTAGTAATCCTTTTGACATACCGGTAGTTAGTCTGAATACCTTGGAAGCAGAGGCTATAATAATCAATGAAAACTCATGTTTCGGACATTCAGATGCAGTTGTTGAGATTAACACCTGGGGAGGAGAAGCACCTTACTACTATAGTTTAAATGGTGGAGATATGATCACAGACAATTTGATGTCTGGATTGGCCGCAGGTGAATACACTGTTACACTTCAGGATGCCAATGGTTGTCCCGCCAATGCAGATTTTACAATTGATTCACGCGAACCCGTTGAGATTGAATTACTGTCAAAGATTAACGCAGATTGTTCAGGCAAAAAGGGAGGAGCAGTTGAATTATCGATAAATGGTGGTTCAGGTCCATATACTTACAATTGGTCAAATGGATCAGATGAACAGTCACCTGAAGATTTAAGTGCCGGAATTCACACAGTTACAGTTTCTGATATGAACAACTGTGAAGCAAGGCAGGAGGTAGTCATTGAAGCAGAAGAAGCCAGTGATATACCTGTCGCAACCAACTCATTCTCACCAAACGGTGATGGTATTAATGATTACTGGGTAATTGGAAATCTGGAACTATATCCGGATAACGAACTGGTGATTATCAACCGTTGGGGAAATGAAGTGCTTACAGTAAGCAACTACAGAAACGATTGGGATGGAAGTGACCTTGGAGAAGGAACTTACTTCTATATCCTGAAAGTAAAGGTTTGTGATGAAGACAAAATATTAGACGGATATGTAACCATCCTCCGTTAAGACAAAAATTAATTAAAAAAGAGTATCATGAAAACAAGAATATATATAATAGCCATGCTGCTGATATCGGCAGCAGGCTTTTCACAGCAAAATGCACAGTATAATCATTATATTTTCAATCAGTTGGTATTGAATCCTGCTTATGCAGGAACCAAAGGACTGGTAAATGTTAATGGTATCTATGCCTCACAGTGGTCAGGTCTTGACGGAGCGCCCACAACTCAATCGGTAAGCATTGAAGGTCCGGTTTTTAATAATATCGGATTAGGTCTGCATCTTATAAAAGATGAAATTGGCTCACAATCCAACCAAGGGTTGTTTGGATCATACGCATTCAGAGTGAAGTTGACTAAAAAGCTTAAATTATCAATGGGTATATCAACCGGAGTTACCTATCATTCTCTTGATGGAACAACCCTGATCAGTGAAAACCCTGATGATCCTGCAATTCCTATGACACTTGAAAAAACCGCAGTTTTTGATTCAAAAATTGGTATGTTTTTATACAGCAAAAGGTTTTATTTTGGTTTTTCAGTAACTGAACTTACAGCAAACATCATGGACAGTTATGATATGATGGTTGCAGGACAAATTCAGCATTATTATATGACTGCCGGATATGTGGCCAAGCTCAGTGAAGACATCAAATTCAAGCCAAGTTTTCTTATCAAGGAAGACTTTAAAGCACCAACAAATATGGATCTTAATGCATTTTTCCTTTATAAAAACCTTTTTTGGCTGGGAGGAACTATTCGAACAGGCGCTGAAGTTTTTAAAAATAAAAATCTTGATGAATCATTACGAAACAGGGATGCCATTATTGTGATGACTGAACTAAATGTAACAGATCATTTGAGGATAGGATATGCCTATACTTTTACCACATCGGCTTTAAAGGAATATACAGGCCATGAGATATCACTGGGATATTATTTTAAGCCTGATACCAAAAGCAAAATGTTGACACCCAGGTATTTTTAATTAAAAAAGAACAGACATGAACTTAAATATGACAATAAAAGCAATATTAGTGATGTTATCACTGATACTTATCGTCTCTGTTCTGCACGGACAGAGTCGACTTGAAAAAGCAAAGGAATATAAGGACAATTACCAGTATGCAAATGCCCTTGCCTTATATACTGATTTATATGAAAACCGCACTCCCCGGAAAACTAATGATGTAAGAGATATTGCACATTGTTATCTGATGATGAACGATTTGAAATCGGCACAGGACTGGCTTTCCAGAATAAACTCCCTCAGTGTTTATACAGCTGATGATGTTAAAAATTATGCTTTCGCTTTAAAATCAATGGGATATTATGATGATGCTGTTGTTCAGTTTAGAAAGCTGGCAGAAGTTTTCCCTGAAAAAGCCGAAAAAGTGCCTGAATGGATTGATGAATGTTATGATGCCCAGGATTGGATAAAAAAACCATCTTCATGGCGCGTGAAAAATGCAGAAAACCTTAATAGTGAGAATTCTGACTTTGGTTTAATGCCTTATAAAAACGGGTACATCTTTTCCTCCGACAGAAAAATTCCGGGTAAGAATTACTCAGGAGATGAAATTTTTGGTTGGACCGGAAATCCATATCTCAAACTTTATAGTATTAACTATCTTGAAGAGGATTACACCGGATCAAATCCTAAATATGTTGAAGTGATTAACAGTAATTTTCATAATGGTCCGGGAACATTTGATAACCGCACCGGTGAAATTTATTACACGATAACTACTCTGAAAAAGGAAAAACTTGATGTGGAGATTAACAATGACCCCACTGAATTTGAAATTACCCCAGAAACAGAAAGCTACGTTAACCGGCTTGAAATATTTTCTGCCAAATTAGTTGACGGAAACTGGAAAGATGTAAAACCCTTTATTTTCAATAATTCCGATAATTATTCAGTTGGACATCCCGCTATTTCAAACGATGGAACTATACTTTATTTTTCTTCGGATATGGCTGGCGGTTTTGGCCAGAGTGATATATGGTATTCTGTCAGACAGTCCAATGGAGAATGGGGAAAGCCTGTTAATGCAGGTGACCACATCAATACCGAAGGTAAAGAGGGATTCCCTGTAATTGATGAAAAGGGAGTATTGTATTTTTCAAGTGACGGTTTGCCGGGAATGGGCGGACTGGATATTTTCAGGGCCATGGGAGAGAAGGGCAATTGGTCCGCTCCCGAAAACCTCAGATTTCCGATGAATTCGCCCAAGGATGATTTTTCACCCTATTTTATTGATGGCGGAGTTAAGGGTTACCTTTCATCAAACCGTGATGGAGGAAGGGGAGAGGATGATATTTATTATTTCAGCAAGGAGCTTGTTATTGTGGGAATTACAAAAACAATTCTTCCAAATAACAGTATTGTACCGCTGGAAGATGTAACCGTAATCGTTGAAAATAAAACAAAAAACAAAACCACTTCAGGCCTTTCGGATGATGAAGGTATGTTTGCGCAAGCAGCAAAATGCGGCGAACAGTTTGAGATAACCGGAACAAAAATCGGATATTTTGTGCAATCAAAAGAGCTTGATGCGATTTGTACAAGCAACAATGACACTTTGTTTGTGGAATTGATTCTCGATAAAATTGTGGAAAACAAATCCTATGTGCTGGAGAATATTTATTACGATTACAATAAATGGAATATAAGGTCTGATGCATCAGTAGAGTTGGATAAACTTGTAAAGATTCTTGTTGAAAATCCTGAAATTGACATTGAATTGGGATCGCATACCGATGCCCGTGGTACATTTAAATATAATGAAGATCTTTCACAAAAAAGAGCTGAATCGGCTGTAGCATATATTATTTCCAAAGGTATTGATGCCGACAGAATTACCGCAAAAGGCTATGGCGAATATAAACTTCGTAATGAATGTGCTGATGGTTTTGACTGTTCAGAAGATGCTCACCAGTTAAATCGAAGAACTGAATTTACAGTCACTAAAATAAGAACCAAAAATTAGTTTTTTTCATATACTCTGTTTAGTAAAGTCCCGGGTTATTCAATCCGGGACTTTTTTTGACTATCTGCCAACAACAAATTTTACAACCCCGTTTTCAGTCTTTAGAAAATATATCCCTTCTGAAAATTCTGATATGTCAATAGTTACAGATTTCTGATTATGGAAGGAGTATTTTTTTACCGGTTTTCCTATAACATCCGAAATTTCAAGGAAACAAATATTTTCAGATTTAACAAAAAGCATTTCAGCAGCAGGATTGGGATACACATTCAGTTTTACATCCATTAAAGTTCTGATTAATGCCGGGCCATAAACATTCCTGCAAATTGAAAACTCAGAAGTATTATTGGCCGAATCAATTGCTACAGCTGTGAAATAGTCTGTCTCATTCACTCCCGGAGCCATAAATATCCAGTTTCCGGAAATGTCCGGACTAACGTTTCCAAGATAAGTTTTTCCTTCACCATATCCCATTCCATCGGGTTCTGCAATAAAAAATTCTATGGTGCAATATTCAGGATCGTAAGTGTCGAGCGTACCTGAAATTGTAGCTGTTCCTGTGGCCCATTCAATATTATTAATTTCCGGAAAGTTCATTCCCTGATTGGGACCGGTATCTCCATCGCCCGAATCATTATCATTGACTCCGGCCGGAAAAAGATCAATTCCCAATCCCTGGTTGCTGAAAATGGAGTTTTGGGTAATCAGGTTTTTGTCGTCAACGTCATTCATGACAGTTACTCCGGTGCCGCCGTTAAAAGCAATTATGTTGCCCGGACCAACTACGTTGTTGATAGGCCCTTCTGCAATCCTGATGCCGTCAACGCCATTGCCTAGTGGAAGAGTCCCGGTGAAATCGGTTCCAATAAAATTGTTTTCCATGACGTTTCCATCACAACCGGTGATGTGAACAGCAATGCCCTGTTGAAGATTTCCCGAAATTACGTTGTACGAAATCTGTGAATTGATTGCTGCCCCGTCAATGACAATTCCGTTTGCGTTTGGCAACGCTGCAGTCCCTGTAACATCAGTACCAATGAAATTGTTTTTTACTATGTTATCGTGAGTTCCCAGATTATAAATAAATACTCCATATCCTGAATTTCCGGATAGGATATTTCTTGATGAAGATGAATCTCCGCCAATAACATTATAACCTGCACCATCATCAAACAAAACACCATAAGTATTTGGAATGGAAATGGTACCGGTTACGTCGGTACCGATATAGTTTCCAATAATTGTATTGTAGTTGCAGCCGGCTCCAAAAACAGGAATTCCATATGCAAAGTTTCCCGAAACCACATTTCTTTGTTCTGGTAAAATCCCACCCACCGAATTATTTGAAGCCGAACCTTCAATACTTACCCCGTCGTAATTGGGCATGGCAATGGTGCCGGTGCGGTCCAGACCAACATAATTTCCTGCGACAGCATTATTATTTGCATCAACGATTCTGATTCCAATATGCTCATTCCCCGAAACAATATTTCTGTCCTCAGCATTTGTACCACCCACATAATTCAGAGAGGGCCCGCCAATGATTTCAATTCCAATGTCATTCCCGGCAACGGTATCAGAATCAGGAGTAATACCAATATAATTTCCTTTGATAAAGCATCCTGTAGATTCATCACCGAAAATCTGAATTCCCATAGCAAATTCAATGATGCAAAATCCTTTGATGGTTATTCCGGATGCATTGATCACACTGAAGCAATAGTCAATACTGTTGTCATTTCCGTTGATGACAATTTCTGGACCGAATGTATTTGTATTCCCCTGATTGACAGTTTGTGTTGTGCCATCAATGGTCAGATTATCTCTGATGATATAACTGTAAGTTGTTTCCGGATTAAATTCCCAAACTCCCAAAGTGCTGTTATAACCTGCATCAGATGTTGGAATATTGAATTCAATTGAGTGCGTACCCGACATTCCGTTTGCATAGTCTATAGCCTGCCTCAGTGAACCGGCACCGCTGTCATTGGTGTTGGTTACGGTGAAGATGGTGGCGAAGGAACTGAGAGATGTTAGGATTATTGAAATGATTAATAGTTTTCGCATGTTGTTTTATTTTTTGTCCCCTCCCTTGGAGGGGTTAGGGGTGGGTAAACCCTCCCCCAGCCCCTCCAAGGGAGGGGAGTTTGATCCATTTTTAAATATACTTTGGTCATTTACTCGACAATCAGTTTGTATACTATTACCCCGTCATCACCCGAAATCCTCAAAGAATACATCCCCGGCGAAAGGTCTGAAGTGTTTATTTTTATTGTTGTGTTGCCTGTAAGTTCATCCGAGACTTTTACTTTCCTGCCTGTGGCATCGAACAGGTCGTATTTGAATCTTGAACTGAAATTGCTGGTTTCGATGAAGATTTCGTTTTGGGCGGGGTTGGGGTATACAGTATAATTGGATTCATTCAGGTTTGATATATTTCCACAGATATCAACATATTTGTTTAATGCAAATTCAGATGTGTTTCCGTTTATATCTGTGGCTGTTGCAGTTACAAAAAAAGTACTCCAATCTTCAAATATATCAATTACCCAATATCCATAATCATAATCATAAATACCTGTTGAACCTAAGTATATTTTTCCTTGTCCATATCCACTTGGGTCAGGATCAGAAATAAATATTTCAATAATTGTACTTTCAGGAAATTGACAATCTATATAGCCCCCTATTTCTGTTGTGCCTCCAAGTGTACATGGATCAAATAAAACCGGGCAATTCATCAACTCATTAGCACCCATATCCACATCCCCGGCATCGTTGGGATTGTGGCCAAAGGGAAACAAGTCAATTCCACCCAAAACGCCATTTTGAAAAATTGAATTTGCCGAGATTGTGTTGTACAGGCAATCTTCATCTAGAATTAGAACACCCGCTGTGTCATTGTATGCAATGATATTTCCTTCATCAATACCCCCGATCATGTTATGGCTTGAACCGGTGGCTACAACAATTCCTGCCCGTTTGTTTCCAAGATCGGTGTTTCCTGTGATGTCTGATCCAATCACATTTGAAGTGATAATGTTGCTGTCAGAATATTCATAAAGAATAATTCCTGCACCATTATTTCCCGAAATGATGTTGCCGCTGATGACATTGTGCTTAGGATTTGAAGAAAAACCAATACCGTTACCGTTTGGGATGGCATACTCTCCCATAAAATCGGTTCCAATGTAGTTTTGGGTAATCTGGTTGTAATTTGTGGTGTTGTCTGCTGCTTCAATGCCATTGTAATTATTTCCCGAAATGACATTTGCCATAATAATATTGTTTTGCGCCCCACCGCCAAGCAACAGCCCTATGTCGTTAGGAATTGCTGCTGTTCCCGCTGAATTAAGACCAATGAAATTATCAACCACTTCATTAAAATACGTTCCGGTTGTTACCAAAAAAATCCCATAAGAGATGTTTCCCGATAAAATGTTTTTAAAAATGTAATTGTGATTCGACGAAGCATCCACACAAATTCCGGTGGCGTTGGGCATAGCCACGTTTCCGGTAACATCTGTTCCAATGTAATTTCCTATGAGGTAATTTTCTGAAGTCTGTCCGTAATAAATCATTCCGTACACCCTGTTTCCAGAGATGATATTCCTTTCGGAAGCGTCATATCCACCAATAACATTGTACATCGCCACGGTATTCAGTTCAATTCCGTTCGCCTGAAAAAGTGTGCCGCTGGTTGAAAGGGAGCCGGTTCCGGTTGCATCCGGACCGATATAATTCCCTATAACAGTATTAGAATCACATGATTCGATATAAACACCTATTTCAGAGTTGCCTGAAATAACGTTTCTCTTTCCCGCAGTATTTCCACCAATGATATTTTTATCGGCATTGGTTTTTATGAGGATCCCCACATGGTTGTCGAGAATGGCGATGCCGGTTGAATCGACCCCAATATAGTTTCCGGTAATTTCGTTGTATTCACCACCGGTTCCGTTAATGAGAATTCCGGATTCAATATTTCCCGAAATGATGTTCCTTTTGATGGCATTATCGCCACCGATATCGTTGTATCCCGAGTTGGCCAGAATAATCCCGAAACTGTTTGAGCATTTTTCTTTTCCGGTGATATCGCAGCCGATAAAATTGCCTTGTATGATATTATTTCCATTTGGGGATGCATTAATCAGAATACCGTTATCAGAATTTCCCGAGATGATGTTTCTTTTTATATAAGTAGTTCCGCCAATGGTGTTTCCTGTTGTGTTGTCCAGAATTATACCCGAGCCGTTTCCGATGGAATCAGTTCCAAGATAATCAGTTCCTATTTTATTGGAGAAAATTTCATTTCCCGAACCGGCAGTAATATAGACTCCCGCTGTATTGTTTCCGGTAATCAGATTTCTGCAGATATCGTTGCTTGCTGCTCCGTCAGAAACAGTAATTCCCACATCATTTGGGATCACCGATGCACCATTTCCACTGATTCCGATATAGCAATCCGAAACTGTATTCCCGGTGCCATAGGTTCCGTAAATATTTATTCCGTAAGTGAAGTTTCCAATGATTATTCCCTTGACAACGTTTGATGGAGTTGGAAGTATGAAACATTGTGCAACAGTATTTGAGCCATTAATAAAGATTTCGGGTCCGTAAATATTGGTGTTTCCCTGGTTGGTTGTTTGCGTGGTGCCGTCGAGTGTGGTCATGCCTGTTGTGAAATAAGGCAATTCAGAAAGCAACGTGATGGTCCACACTCCGGTTGAACTGTTATAACCAAGATCTGAGGTTGGGATATTAAACGCAACAATATCCGCACCGACTGCATTGGCAGAAGTGATGGCAGCTCTGAGCGATCCGGCACCCGAATCATTGGTGTTAGTTACGGTAAAGGTTGCGGAAAATGAAGAAATGGCCAAAAAGACCAAAATCAGTAATGGTAATATTTTTTTCATAGTCAGGGTTTTAAACAAAAATAAAACAAAAAATGTAATTTTTATACTACTACACCATTATCTTACTGTTACCCTAAAAAAAAGAGACGCAAATTTTGCGTCTCCAATATCTTCAACCCAATAACTCATAACCCATAATTCATAACTTATAACCAACACATTCATTTCCGCCGGAATAGTATTTTTTGGTTCTAATAAGTTTACTGCCGGCGGTTTTGTTAACGTTTTTTAACCCCGGCCGTTAGCCGGGGCTGAATTGAGCTGGCCTTTCAGGCCGTTTGCTCATCAGAAATTAAGAACATTAATTAATCCTGAAGTATTCTGCTTCCGACTACCTGCCTCGACTTCTAACTCCGCTCACTCAAATCAACAAAAATACTATGAACCAGAAACCCCAAACTTATAACCCATAACCCATAACCCATAACCCATAACTAATAACCTACCTCATATCATTCACAACCACACCCGGATGATCAGATTTATTAAAGGTAAACATAGTGTCTTCCATGGGAAGGTCGGGAGTGAACCTCATGATTTCGAGGGTAGAGGTATTGCCGTCCTTGCCATAATAAACCACTGAAAAAATGTGGTATTTGGCTTTGTCAATTTTTAAAGTGACTTTGGTATAATTTTTTTCCTTATCAGTGGGAAACATATCAATTTCGTAAAGTTCGAGACCTTTTTCAAAAGATTCCTTCACGAATTTGTAGGTAAAACCTGATTCATACATGGTGAAAACCTTTGATGGGTCGAGGGTGCTTTCATCGTTTTCATCGGGTTCGGTGATGTTCACCTCGGCTTCTTTCTTCATATGTGACCAGATGGTTTTTCCATCAAAATAAGTTGTTACGCCCATAAGGTTGAGCTTGTATTTTTTTCCTTTGATCCAGATCACACCTTGGGTTTTTTCATGTGTGCCTTCTTTTTCATTATCCAGAGAATAAATGAAGTCGGCTTTCATAGAAGTGTATGTCTTGTTTTTTGCAGATACTTTGTCAAGTATTGATTTTGATTTATCTGTTGTCTGGGCAGATAAAAAAGTGGCAAAAGCCAACAGTGCAATGATTCCAAATATCTTTTTCATATTACAAATAATTACTGTTTATCCATGTTATTCAAAAACTGTTCCAAAGCGTATAAATCAGAGAATAAAACCTGACGGGCTTTTGAACCCTCGAACGGACCTACGATTCCGGCTGCCTCCAATTGATCAATAATTCTGCCGGCACGATTATATCCAATAGAAAATTTTCTCTGTATCAAAGAAGTTGATCCTTGCTGGTGAATTACCACTGCTCTGGCGGCATCTTCAAAAAGCTGATCCTTTTTGGAAAGGTCAACATCAGGAGATTCTCCGGCAGTTTCGCCAATATATTCGGGCAGTTCATAAGTGGTAGGATAGCCCTGTTGTGATCCGATATATTCGGTAATATTTTCAATTTCAGGTGTGTCAATAAATGCGCATTGGATGCGGGTCATCTCTGATCCGTTTGACAGCAGCAGGTCACCTCGTCCGATTAGCTGATTGGCACCGGGGGTATCAAGTATGGTGCGGGAGTCAATCATCGAGGCCACTTTAAATGCCATGCGCGCCGGGAAATTGGCTTTAATTACTCCGGTAATGATATTTGCCGAAGGTCTTTGTGTTGCAATGATCAGATGAATTCCAACTGCACGTGCTTTTTGCGCTATACGGGCTATCGGAGTTTCTACTTCTTTGCCTACTTCCATGATAAGGTCTGCAAATTCATCAATAACTACAACTATATAGGGCAAATATCTGTGTCCCTTGTCAGGATTGAGCCTTCTGCTGATAAACTTGGCATTATACTCCTTTATTTCCCTGACACTGGCGTTTTTCAGCAGTTCGTACCTGTTTTCCATCTCAATGACGAGTGAATTCAAGGTATTAATTACCTTATGGGTATCGGTAATGATCGGCTCTTCACAGTCAGGTATGGTGGCAATATAATGACGCGATAATTTAGAATAGAAGGAAAGCTCCACTTTTTTAGGGTCAACCATCACAAATTTCAGCTGAGATGGATGCTTCTTATATAATAATGAGGTGAGAATTGCATTCAAACCAACCGATTTACCTTGACCGGTTGCCCCTGCAACCAGCAAATGCGGCATCTTGGCAAGGTCAAATACAAAGGTTTCGTTTGAAATTGTTTTGCCCATGGCTACCGGAAGGGCAAATTTTGATTCCTGAAATTTTGCAGAAGCGATAACCGATTTCATGGAAACGATTTCGGGTTTTGAATTGGGAACTTCAATTCCGATGGTTCCTTTGCCCGGAATGGGTGCAATGATACGTATTCCGAGAGCCGACAAGCTGAGGGCAATGTCATCTTCAAGGTTTTTAATCTTGGAAATCCTTACACCGGGTGCAGGTACAATTTCATATAGGGTGACGGTCGGACCAATGGTTGCTTTAATTTTGTCGATCTGAATTTTATAGTTATTCAGTGTTTCGACAATTTTATTTTTATTGGAAACCAGTTCTTCTTCGCTTACTTCTGTATTGTCAACGCGATGATCTACAAGCAGATCAAGCGGGGGAAATTTATATCTGGACAATTCGAGCGTCGGGTCATACTCCTCAATATCAACTTTAGATTCTTCGAAAACCTCTTCCGAAGTTTCTTTTTCAATGGTAAGTTCCACACCACCCGAGTCAATGACTTTAACGTCAGGTATATCTGCTTCGGGAGTTTCTGCAATATCTTCGTCGGATAAGGGTTCATAAGGAATATCATCTTCTGCCGGAGTTTCAGACAGTTCTTCTTCAGGATCTGTTTCATTATGAAGGTCGGTTACCAGAAAGTTTGACGATTCTTCTTCGGAGTTTTCTTCGTTTTCGGGGGTTTCATCTTTTTGCTGGTCGTCAGTCAGACTGACATCTTCAACCTCAGCAGTTTTTTCTTTTTTTGTGAAAAGATTATGAATGTAGTTTCTGAGTTTTTCAACCGCATTTTCAATTGAGAAAACATAGATGGCGGCAAGAGTGATAATCAGTATAAAACCTGTTCCGGCTTTCCCAATAAGTGAATTGATCCACTGACTGACAAACAATCCGTGAGCCCCCCCTGCATTGGCATTCCATTTATAAGCAAAAAGGTAGCCCATGAAAACTGAAAACCAGATTGTTAGAATAACCGTAATTCTCGAAGTCCGTGAAAATTCAATAAGTTTTATCCCAACCAGTTTAAACCCATAAATGATAAACAGGAAAATAAATGAGAAAGCGGCAATCCCGAAAAGGTTATGAATAAAAAAGTTTGCAGCAAGAGCTCCTGCCTTTCCTGCCCAGTTATCCACATTAATATTCGGAGAAGAAATAAACTGGCCTAATCCAATATCAAGCTTGCTTTGGTCATTTTTCCAGGTAAAGAGAAAGGAGATAAAAGCGAGCAGAAGAAAAAGTGAAAAAAACAGTATAACCAAACCAGAGATGAATTTAAAACGTTCATCTTTCCAGAATTTGCCGGGCAATTTAAACTGTGAAGATTCCTCTTCTTTTTTTTCTTTTTCTTTTGATGCCATCAGAGGCGTTTCTATAATAATTCAGCCAAAAGTACTTATTAAATAAAAAAAATCCTCCGTGTTGGAGGATTTTTTATTAAATATCTGTTGTTAGAAAGTTATTCTGCTCCGCCACCAAACATCTGCATGGCTTCTTCTTTAGTAAGAATCTTATAATCAGCAGGAACGGTAAACTGAGTGTCTTTTACTTTTTCTTTTTTAACTTCGGATGCAGTAAATGTGGTAGTTACTCCATTGGCTTCCTGACTGTATTCCATCAGAACGCCTTTGATGCCGTTGAACTGACCTGACCAGTTAATGTCACCTACAGCAAGATCTGTAGTGTAGAAAACTGTGAGTGTGCTTTCCTTGCCTTCTTCATCTGTTGAAGTAACTTCAGCTTTTTTACATTTATATCCTACAATTTCTTTTGTTTCGTCGAGTAATTTCACTTCAGTTTTTGGCATTTTGGCCATTTGCTCTTCATTTTCCTCTTTGGTTGATTTTAAAGCGAATTTCTGTCCCATCGCATCGATCATAATAAGAACTTCTTTTGTGCCACCGTCTGAAACCACATATTGGTTAGCCATAGCGGTAAGAATTTCAATTCTGGTTTTTGATCCGCTGATAAATTGTTTCATTTCAGTTGGAGACATGGCTTTTGTTTGAGCATCCATTTCACCTTCATAAGAGATGGCGTATTTAATATATCCTGCAAAAGGTTTTTGTGCGTCAGCGTTATAAAAGAGAACTACTGCTGTTATCAGAAGCAGCATTTTTGAGATAGATTTCATAAAAATAATTTTAAGTGTTATTATATCAAGGTATTAATAAATTCTTGCAAATCTTCTTTGGAGACTTTTTCGAAATCATCGGGGACAAGGAATTCGACATCATCGATATTTTTCATTTCTACCTTAACGGCATTCATTACCATAGGAATTCTCTGGAATGACATCTGATAGCTCATAAGAACACCTTTGATTTCCCTGAATGGATTGTTCCTGTTGGGATTTTCAATGGGCAAATCCTCAGTGTAAAATAATTCAATAGGCGGTATGGTATCATTTATGTATGCGATGGCTTTTTTACATTTATATCCTGCAATTTCTTTTGTCTCACCCTCTATATATTCAATTTTCATGCCAGGAAATTCATCAAATCCAAATGCTTCATTACTTTCCAGTGATGTTTCAAAATGATATTTTTTACCCATAACCTTCAGCAGGGCGGAATTAGTCTTTTTTGGGTAGTTAACAATACCCATCATTGTAAAAACGCCTCCCCATCCTTCAATCTTCTGACAAATGCTGTTGTCTTTGAATTTATAGATCATTTCAACGGGAAGAAGGCTGATCAATGAATTTTCATCTTCAGTCTGAAGATATTTAATCTCATAAGTGATCACACCCTGTAAGATTTCCTTTTTCTTTTCTTCTGCCTTTTTCTCAGAGCAGGAAAAGAATACCAAGGAAACCACTGTCAATAAATAAATTATTCTCATTATCAAATTTCAATCCCCAAATAATATGGACAAAAATAAAAAAATATTTGATTTGAGACAGTATGAATGGATTTTATTTCACAAGTTTTTTTTAAAACATGTTGTTTTTTCATCAAATTTATTTTCGTTTCATCTTTTGTAATTCAAATATAACGCGATTTCTATGCTGTTATTATTAGGAAATTCTGCTTTTATCATTACCCCACCTGGTTAACAAAAATTAACGAAACAATATCCAACATCCAATATCACCACAGGCAAATAGCCATTATCCAGGTATCGCGAAGCAAATATCCAATTTCCTTTAATCAATTGAAAATATAATCATTATCTACAATACCTTTTTTCAGATTATGTCAAAATATAATAATAGAATATTTTAAAACAGAAAATTATTTTTAGATTTGTGCCCTAACTAATAATTTGCAATTGTATGAAAAAATTAGCAGTTGTTGCATTTGGAGGAAATGCCCTACTCAGAGCGAAACAGAAAGGAACCATTGATGAACAGGAATCAAATGTTTATGAAACATGTGAAAATTTGTTGCCTTTGATCAAAAATGGTTATGACCTGGTTATAGGACATGGAAATGGTCCGCAGGTTGGAAATATTTTATTAAGCAATGCCGCAGGCGCAAAAGTTTATGGCCTGCCTGAAATGCCTTTAGATGTCTGCGGGGCCTATTCTCAGGGATTTATCGGCTACATCATTGAGCAACAGCTGAGAAATGTCCTTGAAAAAAACAATATGGAAAGGGATATTTTAACTCTTGTTACCGAAGTCCTTGTTGACAAAAATGACCCGGCTTTTACAAATCCAACTAAACCCATCGGTCCTTATTATACCGACGAAGAAGTGGAAGTTCTGAAAAAGAACACTACCGATACTTTTGCCAAAGACCCCAAAGGAAACGGCTGGAGAAAAGTAGTTGCATCACCTAAACCCATTAAAATCGGAAACCAGAAGTCCATCGAAAAACTGGCACGCGATGGTAACATTGTTGTGACCGTTGGCGGTGGCGGAATTCCTGTTTTCTACGTTGAACCCAATAAATTACAGGGTATTGATGCGGTAATTGATAAAGATCTTGCTTCTTCATTGCTTGCTTCACAAATTCATGCCGATGAGTTTTATATTCTTACCGATGTGCCCAATGTTTGCCTTAACTTTAACACACCTAATGAAGTCAGACTGGAAACCATCACCGTTGCTGAAGCCAAGAATTATCTTCAGGACAAACAGTTCACCGAAGGCAGTATGGCTCCGAAAGTTAGAGCTGCTGTTGCTTTTGTTGAGAACGGAGGTAAAGAATGTATCATCACTGAAGCTAAACAACTAAGTAATCCAAAAGCCGGAACAAGAATTATAAAATAAATATTAACCAAAAAAAAATAAGTTATGCCTTTCAATTTAAGAAACAGACATTTTCTGAAAGAACTGGATTTTACCAAGGAAGAATTGGTATTTCTTTTGAAGCTTTCCAAAGATTTAAAAAACGCAAAGTATACCGGGACTGAACAGCCCCGTTTAGCAGGCAAAAACATTGCGCTGATTTTCGAAAAAGATTCAACCCGCACCCGTTGTGCTTTCGAGGTTGCTGCTCATGATCAGGGAGCTCATGTTACCTATCTTGGTCCCTCGGGCAGTCAGATGGGTCACAAAGAAACCGTTAAAGACACTGCCAGAGTATTGGGCAGAATGTATGATGGTATCGAATACCGTGGTTTTGGTCAGGAAATTGTTGAAGAACTTGCAAAATTTGCAGGTGTACCTGTATGGAACGGACTTACCAACGAGTGGCATCCCACCCAGATGATGGCTGATGTTCTTACCATGATGGAACATTCCGATAACCCACTTGAAAAAATATCATACGCATACCTGGGTGATGCCCGTTTTAACATGGGACGTTCGCTTTTGGTTGTTGGTGCTATTTTAGGAATGGATGTACGCATTGGCGCTCCTAAAAAATTATGGCCGGATGCTGATCTCATCAAAACCTGCAAGGAAATTGCCAAAAAATCAGGTGCACGCATAACCGTTACCGATGATCCTGCAGCTGCTGTAAAAGGCGTTGAGTTTATCCATACCGATGTTTGGGTATCCATGGGCGAACCCAAAGAAGTTTGGGCAGAACGCATTAAATTACTGAAACCCTATCAGATCAATGCTGCCATTATGAAGAAATCAGGAAATGCAAACGTTAAGTTTATGCATTGCTTACCTGCATTCCACAATGCTGATACCAAAGTTGGAAAACAGGTTTCTGAGGACTTCGGATTGAAAAACGGTATCGAAGTTACCGAAGAAGTATTTGAAAGCACAAGTTCTTTGGTATTCGATCAGGCCGAAAACCGCTTGCATACTATAAAGGCGGTTATGGTGGCTACACTTGGAGCATAAACTTTTTGACCATAATAATGTAAAAAATCCCGTTTATAGCGGGATTTTTTTTGTTTCTTATTTTGATTAGGAGCGGTGCGCTGCACCTAACCGTCAGGCTAAGGTTTTTAAAAATTAAATATCGGTAATTACAAAGAGATCCCTCACCGCTTTGGTGCGGTTCGGAATCTCAGATAACCATTTTGTTGCAAAATAAATCTGACGGTTAAGTGCTCTGCACCTTGATGGAATTTAATGAGTTGGTTATTTGGAAAATGCAAATATGGTGCAGAACACCATACCCTCTGTAGCATAAAATGCCAATGCAGACAACAAGGTGCAGCGCACCGAACTTTAAAATAAAAAGTTACATATTTATTTTGTGCAATATTGATAATTAATTTACCTTTGATTTGAAATACAAATAAGGTGAATAATAGTAGCTTTGTTGAGAATAAAAGAAAATGATCAAAAAAAATAATAGATCAGTAAATTTGATCAGTAAAACCGACTTTTTTTTGTTATTAATAGAATAATGTTGACAGGTATGAAGCCCATATTAATTTTAGTTTTACTATTTGCTTCGAATTTAGCATTTGCCCAAATATTTAGTAGTAAGCGAGTCGTTTTAAATTTAAATGGTGCAAATAGTGTTTTTGCTGCTGATATTGATGGTGATGGATATCAGGATATTTTATATGCCTCTGATGAAGAAAATTTAGTGGGGTGGAGTAAAAATCTTAATGGAACGGGTAGTTTTCAGGAAATGCCTTTAATTAGTGGTAGCACAATGGGTGCATTTGATGTCATTGCCTGTGATATTGATGGCGATTTGGATATGGATGTGGTTTCCGCATCCTCCGATGATAATAAAATTGCATGGTATGAAAATATTGACGGAACAGGTATATTTGGCCCTCAACAGATAATTTCTGGTTCCTTGACTGGAGCAAAATCAGTTTGTTCAAGTGATCTGGATGGGGACAATGATTTAGATATTATTGCAGGAGCTTCATCTGGAGGTAGGTTGGTTTGGTTTGAAAATCTTGATGGTGAAGGTACATTTGGACTTGAAAATCAGATAGACGATGGAATGTTATTTGTTGGCCAAATAAAAACAGCTGATTTTGATGGTGATGGTGATAATGATATTGTAATTCCTTCAGTTTTTACTTGGCACGAAAACAGCGATGGGTATGGTGCTTTTGATTATCAGCATCCAATCACATTAACTGGCGATTTTTCTACTAGTTATTTTCCTGCGGATATTGATGGAGATTATGATATTGATGTTGTTTCATCAAGTAGTTCAATTTCAGGGGCAGCAATTTCATGGAATCCTAATATAGGTGGAATAGGACAATTTTGTAATAATAATATTATAGTACCTATGGTTTCTGCCACATCAATTTATGTTTGTGACCTTGATAATGATTCTGATAATGACGTTTTAGTGGCTACCACTGGTATTGGTTGCCTCTTTTGGGTTGAGAATCTAGATGGACTTGGTACTTTTGGTGATACTTCTGTTATTGAAACTTTTTCAAAATATATTACAGAAATTACAGTTGCTGATCTTAATAATGATGGTGACCTTGATATTATTTGTGCAGGAGATAATAATGACAAAGTATATTGGCATGAAAACAATCCTTTGGCCAACATCCCAAATCAACCATTTAATGAACATAAATGTTTAGATGATTATGGTTTGCAATTTGAACTAAATGCCGAAGATTACGTTTCAATGCAATGGCAGATGGATGATGGGTCAGGATTCACTGATATACCAAATGAACCGCCATTTAATTTTGTAAATACTGAAGTAATCTGTATTTATGATTATGTTAACAATTATGCGAATATTAAATTCAGATGTATTGTATATGGTCATTTTTCTGATAGTATAATAAGTGATACTGTACAAATGATACTTCATGAAGTTGCAGAATTTGACCTGGGAAATGATACTGTATTATGTGATGGTCAAGAACTGGTACTTACCGTTGATGTAGGTCCATTGTACTATTTTCACTGGAGTAACGATACCTATGCTAACACAATTAGCGTAACCGAACCTGGAATTTATCATGTAACTGTTTCAAGCTATCCATGCCCGGCTGCAAAAGACACAATTCAGATTGATTTTTTATTCCCATATAGCGAACAAATATGTATGGTAACCGTGGATACATCTGTAAATAGAAATCTGATTATTTGGGAAAAGACAGAAAACGTTAACACAGATTATTATAAGATTTATAGATTGAATGGATCAGCAGAATATGATTCAATAGGTTTTGTTGACTTTGAAAGTCTGTCAGTTTTTGAAGATAGTTTTGCAGATCCACTGGTTCAATCATGGACCTATAAAATCACTACTGTTGATACGTGTGGCAATGAATCCAAATTAGATGATTGTGTCCCCCATAGTACAATTTATTTGAATGGATACCCCTTGGATTACAATACAAATGTATTAAGTTGGTCAGGTTATGAGGGTTTTATACCTGCAGATTATAGAATATTAAGAGCAGTTGAAAATGGGAATTTTAATGAAATTGATTTTGTAGATTCCGGGACAAATGACTATTTTGATTATCATTATTTAGAGGATAGTCTTTCCTATATAGTTTATGCCAGTAGGGAAAATTTTTGCGAATTATCCGGCGAATTTTTTTATCACCAATCTTTTTCTAATAGGAGCTTTGATTTTTCGACTGATAATAATTCTATTAATAAAGAAAATTACAGAATTTGGCCTAACCCATCGAAGGATATTTTAAACGTTACATTTGACGGAGTAAATGTTTGTAAGATAGAAGTATTCTCTTTAGATGGACAGTTAAGATATCAATCTGAATTTTCAAAAAGTAGAAAGATTAATGTTTCAGAATGGGAGGATAACCAATACATAATCCGCATCATTTCAAAAAAGGGTGTTTATATTGAAAAACTTATTGTTTATTAATTTAGATATCTGCTACATATATTTTATTTTTAAAATTATATCCAGCCAAATGAGCAAAAAAACATGAGTTTTGGCTGGATATAAATTTATTTTCTCAACATTTCAACCCCGTTCCCAACTTCATCCTCACCGCTTTATTTCTCAGTTCAACCGGAAAAGTATAATTCAAAAAATAATCAAGGAGTTTTGTTTTAAGTTTTTCATCGGCATTTTTTGCGCAGAAATTTTCTTTTTCCACAACATATCTGACAATTTTCCCTTTGTCGGAAATGTAAAAAACCACATCCATATAGGCATACACGCAATCGCCGCAGTTCATTTTAATATTAAACCCGGGCAGGGCAGGGCGGTAGATATTTTTAAACCAATCATCATAAATATTGTTGATGGTTTTTCGCGGTTCGTCTTCTAAATTCCAGCTGTCGGTAATTGTCAGTCCGTCTTCTTCTCCGGTGATGATTCTTTTTTCCAGCGAATGGTCTGTTCCCAGATAATTCATATCAATAATAGCTGTCCATAAGCTTAGCGAAAAGCCGTCGAGTCTGGTCCACACTGGTCGCACCACATTGTTGTACGCGGCAACTGCAGCGTAATCGCCAAAAAACATTTCCTTGTCGGGGATAAATGCGCTTTCTGAAATTTTGAAATCCCTGAAAGTATTGCCGCCATCGTCACTCCATGCAAGAAACACTTCGGTGTGGTTGTCGTTGAAGTTGCGGCGGTCGTAATAAACAATGTAAATATTTCCTGTTTTCTGGTCCACGGTCATCCAGGGAAAAAAGCTGTGTTTTTGCAGCGAGTCGCTGCCTATGATTAAAGGCTCGGTCCAGCTTTCTCCTTTATCTTTTGACCTTGCAAACAATATTCGGGTATGTGAGGTGCCAGGTACACATTCGCTCCAGGTAAGATAGAGGTTTCCGCGGCGCGGACTGTTTGTGGTGTCGCATTGTATTATTGGAAATCCGCTGTATCTGTAGATCCCCGGTATCTCAATACGCCATCCCCCGCGCTGGTCAAAAATGGCTTTTTCCTTTTTGAGCCAGGTTTTTCCAAAATCATCTGATCGATTCAGGTAAATTTTTTCAAGACCCACCCACACGAGGTATATTTCGCCGGCCGGACCAACTACCGGCATGGAACCTTCAAGAGAATTATCATCGTCTTTGCAATCGCCGGCAATGGTACTGACCTGCAGAGGTTTTGACCAGGTGGTTCCATAATCGGTTGAGGATGAAAAAAATATGTTTGTTTTGTTTTTCGCATCAGTGCTTTTATATTCATCAAATATGGTCCAGGAAAGATACAGATTGCCATTCTGCATGTCAGAAACAGCCCATTCCTTATCATGGAGTTTTTTAATTTTCTCACCTATGGCAGTCCCGGTTGACCAGCCACCGCCAAAGCTTTCAAGCTTTTGATGAACAATGGAGCTAAAACGCACTCCGCTAGGGGGATTGGAAAGGTGAAAATAGTGAAAGCATCCCTTTTTATCTACTATAATGCAGGGATCACCTTCCACTCCGGCTGTAGATTTTAAAACCTCGGTATTCCATGTTTTTCCACCATCAGAGGATGTATAGAGAGCATCCAGCACTGCACCTGCAATCATTTGATCAGTGTTGAACGGATTGATTACCAGTGAGGGTTCACAGGGAGTAGCAAAGTATTTTGTGTCTGCAGGTTTTTCAAGCTTAATATTGGTATGCTGGGTAAAACCGTTGAAGAATGAAAAAAGCATCATGAGCACTAAAAATGCCGGTAATGCCTTAGAAACATTCAGGAATTCAGTTTGGAAGTTTTTGTTTTCAGTCATTTTTATTTTCGTATGGTTCAATATGTATCAATACATCTTCAATGCCATTAATTTGAGAAATCAGTTTATTTTTGAGATTGTGCGCAATCTGATGGCTTTCTTTTACCGAAATTGCATGATCAACCTGGACATGAAGATCCACATAAAAGCTCATTCCTAATTTCCTGACATAACATTTTTCGGTGTCTTTGATTCCCTGAAAATCAAGGGAAATAGTTTTAATTTTTGAAATCAGTTCACCATACTGCTGTTCATCAAGAATTTCGCCCAAAGCTGGTCTGAAAATCAGCCATGAGTTGAACAGAATTACTCCGGCCGCAAGCAGCGCTGCCCAATCATCGGCAGTTTCATAACCTTTACCCATTATCAGAGCCACTGTGATCCCAATAAATGCTGCCACTGAAGTGATTGCATCACTGCGGTGGTGCCATGCATCTGCTTTCAATGATGAGCTTCCTGTTTTTTTGCTTTTGGATGATACATACCTGTATGATCCTTCCTTCCAAAAGATTATTGCTCCAAGAATAATCAGAGTATAATATTCGGGTAACTCATGGGGAGTCTGAATATTCTGGATGCTTTCATAACCAATTATAATTGCTGCGGTTATCAAGAAACCAACAACGATAAAAGTAACCAATGGCTCAACTTTTCCGTGTCCGTATGGATGCTTTTTATCTGCCGGTTTTGTTGAAAATTTGATGCCGGCAAGGACAAGTACCGATGAAAAAATATCTGCGGTTGATTCAATGGCATCTGCAATTAAAGCATAGGAATTTCCGAAATAACCGGTAAGCCATTTAACTGTGGCCAACAGTGTGTTTCCAATGATACTGAAATAGACAGTTTTTATTGCAATCGATTTATTGCTCATGTTTTTTAATTTTTTCCTCTCTGTGCTTTTTCTTCTTCAGTCATTAATTTTAGTCTGATACCCACCTGGGCAACGGCCATAATTTCCTTATGAAACGAACCTTCGTTGTATGATTTGTATTCGATGGCCGGACGGGCATAAATATAAACCGGTCTGATGCCCACCTCGGCAACTACGCCAAAATTCACAAAAAGCCTGGTCTTATCTGAAACATTATCTACTTTTTCCTTGCCTACATAAAAACCTCCCACTTGCAGTCCACCGCCAATATTTACCGGAAAATTTCCCAGCAGCATCCAGTCATACATAAAATAGTATTTCCGAACGTTGGAATTGTTGTCAGAAAAAATCATTTTACCCAAATTCTCAGGTGTGAGATATAGCTCACTGGTTACCCCAAATCCCACTCGGTGGTGCTTTCTTTGAAGGAAGAAATCCAGGGAAGCGGGAAGAACTATTCCGGAGTTTACAATAGTTGTGCTGACAACTCCACCGGCTCCGATTCCACCGCTGATCCAAAGAAAATCCCATTCATATTTTGAAGCAGTTGATGATTGATTATTTGTATTGGTATTCTGACCAAATAAATTGAAAATAAGGATAATAAGTAGTCCGGTTAAAAGTACTTTTTTCATAATTTTCTGTTTTTTGATTTAATGCTAAGATAATAATTTTTATCTTATTGGATGATATTGAAAAATAAATTGATTGCTGTCCATAGGTAGGACTAATTGAGCAGATTAAATGAATTCCTCCATTGTTCCACCTGAGATGGAAACATTATAAACAAGCGGAATGGTGCCTGCAATTTTTTTAAAGTTTTTCTGGATATCTTTTATAAACTGATCGTGGTATCTTGATTCAACAACATTAATGGTACATCCCCCGAAGCCTCCTCCCATCATTCTGGCTCCCACAATTCCCTTTGATTCTTTGGCAAGTTCAACCAGCAAATCAAGTTCCTGACAGCTTACCTCGTAATCGTTTTTTAATCCTTCGTGCGAAGCGAACAATTTTTGCCCGAATGATGAAAAGCGCTCGTTGGCCAGATCAAAGGCAGCCGAGACAGCCCGTTCATTTTCTTCGGCAACATAAAGGCATCTTTTATAAATAACCGGATCCAGTTTTTTCTCATACATCAGCATCAGATTGGATGATACGTCTCTCAGACTGTTAATCTCCGGGTTCATTTTTTTTAACTGAGAAAGGCCTTTTTCGCATTGTTCCCTTCTGACATTGTACTCTGAGTTGGCAAGCTGATGCTTAACGCCGCTGTTAACCAATACAATCCGATAATCTTCGAAATCTACCTTGAAATTTTCAAATTCAAGATTGCGGCAATCCAACAATAAAGCCTCATCTTTTTTTCCGAAAAGGGCTGCGTATTGATCCATAATACCGCACTTTACACCGATAAAATTATTTTCTGCATCGCGTGAAATTATGGCCAGATCATGTCGCGACAAACCCAGTTTATTGATTTCATTCAGTGCAAATGCGAAGCAGGTTTCCAATGCAGCCGATGACGACAATCCTGCTCCGGTTGGTACATCTCCCCCAACAACACAATCAAAACCTTCAAGTTGATGTCCGGCTTTTATCAATTCATCAACAACCCCGATTATATAATCGGGCCAACCCATTCCGGATTTTTCTCTTTTTGAGATTTCGAATGAAAAGGTTGAGGCAAATGTATTGCTGTACAGATTGCATTTTGATGAACCGTTTGGACTGATGGCAAGATAAATTTTTTTGTCAATGGCTGCTGGAAATACAAAACCTTCGTTGTAATCGGTATGCTCGCCGATCAGATTTATTCGTCCGGGCGAGGAGAATATCCGGGGCTCTTTTTTGTAAAAGGTTGAAAATTCGTAAAGAAGGTCTTTTTCAATCATTTTTTTACCAGAATACCGTGTACAAAACTACTAATATTATCAAAATGGCAAAAGCGGATATGTTAAAAGCCGCTCCGGTTTTAAACATACCCTTTTCAAAACTAATACCCTTATCATCGTTTTTACCCTTATGCTCGATGAGACTTATTATTACCATTATTGCCACGGTGGCTAAAAATGTGAGTCCCATCTGGTCCATCCACGGCAGTGTTCCCAGTTTGAAAAGGAATGCAATAACAATCGAAAGAATGGCTCCGAAAATGGCTGCCCGGTTGGTGGCTTTTTTCCAGAACAAACCCAGCATGAAGATGGCCAGGATGCCCGGACTTACCATTCCGGTGTATTCCTGAATAATATTAAAAATTCCTCTTTCACTGCTTAAAAGTGGAGCTAAAATCATGGCAATGACAAGTGCCACAGCTGCCGAAATTCTTCCTATCGTTACAGTTTTTCCCTCACCGGCATTTTTATTGATATGCTGTTTGTAAATGTCCATGGTGAAAATGGTTGAAATGGAGTTCATCATTGATGCGAGTGATGACACAATGGCTGCGGCCAGTGCGGCCAGAATCAAACCCTTGATCCCTTCGGGAACGAAAGTCCTTACAAGCCAGGGATATGCCTGATCATTAGCCTGATAGAGTTGGTCAACAGCCAGACTGTCATTTACTCCGGCTATAATGGTTGTTCCTTCGGGCTGTGAATACATTACAAAGGCAATAATGCCGGGCACCACAACGATCAACGGAACAATAAGTTTGAGAAAACCTGCAAACACAATGCCTTTCTGAGCCTCTTTGAGACTTTTTGCAGCCAGTGCGCGCTGAATGATGTATTGGTTAAATCCCCAGTAATATAGATTGGCAATCCACATTCCGCCAACCAACACAGCAATTCCGGGAAGTTCATTGTACAAAGGATGATCTTTGCTCAAAATCATATGGAATTTATCGGGAGCAGCTTCAAGAATGTGGTTGAATCCGTTGACCACACCTCCTTCGGCAGTCACATGATCAAGTGCAATCCATGTGGTTATCAGTCCGCCAATCACCAGCAACGCCACCTGCACCACGTCAGTCCATGCCACAGCCGACAACCCGCCCCACAATGAATAAGCCGCAGAAAAAACCGCCAGGCCAATAATACAATAAAGGAAATAATCACCATTTCCGTTTCCGATGATCATGTCCATGGCCGATGCGCCCAGCAGTAATACTGTGGTCAGATTTACAAATGTAAACAGGGCAATCCAGAAGATAGCCAGGATTGATTTGAGCTCAACACTGTAGCGGTGTTTGATGAAGTCGGGAATGGTGTACAGATTTTTTTTAATGAATATGGGCAAAAAGAATTTCCCGACTATTATCAATGTGAGAGCAGCCATCCATTCATAAGAAGCAATGGCTAAACCAAGTCCGAAGCCCTGCCCCGACATTCCGATAATCTGCTCGGCCGAAATGTTGGCAGCAATTAAGGAAGCGCCAATGGCCCACCAGGGCAATGATTTTGATGCGAGAAAATAATCTTCGGCAGTTTTTTCGTGGCCTTTTTTGGTGCGCGAAACCCAAAGTCCGATGAACAGAATTACTGCAGCATAGGCAGCAAGGACGATGTAATCATTTACGGAAAAATTCATGGCTGAAAATTTTTACAGGAAAATTTATAAATGGTTTTATGGTAATATGTTTCCCCGGGTTGTAATAAAGGGTTTGGAAAATGCTTTTTGTTAGGTGCGTCGGGAAAATTTTGTGCTTCAAGGCAAAAAGCCGATCGCTGTATGTACGGGGTTCCCGTTTTTCCAATATCGGAGCCGTCAAGCCAGTTGCCGGTGTAAAACTGTAAACCAGGTTGATTTGTAAACACTTCAAGACAAATTCCGTTTGGCGAAAAAACCTGTGCAGCAATTTTTCCAAAATTGTTTTCATTGTCAAGGGCAAAACAATGGTCATAGCCGCGACCTCTTATTAATTGGCTGTTTGATGCATTTTTTTCAAAATCCAATCCGGCTGGTTTCTGAAAATCAAAGGGCGTGCCCGAAACTTTTTCAATTTCACCGGTGGTTACAAGGTTTTCATCAATGGGAAGATATCCCGATGCATTTATTTGAAACAAATGGCTGGTTATGGAAGGAGTTCCTTCTCCTTCAAGATTGAAAAAGGGGTGGGAGGTAAAATTCACCAGCGTGGTTTTGTCGGTTTTTGCTTGCATTTCAATAACCAGACTGTTATCATTGGTAAGAAGATATCTCACTTTAGCAGTCAGGTTTCCCGGATATCCCTGATCGCCATCTTCACTGAAATGTTCAAGAACCAGTTCATTCGGAGAAGCAGAAATTATCTTCCACGCTTTCATCGAAAAACCGGATGTTCCGCCGTGTAAATGATGTTCGCCGATATTTGCACTGAGCTTGTATAGTTTGTCTTCAATTATTGCTTCAGCCTTTCCAATGCGATTGGCAAACCGGCCAACTATAGATCCAAAATAAGGGTTTCCGTTCAGATATCCGTCCAGCGAGTCATAACCCAGAATTACATCTGTAAGTTTTCCGTTTTTACCGGGAATTTTTATCGACACCAATGCGGCACCGTAATTGCAAATAAATACCTGAACACCACTGCTGTTGGTCAGCTTAAACAGACCGGTTTCAATGCCGTCGATGGTATTTTTAAATTTTTCAGGGTTCATAGTATTATTGCTAGAGAGGAACAGGATATTCTTTTCTTTTGTGCATGGCAGCCAGTTTCTGAACAACATCCTTTTTATCTTCGGCGTAGGTAACACCAAACCATTCTGAACTGGTTGGTATCACTGAAATGCTTGCTTTTTGGGTTGAGGCAACTGAGGCTACAAAATCAGGCAATAAAAATTCAGTTTTTTCAGATGCTGCGTTTTTTTCAAGAAATTTTCCGAAACTTTCATTGGCCATTTCAAAAACTTTTGGTGTAAAACCCCACATATTCATGGAAACCGGACAATCGGCGCTGAGGAATTCCATTTCATTTTTTTCATTAAGGAAGCAGGCACCGTCGCTGCATTTGCCAATGTTTTTTATCTCACGGATGGTTTTCAGATATCCATTTTCCACAGAAATAATTGCCCGGGCCACACTGCCATAGTCAGATAAAGCATTGCCAAGCCGGTAACCGATGCTGCAAAATTTGCTGCTGTTATTGTCAGAATTTTTCAGAAACTCAAAAGCCGAAATAAATGCATCTTTACCGTAATAATCATCGGCATTGACCGAAAGAAAGGGTTCGCTGATTGATTTTTCTGCAGCAAGCAAGGCATGGCCTGTTCCCCATGGTTTTGTCCTTTTTATTGATCCTGCAAATTTTTCGGGCACCTGATGAGTGTCCTGAAAGGCAAACTCAATTTGGGTAAGATGTTTTATTTTATCGGAAATAACTTTTTCAAAATCCCTGAGGTTTTCTTTTCTGATGACAAAAACCGTTTTCCCGAAACCGGCTTTTACGGCATCATAAACAGTATAGTGAATAATTGATTCGCCCGAAGGTCCAAAAGTATCCAACTGTTTCAGTCCCCCGTATCGGGAACCCAGTCCGGCAGCCAGAATAACCAGGGCAGGTTTCATGCAATTATTTTTTTATTTTTCCGATTTTGTGGCCGAAAAGGGCAAAGAAAAGAATGAACAGGTAGCCAGGAACAAGTATCCAGTATGCCTGTTGCATGTTTCCTCCAAGCTGTTCAGAGATTATTCCGTGCAGTTTGGGCAGAATGGCTCCTCCGGCAATACCTATAATCAGTATGGCCGAACCGGTTTTGATGAATTTTCCCAGTCCGTCAATTGCCAAAGGCCAGATGGCAGGCCACATGATGGAATTTGAGAAACCGAGAAGCGCTAAAAAGAGTACAGAATTCATTCCGGGCATAAAAATGACAAGCAATGAAAATGCAATACCTGAAAGGGAGAAAAGCGTCAGGGCTTTTTCTTGACTGATATATTTTGGTATTGCAAGAACACCGATAAAATAACCTAAAATCATAGCTGCCAATGTTATGGAAGTGAAAAACTTGGCTTTGTCCATTTCAATACCCCAAAAACTGTTGGCGTAATTTATAATGGTATCGCCGGCGATGACTTCAACACCCACATAAAGAAATATGGAAATAAAGCCCAACCACAGGTATGGAAATGAAAAAATAGATTTTCTTTTATGATCCGCGACAGTTTCACTTGATTCTTCTTCATCTTTGATGTCAGGAAGCGATTTCAACCGCATAACAATTATTGCAAGGATAACCAATGCCGCTGCCATTACAACATACGGTAAAATTACCCTATCGGCCAATGCATTCAGTTCCAGGTTTACTTTATCAGGAGTCAGCGTTTTTAACTTATCTGTCAGTTTGTCAAAATCTTTGAGCAGAACAAAAGCCAGAATGATCGGGCCAATGATTCCGGCCACTTTATTACAGATACCCATGATAGAAATTCTTTTTGCAGCACTTTCAATCGGACCCAATATGGTTACGTAAGGGTTGATGGCAGTCTGAAGTATCGTCATACCGGTTCCCTGAATAAACAAGCCCACAAGAAATAAAACAAAATTACGGTCTTTGGCAGCCGGAATAAAAATCAGGGCTCCAATTGCCATGACAGAAAGTCCCAATGACATGCCATTTTTAAATCCCGTTCTTTTCAGAATCATGGAGGCGGGCACAGCCATCACAGCATACGAAATGTAAAAAGCAAGGGCAACCCATAATGCCTGTGAATAAGTCAGCTCGCATGCAACACGAAGATATGGAATTAAAATACTGTTTAACCACGTTATAAAACCAAGGATGAAATAAAAAACACCGATTATAATGATCGGAAGAAGAATATTCCTTTTGTTTTTTGTTGCTGAATCAATGATGTCGTTTTGCATAAAGAAATTTTAGAAAAAACTTAACAAAAATAGAAAAATGAAAACATCAAAACCAAAATAGTGGTTTTTTATTTATTAGTTGAAGGAATTTTTTATAAATGGTTAATGTGAGTATAGCATATTGTTGGATGTTTTAGTTGGAAAAAAGCAACAAATTGTATATTTGTCTGAATTTTATAATATATGGACAACCTGATATACGGTATCATCACCATATCCATTTGCCTGGCAGGCTATTATTTTTCATGGAGATTTATGGCCAGGGATAATTATCGTTGGGCAATATTGCTTTTGGTTTTGTGCGGATTGGCTTTAAGGTTTTATACTTCCTGTGATTTTTATATCCACGAGTGGGATGAAAAACTTCATGCCTTGGTTGCAAAGAATATGATGGATCACCCATTGCGTCCCACTTTGTATGAAAACCCTGTTTTACCTTATGATTACCGCGATTGGGCCAGCAACCATGTGTGGGTGCATAAACCCCCCTTGCCCTTGTGGACCATGTCGGCCTCTATGTTTGTGTTCGGTGTAAATGAAATTGCTCTTCGTTTGCCAACTTTAATTCTCAGTACTCTTGGTATTTGGTTGATTTTCAGTATTGGCGCTTATTTTTTTAACAAAAAAACAGGTTATATTGCTGCTTTGCTTTTTTCAATTAATGGTTTGGTGATCGAACTTACAGCTGCCCGAGTGGCCACCGACCACATGGACGTTTTTTTTATGTTTTTTGTCCTCCTTGCAGTATTTTTCTCTGTACAGTTCGTTAAAACCAAAAATGTCTGGTTCAACGTTCTGGTTGGGATTGCCATTGGAGCTGCCATACTATCTAAATGGCTACCGGCCCTCATTGTTTTGCCTGTTTGGCTCCTGCTTGCCTACCAATCTGAAAAATTCAGTATCAAAGCAATTGTGTTACACTTCTTATTGATCTTGGTTACTTTGACAATTGTTTTTCTACCATGGCAACTATATATCTATAGTGAATTTCCTAAAGAAGCTGCCTGGACTGCCGGACTTAATATGAAGCATTTTACAGAAGTGCTTGATAAGCAGGGTGGACCATTTTATTACTTCTTCAATAAAATCAGAGTCAATTATGGTGAGTTGATATATTTGCCTTTATTGTGGTTTGTGTGGATGTGGTTCAAAAAACCAAAAGACTATAAACTTCTTGCCTTGCTGATATGGTTCTTTGTTCCGGCTATTATATTTTCCTTTGCAAAAACAAAAATGCAGGGATACATTCTCTTTACAACTCCTGCATTATTTTTGCTGACAGGTGCTTTCTGGACCGACCTCAAGGAAAAAAGGATAAAAATTAAAGTCAAATGGCTTACAGGTTTGATTCTGGTTCTTTTAATTGTTTTACCTGTCAGGTATTCAATCGAAAGAATCAAACCTTTCGAAAAGAGGGACAGAAATCCTGAATGGGTTGTTGCCCTGAGGGAATTGAACGAAAAAGATATTCAAAACGGGGTATTGTTCAACCACCCAAAACCCCTGATTGCTATGTTTTATACTGATCTCACCGTTTATCCTTTTATTCCGGGCAAAAGTAAAATCGAAGAATTAATTAGCAAGGGCTATCAGATAATGATCTGTGATGACGGGAAAATTCCCAAAGAACTTAAGGAAATAAATGGTGTTGTTTACCTAAAAGGACTATAATTTTTACGTTATGAAAAAAACAATTTCCGGACTTTTATTCTTTTTCTTCCTTTTATCTAACTCCTTTTCACAATCTGAAAAAATTAAAAAATACTGGAAAGCAAACCTTAATCATTCCATTGTATGGAATGTAACTGCTGAAAACAAACTTCCCCATTCCGACAATTTCGAAATGGACGGCAAAAAAGTGGCTTGCATCGTGTATTATTCCATTGATGAAAAGAAAAAACTGACAATTAAAAGAGATGTTATTTTTCCACAACTCCGCACCTTTGTTGAGTCATGGAATGAGCAGTGGGGCAAGTACAGGGCCTATTTCAGGCAATCTTTCCAGGATGACCTGCTGCCGCGATTTTCAGTGGGAAACAACAAATTTGTTTTAGGCGAAATTGATTCGGTTGAAATTAAAGGCAAAATCTCATTTTTCCATAAACCTGCCGATGGCATTGCAGTTAAAAGAACTCTTTTCCCCTCTATGAACGAACGCTTGTTTATTGAAAAATGGGAAATGAGAAATGTTTCCGAAAAACCCATTATGGTTTTTGCAGGAAATATTAAATATGAGACTCAGCAGAAAGGTGAAAAGGGCATGTACCATTTAACTGCCTATTCTGATGCCCCTGAATCCAAAGAACTGCTGCCGGGCGAAATGATGAGCTTTGGGGTTTATTTTGCCGCCGGTATCAACGATGAAAAACTTACTGGTTTTGATTTAGTATTGCAGGAGGAGCAAAGGAATCAATTCATTTCTGAAATCGAAAGCAATTTAATTCTGGAAACACCCGACAACACAATAAATACCCTGTTTTTCTTTTCAAAAATCAGAGCAGCCGAAAGTCTGTACGAAACAAAAATGGGTCTTGTTCATTCACCGGGCGGAGGAAATTATTATGCCGGAATCTGGGCCAACGATCAGGGCGAGTATAGCAGTCCGTTTTTTCCATATCTTGGATACGCCAACGGAAACCTTGCTGCCTTAAACTGTTACAAATGGTTCCTGAAAAACAAACCCGATGATTTTTCACCGATTATTTCATCCTGGGAAATGGAAGGCGACCTTACCTGCTGCGGATTGGATCGCGGAGATGCAGCCATGCTGGCATATGGAGCTTCACATTTTGCCCTGGCATCGGGGCGCAAAGAACTTGCTTTGGAAATATGGCAGTTGATCGAATGGTGCCTGGAGTATTGCAATACCCGCAAAAACAGTGAGGGAGTCATTACATCCACTTCAGATGAGATGGAGGGAAGGATTTCGACCGGAGGCGCCAACCTGGCCACATCTGCACTGTATTACGGGGCTTTGCGAAATGCCTCATACTTGTCAAGGGAACTCGGTAAATTCGAGTATTCCAAATCGCTGGACATAAAAATTACTCAAATGGAAAGCTCCATTGAAAAGTATTTCGGGACTACCATTGACGGATTGGAAACCTATAAGTATTTTGAAGGCAATACCACTTTTCGACATTGGATTTGCCTGCCACTGGTTATGGGCATCGAAAAAAGAAAAGTTGGAACCATCGATGCGCTGCTCAATAAACTGTGGACCGAAAACGGAATATTGGTTGAGTACACTCCTGAGGTTAAAGAGGATGCTGTGTTTTGGGACCGTGGTACACTCTATGCTTTACGCGGAACATTCAAAGCAGGTGCTATAGATTTGTCGCTTGAAAAATTAAAAGCATTTTCTGAAAAAAGATTAACCGGCGACCATGTTCCTTACGTTGTTGAAGCCTATCCCGAAAACAACATGAAACATCTTTCTGCCGAAAGTGCCTTGTATTGCAGGATTTTTACCGAAGGACTTCTGGGAATGGAACCTACAGGGTTCAGGTCTTTTTCTGTTGTGCCGGTTTTACCGAAAAGTTGGGATCATTATGATTTCAAAAACATCAGGGCTTTTAATTCATGTTTTGATGTAAAAGTGAAGCGGGTAAAAGATGAAATCGAGTTGACAGTCATCCAAAAGGAAAAAACTATTTATAAAGGTATTGTCAAAAGCGGGAGTAAGGTAAATATTGGGTTGAAGGATTGAAAAATGATACGAAGCCACCAGGTAAAACGATCGAATGAATAATCGGCAACTCAAGTTGCATTTCCCTGCGTTTTTTCTATATTTGTTTAACCAATAAACAATTCTATGTCAACCGAAACCTTAATTTGCAGCAGCTGTGGCAACTCAAAACTTCATAAAGTAGGAACTCATTCCTACAAATGTGATTACTGCGGTGCCATCACCATGGCTCAAGCCGGAGATGTTCCTGTTGAGCCGAGTCAGATAGGTGATGCCGAACTTGACAATACAATTGTCGAAATTGCTCAAAAAGAAGGATTGTTAAAAGCCATTGTGCACTATAGATCGCACCGTGAAAAAGACCTGAAAACCTCTAAGGAATATGTTGAAAAACTTTGCGAAACGCGGGGAGTGAAAGTTAAAAAGGGCGGCTGCTTTATCGCCACTGCCTGCTATGGCTCATACGACGCTCCTGAGGTTATGGTGCTGCGAAAATTCAGAGACGAAAAGCTGATGAAAACGTTAGCCGGACAAGCATTTATTGAGTTTTATTATTTTGTTTCACCGGGGGTGGCTGATATTATTGCAAGAAATAACGGTTTAAAAAAAGCAATACGAAATTACTTTTTAAAACCGATAATCAAAGCAACAAAACTATATTAAATCCGATGTTCCGCTCTTCCAAGTCTCCCGACTTGGAACTCATAACCCATAACTCATAACCCATAACCCATAACCATCATTCCCCCAACCGAACCAAAGTACTAACCACCGAACTCATTTTCCCTTTATAAAACAACCTCGACTTCACAGTTGTTTCTTTTGAAAACGCAATGGGTGTTGTATATTCAATTGATTTTTCATTGGGTTCTGATCCATCTAAAGTATATCTGATGACTGCCTTCTCAATGGGCGATTTCAGCTCAAGTCCGCGCCCTTTGGGAATCATCAGTGTGTCGGCTAAGGCAACAGGGGTGGGCACACGGTAGTTGTAGCCCATGCTTTCATATCTTTCATACTGCACAACCATGCGTTTTGAAAAATCATCCCAGTTTCTGAGTTTCTTTGGTGTCCAGCCAACTTCAGCAAGCGCCGACATTCTTGGCAGGTACATGTATTCCAGATAATCAACATCGGCTATATACTCAGTCCATAAATTAGCCTGAAGTCCGAGGATATGAACCGCCTCTTTTTCAGATAACTCTTTGGGTACCGGATCAAAGGAGTATACTTTTTCAAGCGAAGTATTTCCCCCGATGGCCAATGGTTCCATGTTTGCGTATGCCTGATAGTGATCGAAATACATGTGTGAGCCAGGGGTCATGATTACGTCGTGACCTTGTCTGGCTGCATCTATTCCGCCTTCAGTACCCCGCCATGACATCACGGTGGCGTTGGGGGCCAGACCGCCTTCCAGAATTTCATCCCAACCAATGAGGTTTTTGCCTTTGGAGTTGAGGAATGTTTCTATTCTTCTGATAAAATAACTCTGAAGCTCATTTTCATCTTTCAATCCTTCAGATTTCATTCTGGCCTGACATTTCGGGCATTTATCCCAACGGGCTTTTGGCGCTTCATCTCCGCCAATATGAATGTATTGTGAGGGGAATAGATCTATTACCTCGCTGAGCACATTTTCCAGGAATGCAAAGGTTGAGTCATTGCCGGCGCAATAAATATCTTCAAAAACACCCCATTTGGTTCCAGTTTCAAATGGTCCGCCGGTGCAGGATAATTCAGGATATGCAGCCAGAGCCGCCAGAGAATGGCCGGGCATTTCGATTTCGGGAATTACGGTGATAAAACGTTCACGGGCATATTCAACTATTTCCTTTATATCTTCCTGGGTGTAAAAACCCTCATGAACAGTGGAATCGCCAATATATGGATCAAAATTTTTGCCCACAATGGTTTCTTTTCTTTTTGAGGCTATCTCAGTAAGTTTGGGATATTTTTTAATTTCAATTCTCCATCCCTGATCTTCGGTAAGGTGCCAGTGAAATGTATTGAGCTTGTGAACGGCCATCATGTCAATGTATTTTTTCACTTCTTTTTTGGTAAAGAAATGGCGGCAAACATCAAGATGTGCCCCGCGGTATTTGAATCCGGGGTAATCGGTGATTTTCACTTTTGGCAAAACCAGTTCGAATTTATCCTTGTTTTTATATCCCAGAATTTCCGGAGGGAACATTTGCAGCAGGGTAATCACTCCATAAAATGATCCTGCCGCTGTGTTTGATTTGATAACAATCGACTTGTCAATTTCAAGGTAATAACCCTCATCACCGATTTTTTTGTCATATTCATCAAGTATCACAAAGTGGATACCCTCTTCGTCAATAGGGCGGTCGGTGCCAAGTACCATATTGAATTCCAGATCGGTATTCCCGGAAATCTGGTTTGCAAAATAATTGGCGGCGTACTTAATGTCAAAATTTTTACCGTGAATGTAAATCTGGCAGTCTTCGGTAAGCATATAATTGCCCTCGCCCTTTTCAATGGAAACCGGAAGAGGAATCACATTGATTGCAATGTCGTGATTGGGGACTGACTTTCCACAGGAAAGGATGATCGTGGATAATACACAAAAAGTCAAAAAGTTAACAGAAATTTTCATGATTGTTTATCTAATAAGTTTATCATACAGGTCAAACATATTTTCTTTTAAGGATGAAGGAATTAACGTAAATGTATATTCAAATTCCTTTGCAGGGATGTTGTATTGGGTATGCGGAGTTGACCACCATGAGTCATCACCCCCAACGCCCATGTGTTTATAATCGATGATCAGTTCGATGAAATCGTTTTCAGGAACTTCATTGAGATGCAGTGATCCTCTGCTTTCGCGGTTCAGGTTTTCGATGGTGTAATAAAGCGCTGAAAATTCAAACATGGGATTGCCAATAATATTCAGTCCCTTTAATGAATCCGAAAGGGTAAGCCAGCGTACATCGCATTTGTGGCCAGTTTCCTGAAGACTCACATATGTAACGAGCTGGTCGGCAACTGTACTTTCATAAACATCCACAAAAGCAGATGTTTTGCGGTCGCAATAGTTCTCCTGCGGCCCACGGCCATACCATTTCAGTCCGGCCATTTCTTTAGGTAGCTTCATTCTCATACCAACGCGCGGAATTACGGGGAGGTCTTTTTTACCCGGAATAAAATGGTTGTAGATATCAACCTGGCCGTTTCCCGAAATGTAGTACTTAATAATATATTGCGCATCAATTTCTGCAATCTGGTAAGTAAAAGTGATTACAATATTTTGACCATCAATCACTTTAGATTCATAATTATAGACTTTCAAATCTTTCCAGACATCTTTCCAAACAGCACATTTGTTTTGCATTCCCCAGCCAAAGTCATTGTCGGTAATTGGTCTCCAGAAAACAGGAGCAGGGCCCTCAATCAGCAGTTCTGCACCTTTGTATTTATATGATGTTATTTTTCCATAGGTTTTATTGATAAAAACAGAGAAATCCATTCCCTTGATGTTAAATGAAGATTTGGCATCATCGAGTTTAATCTTTGGCGGGTCGGATTGTTTCAGAATCATCTTTTGCTGCAGTGACAGCTGAATTTGCTCTGAGGCCAGTATATAACCTGCAGGTATAAGGGGAAGGTCAACTGCCGGTTCGGCGGTGAAGGTGATGAAATAATCCTGATCGGGATTAAAAGTAATTTCAGAAATTTTCAGGTCAATCAATTCGGATTTTCCTGGCTCGATATCAGGTTTTTCAATGATTCCCGATTTAATGACTTTTGTATCCTCGGTAATATTCCATTTAATAATGAAATTATCGAGGTTAATAAAATCGTACATGTTTTTGATTTCGAATTCATCGGCGTTATTGGCTACCCTTTTGAATTTAATGTACTGATATACATTCTTAACTTCAAATAATCCGGGGTGCGGATTGCGGTCGGCAGCCACCAGTCCGTTGCAACAGAAATTTTCATCCGACGGAATAACTTTTTCATCGCCCCAGTCGCCGCCGTACTTCCAGTATTTTAATCCGCGTTCATTTTGCGCCGCATACCCTTGGTCAACCCAATCCCAGATAAATCCACCCTGCAGTTGGTCATATTTTTCAATCACATCCCAGTAATCCTGAAGGTTTCCGGTAGAATTTCCCATGGCGTGGGCATATTCGCACATAATAAGTGGTCGGGTTTGCGGGCGGAGGGCATAGTCAATGAGGTGGCCGATGCCCGGGTACATAGGACAGTAAATATCTGTATGAGGTTCCCATCCGGCACGCTCGTAATGCACAGGTCTTGATTTATCACGGCTTTTGATCCATGCCGAAGTTTTCTGAAAGTTAATGCCATCGCCGGCTTCATTACCCAATGACCAGATCACAATTGAAGGATGGTTTTTGTCACGTTCCACCATGCGGGTAGTACGTTCCATGTGGGCTTTTAGCCAGGTTGTATCTTTGGCCAGACTTTCTTCATCGTATCCCATTCCGTGCGATTCAATATTGGCTTCATCGATCAGATACAAACCGTATTCATCACACAGCTTATACCAGTAAGGATCATTGGGGTAATGGCAGGTTCGCACAGCATTGATGTTATATCTTTTCATCAGTTTGATATCCTTAAGCATGGATTCCTTTGAAATCACATGTCCGGTAAATTCATCATGCTCATGGCGGTTAACCCCTTTGAAAAGCACCGCTGCACCGTTTATCAGCAATTGTCCGTTTTTGATTTCGCAGGTTCTGAAGCCCACCTTATCGCAAATGATATCGATGGTTTTTTTGTTTTTATCCTTAAGGGTGATGATAAGATCATATAGGTTTGGTGTTTCAGCGGACCATTTTTTTACATTTTTGATCAGGAAAGAATCAGTATTGATATTATAAATTACAGTATCGAAGTAAATGTTTGCGCCGGTTTCCTTTTCAAAAACCAGATTTTCTTTGTCTTTTAGTTTGATGTTTATGTAATAATCCGGCTTTGGGACCTTTAAATTTAATAGCTCTGGGGGCACTGGTCTCTCAACTACGTATATGTTTCCGCAGGGTTTTCCGTTTATATTTCGCAGGGTAATATCCACATTGAACGACCCATCGTTATAGTTGTTTTTCAGATCGGGTTTGAAAAAATAGTCGAACAGTTGAACTTTTGGTTTGGAATAAATGAAAACATCCCTTTCGATGCCTGAAATCCTCATGAAATCCTGGCATTCAAGATAGGTGCCGTCGGACCAGCGGTAAACCTCCACAGCCAGTTTGTTAGATCCCGATTTGATGTATTTTGTGATGTCGAATTCGGCGGGCAATTTGCTGTCCTCGGAATACCCAACAAATTCGCCGTTTATCCAGAGGTAAAAAGCAGATTTAACGGCGCCGAAATGAATAATGGTTTGGCGGTTTTTCCAGTTTGAAGGAATGGTAAATTCTGTTTTATACTGCCCAACGGGATTCCAATCTTCGGGCAAGTAGGGAGGAACAGGTTGAACACCATAAGGCATGAATTCATAAGGTTGATTCACATAGATTGGAATATCATATCCATGCATTTCCCAGTTTGCTGGAACAGGAATATTATCCCATGAGTCGGTTTTATAATCGTTTTTGTAAAAATCTACCGGCCGGATTTTTGGATTTTTGGACAATTTAAATTTCCAGGAGCCATTGAGCAATTTGTAGTAAACAGAATTTTCAGGATTTCCGATGATGGCAGATTTTTCATCCTGATATGGGATATACCAGGTATGGGCGTCCATTTTGTTTATATGGGTAACCGAAACATCTTTCCAGTAAGGAATATCCTGAGATATGGATAGGAATACAGAAAAAATTGGAATGAGAAATAGTATGCATTTCATATGTTTAGAATTTTGGAAACCAAACATACATAAAAAAATGATTTGTAGATGAAAGATAAAACAAAAAAAGCGGCAAAGCCGCTTTTTTTGTTTTATCTCATTAATGTCACTGCACCCGCTTCCTGATGCTCAACGCCTCGTCGGTCGCGGTATGTAACAAGCCATGTGTAAACTGCAGACGGGCATAATTCGGAGCCTCCTTTGGCTCGGCCATCCCATCCGGATACCCATGGAGATTCAGTTTCATAATCTCTGGTTTCAAAAATTACTTCACCCCATCTGTCATATATTATTATGAGGAAATTTTCGGGGTCAATACCTTCACCAACGACAAAGAACAGATCATTAATATTGTCATTGTTGGGTGTAAATCCGTCGGGAGCATAGAAGGCAAATTCTTCTTCAATCCAGACCGGACTTGAAATGGTATCGCGGCAACCATGTTCGGTAATTACAATTAGCTCAACAAGGTAATAACCAGTATCTTCATAATGGTGAAGGGGGTTTGTAAAGTTAGAAGAATCACCATCATCAAAGTCCCAATTGCTCATATAAGTATTTGAGGATAAATTCAGGAAATAAACGTAAGGATTGACGATAGTCTGAGTCATTGGCTCAGCATTAAACCTTGCAGTTGGTTTTTCCCAGATTGTAATCATATCTATCTGTTCATTGACAGTAACACAACCTTCTTCTGAAGTAACAGTAAGAGTTACATTGAATGTGCCATCGTTTTCATAGTTATGGGTGGGAGAGAAGTCGTCAGAGAAATTATTTATATATCCGTCTCCGAAATCCCAGAAATATTCAAAAGCATCATCTTCAACAAGTGGCTGAAAGGTGATCGGGAAAGGCTGGCATCCTTCGTAGTAATTGGCTGTAAATTCAGCAGGTGGAGGATCGGCAACAATAACCTGAACGGTATCGTGGGCAGTAGCAGTACCACACATATCATCTACAGAAATAACATATAAAGTAGTTTCGGTGGGGTGTACGTTAAAGGGAGGAACCATGAAAGGTTCATCATCCAGACTAATTGCATAAGGACCTCCGTCGCCGCCACCATAGCTTACGGTTATCATTGAAGTATCACCGGGACAAATGGTGTATGTTTCGGGTTCGGCATTTACCCATAATGCAGGGTAAACGTAAATAGAGACAAAGTCGGTATTTGAAAAACATCCGTTTGCATCAGCAACATAAACACTTATGGTTGTATCCTGTGAGGTTGTAATACTTTGTGTGGAAGTCATTCCGCCATTACTCCAGTAATAAATGTAAGGGGATGAGCCTCCGGTAGCAGTTCCTGAAACAATTGTAGGAGAGCCGTTGCAAACCCAAACGTCTGGTGAGGCAACAATTGAAATTGGCCCCGGTTCTGTCAGAGTTGTTCCAACCGTTGTGGAGCAACCATTTCCATCAGTAATATTAACTACATGGTTTCCGGCGCAAAGGGAATTAACGCTGGCTGTTGATCCGCCACTGGTCCAAACATATGTGTATGGAGGAGTTCCATCAGAAACAACAACAGAGGCTGTTCCGTCGCATATTCCATAACATGAAAGATTTGTACTGGATATTAAAGTTGTCATTCCATCTGGTTGGTTTATTGCGACAGTTGCTGTAGCTGTGCATCCATTGTTGTCTGTAATGGTAACTGTATGAGCTCCTGCACATAGTATTGATACATAAGCAGAAGCTCCGGAAGTCCCGGCCCACCAAAAATAAGAATAAGGAGGAGTACCACCGGCTGGTACAACTGTTGCAGTACCATCACAATAGCCATAGCAAGTGGCATCAGTGAAAGCAGAAATTGTTGCAGTTAATATACTCGGTTCGCTAATAACTGCAGTTGCGGTTGTTGTACAAAGATGACTGTCGGTAACAGTAACTGTGTGAGATCCAACACAAAGGTTTACTCCGGTAGCATTTGAACCACCTGCAGCAGGCCAGGAATAAGTATAAGGAGATGATCCGCTGGTAACATTGACTGTGGCTGTTCCGTCACATTCGCCATTACAGGATACACTTTGAGTACTTGAAATATTTGCAACCATTCCGGCTGGTGCACTAATTGTTTCCGATGCTGTTGCAGTACAGTTGTTTGAGTCAAAAACGGTAACTGTGTAGTTTCCTGCACATAAAAGGGTTGCAGTGCTTGCGGTTGATAAATTAGACCATATATAGTTATAGGCAGGTGTTCCTCCGGAAACTGTAACTGTAGCTTGTCCATCGCAATATCCTGCACAGGTTGCATCAGAAGAACTGGAAATTGTTGCAGTAACCTGTGTGGGTTGGTTAATTGTAATTGTATTGGTAACGGTACAACTGTTGGCGTCGGTGATGGTTACAATAACCGGACCGGCAGGCAATCCTGTTGCTGAATTTGTTGTGCTTCCGCCAGGCCATGCATAAACGTATGGAGCTGTTCCTCCACCCACTGTTACACTTGCTGTTCCACTGTTGTCATTATAACAAAGCAGGTCGGTATGTGACGGTGTGATGGTTATTGAGTTTGGTTCGATAATTGAAAAAGGTTCAACATTGGTGCACCCGTTGGCATCGGTAATGGTAACCGAATAGCTGCCTGCCGGGTAAGGGGGAGGGGTACCTTCTGACCATGTGTAGTTGTAAACAGGTGTTCCTCCGGAAACTGTAAGATTCACAGTCCCGTTTGACCCTGATGCACAGTCAACCGGATCGGTGGATATTGAACTTATCAGGTCAGGGGGATTGTTAACAGTATGGGTAGTTGTTGAACCCGTACAGCTGTTTTCTGTAACCGATAGAGTAATTGTTTGCGTCCCGGCTGTTGCCCAGTTGACCTGATAGGGCCCTTGTCCTGATCCCGAAGCAACAGTGCCACCGCCAAAGTTCCAGTTATAGGTTGATCCGGCTAATCCGTTACCGGTATAGGTTATGGTTGTGTTATTTCCAAAACACGGTATGTTTGTGGTTGTAAATGTTGAGGTTGGAATGTTGTTAAATTTGATAGAAACCTGATCGGAACATGTTAAACCTGAGCTATTTGTGATTGTCCAGGTAAAAATATAAGTTCCTGCAGTTGGCACGGTAACACTTGAGTTATACGCTGTTGGTACTGTGAACACAACTCCGGCTGAAGGACAAGTCCATAATGTGTTATAGTCTGTGGCAACATATGATCCATTAAGTGGTGAATAGGTTAATCCGCAAACTTCCGCATCAACTCCGGCATTAACCGAGCAAGCAGAACATGGGCCAGGGGCGGTATATGTAATTTCATATGTGCAGAATGGATCGGCTGAAAATGTCACTGAAATTGTGTGCGGTAATCCATCAGCAGGGATGTTGGAAAGGGTAAAGGCATCCGGACTCGTAAAAGGAGGTGAAAAGGATTGACTTACTCCTGAATTGTCCTGAACTAATAACGTTCCGGTCGTTGGCGGGTCATTATAAGTTATTGTTCCGGTAACTGTAAACATGTCAGTCCCTGAAATGCAAGCGCCTACATTAATGGTGTGGGAGGAAATATTACAGGGAGACATTACACCACAGTCGGTTGATCCCGTTCCTCCTGTTTGTGAAAAGGCAACATTTGTTGTTGAGTTGGAAAAGTTCGTAATACATAACATGTAGTACATACCTGTAACTGCTCCGGTAATATTACAATCTTCAACATCAGCAGTAGAGTAACTGCAATCAACCACGTTTGAGGAAGTCAGATTGCTGCAAACACCTGATAATGAAGCGAATGGACCCCATGCGCAAAAGTCGATGTCGTAAACACCCGGAGTTGAATTCATGTGAATATCAAGTGTTCCCGGGTCATCAATAAGTAGATAATACCAAACAGGGTTGGGCTGAGTTAATAGACAGTCGTAATAAGGTCCGGTTTCGGCTGATGTGCCGGTTGCAAGTGGAAAATTATATGTGATCCCGGTACAAAAAGGCTCTGCAGTGGCGCAATCATCTGATTGACCAAAGGATCCTAATGTAATTATACTAAGGATAATTAGTAAAATATACCCGTTTAATTTCCTGAATTTCATTAGTATATGCTTTTAGTTAGTTTATTTGCTGTTGTTTGAAATATATTGTTCCCTTTCAAGTTTTGCCTTTTCAAGGGTTTCGTATGCTTTTGTAAACCAGCCATTTTCTTCGGCTATTTTTTTCTCGTCGGGGTCATTGTTGGCCCAATCAATTTTTTTCTGGATATCCTCAATTCTTTTGTCTATTTCACGAAGGCCTTTTCTGTATTCTGCATCTTTTTGCAGAACTTCTGAAATTTTTGAGGTTTCAATTTCTCGCTCTCCTATTACAACTTTGGAAACATTCATTGTAAGTAAAAGCTTCTGAAAACCTGCTCCTGAAAATTCTTTGACAAATACAGCGGTAGCTAAAAATTTCCCATTTTCTTCATTATTTGAAATAGACAGGGATTTAACGCCTTCTACTGTAAGTGATTGTTGTTCAAGAACAGCTATTTGTGACTGATTTATTCCGGAAATATAAAACTGAATAGATTTTTCAGTTTCTGTACGGCTGAACACTTTGTCCTCAGAATTTCTTAAAATCTCAATAACATTAGTGGTTTGAGCTATTAGACCAAGGCTTTGTACTGAAATAAAAACAAACAAAAAAATTAATTTTTTCATAACTTAACTGGTTAGTTTTTAAATTAGACGTAATTATTGTCAATTGGTTGCCAATTCTTACGTAGAATTACTTAAAAATACTAAATTAGTAAAAATTCGATTTAAAATTATATTTTTATACTTTATTAGGAAAATTAACTACTAATACATTAATAATACAACGATTGAAAATTGATTTTACATATAAAAAACATCAGCTAATTATTTTGTTGTTATTCACTATTTTAATATATGTGAATACCATTCCGAATAAATATTCTCTTGATGATGAATATGTAACATATAATAATTTGCAGGTTCAAAAGGGAATCAGTGCCATTCCGGAAATTTTTACAAGCCACTATTCAAATATGGGTGAGAAAAATTTCGGATACAGACCTGTGGTTAAAACTTCATTTGCAATTGAATATGAGCTTTTTGGTGAAAACCCGCACATCAGCCATGGGATCAATCTTTTGATTTATGCATTATTAATTGCTGTAACTTTTTTGGTTATCAGGAGGATGCTTAAGGATTTTAATCCGCTTATTCCCTTCTTTATAGTCTTGCTTTTTGCTGCACACCCCATTCATACCGAAGTAGTTGCTTCGCTTAAAAACAGGGATGAACTGTTTAGTTATCTTTTTGGAATACTTTCCCTGTGGTTATTTATCAGGTATGCTGATACCGAAAAAAAAATGTATGTCGCTGCTGCATTGATTTGCTATCTCACGGGTTTTCTTTCCAAACCGGGAATAGTGGTTTTCTTTATACTTATTCCGCTTACGCTTTATTTTTTCACAGATTTAAAAATCAAAAAGATACTCTTTATTTTTGCTCTGCTACTGATAATTACCTTGATTCTTAAATATTTCCCCAGATTTATTTTGCCCGAAACCGATCGTCCGGTTGAATATTACGAAAATCCGATTTATTACGAGAAAGGCATTTTTAAAAGGTTTGCCCTTGTTTTCAATAGTTTGGGCTATTACCTGAAATTTCTTTTTTATCCTTATCCGTTAAGGTATTATTATGGGTACAACCAGGTTGAAATGCAGGGATTTTTAAACCCATGGGTTTTGGGATCGCTGATTGTACACTTTTCCTTGTTTATTTATGCTTTGCTTACATTCAGAAAAAAAAGCATCTATTCATATTCAATTCTGTTTTATCTTATTTCGGTGTCAATTTTTACAAATCTTTTAAAACCGGTTATGGGCATTATTGGTGAGCGTTTTGTTTTTACGGCTTCACTGGGTTTTTGCATTGCTCTTGTTTTTCTAATTTTTAAAATAGCCTGTGTGAAGCCTGTTGCTGCATTGATTAAAACAAGTAAGTTATTCACGATTGTATCTATTTTAATCTTGGTTACAATAATATATTCCGCTGTAACAATAAAAAGGAATCCCGATTGGAAAACACACATGTCTCTTTATGTTCATGACATTAAATTTCTCGAAAACTCTGTAAAAGCCAATGAGTTACTGGCTTTTAAGATAATGGAAACCGTATATGCTGATTTTAATTCGGGTAAAGATGTAAGTAAGCATTTAAAAGATATCAAAACGGCCGAAAACTGCTATTTGAAATCTTTACAGCTTTATTTTGAGAATGAAAAAACATGGCTAAATCTTGGCAGTTTATATTCTAATTTCTACGGTGATTACAAGCAGGCAATTTTCAGTTACTCCCAGATCCTGAAATTCAATGATGAAAGTGCGAAAGCATATATGAATATTGGAAAATGTTATGATATGATGAAGGAATTTGATAAAGCCGAGCAGTTTTATATTAAGGCGCTGAAATTTGATCCTGAAAATACCGATGCCATCTCACAACTCTCAAAAATTTTTAATAATAAGGGAAAAACAGAGGAGGCTATAAATCTGAATTATAAACTCATGAAAATAATTCCCGACAGCGAATTGCCGTATATTAATATTGCCAATTTTTTATATTTGAGTGGTGATACTGTCCAGGCCATGCAATTTGCCGAAAAAGCGATTGTTAAAAATCCGGATAACTATAAAGTTTGCATGATGTTAAGCGATTATTTCAAGATGCATGGCGATTCGAAAAAGCAAACATACTATGAGGTTCTTGCCACAAAAGCTTCAAAAAAACAAAAGTAGGGTTAAAAAAAAACGGGAATGAAAAACTCATTCCCGTTATTTTATGTAATGGGTTATACCAATTGTAATTATAAAACAGCCCCCCGACAAACGAGGGTTTTGAAACAAACTGTTTTATAATTTTACAATGGTTAATACTCGAAATGCAAAACAAAATAATTAGTCAATGTACTATTTTATAATTCATTTCGGTATTACTTCTGTCGTTGTGCTCTTTTCTCTTCCTTCCATTTTAACAGATCTTCGGTTTTGATGGTCTCATCATTCACAGTTATTGTTTTTACTCCGGCATTTGTAAGCAGTGTCTGAAATCCCTGAAGTTTAAGATTTGGGTTAAAAATAGCTGTTGCTTTTCTTTTTCCGTCAAAGGTAGCCGGAATGAATTCCAGTGAAACAACAAAGTCGTTTTTAAGAAATTTTTCTCTGAATTTTTCAACTGCATCTTCTGTTTCCAGTCCGGTTATATAAAATTCAACAATTTTATCTCCGGCTTCAGTTTTACTGAATATCTTATCTGACTTTTTTGTGAGTATAATTCCTGTTTCAGTTTGCTGTCCCATGGAACAGACTGCTGAAAGCATTAAAATCATAGTAAAATACAGTAGCTTTTTCATAGTTATTTATTTATCTGATTAATGTTACTCCACCTGCTTTTTCATAATATATCCCGCGAAGATCCCTAAACTTGACCAGCCAGGTATAAACTCCCGATGGTACCAATTTATGGTCCTTGGCTATGCCGTTCCACCCATAGGTCCTCGGGTCTTCCAGGCTGTACTTGTCGGTTTCGAAAATAATCTCTCCCCAGCGGTCATATATATAAAGATGGAAAAATTCCGGGTCAATTCCCCTACCTGAAAAGTAGAAATAGTCATTTATAAAATCCTGATTTGGAGTGAACGCATCCGGCGCATAGAATGTGAATTCTTCTTCAATAAAAATCTGGCCATATGCAGTGTCGGAGCAACCGTGTTCTGTGTAAATTTCAAGGCTTACATTGAATGTGCCTGTGTCGCTGTAATAATGCAGCGGACTGGTGATATTTGAAGAGTCTCCATCACCAAAATCCCACCAACTGATGTGTGTATTCGTTGAAAGATTTTCAAAGAAGATATCCGGATTAATAATGCTGGTCATCGTTGGGTCAGCAATGAAGTAGGCATCCGGAAGGGGATAAATGGTTATCATATCTGTGTAAACAGTTTGCGAAACACAACCTTCGGGTGATGTGGCAGTAAGAGAAACTGTAAAGGTCCCGTCATGTTCGTAGGTATGTGTCGGACTTAATAATGATCCGTCGTAATCAATATACCCGTCGCCATAATCCCATTCGTATTCATTTTGTTCATCGGGATTCAGAATGGTAAACTGAACAGGGTAGGGTTCGCAACCCGCAAGTGTATTGGCATTGAACACAGAAGAGGGAACTTCATTGACTAAAACCTGAACGGTATCATAGGCTGTCGCTGTTCCGCACATGTCATTGATAGACACAACGTAGCTTGTATTGGAAATCGGGGTAACGGTAAATGGGGGTGAAGAAATAAATACATCATCAAGTCCTACATAGTATGGTCCTCCGTCACCGCCTCCATAAGCAACAGTAATTTGCGATGCGTCGCCGGGACAAATATCTGTTGACTCCGGACTAGCATCGATCCACAATGGGGGATAAACATTTACTGTTATAGTTTTTGTTGGTCCGATACAACCACTGGCATCAACCACATAAACAGTATAATTTGTTGTTTCTGTTGGATTGACTGACATAGAAGCCGATCCCGGATTTCCGTTCCAGTAATATTGATATGGAGGAACTCCTCCGGTTGCTGATGCTGTAATTACCGAAGTCTGGCCCATACAAATCCAAACATTTGAGGATACTGAAATTCCTAAGGCAGGTGGTTCATCAATGGTTACATTGCTGTATGCATTACAACCATTGGCATCGGTAACTGTCACAAAATAACTTCCGGCAGGAAGAAATGACATGTCTTCAGAGGTCATAAAGTTATTCCAGAAAAATGAATAAGGGAAAGTGCCTCCGTTAACGGTCAGACTTACAGTACCCGAGTTGTCACCGTTACAATCAAGATCAGTTCCCGAAATAATTGTGGTTACAGGTGTTGCGGGTTCAATCAGCGTAATATTTTGAGTTGCTGAACAGTTATTGTCATCATAAACAGTAACATTGTATGTTCCGGCTGAAAGGTTTGTAAGATTTGGTGTGCTGGCTGCCGAAGGTGACCATAGGTATGAGAATGGTATTTCACCACCCGAAGCTATAACCGAAATGGTGCCGTCATTGCCGCCAAAACAACTGATGTCTGTGCCTGAAATGGAAGCGGTTACAGCCGAAGGTTCAGCAATCAAAACGCTTGCAGTGGCAGTGCAGCCATTGGCATCTGTAACGGTAACAAAAACAGTTCCAAGACACAATCCGGTTGCAGTTTGTGTAGCATCTCCGTCACTCCAGCTATAGTTGTAAGGAGCAGTTCCTCCGGCTCCCAGTGCAGTTGCGGTTCCGTCGCACACGCCGTTGCAGGTGGCATCGGTATGAGCAGTTATTGAAGCAGTAAGTAATGGGGGCTCTGATAATGTGATGCCTTGAGTTATGGTGCAGCCATTAAAATCTGTAATGGTAACCACATGGGTGCCGGCTGCCAGTCCGGTCGCACTGTTTGTAACCGATGAGCCGCCCGGCCACGCATATGTATAAGGTGGCGTTGCCCCGGATACTGCAACCGATGCTGTTCCCGAATTATCATGCCAGCAGTCGAGATTGGTATATGAAGGAACAATTACAAAGGAGTTGGGGTCAGTAATATCAAATGCTTCAATATTTTGACAGCCGTTGGCGTCGGTAATTGTTACAGTGTAGCTGCCTGCAGGGAATGGTCCGCCTGTTCCGTTCGACCATGTATAGGTTGGGGATCCTGTTCCTCCTGAAACATTTACCGAAACACTTCCTGTAGTTCCTGAGGCGCAGTCAACATCATCAGGGACAACTGAGGTAATAAGTTCGGAGGGAGTATTGATGATTTGAGATGTTGTTGTCGAAGTACAGCCATTTTCAGATACCTGAAGTGTTATGGTATGGTTTCCTGCTGTTCCCCAGTTGATCTGGTATGGTCCCTGGCCTGATCCACTGACTACAGTTCCGCCACCGAAATCCCAGGTGTATGTTGCTCCCCCGGTTGCATTTCCGGTGTAAGTTATGGTGGAATTATCATCATAACAAAGCACGTTGGTTGTGGTAAATGGGGATGTTGGTATCTGATCAAATTTAATGGTCACATTATCGGTGCAGGTTGAACCGGCTGCATTGGTAACATGCCAGGTGAAAATGTAGGTCCCAGGTGTTGTTACTGTAACCGAGGTAGTGGGTGAGTTGATATTTCCATAGGAAACACCGCCTGAGGGGCATGACCAGAACAGGTTGTAATCACCGGCAACGGTAGTGGCTGCCATATTGGGCAAGACTAATCCGCATACATTGACATCCGGACCCGCATTGGTTACACAACCGCAGTCGTCGACTGTAACTACTACTTCATCGGTGGCACCCGGACACCAGGGGTTTACACCAGAAACGGTAACGGTATAAGTTGTTGTTGTAGTTGGACTGGCATTGGGGTTTGAAACATTCGGGTTGTCAAGACCTGTTGTGGGCGACCATGTATAAGTCGTGCCCCCTGCTGCCTGCAATTGGGTTGCCTCACCCATACAAATGGTAACATCAGCCCCCGCATCGGCCACAAACACACCTTCAATAGCTGTAATTGTATATTCGCATACGTCACCGGCCTGACCATCAATCATGAGATAATAGATGCTGCCTGGAGTAAGTGGGGATGCGTAAACACTAAAGTCAGTCTCAGAACCGGTATTCTCACAATTTGAAACCGATGAAAAATTATAACAGTCCGTTGATTCATAAACTTCCATTTGAATACCAAGATCACTACTGCAATTATAGGTATCAACATATAATTCGGCAAGGTTATCGGCTGCCATGAATTGAAGCCAGGAGTTGTTTTCTATACTTCCGCAAAATACGGTTCCCAAAGGAGTGTCATCTTCGTCGGCGCTGTTTGACGGACTCACAACCGGGGTGTAGGTTGCCGAGGTGTTTCCATAATAACCGTTGAAATCGCAAATAGGCGTTGCGGTTTCACAGTAATCATCAGCAACTTGCGAAAATGCCGTCACCGACAGCATAAGCATTAAAGTTGTAAGTAGGGTAGTACAAGTTTTCATGGTTACCGGGTTTTTGTTTGTTCTTTCCAAATGGCCAAAGCCGTGTTGTAATTAATATTATCCTTTTCCATATTACCAGTCCTGTAAAGCCGGGGGGCTCCATCGCCCGCAGTTTTAAAACTTTCATAGTAATATTTTGCAGAAGAATAAAGTTTGAAAAATATTTCTTTATTGTATAATGTCTTGTCGTAACTTTTTATTGGAAAACCAGTCATCTCTCTGAATTTAAGTTTCAGTGAATCAGATGATTCAAACTTGTTCATGTAGCTTTCTGAAACGATCATAAAACATGTTCTGGATGTGAAATCGGTCATGCAGAATACCACATTTTTAATTTTGGCTGATATTTCCAGATCAATACTCCTAGCCTGTTCCTCGCTATTTAAACTATCCAGATGAAGTGCAACCATGAATGACCGCTCATAATCAAATACCTTCTTAGTGCTTTTCTGCGAAAACACTAGTGTAGGTACGAAAAAAACTATCAGTATTAAGTTAAGTAGTTTCATTGAGTTCAGTCAATTGTTTTGTCTAAGTGAAAAGACGTAGGCAATATATAAAGAGTTGCCTTTTAATTCAAATTTATTTTCCCAAAACGCCCTGCTAATCAGTTAAGAAAAAGTTAAAGTTTTAATTGTTTAACAATAATATGAAACTTCGTACGTAGTAATACGTTGCATTTTGTCTGTGAAAATCAGTTTTTTAACCGATCATTTGATTTATGGCTGATTTTTCACTAAAAAAAGTTATTTTTACCGCTGATGTTTTTTTTTGCTTTCGTGTTTTACAGCATTTTTCGAATTGAAAGAACTTAAAAAATACCGGTATTATTTGCTGATTGCCCTGCTTGGGTGCATTCTTTATGGTAATACTATCAGAAACGGGTTTTCATTGGATGATGCCTATGTCACAAAAAACAACCCTCAGGTTCAAAAGGGATTTTCAGGAATACCTGAATTATTTACTTCTTTTTACTCTGATGCCAAAGGCATTAAATTTGGTTACCGGCCAATTGTAAAAGTTACTTATGCTGTTGAATATGAGATTTTTGGTAAGAATCCCAATGTCAGTCATCTTTTTAATCTTATTTTATATATTCTTACCGGAATACTGCTCTTCAGGTTACTCTCAGATAAATTAATGCCTTCGCTGAATAAATGGTTTTTTTTGCTGGTGGTTTTTATTTTTATGGCCCACCCTGTGCACACCGAAGTGGTTGCCAGTTTGAAAAACAGGGATGAACTGCTCAGCTTTTTGTTCGCTCTTTTATCCATGTATTTTGTGTTTAAGTATTTTGATCAGAAAAAGCCGTTGTTATTGGTTTATTCTGTGGTTCTTATATTTCTGGGATATCTTTCCAAACCTGATGCAATGGTTTTTGTTGTACTTATTCCTCTCACTCTTTACTTTTTCAGAGATATTAAACTGAAAAGTATTCTGTTTGTTTCAGGAATCATGATACTGACAGCTCTTTTGGCCAGATATTTTCCCAATTGGATCTTGCCCAAGCCCGACCGCGCACAAAATTTCATTGAAAACCCATTGTTTCAAGAAACGAACTTTCTTGTAATGGCAGGTACCGGAATGGTTTCTTTGCTGTTTTACATGAAAATGCTGTTTTATCCACATCCATTGCTTTTTTACTATGGATATGATACAATTCCGGTTGTAGACATCTTTAATTTCTGGGCTATTGTTTCTGTAATTATTCACCTGGCACTTTTTGTGATTGCACTGAAACTGATCAGAAAAAAACATTTGATTTCATATGGTATTCTGTTTTATCTTGTTTCGATATCAATGTTTTCAAATATTCTGAAACCAGCCATGGGTATTGTGGCCGAGCGTTATATGTTTGGAGCGGTTCTTGGTTTTGCCCTCATTGCAGCATGGTTTATTTTTAAACTCGCAAAAGTTGTCGTCACTGAACGGTTTATTTCAAAAAGAAGTTTTAGTTCTGCTGCCTATATTTCATTAATTCTTATCATTCCTTTTTCGCTGAAAACCATTATCAGAAATACTGACTGGAAGAATGAAATAACATTGTATTCTAATGATATTGAATATCTTGAAAAATCAGCCAGGGCCAATGAATTGTATGCGTCAACTTTATTGCTCGATTTAAAGGAAAACAAAAAGCTTAGCCAGCAGCAAAAAATACAACAAACCAATAAAATCATTTTCCATTATAAAAGAACCCTGGAAATTTATCCCAAATATTCTAATGTGTGGAACAATCTCGGCTCAGTGTATTTCGAAATTATCCGTGATAACAAAATGGCTCATGGATGCTTTTATAATGCAGTTCAGTTAAACCCTGATTATGAAAAGGCAATTTTTAATTATGCACAGTGCAGCGAACTGTTGAATTTATCCGATACAGCAGAGTTTTACTATAAGAAAGCCCTAACGCTCGATCCATATTATAAACATGCTTATTCGGCATTGGGAAATTTTTATTATAAACAGGGCAAGCTGAAAAAGGCAATTAAAGTAAATGAAACAATGGCCGAAAAAATTCCGGATACAGATATTCCATATGTAAATATTGGAAAATACTATCTGTCACTAAAGGACACTGCCACCGCTGTTTCCTATCTGGAAAAAGCCATTGAAATCAGGCCCGATAATTACAACTTGTGCGTTAACCTCTATAATTTTTTCCGTATGAATGGTAATGCTGAAAAAGCTGAGTTTTACAGGAAAAAAGCTGAGGCTGCCAAATAACTATTGCTTGATTATCTTTCTTTTGGTGATTTTCCCCCGATCATTTATACTTATAATATATATGCCTTTTGAAATCATGGAAAGTGCTATTTCATTTTTCCCCGGATTAATCAAAGACTCATATTTTGTGATTCCTGTAATGTCCTTTATTGAAATGGTTACCGGTATTTCTGAATTGTTTTCTAAAATTAAATTGTCTTGGAACGGATTTGGATACATTTTGATATCCCCGTTTTCATCCATTCCTGCCTGTTCAGGATATGAAATTGTTATTTCTCCAAAAAGTTCACATCCCGTTGCATCTGTTACAGTAACTTCATAAGTATCTGAACACAAATCATAAATTGTAGGTAAACCTATACTTGTTGAACTCCAGTTATAAATGTATGGTGGTGTTCCTCCGCTTGCGGTTACTGTTGCCTGACCATCACAGGCGCCATATGAGGATTCGTTTTCACCACTGGTAACCATAGATAGATTTCCTGAAAAAGTAATGTAAATGGTGTCACTGCAAAATTCACCTAAACTGTCTGCAACGGTCCAGATTAACTGATATGTTCCCGTATCATCAGCTGTTACCAGCGTATTATATAATTCAGCGTTCTCAAAATGAACAAGGGTGTCAGAACAGCTCCATTCTGTATAGGAAAATTCTGGTAAATAGGAAGCATTTAGTCCTGAATAGATAATAGCACAACAGGTATCAGAAAAACCTGCATGGGCTACGCATGTCCCACAATAATCCGGATATAAAGTTACAGTGTCAATATCTAACAGACACAGGGGCACCGATCCGTAAACCTCAACCATATAGGTTATTGTATCCCAAATTATTACATTTGGGTTTGAAATATCCGGGTCACTTATCCCTTCATTGGGGTACCAATGGTACTCGAGGCCTCCGGATGCATATAAACTTGCGGTATCGCCTAAACAAACTGTATCAGCGGATAATGTATAGGTGTCGGGAAAACCCGCTATTCCGTTTATTAAATATTCACAAACGTCTCCTGACTGACCGTCAACCATAATATAATAAAGATTACCGGGAATCAGGTTTGTGGCAGTAATTTGAAAATCAGTTTGGGACCCTGAATCTTCGCAGTTCGATAATGAAACAAAATTATAGCAATCGCTTGTTTCATAAACCTCCATCTGTATCCCTTGTCCGCCCGAACAATTGTAAGTGGTAACGTCAAGAATGATAAGGGTGTCAACTGCTGCAAACCGAAACCATGAATTGTTTTCAATCGATCCGCAAAAAACATCTCCCAATGGAAGGGTGTTTTCTGGTGTTGGATCTGTTGCGCTGGCATAGTCTGTATATGAATGTGATGTTACTCCATGATAATTATTGAAACTGCAAAAAAGTGAAGCCGATTTACAAAAATCCTCTGGCTCCTGGCTATAATTATTTTGCCAGAACAATCCCAATGTTAGAAAAGCTATGATTTTTAGTATAATAGTATTTTCTAAAATCTTCATGGGTTTAGTTTTTGTAGAATTTTGTTGAATAGTAAATGTTGTTGTTAAACCAATTGATAAAATATAATCCGGATGAAAAATCATCCAGGTTCAAGATGTTCGTTCCTGTTGTAATACTTCCGTTATAAACGCACTCGCCTGTTTGGTTGTATAAGCTAACAGATAAGGGGTGCTCCGAAAAACTCTCAATAATAATATGGTTTTTGGCAGGATTGGGATAACATTTTATCAATGAGTTTTCAATTATTTGTGCTGATTCTGAAAATGATATAACCACTTCTCCAACTACTGAACACCCATTGCTATCAGTGATAATAACCTCGTAGGTTCCTGAACATAAATCTGTTATGGTTTCGGTTGTGGCGCCAGACCCGGTCCATAAATAATCGTAAGGCGGAAGTCCTCCCGTTGCATAAACAGTTGCCGAGCCATCACAATTGCCCGATGCTGACTCATCAACCGAATTAAAGGTAATGTTCAGTGTCTGATTAAATGTGATTTCAACTGTATCCGAACATGTTTCGCCAAAGGAATTGGTCACATTCCAAATCAGACTGTAGGTGCCCGGAGTACTTGCGTGAACCGGAGTGTTGTATAAGCTGCTGTTACTGAAAAAAACTCCCGGACTGAAACATGTCCACCAGGTATCCGCGTTTTCGGGATCGTCGCTGCCGTTAAGATGGGGGTAAACCAGACTGCATGAAAAATCATCTGCCCCTGCATTGGCATTACAGGCGGGAATTGAATCGTGCAATTCAATGGGAAAAATATATTCACAAAGCGAATCTCCATAAAAACTAATCAGAAAATTATGCCATGCTCCATCAGCTGGCACATCCATATTTAATATTGCCGGAATGGAAAATGGTCCGGGAAACGTATCACACGATGAATTTGTTAAATCGCAGATTATTACAGTATCTTCTGCAGTAGTCGGAACAAGGGTCAACGATACAGACAGGTTAAAGCTATCCGTTAACGGATCATATTCAGTAAGAAAAGGATTAACATTGATGATTCCGCAATTTGTCGTTGAATCGCACACTGTGGTTGCCGTTCCTGATACTACGTTCAGATTCAGATTGCTTGGCATGTTACTGAAATTTGTTACCATCATCATGAAAAAATCACCACTTTCCAATGAGTCAAGATTGCAGTATTCAATTGCTGAGGTTGAGTAGCTGCAAGCAGCTACATTTGCTGCTGTAAGTCCTGAACAAATGTTTTCCATGGAGTTAAAAGGCCCCCAACAGACGAAGTCAAGGTCGTATTCTCCCGGACTTGTGTACAACTCAATCGAAATATCTCCGGGCTGGTCAATCTGAAAATAGAACCAAAACGGATTTGGCTGGGTCATAATACAATCATAATCCGGACCCGGTTCGGCACTGGTTCCTGTGGTGAAAGGCATTGAATAGGAACTTCCCGAGCAAAATGGTTCAGCATAATCACAATATTGCGATTGAGTCCATCCGGATTTATAAAGTAAAATCAGCAAGGCCAATACAAATAAGTTCTTCATAGCTTGAATGTGTTCGTGTCTGATTATTAGAAGGATAAATATAAATCAAAAACCTGAGAAAGTCAAATTTTATTTGCAAAATCAGAAATTGCTGATATTACTCTGGTTTGTTCTTCTTCTGTAAGGTCAGGGTATATGGGCAGTCGCACAAGTCCGTTAGTGAATTTCTCACAGGCCGGATTGGCTTCGGTGCGATATTTTTTACCGAACCTTGACAGATGCAGTCCCTGAAAATGAAACCTGCAGTCGATTTCTTTTTCTTTCATGTACTGGATAAACCGGTCGCGCTCAGTTTTTGATTCAAGTACAATATAATATAAATGTGCATTGTGCTCATTTTGCGGACTTATTTGGGCCAGTTGAATTTTTCCTTCAGAATTTTGCAGCTCGTTATGGTATCTCTTCCATATTTTCAACCTTTTTTCCTGAAGCGCATCAATATGACAAAGCTGCGCGTATAAAACAGCTGCATTGAATTCTGACATGTGATAGGAGGAACCGAAATCAGTCCATTCATATTTTTCTGCTTTTCCCTTGTAAAATTCATTGCGGTTGGTTCCATTTTCGAAAAGGACCTCGGCCCTTTCTGCAAGTTCAGGATCATTAATAATGAGCGCACCACCTTTTCCGGCAAAAATATTTTTTGTATCGTGAAATGAAATTACACCCAAGTGTCCGAAGGTGCCCAATGCTTTTCCGTTAAGTTTTGAATCTATTGCATGTGCGGCATCTTCCACTACATAAAGACCATGCTCATCAGCAATTTTCATTATCTCAGGCATGTCACAACCAACACCTCCATAATGGACCGGAACTATGACTTTTGAATGATAACTAATCTGCTTCCGAATGCTTTCGGCTGATACGTTTGGGTGATCTTTCCTGCTGTCGGCATACCTTATTACCGATCCGGTGATCAAAAAAGATGTGGCTGTTGAAACGTAAGTGTAGGATGGAATTATTACCTCGTTTTTGCTTGTCAGGTTCATCAATACAGCCGACATTTCCAGTGCAGCTGTACTTGAAGATGTTAAAAGAACCTGTCTGAATCCGTACCTTTTCTTCAGAAAATTGGTGCAAAGGGTTGAATATCTGCCTTCTGATTCCAGGTCGGAATTCATAACCAAATCCTGAAGGTTCTTCAGTTCATCACCTGTAATGTGCTTTCTGAGAAAAGGAATCATCTAAAAGTTTTTTTTCTATTTAAATACAAATATGAGATATTTTTAATCATAAAAAAAACAAGAATAGTCAAATGGTGAACTTGCATAGTTCATTTGTGTTTCAAAAAACTTATATTTGATTTTGAAAAAAACAAACGATGAAACGCATTTTTGACCTGCTTGATTTTTCTGTTAAGAACTATGATAAAGAGGTGGCTTTGGCAGGGAAGCGATCCGGCGAATGGATAAAATACTCTTCTGTAAAATATAAGGAAATTTCTGAAAATATTGCCTTGGGATTGATCGGAATGGGGGTGGCTAAAGGTGATAAAATCCTTACAATGTCAACTAATTGTCCCGAATGGAATTTTGTGGATATGGGAATGTTAATGGCCGGAGCGATTCATGTGCCTGTTTTTCCAACAATTCCGGATGCCCAACTGAAAGTAATTATCTCACAGGTTAACCCAAAAGTGATCTTTGCCAGCAACAAATTCTTTTATAACAAAATTCTGAAAGTATTGGGTTCGGCACAAAGCAATATCAATATTTTTACTTTTGACAGTGTTAAAAATGCTGTGCATTATTCCGAAATTGAGGAGTCGGGACGAAAATCAGATAATAAACAACTTCTTGATGAAGTGAAATCTGGAATTTCTGAAGAGGATGTTGCTTCAATTATTTACACTTCAGGTACCACAAGTAAACCAAAGGGAGTGGTACTCACTCATAAAAATCATGTAAGCAACTTTTTGGCTGCAGCACCTACCCTGAAAATGAACAGTAATTTTGTGGGACTTAGTTACCTTCCATTGTGCCACGTTTACGAACGCATGATCAATTACATGTACCAGTCCCTCGGCATTTCAATTTATTATGCTGAAAGTTTGGCTACCATTTCTGATAACATGAAGGATGTCAAACCTGATGTGATTGCTGCTGTTCCCTTGTTTCTTGAAAAGATTTACAGTTCAATTCTTAAGAAAGGCAATAGTGCAAAGGGTTTTAGAAAAAAAATATTCTTCTGGGCATTAAATCTTGCCGAAACCTATGATCCCGGCAATAAATCCTTTGGGAAAAGGATTAAATATAAAATTGCAGATTTCTTTGTTTACCGCAAAATCAGAAAAGTGCTGGGCGGCAATGTGAAAAGGGTAATTTGCGGCGCGGCTGCCCTGCAACCAAAAATTCTCAGAACCCTTTGGGCAGCAGGTATTCCGGTTCATGAGGGATACGGACTTACAGAAACTTCCCCCTTGATAACAGTGAACCATTTTGGCCGTGTAAAATTCGGAACCATCGGTGAAACTATCAATGGAGTTGAGGTGAAAATAAACAGTGACGGTGAAATATTATGCAAAGGTCCTAATGTTTTTACCGGTTACTACCAAAATAGCGAGCTTACTAAGGAAGCAATTGATAACGAAGGCTGGTTCCATACTTTGGATGTGGGATTTATGGATGAAAATGGATTCCTCACAATTACAGGAAGAAAAAAAGATATATTTAAAACATCATCAGGTCTTTATGTTGCCCCCGAAGCTGTTGAATCAACCTTGAAATTATCTCCGTTTATTGAAAATGTTCTTATTGCCGGGGCGAATCGCAATTTCCTTTCTGCACTTATTATTCCGGATGAAGAATTTATTACAAGCTGGTGTTTTCTTAATGGAATTGAGGAAAAAGATTTTAAGAAAATGATTAAGCTCCAGAAGGTGATGAATGAATTTGTTCTTGAAATTGAGAAATATAATTTTGAGAGCCCCGAAACCGAGAGAATTTTACGTTTCCTGGTGCTTGAAGACAAGTGGTCGGTTGATTCGGGTGAAATAACCCCAAGCATGAAACTCAAGCGTTCACACCTTCTTGAAAAATATTCTCCAATCTTGGAAAATTTTTATTCTGAAAATTGAAACCTTATTAAAACACTTACGTTATAAGGGGTAGGGATGCGATTTTTTCATAGCTTTAAATTTAGTTAAACATACTTAAAAGGCCTCTTTTCGAGGCCTTTTCTGTTTTTGGTATAACCCCGGCCTTAAGGCCGGGGTTATTTAATCAGAATTAATTATCTTTGTTCTCCTGAAAAATTATGAAAACGGAAAACTTTTACAGGGCAGGCATTGATATTGGTTCAACCACAGCCAAAATTGTGGTACTTGACACCAATGGCAACATTATTTTTAAAAATTACCAAAGACACAATACCTATATATTTGAAACAGTCATTGAATTTGCCTTGCAACTTCAAAAGGAATTCGGGGATGCCCGTTTTGATCTGAATTTTACCGGGTCGGCCGGAATGGGTGTAGCTGAAAAAACCGACCAGCCATTTATACAGGAGGTTATTGCGGCTGCTGAAATAATAAAGCTTTTCCATACTGATGTAAATACGTTGATTGATATTGGCGGTGAAGACTCCAAAATGATATTTTTCCACCCCGACAGGCCCCCTGATATAAGAATGAATGGAAATTGCGCCGGTGGAACCGGGTCGTTTATTGACCAGATTTCCTCGCTGCTCAACATCCCTCTGAGTGAAATAAATTCGATGGCCGAAAAACATACTGCCATTTACCCCATGGCCTCACGTTGTGGTGTTTTTGCGAAAACGGATATCCAAAATCTGGTTAACAGGAAAATTCCTTTCAGCGATATTCTGGCTTCTGCCTTTCATGCTGTCAGCATTCAAACACTTAATACTTTATCAAGGGGATTTGATATTGAACCAAAGCTAATGTTTTCGGGCGGTCCGTTTACCTTTTTCCCATACCTGAAAACAATTTTTTGCAAAAATCTTGGCATTGGAATTGAACAAACTGTTCAGGGTATTAACCCCGAACTTTTAGCAGCATACGGAGCAGCAATTCTTGCCGGTAATTCTTTGCAAAAAATTTCTTCCACGGAGTTAATTCAGAAATTGAAAAAGGGGACTTCGATTTCTTCTTCATCTGAAAGACTAAATCCTCTTTTTTTTGAAGTTGAGGAGTATGATAATTGGAATGCTTCGAAAAATTGCAAAAAAATCGCAAAAGTCTTATTGAAAAATTATGAAGGCGAAAAGCTCTTCCTGGGTATTGATTCGGGCTCTACTACCACAAAAGTTGTGGTTACAGGAGAAAACGATGAATTGTTGTATGCTTTTTATTCGCACCACCACGGAAATCCCGTTGAAACCCTCGAAAAAGCTTTCATTGAGTTTAAAAATGAGATGGAAAGTTGTGGCAGAAAACTCAATATCTGTTTCTCTGTTGTAACCGGTTATGGCGAAGATCTTGTCAGAGCAGCTTTCAATGTTGATTTTGGACTTGTTGAAACAATTGCCCATTATGTGGCCGCAAAAAATGTGCACGAAGATGTTTCTTTTATTCTCGATATTGGCGGCCAGGATATGAAGGCTATTTTTATTGAGGGTCAGGGAATTTCAAGGATCGAGTTGAACGAATCGTGCTCTTCGGGATGTGGAACTTTTCTTGAAACTTTTGCGGGGAACCTCGGACTGAATATCACGAACTTCGCCACAATGGCCTGCTTTGCCCAAACACCCTACGACCTGGGTACCCGTTGCACCGTGTTCATGAATTCAAAGGTGAAGCAGGCTTTGCGCGAAAATGCATCTCTCGAAGACATTGCAGCAGGTTTATCCTATTCGGTTATAAAAAATGCCCTATATAAAGTTCTCAAAATCCATAATATGGATGACCTGGGAAATACAATAGTCGTTCAGGGCGGTACTTTTAAAAATGCTTCGGTTTACAGAGCTCTGGAACTTGTTACCGGTAAAAAGGTTTTTTGCTCCGATATTCCTGAATATATGGGCGCCTATGGTGCAGCAATTACTGCCAAAACTGAATACCTTACAGGAGCTGTTACCGATTTCAGTCTGGAAAATGCTTTGTCGGGTATGGATCGGTTTTCTTCAAAAGGAGTGCAGTGCAAGGGATGTGAAAATGTTTGTACTGTTACGAGATTCGAATTTGTAAAAGGTAATTTTTTCTATTCGGGAAATAAATGCGAAAAAGTGTTTACAAATAAAGGTAATCAGGCCATAAAAGCTCAAAATCTTGTAGAAGAAAAATATCGTCTTTTGTTTGACAGAAAATATGATTCTGATGAAAAACCCCTGATGACAATTGGAATTCCAAGGGCACTGAATTTCTATGAGAATTATCCCTTTTGGCACAGTTTGTTTGTCTCGTGCGGAATTGATGTGGTTCTTTCATCTCCATCCACAGCTTCCTTGTTCGAAAAGGGCAGGGGAACGGTAATGTCCGACAGCATTTGCTTTCCGGCACGCCTTGTGAATGGACATATTTTTGATTTGGCTGAGAAGAAACCTGACAGGATTTTTTATCCCATAATTGTTTACGAAAACAGCTCTTTTTCAAATACGGTCAATTCTTATAACTGTCCCATTGTTACCGGCTATCCCGATGTGATCAATTCTGCTGTAAATGTAACAGGAAAGTATGGCATTCCTTTTGACAAACCAACTTTTTGCTTCAAGGATGAAGACCTGCTCCGGAAATCCTGTCTGAAATATCTTAAATCTATCGGGATTAAAAGAAAAACAGCACTGAGAGCATTTGAAAAAGCCACAGATGAACAAAACAGATTTAAACAGGTGCTGTTGGACAGAGCCATTGAAATCATTAACGATTCAACGTTGAACAACCGGCTTCTTGTTGTTTTGGCCGGCAGACCATATCATACCGATCCACTGATTAACCAAAAAATACCCGAAATGCTTTCAAATATGGGTATTGATGTGATTACTGATGACTCTTTGCCTCTCAATGATATGGAAAAATTCAGGGAGTTGAGGGTCATTTCCCAGTGGGCTTATCCAAACAGAATATACAATGCGGCTCATTTTGTGGCTTCAAAGAAAGATAATATTCAATTGGTTCAGATTAATTCATTTGGGTGTGGACCTGATGCAATTGTCATTGATGAGGTAAATGATATTCTCAGGGAAAGCGGCAAATGCAATACTGTTATCAGAGTGGATGAAATTTCAAGTACGGGATCGATAAAAATCAGGTTGCGGTCCATGGCCGAAGCGGTTAAATTGAAAAATGGACATCCCACAATTTCAAAAAAGCGCACCACTACTGTTGATTTTGGCATGGGTGATAAGCACCGGACCATCATTGCACCTCTTTTTTCAGACATTTATTCTCTTTTCCTGCCTCCTTTATTTGAAGCTTCTGGCTATCGCTTGAAAAATCTTCCAAGACCTGATAAAGAGTCAGTTGATTTTGGATTGAGGTATTCAAATAATGAAATTTGCTATCCGGCAACTATTATTGTTGGGGATATTATCAAGTTTCTTGAAAAAGGCGAATACAATCCTGATGAAATTGCCATCGGCATAACACAAACAGGCGGTCAGTGCAGGGCATCAAGCTATCTGTCTCTGATAAAAAAGGCTATGGTTTCTGCCGGTTATGCTCATATTCCGGTTATTTCGGTCAGCTCAGGTTCCGGAATTATCAATACCCAGCCGGGATTCAAAATTGACTGGGGAAAATTATTGAAGATTTCATTTGTTTCTGCATTATATGCCGATTCATTGGCAAAGATGTATTATTCAACAGTCGTACGTGAAAAGGAAAGTGGAATTTCCAGAATGTTGATGGATAAATACATTGCTGAAGCATATAAGCCCGTTAAAGAAAAAAATGTGAATCAACTTTTTTCTTTATTGAGAAAAGCGGTTGAGGATTTTAACCAGGTTCCTGTAAATGAAGGCATTTATCCTAAAATTGGCATTGTTGGTGAAATTTTTGTGAAATATAATTCTTATGGCAATTTAAATGTTCCGGAATGGCTAATAAATCAGGGAATCGAAGTTTGTGTGCCACCTTTGATGGATTTCTTTACACAGTATTTTATCAATGTGGATGCTGATATTAAAACCGGAATGAAAAAGTATTCGTTATCAGATTTGTACCTCAGGTTTATTGAACTGCGCGCAGATTTATTCGTTCAGAAAGCCGAGAAAATAAACAGGGATTTCAGATATTTTACGCCGTTCCATTCTATTCGCCGTATTTCCAGGTACGCTGAGCGAATTTTAAGTATAGCCAATCAGTATGGCGAGGGATGGCTGATCCCGGCCGAAATTTCTGCTTTTGCCGAAGATGGTGTGAATAATGTTGTAAGTCTGCAACCCTTTGGATGCATTGCCAATCAGATAATTTCCAAGGGGGTTGAAAAACGGTTGCGTGATTTTTATCCTGAATTAAATCTGCTCTTTTTGGATTTTGATGATGGTGCCAGCGAAGTCAATGTTCACAACCGGCTGTATTTTATGGTAAGAAATGTAAAGGAAAATATCAGGAATTCACAACCTGTTATTTCCACTTAATCCCTAAAATGGTAATGTCATCTGTTTGTGGTTCGTTACCAATCCATTCGATAATTTTTGAATCAAGTTTTTCCTTTTGTTCATTCATGGGTTGACCTGAAATGTCAATCAACATTTCCTTTAGCCGTTTGTACAGGAACTTTTTATTATTTGGTCCGCCAAACTGATCAGGATAACCATCGGTGATTAAATACAGGGCATCATCATTTTGCAGGGTAATTTTATGTGTGGCATAGTTTTCCATGTGCGAGTGAATGGCAACAGGCATTTTATCGCCCTTATATTCAATTAGTTCTTTGTTTCTTATCAGATAAAGCGGGTTGTTTGCTCCGGCAAAAACGGCAGTTTTTTTATCTTCATCAATTACAATCATCGAGATATCCATACCATCCTTAACTGCAATAGATTGGTCGGCTGAGTTGGTTTGCTCGTCTTCGACTACATTCTGTTTTAAAGTTCTGATAATTTTTTCACGTAAATGATCCAGGATTTTCCCCGGATCGGTAATCTTTTCCTGAATGAAAATCTCGTTGATGAAAGTCATTCCGAGCATGCTTACAATTGCTCCCGGAACCCCATGTCCCGTGCAGTCTGCAGCAGTAATAAGTATCTTTTTTCCTGATCTCCCAAACCAGAAAAAATCGCCCGAAACAACATCCCGTGGTCTGAATAAAATGAAAGAGTCACTGAAAATATTATCCAGCAACATCGGGTTTGGCAACACTGAATCCTGAATGAGCTTGGCATAATCGATACTTTTTCTCAAATCTGAATACATTTCATCAAGAAGTGCCTTTTGAGTTGAAATTCGATCATTGGCGGCTTTTAGCTCAACATTTCTGATTCGCTCTATTTCTGCTTCCTTTTCGGCTTTTTCAACAGAATATCCTACCTGCTGTTTTTTTAATTTATTGAATGTTTCGTTATTGATGACTTCCTCTTTGATATTATGAAATTCTTTGAAATGATAGTAGGCATCAAAATGATTACCTGTTTCTTCAAGCGCAAGAGATAATTGGTAATGTATCTGATACTGGACCGGCTTTGTGTTGATGGTTTTTGAAATTTCAAGTGCGTTTTGGAGCAGGATCAATGCTTCTTCATATTTTTTTCCTGAAACCAGAAGTTTCCCTTTTCCCAGCAAACAAATAAGGTTGGCCTTTTGGTCATTTGTCTGAGCTGTAATCTCAATGGCTTTCTGATAGTAACTGATGGCTTTATCGAATTCACCGGATTCTTCGCTCATGCTGGCCATTCCAATATAAGACCATGCCAGAGCGCCTTTGTGACCAAGTTCGGTCCTGATTTCAATACTTTTATTGTAGTTTTCTTTTCCCTTTTCAAATTCTTTTTTTAATGTAAAGGCCCTTCCGATCTGGTTATAGGATGCAGCCATACCGGGTTTATCATCATTTTTTATGCGGATATTAAGGCATTTTTCAAAATATTGCAGTGATTCATCCAGATCTGATATACGCATGAATAGAAAACCGGCCTGACTGTAATAATCGCTCAGAAGGGTTTCATCATAATGTTTGCCTTCAATCAGTTTTAAACCAGTAATTACACAGTTGATCCCTTCGTGGTATAATCCGTACATGTCAAAATAACCCGCTTTTACCAAAAGGGTTTTGATAATACCTCCCGTATCGGATGTTTGTCTGAAATAACGATGAATGGTGGATAACAATTCAAGGTTACTTTCATCATCTTTTGCCTGAATAAGCTCAATAGCCTTACAGTAAAGCAATGCAAAATTTTTACCCCTCAGGTATTGGATGTTTTCAGATTCATCGGCAAGTTTTAACGCCCTTTCATATGATAAACCAGATTGTATGTATCTGTTTTTCCAGATATCATCAAGGATTGACTCACTTTCACGAATCTTTTCAGCTTTTTCATTGGTTAAAAAAACATCAGCAATAGCGTGATGCGACCAGTAATCATCAGATTCGGCATAATCTGAAGCCGATTGAAATTCTTTTAATGGAATGGCAGGAGCATATTCACCGGGAAAAATGGTAACAATTTCATGACCGTTTTCTGCATTTTTTAAAATCACATGAAAAGTATCGGTGATTTTAAACTTGGGTGAATTTATTTTTTTTACCGGCTCTCTTACAGCTATTGCAAGTTCTTCATCGGAACCGGTTATGTCAATGATGTTGTCAATGCCTAATCCCGGAGTAAAATCGGGAAAGGAAAAAGAGTAAACATGGGGTCCGTATTTGTTGGAGAAATTTCCTGCCGAAATATTTTCTTTTATCAGAATAAACAGCTTTTCGGGTGAGGAGCAGAAATAGTGGAAAAATTTTGATCCCGGATTTTTCATTGCAGAAAAAATGGCTTCTTTATCAAACCCCTTCGAGATCAAATACACAAGATAATCATTATCAATACTGTAAAAATGTTTCAAAATATGAAACTGTCTTTCAATACTGAATGAAATAGTATTGTTTTCCTTGTTCTGGTTTTCCATTTTACTACTCTTTACTTGTTTTTTGCCCAAGTTTGTTGATGTAGAATTCCTGATTGTCCATCTTAACCAGAGCTTTTCCATTGACAAAGTTTTGGGCATAATCAAACTGGATGGGAATAACCTCTTCGCCAAGAATATTGATATAGCCGTATTTTCCTTCCCATGAAAATGAAGTTTCATTGTATTTTCCGATAAACACTAAAGCCATGCCTTCCGAAAAATCAAATACCTGATCATATTTTATAGGGATGACTAAATTACCATCTTTATCAATGAAACCATATTTTCCGATATATGGATCACCTTCCTGCAATTCTCCATTGAAAGCCATAGCAAATCCATCTTTAAAATCACCTGTATAATCAACCATGATTTTTGGATATATTTCTTTTCCTTCTTTATCGATATACCCGAATTTTCCTGTTACCGGATTCCCTGAATAATTAAGTTCTCCTTTGAAAAACCTTGCGTAACCTTCATGAAAATCATAAACAACGTTGTAATCGGGTCTGCATTTAATCACCTCTTTTCCCGTATGGTCAACAAATACAAATCTGTTCGAGCTGGTGTTAGCGCCGGTATTGCTTAATTCTCCTAACATCGCTCTGGCCATTCCATCTGAAAAATCATACACGTTAGTGTAATTTCTTTCGCATGGAATCACCTCCTTACCCGCTTTGTCTATAATACCATATTTTCCCTCACTTGTGTAACCGTATGTGTCAATAGTTCCCTTGAATACCCATGCGTATTCCTCTGAAAAATTGCGCACAAGGTCGTAATCAAGAATACATGGAATGACTTCTTTGCCTGTTGTGTCAATAAATCCTGTGAGATTGAATTTTTTTATCTGAGCCAGGCCATTTGTAAAATATTCAATAGATGAATAAATACAAGGAGCAATCACTATCCCGCTTGTTGTAAGAAGTCCGAATTTACCGTCCTGCTGTACCAGTGATATTCCATTATGAAAATATTCATTTATTTCACTGTAAATACAAGGAGTAACTTCTTTACCTGCTTTATTGATAATTCCATATTTTTCATCTTTTTGAACCTTTGCGAAACCATTTTTAAAAATCTCTACCAGGGTGTAATCCAGATTGCAGGGGATAACTTCATTGCCGAGGGTATCAATAAATCCCCAAAGCAATTTTTCTTCCTTGTCACCTTGCGATTTCTCAATAATATTGACAGGAGCCATCCCTTCATAAAAGTAGCCAATGGAATTGTATTTGGAATCTAATGGTATAATTTCTTTTCCATTTTTATCTACATAGCCATATTTGCCTTCTTCGAAGTAACCTGTTTCACTCATTTTTCCCATAAAAACACGAGCCATATTATGCTCGTTGAAAGTTTCAACATAATCGTATTTGCATGGAATAACTTCTTTTCCTTTAAGTGAAACCAGTCCGTATTTTCCTGTTTTAGGACTTCCGTAAGTATCTGTTTCACCAATAAATGCCTGTGCGATATCATCATAAAAATAGCCAATGTAATTATATTTACATGGGATAATTTCTTTTCCGCTTTTATCAATATATCCAAATTTACCTCCTTTGTAATATCCGTACTCATCAAAAGATCCGTTGTAAACTTTGGCATATCCATCCATAAAATCCTCAACTTTTGAATATTTTAACTTGCATGGAATCACTTCTTTTCCGTTTTTATCAATAAAACCTGTTTTTCCCTCACCCAAAGACCCGTCATCATTGACTTTTCCGGTGAAAACCCGTGCCAGCCCTTCATTAAAATCAAATACATAATTGTATTTAAGGTTGCAGGGTATCAACTCTTTGCCTTCTATATCGATAAAGCCATATTTTCCTCGTCTGGGGGTATTGTTTTTTGCATCACCATAAAAAACACGTGCCATATCATTTGAAAGAGTTCCTATATAATCATATTTGGGTTCGATTAAAACTTTTCCCTGGGTTGTGATTAATCCATTTTTTCCCTTGTCAGGTGTCCCCGATTCGTTTAGATCTCCCTTAAAGGAAATATAAATTCCGGTTGTGAAATAGCTGAGATTATCGTATTCACATTTGATAACTTCTTTTCCGGTTTTGTCGATATACCCGTATTTTCCCTTTAACGGAGTTCCGTAATCATTCAGGCTTCCATTAAAAACACTCGCTATTCCTCCAACAAAATCAAATGCATAATCATATTTGCAAGGGATGATTTCCTTGCCTTCATCTGTTATAAATCCATATTTTCCATTTGATGGAGATCCGTATTCATCTGTCTGGCCAATGAATACCTTGTATGCTTTTTCATTGGGATATCCAATATTAACGTATTTACATGGGATAACTTCTTTACCGGTTGAATCTATATATCCGTAAAGTCCTTTTAGCGGTACTCCATATTCAGATAATTCTCCCTTGAAAACCATAGCGCGGCCTCCATAAAAATCATAGGCGTAATCGTAAATGGCCTGAGTTAGTAATTCTCCCCTGAAATTTAAATATCCGTATTTTCCGATTAATGGTGATCCGTAATCACTCAATGTGCCCTCAAAATAATTAATTATTCCTGAACCGGGAGCAGATAAATATTGATATTCACATAATATCACCTCAGTTCCTGTTGTATCAATATACCCGTATTTCCCGGAAAGGGGAGATCCATACACGTCTGTTTGGCCGATGAATACTTTTGCCAATCCATCTGTAAATACATCAATATAATTGTATTTACATGGTGTTACTTCAATTCCTCTTATATCAATTAACCCGTAAAAGCCTTTAATCTTATTTCCAAGGTCGTCAATTGTTCCTTTGAAAACTTTGGCGAATCCGTTTGAAAAATCCTCTGCATAGTCATATTTTCTTGTTAAATCCAATACAACTTTACCCTTTTCATTAATATATAAGTAGTTTCCTTTAACCGGATTGCCATAAACCATCACACCGGTAAATGCACGTGCCAGATTTTCTGAAAATTCCCAGAAATAGTCATATTTGAAGGGAACAACCAAGGAACCTGTTGAGTCAATGAAAGACCATTTATTATTATGCATTACCCTTGCAATTTCACCTGAAAAATCTGAAACATCATCGTATGGAAGCGAACAGGGAATTACTTCATTTCCCTGTTTGTCTACAAATCCCCACAAGGATCCTTTTTTTACCCTTTTCTTGTCCGAAAAGAATGAGGTGCCAGTAAAATCATAATAACCAGCCTGTTTCTGCTCACTGACATCTTCGTTTTGTTGCCTGCACAGAATGGTCTCGCTTAATTTTGTTTCATCTGTAAACAGTTTTCTGTATTGTTCAGGTAATTCATTGGCACTGTAATATTTGCATGGCACGATAATATTGCCGGTTGTATCAATACATCCCCAGAGGTTTTGCTTTTTAACCGCCGCCACATTCATATTGAAATCTGAAATAAAATCAAAAGTGAAAGGTATTACTGCAATTCCCTTTTTGTCCATGAAACTGTATTTAAAACCTTTTCGGATCACCGAGTGGCCACAACTGAAATTTCCCACATAATCGCAGTGATCAATTACACAAGGGATGGCTTCGTTGCCCGTTTTATCTAAAAATCCTGTTTTGTTGAACTTGACTACTTTAACCATTCCATTGTAATAATGATCAATGAAATCGTATTCAAGTTCACACGGTATGATTTCGTTGTAGGTGGAATCAATAAAACCTGTTTTTCCATTCCTTACAACTTTAATCATATTATCAGAATATTGAGTGATTTCATCATAAATACAAGGAATGATTTCTTTTCCGGTTTTATCTATAAACCCATATTTTCCCTGAATAGGAGAATAATATGAGGTGTCAACTGTGCCTCGGAATACTTTGGCCATATCATCCTGAAAATTCCATAGAATATCATAATCCAGTTCGCATGGAATGACTTCATGTCCTTTGCGATCAATAAAACCATACACTCCTTTTGCAGGCTGTGCAAATTGATTGGTAATTCCTTTGAATACAAGTGACATGCTGTCTGAAAAATTTCCTACATAATCATACTCTAAAGCACAAGGAATGACTTCTGTGCCTGTTTTATCAATAAACCCGTAAACACCTTGGCCAATATAGTTTTTTTTAAGGGTGCCTTTGTAAACTATTGCCAATCCTTCAGAAAAACCACCCATTACATCATACTTCAGTTTACATGGAACCACCTCTTTTCCTGATCTGTCGTAGTACCCTGCTTTTTCGATTTTTAAAGCATCTGCTCCCCATTCTCCAATATAAACAGGCACAATATTGTCATAGAATTCACCTACTGCAGTGTATATAACCGGTACAATAATCTTTCCTGTTGAGTCAATTATTCCATATTTGTTATCTGATGAAATTTCTGAGGTTTTACCCAAAAATGCTTTAGACATGCCTTTATTCATTTCATATAAATAGTCATATTTGAAGGGTACAACTTCTTTTCCTGTTTTGTCAATAAAACCGTACTTGTCTTTTAGTTTGCATAAGGCCAGACCGCAACTGAACGAAGATACATCTTCGTATTTTAACTCACAGGGTACTATTTCCTTTCCGGTACGATCGATTATACCAAATTTTTGATTTTTCTCTACCACAGCTACTCCCTCCTTAAAAGGTTTGGCATTATCATATATCAAAGGTACAATTTGCTCGCCCAGCAAATTGATAAAACCATAGTAGCCTCCCGAATAATTGCTTGATGAATAGGTGTAAACTAAAGAAAGACCTTCAGAAAATTCTCCAATTGATGTGTATATACAGGGAACAATTTCTTTGCCATATTTATCAACCAATCCATATTTTGTTGTATAATCATTTAAATCAAAAATACTAACACTGATCAATCCATTATTAAAGTATTCATCTACAAAATCATATTTAAATGGGGTAACCTCCATTCCTGTTTCAGTTATGAAACAAAAATTGGAACCGTTGCTTTTCTTCAATAGTTCTAGTTGCGAAAAAGATGGTACTGTTTTAATTATTGCCAGAAATAATATGGCAATAAAGATTTTATATTTTAGGTTTTTAATCATAAGCTCCTGGCTAATAAACAGCAGTGGTTACAAATTTATACTGAATTTATTTTTTTCCGATGTGTTCAGGTCATCATATTTGCCTGAAGCCCTGAATTGAAGATAACCTTCTTTCTTCCACGATTTCCCGGATGTGTTGATCCGGTCAAGGTCACTTTCTCCAAGATGCCAGCTTCGAATGGTCTTATCCTTCGAACCGGTGATGATGCTTTTTTTATCGGGCGAAAAACCAATAAAAGAAACAGCTCCAAGGTGACCTTTCATTTCATATATCAGTTCTTCCTTTTGACTCCAAATACAAATACTGCCTGTATTGGTGCCTGTTATGATGAATTTTCCATCATTGGTGGTGGTTACAAAGGTTACGGGTGAATTGTGTTTAAATACATTTAACTTTCTGCCCGAAAGATCCCATAAAACGGCTGTTTGATCATCCGAAGCACTTAGAATCTGCTTGCCGTTTGGATGAAAATTCAGACAATTGATTTTGCCTGAATGATTGATTACCTTCACAAAACCTGTCGGTGTTTGATCCCACAAATATCCGGCATTACCCTGACAAACAACCAGAAACTCGCCATTTTGTGAAATTCTTGAATCGGTCACCGTGCTTGTAGTCTTCGCCTGAACTGGCTTTGCACTTTTTAAACCTGTAAGATATACAGTCCCATTCTTTCCTCCAATTAACATCATGTCTGACTTTTCACTGTATTCAATGGATACCGGTTCAAAATTTAATTTTAAGGTATTGATCAATTCTCCTGATTGATTCCAGGTCTTCACAGACATATCTGATAAGGCGGCAACAATATAACTGTCAGTTATTTTCATGCTGTTAATTGTTGCTCCGTCAGAGGAGATATCTTTAATTTTTACTCCTGCTGATGAAAAAACTTTTATGGAATTGTCTGTGCCTGCGCAAAATATTTTTGATCCGTCAGAATTAATGGCTGCAAAACCGGATGAGCCTGTATTTTGATTTAAAGTCTGATAAAACACATGCCTTGCATATATGCTGTCTCTGATTTCAAGAGAATAGGAATTTGTCGGGTCAATCATCAGTGCATATTCTGCCAGTCTCAAGGCTTTTGTCGGATTGCTATTTATATAATCCTTGGCCATATTGGTAAGAAAAAGGGCTTTGGTTTTTTTCTCCTGCGACAACGCTCTTACTTCATTGACCTTTGATTGCTTATAAGCCGATTCCACTTCTTTTTTCTGGCTTTCCAACTGTACGTTTGATGTTTCAAGTTCTGCCTTGGCATTATCAGCCTCCTTTTTGGCCTCAATGGCTTTTTGTTTTTCCCGGTTGGCCAATTTTTCATTTTCAAGAGCAATCTTTTCTTTTTCCATTGCTTTGGATCTTTCGTTGAGGGCCCAGATTGAAAATCCGCTAAAAATTGCCAGCAACAGTGCCATCAGTATTATCAGCCAAATACGACGCCTGCGTTTTGCTTTTTCGGCTTCTCTTTTACTCTTGAAAATAAATTCATTCAGTTGCTCATTGAGAAAAATCTTGCCTTCATAAGGGGCAATATAGGAAAGGTCATTTTTGTTTAGTAAAATCTTCCTTCTCAGGAAATTGTCGTAGGCATTTTCAATGAACTGCCTGACTTCCAAAAGCTCTTTTTCAACAAGAGTGATTTTTTCATAAATTTTTGACGCAAGTGCATCATGCCGCAATTCATAATGGCCGCTTTCATCCTTATCCCTGAGAATGCGTAAATTAATGAACCGCTGAATCAAATCGCGCAGGGTTTCTATGCTCAGGTTTTTGCCTAAAGTACGGCTGTAATCCAGAACTTCTTCCTCGGTAATCTGTCTTTTTGTGCCTTTAGTCGAGACAAAAGCCTTTAATGCCACAAGGGCTGTGTCGGGGTCGGGTAGAAGTACAATCTGCTCTTCAAGAAAACTACCGAGTAAGTCCTTAACCTCGCCGGTTTTTTTCAATTGGGCTAAGGTGAATTTTGGTGACTGTCCGGGGTTCTCGCTTTTTGCAACTTTAAAAAGTTTATCCAGAAATACCTGCAGGTAGGTGAGTTCCACATCAACACCTTCCGGCGATAACCTTTCTAGCAACTGATCCGAAAAGCCCGGCTCAATGTCAATGCCTGCAAAACGACACGGTCCCTCAATGGCATGCTGGGCATTGCTCCGAGTCATTTTTTCAATCCTGATGCGGTTTGCCAGAAATGTGGGTATCTGTTTTTCAAATTCTGTGATGCCTGCCAGATATTCTTCCCTGATAACAAACAAAAACCTGCATTGTAAGTCGCTTTCGGCCACTTCTTTAATGGCTTTTATAAATTCCTCTTTTTCGGTTTTGCTCCCGAAAATAAACAACTCTTCAAATTGGTCAAAAATCAGGTAAACAGGCTTGAAATGGTCAAGGTAAAGTGATCGGATTCCCTTCTTCAACCACCCGTCTTTTGCGGTGTTAAGGGTAAACGGGGTAATGGCTGCGGCAGAAAGTGAGCGGGCCAGACTTTCAGTCATGTTGCCTCCCCTGCGGATGTTTACCGGCAGCCAGTCCGACTCCGAAAATTTGCTGGCCAAACCGCAATATATGAGGGATGATTTCCCCGTTCCTGAAATTCCGTAAACCAACAGAATCTTGCTTTCGAAAATCTTTTGGTATAGTTCTTCTATCTCACGGTCACGCCCAAAGAAAATCTCTTTGTCTTCTTTTGTATAACTGTCGAGGAACTTGAAGGGTGATGTCATATAATAACTTTATATTTTAATCAATACTGAAAATGATTCCGTTTAGATATCGTTCCTTGCCATCTGGAGCCATTGCTTTTATATCTGAAATAAAAATATCCTGACCTTTTTTAAGCTGTTTAATGGCTTTAATCTGACTTTCATTAAAAGTTGAACTTTTAGATTCAATACAGGTAAATAGTCCGTTAACTTCAATCATTAAGACGAATCCTGTTACTGAATATTTTAAATCAAATACAGAATTTTTTATTTCAGCAATTATTCCTGTATTATTAAGCAATTCTTTTTTTGATATTTTCCCGCCTTTTTTTTCACATAAAAACGGTTCCGGATCAGGAATTCGATAAACACGAAAACCCATTCTCCCAATAGGCGTAAAAGCAGTATCTTCAGGGCGATATCTAATGGATACATTTATATAACACAACTGATTTTCTTGCTGAGGGAAGATAATATATTCGGTATTATTTGATCCTTTTTTCAGTTTGCCGCCGGTTGTAGAAACGTAAACATCTTCAGCGCTGAATCCCGGTACTGCCACTGTTATCGGATTATCGATGCCTAAATATAAAACATTCATTTTTGTAGCAGAAATAACTGCCGAAGGCGGGCCTTTTTTCACTAATCTTAAGCTGTCAGCCTCCTTTTTAGCAACATCCGCTTCATTAATAGCTTTTAATGCTTTTTCCTTTTCTATAAGTGCAGTTTTTTCATTCTCTTTTGCTTTAGTTCTTTCATTCAATGCCCAAAATGTAAACCCCGATAAAACAACAAATAATAAAATAGCCGCAGATACTGCAAAGGTTCTTTTTCTACGTTTTATTTTACTAAGCATCCTGCGGCTGTCATTAATAAAGCTGATAAGTTGCTCACTTAGAAACATTTTATCTTCATACGGAGCAAAATAACTGAGGTCTTTGGTTGATAGATAAATTTTTCTTCGCTGGTAATTATCAAAAGAATTTTCAATAAACTGTCTGACTTCAAGAAGTTCTTTTTCAACCAGACTGATTTTCTCATAAATTTTGAGAGCAAGAGCATCATGCCTTAATTCAAACCGGCCACTTTCGTCTTTGTCTCTTAAAATCCTTAAAGATACAAAATGCTGAATGAGTTCACGCAGACGTTCTGCTGATAAGTCTTTACCTAAGGTCCGGCAAAATTCAAAAACCTCACTTTCTGTAATTTGTCTTTTTGTTCCTTTTGTTGAGACAAATGCTTTTAGTACGGCCAGACCAATATCAGGATCGGAGAGTTCTGAAATCTGATCATCAAGAAATGAACCCAATAAATCTTTTACATCACCTGTTTTATCCAATATAGCATGAGTGAATTGTAAATTATTTCCGGTTTTTTCGTGTGAAACAAGTTTATAAATTTTATCAAGATAAACTTGCAAATATGTAAGTTCAATTTCATTGCTGTCGGGCGAAAGTTTATTCAGTAACTGATCAGAAAATCCTTCTTCAAGTTCAATTCCTGAAAATTTACAGGGTCCCTCGACAGCCATTTTTGCATTTAGCCGTGACATTTTTTCAATTCTTACCCTGTTTGCCAGAATAGAGGGTATGGTTTTTTCAAATTCAGTAATTCCGGCCAGATATTCTTCCCTGATAACAAAAACAAACCGGCATTGCAAATCGCTGTCAATTACATCCTTGATTAGTTTGACGAATGCTTCTTTTTCAGATTTGCTTCCAAAAATAAAGAGTTCTTCAAATTGATCAAAAATTAGAAAAACTGGCTTAAAATGATCAAGATATAATGAATGCAATGCTTTTTTTAGCCAACCTTCTTTTGAAGAATTTATCTTTAAGGTGGTGAGAGATAGAGCAGAAATTGATCTTTCAATGCTCTCGGTAATGTTTCCGCCCCGCCTTATATTTACAGGCAGCCAGTCGCTTTCTGAAAACTTCCCTGACAGTCCGCAATTAATAAGAGATGACTTTCCGGTACCCGAAACGCCATAAACCAATAATGTTTTATTTTCAAAAACCTTATGGTATAATTCCTCAATTTCCTTATCGCGCCCAAAGAAAATCTCCTTGTCTTCTTTTGTGTAACTGTCGAGAAATTTAAAAGGCGATGTCATTTTTTCTTTATTTATCAGCAACCTGAGTTAATACTTGCTTTTTTTCATTTTCATCCGAAAATTACATATAAAAATGGAATTATAGTATAAAATCCATTGTTTTTGTCATCATGCATTTCATATTCAGGGAAAGATTAATTCATAAAATGAAAATTATCCGATATTTTTTATTTTTTAGTTTATTTCCGAAAATTATGTAATTTCGAACAATAAAATCAAGCGTTATTCTCTTGATGATTATAGTGTGGAAACAGTTTTATGGATGGCCGGTGATATTATTAATGCAAAATATTATAAATAAAGTAACAAGAAAAAGGAGAATAGTTTTTTTATTGTTGGTATTAATTATTTATAGTAGTTGCTCTGATTTAAATAATGAAAAAACTATTGAAAATCCAAAAAAAGCTATTGACGATAATATAGCAGATATAAATCACCAAATGTCATCTGATGAGAGAGTTTTTGTAAGCAGGGAAGATTCAGTTGGAAATAGAATGGAAGGGGATTTGATTAATAGCAAAAAACATGGTGTGTGGAAGTTTTATTCTGTTAAAAATATACTTGACTCTGTCAATTTTTATCGGGGTGATACAGTTTATTTAAAACTTGATAAAGATGATTATAATTGTGAGTTTATTTCAATAAAGAATAAATACAAAGTGTCGGTTCCAAAAAAATGGAAAATTGAAAACAGTGAAAATGAAAATGTTTTGTTATCATTATTTAAAAATTGTAATGATAGTTTTAAACCTGTTATAACAATAACATATGAAAAAAACAATTTTAAATCATTTAAGGAATATATTGAAAATTCAATATATTCACTTCAGAATAAGCCATATTTTAAAGAATTATTACAATCAAATTTGACTAAAATAAATAAAAATCAAGCTGCCTATGTTTCTTTCGAAATTATTGTGAATGAAGAAATAGCTGGTGTACTTGCAATTTTTATTGATATTAACAATGAAATATTTGTTTTTACAGGGACAGCCTTTAATGAACCAAAAGGTGAGTTTCTAAGATATAAAGTGGTGTTTGAAAAAATTGCGGAATCTTTTTCCCCATTGGAAGATTAACCTTGAAGATATGTTTTATATTAATCGTAATTCTCAAGTCATGAAACATATAGTATTTATGTTATCTGCATTTTTTTTTATATTCACAAATGCCCAATCCACCCTCTTCATTAGACACTACACCTCCCCCCAAACCTCCTATTCCCTGGAAGATTTAAGTAAAATCAATTTTTCCGGTTCAGAAATGAATGTCGAAAAAACCGGGGGAGAAATATGTGTTTCACCTCCAATTAAAGACTCAATAAAAATTTTTTCCCCTTCTGAAGGAGAACGCTATCATGTATATATAACCACAGATTCAATAATCTCTTTTAAAAGTAAAGGTCTAACAGATTCAACTGTAAGGTATTATATCCATATTATAGACGGGAAAACAACTGTAACAGAAGTTAAATAATTTATAAAATATGAAAAATGTAATTATTTTTTTTGTACTAACTTGTTCTGCTTTTCTATTTATCTCAATTGGTTCTTGTGGAAAAAAAGCTACTATCAAAAAAGAGCTATCAAAAATAGTTGTTTATAATGAAAATAATAAAGAATACCAAGTTGGATGTTTTGATAATAACAATAAAGCCCAAGGAGTTCATGCTTTTTTTGATGAAAAATTTAATATAAAAGCAATATATGAATTTAAAGATTCAATTTTGAATGGTTATTTTATTTCTTTTTCAAATGACAGTAATATTTGGGCGGAAGGGACTTTAAAAAATGGTGTTGAATGCGGCACAAAAATTGAGTATTATCAAAATTCTATGGTTTATCAAATATCGTATGTAGATACTTTGAAAAATAAATTGTATTTGTATCAATATAACCCAAACAATTCATATTCAATACAAGAGTATTGTTTTTTTCCAAAAATAAATAGGTATTTAATAAATTGTTTTTTATCCATAAAAGACAATGATACGTTGGATAATAGTTTATATTATTCCTTAAAAAAAGAGGAAAATGAAAAAATCAAGATCAAGCTTCAATTTTCATTGAATACTTTTAAAATATCTGAAAATGAGTTAAGAAATAAGGACTATAAAATCCTTATTAAAAATAAAAATTATTTAGATACAAAATATTCATTTACAGATAATGAATACATTTTTGAAGACATAAAAGATAGTATTTTCAGTCAATTTAATAGTAATCCTTTCGATTATGAGTTTAAAGGAGAGCCAGATAAATTTATTGCTATTCTTTCATTTGAATACAATAATCCCGTTGATTTAAGAGCCATTCCCTCATTTTTCTTGTTTATTAATGGAGATGTTTTAATGCACATGAAAAATTTTTATAATGATATTGTTTTACCAAATATTAATATTAATGGTAAATTAAAAGAAAGAAAAGAACTTGAAAAATGGATATCTATAAACAGAAAATTTATAAAGTTATTTTTATAACTCTATTCTTATTTATCACATTGATTTATATAAAATTAATTAATTTATTAAGTATTTTGTTGCTATTTGCAAAAACAATTTCCGTTGAAGAGCGATTTATTAAAAGAACTCATTTAAGATATTTTATTAGTGAAAATAATTTAAATCCGGATGATTTTGGAATATGATTTTTATAAAAATTTAATTATTATTTTAAATAAAACCCAATTTCAGACAATAATACTGAGTAAGTTAAAACGACAAGTCTGAGGGGTGGAGTTTGTCATAAAATAATTTTTGGAATTGAAATATTTATATAGTATTTTTAAAACTTATTTATATGTCATGAAAACTCTGTTATTTATTTTTGCGATTTCTTTTGTTTGTATAGTAGAGGCTCAATCCAGCCTATTCGTAAGACAATACAGTTTTCCTCAAACAGCATATTTTCTGGAAGATGTAAGCAAAATCAGTTTTTCCGGTTCAGAAATGAATGTCGAAAAAACCGGTGGAGAAGTGGATGTGTATAACCTGTCGGATATCCGTTACCTGAATTTTGAAAACCTGGCTACAGAAAATGAGGCCCGGGAGGAAATTGAAAGTACAGATGTCAGGTGCTACCCCAATCCGGTCAAAGAAACCCTGAATTTTGAATTTGCAGATCAGGAAAACCATAAAATTGAAATAATTGATTTTCAGGGAAAGTTGGTTTATGTGGTTGAAATGAACGGAGAAAATGCAAAAGTAAATTTCTCAGGTTTTCCGAAAGGACTGTATCTCTGCCGTATTTCGAACGGAAACAACACAGTAACAAAAAAAGTCATTAAAAATTAAATAGCAACAAACCATGAAATATTTAACCGGTGTATTTTTATTAATAGTAATATTTGCCATAAACAGCAAAGCCCAGGATACATTGTACATATACCAGTCAGGCGAAGTAGTAGTCAAACGGGCTGTTAGTGACATAGACAGCATTATTTTCTATCAGCCCGCCATACCCGAAACAATAACCGATATCGAAGGCAATATTTACATAGTCGTGACCATAGGAACCCAAAAATGGATGGCTGAGAATTTAGCAACCACCCACTTGAATGATGGCACGGAAATACCTAGTATTATTAATAGTACCTTTCCGTCGTATTTATATTATAATGATGATTCAGTTGCAAATGCAGCAACTTATGGTGTTTTATATAATTGGCCGGCAGCTAATTCTGGAAATCTTTGCCCCTCAGGATGGCATGTGCCTACCGATGCTGAATGGACAGTGCTCACAAATTACCTTGGTGGTTTGACTGTAGCAGGAGGTAAAATGAAAGAAACCGGAACAGCCCACTGGAATAGTCCGAATGCCGGAGCAACTAACGAATCTGGATTTTCAGCCAGACCAGGAGGCCGGTTCGCAACAGGATTTGCTAATATGGGAGTTGAAGGAAATTGGTGGTCAAGTACAGAAGATTCATCAAGCACAGCATGGATGAGGTTAATTACCTCTTTTATGGACGATGTCAGCAGAAGTTCTAATAACAAAGTCTTTTTCTTATCAGTCAGGTGTATTGAAGATTAAAATCGGGAATTACTTAATAATAAAAAACAACTTGAAAAAGGGGCGCTGTTTCATTTGCATTTATCTACTCCGCCCCAAAGGGGCCCAAGCACCAGCACAGGGAACCGCCCTGTGAAAAAAGACATTAAAGGGCGCGAGAATTGAAAATCATACAGGTAATTAAGCTCATTCAGAAGAAAATTTTCGAAAAACTCCGAAGGAGTTCCCCAACCATTGCCACGGATTTCAATCCGTGGGCGTGCCCTTGATAATTATTATGAATAATGATAATCAAGGCCATGCAAAAGCGGCCATACCTTTGTGCCTGGCCAAAAAATCCCAATTTAAAACAGGGATTTTTTAGATGAAAAGAAAAAAGAAACATAAAATCACCTCTTATTTTTACGAATAATAAATATAATTTAGTTAATAAAAGAAATTTATTAATTTTGTGGATAAATATTATTTTATGAAAGAGGATAAGATGATTTTACGAGAAGCTATAATAGCAAGTAAAATCATTACTATTAGAGATGAAAAGGTAATACTTGATGTTCATTTGGCTGAACTATATGAAGTTGAAACAAGGGTTTTAAAACAAGCTGTGCGTAGGAACAAAGATCGGTTTCCATACGATTTCATGTATGAACTTACTGATGCTGAAATAGATGAAATGGTATCACAAAATGTGATACCTTCTAAAAGACATTTTGGCGGTGCTGTTCCTTTTGCTTTTACAGAAAATGGTGTTGCTATGCTTTCAAGTGTCCTTAATAGTAAAAAAGCAATTGAAGTTAATATTTCAATAATGCGAACTTTTACAATTTTAAGAAAAATGATTTTGCTAAATAAAGATATCATGGAGGAAATAAATAAAATCAGAAAGCAAATGCAGGAACAGGGCCATAACATCATGCTGATTTTTCAGTACCTCAAGCAATTTGAAGAAAGCAAACAGCAAAAAACAGAACAAGAAAATCGGAAAAGAATAGGATTTAAAACAGACCCTAACTAACCTCAACCCCGGTCAATGTCTTCATCATATCCTTAAACTCCGCCAACAAAATCTGATAGTTGCTCAGCGTTCTTAAATCACATTTTTCGGTTACCTCTGTTCCTACATACATCAGCAGGTCTGATCGGAACTTAGTGTAAAGAAAAATATCCTTTTTTATATCAAACTTTTCCTTGTTGTCAAGGATTTCTGAGTTTGTATCTATAATAAGTGGTGATAAATTCAGATAATCTTCAATAGATTTGATGTTTTTCATTAAAAGCACTGAGCGGCTCTCTGCATAATTTGGCTCATTTAGTTCCTGTGCCTTAAAATCTGAATCGGAACTGTTCAACAGGTCTATCACATGATGAAACATGGCTTGCTGATTTTTTGGCTTGATAACCTTTATTTCACGCACCGAAACCAACTTGTATTTTGCGAAAAATGAAATTCGTTGTAATATGAAAGTGAGCTTTTCTTCATATTCAACACACCTTTTTTCAATTTCTTCCTGTGTCAGATTGATCTGGTAATGACCTATCTCATTTCTTTCAGGGACCCAGAAATCAAGTGCATTATAAAAGTTTTTATCGAAATTTTCCTTGATCTCCGGTATAAACCATTCTGTGTTTTTTTCATTGAAAATATTGCCGATGGCTCTGATCATCCAGGTGAAATTGCCCATGCTCAATACCAAAAACCTTCCTGAAAAATCTTTGGCGAAGGACTCCGGAATCTCAATGTTCCCCTTCACTTTTTCCTTCCAAAGCTGCGATAACATTACAAAACTGGTGAACTGCATGGTTCTTTCAATGGTCTTGAAAATCTGGTCTAATCGCATACGGTCAAGCTGCCGCATTGAAGCAGAAAAAAGTCTCCTCAGTTCAACCCCAATGGGCCAGGGGTAATTTTTGATGATCAAATCGCCCAAAACCCTGTAATCTGCAACTTCATCGTCCTCATCATCTGCTATCAGATGCTTTTGTAATGCCGGCCTGTGTTTCACCATTTCGTCAAACACCTTCCTGATCATATCTTCGTTTATTACAGCCATGATAATTTTCGAGAATTTATTTATCTCAAATTTAAAAAAAATACACGAGTGTTTGAGAAATAATCAGAAAATTAATTAAATTTAACAAAAGATAATATATTGTATTAATAATTTATATATTTGCAGAAAATTAACAAAAACATAATTATATGAGAAAAACATTTATTTTTTTGACTTTGCTGATTTCATTATCAGCTCTGTTTTCTTCCTGCAAAAAAGAAAAGGAGGAAAATCTGACTCCCGCAGAAAGCAAGTCTAATTTTGCACTATCATTTAGCAATTATTACGATGGAAATACTGAAAAAATCAGAGCGTATTTCTATATCGCTGAAATCCCTGAAAAGTTTCCAACGGTCATTGTTGATGGAATTACCATGAAACTGGAGATTGAACAGGGAGTTGTCGGCTTTGTTGACCTTGAAGTCAAATCAAAATACGCATATTCGATTACTATAAACGGTATAACCTATTCTGATGAAATGGTTTTTCCATCCGGGTTCTATAACGTGAAAATAAATGAAACTGAAATTGCTGACTTTTCAATTGATTATGAGTCATTATATTATGATATTCCGAATACTTTTGAAATAACTTGGGACTATTATCCTCTGCAATATGTTAAATGCGAATTTAACATCAGGAAGACAAATCTATCAAGTTCAGAGAATGAATATGAAAAATTCTCAGGTTATGACTTACCCTCTTTTTCTTATTCACTCAGCGACACTGTGAATTACGAAATCACTAACATCAATGGTTGTTTGACTGCCCACAATGGAGTCGATTTTTTAGAACCCAATCCCGTTCCCAATGTTACAACTGATTTTGGTGACGGATATGTTTTTGCAGATTGCGATTACAGAATCGGAATTTCCAAACCTTATGACTATTCTAAAACTTTAATAATACCAACCGATCCTGAGGAAAAAATCAAAAAGATTAAGGACTTCCTCAGAAAAATTAAGTAGTAAAAAAAGCGCTGATCAACGGCGCTTTTTTTATTATTGCTATTTTTGTGTTTTAATTTTTATCTATGGACAAGTACCAAAAACCTCAGGGTTCGCTAATCAGCTTCTTCAGCAATAAGGTGAAGCAATACGGTGGAATAAATTTTGCCCAGGGAATTCCCGGCTTTCAACCGCCTTCGCAACTGATGGAGTCGCTTAAAAATCTGACTCATTCCAATATTCACCAGTATGCGCCCGGAATTGGCAATCATAAACTTCTTGCCTTGCTCGAAAATAATTATAGCAAAGTAGGAAACGTCGGCCTTGATAATTTTCTCATTCTTCAGGGCGCCACTGAAGCAATTTCATTGGTTTATACCTACCTGCTAAACCTTGAAAATTCTCCCATGCAGGTGGTGGCTTTTGATCCCGTTTATGAATCTTACAACAACCTGCCTGCTATTTTTAAAAATGATTTCACTGCGCTGAAACTGGGCCCGGATAATAAAATTGACACCGATACCCTGGAACAAACCCTGAAAAAATTTGATCGGGGAATTATTTTCCTGAATTCTCCGGGTAACCCATACGGAAGAATTATTTCAAAGGATGAGGTTATTGCTGTTCACAATCTTGCCCATAAATACAATTATTATATCATTTTTGACGCCGTTTATAAAGATCTGTATTTTAAAAATCCACCTTATATTCCCCTTGATATTCTGGATGACCGGATTTTCTATGTCAACAGTTTTTCAAAAATGCTTTCCATCACCGGCTGGAGAATCGGTTACCTGATTTGTTCGCCTTCTCATATGAAAAAAATACGGTCAATACACGATTATATTGGTCTGTGTGCCCCGTCAATACTGCAGGAAGCCATTGCTTCTTATTTGTCAGAAAATAATTATGGTATGGAATATGTGATAGATATCAGGGAAAAATTATTAAAGTCTTTTGATCAGCTTTCCGAAAGTCTTAAAAATTACGGTTTTAAAATTCCTCCCGTTGATGGCGGCTATTTCATCTGGTCCGAACTTCCCGAAAATATGGATGATGGCTTTAAATTTTCCATTGATCTGTATGATGAGGTTAAAGTTGCCACAATTCCGGGTATCCACTTTTCATCATATGGAAAAAGATTTGTCAGATTCAATGTGGCTCGCGAAGAATCTGAACTGAACGAAGGAATTGAAAAAATTGACCTGTTCTTTAAAAACATAAAATAATATGCGGATATTAATTTTAATTGCTCTTGTATTCTTTTTATCCTGTTCTGAAAAAGAAAACAACAAAATTGAGACGGAAAAGACCAGTATTGATTCTGTTTCAAACAATGATTCTGTGAGCGATGTCAACAGTTCTGCAAGCATCCCGGTTGATCATAATGGCAAAATTCCTGATACAAGTCTGGTAGATATTACAAACTTCGATGACAATATTATATTTGAGATGGTTTATTCGTCAGACAAGAATTTTTTCAAACAGAAATTCTATGACTGTCCCAAATGCTATCTAAGGTATGAGGCAGCTTTGGCCTTGTATCAGGTGATACTAAAAATTAAAGACCGGGGCTATAAATTGAAAATATTTGATTGTTTCAGACCTTTCAGTGTTCAGAAAAAAATGTGGGAGGTTTTGCCCAATCGTGCTTATGTTGCCGATCCTGCGCGGGGCGGCTCAATTCATAATAAGGGCGGAGCTGTCGATCTCACTCTTGCCGATAAAGAGGGAAATGAACTTAACATGGGCACTGAATTTGATCATTTCGGACCTGAGTCTGCTCACAGTTATTCTGCTTTAGATTCGACTTGTATTTCAAACAGGCACTATCTTAAATCTGTTATGGAACAATGTGGGTTTGTAGCTCTCGAAACCGAATGGTGGCATTATACTTTTAAGAGCAGTCATAAATACACCAATGCTGATCTGATTTTTAAATGCAATTAATTACCCCCTTCTTCGAAATTCCGAACAAACCACTGCAGTGGCTGTTGAAACATTGAGCGATTCAGGCAACCTGTCTGAAAATCCTGGAATAAACAACTTTCTTTTTATTTCTTTTTCTAAACCTGGTGATATGCCTTTTCCTTCATTTCCAAATATTACCAATCCGGTTTTATCCAGATCTTCTTCGTAAATATTTTTCCCCTTTAAAAAGGTTCCCCATACATTGGCTTCTGTATCTTTAATAACCTGATTCAGATTTTTGTAAAACACCTTTACCCGAGTAAATGATCCCATGGTTGATTGAATAACCTTTGGATTGTATTGATCTACGGAATCCTCTGAGCAAATAATGGTTTTTATCCCGAACCAGTCTGCTGTCCTGATTATCGTGCCAAAATTTCCGGGATCCTGAATAAACTCATAGCCTAATACCAACTCCTCTTTGAGCAGTGCCGGAATAAAAATACTTTCTGGCATGTCAAGAATGGCGATCACTTCTGGTGGTGTTGAAAAGGAGGTTATTTTCTTTAAACCGTCCGGACTTGCTTCAATAACTTCGGTGCTTTTATTTATCTTGTCGTTGTTGTTTTTCAACCAGTCATCTGTGGCAATTATGCTCCTGATGCTGAAATTCTCATTAAAACACTCCTGTATAACTTTATCACCCTCTGCCATAAATAACCTGCTGTCTTCTCTGTGTTTACCCTGTTTCAAAGAGTTGATGAATTTTATTTTGTTTATGCTCAGCATGGATTTAGATTTCCGGCAAGGTAAAAAAATAAATAAAAAACTACAAGCTAAAAATTAGTTAAGTATCTTTGCTGCATTACGATTTAATATAAATATGCGATTTGACAGGACATACAGCACAGTGGCTGCATTTTTGCAGGTGTTTATACTTGCCATGGTGTTCTATTCATGCCAGTCAACTAAATATGTACCTGAAAATAAGTATCTTCTCACGAAAAACGAGATTGTATGTGATAATTCTGCCATTGATAAATACGAACTCGAATCGTATGTAAAACAAACTCCTAACCGCAAAATATTGGGTGTCATTAAGTTTCATCTGGGCGTTTACAATATGATTTCTCCCGAAAAACTTGCGAAAAGAATTGATAAAAGACATAAACGCAAGGAAGCTAAGGTCGAAAGAAAAAACAAAAAACGGGTATTGAAAAACAAACCCCCGAAAAACATTAGGGATAATAAGGGGTTCAGCGAATGGCTTCAGGGAATTGGCGAACCTCCGGTGGTTTACGACGAATACCTGAAAGATAAATCAGTAAAACAGATAAAGCAATTTCTTAAAAACAAAGGCTATTATTATTCCATCGTAACAGATACCGTAATTTTTAAAAAACGAAAATGCAGCATCAGATATAATATCATAACCAAAACACCCTATTTTATTGATAGTATCAATTATCTTGTTGAAGATAAAAACATTGAGAAAATTGTGCTTTCTGATACCATTAATTCTGAAATTACTAAAGGTGAAATCTTTGAAATGGATAATCTTACTGCAGAAAGAGATCGCATTACCTCTAAGATGAAAGAAAACGGATATTACTCATTTCTGAAGGAATATATTTATTATAAGGCAGATACAACTCTCCCGGGTAACAATGTGAATATTACAATTGGAATAAAAAATGTGCCCGATGAACTGGGAAAAGTTAGTCCGCACAAACAATATTTGGTAAGGGAGGTTTACTTCTTTACCGATTGGGACCCCAAATTGGCACTGGAGGAAAAGGAAGATTATTATAAAAGGTTCGACACGGTCGAATACAAAGGCTATTATTTTGTTTATGAAAATAAATTGGAAATTAACCCTGATGTGATTGTGAACTGCAATTATATTAAAAGGGGAGTATTGTACAACGAGAAAAAAGTAGAGGACAGCTACACTCAGCTGGGATTGCTTAGAAATTTCAAGTTGATCAACATTCGCTTTGAGCAGTTTGTGATTGAAAAATCAACCAATAATTATCTTAAATGCATTATTCAGCTTACACCTTTGGTAAAGCAGTCATATTCTGTTGAGGTTGAAGGAACAAATTCATCGGGAAATATGGGGATTGCCGGAAACCTTTCTTATCAGCATAAAAGTTTATTTAAAAATGCTGAGATTTTTTCGGTAGGACTGCGTGGCGGACTTGAAGTTCAATCGGTTATTGATGAAAATTCAGACCCAAACCTGCCAAGTTATTTGCCCTTTAACACCGTGGAAATGGGTGCTGATGCCGGATTGGATTTCCCGAAATTTATGATTCCTTTCTTTTCGAACAGATTTGAAAAATTTATTAGACTCTATAAACCAAGAACATTAATGAGTATTGGCTATGATTTCCAACAAAGACCTGACTATACAAGAATTATTTCAAATATCTCCTTTGGCTATAAATGGAAATACAAAAAGAAAAGTGAGTACGATCTCTACCATGTTTTTAACCCGTTTGAAATAAATGCTGTATCTATTTCAAATCTCAGCGATGAATTTCAGGCAAGAATCAAAGATACTTATCTCGAAAAAAGTTATGATTCCCTGTTCATTTCTGCGATAAACTATTCCATTGTCTATACCGACCAGGCTGAAAGAAAAAAACTAAAATTCCTTTATTTCAGAGGTAAGGCTGAAACTGCAGGTAATATATTATATACTTTTGATGAAATAAGAAAATCTCCAAAAACAGATGGTGTTTATACCATTTTCGGAAATAAATTTGCCCAGTATTTTAAAACAGATCTTGAACTAAAATATAACTATTCCACAAATTCAAATTACAGTCTGGTTTACCGCGTATTTACAGGATTTGCCATCCCTTATGGCAATATGGATGCGATACCCTTTGTTAAACAGTATTTTGGCGGTGGGGCAAACGGCATGCGTTCATGGCAAGTGTATAAACTTGGTCCGGGTTCCTATATCAACAGTGTTGTAAGACCTTTCCAAACTGCCGATTTTAAACTCGAAGGCAATATGGAATACCGTTTTAACTTATTATGGGTTATCAATGGGGCAATTTTTGTAGATGCAGGTAACATCTGGTCATTGAGTAAAATTGACGACAGAAAAGGTGCCCTCTTCAGCGCAGATAAATTTTTGAGTGAAATTGCCATCGGTACAGGTTTTGGTTTAAGATTTGATTTTTCATTTTTTATCTTCAGAACCGACCTTGGTTTGAAAGTTAAAAACCCCATTGAAGACCCCGGAGAACGATGGATTTTCTTCTCCGATGGCATCAAAAGAAGAAACATGGTGCTGAATTTTGCCATCGGTTACCCTTTCTGATTTTAACCTACTAATTACACATGGCGCTGTTCCAAGTTTGCAGCTTAGAACAAGAAACAAGAAACAAGAAACAAGAAACAAGAAACGTAGAGCCTAAAAACAAACCTTCAACCTATCACTTTCAACTTTCAAACTTTTTTCCTAAATTTGACAAGATTTAATTTGAAACCTAAAAAATATTGAATATGTCAAAAAAAATTCTGGAATTAGTCAGCCCCGGTGTAATCCACGGTGAAGATGTACTGAAAGTGTTTCAGGCAGCAAAAGAACAAAAGTTTGCTATTCCCGCTGTTAACGTAATCGGAACAAATACAGTTAATGCAGTTCTTGAAGCTGCTAAACTGGTTAACTCTCCTGTAATCCTCCAATTTTCTAATGGAGGGGCACAGTTTTTTGCCGGTAAATCATTGCCAAATGAAAAACAGGAAGCTTCAATCGCAGGCGCAATATCAGGAGCACAACATATCCACAGTATTGCTGAAATGTATGGTGTGCCAGTTATCCTGCATACCGATCATGCTGCGAAGAAACTCCTTCCATGGATCGACGGCCTTCTTGATGCTGGTGAAGAGTTTTATGATATCTACGGAAAACCTATGTTCTCTTCTCATATGCTGGATCTTTCCGAGGAACCTCTCAAAGAAAATATTGAGTTGTGTAAAAAATATCTTGAAAGAATGAGTAATATCGGAATGCTCCTGGAAATTGAACTGGGTGTAACCGGTGGCGAAGAAGATGGTGTCGATAACAGCAGCGTTGATTCCAGTCGTCTGTACACCCAACCGGCCGAAGTCTCTTATGCCTACGAAGAACTGAGCAAAATCAGCAATGCCTTCACTATTGCAGCTTCATTCGGAAATGTTCACGGTGTTTATAAACCCGGAAATGTCAAACTTACTCCTAAAATCCTTGATAACTCACAAAAGTATATCATGGAAAAATTGAAAACAGGACCAAATCCCGTTAATTTTGTTTTCCATGGTGGTTCGGGCTCTTCGCGCGATGAAATTAGAGAAGCCATTTCCTATGGTGTTATCAAAATGAACATTGATACCGATACCCAGTGGGCATTCTGGAGCGGAATTCTCAATAATTATAAGAAAAAAGAGGGTTATCTGCAGGGCCAGATTGGAAACCCTGAAGGCGACGACAAACCAAATAAAAAGTATTACGACCCCCGTTCATGGTTGCGCGAAGGCGAAAAAGCTTTGGTTGAAAGACTGAAAATCGCTTTCGAAGATCTTGATTGCCTCAATCGTTGCTAATCTTGATTCGCTTATTCTGAATTTTTAGATATTAGATATTTGCTGCTTCGATATTTACCCATTAGTAAAATATCGCGCAGCAAATATCCCTTAAAATCGCTGCAGGCATAATATCTACAATATCGCGCAGCAAATATCTTTTTTCCACAATTCTTTTAACAAAAATTTAATCCCTAATACCCCATAATTTTGTATTTTTGCATTGAAAAATTTAAAATAATCACATATGTTAAAAAAATTACTATTTATCCTGTCTTGCATTGCTGTAATGAATTTTGCAAATGCACAAACCCTCATCATCAGCGAAGTTGCCGATGGAACTGGTGCCGGCGGTTATCCGAAAATTGTTGAATTAACAAATACCGGTGCAACTACTTATAGTCTTGAAGGACTAAAATTAAAACTTTATACAAACGGAAACACAACTCCCAATTCCACTTTTACATTTCCGGTATTCGACCTTCCTTCTGGTCAGTCATTGGTCCTAACCAATATTGACAACGTAACTGCAGGTCAGCTTTGGTCCGAATTTAACCTTACTGCCCCGGCAAATGTTATTTATGTTGTCGGTGCTGTTAACAGTAATGGCGATGATGTATACCAATTGACTGATGCCGCAGATGTTGTTATCGATATCTATGGTGAAGTGGGAGTAGACGGTACCGGACAGGTATGGGAATTTCTCGATTCTTATGCCTACAGAAACATTGAAATCGTAAACGGAAATCCTGTTTTTACAGCTTCTGAATGGACAATTGCCGGTCCGGATGTCCTTGACCCGCATGCAGCCGATTTATCTGCTTTCCTTACACCTGGCACACATACTTTTAACCCATCAACTGCCCCCGTAATTACTAATATTGTGATCAATCCCCTCGACCCAACATCAACTGATGCAGTAAATGTATTCGCAGATGTTGCTCCTCAGGGCGTTGCTTCAATCACTTCAGTGAAATTGTTCTGGGGAACGGTTTCAGGATCTCTTACAAACGAAATTGTAATGAATATGGTTTCCGGATCAACTTATGGGACTTCTTCAGCAATCCCTGCACAAATCAGCGGAACAACTGTTTATTATAAAGTTGAAGCTATTGATAATACTCCTGTGACTTCCACTTCAGTTGAAATGTCCTATTTTATTGGAAATCTTGCGCCCGTAATTTCATCAATTCTCATTACTCCGGTTGCTCCAAACGAAACCGAAACTGTTTCAGTTTCTGCAACAGTTACCGATGATAACGCAGTGGGTACTGTGACACTATGGTGGAGTACCGACGGAATTATTTTTGCAAATTCAATAAATATGTCTGTTTCTACTGGCGATACTTATGTGACCGATAGCCAGATTCCTGCACAAGTTGTTGGAACCACCGTCAGTTATTTTATTAATGCCGGAGATAACGAAACCGCTACCACCAATTCTGATACCCTTAGTTATACCACCGTTCTTGCCCCGGGAAGTTTTACATTTATGAATGGCGGTTTCGAAGATTGGACAAGTGGCGCTCCCGATTACTGGACCACAATTGATTCTGATATTCTTGTTACCGAAGAAACTTCAACCATTTATGAGGGTTTAAAATCTGCTCGTATTGAACTTATTTCTGTTGACCAGACTAATGCTGACATACGCCAGACTGTTTCTGTTTTTGCAGGAGCCACATATACTTTTTCAGTAATGGTTTACCAAACCGACACTTTTGCCCGGGCCAGACTGTTTGCAGGTGATTTCCAGGGCTATTCCGATCCTTTAGTTACAGGCGAATGGCAAATGGTTTCTTATGACTATGTTGCTGATGCTGATGCCGATATTGAAGTTGGTCTCCGCTTTTACGACCGCCCCGGATTTACCACTTCTTCAGTCTTCTATGTTGATGGCTTCGGAATGGTAGATATTACAGGAATATGCTGCACAATCAACAGCGAAAATATTGCCTTGTTCCCCAATCCCGCAAAAGAAGTAATCAATATATCTGCATCTGACAAATTGAGCTCATTCATAATTACTGATATTTCAGGAAAAATTGTTGTGTCTGAAAGAATCAACAGCAGCATGATCAATGTTGAGGAGCTTGAAAGTGGATTGCATTTCATTACCTTAACAGGAAATGATGGGAAAATATACAGAAGTAAATTTATAAAATTGTAATTCAACTAAATAAAAAAGCCCTGTTCCCAGGGCTTTTTTTATTTGATGTTTTTTCTAATTGTAAACATGTAGAATGTTTGTCAGTGAATTGTATGTGGTAGCGTAAGTGTTTAACGGGTATTTGGCCGGACCACTTACAAGAAAGCCATCATACAAACTGAACTTTGAACCACAACAATTGCAAACAGCATAAATTCCGGTTGAATCAACCTCCACCACCTCACATGTGTTATAAGGATCATGACTGCAGTTTCTTTCAATGGCCATAAACTCATCAGAATTTTTATGGAATAGTATTATGCCTCTTACTCCGCCGGTAACAGTCAGAGAATTGCCCACCGGATTAAGATCAATATATACAGGTGCATTTAGATCAGCATAAAAATCAACATAGGCATACGGAATCCTTTCTTCGTCCTGTTTGCAGGAAAATAATACAGTGGTAAACAGCGTTATAATTAAAAAAAATGTTATTTTTGAATTTTGTTTTTTCATTTATCAAGTTTTCTGAATAAATTTGTTTTCTTTGATACAAAATTAACGAAATTAATTTGAAAAAATTACTTGCCATACTGATCATTGTTTTTTGTGCCTCCATTTCCTATTCTCAGGAAGATCCCGGACCAACAAAAAATATGACAAAGAAAGAATGGAAAGAACAGAAAAAACAGGAAAAAAAACAAAAGAAAGCCGTTCGTAAACATCATAAACGGGTAAATGCCGAAAATACAATGTTTATAGACAAAAAAACCTATAAACGAATGAGAAAAACAGAACGAATTTCAAAAAACAGGGTTAATAAAAATAAACCACGAACACCCTGGATTAAAAGAATATTCAAGAAAAAAAGATATTGATATGGAAGGCACCGGACAAATTATTTTTTACATCATCCTGTTCACTATTATCATTGCAGTTAATATTGTCAATGCCAATAAAAAGAAACAGCAGAAAATTGAAGAAGCTAAGCGCAAGCAGCAACAAGCTATGCAAACCTCTGGTGCCGAAAGGACTCCTGCTTTCCCAAGTAATCAGCCAAAACCAAAACCATTCGTTGCTCAGCCCGTAGAAGATCCGCTTACCGAGTTCCTGAAAAAAGCCTTTCAGCAAAACCAACCCCAACCCGCTCATGAAAGACCACTTGAGGAAACAGTCCTCGAAGAAGTAAACATTGAAGCTGAAAGTCTTGAAAATATTTTTGATGAGGTTTCTGCATCCCACGCTGTTACTCGTAAACCAAATGCAAAATTGAATTTTCTTTTGGAAAATGAAGATGAGTTTGGCAAAACAATGGATTTCGATCCCAAAAAAGCAGTTATCTACGCAGAAATAATGAACCGCAAATATTAATCCTATCTTCACATTTTACCCAAAAAAACCATTCTAAACGGATTCCTTAATAATTTATTGTATCCGTTTATATGATTTTTCCTGCCGTTCGTCGGATAAAAACAACAGTTTGAAAATTGAGCCTTTCTTTTATTTTAATATTGAAATATATTTGATTAAGGTTAAATTAAGCGTATTGTATAAATTGATAATGGAGGTCAGAAAAAATGTATTTACAGCATAAATATTTCTGAAAAAAATGTTTGGTTATATCAATTAAGAATACCTATATTTACGGTTTGTTAAAAACTGTTAAAATAACTGTTAAAAATAATGTTCTAAACCAATCATAAATAATTGATTATGCTACGAAAAGTTCTATTTGTCACATTTGCAGTCCTCGCTGCAAATTTAATTTATTCGCAGTCCGGTACCCTGCAGGGTAAGGTCGTTGACAAGACTACCGGAGAGACTATTCCTTTTGCAAACGTTTCTATTATCAATGATGGAGCAATAGTCACCGGGGGTGTTACCGACATTGATGGAAAATATGTAATCAAGCCAATTCCGGCTGGTACATATACCGTTAAATGTTCAAACATGGGGTATTCACCTGTACAATACAATGGTGTATTGATACGTGCCGGTAAAATTACCTTTCAGGATTTTACAATCGGAGCGTCTGCAGAATTGTTGCCTACCGTTGAGGTAAAAACTTACAAAGTACCTCTTATCGACAAAGAAGGGGGTTCAAGTACTACTGTTACCGCTGAGGATATTGCAAAAATGCCCGGCAGATCTGCAACTGCAGTTGCAGCTACCGTTGGGGGTGTATTCTCTCAGGATGGTGCCATCGGTAGTATCCGTGGTGCCCGATCCGAAGGTACCGAGTATTACATCGACGGCGTTAAAGTACGTGGATCCACAAGCTTGCCAAAAGCAGCCCAGGGTGAAGTTAACGTTATCACCGGTGGTGTTCCGGCTAGTTTCGGAGACGTGTCCGGCGGTATCATCAGTATCACAACCAAAGGTCCTTCAAGGACTTTGTTTGGCGGTATTGAATTAGTTACATCAGGGTTTGGCGATAAAGGTGTCCGCCTCGACAATTATGGTTATAACCTTCTCGGATTTAGTATTACCGGTCCTATGATTTCTGTAAAGGATAAAAGTGATACTACCGGTAAAACCAAAAAACCAATAATGGGTTTCTTCCTTTCTGGTGATTTAGGATATATTATTGATGATGATCCTTCAATTATTCAGCTTTATCAGGCAACTGAAGAAACAAGGGATTATATTACTAACAATCCTCTTCGTTTGTCGGGTACTGGTTTTGGAACTTTCCAGAATGCCGACTTCCTTCATGCTGAAGATTTTGAACCGATTAAATCAAGACAGAATGCTGAAAACTACTATGCCAACCTGGCTGGTAAAATTCAAATACAACCTTCCAAAAATTTTGATATCACCATCGGTGCATCTTACAACTATATCAACCGAATGATGTATGACTGGGGAGGCCATCTCTTTAACTCTGATAATAACGGCCACCAGCAGTATAACAACTGGAGAACTTATATCAGGTTAACTCAGAAATTTTCAAACGCTACTCAGGAAGAAGAAAAGAAATCTGCTTCAACATTCAAAAATGCCTACTATACAATTCAGGCAGATTATTCTAAAGAAGACCAGATCCTTGAGGATGATTCTCACAAAGATAACCTTTTCAGATATGGTTATGTTGGTAAATTTACTACCCATAAAATACCTTCATATCAATGGATGGATACACTTTCTGTTGCTCCGGCCGGAGCTTTTGTTCAGAATGGTTTCAGAGATACATTGTATGATTTCGAATACTCTGATATCAACCCAAGTCTATCCCAATACAACGAATTCTATTATAATATGTATGACAACCGTGCCTATTATACTAATGCGTTTATCGTACAACAGGGTGGTGGTTTGTTAAATGGAATTTACCCGGATGCTGTTTATGGTATGTGGACATCTCCCGGTATTCAGTATAACTCATACTCCATCTCCGATAATTCACAATTCAGGGTTACCGCCTCCGGTTCCGCCGACGTAAAAGATCATGAAATTTCAATAGGGTTTGAATTCGAACAACGTAATGACCGCTTCTATGGTGTAAGTCCTGCTGGCTTATGGACATTAGCAAGAGGTTATGCAAATAACCACATCACTGAACTTGACCTTTCTAATCCTATCCTTGTATATGACTCTTATGGCGTATTTCAGGATACCATCTGTTACAACAGACTTTATAATGAACAAAATCAGGCCCGTTTTGATGAAAAACTCAGAGAAAGTCTCGGTTACAACGTTGATGGTTTGAAATGGATTGATGTTGATAACCTGGATCCTGATCAGCTTAAAATTGATTTCTTTAGCGCTGATGAACTTTTTAACCAAGGATACAATCAGGTTGCTTATTCCGGATATGATGCTCATGGAAACAGACTGAAGGAAATTCCAAGTTTCGAAGATTTCTTTACTAAAACTGATGAAGAGGGTAACTATACCAGAGAAATTGCTCCTTTTATGCCAACCTATGCTGCCGCTTATCTGCAGGATAAATTTGCTTTTAAAGACCTGATCTTTAACATCGGTTTAAGGGTTGACCGTTTCGACCTTAACCAAATGGTACTGAAAGATCCTTATTCACTCTACGAAACTTATACAGCCGGCGATATTGAAAATGTTAATCCAAGTCTGCTAAGTTCTTATGATATTCCTGGTAATATCGGCGACGATTTTGTTGTTTATGTTGACAACCTCAATGACCCTTCATCTATTGTTGGTTATAGAAGTACTTCAGATGACGAAACCACCTGGTACATCGCCGATGGTTCAGAAACAAACGACCCGTCTGTTCTCAATTCATCTACAGGTATTGCTCCTTATTTGGTTGATCCCGACGAAGAACTTAATATTAACGGATTTAAAGATTATGAGCCTGAAATCGTTGTAATGCCACGTATCTCTTTCTCTTTCCCGATTTCTGAAATAGCTCTGTTCTTTGCTCACTATGACATCCTTTCTCAACGACCATACAACGGAACCCGCCTCGATCCATTGGATTATTTCTATATTAACCAAAAGAATGGTGGCATCCTTAGCAACCCGAATGCAAAACCTCAGAAAACTATTGACTATGAACTTGGTTTCCAACAGAAACTGAGCGGAAGCTCTTCACTGAAACTTTCTGCATTCTATAGGGAAATGAGGGATATGCAACAGGCTATTATGCTTGCCGGTGCTTACCCGGTTAACTATATGACTTATGGAAATATCGACTTTGGTACTGTTAAAGGTTTTACCGCTACTTATGACCTCAGAAGAACTGGCAACGTTTCTGTTAGAACTGCCTATACCCTTCAGTTTGCCAGCGGTACCGGTTCTAATGCGAATTCTGGTGTGAACCTGATTGCCTCTGGACAGCCAAACCTCAGAACTCTTATTCCCCTCGATTTCGACCAACGTCATAACCTGTCTCTTGTTCTTGATTACCGTTTTGGCGGAAATGCCACAGGTTCTCCATACAGCGGCCCAAAATTAGGTGGTAAAAATTTCCTCCAAAATACTGGAGTTAACTTTGTTATCAACTCTGGCTCAGGTACCCCGTTTAGCAAGCAAACTAACATTTCTCCAACAGCTGTTGGTGGTGGTAGCAGCTTCCTGAAGGGTTCTATCAATGGATCTAGCCTGCCATGGAGAACCTCTATCAATATGAGGCTTGACAGGGACATTGTTATCAACTTCGGTAAAGGAGATGACTCTAAAAAGAAAACTTCTATGATGAACGTTTATCTTGATGTTCAGAATCTGCTGAACGCTAAGAATATCGTTGGCGTTTACCGCGCAACTGGTAACCCCGATGATGACGGATATCTTGAATCAGCACAGGCTCAGGAAACAATTCAAACTTATAACGACCCAACTTCATTCGTGTACTATTATCAGATGGCTGTCAATAGCCCCTATAATTACATGATGCCTAGAAGGATCAGGTTAGGTGTTCAACTGAGTTTCTAATTAATTAGTAAGAATATAATAAACAATATAGAAATGAAAAACATTAGAAATTACATCATTCTATCTATCATTGGGTTTTCTATTGTAAACGGCGCTTTTGCCGATAAATACAGAGGAAGTTCCTTGACTAATAAGTCCGTGACTTCTGTTACTGCAGGTTGTACCCCCGGTGCTACCTCTACAGAAATCGAACTTAATAACGTCAGGGCTTTAATCCATACCGGTGGCGACATGTGGTGGGACCTGCAAGGCAGCCCCAGGTATGAAATCCCTAAAAATTCCGGAAAGCACTCTCTTTTCGCCGGTTCTATTTGGATCGGTGGCGTGGACGTTAACGGTCAGCTTAAACTGGCTGCTATGCGCTACAGATCTAATGGTGCAGACTATTGGCCCGGTCCGCTTATCAAAACTGGAGAAGGCCAGGGTACTACCTCACCTGAAGTTTGTTCACAATGGGATAAACATTTTGTGATTACCAAAAACCAGGTGTTGGAATTTGTTGCCTACAACAATGCAGATGTCGAAACAAGATTAAAAGATTTTGCAGGCTACACAATACCAAGTATTATTTTGAATTGGCCTGCTCATGGCGACATGGCCAGTGGTTATGATTATTACATGGCTCCCTTCGCTGATGTTGATGAAGATGGAAGTTATGATCCCTTTATGGGTGACTACCCGCTTTACGAACTCTACAACGGACAGTATCCTTGCGGTACTTCCCGTGAAGATAGAAAAGTAAGACTTTATGGTGACCAAACTTTATGGTGGGTTTATAATGACCGTGGTAATATTCACACTGAAACTGATGGCGATGCTATTGGTATGGAAGTCAGAGCTCAGGCTTTTGCTTTCTCAACAAGTGATGAACTTAATAACATGACTTTCTACAACTATGAACTTATTAACAGGTCTACCTACACACTTACTGAAACTTATTTTGGCGTTTGGACTGATGCCGACCTTGGTTATGCTTACGACGATTATGTTGGTTGTGACGTTCAAAAAGGTCTTGGCTATTTGTACAACGGATTACCAGTTGATGAGGGTGTAATTTATGCTTACGGTGGACCAAATCCTCCTCCTCCAGCCATTGGTGTTGACTTTTTCGAAGGACCATATCAGGATGCTGATGGTATTGATAACGCTTCCAGCTATGATTCAGATGGTGAGCTGATTTGTGATGCTGCTTCAATTTTGAACGGTAACATCAATGGCCTTAACTTCGGTGATGGCATTGCCGACAACGAACGTTGGGGAATGAGAAGGTTTATTTATTTCAATAACGTGGGCGAAGGTGCTCCTCCTACTCAGGACCCATCAACTGCTTCTGAACATTACAACTTCTTGTTGGGTATTTGGAAAGATAATACACCTTTATATTATGGTGGAACAGGCCACAGCTCAGGTGGTGCAACAACTACCGAAACTGATTTTATGTTTCCCAGTGATACCGATCCATGTGGTTGGGGACAAGGTGGAATCCCAATGCCAACATGGAATGAGTATACTGAAAATAACTCGCCTTATGACCGTCGTTTTGTCCAATCAGCCGGCCCTTTTACTCTTGAACCCGGTATGGTTAATGATATTACTGTTGGTCTTGTTTGGGCAAGGGCATCAAGCGGTGAACCTTACCAATCAGTACTTGAAGTAAAAAGAGCCGACACTAAAGCTCAGAAGCTGTTCGAAGCTTGCTTCCAGATTGTTGAAGGACCCCAGGCACCTGAACTTACAATTGTTGAACTTGAAAATGAACTTATTTTCCATCTCTGGAATAAAACTACTTCAAACAACTATCTTGAAGCTTACAAACTGAAAGATGAACTGAATCTTGTTTGTCCTACCGGAATAGATTGCGATCTTTATTACAAATTCCAGGGATATCAGGTATTCCAGTTAAAAGATGATGAAGCCTCTGTTGGTGACATCCGTAACCCGGATAAAGCGCGTTTGGTTTACCAGTGCGATATTAAAGACGGAGTTTCTCAGGTTGTTAACTATGAATGGTCTGATGAACTTGGTGCAAATGTTCCAATTGAAATGGTCGCAGGTGAAGATAACGGAATTGCACATACCTTCAGAATTACTGAAGATAAATTTGCTACCGGTGACAAAACCCTTATCAATCATAAAAAATACTATTATCTGGCTGTAGCTTATGCTTATAATGATATGGATGATTTGGATGTAAACGGTTCACAGCCCCATCTCTATAGTGGCAGCGATCCTCTTTACTTCGATGGAAACAAGGAACCTTATAAAGCCAGTAGAACCGGTGCCGGTGGTGCTGTAAAAACATATACTGTTACCCCGCACAATACAGCTCCTGAAGTTGGTGGTACAATTATCAATGCCAATTATGGCTATGGTCCGAAAATTACTACCCTTGAAGGATACAGTAACGGTTTAAATGCTCTTGAAATTACTCAGGAAACTCATGATAATATTATGGCAGGATTCCCCTGGAGAGATGAAACTCCAACCTATGAAAACGGAAAAGGCCCGATTGAAATCAAAGTTATTGATCCTTTGAATGTTCCTGATAAAGAATTGGTTGTCAGATTTGACTCTGTTACTTATTTCCCAACAGGTGTTATCAAAGTAAATAATGGAAAATCTGCAAGATGGTTTATCTACGAAAAAGCTGATGAAACAAAACAAATGACTGTTACAGTTGCTGATCCTGCTGCTGTTGGAACCACAACTCCTCTTTATGAAGATGTGACAGTATATCCTCTTGATACAGTTAGTGTTTGGCAAAGAAATGCTATTACTCGCGCTTTAGTATTACCATTAGCACTCCGTGATTCTATGGTTTACCCCCCAACAACTGTATTCTCTGAACAATGGATCAATGTAAACAATGAACAGATTTTCCCTGAATGGGGTATCTCGGTAAAAATTAATTTTGTTCCTTTCCCCGATCCGGAGGATCCTGATGTTGCCAATGGCGGTATCATTGAATCATCTATTGAGTATTCCGATATTACCAAACAGTGGATTTATTTCTTACCTGACAACGACATCGGAGGAGATCCTCAAAACTGGATCCGTTGTGGTAGTCTTGCTGATGAAACTACCCCCCAAAATGATGATAAAGGTGACCCAGACGAATATTATGAGAAAATATGTGAAGGCCAATGGTCAACTTATAAATATTCATCTCACTCTGTCTATGGACCATGTTTCGACAACTCAAGCTGGTCATTGCAGACATTTGCAAAACAACGTCCTGCCAGTGTTAACGTAGTGATAACTGCTGATAAATCAAAATGGACCCGTTGTCCGGTTATTGAGTTAAATGAAGATGACTCAATCGATACCGATGGCGATGGCGAATACGATGACACTCAAATTGGCCCTTCAGGTGTATGGAAGTTTGACAAAAGGACTAAGCCATCAATTGATAAAAATGGTGTGGCTACTAATATTGGAACTGGTGAAGATACTTTGACCGACGAAACCCTTTCAAATTATATGGGTTCAACTGGTATGGGCTGGTTCCCTGGTTATGCGATTGACGTTGAAACCGGAGACAGATTAAACATGGCTTATGGTGAAAACTCATGGCTTGCTGCTGACCATGGTAATGATATGAAATGGAACCCAAGTGGAAACTGGTATTCTGATCTTTATCTTATGACAGGTGGTTTGGCTGGTAACGTGCTGTTTGGAGGTATGCATTATATATATATCTTCGGTCACAATGAAATTGAAACCGATGAAGCTAAAAGAATGCCAAGATATGATGCCGGTCGCACCTTGTTTGAAAGGTTTGGTGCAAATACTTCAACCAGTAAAAGGGATGTTTACAGAAATGCAATGTGGACAGCAATTCCAATTACAAATCCTGAATATCCATTCCTTGCTTGTGATGTAACTGTAAAAATCAGGGTAGCAAACCCCTATAAGGTGGGTGCCAATGGTTACGTTCCAACTGATGCAAAATACAGGAATCTTCCAAGTTTCCTATTCAGCACCAGCGATCTTGTTACTGTAAGAAACGATAACCCGACTGCTAAAAATGCTTTGGATATTATCAACGTAGTTCCCAATCCATATTATGGATATTCCGAATATGAAAAGAATCAAATTGATAATATTGTTAAATTTACCAACCTTCCTCAGACTTGTACCATTTCAATTTATACCTTGAACGGTACGCTTATCAAGAGGTTTAAAAAGGATAGTCCGATCACCGAAGTTGAATGGGATCTAAAGAACACTTACGGCATTTCAATTGCCAGCGGTGTTTATATTATCCACATTGACGCACCCGGAATTGGAGAAAAGATCCTGAAGTGGTTCGGTGTAATGAGACAAATTGATTTACAGTCGTTCTAATTATTATTAATGAATATAAAAATTAAACACATGAAAAGATTATCAAAAAATCTGATTAGTTTACTTCTGATCGTTTCATTTGTTGCTCCATATAGCGCATTTGCAGGTAACAAACAACGTGCAGGTTCTGCAGGTGGCACACAGCTTTTGATCAACCCATGGGCAAGAAGCTCGGCAATGGGATATTCAAACGCTGCCTCTATCAGGGGTCTTGAAGCTCAGTTTATGAACGTGGCAGGAACAGCCTTTACAAAAAGCACTGAACTTATCTTTGCTTACACCGATTGGTTAAAACCTGCCGATATTGCCATCAATTCATTTGGCTTTTCACAGAAAGTCAGTGAAACAGGTGTTTTAAGTTTGACTGTTATGTCAATTAACGTAGGTGACATTGATATTACTACTACCGAACTTCCTGAAGGTGGAATCGGTACTTTCAGACCTGTTTTTACTAATATCGGCTTGTCTTATGCCAAAGTATTCTCCAACAGTATCTATGGAGGACTTACCCTCAGGATTCTGAATGAAGGTATTTCTGATGTGAAAGCATCCGGAGTGGTTCTTGATGCAGGTATCCAGTATGTTACAGGTAAGAATAATCAGATGAAGTTCGGCATCGCCATGAAAAATGTTGGCCCGACAATGAAATATACCGGCGACGGTATGTCGGTTCGTGCTGATCTGGAAAGCGGAATTAATATGACCATGGAACACAGGTCGGCCGAGTTTGAACTGCCTTCTCTGATTAGTATTGCTGTTTCCTATGATTTTATCTTCAACGAAAAGAACATTCTGACACTGAACGGTACATTTATCTCAAATTCATTTACCAAGGATCAGATATGCATTGGTCTTGAACAAAACATTAGTAATCTCGTTTTCATCAGAGGAGGTTACACTTATGAAGAAGGAATCTTTGATTATGACACCAGAGAAACTGTTTTTACAGGGCTTTCCTTTGGTGCAGGAATTCAGATACCGATCAGTAAGGAAAAAGGATCTGTGTTTTCTTTAGAGTATGCATACCGCGATACTAATCCGTTCTCAGGTTGCCACACTCTTCAGGCAAGAGTTTCTTTATAATTAGAAAATATTTATTATATTTGTAAAATAAGAGTCCCGATACCAATCGGGATTCTTTTTCTTTTTTATTGAATTAACTATCGGAGGCTTTAATATGTCTAAGGTATCGTATGTTACGGAAGAAGGTTTAAAAAAACTTAAGGATGATCTTGATTATCTGATCAATGTCGAAAGACCATCTATTTCAAGACAAATAGGAGAGGCCAGGGATAAAGGCGACCTTTCTGAAAATGCTGAATATGATGCCGCTAAAGATGCTCAGGGAATGCTTGAAATGAAAATTTCCAAGTTGCAGGATATTATTTCAAATTCCAGACTTATTGACGAATCAAAACTGGATACTTCGAAAATTCAGATTTTGTCAAAAGTTAAAATCATAAACCTGAAAACTAAACAGATTCTTCAATATACGCTGGTTTCTGAAACCGAAGCTGACCTGAAAAATGGTAAAATGTCAATTAATACTCCTATTGCAAAAGGACTTCTTGGAAAAAAAGTGGGCGAAACTGTTCAGGTTACTGTCCCATCGGGTGAACTTTCATTTGAAATATTAGATATTTCATTGTAATATGGCTTCCATTTTTACTAAAATTATCAAAGGGGAAATACCTTGTTATAAAATATCAGAGAATGAAAAGTTCTTTGCGTTTCTTGATATTAATCCTCTTATGCCGGGACATACCCTGATTGTTCCTAAAGTTGAAACTGACCGGTATTTTGATCTGCCTGATACCACTCTTGCCGAAATGACAGTTTTTTCAAAAAAAATTGCTAAAGCAATTGAAAAGGTTGTCCCCTGCGACAGGGTTGGTGTGGTTGTTTTAGGACTTGAAGTTCCTCATGCCCATGTTCACCTGATTCCCCTCAATTCAATGGATGACATTAATTTTGCTCGCCCAAAATTGAAGTTGTCTAACGAGGAATTTTCAGCTATTGCTGAAAAAATCAGGAATGAAATAGATTGATTTATATACTATTTTATTCTGTCTTTATTTTTCCCGATAAAATCTTTCCAGCTTTTATATTCAGCTGCCGCGGCAGGCTTATTTGTCTGAAAATAATGGCATACTGCCGCTGCCAATCCATCTGTTGCATCAAGCGGAAGATCGAGGTCTTTTGCAGAAAGCAGCTTGTATGTGAGGGCCGCAACCTGCTCTTTTGAAGCGCTGCCGGTTCCTGTAAGAGACATTTTTATTTTCCGGGGAGCATATTCAAAAATTGGAATGGTATGCTGAAGTCCGGCCGCTATAGCAGCCCCCTGTGCCCGCCCAAGTTTGAGCATGGATTGAACGTTCTTTCCAAAAAACGGTGCTTCGATGGCCAACTCATCCGGATGGTAAGTTTCAATGAGGCCGGTAACACGGTCAAAAATCATTTTGAGCTTCAGAAAATGATCATCCATTTTTTTCATATCAATGACTCCGGCTGTAACAAGTTCAGGTTTTTTACGGACAATGCGAATAACCCCGTAACCCATTATGTTTGTTCCCGGATCAATACCCAAAATAATCCTTTCTTTATCCATAAAACAAATATACGCTATTTGGCAAAAATACGCTGCAAAATTATTCCCGATATAAGCATTATCAATCCGAAAATTGTTGAAATATAAATTGATTCACCCAACATCATACTTATCCAGAAAAGTGAAAGGAATGGTGAAATAAACACCAGATTTCCTATTTTATCTGTAGAGGAGGTCATACTAAGGGCTTTTAACCAAAGTATAAAGGTTATTCCCATTTCAAAAATGCCCACATAAACAGAAGCAATCAGACTATCGGTTTCGGGGATTTTAAAATCAGAGAAAAGCAATAATATAATGGTTATATAGATGAGTGCGAAAATAAAATTTAAAAAAAGTTTTACGGTCTCTTCTCTCTTATCGCGCACATTTAACAGCCAGAAAAGTGCCCACATCAATGAACTGCCTACTGCCAGAATTACACCCAAGGGGTTTTTTATATCCATGCTTAAATCCCCCTGAAGTGAGATAATTATTACTCCGGTAAAGCTGACCATTATTGCCAAAATACTTTTGTAATTGATTTTTTGTTTTAGAATCGGAACCGACAGCAATACTAGCAAAACAGGCCAGGTGTAATTTAATGGCTGGGCAATTTGTGCCGGCAGAATATCATAAGCTTCCAACAGCACTACATAGTAAAGAAAGGGATTTAGCAACCCTACAAAAGCAGAAAATAAATATTGTTTGAAGGTAAACCGGAAAAGCGTTCCGATTTTTTTCTGTGCAGCTAAAACAATGATGAAAAAAACTGTTGAAACCAAAATGGCATTGAACAGCAGTTGATGTGGTGAAAGGTCTCTCAGGGATATCTTGAAGGCAACTGCAATTGTTGACCATAAAAGAATGGCACTCAGCGCGTAGATGTATGAGAGTTTCTGTTTCTTCAAGGAGTTAGCCGGTTTTGAAAAAACAATTCTTCAACGGACCTGTCGGTTTCTATGTCATCACCCCTGAGTATTCGATATTGTTTGCGGGCTTCGATCAGATAAATACTTCCCGGGTATTTGGTCATCAGATTTTTATAGCTTTCCTGAGCTTTTTCAGGGTTGTTAAGCTTAAACTGGTAAATAACGGAAATTCTGAAAATGGCATCATCACCCAGAATGTCATAGCCATATTCGTTTAAAATCTTTTCATACAAGGCAACAGCGCCTTCAAAATCCTGATTTTTTTCAAGAATGTTTGCTTTTCTGAAAATAATCTCGTCGCTGAGTGAATGTCTGGAGAATAAGGTCGAAATTGAATCGTAAGTCAGAACGGCCAAACTGTCCATATTGCGGAACATCAAAAAATCACCCTGTGAAAATATTTGCAGGGGAAGGATTAAGGTATCTATGGTGGAATTGGTACTGATAAGTTGTGAAAGGCTGAATGCATCGTTTGCAATAAGTTTGGAGGTGCTTGCCTTTAAAACGTCAAGTTGCGCCTGTGCCCATTTGAAATTTCCCTGAAAATAGGCCAGACGGGCTTTTTTGTAATTGGCTTCATAGCCGGTGGGATTGTTTTCGTTTTCTTTTTCAGTTTGGGTATAAAGTAAGGTTGCTTCCCATGGATCACCCGAAAGGAGCAGGATATCGGCAAGAAGTATTTTGCCTTTTCCAACATCTGTGCGGCTGACATTGGGCATTTCAATGGCTTTTCTCATTCGGATGGCTGCTTCATCAAGCTTTCCAAGATGAAAAGCCTGAATGTACGAAAGCTCGCTCATCAGGGTGTAACTGTCGGCACTTTCACCAAGCTCTTTCAATACTTCATAATAGGCGGCCTCGAGTTCGGTAACTTCTTTTTTTGAAAAGGAACCGGTGTTAAATACTTTGTTGTAAAGTGCTGAAAGATAACGGTTTTTGGCAATGACATAATTTTTTGAAAACTCGCCACTTTCATAAACATATCTGAAAGCATCAAGTGCAGTATTGTAATCTTTTCCTGATTGCGCCATATCGCCAATGGTCAAAACACGCATGCCTCCTTCTTTATTTCGCTTATCAAGGGCAATGGCATGAGTCAGGGCATTTTTGAAATCTTTTTCCTGAGTATAATACCATATCAGCATCTCATAGAAAATTCCTTTTCCCGGGTTTTGCTGGATCACTTTCAGGAGGCTGGTTTTAAGCGTTTCCCTGACAGCTTCCTCGTTATTATTGTAAATAGATGACCACAAACGGCTCTGGATGTTTTGAAGATAGCTTTCGTTGATCAATAGCAGGTCAAGGTATTCATCGATCATTTTTTTATATTCACGCTGAATGGAGTATAGGCTGGCAAGCTCAAAATGAAAGGTGTAATTGCCTTTCATGATTTTTCGTCCATCAAGATAAGCTCTTTCGGCAAAGGTATATTCTCCCCGTGTCATAAAAGCCGAGGCAAGCTGAAGTACCTGAAACTGGTCGGCCTTTATTCCTTTAAGGGCTTCTTCATAAATCTCCTTTGCCTGCTCTGGTTTGTTTTCTGACTTGTAAATAAAGCCAAGGGTGACTTGGAAAGTCAGGTTTTCAGGATTTTTTTTTATTGCTTTTTTTACGAATTTTTCAGCTTCATCAAAGTTTTTCAGTTCGGTTAGACAGGTAATATAATAATCGAAATAAGCATTTGATTTTGTATTGGTATAAAGACTTAAAAACAGGTCGGCAGCTTTATCGAATTCTTTGTTTCTGAAGTAATTAAGGGCAAGTTGCTGTTCGTCCCCCGGCTGAGCAAAGGCTGCTGTCAGGGAAAAAAAAACAAACAGAGTCAGAATCAATTTTTTCATTTAGGCAACTGTGTGCTCCTTAATAGGCTGTCAAGTAAGTGGTCAATTTTGCCACCTATTTTATTATTTAGTTCCAGTTTTTTTGAAACAAAGCTGTACTTTTCATTAAAACTGTTTTTGAAGCGATTTATTTCACCTTCCTCGGTTTTTAAATAAAATTCAATTGAGTCTTCAAACAACCCGGCTTCATAATCGTCCCTGAGTTTTTTAATCTGTTCTTTTCTGAATTTCAGTTCGGTTTTAAATCCGTTGAAAGCTTTAGGAAACTTTTTTAGTGCTTTGTGAATATCACCGTGAAGCGACATGTTTACTCTGATGGTAGTGTCTTCGGGGAGCTTTTGTATGAGCATGGTAAGAGCATTGGTTTTTTGCTCAACCATTTGAAAGATCACAAAAATGCTGTCGATATTGACTTTATTCATGTCATTTTCGATCTGTTCGAGCTGGGCTGAAAGACTGTCAATTTTACCCAAATATTTCGTGTCTTTTTTTTCGGAGCATGAAATTGCTGCAAAGAATACAGCTGTAATAACCGGAATTAAAATGTATGTTTTCATTTTATCTGAAAATGAAGTCAGTCCCTGACTTAGTTAATAAAATCAAATTTAGTATATTTTACCAGACATTCAGGAATTTTTATTCCGTTTTCTGTTTGGTTGTTTTCAAGAATTGCAGCTACAATTCTGGGTAATGCCAGGGCACTGCCATTCAGCGTGTGTGCCAATCGGGTTTTCTTTTCGCCTGTGGGCTTGTATCTGAGCATCAGTCTGTTTGCCTGATAAGATTCAAAATTGCTTACCGAGCTGACTTCAAGCCATTTGTCCTGGGCAGCAGAGAATACTTCGAAATCGTATGTCATGGCCGAGGTAAAACTCATATCTCCACCACATAGTCTTATAATTCTGTAAGGAAGTTCAAGTTTTTGAACAAGAGATTCCACATAGCTCACCATTTCTTCAAGTGCCTGATATGAATTTTCAGGTTTTTCGATTCTTACGATTTCCACTTTATCAAACTGGTGCAAACGGTTTAGTCCGCGCACATCCTTACCATATGACCCGGCTTCTCTTCTGAAACAGGGAGTATAGGCAGTGTTCCTTACAGGAAAATCGCTTTCATTTAATATTACATCGCGGTACATATTGGTAACCGGAACCTCGGCAGTTGGGATCAGGTAAAGGTTGTCGGCAGTTGCATGGTACATTTGGCCTTCCTTATCGGGAAGCTGACCGGTTCCAAATCCGGAATCTTCATTAACCATTAGTGGGACCATTACTTCATTATAACCGGCTTCGGTTGCTTCATCGAGGAAGAATGAAATCAGGGCTCTTTGCAGCACAGCGCATTTTCCTTTATATACAGGGAATCCTGAACCGGTAAGTTTGTTGCCCAGTTCGAAATCGATGAGGTCGTATTTTTTTGCCAGATCCCAGTGGGGAATCATAGAAGGATTGGGCGTAATCATTTTGCCACCTTCGCGGATGTGTTCGTTATCGGCAGCAGATTTTCCCGGCACGATCGAAGGATTGGGTGTATTGGGAAGCAGAACCAATAATGCGTGCTGATCGGATTCGGCTTTTGAAAAAGCCTCGTTTTTCAGACGGATTTCTTCCTTGATCTGGCCTGTTTTTTCCTTTGCCAGATTGGCTTCGGATGCTTTTCCTTCCTTAAACAGCTTTCCGATCATTTCGGAAGTTTTGTTCATTTCGGCCTGGAGGTTATCCAGAGATTGCCTGAGGTTTCGTCTTTCAAGGTCAATCTGCAATATTTGTTCGATAATTGACGAAGCATCAAAATTTTTAATTTTGAGCAATCTTATTACTTCGTCTTTGTTTTCTCTGATTTGATTGATGGTAAGCATGACAGTATAAAATTACGGATACAAAAAATCTCCTGAATTTATATCACACAGTGATATAAGCAGGAGATTCCATGAAATATTGATATAAATTAATTATTTACTAAGGGCTCAACGGAAACGTATGACCTGTCGTTTCTTTTCTTATTAAAAACAACAGTTCCGTCAATAAGTGCAAATAATGTATGGTCTTTGCCGATACCGACATTTTTATCGGGATGGTGTTGAGTACCTCTTTGTCTTACGAGGATATTACCAGCTTTGGCAAACTGTCCGCCAAAAATTTTTACACCCAGTCTTTTGCTTTCTGATTCACGACCGTTACGTGAACTACCGGCTCCTTTCTTATGTGCCATGGTCTGATTTTTTTAAAATTAATACTAGTTTTCGGTTTCCTCTTTGGTTTCCTTTTTGGAGGTCTTTTTTACTGCAGCTTTTGGAGCAGCTTCTTCAGCGTGAACTTCAGCTACCGGTTCGGCTTTTTTTGCAGCAGTTTTTTTAACACCTTTTTCTGCAATGCTTTCAATCAGAATTTCGGTAAAACACTGACGGTGACCGTTGTGTTTCTGATAACCTTTTCTTCTTTTCTTTTTGAAAACCTGAACTTTATCACCTTTAAGATGAGACAGGATTTTTGCAGAAACCTGAGCACCGGCAATTACGGGTTCTCCGATTAATACATCCTTTTCATTGTCAATCAGCAGTACTTTGTCAAATACTACTTCTGAACCTTCTATACCTTCAAGTCTGTGAACATAAACCCTCTTGTCCTGTTCAACTTTGAACTGTTGTCCTGCGATGTCTACGATTGCGTACATTATATTTTATTTTACAACATTTAATCTTTTGGGAGTGCAAAAGTAGGAAACTTTAATATGATTTACAAACAATTAAAGCTTATATTTTAAAAAAACTACATTTTTTTCGGACTATAATGGTGCAAATGCCTGAAAAAAAGAGTGTGGAAAAAAAACGAAACTTATTCTGAATACTAATAAAAATGCTTATTATGAGATAAAACGTGACAGTTGAAAACAATATGTGTTTTTTTTATTCTGCTGTATGTTTTTTTGAAAAAAATCTGTAGGTTTGTATAATACACCATACAGGTATCTAATGGGAAAAATAAAATTACACGTATTAGGCCTATCATACAGTCAGACACAATCGGGGGCCTATGCACTGGTACTTAGTGAAGAAGGAGGGGAGCGAAGAATTCCCATCATTATTGGCGGTTTTGAAGCCCAGGCCATAGCCATTGAACTGGAGGGGTTAAATCCACCCCGGCCGCTCACCCATGATTTGTTTCTTAAAATGGCATCTGCCTTTGAGATCAGAATAAAGGAAGTGAATATTATTAAGCTGGAAGAGGGGGTTTTTTATTCGGAATTGATATTTATAAAGGATGGGGGTGAAATCAGGATTGATGCCCGGACTTCTGATGCGGTTGCACTTGCTTTGAGGTTTAAATGTCCGATTTATACCTCTGCCGAAATAATGGAAAAGGCAGGTATTGTGCTGGATTTTAACGAAAAAACAAAGGAAGAAGAGCCCGAACCTGCTCCAAAAAAGGAATCGTCAGAATATGGCAAAATGCCTTTGGATGAACTTCAAAAGAAAATGGATGAAGCAGTCAGCAACGAAAACTATGAGCTGGCTTCGAAAATCAAGAAGGAAATTGAAAAGAGGAGTAAGACCTAGATTTTAAATCTTAAATAAAAATATTATGAGTGTTAAGTTTCGTCTGATATTGATGAATTTTTTGCAGTTTTTTGTGTGGGGGGCATGGCTCATCACAATTGCAAATTATTGGTTTGGGACAAAGGGATGGGGTGAAGTTGAATTCACAACAATGTTCATGACATTGGGAATATCTTCTATTTTTATGCCCGCATTGATGGGTATAGTTGCGGATAGATGGATTAATGGAGAAAAACTCTTTGGATTATTGCATGTCTTAAGCGGGATTACCATTTTTTGCTTACCCATGATTGATTCAACAGGTGCTTTTTTTTGGGTCATGCTAATAGCAATGTGTTTTTATATGCCAACCATATCTTTATCAAATACCATTGCATATAATGCTCTAAAAAGTGGTAATTTTGATGTGGTAAAAAGTTTCCCGCCCATTAGAGTATGGGGTACAATTGGGTTTATTGCTGCTATGTGGGTAACTAATTTAACCGGAAGCAAGGCAAATGAGTTTCAGTTTTATATTTCCGCAATAGCTTCTGCAGTTTTGGGTGTTTATTCATTTACGTTGCCTAAATGTCCCCCAAAAATCAGTTCTATGGAGAAGTCGTCTTTTGTTGAAAAAATGGGGTTAAATGCCTTTAGATTATTTACCAATTACAAAATGGCCTTGTTTTTTGTTTTTTCAATTTTATTGGGTGCTGCCTTACAGTTGACGAATATGTATGGGGATGTTTTTTTGAGTGACTTTAAAAAAATCCCTGAATATGCTGATTCATTCGTGATTGAATATTCCACCATCATCATGTCCATATCTCAAATCTCGGAGACACTTTTCATCCTGGCCATTCCATTTTTCTTAAGAAGGTTTGGCATCAAGAAAGTGATGCTCATAAGTATGGTGGCATGGGTACTAAGGTTCGGGTTGTTTTCATACGGTGATCCCCATGATGGATTGTGGATGATCATTTTATCATGCATCATATATGGTATGGCTTTTGATTTTTTCAATATTTCTGGTTCATTGTTTGTTGAAACACAATGTGATCCTTCAATCAGAGCCAGTTCACAGGGATTGTTTATGATGATGACCAATGGTATTGGTTCTATTATAGGTAGTTTGGCAAGTGGGTTTATTATCTCTGAATTTTTTATGGATGGGGAAAATAAAATATGGTCCGATATCTGGCTGACTTTTGCTTTGTACGCTCTGGCGGTAACCGTATTGTTTGCCCTTCTTTTTAGACACAAACACAATGCTAAAGATTTTGAAAATTTCTCTCATTAATTAAAGAAAAAACTTTCGTGAAACAATATCTTGATTTACTTGACCATGTACTGAAAAACGGTGCGCAGAAACAGGATCGTACCGGAACGGGTACCATAAGCACTTTTGGTTATCAGATGCGGTTTAATCTGGAGGAGGGTTTTCCCTTGTTGACCACCAAAAAGCTCCATTTGCGTTCCATCATGCACGAACTGCTGTGGTTTTTAAAAGGTGAAACCAATATTCAGTATCTCAAAGATAATAAAGTAACCATTTGGGATGAGTGGGCCGACAAGGACGGAAATCTTGGTCCGGTTTACGGATACCAATGGCGCAGTTGGCCTGCATCTGATGGTCGTCATATTGATCAGATTACGGAAGTGATCAATTCAATAAAGAAAAATCCCGATTCGCGCCGTCATCTGGTATGTGCGTGGAATGTGGGTGAAATTGACAAAATGGCTCTGCCGCCCTGCCATATTCTTTTTCAATTTTATGTGGCCAATGGAAAATTGTCGTGTCAGCTTTACCAGCGCAGTGCCGATATTTTTCTTGGAGTGCCATTTAATATTGCGTCTTATGCCATGCTGCTGCAGATGGTGGCAAAGGTAACAGGATTGCAGGCCTATGAATTTGTACACACCCTGGGTGATGCCCATATTTACAATAACCATATAGAACAATGTAAACTCCAGCTTACCCGTGAGCCCCGAAAACTCCCACAGATGATTCTGAAGGGTAATCCCCGGAGTATTTTTGAAATTAAGTTTGAGGATTTTGAACTGATCAACTACGATCCGCACCCGCATATTAAGGGGGAGATTTCGGTTTGAGGAAAGGTTTCAACCTCAAGCTATCGAACTATTTCCTATTAGTTAGTGCATTCATAAAACTGAATATTCTTCTCACTGATCACCCCGTCTATAATGGTAATGGTATTTTCGGTGTTTTTGTAGTAATAATCCTTGATCATGATCACGTAGGTGCCGGGAACAAGCTCAGTCCTGAGTTTGCCGTTTGAGATGGTAACCACGGTGCTGATGGCAAATAAATCAAGAAAATTGGTTGAGCTCATGGTATCAAGTTTTTCTTTCTGAACGAAATACAAATCACCTGAGTATTTTTCATAAACTCTGGTCTCGACGGGTTGGGTGCAGTCGCCCGAACCATATTCGATGATGCCGTGAACACCTGTTTCAAAATTGTTGCTGTCGCAGGATGAAATGAAAAAGGTTAAAAAAATAATAAAAGAGTAAATTACTGTTGAACAATACTTTTTCATATATGTTGCCGGTTAAAGTTTCTTTTTTCTCCAGATATTTACGATTTCGCCAACATAAACGGTGTGAAAATCCTTTTTTGGATAAACCCCGTCGCACACTTCCTTATCCTTAAAGTCATCTTCCTTAAGAATGGTTGAATACACTTTTCTGCATTCAATGATCAGGTAAGCTTCAGAAAATGCCACTGAGTTTTCGGTTTTTACAGGTGTTAATCCGCTGTTGTGCATCTTGTCATAATCCTTGCCCGAGACAGTACCCATCAGGCGCAGGGTGTCCTTGTATTTTTCCTCAAAAAAGGTCAGAGTATAATAATCCTCGCGTTCGGTAAACTGGTGGGTAAATCTTTGCGGACGGACATAAATGGTGCTTACGGGCATCTGCCAGAGCCATCCCAGGGTTCCCCAGCTGGCTGTCATCATATTGAAAGATTCCATATTTCCTGCGGTGATCAGCATCCATTCCGATCCGATCATTTCAACGGCATTGTAATCGAGATCTTTATAGGTAATAATTTCAAAATCAGGATTGTCTTTTATGGATGTTTGGGAGTTTCCGGTGTTAAAGAATATCAGGGAGACGATCAATAAGCTTATAGTTTTTGCCATAGAATAAGTTTGATAATTTACAATAACACAAAGATATGATTTATAATTAAAATGTTCAAAAAGAAACAAATTGTGAAAAGAAACCATTTAATACAAAGAAGGAGCTTGCGCCCTTACAGGGCTTTTGTATACTTAGCCGGAACACAGGGCGTTGCCCTGTGTTATAGCTGATGCCCCTTTGGGGCGTGTGTTTTGGAGACAATTAGATCTGCTATATTTAAACAACTTCTAAGTGTTTAATATAAGTTGAATTTATTAAAAAAAAGAGCCGCATTTAAAAAGCGGCTCAAATTTATAGACTTTTTCTTTCGTTTCCGCCGGAAAAGAGTTATTCGTTCTAAGATGTTCCTGGCCGGCGGTTTCCCGGTTTAAAAGCCGGGTTATTAATATTTCGCTCCTCTGGAGCTCTGGTTTACCCAGTGTTCATTGCTATTTAACTCCCAACTTCCAACTTCGAACTATCTAAGCATCAATATTAGCATAAGTAGCATTTTCCTCGATAAACTGACGTCTTGGAGGAACTTCATCACCCATAAGCATGGCGAAAATTCTGTCGGCTTCGTATGCATTGTCAATGTCAACCTGACGCAGGGTGCGGGTTGCGGGATTCATGGTTGTTTCCCAAAGTTGTTCGGCGTTCATCTCACCAAGACCTTTGTATCTTTGGATGTGCAGACCAGAATCGTTACCGCCGCCAAATTCATCAATAAACGCTTTGCGTTCTTCTTCGTTCCAACAGTAGCGCTGTACTTTTCCTTTTTTGGCAAGGTAGAGCGGGGGAGTGGCAATGAATAGATGGCCGTTTTCAATGAGCTTTTTCATGTATCTGAAAAAGAAAGTCATGATCAAAGTGGTAATATGGCTACCGTCAACGTCGGCATCACACATGATGATTATTTTCTCGTATCTTAAGCCGGTAAGGTTAATTTCCTTGGAGTCTTCATCGGTTCCCATGGTTACGCCAAGGGCAGTAAAAATATTTTTGATCTCCTCGTTTTCAAAAATCTTATAAGGCATTGCTTTTTCTACGTTCAGGATTTTACCCCTGAGCGGCATGATGGCCTGAAACTGCCTGTCGCGGCCCTGCTTGGCTGTTCCGCCCGCAGAATCACCCTCAACAAGATAGAGTTCGGTGCCACCCGGACCTTTTGCTGAACAATCAGCAAGCTTACCAGGCAAACCTGCTCCCGAAAGAACAGTTTTTCTCTGAACCAGTTCGCGTGCTTTACGTGCGGCGTGGCGTGCGGTGGCAGCCAGAATAACTTTTGACACGATCTGACGGGCATCTTTGGGATGTTCTTCAAGATAATGAGTGAGCAGTGTGCTTACGGCCTGGTCAACGAACAAACTCACGTCAGAGTTGCCGAGCTTGGTTTTGGTCTGACCTTCAAACTGTGGCTCCTGAACTTTAACAGAAACAACGGCGGTAAGACCTTCCCTGAAATCATCACCACTGATGTCAAATTTGAGTTTTTGCAACATTCCTGATTCATCGGCATATTTCTTCAAAGTTCTTGTTAAACCTCTTCTGAAACCGGTCAGGTGCGTTCCGCCTTCAATGGTGTTGATGTTATTAACGTATGAGTAAACATTTTCAGTAAATGAAGTATTGTACTGCATGGCAATTTCAACGGGTACTTCGCCGGTCTGAATCTCAATATAAATGATTTCTTCAATCAGCTTTTCGCGGCTTTCATCAAGGAATTCAACAAATTCTTTCAATCCCTTTTCGGAGAGGAATTCTTCATGTTTGAATTCGCCATTGGCATCTTTTTCTCTTTTGTCTGTAATAGTTAGCTTAACATTTTTGTTCAGGAAAGCCAGTTCTCTCAGACGGGTTGATAGAATATCGAATTTATATTCAGTAGTGATAAAAATAGTATTGTCGGGCTGAAATGTAATAACAGTCCCTGTTTTTTCAGATTCGCCAACTATTTTGATATCGCTGAGTGGTTTTCCGCAGCAGTATTCCTGTCTGTAGATTTTTCCGTTGCGGTGCACTTCGGCTCTTAACAAAGTTGAAAGAGCGTTAACACATGAAACACCAACCCCATGCAAACCACCGGATACCTTATAACTGTCTTTATCAAATTTTCCTCCGGCATGAAGTACGGTCATTACAACTTCAAGAGCAGACTTTTGCTCTTTTTCGTGCATTTCAACCGGAATACCGCGGCCGTCATCAACAACGGTTATTGAATTATCTTCATTAATAAAAACATCTATGTTTTTGCAATACCCTGCCAATGCCTCATCAATGGAGTTGTCTATTACTTCGTAAACCAAATGGTGGAGACCTCTTTGTCCGATATCACCAATGTACATGGCCGGTCTTTTCCTTACTGCTTCAAGTCCTTCAAGCACCTGAATACTATCCGCGGTGTAGTCATTGTTTTTCTTAATTTCTTCGCTCATTTTTCTATATTAAAATAACATATTAAATTTGACCCGTAAAGGTACAAAAATCCAATAATAAATTTGCTTAAAAACCCATATAAAACAAGGGTTTTATTAACAATTACAAACGACTTGTTGATAAGATTTTCTTATTTGATATCCTGTGTTGTCGTGAGGTTCTGAAAATGAAATTTTTTGGTGTTTTCACCATCTTTTTTCTTGAAAGGAGCCACATATTTTTTTACATCAAAATCAACGGGCATATTTTCTTCATTTCTGTGAATCTGCGAGTGGACTTTTTTGTTATTTTTTTTGTGGTAACCGTAATTAAGTGAAAAGTAGAAAATGGCTTCCTTAACACCAAGTCTGATATTAGGAATAGACCTGCGCAAAGTTGATCTGCGGCTGTAAATGGAGTATTTTATTTTGTTATAGCCTTCGAGCAGTTCTTCGGAGGTCATGTTTTTCGGTTGAATCAGCACTTTTGTTGCATCAAACTTACTCCAGTTGTCGGTAAGTATCCTTCCTTCAGATTTCAAAGTATTAAATACAGGAGTGCCAGGATAAGGAGTCATAACGCAGGCCTGAAAAAATGCTGCCTTTGATTTGGTGAGAAATTCATGTCCGAGGTCAAAAACAGTATCGGTATCCGAATCAAGTCCGAAAATAAGCGATGCCATAGTCAGAATGCCATATTCCCTGAGTTTTTTAACTGCTGCCACATTTTCTTCAATGGATTTCAGAGATTTTCGGTAAGCATCAATTCCGGTATCCGTCATTGATTCAAATCCGACAAGCAGGGCAGTGCAACCTGATTTCTCGGCCAGACTCATCAACTCTTCATCTTTTGTAAGGTTTATGGAGGCTTGTCCCACCCATTTTTTGTTCAGTGGTTTCAGTTCTCTGAAAAGCTCTTTGGCAAATTTCTTGTCAATGGTGATGTTGTCATCAAGAAAGAACAGGATTTTTTCCTTACACGATTCGGCTTCTTTAATGATGTCTCTGATGGGTTTGTGTCTTTGTTTTGTTCCAAAAAATCTGGAAACGGTGCAGAAATCACAATTATAGGGGCAACCTCTGGTTGTTTCAATGGGCGCAATGGCAAATTTTCCTGATGAGCATTTAATAAGGTCACGGCGGGGATAAACGTGTTTCTGAAGTAATGGAAGTTGGTCAAGTTTGTAATATTCCCGAAGTTTGTTTTTTTCAGCATCCCTGAGAACCTGTTCCCATAATCCGTCTTCGGCTTCGCCAATAACTACGGCATCACCAAACTGAATGGCTTCTTCGGGATAGGTTGTGGCATGGATTCCGCCAAAAACGACAATTTTTTCTCTTTGTTTGAATTCATTGGCAATCTGGTAACCTCTGATGCAGGTTTGTGTCATCAGGGTAATTCCAATAAGATCGTAATCGCCGTCAAAATTAATTTTATTGCCATATACTTCTTCACAAATTTCCACTTCGTGTTCGGGTGGAGTCATACCTGCAATCAGTGACAGGGTAAGTTGAGGAATGTCCATTGATTTTGGACGAACTTCTTCGGGTTGGCAAGGAGAAACAAGTAATATTTTCATTCACGTTTTATTAATTGACAATAATTTAATATTAAAGACATTAATTTTTAAAATAGTTGCATGGTATCAAAATACCTGATGTTTTTTATGTGTTAATATTAAACTTATTTTCAAAATTGAAATTAACCAGGTAAGTATTCAGGTGGTTCTTTTCGTTTTTGAGTTTTGCAAAATTACTTAATTTATCTTTAAAAATGGAAAATTACTTTAATTTCTTGCTTTTCTGGCTAAAATGGAAAATGAAATACCGCTCGATTAAGCGGTATTTTTTGGGAGTGCGATAATATGTACTAATATTTAGAGACTATATGTCAAACCAAACATTACCTGGAATCCATAAGTTTGATAACCATGCCATCTCTGGTATTTTTTTGCGGTTAAATTATTGAATTGCAAAAATGCAGAAAGAATTTTTGTGTATCTGTATTCAAATCCCAGATTGATATCATAATGTGGTTTTTCCTTGCCGGATGTAATATCCCATTGATCAAAAGTTGGCAGTTTATAATAATACGGACCAATATTGTTCACGTCAAAATTCACAAGTATTTTATCCTGAATATTATATCTTGTTTCAAGGGTAATCAGATATTGAGGAATTTGCCAGGGTTGTTCAAGATTTTGAAGAGTAAAATAGTTGTACATCCCCTTCAGGCAAATATTGAGTTTTTCTGATTTGGCAAACATCAGGGCGCCGTTTACCTTGAAAATCATGGCGGTATCGGTAACCAGATTAAATCTGTTGTTGCTGAAATAATACGTTGGCCATATACCCAGTGAATCGTCAAGTGCTGAGCCATCAGAATTCACGTAAAAATACATGTTTTCAGTTTCAAGGTAGTTTACATTAAAATCATAGGATATTCTGGGCGACAGACTGCCTTTTAATCCGCCCATCACATTGATGGTGTTGTTCATATCGGTCATGCCGGTATTGGGATTGATAAAGGGATTTTCCGAAGAAAGAGCTGAATAGGTTTGAGGGAGAAGTTCTCCTTTGATGATAACATACGGAGTAAGAAATTTTTCAGCCAAATCATACTGCATAGAAACATTTGGATAAAAATGGAATTTGGCGTTATCGGTTTCATTCATTTTAGCCATAACATTCAATCCCATATTTATTTTCCATTTATCTCCCTGAAAGCCGATCCAGGGATTTAAGGTAAGATATGCGTTTAGCAAACTGTCAACGCCGGTGTTTCTGTCTATAAGTCTGAGTTTTGTATTCAGTCCGATCAATTCATTATTATAGAACTTGTTAAAATCACCGGTATAAACGATGTCGTGTTCATTATATTTGTTGTGATCCTGCAAAAAATTGTAGTTAAGCCTGATGTTATAATTAAGTTTGCCGGAGTCCATTAAAATTGATTTCCAGCCGGCTCCACCATTCAATCCGAGGAAAGTTTGAAAATCCATGTCGTCTTTTTCGGTGGGAATTAATCCGTAATTGTTATTGGTTGTGTCGGGATGGGCATAGAAATACCGGGTTTTGTGCATGAAGCCAAAATCTCCGGTAATGACGCTTTTCTTGAGAATTTTCTTTCCAAAAAGAGAAGCTTCGTTGTCACAGAATCCGGCAAAGGTTTTGATGTCATTTATCTTGATTTTTCCACGCGAAGAATTGTGCAGCAGGTTTACTCCATATTGAACGGTTTTTGATCTGTTTGAGTTATAGTTTATCTGGGCATAGGGCATCATATAATTTGCAAAACCCACTTTAATATAAGTGTTGTATAGTTTGTTAATGGTTTCCTTGCCGATGGTAGCCGGTTTTATTGACTTAACCTCAAAAGTTGTCGGAAACTGTTTTGATTCGATTGAATATTTGAAATCGACATGCACTTTCGACGTATCCTTGATGGTTGGTAAAATAGACAATTTGTTGGCGTCGCTCAGCTCTGTCTTTGGCGGATCATTGATGATTATTGTAGTCTGCGAAACAGCAGAAAAAGTAAAAATCATCAGGCTGAAAAAGGTTAAAACAAAAGCGGTCTTCATATATTGATTTGTTTTTTTGTTCATGTTTATTTTTGTTATTATTCGGGCATCAATGAGTTTTCCAATGAATTGTTTTCCAGATTTATTTCCAGATTTCCTCCTTCGGCTTCCTCGGCTTTTTTGTTTTCATCTTCAATTATTTTCTGAAGTTTTTTGGTTGCATTTTCAAGGATGCCGTCTGTTTTTATGGAATAGTTATCAATTATGCTCTGAAGTGTTGATTTCGCCTGATAAATATCATTTTTAGCAAGGAATACATCAGATCCCAGCAGGAAGCTCATTCCCAGCCAGTACTGGTGGTTGGTTCCTTTTTTAGCAAAGTCGAATATTTCTTTTTCTGCTACATCATACATTTGCTTGTCATAGAAAATTTTCGCTACCATATATTTGGCCTCAGCGCCCATCTGTGTTTGGGTTGCGCCTGAAATGAACATGAATTCTTCAAGCGCCGGATCAAGCTCATTGTTGGTATAATATCCCAATCCTTTAATATAATGAATTTCGCGAACCTGATTGTCTTCAAGTTTTTCAATGTTCAGGCATTTTTCAGCGGTAATAATGGCTTCGTAATGTTTGCCAAGTTTGTGCTGGCAACGCATCTTGCCGAGTAAGGCAATTGCTTTGTTTTCATTGCTGTTTGCGTAGGATTCAAGAGCAGTATACGCGCCCAGTGCTTTCTCGTAATTTTTCTCGCCAAAATATATTTTTGCTGTTTGCAGTGCAGCTTCCTCTGAATATTCACTTTTTCCTTTTGTAAGAATGTAATTGTACGATTCTAGGGCTGCTTCATTTTCCTTATCCATCATATTAATAAGTGCTTTATAGTAATGTGCCTTTATCAGATATCGGCCTGATGGATTGTTGGCAATATAATTGATGAGTTTCTTTTTGCTTTCGGGATAGTTTTTCCCTTCTCTGAATTCTTTTTCAATGAAAACAAAAACAACTGAATCGGCGCTGAGCTTGTCATAAGTGGTGCCTGATTCCTGATAAAGATCTTCCAGAGGTTTCATGTTGCCTTCTTTGGCATAAATGGTTTCAAGCTGGGCAAGGGCATCGGCGGCTTCGGACTGTCCTTTGAAATCCCGGGCAACCTGCTCATATAACTTCTTTGCCTGATCAAATTCACCACGATACTGGTAAACAGAGGCAATATGCAACAGGGATTTTTTGTAGTACGGACTTCCCGGATGGTTATCAAGAATCTGCTGGAAATTGCCGATGGCCATATCGCCCGATTCAGTCTCGATATAAGCTCTTCCCTGCTCAAAAAGGGCATCATCTATATAAGGAGACTCAGGATAAGAATTGATCAGGTCGGCCAATGTAATGATTTTCATGTTGATGCTGTTATACCCGTCTTTATCCAAACCATGGGAAATTCCTTTTTGGTAAAGGGCATAATCTTTGCTGGCCATACCCATATCCACAGCTTTTCCGTAACTTTCAACAGCCAGGTCGAATTTTTTGTCGATATAATAACAGTCGCCCGTGCGCAACAGTGCGTCACATACAAAACCGTTTTTCTTACTTTCATTGGTTTTCAGGTATTTTCTGAAACTTGTGAGGGCCTGACTGTATTCCTTGGTTTTGAAAAAGGTGTAGCCAACATTATAATCAACCATATCATATTCCGGAGTTCCAATGACACCGTTTGTTTGTGAAAACTTTTTGTAATAATCCTGAGCTTCTTTAAAACGTTCAAGTTTATAATATGATTCGGCTTTCCAAAAATAGCTCTGGGCTTTGAAAACATCATTATATTTTGCATTGTTTAGCGACTTGTCAAAATGGATGATGGCTTCTTCATATTCTTTGTTTTTAAAAAGTTCCACAGCCATGAAAAAAGCAACTTTCTGGTAAGTTTCTTCGATAAAAGCATTTACTTTTCGAATGCTTTCGAGAGCCACCAGCGCTTCTTTATAATTTTTGGTTGTCATATAAACATTACCCAGATAACTGTAAAACTCATCAAGATGTTTTGATTCAGGATAAGTATTTATATATTCCGTGAATGATCTAATGGATTCATTAAAAGGAGAATATGAAAGTTCGTAAGTCAATTTTGCATAATTATACATGGCGTCTTCCCTGATTGCGGGATTTTCATCAGATTTTGATGCTGAAGAAAAAGCCATTCTGGCCTTATGCTTGTTTCCAAGACGCAGATAACAGTCACCGATATGGTAATAAGCATTCTGAGATAATTTGTCAGATAAATTGACAGCCCCTTCAAAATGAGTTGCTGCTTCCTGATAGTTTCCGGAACGATAATTGGCGTAGCCGAGTTGATATACATCTTCGCGGGTGTAATTGGATGATTTTTCGCGGTACATCTGCAGATACGGAATTGATTCCTTGTACTTCAGCGTTTGATAATAGGCTTCTCCGATTATCCTGGCAATTTCATCCTGTCTTTTTGTTTTGGCGGTATCAAGCAGTGATGGAACATATTCAATGACTTTGGCATAGTCTTTTTTCAGATAATATATCTGGCTGATGTAATAGGGTACAATTGGCGCAAACATTTCGTCTGTTGAAAGTTTTGTAAAACCATCAAGGGCTGTCTGATAGTTCTTTTTCAGATACATGATATGCGAATAGAAATAGGTAGCCGGAGCATTATATTTGTTTTTTGTGTCCTTGATTTCAAAAAAACTTTTTTCAGCTTTGTCAAAGTTTTCGAGTACAAAATTTGAATATCCTGACTTAAAGTAATATTCAGCCAGTTGCTCTTCATCAAGGTCATCTGTATTAACTTTGTCGAACCATTTGAGTGCTTCTTCATATGCGTTGCGGCTTCCTTCCCTGAATTTGAAAAGAGCCATTTTAAGATTGGCGTCAGAAACTTTGTTGTTTCCCTGATTATCATTGATAAAACTGGTTATCAGATATTCAGCATCCTCATTGAAAAGCTCTATAGCACAGGCGCTTATGTAATATTCAGCCTTAACATTTTTTTCTTTATCATCATGCTTTTCATTTAAGTATTTCTGAAAATGATATTGGGCTGCAGCATATTTTTCTTTATTGTAAAGATCAAGCCCTGTTTCATAGCTTTTTTCACAAAGAATATAATCCAGAGATTTTTGTCCCGCAACCGGAACAACCAGCATGGCAGCTAACAGAATGAAAATTAATCCTTTTAGTCTCATTTTGAATGAAATTGAATAATTCGCTAAAAATAACCAATATATGATTAGTTAATTTTTTGCATAAACCCTTTTAATTAACAATTAACTGTTTATTACTTCGCTTTATTATTTGGTTTTTTAGGGCATTAATGATTAGTTTTGTCACAGGTCATTTTGTTTTGGTAAACGTGCTGATAATGACCGTTTAAACCAAATGTTAAAAAATGTTTCAAATATGTCTGATTTTTGTATTTCGCTCGATAAAGTTTCAATTTTCCAACAAGACAAATTGGTATTGTCGGATGTTGATTTTAAAGTAAAAAATGGTGAATTTGTTTACCTCATTGGCAGGGTGGGGGCCGGAAAAACCAGCATGATCAAAACCCTGAATGCCGAGCTGTCTTTAAAAGCAGGTGAAGCATCAATTTCGGGATTTTCTCTGAATAATATCAGGAAAAAGGATGTTCCGAAATTAAGAAGGAAACTGGGAATTGTTTTTCAGGATTTTCAGTTGCTTAACGACCGCACAATCTATGACAATCTTCTTTTTGTGCTAAAGGCTACCGGGTGGAAGGGGCGGAACGAAATCAATGAAAAAATCACCAATGTGCTTTCGAAAGTCGGACTCGAAGATAAAATGGCGAAAATGCCCCATCAACTTTCAGGGGGAGAGCAGCAAAGGGTTGTAATTGCAAGGGCTTTGCTCAATGATCCGGAAATCATTTTGGCCGATGAACCTACCGGAAACCTTGACCCTGAAACATCCAACGGAATAATGGAACTTCTTTTTGATATTTGTGCAAATGGAAAAGCAGTGGTAATGGCCACACACAATTATACATTGCTGAAAAAATTTCCGGCACGCACGGTAAAATGTGAGAATGGAAAATTCACTGAAATAACCGACGAGAAACAGGCCATCGATTTTTCTGAGCTGGATTAAAAATTTGTTTTTTTAATAGAATTTTCCGTCAATCAGGTAATTCTTCACATAGTCATCTATTCCGTTTTCAAGGGAATGAAAGGGTATTGAGTAGCCGATGGAATGTAGTTTTTCCATATTTGCTTCGGTAAAGTACTGGTATTTATCACGAATGTCAACCGGAGTATCAATAAATCCTATGTTTTCTGAAATCCCCATAGCTTTAAATGTATTCCTTGTTAGATCAAGAAATGTTCTTGCTTTTCCTGTTCCCAGATTGTAGATTCCGGAGTTTTTTCGGTGGTGCATCAGGAAATACATTACTTCGCAAACATCTTTCACGTAAACAAAGTCTCTTTTTTGTTCCCCATCCCTGAAATCCGGATGATGTGATTTAAACAGATTCATTTTTCCTGTTTTGCGAATTTGGTTAAAAGAGTGGAATATTACCGATGCCATTCGGTCTTTATGGTATTCATTGGGTCCGTAAACGTTAAAAAACTTTAATCCTGCCCAAAAATAAGGTTGTTCTTTTTGCTCAAGTGCCCAGATGTCAAAGTTGTTTTTCGACTCACCATAGGGGTTCAATGGTTTCAGTTTTTTAACAATTTCATGGTTGTCGTCATATCCAAACTCGCCCATCCCGTAGGTTGCTGCCGAGGAGGCATAAATTAGCGGAAGTCCATATTTTACACAGGAATTCCAGATATTTTTTGTATAACCGATGTTCAGTTTTTCAAATACCGAATAATCAAATTCAGCGGTATCGGTTCGTGCCCCAATGTGAAAAATGAATTGAACCAGGTCATGGTTTTTGTCAAGCCATTCAAAAAAATCCGCTCTGTTTACCAGTTGGGAATATTTTTTATTCTTATAGTTATCGGTTTTACGGGTTTTTGAAAAATCGTCAACCAAAACAAGGTCGTAAAAACGATCCTGATTTAACCGGGTAACAAGGTTGCTGCCTATAAATCCTGCGGCTCCTGTTATTACAATCATATCATTAAATTTTGTGCAAAAATAGTGAAAAGTCCTTTAAACTCTCCTATCCTTTTTCTGAATTAAAAAGAATGTTAAAAAAACAGGCCTCACTGCAGATGATAAATCTTTTTCAATTACTTTAGTGCCATATTGAAAAATTACTGTTATGAAAAAATTCTTTCGTCGTTTTTTGATTGTCCTGCTGGTATTGGTTATACTGGCGGGCGGATTTGTTGCATGGCTTTATTTTTCACCCGGTGGAGAACGTAATGCATTCAGCGTAATTCCCGATGATGCAATTTTTATTATTGAAACCAGCAATCTCACCGATGGATGGGAAGAGCTAACCGAGAGTAACTTTTGGAAAAATCTCACCCGTACCGAATTTTTTGCTGATGTCAATGAAGATGCAAAAATGCTTGATGATCAGATCAAAGACAGTGAAACTATGGCTGCATTGCTCAGCGGACGGCAATTGCTTATCTCGGCTCACATGATCCCCGGCAAGGAAGATTACGATTTTCTTTTTGTGATTGATGTGGAAAAGGCCGAAAAACTTACCTTTTTGGTTGATCTTCTGCAAACCTTTGATAAATCCATCGAGCAGGATAAATACAAGGAATGTGACCTCATTTATATGATTGACGGAAAGGATACTACGTATATCGGACTAATTGATAATCTTCTGGTTGCTACTTTTAGTAAAACCCTGCTTGCCAAAGCCATTGATCAAAAGGATGATAATTTCTGGGAGAAAAATGAATTTTTCACTCAGGTTAAAAGTGATATCAGTGATGAGGAAGTTTTCAATCTTTACCTCAATTATTCACAGATTGACAATTACATGTCCTGTTTTATGGAAGAGGAAAGCGATTTGATGAATGACCTCAGTCAATCATTGTATTTTTCAGCTTTCAACATGTCACTTAATGATAAATATCTGAAACTGCAGGGTTATACCAACTGGAGTGATGAATATTCTTCTTATATAAAAGTACTTGGCCATTGTAGTCCGGGTAAAATGCGCGCCTATGAAATTCTCAGTGAAAATACAGCGCTGTATTTAGCTCTGTGTTTTGACAGTTTTGAGACCTTTAAAAAGGGGATTGAGGAGGAGTTTAAATCAGATCCTTCAAATAAGGAGGATTTGAGAATGGTCGAAAAAGTGGAAAAGTTTCTGAAAATAAGCTTCAGGGAGGATTTCTTCAGTTGGATTGGTAACGAAATTGCTTTCGTTAAACTGAAACCCAAAAGCAACTCAAAGGAATATGATGTAATTGCCGCTATACATGCGGCTGATATTAATAAAGCAAAAGAAGGTCTGGGACATATTATGCGCCAGATAAAAAGACGGACTCCGGGTAAATTTAAGGAATTCAATCATAAAGGATATGATATTTATTATATGGAAATCAACGGGTTCTTTAAGCTTTTTTTAGGAAAGCTGTTCAGAAAACTTGATAAGCCATATTTCACTTATATTGAAGATTATGTTGTTTTTGCAAATACGCCCTCTATCATTATGGAAATTGTTGATGATTATCTTGTGGGAAAAACCCTTGTCCATAATGAGGATTTCATGGCCTTCAGGGACAGGTTTGACAGCAAGACAAATATTACAGTATTTGTTCAAATGGCCCAAATATATCAGCATCTGTTTTATTATACAGATGTGGAATCAAGAGAAGGAATAAAAAAGAACAAGGAAGTAATAATGAGTTTTACGCATCTAGGATTTCAGATGGTTTCGGATGGAGAAAGGTTTGAAAATCTGATTTATGCAGATCATGGTGCGGGAACTTATAACCTTGAAGATCTGGATAAGATTGAAGCATCAGCCGACCAAACATTCAACGGTGATTTTGAGCAGTTAAAGTTTAAGGTGGTAATTTCTCCTGAACCTGAAAACCCTGATGGTCCCTTTAAACTTTATTTTGATGAAGAGGAAACACAGATCAAAGCCGAAGGCATGCTGAAAAACGGAAAACCCCATGGATTATGTCGCAGTTATTATGAAAGCGGAAATATCAGTTCGTCGGTTAATTATGATGAGGGAGTGGTAAATGGAAGTGCTACTTTTTATTACGATAATGAAACCAGGACAATTAAGGCAAAAGTTGATTTTGAAGAGGACCAGATCATTGATGTTTATTATGAGTTTTATGAAAACGGTTCGCGTAAAGCAAAAATTAACTATGACGACGGGTTGCCTGATGGACGAGCTGAATACTACTATGACAGCGGAAATTTAATGATTATAGGAAAATTTGATAAAGGTAAGAAAAAGGGAAAATGGAAATTTTACACCGAATCAGGCCAACTTTACGATAAACAGAAAAATCATTAATTGTATTATATTTGCAGCGATTTTATAACATTAATAAATTGAAAAAATGAAAATCAGAAACATCTTAGTGATCTGTGTGCTTGCAATTTTTGTGATTGCATGCTCTGACAGTGATAAAAATGAAAACACAAAAAAAGGCGATCAGGATTCGGTAGCAACTAATTCCGGTCTGGATTCTCTACCTGTTTACAGCGACTCACTTCCTGCAGACGGAGTTGATTCAATGTCTTATTATCTTGGTGCAAGTTTTGCCATCTCACTTAAAAATTATGGTCTTACAAAAATTAGCATTAAAAACTTAAGAGCTAGTTTTGAGCAGGTACAGAAAGGCGAGAAGACATTATACACTCAAATGGAAATGATGACTTTACTCAGAAGTTTTTTCCAGGCACTTAATGCAAAACAGTCGGTTGCTAAATTTGACATGGAAAAAGTAAGTTACTGTCTCGGAATGGATCTTGGCCGTAATACAGGAGCACTTTCATCAATGAATACTGCTTCGGCTTTTAAAGGTATCGAAGACCTTTTTAACGATAAAATGGCGGTGCCGGTTGAAAAAATACAAAAAGAAGTTCAGGTTTTTTATGAAAAGCTCACTGAAGTTACAAAAGCCGAAGGCCAGGCATTTTTGGCTGCAAACAAGAAAAAAACCGGAGTAAAAACACTTCCCAGCGGAATGCAGTATAAAGTTGTTAAGGAAGGCACAGGCGCAAAACCAAAAGCTACCGATAAAGTTAAAACCCACTACAAGGGCACCTTCATCAATGGAAAAGTTTTTGACAGTTCCTATGCAAGAAATGAACCAGCGGTATTTCCTGTAAACCAGGTTATCGCAGGATGGACTGAAGCACTTCAGCTGATGTCTGTTGGTTCAACCTATGAGCTGTACATTCCGGGAAACCTGGCTTATGGTGAAAAAGGAAGTCCTCCTGCTATTCCACCTCATGCCACACTGATTTTTACTGTTGAACTGATTTCAATAGAGAAATAAAAAAAAGCCCTTACGGGCTTTTTTTATTTTACTGCTTTGAGCAGCTTGTTAAGTTCGTTGAAAAGCACATTCAGTTTGACCGGTTTGGTGATGTAACTGAAAAAGTTTTCCCCTTTAAGTTTTTTGATGTCGGTTGACAAGGCATAAGCTGTTTGGGCAATGACGGGTATTTTTCTGATTTTAAGGATTTCAGCAGTTGCCGTATGTCCATCCATTTCAGGCATCTTGATGTCCATCAGTATCACATCTATAATTGGTGTGTTTTTCACTATTTCAATGGCCTCAAGTCCGGTTTTTGCATGAAGGATTTTAATTCCGGCCGGATCAAGAGCATAAAACAGATATTCATAATTTACCAATTCGTCTTCAACAATCAAGACTGTTTTTCCTTTCCACTCGGCTGAAAATGACTCTTCAGACATATCATAGAAATACTTATCTTCTTCCCACGGGGTAAATGGAATTGAAAACCAGAATTTTGTTCCCATACCCTGAGTTGATTCAAGTTGTATTTCACCTCCCAATAATTCAACCAACCCTTTGCTGATGGAAAGTCCGAGTCCGGTTCCCCCATAAATTCTGGTATCGCTTTCGTCGGCTTGTCTGAACCGGTCAAAAATATATTTTTGTTTTTCCTGGGGAATACCAATTCCGGTATCCCTGACATGGAACAATACTCTGTTTTCCTTTATTTCATAACCGAATTCAATTTCTCCATTACTTGTAAATTTCAATGCATTTGACAGCAGGTTACTTACAATTTGTTCAACCCTCATTTCGTCCGAAACAATCATCTTGGTTTTAGAATGTTTGGGTGTTGAAAGCCTGATTTCCACATTCTTTTTTTCTGCTTTTTTCAGAGTATTAAACCTGAAATGTAATTTTTTAAGTAATTCTTCGACATTGAATTCAAACTTTTCAATTTCGAGCTGACCGGCTTCAATTTTGGAGATGTCAATGATGTCATCGATAATTTTCAGTAGTTGGTTACCGCTTTTATTAATGATGTCAATAAACTGTATCTGCTGATCTCCTGTTAAACCAGGCTTTTTAAGTAATTCGGCAAAACCAATGATGGCGTTCATGGGGGTTCGTATTTCATGACTCATGTTTGCCAGGAATGTGGATTTAAGCTGGTCGCTTTCTTCAGCTTTATCTTTGGCAAGAATAAGTTGTTTTTCCGCTTCTTTAAGCTGTGAAATATCAATCGAAACCCCCAAACCCGCAATCACATTCCCTTTAGAATCATAAATGGGGTATGTAGAAAGTAATGCGGGAAATTCAGACCCGTCTTTTCTTTTGAGTGTTGTTTCCCCTGACCAGCCTTTTTCTTTGTTTAGCATGGTTTTTCTAACGGGTTCAATTTTATTGTCATCAGAAAGGACATGAGTAATTCGAATTGATTTTCCGAGCACATCTTCCTTATTGTAACCGAATATTTTTTCGGCACCCGGACTAAATTCCAGGATTTTGGGATCATCAGACATGTCGGTCATTATAAAGGAAACATTTTCGGCTGATCTGATAATTGTTTTAAGTTTTTCCTCATTATTTCGCAGTGCTGTTTCGGCTTCGATACGATCAGTAATATCTTTGTTGATTCCACGGTAACCTTCGAGCTGTCCTTTGTCATTGAAAAATGGAATGGCGGTTATTTCAAAGAAAAGTTTTGTGCCATCTTTGGCAATCAGACTGTTTACAGCATCTTTGATGGGAATATTTTTTTTGAAAGCCTTTTGATAAATCACGCGTGCTTCGCCGGCTTCCTCTTCGGGCAATAAGTCAAATATTTCACGTCCAATAATTTCTTTTTCTTTATAGCCGAGTAATTGTCTAATTTTTGGTGAAACTTCAGTAAACTTAGCTTTATCGTCAATTTCCCAAATAATATCGGAAGAAAGTTCAAGAAGGTTTCTAAGTCTTTCTTCTGATTTGATAAGTGCTTTTTCAGCTTTTCTTTTTTCGGTAATATCTTTAAAAAAACCGACAAGCAATTCGTTGCCACCAATATTTATCTTGTTTGATTCAATGTCGCAGATAATTAGCTCCCCATTTTTTTTGATAACCGGAATATCCTTGGCTAGCGGTTCGCCATTGATTTGTTTCTGAATACACTCCATTACGTATGGAAGTGATTCCTTTGGGTGAAACTTTGAAACATTGAGTGAAAGAATCTCATCCATGGTGTACCCGGTGATTTCGAGAATTCTGGGATTGGCAAAAACAAATTTGCGACCGTTTAAATCGGTGGCTAAAATTCCGTCGGTTGCATTTTCAAAAATGGCTTTAAAACGGGTTTCGCTTTCACGCAGAGCCTGCTCTGCTTCTACTCTTGCGGAAATATCCTTTACAGCAGTTACCCGAACTTGTTTGCCCTTGTATTCATACATTTTACCCTGGAATTCAACAGGCACAATAGTATTATTTTTTGTAAAAACAGCAGCCTCATAGGGGTGTTCGTAATTGGCCATCATATTCTTGATTACCAACTCGCTATATTGAGGTGGAATGTACTTTGTTACATCAACCCCGATTAGCTCTTCAGCATTTTTAAATCCCAGAAGTCTGACTGCAGCGTTGTTTATTTCGATAATTTTCCCCCGTTCGGTAAAAATAAGCGCCTCAAATGCGGCGTCAGATAAGGCTTTGTTTTTCTCTTCAATATTTTTTCTGTCAGTGAGGTCATGAAATACTCCATAAGATCCGGAGAAATTCCCATTTTCATCAAAGGTGCCAACCACTTTAAGTTCCCCATAAATTTTTTCTCCATTCTTTTTCAACCATACAGTTTCGTAGTCAACACGCCCTTCTTTGACCAGAGTGCTGTGCTTGAAGTTGGAAAATTTATCTGCAACCTCATCTGGATGAAAAAAATCGGAAACATGTCTTCCGATTACTTCTGAGGAGTCATAACCCAAAATTTCACAGAAGGATTTATTGACATAAACAAGTTTCAGGTCTTTATCGGCAATATTCATCATATCACTGGCGGTTTCCATAAAGGATCTGAACTTTACCTCACTTTCTTTAAGAGCTTCTTCATTTTCGATTCTGCTGGTTATATTATGGATATATCCCTCAAGGTAAATGAGTTCGCCTTTTTCATCATATACCGGCCCGCCGAATTCTTCAACCCAAATATAGTGTCCTTTTTTGTGTTTAATTCTGTAAAAAAGGTAGAAGGATTTCTTTTCACTGACAGCTTTATTTACAGTATCATATATTTTTTGAAGATCATCAGGATGATAAATATCTGTGAAATTTAGTTTTCCTGTCATGAATATCTCTTTTGGATATCCTGTGAGGTTTTCCACTTCATCATTCAAAAACAACATTGAATAATTAAGGTCATTATTGCACAGATAAATAACTCCCGGCATATTTTCGGCGAGCATCCTGAACTTTCTTTCGTTTTCTTCGAGTCGGGCAAAAAACTGCTTTCTTTCAGTGATATCAATAATAAAACCCCTGAAACCTATCAGTTTGTCATCTGAGTAAATAGGGGCAGGATATACAAGGACAGGAAATGTTTTTTTATCTTTTTTGCAGGCAATATACTCAACGTTATCAATATTACTTCCCTTAATAAGTTTCTTAAAGTTATCATTTACCCTTTTAAGCTCAATTTCCGGAAACAACTGTGTAATAGTCAGTCCTTTTTCATAATCGGGGATGGTGTATCCAAAGCATTTCAGACCATTGTCATTGATAAACCGGATATTTCCTTCGAGATCTATTTCGAAAACTGTCTGTGGTAATAAATTGGCGATATCCTTAAACCGCTTTTCACTTTCTGCAATTTTCTGTTCCTTGACTCTGATTTCAGTTATATCTCTTGACATGCTTGCCAAAAAAACCTCATTATTTACTTCAATGATATTTACTACTGACTGTATCCATTTATAGCCCGATTTAGTTTTAATCATATTGGTTGTGAACTCACCAACTTGCGAGCTGTCTTTTTTCTTCAGAATTCCATTAATCTTTCTTTTATAATAATCAGCAGTAATTGTAGCTTTATTGAAATCAGGGGTCATATTGTAATGAGTGTCCCACATATAATTACCAAGAACCTCTTCTCTTGATAATTCAAAAATAATTTCAGAAGCTCTGTTCCATTCGACAATTTTTCCCTGATTATCTATCAAAACCACCGAGTCGAGCGATTGCTGTAAAAAGCTGCGGTACTTTGTTTCATTATATACCAACTCATCCTTGATCTTTTTTCTTTCAGTGATGTCATTGAAAATAACCTGAATAGCTATCTTTCCTTTAAATTTTATTGCTGAAGCAGCTACTTCAACATCTCTGTACTCGCCTGAAGAGATAATAAATTTTTCTTCGTAAATATCAGCTTTTCCTTTTTCTGAAAGAATTTTCCCAATTCTTTCTCTGGCAGCAGGGATTGAGTCGGGATGAACAAAGCTTATAACTGGTTTTCCAATCAGGTTATTATAATCCGGGTTACCAAAAAAGTTTACTGCAGCCTGATTTGCCATTTCAAGAATGCCTTCACAATGAACAACAATTGGAAGAGGTGAAATGTCAAACAGATTTTGATATTTTTCTTCTGAATCCTGGACTTCCTGTGTTTTTAAAAGGGTTTCATCAAGAGTAGACCTTAATTCTTCGTTTTGGGAAGCATATTCTTCATTTAGAGAAGTATATTCCTCATTTTGTTTTTTTAAAAGTTCTTCGGCTTTTTTAGAAACAGTTACATCTTCAATAATACCAATTCCTTCATTAATTTTTCCGGATTCATTTTTAATGCCTCTGAAAATGGCAATGACCGGAGTGGTTTTTTTTGCGGTAATTGATTTGTATTCACCATCATAATATCCGGTTCCTGATTTCAATGATCTTTTTATTTCCTCAATAATCTGTTTATTGTCAAGGCGGTTTAACATATCCAGTCCGACAAGTGCCTCTCGGGATGAACCAATGATTTCAACGAACTTATCATTGCAGTCGGTGATTACACCTTCTGAATTATAGTGGAAAAGTCCAATTGGCGAGTGTTCATATATTGTCTGGTAAACAGGATAGACCTGTTTTTTCAACTCCATATTTTCTTTTTCCAGTCGCTTTATCTTTTCAAGCAGCTCTTTTTCGGACAGGTTTTTATCCATAATTTTTTAGGTTGGTTCAATAAAAATATGAAAAAAAAACCAGTTGTCCAAAATCAATGAAAAACCCGGATATGTTTTATACAATCCGGGTTGAAAATTTAGTTCGATTTTAGTTTACTCTTTTATAATTTTCTGTGAATATGTTTTCCCTTGTTTACTGAAATTCAAAATGTAGCATCCTGCAGGAAAGGAGGTAAGGTCAATTTTGTAATTTCCAGATATATTGTATTCCAAAATAGCGATTTCCCTGCCTGTAAGATCTGAAATTGAAATTTTGGAAATATGCTCTTCAGAAGGAATAACAATCTCTAGAGTATTTTGCACCGGGTTTGGATACACGATTAATCTGTTTTCTGTCAGATGGTATACATGACTGGCAATAACAATATTCAGGGTGTCTGACATTGTTTCTGAAAAGCAGGTGTTGGAGACCGTTTGATCAACAATGTACTCGCCTTCGGTTGAATAGGTATACACGGGGTTTTGATCGACCGAAGTGCTTCCGTCTCCAAAATTCCATAAATAACTATCACCATTGATCGAAATGTCGGTAAAGTTTACAGTTCCTTCATCTGCGGTAAAATTGAAGCCTGCAAAAACCATATTTCCGGAATTATACCAGCTGGGCCATTCCAGGTTATAATTAATTCCGGTATAAGTGTCATTAAATAAAAAATTGTAATCATCATTGCTGACCACGTAGTCAGCAACCAGTTGAAGGTAAGTTGCAACATCTGCATTTAAAGAACCAATATACGTTGCTCCGGCAGGCGATTTTTTGAACATCGTTCTGTAAAGTACGCATGCAGTGAGGTATGTTCCTGCTATAGAGGGATGACTGTTATCACCGGAATATAAATTTATCAGTGAATCGGGATCGTTATCCATGCAGTATTTCCAGGCAAGGCCTACCGGTGATACAGTAGAGGAATTTTGCTCAGTCATTGTCATGTATCCGGCCATTAGTCTTTCCTGCATTCCAAGGAACGTGCATACAGGAGGCCATCCGGCGCAATTCATTTCATCGCCGTATTTTCTTCCCCATGTCATGAAAAAAACTGTTTCGGTACATGGATTGTTTGATTTTATTGAATCATTCAAAATTGTTGCATAAGGATAAACTTCAGATTCTACTTGTGATGGGGGCCAGCTGGGTTCCTGACTTTGAGCCTGTAAAATTACAAAATCCCAGTCGTCCTGACTTATTTTTGCAAGTGTGGTTGCGTTGGTTGCATGGTTTAGAAACCGGTATCCACCCGGGGTATTTTGATCGGTTGTAATTGTATCGCCCAAAGATAAAGCAAGATTTTTAAGAACTGTTGGGAGGTCATTTGTGTAAACATAGCTGTTTCCAATAAACAGGATTTTTGTTTTCTGACCAAAGGTCAATACTGTTGAAATGAAGAGGAGTGCGGAAATAATGAATATTTTTTTCATATGAAATAAATTTGGTTAAAACTGCCATAATGACGAAGGGATTTATAAATGGTTGCTTTTTTAAAATGGATAAAATAGATAAAGCAGATGAATTTCGGATTAGGTCTTTAAGTTTATGAAAATCATTTACATATGGTGTAAAAAAAAGCTATCCGGGAGCCCGGATAGCAGAAGATTCACCAAATTAAGCTTATTTCACAGAAATAAAGAAATATAACTTTGACCTATAAAAAATGGTAAGTGCTCCAAAAGTACAGCTTGAGCTGTTGAAATGGAATACCCTTATTTTTGTATTTTTTTATCAGTATTAATACTGATAAAAATAAATCAGAAAATGTAAATGTTTGTTGTTCAGAAGAGATAAAGAACTACTAAATATCCACGAGTTTATTTTTGATTGCAAATTTTACCAAATCCACTGTGTTTTTCAGTTCAAGTTTGTACATGATATTGTTCTTATGCGTTTCAACGGTTCTGAAACTAATAAACAACTCTTCGGCAATTTCCTTGTAAGTATGTCCCTCTGCAATGAGTTTCAATATTTCTATTTCTCTTTTTGTGAGGCCGTCAACTTTTTTCTCAGAGAATTTCTCCTGTTTTTTATCTTTTTCTATGTAATTTATTAATAGTGTGTTAGAGATGGAATCACTGAGAACTTTTTCGCCTTCCATAACTCTTCTAATGGCATCAATTATTTGCTCTCTGCTGGCATCCTTTGACAAATATCCGTTTGCACCTGCTTTAATGGCGTCAAAAATTGATTCTTCGTTGATGTTTGCCGAAAAGATGATTATTTTGATTTTGGGATACTCTACCCTGATAAGCCGTGTCATTTCAACACCGGATTTTTTTGGAAGAGAAAGGTCCATCATTATAAGATCAGGGGTAAGATATTTTAACTTTTTCAGCAGCATATCCCCATCACAGGCATCTTCGATTACTTCAATATCCTCAACGCCCTTAAGCACAGTTCTTATTCCATTTATGACCACTTCATGATCATCTACAAGCATAATTTTAATCTTCTTCATGGTGTTCCTTTAAAAAAGTATAATTCGAAAATAACTAACATTGAGCAGAATACAAAATCTTTGTTGTAAAAAATAAAAATTAAAAAAACTTCTGCAGGGTAAATTTAAATGACGTGCCCTTATTTAATTCACTGATTACAAATATCTTGCCTTCATTTTTTTCAACAAATTCCTTGCATAAAATCAATCCGATTCCGGTTCCCTTTTCATTTGATGTTCCATAAGTCGAATGGGTTTCATCAATTCTGAAGAGTTTGTGCATGTCTTCATCGCTGATTCCCACTCCGGTATCCTTAACTTCCACTTCGATGAAATCGCCCTTTATTTTGGTGTTAATAAAAACCTTACCTTCTTTTGGTGTAAACTTTATTGAGTTTGAAAGCAGGTTTCTGACAACCGTATCAATCATATTCCGGTCACAATATACATAGGTTGCTTCTACAGAATTATCAACGATTTCGATGGATTTATTTTTCGCATTAATATTAATCAGCTCAATATTTTCGGTAATTATCCTTTTCAGATCAAATTTTCCGGGGTTGAAGAAAATATTTCCCGATTGAATTCGCGACCATTGTAACACATTTTCAAGCAGATTGAACAAGAGCTTAGCCGAATTGTTCATCAGATGAATGGAATTGAGTTTTTCTTCCTCGGTATAACTATTGAATTTCAGGGAAAGAATTTCTGTTATTTGCTGGAAGCCGGCCAATGGACTTTTTAGGTCGTGGGCAACAATTGAGAAAAACTTATCTTTCATTTTATTTACTTCCTGAAGTTTTTCATAAGCTATATTGAGCTCCTGATTTTTCTCTTTAATTTTTTCTTCAGCCAGTTTAATTTTGTCAATATTGGAAACTATTGCTACTATCCGGTGCAGTTTTCCTTCGGAGTCGAAAATTGGCGTAATGGTGGTTTGCAACCATAATTTGCCATACCTGACATTATAGTGTGAGATATAAGTAATGGATTTTTTATCACGAATACACTCATCAAGAATGTCATTAATATTAGGTGATGAACTGACAGTCCTTAGATTTGTTCCTCCCTTTGCTTTGATAAATTCGTCAAATGTATATCCATAAAGTCTGACAAACCCTTCATTCACCCATTCGAAGTTTGCTTTGGAATCCATGATCATAACCGCATTATCAGTTTCACGGGCAACAATAGAGAATTTTTCTAATTCATCTGATTGCTTTATTAAGCTTTTTTCTGATTCCTTCAGTTTCTCATAAGCGGCATTAAGTTCGGCATTAGCCTGCATCAGTTCCTCTTCAGCCTTTTTAATTTTATCAATATTTGAAACGATAGTGACAATTTTATGCAGTTTTCCCTCTTGATTGAATATTGGTGTAATGGTTGTTTGCATCCATAACTTTTTGAAGCGTGCGGAGTAATGAGATATGTATGTCATGGATTTTTTGTCTCGGGCACATTCCTCAAGAATCTCATTAATATTGGGAGCCGAACTCACTACCCTGAGGTTGCGCCCGCCTTTTGCTTTAATAAATTCTTCAAGTGTATATCCATAAAGTCTGACAAACCCTTCATTTACCCATTCGAAATTTGCCTCGGAATCAAGTATCATTACAGCATTATCTGTTTCACGGGCAACAATGGATAATTTTTCAAGCTCATCACTCTGCTTTTTCAAGTTGGACTCTGATGCAATAAGCAGTCTGTTCGCCTTTTCTAACTCTTCATTTTTTGAAATAATTTCTTCTTCAACATTTTTTAGCTTGTTGATATTTGACTCGATGCCAACAAGCTTGGTGATTTTACCTGTTTTATCTAAAATTGGAGTCAGGGTAGTTTGTAACCATATTTTTCCTTCAGTTGTTTCAAATTCAGCCGTATAAGTTACGCTTTTCTTGTTTTCAAAGCATTCCTTGTGCAGGTTTTTAATATCAGGATTTGAGCTTATTTCAAGCAGATTTCGTCCTTTTCTATTCTTGAATTCTTCAAAGTTCAGTCCATACACCTTTTCAAATCCTTCATTTACCCATTCCAAATCTGCTTTTTCATCCATTATAAAAACTGCATTGTCGGTTTGTCTTGCAATAATTGACATCTTTTCGAGTTCAGTGGACTGTTCCTGAAGTTTTTCCTGAAGCTTTTTTCTGATCCTTGAACGGCTGAACAAAAGGTAAATAATTAATAATATCGATATGCAGATGGCTATTGTAAAATGAGTGGCGAATAAAGTCCGGCTGTTTTCTTTTACCAATTCAAGTTCCTTGATTTTTCTTTCTTTTCGTTTGATCTCTCTGCTGAATTCATCCTGGGCGGCATATTTAAATACCGATGATGAATCTGATAATACTGTTGTATCCTGCAAATTTATGGTCGAAGCATTATTGGTCAGGGTTTTGTCAGCCGAACTGTATGTGTTTGGTGAAATAAGTATTAAAAGGAGTATATAAATTATTAACTTCATTAATGGCAATATTAACCAAAAGTAATGAGAGTTTATCAAAAAAAAAAGAAGTCGTACGTTTTTCGTACAACTTCTTATATCAATGAATAAATAAAACTATCTCAATAATGTAACAAATCCTGCTTTTTCATGGTAGTTGCCGTTGCCATCAAGATAATTGACCATCCATGTATACACACCTGTTGGTGCCAAATCATTATCTTTAATGCGACCGTTCCATCCATAGGTGGCCGGAGTTTCCGGATCATAATCGGTTGTGCTGAAAACTGTTTCTCCCCATCTGTCGTAGATTATCATTGAAAAATCTGAACTTTCAATTCCGTTTCCTATAACGAAGAAAAATCCATTGTCACCGGCACTGTTTGGTTTGAACGCTGTTGGGGCATAGAAAGTAAATTCATCCTGAATGACAACTTTTGCTTCAGCAGTATCCACACATCCATAGATGCTTTGAACTACCAGTATTACATCATAAGTCTGAGGTTCATCATCATAAGGATGGGTAGGGTTGAAGAATTCTGATGAGTCTGAGTCTCCAAAATCCCAAAGATAAATGTCACCGCCAATGGAAGTGTTTTCAAAATGTACAATTGGGTTGACAATAGTTGTAATATATGGATTTGGTGTAAACTGAGCAATGGGATTTGGATAAACGGTTATGTAATCATTTAACACAGCGGTGGCGGTACAACCGTATGCCGAAGTGGCGGTAAGTGTTACATCGTATACGCCGGCATTTTCGTATAGATGAGACGGATTTTGTTGGTCTGAGGTATTATAGCTTTCGTAATCACCAAAATCCCATTCGAAAGTCCTGCCATCCAAATCATTTACTTCAACAAAGTGAACATCAAACGGAGCACAGGCAGCAGTGCTTTCAGCCATAAATGTTACAGGAGGAGGGGGCATCACAATCACGCCCACACTTCCTGATGCATTGGGTGAGCCGCAGAGGTCATTGGCTGTGATTGTTATTGTCATGTTATCCAATGGGTATGTTTGATATGGAGGAGCTACAATGTTTCCATCCTGGTCGGTAACCATATATGGACCACCATTTCCTCCGGTAATTGTAGCAAATACAGTAACAGGTTCGCCCGGACAAATGGTGTCCTTTTCAGGAAGAACTGTCATGCTAATTGGCGGATGAACATTTACCACAACTTCTTCAGTTATGCTGCGGCAGTTATTCTGATCGACACAGAAAACTTCATATGTATTGGTAACAGTTGGACTGACGGTGATTGAAGGAGTATTGTAGAAAGCTCCTGAGGTCATGTCTCTCCATGTGTATGTATAATCGGGTGCTCCGCCTGTTGCTGCGCCTGATAATATTGCAGATTGCCCAATGCAGATCCAACGGTCGGCAGGAGCGTTTACGTAAACTTTACCTGGATTATTCAGCGTAAGCGTGCCCGATGTGACACAATTATTTGCATCGGTGACAAAAACTGTATATGTTCCGGCTGAAAGGGTTGAAACAGTTGAAGTTGTTGCGTTCGTCGGATCAGTCCACTGATAAGTATAAGGAGGTGTTCCGCCTGATGCAGAAACTGTTCCGGTACCATCGCTGCCATTGGAACATAAGGGGTCAGTTCCGGTAATGACAATGGCAATAGGAGTGGGCTGGTCGACTTCAAAGTTGGTGTTAATAGCGCAGTTATTGGCGTCAGAAACAGTTACTCCATAATTGATGTCAGCGCAAAGTGTATTTATCTGGCCGGTAGAAGTTACTCCCAAACCATTTGACCAACTATAGACATAAGGTTCAACTCCGCCGGTTATGGTAACATTAACCCTTCCGTTGCATAATCCGTTGCATGTTACATCGGTAGTGGTATAATCAACAGATAATGCCTGAGGGACATAAACATCTATTGAGTTTGAAGACATTGAAGTACAACCATTATGGGTAACGGAATTCAATGTAATGGTATAGTCACCGAAAGTCATCCAGGTTACTTCGTAAGGACCCTGACCAGAGCCAGACAGGATAGTTGCTCCGTCGAAATTCCAGTCATATACGGCATCGACAGCACCTATACCGGTAAAAGTAACATCCATGGTTCCTCCGGCACAGAGAATTTCACCTACTGTGAAGTCTGTTGAGGGCACCTGACTGACAACAATATCCAGTTCAAAATCGTCAGTGCATACATCATCATCAATGGTAAGGGAAACAGTTTGTGTTCCGGGAGTTGTCCACATCAGTTGATATGGTCCTGCACCGGTTCCGGAAACAACAGTGGCACCGTCAAAATCCCAGGTATAAACTGCATCCGGACCGGCAGTTCCGGTAAATGAAAGGGTTGTGCTGGCGCCGGCGCATACGCTGTCTGCCAGGGTAAATGAGGCAATTATTTCAGGGATAACAGTAATATCTACCGAAAGTACCGTGTCGGGGGTACAGGGAACCGTCATGGTTACCCAATAAGTTTGGGAAGCCGAAGGACTCACCGTTATATTTTGGGTGGTTTCGCCAGTACTCCAGAGCCAGGTAACGAGTGTTGGATCAAGAGCCGGGTTATAGGTTGTTGATAAGGTAGCCGATTCATTCCAGCAAAGAGTTTCGTCATTTGAAATTACGGGATTGAGTTCGAAATTATCATGAATCCAGATGGTGTCATTTATGGTAGTAACAGAACATGGACATCCGTTTTCAAGTCCGAATACAATATACTCGGTTCCTTCGGGAAGGTTATCCACGATGGCTGAATAATATAGGGTGTCGTAAATTTCGCCCGGTAAAATATAGAAAGAAGTGGGGAAAGGAGTGATGTCAACACCGTTGACAGCAGTTCCGGTAAAATCAAGGACCACTTCAAGGCTATCCATGTTTGTTGTGTCAATGCGTTGGAAAACCCAATAGTTTTCGCATCCTTCGTACACTTCGTTTTCAGTACCGACTGAGGAAAAGTGGCTCATCATAACATCACCTCCAGAAGTAAATGAACCAGCTTCGAACATCACATATGATGTAAGAGAACCATCACCTGCATCGGCAATTACAAATTTAATATGGTAAGTTTCGCAAGGTATCAAACCAGCCATTGTGGCGGTGATTGGAATTGTATAGCCACCAGTATTAAACTCTGGTCCGGCGGTCACATAGCCTCCAAAATAAGCTGAGTTATCAGTACCGTTAACTGTGGAAATAGTAATAGGGATGGTAGTACTTGGAATCACAGCGACATTCACTGCTCCATCGGCATATGGGCCGGCAATTCCCGGACCACTTACAAAAAATCCGAAAACGTCATTATAACTTGTATGTTCAAAGGTAGGATACTCATCAGAAGCGAAAACAAAATTGAATTCAGTTATTGCTGAAGAAGGCACAAAGTCAAATTCGATCATTACCTGATCGTAAATTGAAGTAGAACCACCATTAGCAGATGAAATAGAGGAGATGTTTGCCATAACATCAGCACTTGATGTATTCCACATAATATTGTCACCAAAAGTATCATCTCCGCAAATATCACCCACAGCGCCACATCCCATTATAATACCAGTTTCAAAGCCGAAAACCGAACCATTTGAAAACGCGCCGATAGCAACGTCCGGTCCGTCATAAACAACATTGGAAGCATCAAGACAACCGGTAATAAGAACTTCTTCAATAAGCTCAGAGGGGGTGTAGGCAGTTGTGCTGACTTCAAGCATGGGAGGGTTTTCCCAAACACAAATGTCAAAAGTACCCTGAAAATCATTATTGGGATCCCAGACACGAATCCATACTGTTTGTCCGGCAAGTCCTTCAAGTTCAGAAACATAAACGCTTCCGGGCATTCCCCACGTTTGTTCAGCGCAGGCAATTTCAGTAAGGGTATTGCAATCGGGTCCGGAGTAAATAGCTACTCCGCCTTCGGTCATTTCCTGAGCACCAAGGGTAACAGCAAGTCTGCCTGAAGCAGGAACAGTAGCAGTAAACCATACATCACCGCCCATAAAACTCCAGCTACATGATGGTGTAGGAACAGCAGTAGAATTTAAGGCAGATTCTGTGGTAAAAGTATGAAACACACAGGTTGAAGTTACGGGATCAAGAATTTCGGCAGTGCACGGCTGGTCATTGGAAGGGGGAGGAGGAGGTAATGCAGCACAATCGGCAGAAAATGTGCCGCCGGAGGGGATTACACCGCCCTGGCCATCGCTCCAAACTGCATAGAAATTCGGGTTAGTGATTGTGTATTCATTCTCAGACTGCCAACTGCCGCCGGCATTGTATGTAACAACAACGACATCGCCGGTATTTGCATTAAATGTGTAAGTAGCATCAGAACCTGTTGCAACGGTAATGTTGGTAAGTACGGCGACCCCGTTAACGGTAATGGTAATAGAGTTTCCATTCCATCCGTCACCAAAAGTGTCATGCAAATTCACCGTGAAGACACAGGAATAGGAGTTGAGCACTATAAATATTGAGAGTAATGTAAAAAACCTTTTCATCACTTATAATTTTAATTTAATATCTCGTTTGCTTTCAGAAAATTGATTTGATCCTTTTCAGGGTTGCGTGTATCTGCTTTTCCCAGATCAGAATTATCAACTGCTGATTTGTACCTGAAATTTTTATATAGTTCCAAAAAATATTCATCGTTATAATCCTTGAGGATTAACCCGGTAGTTGAAAAACCCAGACTGGTAAGCTGGTTTATGATGTCTTCGGGACTTTTATCTTTACTCATCACCACGGTAATGATTTTTTTTCCAAAGTCAACCGAGCAGAACAGGGCATCGGTGTTTTTTAGAATGTGGTGGTTTACTTCGTATTCTTCCATCATATTTTTATTCTCAGTCAGGGTTAGTCTGATGAACTGAGTATTTTGAAAATCAGTGCTTTGAGCCACCAAAAATGAGATGTTGATGATTATAAAAAGCATGAAAAAGAATAATTTTCTCATATTCAAATATTTTTAATACAATGTATAGACTCAATAATGGTAATAATGGTTGCCTTATTTTAAAAAATTTACATCAAAGGTTTTTGTTGCTTAAATATGTAAATAATCAATAATTTAGGTCATTACAAAAATAAACTATTTGTGCTTGAAAAAAAATAGGTATTGGCAAGGATTTAAAATAGGTTAAATCACTTATATGAAACTATGTAGTTTTTTAAGGAATAGTGCGGGATAAAGCGGAGGTGAATGGGGGTGCCAAGTCGGGAGACTTGGCACAGCTGCAAAACATTAATTTTTAAAAACTTGTTATTTCAAAATTGACGGTGGCAATAAGGAGCAGAAGTCCAATAACGGTGAGCATAAGTATCAAAGGCCAAACCCATTTGAACCATTTATCGTAAGGGATTTTTGCAATTCCGAGTGCTCCGATCAAAACACCTGAGGCAGGGGTAATCATGTTGGTAATTCCGTCGCCAAACTGGAAAGCCAGCACAACGGCTTGTTTTGAAATGCCTGCCAGATCGGCAAACGGGGCCATAATTGGCATCATCAGAGCAGCTTTTGCTGAACCTGATGGTATTAAAATATTCATTCCTGTAGTGATTCCATACATGGCGCTTACCGAGCCGGTTTCACCAATGCCTTTCATGGAGTCGGAAACAGAATACATAAAAGTGTCCATTATTTTTCCATCCTGCAGCAATACTATAATTCCACCAGCCAGCCCAACAATCAGAGCCGCTGATAATATATCCCTGACTCCGTCGAGAAATGATTTGGTTACTTCGTTTGCATTCATGCCTACGGCAAATCCTGAAATCAATCCCATTACAAAGAATAAAGTCCCTATTTCAACCACATACCAGCCATATCCCATGGCACCCACAATCAGGAAAACTACGGTAAACATCAATAAATTAATGATATAAAAATGTACGGATTTTAAAAGGGTTAAGAAGCCGGTCAGGGCAAAAAGACCAGCGCAAATTGGTACGGCAGGAAAAACTATTGATTTATTACCCACCGTGAGTGTGGTTTCAGGGTATTCATAAGCAAATAACGCCAATGCAATAACTGTGAGGATATGGGTAACCCATGCGCTTACAGGAGTGTAATATTTAATTTTTTCTTCATTTACCGAATGTTGGCTTCTCCAATATTCATCGGCTTCGTACATGACTGATTTTTTCGGATTTTTTTTGATTTTTGCGGCATAAAAAAGAATAAAAGCAAAGCCTGCAGTATTCAAAATCAGCCAGCAGATAAACCTGTATTCAAATCCTGAGAACATCGGAACTTCAGCAATGCCCTGTGCAATACCAATTGTAAACGGATTAAAGATTGCACCGGCAAACCCGATATGTGCGGCAACATAGACCAGGCAGACACCGACAATGCTGTCATAACCCATTGAAATAGCCAACGGAACCATGATTACAATAAATGCGATGGTTTCTTCACTCATTCCAAAAATAGCTCCGAAAGCACTGAACATAAGCATGATGAGAACCATTACAATGTTGTTGACTCCGACTTTTTGCATGAATCTGTATTTTTCAAGTCTTCGTATCATTCTAAGAAAGACCATAATTCCAACATCCAAAGATTTGGTAGAGTTCATGATCCAGAAGGCACCGCCAATAAGCAAAATAAATATGATTATATGCGATTGGTTGGTGAAACCCGTAAAAAAAGCCGAAAAAACCTGCCATGTTTGGGGTATGCTGTCAACTTCGTGATAGCTGCCATCAGCCACAACACTTTTTACCGAACCGTCTTCGAGTGTTTTATCAATTCGGTCGTATTCACCAGCAGGCACAATCCAGGTAAGGACTGCAATGATAATCATGATCATGAAAACGATGACGTATGTGTGGGGTACTTTCTTCAGCATGGCATTTTTTTTATGGGTGCTAAAATAGGAAAAAGTTTGTAAAGTTCACATTATGCGGTTTTCTGTTTATGCGAAAATATCGCCGGTTTCCAATTGTTTGTTTTTTAACCGTTTGTTTATTTTTGACTTGATGGACTTCCAACTTTATGGACTTTCGACTTTATGGACTTTCGACTTTATGGACTTTGTAAACTTATCTTCTGATTAATTTTATCATTCATTTCCGCCGGAATGGGGCTTTTTGTTCTAATATGTATGTGGCCGGCGGTTTGGATTCTTTCATTATTAAACCCCGGCTTGAAAGCCGGGGCTGAATTTAGCCGGCCTTACAGGCCTGGATTACAAAAGAAAAAACTTCATCGACTTGATGAACTTTCGACTTTAAAGACTTTTAGCTTTACGGACTTTCGACTTTATGCACTTTTGACTTTATGGACTTTCGACTTTATGGACTTTGTAACTTACCTTCTGATTGAACTTTTTCATTAATTCCGCCGGAAAAGGATTTTTCGTTCCAAGGTGTTCATGACCGGCGGTTTGGCTAATCTAACCTTTAAACCCCGGCTTGAAAGCCGGGGCTGAATTTAGCCGGCCCTGCAGGCCTGGGTAGCGGAAGAAAAAGCTTTAGCGACTTTATGGACTTTCAACTTTACAGACTTTTAGCTTTACGGACTTTCAACTTTACGGACTTTCGACTTTATGGACTTTCATCTTTAATCCATTTAATATCTTTTAACTTTTTTTTCACAAACAAAAAGAATTTATAGCTTTATCTTTATCAGGCAATTAAAAAAGTATTAAAAAAAACTAATATGGAAAATTTCAACAAAAACTGGCTGGCAATCATGCTGATTTCATTTGTATTCCTGGTACTTGGCTTTTTACTGGGATGGGTTTTGAAACCCTGTCATGGTGACAAATTTCAAAAAATGATGCATAAGGAAATGATGATGAATCCTCACAGTGGAGGTGGCTGCATGGGCGGTATGGAAAGCTGCTGTCCTGGTGGCGGACAAGGAATGTTTGACATGTCCATGTGTGGTGGTGACATGGATTCTCTGAAAAACATTGATGTTAAAGTCACTGTTGATGATGAGGGCAATGTTACAAAATCTGCATGTTGCTCAAAGTCAAAAGTTATCGTTAAAAAAGTAGAATAATTTATCTGCTTTTTAAAAAATAAAAAAACCCGGGATTCATTCCGGGTTTTTTTATTTGCTGTTTATTGTATTGTTTAGAATAATCCGCCATTCTGGTAAATTTCCATCTGAACATCAGAGAATGGATTTCCCTTAACTGTTTTATTATTTTTCAGATTGGTAATCTCACCTGTTTCATAATTTACCCTGATGGTATCACCTTCAACCAAATCAAGTCCTTCAAGTGTTTTGTAAGTCATGATTGGGAATGGAGCATTGATGGCATTTCTTTCGTAAATGGCGCCAAATGATTCGGCAATTACACAATGGATACCTAATGAATTGAAGCAGTCAACGGCCTGCTGGCGTGAACTTCCTGCACCAAAATTCTTTTGTGTTACAACGATGTCGCCGGCTTTTGCCTTTTTGGCAAAATCCTTGTAACCTTCAAGGTTGTCGAAAGCATACTGACCCATTTCCTTAATATTTGTAATGGCAAGGTAGCGGTTATGGAAAATCATATCTGTGTCAATATTGTCTTCTTTTACATACCATACGCAGCCTTCAACAGTAACCGGTTTTTTCTCCGATTTTACTTCTTTTTCAACAGCTTTCGCTCCGGTTGTTGCCTGTTTTAATGAATCAAAAGTGGCAGGTTGGGCTGGAATATTATCTGGCGTGGTAATATAGCCGGCTACAGCCGATGCTGCAACAATTGATGGTGATGAAAGATACACATCTCCGGCTCCCTGTTTCCCCGGGAAATTACGGTTGCCGGTACTGATTGTCACTTCACCCGGACCATTCTGACCTACCTGTCCGGCTGCACAACCAGCACATCCTGCATTTGAAAGCATTGCACCAGCTTCTTTAAAAACAGTAATAAGTCCTTCTTTCATTGCCTGCTGCCATATTTCATCGGTGGCAGGAACAATTTTCAGAACCACTCCCGGTGCAACTTTCCTTCCCCTTAGAATATTTGCAGCTTCACGAAGGTCTTCAATTCGACCATTGGTGCAACTGCCGATAAAAGCAGAGTCAATTTTGGTGTTTTTGAATTCGGTCACATTAACTGCTCCATGAGGTTTGCCGGGTTTTGAAGCCATTGGAACATATTTTGAGATGTCAATCACATCATCCACAACATAAACGGCATCTTTGTCGGCAATAATTTTTTCAATTTTTTTACCGGTAACTTTTTCACTTTGTTTGATTATGGCATCACTTGGGGGTATCATTATGGTAATAACTCCCATTTCAGTACCCATAGACGCGATGGTAATTCTTTCATCAAGGGTCAGTCCATCAATGGCTTCTCCATACAATTCAACAGAATATCCCAGCAAAGAATTGGCTCCGTATTTAGCCAAAATGTTAAGAACAATGTCTTTTGCGGTTACATTTGCCGGACGTTTTCCTGTGAAAGTTATTCTTGCCGATTCAGGAACCTTAAACCAGATGGAACCTTTTGCAAAAGTGGCGGCAATATCCACATCGCCCATTCCTTGCCCGAATGCACCAATGGCACCCATGATATTTGCATGCGAGTCGGTTGAAACAAATGTGCTCCCCGGCCAGGCCAGTCCTTTATCAATAGCCAGATGGGTTCCGATGCCGGCATCAATATCATACACCTTAAAACCTTGCTGACGGGCATACTGACGACAAATATGCTGATTCACCGCGTATTTCTGATCAGAACCGGTTGGGTTGCAGTCAAATGTGAAAAAAGTTTTGGATGGATCATCAATTCCCATTCCGTTATCCTTAAGATTTTTCACAACATTGGCACCGCCAAAGTCTCTGGCCACGCGTGCATCAATAAAAATGTCAATATTTTCATTGGGCTTTACCACATCATATTTTGAGTGGCTGGCTAAAATTTTTTCAATAATGGTCATTCCCATAATAATTTCTTTTTTAGTTGTTAGTGAACAAAGATGAAAAATAAATTTTGAAAAAACAACATCAGAATTTTTATGAATCAATGGAATCAACAAGGATTTTTGTTTAATTTTGTATATATGCAAATTATTGTCATATAGATAATCGAAATTGATGAAGTTTTATTTATTAATAGTGTCTTTATATTTCCTTTTTATTATCGGATTATCCGGACAAGACAATACATGTGCGAAGGAACCGATTCCTGGTTACAGTATAAATGAGGTAGGCAGGGAAATTCCGGAAATCAAAATAAGAAAAAGCAAAGGCTCATTGCCACCTTTCCATGATAACAGTCTGAGTCCCTTTTTCCCTCCCTTCAGATGCATGGGCTATTACAGTTGTCATGGTTTTTCATCCATATACTTTGCTCTTTCTTATGAGTTAAACCGTATGCGCGGCACTCCTGCAGAGCTTCCTGAAAACACACTGTCCGAGTTGTTTGCGTATAATTTTTTAAATTCAGGCAGTGCAGTAATTGGTGCCAATTACTATGATATTCTGGATATTGTGAGGGCGGCAGGCAACCCTTTTTGGAAAGATTTCTCACTGGATTCCACAACCATAATCATGAACGAAAAACTTTGGATGACCGGATACGACAAGTACCTCGAATCATTCAAAAACCGCATTTCAGGTTATTACGCTATCAAAGTCAATAGTGAAGAAGGAATCGAAAACCTCAAACAATGGCTGTATCACCATAATGAAGATTCTCCGTATGGTGGTGTTGCCAATTGCATCATTGGTGGACCAAATGTTATGGACACCATTCAACTTCCAACATCCTACAATGGTTTGATTTATTTAAAAAGTTCCGGGCCTTATTTCAGTCACTCCGTTACCATTACCGGATATGATGATTCAGTAACTTTTGACTTTAACGGAGATGGAATTTCAACCACAGAAATTGACATCAATGGTGATGATTTGGTAAATCTTTACGACTGCGAATTGGGGGCATTTATTATATCAGAAACTTTCGGTTCATCCGATGGAAATAATGGAAGGCATTATTACCCATACAGATTTTTTTCAACAGTAAATCCCAACAGGTTATGGCATGATGAAGCAAATATCATTGTTGCCGACACAAATGCATTTCCTTTGGTTACAGCCAGAATTAAACTGAACCATACATGTCGAAACAAGATAAAAGTTTTTACCGGAGTTTCAAAAGACACTGCTTCTATTAGTCCGGAAAACATTTATGAATATCCGCATTTTTATTTTCAGGGAGGAAATTTTCCTATGCAGGGCTTATCTGCCGACAGCTCCAAAACCATTGAATTTGCCCTCGATCTTACTCCATTATTGTCGTATATTAATTCCGGAGAATTGGCACGATTTTTTGTTTGTGTAAAAGAGAATGATTTTGCAGACACAAGCGAAGGTTATCTGGTAGAATTTGAAGTAAATAATCATATCACCGGGGAAGTTCATCTTTCACCGCAAAACCATCTTGAACTTAAAAATGACTCAATAACCAGTTTATCAGTAGTTTGCCAAATTAACTTCAATAAACCGGAAATAACCGACAGTGTAATTACGCTTGAACCGGATATCAGTGGTTACCCGGTTTCATCTGACGGAGGAACCCCGGGCTTTCATTGGCAGTTAATTAATGAATACACTTATTCTCAATCTTCCCTTATCTTTCCCGAAACGCTTGAAAATAATTTTATTCCGTGGGATTCAAGCAATTACTTCACCCAACTTGACCTGGATTTTGATTTCCCATTCTATGGCACAGATTACAACAGTATTTATATTTCCGTTGAGGGTATGGTTTTCTTTGACTCTCCTCCCTTTTTATGGCCATATTTTACGCCTGGCGAAAACACAATAAAAACTTTAAAATTGATTGCACCTTTTTTTACCAACATGAAAATAAGGCCGGGCGGAGGAATATCATATACAAAAAACGATACACTGGCAATAATCTCATGGAAACTGACAAATCAAAATACAGATACACCTGGAACTGAAGTCGATTTTTGTGTAAAACTGCACAGTTCAGGAAAAATAGATTTCTGTTATGGAAATTTGTATTTTGCTGATAATAACTGGATTGCAGGAGTTTCTGATGGGTCAGGTTCTCAGTATACAATTTTAGAACAATCAGGGGAAACAAATTTCTGCAGTGAAAAATCATTCAGTTTTAATTACATAAAACATCCCGATCATTTTCAGATTGACGATACAGGCTGGCTTTCCTTTGTAAGGAACCTGATAAGCTCAGGCGATTCAATATATCTGAAAATAACCGATTCTATTGGTCTTTTTGATAAAAAACACCTTTCCTTTAAATTTCCCGAAGGTATTTTCACAGATGATTATGATCCGCAGGTTTTTCCAAATCCATTCTCAGATTTCCTATATATTCCTGTTTACCAAAAAAACAATGATCAGATAAGTATTTGTCTTTATGATGCATTTGGAAGAAAATTAGCTGAAATCAATAATATTCATGTGGAAAACGGATACCACGTTTTACGTTTCGATGAACAGTATAATCTCTCTTCCGGGGTATATTTCCTAAATCTCACTGTTAATGGAAAGATGACTGTTAAAAAAATCGTAAAACTGTGATTTTTCAAACCCCGAAAACATTCTATCTTTGCACCCATGATTTCGGTAAACCATGTATCAGTACATTTTGGCGGTTTCGAACTGTTCAATGACATTTCTTTTCTGATTAACCAGAAAGACAGGATTGGTCTTGTCGGGAAAAATGGTGCCGGCAAATCCACGCTTCTCAAGATTATCATTGGGCAGGAAAATCCCACTATGGGCTCGGTTGAAATGCCAAACAGACTGATAAAAGGATACCTTCCACAACAGATGAGCTGCTCAAATGACAAAACCGTTTACGATGAAACCTATTCTGCTTTTACTGAGATAATCAGTCTGACCGATAAAATAACCCATCTGACACATTTAATCGAAAACCGCACCGACTATCATTCTGACGAGTATCTGTCAATTATTGAAAAACTCACTGATGCCAACGAACGATTCGAACTTCTTGGTGGTAACAGTTTGCAGGCGGATATTGAACAAACGCTTACCGGACTGGGTTTTGCTGTTCCAGACTTTTCAAAAGCCACAGCCGAGCTGAGTGGAGGATGGCGAATGCGTATAGAACTGGCAAAAATACTGCTTCAAAAGCCCGACATACTTTTGCTTGATGAGCCTACAAATCATCTTGATATTGAATCCATTCAATGGCTCGAAGATTATCTTAAAACTTTTCCGGGAGCAGTTATCCTCATTTCACACGACCGGGCTTTCCTCGATAATGTAACTACCCGAACGGTAGAAATTTCACTGGGAAAAATTTACGATTATAAAGTATCTTACACAAAATATGTTGAACTTCGGAAGGAACGCAGACAAACTCAATTAAATGCTTTCCAAAACCAGCAGAAAAAAATAGAAGATACCGAACGGTTTATTGAAAGGTTCAGATATAAAAATACCAAAGCGGTTCAGGTACAGTCAAGGATCAAACAGCTTGAGAAAATTGACCGCATAGAAGTTGATGAGGAAGATAATTCGTCCATGCATTTTAAATTTCCTCCTGCTCCCCACTCAGGCAACATCGTAATGGAATCCATTGAACTCTCAAAAAGTTATGGTTCGCATAAGGTTCTTGATAAAGTTGATTTTATTCTCGAAAAAAACGAAAAGGTTGCTTTTGTGGGAAAGAATGGTGAAGGAAAAACTACTTTTTCCAGAATTATTGTCGGAGAACTGGACCACACCGGTATATTAAAACCCGGACATAAAGTGGAAATCGGCTATTATGCCCAAAACCAGGACCTGCTGCTTGACGAGGAAAAAACAGTGCTTCAAACCATAGATGAAATTGCTGTGGGTGACATCCGGACAAGGATTCGTGATATTTTAGGTTCATTCCTTTTTAGTGGTGAGGATGTTGATAAAAAAGTCAAAGTGCTTTCAGGCGGAGAACGCTCGCGACTTGCTTTGGCAAAATTACTTTTAAGACCGGTAAACCTGTTGGTACTTGATGAGCCAACCAATCATCTGGATATGCGATCGAAGGATATCCTGAAAGAATCACTGCTCAAATACGACGGCACTTTGTTAATCGTGTCACACGACAGATATTTTCTTGATGGATTGGTAACAAAGGTTTATGAGTTTAGAAGCAAAAAAATAAGGCAACATATCGGGGGGATTTATGATTTTCTGCAACGAAAAAAAATCGAGACGCTGAAAGAACTTGAGCAAAAAAGAGCAGTTGCCGTTAAAACACAGGATAATGCTCCCTCTGCAAACAAAATGGACTACCTTGATAAAAAAGAACTTGAAAAAGAAATCAGGAAGGTTACAAACCGATTGGGAGCTTCAGAGAAACGCATCGAAGAACTTGAAAAAGAAATCGAAGATTTGAATCTGGCAATTTCATCACCCGAAAATACGGGTAATCATGATTTATACATCCGTTTTGAACAGGTGAAAAAAGATATGGAAACTGAACTCGAAAACTGGGAAAAAACAGGTATTGAGCTCGAAAACCTCAGACAAAAAAGAAAATAGAATGCAATTTACATATGATGAAATAAATACGTCACGCTTACTTCTGCGAAAACCTGTTATAAATGACGATTCAGCCATCTTTTCTTTGTTTTCGGATGAGGAAATCCTAAAGTATTCCGGAATTAAAAAGCATGGAACAATTAATGAAAGCCAAAGTGCCATCATGGAATTTGATGAAGGCATAAACAGCAGCAAATTATTAATTTGGGCAGTATGTTTAAAACCCTTTGACAAATTGGTCGGACTAATCGGAATATTATATATAAATCACGATCATCATTTTGGTTCTTTTGCTTCAGTATTAGAAAAAAAATACTGGAAAAAAGGCATTATTTCCGAAGCACACCGTGCAGTTATTTCCTGGGCATTTGAAAATACAGAGTTAAACAGAATCGAATCACAGTTTTATGAAAATCACCCTGCTGTAGAAAAAATGCTGATTAAATCAGGTATGATCAGGGAGGGTATTTTACGGGAAAATTTTCTGATTGAAAATAAACATGTTAACAGCATAATTTACTCAGTTACAAAAAATGACTACCTTAAAAATCCTTCATTTTATAAATCAGTATAGTACGATATAAATATTATTGCTATTTTTATATCGGTTTTACACATTAAATCTGGCAAAGTGTTAAAAATAACAACCGGCATTCCAAAACAATTGCATTGGCAGGACAAGAAGAACTCTTTTTTCTCCCTGTTTTTATTGCTTTTTCTGATAACCATTGTTTTTTCTGATTGCAAACCATACTACAATACAGTCAGCAACAACAATGTGTCATTTCTGTACAATCCTTCACTGGGGTCACTGAAACCCGAATACCGGGTTTATCATACCGGAAATGAAACTTCTGCTTTATTTTTTGCTATCAGCACCGACCAGCTTATTTTTAGTAAAACTCTTACAGATCCTGAAATAAAAGCAAAAATCAAGATTAATTACCAGCTTATCAGATCACTTGAATCAAACGAAATTACCGACAGCGCCACTACAATTATCAGATTGGAAAAATCTGAAAACAAGCTGTACACTGACTTTATTGAAATAAAAATTCCTGAAAACGAAAAATTTACGCTTAAAATAGTTTTTACTGACGTAACAAGCAGTAAATCAGCAACATCTTACATAGATATTAACAAAGCCAATTTGCATGCAGCTCAGAACTACCTTCCTGTAATGCTGAATGGTACAAATTTTTATCGAAACTTTGTTTATAGTTCAGACAGTTTGATATTTAAAAATAAGAGAAATAATGCTGATTACTATTTTGTCAGTTACTACGATACCGAATTTGAAATGGCACAGCCTCCGTTTTCGCTGACAGTATATAAATCCACAGCATTGATTCCGGCCGAGATTAAAAAAGTCAAATCGACCGACACCCTGGTTTTTGCAAAAAGGGGCATGTATATTATACAAACCGACACCTCACAGAATGATGGTTTTACAATTCACAATTTCGGGGACTTTTATCCCGAATTCAAAACTGCCGGCGAAATGCTCAAACCGGTAAGATTTCTTGTGACAAGTAAAGAATTCAAAAAATACGAGGAGTACACAAATAAAAAGCTCGCTGTAGATGAATTCTGGCTCAAATCAACCGGCAATACTGACAGAGCGAGGGAGGTGATCAGAGCATTTTATAACCGGGCGAGTTTTGCCAATGTTTATTTTACATCCTATTTGGAGGGATGGAAATCTGATCGCGGAATGATCTATATGATTTACGGCGCTCCCAAACACATTTATAAAACAAACGATTCTGAAAGATGGCTGTACGGAGACAGTCCGGATGTTATTTCCCTAAGTTTCACCTTCAGCAAGGTGGACAACAATTTTTCGGAAAACGACTACATATTAATACGCAAGGAAATTTATAAATCAAGCTGGTACCAGGCAGTAGATACCTGGAGGAACGGCAGGGTTTATTCAATAGTTCACTAAAATATTGCCATGAACGAAAGCAACGATATAATATACGGAATCAGAACTTTGCAGGAAGCAATCATTGCCGGAAAAACCATCAGCAAGGTCATGTTTAAAAAGGGCCTTTCGGGTGATCAGTTTCACGCACTTCTCAGGATTGTTCAAGAAAACAACATACCTTTTCAGTATGTTCCCATTGAAAAACTTAATCGTACCACGCGCAAAAACCATCAGGGAGTAATTGCCTTTACTACCCCGGTTGAATTTCAAAAGATCGAGGATATTATCCCATTTTGCTTCGAGAATGGTAAAACGCCTATGGTGCTTTTGCTTGATGAAATCAGCGATGTGAGAAACTTTGGTGCCATTTGCCGCACTGCAGAATGTGCCGGTGTTGATGCCGTGGTAATTCCAGATAAAGGTGCCGCTGCAATAAACTCGGATGCTGTAAAAACTTCGGCCGGAGCACTTTCTGTTATTCCTGTTTGCCGCACTGCTTCACTAAAAAGCACCATCAGATTTCTAAAGGATTCCGGTCTGCAAATTGTTGCTGCCGATGAAAAATCAGATAAAAATTTTTACGAAACAGACCTGACCGGTCCCATTGCATTCCTGATGGGTTCTGAGGACCGGGGCATTCATCCCGAAAATCTCAGGTATGCCGACCATATTGTGAAAATTCCCATGCAGGGAAAAATACAATCATTAAATGTATCTGTTGCAGCGGGAATAATGATTTTTGATGCTGTTCGTCAAAGAGGATAAAAATCTGTACCGATTGAAAAGATCGTGTTTATATATAATTTTATTTTTTGCAACCGGACTTTCATTCTTCGCAAAGGGTCAGGATAGTATTCCCTTTGTACCCGGAGATTACAGCGTAAACAATCACTTTCTGAAATCAAATCCCTTTCCTGTTTTCTGGAGTTCAATACCAATGACGGGCGAGTATCGCATGTGTTATGAAAGTAGAATTTCAAGACACAGCTCTTTCCAGATTGGGGCTTCATATCTGGGAAAGGCCTGGCTTGTTTTGCTTATGGAGGACTCCCTTTACTCACCTGGTGAGCCACATCTGATTATGAAAGGATACAGGTTTCAGTTTTCGTATCGATACTATTTTGAAAGTCAATCTCTTGAAGGATTTTATGGCTCGGCACTTTTTTCCTATTCAGCTTGTAAATTTTCTTACAGGCATCTTTATATCAGAGACGAATACATCAGAGCGGTTCATAAAAATATCAACCTGCTTTTGGGCTATCAAAGATTGATGGACGATCGCTTTGGAATTGATGTTTTTGTTGGTCTGGGCGTTAGGGAAAACATCTGGATGGAACGTTATAACCAGCAAAATACAATCATTGATGACCTGGATGACTTTTACCCCTATGAAGGAAGTCTCAAAATCACGCTGGGATTTAATTTTATTTATCTTTTATAGTCAGGTTTTTTATTCACATAAAAAGATTTCATATTTTTGCAGTATGAATGAATTTCCGTCAAAATTACTTGAAGAGGCAGTAAACGAGTTTTCCAGATTACCGGGGATAGGAAAACGTACAGCACTTCGATTGGTTCTTCACCTGCTCAAGCAAGACAAAGAGGAAGTAAATTCTTTTGGGAACGCTATCATGCGCCTGCGTAATGAAATTAACTTCTGCAAGACTTGCAATAACGTTTGTGATGAGCATGAATGCAGCATCTGTTCTTCGGGATCGAGAGACCGGGCAACCATTTGTGTGGTTGAAAGCATTAGAGATGTGATGGCAATAGAGAAAACACATCAGTTTAATGGATTGTACCATGTGCTTGGAGGAATTATTTCTCCGGTTGACGGAATTGGTCCGGGCGACCTGACTATTGATTCCCTCGAAAAAAGGATTGCTGCCGGAAATGTACGCGAGGTAATTATGGCTCTGAGCACTACCATGGAAGGCGACACTACAAACTTTTATATTTTTAAAAGACTGAGTGAATATAATGTGCGCGTTTCTGTTCTTGCGCGTGGTGTAGCTATTGGCGATGAACTTGAATATGCCGATGAAATAACCCTCGGAAGGTCCATTGTTAACCGTACACTATTTGAATCTGTTGTCAGCAGATAATATTGAGTAAAAAAATTACGTTTAATATCTGAATGCAGAAATGCATTTGCATTACTATGTTTTCGCACATTTATAATACACTCTGGAGATGAAAAAAGTAGCTTTTGTTAACATTCTTTTTCTTTTGTTTCTAAACGCATTTTCGCAGGAAACCACCAATGACAGTCTGAGAAAAGATGCATTAAGGTTGTTTATTGACTGTGATTACTGTGATTTGGACTATGTTCGAAAGGAAATCACATGGGTAAATTACGTTCGCGATTTCAAAGAAGCCCAGGTGCATTTGCTTGTAAGTACGCAAAACACAGGCAGCGGGGGAAACGAATACACCTTAACTTTTTATGGAAAAAATGAATTTGAGGGGTTAAACGACACACTGACTGTATCATCAAAAAGTGACGCAACCTCGGATGAGTTAAGAGAAATGCTCACTACGTATTTAAAACTTGGATTAACAAGATATGCAGCTAAAACACCTTTGGCCGAATATATCAGTATTGAATTTACAAAAGAAAGTGAAGCGCAGGAAGTTAATGACCCTTGGAACAGTTGGGTGTTCAACATTTATGCAAGTGGATACCTAAACGGTCAGGAAAGCTACAAATCTTTAAATTATAACGGCTCAGTTTCTGCAAACCGGGTGACCGAAAAATACAAATTTGAAACTGATATTTCTACTTACTATTCAGAAAGCACCTACCAAATATCCGATACGGTTTCTTACTTCAGTTCATCGAAAAGCAATTCAGCGAGCTTTTTGGGTGTAAAATCATTAACCGATCATTGGTCTGCCGGTGGTGATGCAAATATTTACTCAAGCACGTATTCCAATACCCGACTGATTTACGGATTAAGTCCGACAGTTGAATACAACCTGTTTAAATACTCCGAATCGACACGAAAACAACTAAGGTTTCAATATTCAGTTGGATACAGTTATCATTATTACAACGATACAACTATTTTTAATAAAATTGAGGAAGGACTGGTCTCTCACAATATGGGTGTGGCAGCCGAGTTTAAGCAAAAATGGGGATCGCTGTCCTCATCTGCAAGTTATTCACAATACCTTCATGATCTCGAACTGAATAGTTTGAATTTATATGGTTCGGTAAACGTAAGAATAATTAAAGGATTGTCATTTTATGCCTATTTTTCAGTTTCTCTGATACACAATCAGCTGTCGTTGCCCAAACAAGATGCCACCACCGAAGAAATTCTTCTTCAGAAACGGCAACTGTCAACCCAGTATTCCTATTACGGAAATATAGGACTTACCTATACTTTCGGATCTATTTACAATAATGTTGTGAATCCGAGATTTGGAGGTTGATTAATAGTCAAACCAGAGTAAAAAAAGCACAGCACATCGCATCAAGCCATGTTATCAAATAATAACCGGACTTATCATCAGGTCTGATATTATTTTCCAATAGTAGATTTTTTTAATATATTTGAGACTGAAAATTGGTATTGACCTCAGGACATGACCTGAGTATTTACCTTAACACTTTTCCGCTGCATAAAAGCGGTATTAACAAGCTTAGCAATATGGCCAGGAAGAACTTCAAACAGGAAAATAAAACTGCGGCTCCTAAAAAGCCCGAAATCCCTGAATACCCTTTCTCAAAACTTCAGCAGCGCATGATGATGGGGATTGTTTTTGTTTTTGCGGTTATTTTATATGCAAATACATTTAACCACCAGTATGCCCTTGACGATAAAATGGCTGTTTTCAAAAATCAGTTTGTAATGAAAGGTACTGATGGAATTTCTGAAATAATGAAAACAGACTTTTTTGCAGGCTTTTTCGGCAAAGAAACCAATATGGTCGAGGGTGGCAGGTACCGACCACTTTCTCTGGTTACTTTTGCCATTGAATATGAAATGTACGGATTGAGTCCGCGCCGAAGTCACGTGATCAACACCCTGTTGTATGGGTTTCTTTGCATGATGATGTTTATGGCTCTTTCTAAATTATTGGTCCGCTTCCCTTATAAAAAATGGTACTTGTCACTTCCTTTTATCACAACTTTACTTTTTGTGGCAAATCCGCTGCACACCGAAGCTGTTGCCAATATCAAAGGACGGGATGAGATTTTTTCCCTGGGATTTTCACTTCTAACCACCCTTATGGTTTTCAGATATTTAGAGGTAAAAAAGCCGTTCTATCTTATCTTAACCTTTGCTGCATTCTTTTTGGCCATGCTCTCAAAAGAAAACGCAGCGGCTTTTGTGGTTATCATTCCGGTTGCATTATACCTTTTTAAAGAGTATGACCTGAAAAAAATAATCATTTCCTTGTTGCCCATAATTGCTGCATTTGCTGCATATTTTCTTATCAGGGAAGGCATATTTGAAAAATCTAAGGACATTCTGACCAAACCCGAACTGATGAATGACAATTTCCTTGAAATGAGCGGTCCTCAGAAGTCTGCAACCATTTTCTTCACGCTCGGCATGTACCTGAAATTGCTTGTTTTTCCACATCCCCTCACTTACGATTATTATCCTTATCATATTCCCATAATGGAATGGAGTAATCCTTGGGTGTTGATTTCATTCATTGCTTTTGCAGCAATTTTTGTTTTGTCGGCTTATTACCTCTTCTCAATTTTATTTGCTTACATCAAGGCACTTTTTTCAAATGATAAAACAAAAAAGCCTTCCGGTCGGGGACTAGCAAGCCATCAGACAATCCTGATTTTCAGTCTGCTTATTTTTGTGATTACCCTTTTGCCTACCTCAAACCTTTTCTTTCCAATTGGCGCATTCATGAACGAAAGGTTTGTGTTTACCGGACTTCTTGGATTCTGCCTGATTATTGCCTACGCAGTAATTTACAAATTACCCGGCATAATTAAAAAACCTGAAACCCACTTTTCTGTGTCCATTGTGATTTTTGCTTTATTAATTGGTGTTTGGTCATACAAAACCATTGATCGCAATAAAGCATGGAAAGACAACCTGACTTTGTTCAGCACCGATATTGAAACTTGTCCCAACAGCGCTAAGGGAAACAGTTCTCTTGGCGGCGAATATCTTGATATGGCAGGAAAAGAAGGTGTTGATTCATTGCAAAGGAGGGAATACATTCAAAAAGCTTTACCTTATTTTTATAAAGCTGTCGAAATTCATCCCACCTATATTGAACCGCTGATAAGGATTGGAAAATCATATTATGATCTTGATCAAAACCTTGATTCTCTGTTCCATTATTTCATATTGGTGCTTGCCATCGATCCCGCCAACCAGGATGTTCATGGCAATCTGCAAGGATATTTTGCAGGTTTCCAGGATCCTGATATGAAAAAAATAACTGTCCCGGTAACCGACATCAAAAAAGCTGCTGCTGATATTTATTATAATCTGGGCGTTACATTTGGAAAATTTAAGCAGGATCCCAAAACGGCAATCAAATATTTCAAAAAATCCCTTGAGTACAACAACAAGGATTTTCAAACCCACAAATTTTTAGGTGTTGTATACGGAATGGCCGGCGAGGTGCAAAATTCCATTGACATACTTAAAAAAGCCATCGAAATCAATCCCAACGATGCCCAGGTTTACCTGAATATGTCCATTTCTTACCAGAATCTGGGAGATATCCAGAATGCCCAGGCATATTATGCAAAAGCAGTTTCACTTAACCCTTCACTAAACCAACAACCAAAATGAGAGATTTTAAGGAAATAAAACCCGTTGATATTAATGAGAGCGCAGTTAAACTGATAGGTTCAGACTGGATGCTGATAACTTCAGGAGACATTGAAAACTTTAATATGATGACTGCCGCATGGGGAGGTATGGGCTTTTTATGGAAAAAACCTGTAGTCTTTATTTATGTTCGTCCAACCCGCCACACCTATGGATTTCTTGAAAAAAACGACTATTTTACCATTTCCTTTTTTGATGAAATATACCGGAGTGCGCTAAATCTTTGCGGAACAAAATCCGGCAGGGATATAAATAAAAAACTGGAATCGGGCCTGATACCAATGACATCTGAACATTCGGTATTTTTTGAAGAAGCCAGACTGCAAATGGAATGCCGGAAAATTTATGCAGATATGGTAAAGCCCGAATTGTTCCTCGATAAATCAATTGACAGGAATTACCCACTGAAAGATTACCATAAAATGTATATCGGTGAGATTGTTCACTGCATTAAGTCATAATGGAAATCCCTTTCAATAAGAACTATTCCAAATGGTTTGTCACCGATGTGATCAAAGCCATTGAAAAATATGAAATGATTCCTGAGGGATCGAATATCTCAGTGGCGTTATCAGGTGGAAAAGACAGTATTACTTTGCTGTATATTTTAAAGTATTTGCAGAAGTATTCCCATTTGTCTTTTCATTTATCTGCCATTCATATTAAAACATTTTCTGACTATGACAGTTCGGTTTTGAGCAATTATTGCGAAAGTCTGGAAGTTCCGTATTTTGAAGACAGACTGGATACGGGTGGAAGGCAGATGAAAAAATCCGTATGCTATATGTGTGCCCGGCTGAAAAGAGGGGCAATGAGCAGAATGCTGGCCGAAAAGGGCATTGACAGGGCCGCGTTTGGCCACCATGCAACCGATGTGGCTGAAACTTTTCTGATGAATATTTTTGAAAACAAAAAATCCGGAAGTTTTTCGCCGGTTGTCGGTGTGCCCGGAAGTAAACTGAAAATTATCCGGCCAATGATTTATCTTGAAGAATCATTGATAACTAAACTGCATAAATCACTTAACCTGCCCTTGCTTGATCAATCCTGTGATTATGGCGAATGCAATGTGCGCAAGGATTATAAATCATTGATCGGATTAATGGAAGATAAACTGGGTAAAAAGAATCTTGCCCTGCGCATCACTGCTTCGCTTGAAAATGTTGATCAGACTAATTTATGGAAACAATAATATTTTTATCTGAAAGTTATTAATTCAAAAGTCCATACCTTCGCAATAATTTTTAGATCATGACACAAAAAGAAACATTGGGGTTTTTATCGTTTGCCATAGAATCTTCCCTGAGAGCAGGGAAGGAAATCCTTCAGGTATACAGCACAACCGATTTTGGCGTTCAGTTAAAAGAAGACCGCACACCGCTTACCCTTGCCGATCAAATGGCAAACAAAGTGATTACAGACATTTTAAATTCAACTGGTTTGCCCGTGCTGAGCGAAGAAGGAAAACACCTGAGCTTTGAGGAAAGATCAAAATGGGATTATTACTGGCTTGTTGATCCGCTCGACGGAACCAAGGAGTTTATCAACCGCAATGGTGAGTTTACCGTGAATATCGCACTTATTAAGAAAGACAGTCCGGTTGCCGGAGTAATTTACATTCCGGTTCAGAAAAAACTATATATATCAGAAATTGAAACCGGTGCTTTTTGCATTGAAAATATTTGTGCCGATTTTGCAGGAGACTTTTCATTTGAAAAAACCGCATTAAAGGGCCGCAAAATGCCTTATGCAGAAAAAAATGAAAAAATGGTTGTGGTTGGCAGCAGGTCGCACATGAATGCCGAAACCGAAGTGTTCATTCAGAATCTCAGGGATCAGTACGGTGAACTGGAATTTCAGTCGAAAGGAAGTTCTTTGAAAATTTGCATGGTTGCCGAGGGAAATGCTGATATTTACCCCCGGTTTGGTCCGACAATGGAATGGGACACTGCAGCTGGTCATGCCATTGCCTTAGGTGCCGGGTGCTCTTTTACCCTGAAAGATGGTCAAACACCAATAAAATACAATAAAAAGGAATTGCTGAATGACTGGTTCATTGTAAGGCGCAAACCCTGATTGGTTGATACAAACTTTTTTAAAATAAATTTTGCATGTCAAATATAATACAAACCCGTAACCTTTCCTTTTCATACTCGGGCAAGGATAAAATTCTGAAGGATATATCCTTTGAAGTTCCCCGTGGCTCGGTATATGGTTTTCTGGGACCAAACGGAGCCGGAAAAACAACTACCATCAGGGTTTTGCTTGGCTTGCTGTTCGCAGGCAGGGAAAAAGTTATGATTTTTGACAAGTTTATAGAAAAACACAAGATTGATATTTATAAAAAAATTGGTGCACTCATTGAGCAGCCGTCTCTTTACAACCATCTGTCAGCAAAAGAAAACCTTGAAATCGTCTGTATCTACAGAAACATGAATCCCGACAGGATTCCCGAAGTGCTCGATCTGGTTAAATTACCTGTAAACAGCCGCAAAAAGGTGAAGGCTTTTTCAACCGGAATGAAACAGCGACTCGGACTGGCCATGGCCCTTTTGCCCGATCCCGAACTGATAATTCTTGATGAACCCACAAACGGATTGGATCCTGAGGGAATCAGGGAAGTGAGGGATATTATCATTGATCTGAACAAGAAGAAAAACATTACAATATTTTTGTCATCCCATTTACTTTCTGAGATTGAAAAAGTATGCAGCCATGTGGCGATTATCAACCACGGACACCTGCTTTTTCAAGGTACTATCGAGCATTTAAGGGCATCAAAAGAGGCGAATTATCGTGTGCTGATTGAAACCAATGACATTGAAAAAGCATACTCATTGCTGGCAGATAAATACAGAATGCAGAAATCACCTGAAAATTTATATGCCAATCTGCGCAGTAAAGAAGATGTTTCACCATTGATTGATCTCCTTCGTAGCGAAAACATCATTGTTTACCAGATAAAAAACGAAATTGAAAGTCTGGAAGATATTTTTATCACCCTCACAAAATCCGACAGCCATGATTAAAAATCTGAAATACTTCATTTCCTGTTTTGACGCTGAGCTGTTAAAAACAAGGCGCACCTTTGCCATCTGGATGGCAGTAATCAGTCCGCTTTTTATTGCCCTGATGTTTTTTCTTGTTTATCTTTTCGAGGATAGCATCTTAACAATGTTGAACACCGGAAATCCCTGGGCTACATATATTGATCAGCACTATAAGGCCATTGCAACATTTATGCTTCCCTTTTTTGTTGTACTGCTCACAACCCTTGTTGTTTATACAGATCATAAAAATAACACCTGGAAACTATTGTATACAATGCCGGTGCCAAAATGGTGCATATACTACAGCAAACTTTTCACTATTGCATTTTTGGTTTTCCTGACACACGTGCTTTTTCTGCTATTGATTTTGTTCAGCGGATTTTTACTGGGAATTTTCAGGCCTGAGCTGGGTTTTGGAGATTTTGCCCCCGCATATCTTCAACTGGTCGTTACCACCATCAATTCTTTTCTTGCAACTCTGGGTATAATTACCATTCAATTCTGGATCAGCATGAGGGTGAAAAATCTGTTTGTACCACTGGGAATAGGACTGATTTGCATTGTTGCAGGAAACATACTGATTCTGGCATTTTTCGAAGAAATTATCTATATTCCATATGCACATCCTTCAATAAACTCGTGGGAAATTATTGGATCAAGGTCAATACACCAGTTTTTTATCGTTAATGAGGTTGGATTTTACGGATTGATATACTTTTTCATTGTATCATTCCTGTTCTATCTGGATGTGAGAAGGATGAATGTAAAGTGATTTTTACCTTAATAAAGTGAAGAATCCCGCCTTTTCAAACTCATCTCCACGCATGGTGCGGTATTTCACAATAAATCCGTAAACGCCGGTCATGGCATAATCATTATCTTTTACCCTGCCGTCCCATCCGTAAAGTTCAGGGCTTTCGTTGTCGTATTCTGTTGTTTCATAAACCACTTCGCCCCAACGGTCGTAAATAGCCATATAAAAAGATGTGGCATCTATTCCGTTCCCTTTGATGTAGAACTTGTTATTATAGGCAACACTAGTAATTTTAATGGCTGTTGGTGCCCAGAATGTATACTCATCAGTTACCTGGATAAAGGTGGATGCAGTATCCATGCACATGTGTTCGGTGCTTACTATCACTTCAACCTCGTAAATACCAATATCTTCATAAACATGAACTGGACTAATCAATTCAGAAGCTCCCTCATCACCAAAATCCCAGTTGGCAGAATTTATACCAACGGTATTGTTTTCAAAATAAACATCCCCGTCAAAAACTGAAACAATATCCCTATCGGGAGAGAAATTGGCAACAGGTTTGGGATACACCTCAATGAAATCGTAAAGAATTTGTGACGAATCACATCCGTAAATATTGGTAATTTTCAGCGATATATCAAATATTCCTGCTTCAAGAAAAGTATGATGCGGTGATGCCTGATCGGAATAATTATTGATTATATCACCAAAATTCCACCAGAAGATGTCGCCTGAATTTTCTTCCATATTATTAAAGGTAACCTCCAGCGGCTGACATCCCGAAAGTTTATCAGCAGAAATGTTAATCTCGGGTTTATCCCAGGTATAAATATGGATTGTATCTGAATTAACTGAGTTACAGGCATCGGTTGCAAATAAAATATATTCAAGGGTATCCAGTGGATAAAAATAGAGTGGGGGAGTGACCATCAATCCGTCAATTGAATAAATTGTGTAAGGCGGACCACCTCCACCGCTGAGATTTACAAGGACTTGCACTTCTTCGCCCGGACAAATATTTGTTTTGTTTGCGTATGCCGAAATCTGAACCGGAGGCAAAACATAAACGGTCATAGAATCAGAATAATGGCAACCCGAAGCATCGGTAATTGTAAGCACATAAGTTGTTGTATCGAGTGGGGTTGCAACCGGATTGGCAATATTCGGGTTACTTAAACCGGTAACCGGAGTCCATGAGTAGGAAACGCCGCCCGAACCATTCAGGGTTGTAAAGTTTCCCTGGCAGATGGTTGCATCATTGCCTGCACTGGCATGAGAAACAGTAACGACAATTGCATCAGTGAAAGTTGCTCCGGCTTCGGTAACGGTAACGGAATAAGTTCCCGGACCGGTAACATAGTAAAGTTGGGCAGTTGAACCGTCATTCCAATGATATGAATCGGCCGGTCCGGCATCAAGCACGATATAATCACCCTCACAAATCAGGGTGTCATTGCCGAGGTCAATAGCAAATTCAGGAATAAAATGTGCAATTATGTAATCGGTTGTTGTAATTTGCAGGGCAACGTTTGCCGAGTCCTGATCAGGAGAAACGGTATGGTTTGAAAGTTCCCAGTAATCGAACATAAAGCCCGGTTGGGGAGTTGCTTTTAGCAGAATGTCAATATTTCCGTAATAATCACCGGTAAAAGGGTATGAGGTAAGATCAATGGAGTTTACCTTGATATTTCCTGAGCCGGCGGGCTGAACGGTAAAGGTAAGCTCATACGGACCGGTAACTTCATAACAATCAATCATTCCGGCAGAAAGATCAACACATCTTGAATTTATAAAGTCGCGCAGTTCCTGAACATTGGCTTCCCAGGTGGCATAAGTTCCACCCCAGCGTGTAATTTGAGCCGACATTTCGGGGGTAATTAGGTTAATCAGCGAGTCGAGATGGTGAATCATGAATTCGCATGAAAATACTGTATTTGAAAGATCAATGTATCTTGAAACGTAGTATTGTCTGAAAGTTTCGTTATTCATAAGTGCATTGAGGATGGGAATATGGCCTTGTCCGCCGGGATCGGGAAGGTTATCAGCATTGCATGGATCAGCAGCAGGTGATTGATCGGGAATTCCGGTATAATTAATATAATGGCCGAAAGTGGCGTCCATATCCCACAAAGCATACCGCCATTTTTTCTTATCCCCGGCAGGATTTAGTCCGCGCCACCACGCAGTATTCCAGTTAAGCCAGTCACTGCATACAACGTAAGAATTCATAACAACGTAGTCAACCAGACTTTCCCAATTGTAGTATTCGGTAACATAGTCAAAGTTTGCTGCAACCGACATATCATTGGTGAGGATGTAGTTTTTCAGGTTGTCCCAGTCAGTTTGAGCCTGAGGTCCTCCATATTCCGACCATGTTCCGCCCCAGGTTTTCAGGAATTGAAGGTTGTTTTCGTCCTGGTTGTAATAATACTCTGTAAAATCGGCATCATCAACTTTTTCGCGGATTTCATATACGCCCCAGTATTGACCATTGACATAAACGATACAAGGTTCAAAACTGCGCTCATCCATTTTAAGGTCGCCAACCTGGGACAATGAGTGCACGTATGCGTCCCTGATGTGTGCTCCGTCTTCAAAGGGATAGTTATCGTTTGCAGCAGGTTTGAAAATTAAACGTTGGAATTTAGTCCGGTCTTTTATTCTGAAAACCTGATCATGAACAGCAGAATTATAGCCGTACTGGTCACGCGAAACATAGTCAAATCCCCTCTGATCGTATGCCCATGAGTCATTGCCGTGTTTGTTATAATCACCATCTCCCTCATCGATGAGGGTTTGGGTTGAGCTGAAATATTCGAAAGCACCTTCGGGTTCCATCCATCCCCCGTTTAATAAATCGTCGATTTCATCACCACTTACAGAAACCACGGCCATTGTATGTCCTGTGCCAATGAAATAAGTATTGGTTTCGATAAAGCTTGCAGGGACAGAAGCATTAGAGCTAAAAGCTTTGGCTCTGATAACCTTTGTAGCGTTAACATTAATCGGACCGGAATAAGCAGTGGAAGTTGTTGTTGGTGTGGTTCCGTCGAGTGTATATCTTATTGTGACACCTGCATCCGGAGAGCTGAGGACCAGCGAAATTGCTGCACCATGCAAACCCGGTGTCTGGTCGAAAATTGGTTTTGTTGCATATTCCTGCATTGCTCCGGTGTTTGCTGCATTCGGAGTGGGATTGGTAAAAACCGACCAGGTTGCAGCGCCATCGGTTGTGCGGCCCCTTGAGTGATTTTTCTGGTTTGGCTGCATGGTAATGTTTTCAAGAATTACACCAGCAGCATTTGAAAAAACGATATGTTCAGGATCAGTCTGGGTAAGTTTAAAATTGGTATGAAAATTTACACCCACAGCTTCGTCTCTGCCAGAAGCGTAAATAATTACCCGGCCGCCTGCCGGAATAGAAAGAGAAGGGATAGCCCATTTGGTGGGGTTTGAAGCTTTGTCACTGAGATAATAGCCGGTAATATCGGCAGCTGCAGCGCCTGAGTTATAAAGTTCAATCCAGTCTTCATATTCACCATAATTATCGGCCTGATCACTGGAATTGGCAGCACAATATTCGTTTACAACTACCTGGCAGAAGGTAAAAAAGGGAAAAAAGAGAAATATAAGCAATAACAGCTTTCGCATAAGTTTTATCGATAAACCATTAATTAGACGAGTACATATATATAAAGGTTGTTTATTTTATATGAAAGTTGACGAAAAAAAGCTGAAAGCTATAAGTTTTGTATATTTAAAAAAAAAGGATGCCGAAGCATCCCTTTTATATTGGTTCAGGTAAGAATTACATACTTTTTTTCATTTCTTCGAGTTTCTCGGGAGAGATGTTAGGACATTTTTCCATTTGCTCAAAGTAAGCTTTTTTGGATTTTTCTTTAATTTCCTTATCATCTTTGTATTTGGCGTCAAGTTCTGAGGAAACTTTATTCAGTTCTTCCATCATTTCTTTCTGCTGGCAAAGCATGTTTACGTAATTCTGAAGTTCGCCCTGAGTTTCAGCGCTGATTGAATCAACTTTTACAGTTTCAACAACTTTTTTCTTTTCGTCTTTAATCAGGTAAGCTTCCAAAACACCTTTTTTGTCTTTCTTTTCTTCGATTACAAGTCCGGTTCCTTTTTTAGTAAGGTAAGCCTGAGTTGCATTAGCTTTAAAAGCGTCAATTTCTTCAGGAGTAACAAGAGCACAACCTTTCATCAAGTCAACAAGAACGTTGATCTCAAGGAGGAGGGTAGCAGAAGTGTCATATTTTTCTTTAATACTCTGCATCTGTGTGGTAAGACCTTCCATTTCACACATAATGTCGGTAATTTTCTGAACGTCGGCTTTCAGTTCTTTGTCTTTATCTGCACCGTCGTCTTTTTTTTCTTCTTTTTTAGAATCGCAAGCAACAAAAGCGGCCATAAATAAAACGGCCATGATTACATAAATTGTCTTTTTCATTTTAATATTTGTTTAAAAGTTTGCGCAAAGTAAGCTATAATTATGATACGTTATTACTGCACAACCAATATTTTTTTTGACATAAAAAAAAGGATGCCGAAGCATCCCTTTTAAAAATTCAATAATGCCGAACATTATTCCATTTCTTTTTTCATTTCTTCTAATTCTTCCGGAGAAACAAATTCGCATTTTCCCATCATTTCGATAGCATATTTTTTAACTTTTGCATCTCTTTCTTTGTCATCTTTAAACTGTTCATTGAAAGCATCCAATAATTTCTGGAATTCTTCTTTCATGGTTTCCATGTTGCATTTCATGTCTGCCCATGATTGAATTTCTGTTAAAATTTCAGCAGGAATTGAATCATTCTTAACAGTTTCAATAACTTTTTTCTTTTCATCTTTAATTAAATAAGCTTCAAGAACACCTTTTTTATCTTTCTTTTCTTCCAATACCAGGCCGGTGCCTCTTTTGTTTAAATAACCAGTGATAAACCCGGTTTTTAATTCTTCAATAGATTCGGGTTTGATTTTTTCACATCCTGCAAGCAGTTCAATTGCTTTATGGAAGTAAACAAGGTTTTGGGCAGCGGTGTCATATTTCATTTGGATTTCTTTGATGTTGTCCTGGATTTTTTCCATTTCACACCTGAAATCAGCTAATTCCTGAACACCTTTTTTGAAAGCTTCATCTTTTGACGCTCCATCGTCCTTTTTTTCTTCTTTTTTAGAATCACAGGCAACGAAAGCAGCCATAAATAAAACAGCCATAATTACATAAATTGTCTTTTTCATATTTGTTAAGTTTAAAAGTTTGTGCAAAATAAAATAGAAAAAATGAATTTACACAATGGTGTTGGGTTTTATTTGACAGAATAATTTATAAAAGGAACTACAGGTTCATTTCTTTTTTAATTTCCTCAAGTCTTTCCGGAGAAAAATTCGGGCATTTGGTCATGAAGTCAAAAAGAATTTTCTGAGATTTCTCAGAGACATTTTCATTTTTATATTTATTGTTCATTTCTTCATAAATTTTTGCTGATTGATTCAAAAGCTCCTTTTTTTGACAAAATTTTTCAACAAAAGTTGTCATTTCTGCCATTAATTCGGAAGAAATTGTATCAGCCTTTAATCTCCCGGTAATTTTATTCTGATCTTCTTTAATGATGTACTCAATATTTCCTTTCTTGTCGGTTATTCTTTCAACAATTGTTCCGGTGCCTCTTTTTTCAAGATACACTTTTCTGTTTTGCTGGATAAGAGCCTCAATTTCTTCAGGAGTGATGTAGGTGCAATTTTCAAACATTACACCCAGTTCATCAAAAATATAAAGGGCATTGTCAGATTCGCCGTGTTTATCGTAAAATGCATAAATATCATTTGTAAGTCCCTCTATTTCACAATTAATGTCTGCAATGATTTTAACATCTTCTTTTAATTCCTTATCTTTATCATCAACAGATTCTTTTTTTTCTTCTGTTTTTGAATCACAAGATATTTGGGCTATCATAATAAGCGCTGCAAATAATAAATAAGCTATCTTTTTCATATTTTATTTGTTTAAATTTGAATGCTAATTAAGAAAATAAAATCGACAAATTGTAATTCATTTCTTTTTTTTAACTAGTTTTAGATTAGATAGCAAAAAACAAAAAAGTCTGTAACCATTGACTAGTCAAAATATTATAAACTTTACCCGGTAAACAATTGTTGAAATCATGTTGACAAAATCATGAAATTGTTCAAAAAACTGTCCCGTAATCAAATCATAAAGCCTCAATAATTGTATTTTTGTGGGTTCAAATTAAAAAAAGTAAAAACAAAAAACTGATGGGAAAAGTAATTGCACTAGCAAATCAAAAAGGTGGGGTGGGAAAAACAACAACAGCCATAAATCTGGCTTCAAGTCTGGCTGTACTGGAATACAAAGTGCTGATTGTTGATGCAGATCCTCAGGCAAATGCCACATCGGGAATAGGTTTCGATACAAAAAATATTAAAACCAGCATCTATGAAAGTCTGATTGACGGTGTTCATCCCAAAGATATTATCCTTAACAGTGAAATTGAGGGACTTGATATTCTTCCCTCTCACATAGATCTTGTTGGAGCAGAAATTGAAATGCTTAACCAGCCGAATCGCGAGAAAATGATGAAACACGTCATAGAAAAAGTGAAAGACAATTATGATTTTGTTTTGATAGACTGTTCTCCTTCACTTGGTCTGATTACTGTTAATGCCCTCACTGCTGCCGACTCGGTTATAATTCCGGTACAATGTGAATATTTTGCTCTTGAAGGACTTGGAAAATTGCTGAACACCATTAAAATAATACAGGCACGGTTGAATCCGGATCTTAAAATTGAAGGATTCCTCCTTACAATGTACGACACCAGACTTCGTCTTTCTAACCAGGTTGTTGAGGAAGTGAAGAAACATTTCCAGCAAATGGTATTCGAAACCATTGTACAGAGAAATGTTAAGCTAAGTGAAGCGCCAAGCTACGGATTGCCGATCGTATTGTATGATGCCGAATCAAAAGGCTCAGTAAATTATCTTAACCTTGCACGCGAATTGCTGCAGAAAAACGAAATGACAAAAATTAGTAACGCCGAAAAAATTATCGAATAATATGGCCAAGAAACAAGCTTTGGGCAGAGGATTGGGTGCCCTTATTGAACAGGATGTAAAAGAAGAAAGAGTTGGTTCAATTAATGAGATTGAAATTAGTAAAATTGACGCAAACCCTTATCAGCCAAGAAAAAACTTTGACGAGGAAAGTCTGCAGGAACTGGCCGACTCCATTAAAGTTCTGGGAATTATACAGCCGATAACCGTTCGTGCCACTGAAAACGACCGCTATCAGCTGATTACCGGTGAACGCAGATTTAGGGCTTCAAAGCTGGCCGGACTGGAAAAGATTCCTGCATATGTGCGCGGAGCGGACAATCAGGGCATGCTTGAAATGGCTCTAGTTGAAAATATACAGCGCGAAGACCTTGATGCCATCGAGGTGGCCCTGAGCTACCAACGATTGATCGAGGAATGCAACCTTACTCAGGAAAATATGAGCGACCGTGTTGGAAAAAAACGATCAACCATTTCAAATTATTTGCGGTTATTGAAACTTCCTGCTGAAATTCAACTGGGAATACGCAATAAAAAAATAACCATGGGTCATGCCCGTGCCGTTGTCAATATTGAAGATCCCGAAACCCAACTCATGATTTACCAACAAATCCTGAAATATGATTTTTCAGTTAGAAAAGTTGAGGAAGTTGTAAGGGAATTAAGCGAGGTTAAAGAAGAAAAAGAAGAAAAAACAGCAAAATCTAAAATTTCACACCCCGAAGAATACGAAAAACTTGAAGAACATCTGAGTACATATTTCGAGTCAAAAGTTGAGTTCAAAAAAGGTTCCAGGGGCGCCGGAAAAATAATTATCCCTTTTAAAAATGATGACGACCTTGAACGAATTATTGGCATCATTGACAAAATAAATAATTGATTTGCGGGTTATAAGTAAAAAAACAATTTGAAACAAAACTGGCTGAAATATTGTTTGCTGATAATATTGATTTCCTTTATATGGATTTCAAACGCTTCAGCAGGTTCATTTTCAGATACAACTACCGTTGCCAAAGATTCTCTCAGAACTCCCAATCCCAAGAAAGCAGCTACTTTATCTGCAATTTTTCCCGGACTTGGTCAGATTTACAACACACGCTGGCAAAGACATTGGTGGGACTCATCGCTTAAAGTCGGTATTATATATGGAGGCGGCTTTGCCCTTACCTATTTTGTCTTCTATAACAACAATGAATTTAAACGCTACAGAACCGCCTACATTTACAGAAACGATAACGACCCACTCACCATTGACGAGTTTGCATCAGATTTTATGTATACCTCCGAAGTCCTTAAAGCCGAACGCGACAGGTGGCGCCGTTACAGGGATATGTGTTTTATCGGACTTACCGGATTATATTTTCTAAATATTGTGGAAGCCACTGTTACTTCACATTTTTTTACTTACGATATTTCCGAAGATCTATCCCTAAGGATTGAACCATCAATCAACTCTGATCCTTATACTTACAAGTATAATTACGGATTCAGAATCAGTCTGAATCTCTAATTATATAGGAAAATACTTTGTCTTTTGAAAGTGGCGCTAAGAAGGCGCCAAGAACAAGGCATCTGAACATTGGCAATCAGGAGTTTACTATAGTAAATGACTGCTTGACAATGTGAGGATAACGCAGTTATTGACGTTTTCTTAGTGCCACTAATTAGCAGTTCATTATTTTTGTGTTTAAAAATAGAATATTATCTTTACAAAAAAAAAAGCGCGCATGATGAATTTTGTTTTTAGGTTATCATTTGTATCTGTATTGCTTGTTCTGTTCAATGCTTCCCCATTATTGGCCCACAATAAAGACAGTCTGCTTCTTGAAAACGACCTGATTGAGAAACAACAGCTTTGTGACAACCTCGACAGTCTGTTAAATTTATGGTATATCGACAATGCCTTTACCCAAACAGAAGCTAGTTATGACTATACAGGCGATGAAGAAATTCCTTATTTCAGCGATTCAGTTATCATCCAGCGCCTGAATAAAATACCATCTTTTCTTAATCTCACCTATAATGAGAAAGTTAGGGAATGGATTGATCTGTACACCAAAAGAAACCGCAAACAGATTTCTGTATTGCTTGGACTTTCAAATTTTTACTTTCCGATTTTTGAAGAAATACTGGACAAATACGACCTGCCCCTGGAACTGAAATACCTGCCGATAATCGAATCTGCTCTTAATCCACGCGCCGTTTCAAGGGCTGGAGCAACCGGTATCTGGCAATTTATGTATACAACAGGCAAACTGTACAAGCTTGATATCAACTCTTTTATTGATGAACGCCGCGATCCCGTAAAATCAACCCACGCTGCTGCCAGATTTCTGAAAGATCTTTATACAATTTATGGTGACTGGACTCTGGTCATTGCTGCTTATAATTGTGGTCCGGGCAACGTAAACAAAGCTATTAAAAGGGCAAAAGGGAAAACCGACTACTGGGAAATTTATAATTACCTGCCACGCGAAACAAGAGGATATGTGCCTGCTTACATCGCTGCTGTATATTCAATGACCTACTATAAGGAACATAAAATTCTTCCACGGAAAATTGAATTTCCAATAGCCACCGACACCATTATGATTGACAGAAAACTGCACCTTAATCAGGTTTCTGGTGTTCTGAATATCCCTGTTGAACAGCTTCGTGATTTGAACCCGCAATATAAGAAAGACATTATTCCTTCAGTTGATTGCGCATATTCTTTAAAGCTTCCTACCGATTTTACATCTAAATTCATTGAGCTTAAAGATTCAATTTATGGATTTAAGGACAGCATTTTCTTTAAACCCTCTGCAGAATTGGTCGAGGTAACTAAAACCGCATCTTATTCGGGAAATAACTCGTCTCAAAACTCTGGCACTACACAGTCGAAAAGTTATACCCCGACACCCCCGTCAGAAAATTCCAAAAAGCTTGTTTACTCTGTGAAGCAAGGCGACAATCTTGGATTTATTGCCACATGGTATAATGTCTCGGTAAATCAGTTGAAAGATTGGAATAACATGTATGGAAATAATTTACAGATCGGACAGCAGATTAATGTCTATGTTCCAAAAGAACAAGCCGAAAAATACAGTAAAATTAATGACTTGAGTTTTGACCAGAAGCAGAAAATGGTTGGAAAAACTGTTACTACCGACAATGCTGCTGATACAAAAACAAATGTTACCACAAATAAATCAAATACCTCAAAAACTACCGGAAAATATGAATATTACACTGTCAAGGCAGGGGATAATTTCTGGTCTATTTCCAAAAAATTCCCGGGCACTACCAGCGATGAGATAATGAAAATCAATGGAATAAGAGATGCGGGAAGCCTAAAAGTCGGACAGAAACTCAAAATTCGTCCTATTAAGTAATTTTTTGAAGAGAGAGGGTATTGAGGGAATGAAACCTTTTAAATCTTTGTTGTTTTTGCTGGCTGTATTTGCAGTTCTTGCAGTTGTTATGCTTGTTATGCCCGAAGATGGCATTCGCATCAATGATGATTCCAGCATTAAGTTTACCACGTTTGAAAGACTTTTTTCCAAAAAGCCGGAAAAGAAAAATGTGGACAAAATCATCGAAAGTGATGTGGATATGGATAAGCTTGACGAGGAGGAACGTTACATTGTCAATTCCGACAACACCATTGATACCGTAAAAATCATCGTGGATGAGCAGATCAAAGTTGTTCAGAAATTTCAATATGCCAACGACGACCCCTCTGTATTATATTCGTTCTTTGAGGAATTGCTTGGCATGAAAGACGGTGGTGATGTGAGGGTTATCCATTACGGAGATTCACAAATCGAAGGCGACAGAATTACCGATTTCCTGCGTACCAAAATGCAGGGAAGATTTGGCGGAACTGGTCCGGGCATGGTTCCTGCAAAACCCGCAAACAACATATCTGCGTCCATAAAACAATCATCTTCAGATAACTGGAAAAGATACACTGTTTTTGGAAAAGCCGATACTACCCTGGGACACAAAAAATATGGCTCTCTTGGAGCCTTTGGCCGCTTTGCCCCGGTTATCAGAAAAAACGATACCCTGCGTATTTATTCCGATACCAATGCTGTTTATGAAGGATGGCTCAGGTTTGACAAATCTTCGGCAGCTTACGCTTCAAACAGGATTTTCTCGAAAGTGAAAATGTTTTACGGGAATAATACAAAACCGGTGACTGCCGGACTGTATAATGGTGAAGAACTTATTGAAGAAATTACTCTTTTGGCAAACAATACACTTAATCTGGCCGAGTGGGATATTCCTGCCGATGCCAATCCCATTTCCATAAAATTTTCAGGAAAAGACAGTCCCGATATCTATGGCATCTCCTTCGAAGGCCAAAATGGATTTGCCATGGACAATGTGCCCATGCGCGGAAGCTCCGGACTGGATTTTACAAGAATGGACATGACCTTTCTGGCAAATATGTACCGGCTTTTAAATGTTAAGCTGTTGATTCTCGAGTTTGGTGTTAATATTGTACCGAATGTTACCGACAGCTATGGATTTTATGAAAAATGGTTTCTTGAACAACTTAAGGCGCTTAAAAGGATCAATCCGGGAATGGCTATTATCGTGATTGGTGTTTCAGATATGTCAAGGAAAAACGGTGAATACTATGAATCATACCCAAATGTGCCACTCATCAGGGATGCTCAAAGAAATGCTGCGTTCAAAGCCGGATGCGCTTTCTGGGATATGTATGAAGCAATGGGCGGAGAAAATTCGATGTATTCATGGGCCACTGCCGATCCTCCTCTTGCCGGAAAAGATTTTACCCATTTCAATCCCCGCGGTGCCCGAATCATAGCTCAAATGTTTTACAATGCATTTTTACTGGAATATAATAATTATCTGAAGGGATTGACGGAAAAAAGCAAGGGCAAGGAAAAGGAGAAGGAGAAAAAAAAGAATGCTAAGTAAAACCAGGTTATATATTTTTTTATTTATGATATTCCAGAGCCTAAATATTACTTCAGTTTTTTCTCAGGATTATCCATATGACCTGCCTTTTTATAACTTTATCAGATACGACGAAAATAAACTCATTTTCCCCGGTGACAGCAGTTCTTACGATAACCTTTTTTCTTCATTCAGCACACTGACTTTAAAGGGCGAGGGCAGAATTACTGTTTTGCACCTTGGCGACTCTCATATTCAGGCTGATTATTTTTCGGGCAGAGTGCGCGAACGGCTTCAGACTTTCTCGCCGGGCAATGTGGGCGGACGGGGTTTTGTTTTTCCTTACCGGGTGGCACAAACAAACAACCCATTTAATCTGGCTAACCAATATTCAGGAGAATGGGAATATTGCCGCAACGTAGAACGTAACAAGGACTGCGATCTGGGACTATCCGGAATTTCGGTAACAACCTACGACAGCACTGCAACCATTAGCTTGTATCTGAAAGATAAGGATTACCAGAAATACGATTTTAATACCGTAAAGATCTTTCATAATTTTGATTCAACTTCCTATACAGTTGAACTTAACGGTTACCTTAAAAAGGTTGAGGTTTCTGACAATGATAGTTTGGGTTTTACTCAGTTCTATCTTGAAGATTATACCGACACCCTGCACCTCAGATTTGTGAAAAATGCACCATCGCAACAAAAGTTTACCCTGCACGGAATCAGTCTGGAAACAGAAGACCCCGGCGTAGTGTACCATTCCATTGGTGTGAATGGTGCCGACGTGGCATCTTTTTTACGATGCACTTATTTTTCACAGCATTTAAAAGCTCTAAACCCCGATTGGGTAATCATTTCCCTGGGAACCAATGACTCGTATGGAAAAAGCATCGATTCGGCGGCTACTTACCACGATTTTGAAAGAATGGTTTTAAAAGTCAGAGGTGTAAGTCCGGAAATTCCAATTCTTCTTACCACTCCGGGCGACCATTACCGCCAGAGAAGATATGTAAACAGAAACACAGAGGTAGTGCGGAATATTATTATTGACGTGGCTAAAAAGCATGATTGCGCGGTTTGGGATTATTTTTCAGTGATGGGCGGATTGAATTCGGTTAATTTTTGGTATAAAGCCGGATTAACAGCCAACGACAAGCTTCATTATTCAAAGGATGGATATTACCTGCAGGGAGATTTGCTTTTTACTGCATTTCTGCGGGCTTATGATAATTATATTGATAAGAATATTATAAACAAATGATTGATTATAAAGATATTCTGCTTTATGACAAAGATGCACCAATGCTTTTCAGTGGAGCATTTTTCTGGTTTTTCTTTGCCGTAGTACTTTTTGGATATACCCTGCTTTATAAAAAGAATTTTGCCCGCACGGGATTTCTTTTTCTGATGAGTTTGTTTTTTTACTACAAATCGGGGGGGTACTTTTTTACTTTGTTGTTGTTTTCAACACTGGTTGACTATTATATCGGTAAATACATACATCGGACAGAAAAACCGTTAAACAGAAAACTGCTTCTTGCTGCAAGTATCTTTATAAACCTTGCCCTGCTTGCCTATTTTAAATATTATTACTTTTTTGTTGATACGGTAAATGGGCTGTCGGGAACAAATTATGAAGTGCTTGATCACCTTTCCTTATTATCCAATACCTTTGCAGGGACTGAGTTTGACATCTCCTCGGTAATCCTTCCGGTTGGCATTTCATTTTATACTTTCCAAACAATATCCTATTCATTTGATATTTACAGGAAAAAGCTGGCCCCGGTAAAAAACATGATTGATTTTGGATTCTATGTTACCTTCTTTCCTCAATTGATTGCCGGTCCAATCGTTAGGGCTGCCGATTTTATTCCCCAGCTTTATCAGAAATTTTCATTGACAAAAGAGGAATTCGGGCATGCAGTGTACCTTATTCTCATTGGCTTGACAAAAAAGATGGTTATTTCAGATTATATTTCCATAAATTTTGTTGACAGAGTGTTTGATGCACCATTGGCTTATTCAGGATTTGAAAACCTGATGGGGTTATATGGCTATGCCATTCAGATTTACTGCGATTTTTCGGGATATACTGACATTGCCATTGGGGTTTCGCTTCTTTTGGGTTTCAGACTCCTGCTGAATTTCAACTCACCCTACAAAGCCGAAAATATTACCGATTTTTGGCGTCGATGGCATATTTCCCTGTCTTCATGGTTGAAAGATTACCTATACATATCTCTGGGAGGAAATCAAAAAAGTTCGGTGTTTGTATATCTGGTTTTTCCGTTTACCCTTGCTGCCATGGTATTTGTGAATAGTTTCTCGGTAATCAATCTTTCAGCTTTGGGAATACTTATTGGTGTATGGGTGCTGTCGTTGATATTTAAGCAAAAGAAAATATTTAGATACCTAACATGGGCTGCTATTGCTGCAATGGCTTACCTGATGTTGGATATTTACACCCTTCTGGGAAAAACTGCTTTGGTTGATCCCAACTGGTATGCATTCTGGTTCTTAATTGTAACACTTGTTTCCTGGGTATTAACGGTGATCTTCCCGAAAATAAAAGTGAAAGTTACAACCATGATCAACCTGCTCCTTACCATGCTTCTTGGCGGGTTGTGGCATGGTGCAAATATAAAATTCATTATTTGGGGAGCCATTCACGGTGTGGCCCTTGCCCTTGATAAAATAAGGATTGCCATTTACGGAAATGCCAAAAAACTTGGCAGAATTGAGCATTTTATTGCAGTGTTCTTTACTTTCCATGTGGTTTGTTTTGCTTGGCTGTATTTCAGGGCAGGATCACGAGAAACTGTTGATCTGATGTTAGACCAGATGTTTTATCATTTTGGTTTTGAACTTAATGACCACTTGAAGACTTTTTACCTGACTTCAGTACTGTTTGCTTCGGTTGGATTTATTGTTTACCGCATTATTGCGGCAAGCAGAGGCGAATACAGCAGGCCAAACAGAGTAGCTGCTGTGCCATTTCTCATTTTCAGGGATTTGATTAACCTGCCATTATTTAATCTCGCTGTTCTTTTTGCCTGGCATGTGGTTTTCTTTGGAGTACAGTTCATTGGAAGTTATTTCGGATATGTGACAGGTGAATCCCTCGGGTTGGCAGTTATGCCCGAAATGCTTCAATCTTATCGTATAATATTCCTTCTGATAGCCGTTGGTTTTATCATTCATTTGCTACCGGTAAGTTTTAAAGAGCTTTATCGCGGATGGTTTATCAAAATACCAATGTGGTCAAAGGTTTTGGTATGTGTGTTGGTGGTTTTAATACTGTATCAGGCAAAATCTTCGGATGTTCAGCCGTTTATTTATTTCCAGTTTTAATATCTGATACAATAACCATAAGTTCATCATACCTGTTGCCAGTTTTCAGGATTTTTTCCTATATTCGCTTATTATTCAGAAAGGAAAAAAATATGAGACGTAAAATACTCAGGCAACTGCCATTGATAACCATGATCTTCCTGATTTTATCAGGTCTTGTATTGTCATCATCCTGCACAGGAAAAAAAGACAAAAAGAAAAAAGAAACCACTGTGGTTGAGGAAAAACCTCATTTTCCGGGCGGACAAAATGCCCTTGTTTCCTACATCAGTCAAAACATCAGGTATCCTGAGGAGGCACGCAGTGACAGTGCAAGCGGACAAGTGCTGGTGTCGTTCATCATCACATCAGAAGGCAAAGTGACCGATGCTAAAGTTGACCAGGGCATTCATGATCTTTTGGATAAGGAAGCCCTCAGAGTGGTTGAAAACATGCCCGATTGGGAGCCGGCAGTTTCAAATGGCGAACCTATTGAGGTATCCATGCAAATTCCAATCACCTTCAAGCTAGACTAACCATGAAAAAAACAGGATTATTCATTTTTATTGCATTCTTATCGTTTTTTCTGTTTTCATGCCATACAGGTAAAATGCTTGAGAAACCGACCACAATAATGGTGGTTGAAAACGAACTGTACCTTGATAAAAAATCAACCGGCAGCAATAAATACATTGACAATTATACCAAAGAAGAGTACCGCGATAAAATGCTGGTCTCGCTGAAAGATGCTTTTCTAAACTGCAATCTGGTAATTACCGATTCGCCTGAAAAAGCTGAATATACCGTGGTTATTGACAAGTATCTTATTGAAGAATCTTCGGTTACCGAAACAGTGAATGATCAGGCTTCGCCATATAACGGAATGAGTTATGTGCTGAGCACCTGCGATGTTCAGGCCGACTACCGCATATTCATTGGAGCGGTTAGTCAGCAGAAAATGCTCGAAAAGACTTCTGTTTCGGCCGATAAAGATGAAAAAGTCACAAACAACCGCAATCTCGGGGATTACATTGTGGGCTCAAACAAGGATAATTCCAGTTACCGTCAAAAAGAGCTTTTCGATGATGTTTTTCTCACCTTGTCAGATAAATGTGGCCGAAGGATTTCCGCAGACATATCAAAGCGTTTGTATAAATATCTTAAAAAGGGAAAATAAACCAGGTCCCAGGGCGGGGGTTATTTATCCCCTATTTCATTTTTACAATTTTGTTTCTATATTTATGGAGTTAAATAAAAAAATACAACCTATGAAAAAACTGATTCTTTTAATTTCGGTATTCACGTTAATCAACGGATTAAATGCACAGGACGAAAAAACCTGGTACAATCTTGCCATCAAGGGAGGATACGGCAACTGTATTTTTTTCAATGCCAATTATTCATCCGATGTTGCTGTTGATTACAATTACATGTCGCCAAGCTTTTTTTACGGACTTGATGCAGGAGTGGTATTCCCGGGAGGATTCAGTTTGGGATTGGAATATTCAATCCAGAAAATGGGACAGGAATATGATATTGTTCCGGTATTGGGATCAGCCTATACCAAAAGAATAAATGTTTACTCCAATGATTTTCTTTTTTTAATAAGGGCATTTGATGAAGGTTTCGGATATTTTGAAATAGGACCGAAATTGTCAATGGTCAAAAAAGTCACAGATAAAAATTCAGATAATTCACTCAGTTATGTGAACTCAGGCAATTATGGAGAATATTATAATGATATGTTTATAAGTATTATGTTTGGATTTGGTATTCCGGTTTATCACGGAGACCTTTTTGATTTCACCATTGGATTGCGCGGCGGCTATTCAATTTCAAACCTGATGCTTGAAGAAAAAGCCCCCATAAACGATTTAGGTTATCCGGTTCTGGCTCCGGACAGCTATGCCACCACCAATCCGTTTTTTGCCCAGCTAACCATGCGCTTTGACTGGCATATCGGGATAAAGAATACCAAGAGTAGTTGGTAGTGATTATGGGGTACAGATTTGGTTTTCAAGGTCAAGAAGCTGAAAACGAAATTGCAGGCCAAACTGGAAGCCATTCGTTTTTCAAATACAGAATCTCTGATAATAGGATTGGGCGGTTTTTTGCGGTTGACCCGTTGATGGCTAAATATCCATGGAATTCTCCTTATGCGTTTTGTGAGAATAAAGTTATTCAATTTATTGAATTGGAAGGGCTTGAAGCAACTGAAAATAGGGGTAATAGTGAAATTAATATGGAAGTAATAACATATTATCCATTACCCAAAGAATCAACAAAAGAGGAAATAGAGGCATTTAAGAATAACCCAATGAATATATGTAATAAGCCGATTGAAGAACCAGAAGGACTCCAAAGGAAAGCTGATGGCTTACCTGTCATGAATGTTCAACACCGCAAATCTGTTGGTGGATCATCATGGTTTAAACCGCCAAATTATTATTTAGTATGGGATGGAGGAGGCACATCCAATAGTGATGAATCAATGGATACTGGACTGGTTCCCTTTGAAGAAGACTGGACTGTATATGCCTATGTAAAACGTTCACATAGAAGAAAATTTGAAAAGCAGTGGGAAGCTGAAGGACGAAAAGAAAGAATTGTTTATTTAAAGGAGAAAATTACGACTTCTGACGGTACCTTCACTAAGAAAGATGGACAGCAAGTAATTTACGTTAAGAAAAGAGAAGTTCAAGATTTGAAACCTGATGATAAGATTATTGAAGAGACTCAATTGAGAAATTTAGATAATATTCAATAGAATGGGAATGAAAATCAATATATTGTTAGTGCTTATTACTATTACAATAGTAAGCAATAGTCAGGACACTATAAGGTCTATAACACCCGATATGGATTCTATTGAATATTTTAGAAATCCTTTTAAAATAATAAATGCTTGGTTGCCAAATAAAAATCAAGTAATTTTCAATGGAAACGGTTTTCTTGAAAATATTAATAATGAAGAAATACAAAGAGTATATTATAGAAATGGAGTTATTGAAAATTTATCTTTATCATTTGATTCTACAAAAACAAAATTATTAGAAATAGGAACTTATGTTGATAGCTCAAAAAGAAATAATACTTGGTTCGGTTTTTATGAAAACGGACAAATTCAATGGAAAGTTCAATATGATAATGGGAAGATTGTTAGTGATTTTACTGAGTTTTATGAAAATGCACAAATAAAAGCAATTTATTCAGTAGTTGATAATTTAGGTCATTTAAATAAAAAAGGGGCGTATAAAGAATATTATGAATCTGGTAAATTGAGATTTGAAGGTCAATATTTTTATGGAAAGTGCAAATGTGAATTAGATTCAACTACTCTTGAATTTCAGATGGCTGTGCCGTTACGACAAGACACAAAATCAGGTAAATGGATTGAGTATTATGAAAATGGAAATATAAAAAAACATTTCAATATATAAATGGTTGTTACTATACATTGGATTTAGACAAGGATGCTAATGGAAGAGCCTATTTTTCCTGGAGAAACAGAAACGAATGTCCTGAGGGTAAATGGATTGAATATGATGGATCAGGTAATGTAATAATGGTAACTATTTATAAAAACTGCAAAATTTTTGAGGAAAGAGAAAAGAAGTGATTCTTCCCAGCACCCCCAAGAGTTACAATAGAACCATAAAGCAGCTTCAAGTTTATAACTTGGAGCGGGAAACAGGGAACGCTAATAATAAAACCAACCAAAAAAGCCTGCTCAAAACCGAGCGGGCTTTAATATAATGTGTTTGGCTGGGATGCGGGGCTGGGGTGGTTCGGTATGGAGCTGAGGCGGTGGAAATGCTGGCGGGGTGAAACGTGACAACAAATACTTATACATTTTATATAGTCAGCATTATAAAACTAACAATCCTATTTAGTAAAATCAAAGATTGAAAATACATTTGAAAGAGGAATCCGTATTAAAACTCATGGTCACTCCTATTGTCAAAAAAGGCCACAATTTCAATAGTATCTTTTGAGAATTGATAAATTAATGAAGTCTGGGTAGTAATTACACACCGTCTTAAATGCTTTTCATGTTTTGATGGCGGACAGAGATTTTTTTGAGTTTTTAGCAGATTCAACAGACTTTCAACCTTTTCTTCAAAATCAGATGCCTCTTTTACTGTCCAATTTTCTAATATAAACGAAATTGTTTCAAGGTAGGTAAGTTCTGCAATTGGAGACCAGATAATCTGATAAACTATTTTTCTCATTACCTGCCTAATAATTTTGCAACCTTCTTTTTAACTTCAGTATGAGGAATTCCTTTACCCTCACGAAGTTCTTTTAATCCTTGCTTCACTGTTCTTTTCTCAGACTCTGAAATCATTTCCCACCAGTCAGTTTTCTGAGTTTTTAAAACAGCAAAATATGCCTGCACTTTCTGAAGAATATCCATATCTTCAGTCTCGACAATAAGTTTATGTAAGTGACTTTTTAATTCTGCTGTACTCATAATATTTTGTACTCAGTTGGTTTAAAGAAATTCATTTACACAAAAATACAAAAAAAATGAATCTGACAGAAAAAACTCAATAAACAAAATTAATGTTAGTAAATTTCGTATCTGGTGGCCACTAAATTCCCCGCCACCACTGGAAAAACCACTGTAGCGACAACCAACTTTAAAACATATAGAAACTGCCTGAAAAATGCTTTTGCATACCACAAAATTCCTTATCTTTGATATCAAACAAAAAAAGCATGTCATTTTTCGAACCCACATACTCTGAAACCATTGAAAATACTCGAAAATTTGCGAGAGGGTACGGATTCGGCTTCCAAGTCTTCAACACTCAAAAATTATCATTTTAACAAACAAGTTTTTTATTTGTTTCTGTACACCTCAGGCACTTCAACCCTGCTTACTTTCACTCTGTTGTCGGAATAGGGCAGGATCATGATTTCAACACGACGATTGTATTTGCGGCTTTCGGCTGTTGTGTTTGACGCAACAGGCTCGGTTCCGCCTTTCCCGGTTGAGAGGATGCGATTGGGGTCAATACCTCGTTTTACCAACTCTGTTTTAACAAATCCGGCCCTTTTGCGGCTCAGTTGCAGGTTGTAAGTCTTGCTGCCGAAATCATCAGTGAAGCCGGTGAGTGACACGGTAATATCGCTATAGGTTTGCATGGCTTTTGCCAGGGAATCAATCATGGGTGCGTAATTCAATGCTGTGGCTTCGTCAAACTCAAATAACATATCGCGAATGGCAAAATCGAATGTTTTTCCTGAAATACCATCCGGATTTATATCCGATGAATCAATATGTTCACTAACAAGTGCTCCGGTTGATACCAGTGCAAGGGAAAGCTCTTTTTCGTTTTTGCCAAATATAAGTGGTAAAAACAACCTGTCCTGATGGGTTTCAAACTGATCACTTTTTAAAGTCAGCCAATGCTCGCCTCCCGGAATCCTTAAGTCAATGGCCGAGTTTATTACCGGCAGGTCAATAATTTTCGAAGGCTTCCCCGGCAGTGAATCACTCACAGTTACCAAACCTGTTACATCATTTTCTCCGGCTTTCAGATTCATTTTAACGGCATATTGTGAGGGAAAGTCGTATTCAGGTGACTCGCCAATATACAACAGGCTCATGTCATTATTATTGTCGTGCAAATCATTGCGGTTCATGGGTGCAACCACCAACCCGTCTTCTGTTTCAACCATATAAACCAAATCGTTTCCCGAAGTATTGTAAGGAAAACCAACATTCATGGGCTTATCCCAGCTGCCGTTTTTTAAAGTTGAACAAAAAACATCATGTCCGCCCATTGTATAATGTCCTTGTGAACAAAATACCAAAAGGGAATCGTTTTTCAGCAGGAACGGAGTTTCCTCGTCGTAAGGGGTGTTGATGACCGGACCAAGATTAACTGCTTTACTCCATCGGCCTTTTTCATCAAGTGTTGAGGTGTAGATATCCAATCCGCCATATCCTCCTTTTCGTTCAGAGGTAAAATATAAAGTACTTCCGTCCATCGACATAGATGCGTGTGTTTCCCATGATTTGGAATTGATCTTTACAGGCATTTTTTTAATCTTCGACCAGATTTCACCCTGTCGATAGCTGACAAAAAGATTTCCATTATCATTATTATCCATTACCAGAAAAAGCATTGTTCCGTCGTGATTCATCCCAACCGGCATGGCAGGTTTCTTAATACCAAGTTCCGACATGATGCTGACCGGTTCAGACCATACATCATTAACCCTTTGTGAAAAGAAAATCTCATCAGTACCTGATTCTTCGGTGCTTTCCATGACACAAATATCAGGCGGAAAAATATTCAGCATCCCCTGGGCAAATACGAAATATTTTCGGTCGCCCGACAGAACAGGACAAGACTGAACCCAATCGGTTCGTGCATTTTTCACGCCCAGTTGATAGGAAATCATTTTTTTGGGATACTGCACCAGTTCAAGTGCGCGGGCACAAGCTTCCTTTTCGCGTTGAGCCACTTCAATCCATGCTTTATCATATTTCGGTGCAAGCTTTTGATACCGGTCATAACAAATTATAGCAGAATCAAAGCGGTTTTCGAGACGGTAAACCTCTCCGAGCATTAGCCAGGCAGTAACCGGAGCAAGTTTTTCGGAACTGTTGTTGTATTTGTATTTCCTGCTCGAATTGTTTGCCGCGTAGGTCAGGTATGAAACAGCTCTCAGCCTGTCTTCACTGGTGTTGTGAAGAATATAGGCTACACCGATTTTGAAATTCAGATTGGCATTTTCCGTATCGTTTTTGTATGCCGAAAGAAATGAAGAAACAGCAGCAGGATACTCGGCATTATCAAAATAGAAGTTACCACTCTTCAATTCTTCAGCCAGTCCTGTTGAATTCTGTGCGTAACTGTTGCCCGAAAAAAAACCGGCAAACAATAACACAACAGAAGCTCTGAAAATGAAATTTGCCTTGTCCATAACCTTATTTTTTTCATTTATACGTAAATATACCTGTTTTGTTTTGATTAATAAGTAATTATACTAAATTTTTTAGGTAATTTCCGCAATTAACCGGCTTCATTTGATAAAATGACATATTAATATGTAAAGAGGATTAGCCAACCATGTAAATTTGCAAAAAAAAGATATGGGTGATTATAAAAAAATAGTAGCTATTTTTCTCATCTTGATTTCCTTTCAGGCATCAGCCCAGTTTAATTTTGGAATGAGAGGGGGATTGAATGCAAATAAATATATTCTGGAAAATGACCTAACGGTTAGTGAAAATGCCAGATTCGGCTTTGCCGGCGGTATGTTTTTCAGGGTACAATCGAAGTTTTTCACCTTTCAACCCGAAGTGATGTTTTCACAGAAAAACGGGCAGTATAGCTATGCCGACTTTGCCGACGGAGTAGATACTTTATTTAAAAACAACTTTAATTTTGTGGATATACCCTTTCAGTTTGGTGTAACCATAGGAAAAACCGTCCGTTTGAATACCGGTCCGGTTTTCAACCTGCTGCTAAAAGAAAAGGTGAATTACACGATTTATAACTCGTCTGATCCCGGCGAAGTAATCGATGATGTGTCGAATACAATTAATGTGGCATGGCAGTTTGGGGTAGGAATAGAGATCAAGGCTTTTGTATTTGATGTGCATTATGAATACAGTCTGAACAAAGTAATGCACACTTTTCAGGTACCGGGCACACCAATCAGACTAAACCCCGAAGGCAGGAACAGTTTGTGGCAATTTACGGTAGGGTTTAAGTTTTTGAAGGATTAAACAGATAAATTTCTGAAAAAGCAGATACCTCAATTTTTCAAAGACAATAGTGATAATTAATTTAAATTTACTACTTTTGAAACCAACTTTTTATTAACCTAAACAAACAAAACATGGGAAAAGGTGATATAAAATCAAAAAGAGGTAAGATCGTTAATGGATCTTACGGTGTAAGAAGGAGAAAAAAAGCAATCGCAAAAGCCGTTGTTGCAAAACCGGTTGAAGCTGAAACAGCTGAGGTTGCTGAAAAGCCCGCCAAAACAAGAAAAAAAGCTAAATAAAAAAAGGGATTTGATCCCTTTTTTTTATTTTCAAAAAAACCTTTACCTGATTAATTTGATGCTTAATTTATTTTGAGCCTGTTTCCTCATTGCAACTTGCAAAATTCAGAATTTCCCCAAAACATTTACTATTTTTAAAGTGATTATGAAATAATTTCATATTTTTTTCATTAATTTGAAGAAAAATTAAAACATTTTTAACCATGGATTCAAAGCTGAACATTGATAAAACAGACATTCAGATTTTGCAAATCATTCAGGAAGATTCAAAAATTGCCTATAAGGATATTGCACAAAAACTGGACATTTCCCTTGGTACTGTCCATGTCAGGATTAAAAAACTCGAGTCCATGAATGTGATCAAAGATTTCACCGTTAACCTTGACTATTTCCAGTTGGGATACGAACTGATGGCTTTTATCGGGTTGATCATCAACGGTAAACAGGCTGATAATGTAATCAAGGCACTCGAAAAAGTTCCCGAAATTGCTGAACTTCATCATACCACTGGTGGTTATCATATGCTGGCTAAGATTATCTGCAAAAACACCCATGTTTTAAGGAATATCATTATCCATAAGATCAATTCCATTGAAGGCATCGAAAAAACCGAGACGATTGTTTCGTTGGCTGAGTTATTCCACAGAAAGATTCAGATTGAGGAGTAAACGCGGGTTGATAGACTTTCGACTTGATGGACTTTAATAATCTTACCTTCTGATTAATTTCATCATTCATTTCCGCCGGAAAAGTATTTTTGGTTTTTATAACATTTTGGCCGGCGGTTTGTCTATTCTAACCTTTAAACCCCGGCTTGAAAGCCGGGGCTGAATTGAGCCGGCCTTACAGGCCTGGATTGCGGAAGAATAAGCTTTAACGACTTTATAGACTTTTGACTTGATGGACTTTAATAATCTTACCTTCTGATTAATTTCATCATTCATTTCCGCCGGAAAAGTATTTTTGGTTTTTATAACATTTTGGCCGGCGGTTTGTCTATTCTAACCTTTAAACCCCGGCTTGAAAGCCGGGGCTGAATTGAGCCGGCCTTACAGGCCTGGATTGCGGAAGAATAAGCTTTAACGACTTTATAGACTTTTGACTTGATGGACTTTAATAATCTTACCTTCTGATTAATTTCATCATTCATTTCCGCCGGAAAAGTATTTTTGGTTTTTATAACATTTTGGCCGGCGGTTTATCTATTCTAACCTTTAAACCCCGGCTTGAAAGCTGGGGCTGAATTGAGCCGGCCTTACAGGCCTGGATTGCGGAAGAATAAGCTTTAACGACTTTATAGACTTTTGACTTGATGGACTTTCGACTATACAGACTTTCCAACTAATTTTGATATTCGGCAATCAATCTTTAACTTCGTGGTTTAATAAATAATTGGATATGACATTACTGATAAAAAATATAAAGCAGTTGATACAAACTGAGGATAAACCTGTTAAGTGGAAAGCTGGCAAATCAATGTCAGAACTGAATATAGTTGAAAATGCTTATTTGGAAATTGCAGGTGATAAGATTGCAGATTTTGGATCAATGAAAAACTGTCCGAAAAAAGCCAATGAGGTCATTGATGCTTCAGGAAAACTTGTGTTGCCTTCTTTTTGTGACTCTCACACGCACTTAGTGTATGCCGGGAGCAGGGAAATTGAATATGTTGATAAAATAAAAGGTTTGTCTTATGAAGAGATTGCAAAAAGGGGCGGCGGAATTCTGAATTCGGCAAAACTGCTGAGGGATACTTCTGAGGATTGTCTTTTTGAACAAGCAATGGCCAGAATAAATGAAATTATTTCTATGGGTACCGGAGCAGTGGAAATTAAAAGTGGATATGGTCTTGATACTGAAAGTGAACTGAAAATGTTGAGGGTAATTAAGCGAATAAAAGAAGCCGCACCGGTTACCGTGAAAGCCACTTTCCTTGGAGCACATTCTGTTCCCGCCGAATACCGTGGAAATCAAACTGAGTATGTTGATAAGGTAATATATGAGATGTTGCCTCAAGTGGCAGCTGAAAACCTGGCCGATTATATTGATGTTTTTTGCGACAAGGGTTTTTTTACCGTTGAGGAAACCGACAGAATTTTGATTGCCGGTATGAAATATGGATTGCGTCCAAAAATTCACGCAAACGAGTTGGCCAATTCAGGAGGAATACAAGTTGGGGTTAAATACAATGCTTTGTCGGTTGATCATCTTGAATATACCGGTGATGATGAAATCATAGCACTTCTTAAATCAGAAACCATGCCTACTTTATTGCCGGGGGCTGCTTTTTTTCTGGGCATGATCGACCCTCCCGTCAGGAAAATGATCAATGCCGGATTGCCTGTTTGTCTGGCATCAGATTTTAATCCGGGCTCATCGCCTTCCGGAAACATGAAACTGATAATGTCTTTTGGATGCGTGAAGCTAAGAATGTTGCCCGAAGAAGTAATCAATGCCACCACAATAAACGGAGCATACGCCATGGGAATAGAAGATACACATGGGAGCATTGCAAAGGGGAAAGTGGCCAATGTTTATATTACCAAACCGGTTTCGGGGTATGAATTTCTGCCTTATGCATACGGCAGCAGCCTTGTAGATACAGTAATATTAAACGGGAAGATAGTAAGTAAATACTAAACGGTCTTTCCTGTAAATTTCATACTGATTTTCTTTTGGAAATCGGCAATCCTGCTAAAGGTCTTTTTCAGCATGGATTGTTCAATCTCGGTCAGTTTCTTCGGAATAATATAATTGTCGGCTTTTTTGTTTTCGTTTATCAATTTAATCTGATGATTAAACCTCATGAGCATTAAATAATTATAAGCGACAAGCAATTCCTCAAAATCCTCTTTTGTTATGGCTTGTGAGTTGAGCAGGTTTTTTAACCGTCTGATGGTATTTGTTTCTCTAATGCCATTTTTCAATGAATAAATTCGGGCAAAACTGACCAGCGGGACAATGGCATCTTTGATGTCAAAAGCTCCTGAATATTCATTGATATTGCGGGTTCGGATGTTCCCGAAAAAGTCAACTGGCGGTTTAAATTGTAAGGCGTTCTGTGCAAAGTTATAATAGAAGATATCAGTCTTTTCCATATCCTCGTGCACAAATTTGTTCAGTTCATCAACAAAAGTTTGTTCTCCATATATCAGTCTGAAATCGAAGAATATGCTTATTCCGATCAGGGCTTTGGCGTCGGGAACAACAATCCAGTCGGCAAAATATTTTTTCCATTTAGTAAGCGGCTGGCACCATCTTGGGTTTTTAGCCATAATATCTCCAACACAGAAATTATATCCTGTTTGATCGAGCCAGTTGCAAACTTTTGTGCTCAATTCAAGAAAATACTGATTAACTTGCTCTGATTGGGCTGTGTCAACATCTTCGTAAATAATTGCATTATCCTGGTCGGTAGCCAGGGTTTGTTCCTCTCTTCCTTCACTTCCAAGTACTATGAAAGCAAATTTGACAGGAGGAGGACCTAATTCTTCAATGGCAAGTTCAATTAACTTGTAATTAATTGCATCGGTAACTGCGGTAATTATGCGTGTGATGTTTTGTGTATTTGCACCGCTTGAGAGCAGAGAATTTATTAATTGGGGAAGTTTTTCCCTTGCGTTTTGTATTTCTGCAACCGTTGATGCATTTTGTACTTCGTGAATAATAATTGATAAGGAATAGGTTTGGGCCTGCATAAGCTCCTCAAAATTAACCACTGAGGCTATTCGGCCAGTAGAATCAATCACTGCCAAATGACGGATGGATTTCTCCTGCATTTTAAGAATGGCTTCAAAAACAAGCGAGCTTTCAGGAATTGAAATAAGTGGCGAGCTCATTATTTTGTAAACCTGTTCCTGCTCATTAACCCCTGCAGCAATTACTCTTTCCTTTAAATCGTAGTCGGTTATTAGTCCGGCAGTATTGTCTTTATCCACATCAACCAGCAAAGCAGAAATTTTATGTTTCGACATGATCATTGCTGCGTTTTTGATTGATGTATTGAAATCGCAGTGGGGAGTTTCATGGGTAAAGTTTTTTACCGGCTGATTTAAAAACAACAAGGAAGTTTGAAGTTCAACCATAAGGTCTTCCTGTTTTTCAAGAAATTTTTGTTGCTCGGTGATATCCTGAATAACCCCGTCGCAATAAATAAACTCTCCATTTTCATCTTCGGTGAGAACAGCTGAAAGGGCTACACTGATAATAACACCATCATTCTTCCTGAGTTTGATTATTTTGTTCTTGATTGTTTTTTCTTTGGACAGCAATGTCATGATTTCATTGCGACTGTTTTTATCTACGAAAAGATCAAAAATATTGGTATTAAAAAGTTCTTCGTTGGATGAAAAACCCAGAATTTTCAGAGTGGCAGGGTTTGTTTCAATAAAACGGCCTGTTCTTCCCAGTGTTGTTCTGAAAACGCCCATTTCAAGGTTGGCGGTGAGCGACTGATATTTACTGCGGCTGGCATTAAGTTCCTGCTTATTTTTATCAAGTTTCTTAACAACCATAATAAAACCGTTATCGTTGCCAATGGTCACTTTTGAAGTGGTTAGCTCAACATCAATCTGGATTTTATCTTTTCTGATAAGTTTTGTAATAAACTCAGTAGCTTCTTTTTCACCTGAGCTAATGGGCTTGAAAAATTTTATACCGTTATTGTCTTCAAAATCTTCTTTCAGGAAAAGGTCATTTAAATATAACTTAATAAATTCTTCACGAGAATATCCCAGCATGTCAAGCAGTACTTTATTTGAGTAAATAAAATCACCTTTCAGTATCATCATGGATCCTTCGGTGGATGCTTCAATAAGTTTTTTATACCGTTCGCGTGATTTCTTTAATTCCTCCTCTGCTTTAAGTCTTCTTTTTTCAATTCTTAAACTTTGGATAATGATAAACAGAAGTATGACAACAATAGCCGAAATTATCAGCAGTGAGATGTTGATCATCCGGCTTTCCATGGCGCTAATTTCTTCTTTTACATCTTCGATGTAGATACCGGTTCCGATGATCCATCCCCAGGGTTCAAATCCTCTGACATATGAAAGCTTGGGAACGATTTTAGTGGAATCATCTTTCCACTGCCATTCATAATCAACATATCCTCTTTCATTTTTCTTGACCTCATTAACAAACTCAACAAAAAGTCTTTTACCTTTTGGATCCTGAAAGTCTCTCAGGTCTTTCCCATTAAGATCAGGACGGTATGGATGGACAATCATGTTTGGATGCATGTCGGTAATCCAGAAATAATCTTTATCTTCTTCACCGTACCTAAGATATTCAATCCTCGAAATAGCCTCATGCTGAGCCTGCTCCCGGGTTAAATTTCCTGCTTTTTCTTCGGTTTGATATTCATGGAGAATGCTCCAGGCAGAGTTGGTTAATTCCTTAATCATTTCCCTTTTTCGATCGAGCATATTTTTCTCGAAATTCGGAAGAATAATGGTATAAATGGAAACAATAAAAAGGGTGATGGCTAAAACTGTGGGAACCACAATTTTTATAAAAAATGGTCTGAAGTTTTGTTTTAATCCGGGTTCCATTACGATCTTGGTTTTTTATTAACAAAAATACAATAAATCAAGACATTAAATATTGGTTTTATTTAATTATTAATCAATAGTGATTATTTTTCATCAGGATTCTCCCCTTAGGTGGTCAATGAAAATTGATTTAGCCTTTTCACTGAGAATTTCTTTCGGAAAAAACAATACTTGCCCATTGTCCAATTTCACAAAATAATATCTTTTATTTTGCTCCAGATGGTTTTTGCTCAGATCAATTTCAGCTTCCTTAGCCCGGTCCTTAAAGGTAAGTATGCCATTATTAATTTTAAAAAAAAGTTTTTCATCATTGAATTTAAGAGCAAACAGGGTAATTACCGGTCTGACTGAATAAATAAAACCAAAAGCAGCAGCAAAACCAATGGCAAAGGGGTCCATTTCGGGATATTCATTAAACAGATAAACAGCAACAACTACCAGAAAAGGTCCCATGTACATTCTCATAAAACCAATTAATCTGTTTTGCATAAAAAAATATTGATAAAAAAAGAATTTTCTGAAATCGTGTTTTGTTAATGTCAGTTCCATTTTGCTTTTTTAGTAAAGGTAAAGGGTTGAAGATAATAATATATTGTGAAAATGATCATTTTAGTTTCAATAAAAAAACAGATCAATATGTAATTTACAATAATTCAGCTATTTATATTTTTGTAATCTATGATGTAAATTGCATCAGTTAATGAATAATTTATTATTTTTGAAAGCATTAAATACAAACAGAATGGAATATTTTAAGAAGATTTTTATCAGAAGGATTTGCAGGATCAGATATCCATAATGGAGTTTGAAGTTTGGAGTTGAAAAGTTGAAAGTTTAAAAAATATTCAGTAAAAAATAATATATGAAACAGTTAATAGAATGTGTACCCAATATTAGTGAAGGACGTGATCAGGAAATTATCAGGCAGGTTACTGATGAGATTGTAAAATCAGAAGGAGTCAAATTGCTTGATGTGGATCCGGGATATGCTACCAACCGTACAGTTATAACATTTGTCGGAACGCCGGATGCTGTTGTTGAAGCAGCGTTAAAACTGGTGAAAAAAGCTGCAGAGCTTATAGATATGAAAAAGCATAAAGGTGAACATCCCCGTTTTGGTGCTACGGATGTCTGTCCGCTTGTTCCGGTGTCAAATATAACCATGGAAGAAACATCTGAGTATGCCAGAAAACTTGCCAAACGTATTGGCGAGGAGCTGAAAATCCCGGTTTATTGTTATGAGAACGCAGCGTTCGAACCCAAAAGGAAAAACCTGGCATATTGTCGTGCCGGTGAATACGAAGGACTTGCAGATAAACTGAGCAAGCCGGAAATGAAACCGGATTTTGGTCCGGCCGAATTCAACGAAAAAGTTGCTAAAACCGGAGCAACAGCTGTGAGCGCAAGAGATTTTCTTATTGCTGTCAACTATAATCTGAATACCACTTCGACCCGTCGTGCCAATGCCATTGCTTTTGATGTTCGCGAGGCAGGCAGGCCAAAGCGTGAAGGAAATCCTGTTACCGGAAAAATTGTTCTTGATGAAAAGGGCAATCAGGTTATGATTCCGGGATCCTTAAAAGCAACAAAAGCCATTGGTTGGTTTATTGATGAATATGGTATTGCCCAGGTTTCAATGAATATTACAAACATTGGTGTTACTCCATTGCATATTGCTTTTGAAGAAGTTAGTAAAAAAGCACAGGACCGTGGTTTAAGGGTAACCGGAGTAGAATTGGTAGGTTTGGTTCCTTTAAGAACCATTATTGATGCAGGAAAATATTTTCTGAAAAAGCAGCAACGATCAGTGGGCATTGATGAAAAAGAAATTATAAAAATTGCTGTAAAATCGATGGGACTTGATGATCTAAAACCTTTTGTTCCTGAGGAAAAAATAATTGAATATCTGATTGCAGAAAAAGGAGGCAAAAAACTAATGGATATGACCTGCACAGGTTTTACCAACGAAACAGCTTCAGAATCACCAGCTCCGGGCGGCGGATCAATTTCTGCTTATTTGGGTGCCTTGGGTGTTGCACTGGGAACAATGGTAGCAAACCTTTCTTCACATAAGCCGGGTTGGGATGATCGTTGGGAGTGGTTTTCAAACTGGGCAGAAAAAGGCCAGAAACTTAAAGATGAATTACTGTATCTGGTTGATGAAGATACCAATGCATTTAATAAGATAATGTCTGCCATGGGATTGCCGAAGAAAACCGATGCCGAGAAAAAAGCCAGACAGGATGCCATGGAAGAAGCAACAAAATATGCAATCCATATTCCATTCAGGGTAATGGAAACCTGCTTAAAAGGAATGGATGTGGCAAAAGCAATGGCTGAACACGGGAACCCTAATTCAGTTTCGGATGCAGGCGTTGGTGCATTGGCACTTCGTTCGGGTGTGATGGGGGCTTACCTGAATGTTAAGATCAATTCAGGCGGATTGGAAGATAAAAAATATGTTGAGGATGTAATTGAGAAAGGCAGAATAATTGAGGAAAAAGCAATCGCCCTTGAAAATGAAATCCTGGAAATTGTAAACTCAAAAATGAAATAACCCAAGCTTTAAGGTATGTGGTATTAAAACAAAAAGCCCCGTTTATTCGGGGCTTTTTGTTTGCAAGGTTTCAGTAATTGCAAACAAAAGTTCGTCCTTGTTAATGGGTTTTTTAATATAACCCTTGGCACCAATACTCATTGCATTTCGTACACTTTTTATTTCATGAATGGCAGTCACCATGATAACAGGAATGCTTCTTGTTTTGTCATTGGACTTAAGCAGCTCAAGAACTTCCATTCCGCTTATTCCTGGCATCAGAATATCAAGCAGGATCAAATCCAGACTTTCTTTTCTGATTATTTCCATGGCTTCATAACCACTGTAGGCAGATTTCACATTAAATCCGGCTTCCTGAAGAATATTCTGCAAAAGCAAAATATTGGTTTCAAAGTCATCAACTACCAATATGTTTCTGTTATTTTTCATAAGTCAAGCCGGAGAATACTATTTTATCTCAAAGGAGGATACGCTATGGTTTAAAACTAGTTACATTGATGCATTAAATAAGTTTAATTAATAGATGAACATCAATAATTATTTGACGAAAATATTATTTGGGATATTCAATTCTTGTATGATAAATATTTTTAAGTTTAATTTTCAAAACTTCTTTGGCAATGGTGATGTCTTTAAAAGTGATGTCAACGTTTTCGAATTGTTTTTCATTTAACTGATAATCAATAATTTTTTCAACCAGATCATTAATTGATTGTTCGGTTATCACCTTTAAACTGCGTGATGCTGCTTCAACAGAGTCAGCCATCATAAGTACCACAGTTTCTTTTGAAAATGGCTTTGGTCCGGGATAAGTGAATTTGGTTAAATCAACAATTGATTCCGGAAATTTTTTAATGTAATTTTTGTAGAAATACTGTACTTTGGTATCACCGTGGTGTGTAAGGATAAAATCAGTAATCTGAGGCGGGAGGCGGTGCTTTTTAGCGAGTTCGACGCCGGCATTCACATGTGAGATAATAATTTCGGCACTTTGGTCAAATTCCAGCGCATCGTGTGGATTGCTTCCGTAATTTTGATTTTCAATGAAATACAATGGCATATTTATTTTGCCAATGTCATGGTATAATGCCCCGGTACGCACAAGAAATGGATTTCCTCCGATTTTATAAATAACTTCTTCGGCCAATGCTGCAACCTGAAAAGAGTGTTGGAAAGTGCCAGGAGCTTTTTCAGCAAGTTTTCGTAGAAGTTTTGAATTTGTATCGGAAATCTCCATCAGCGATACATCCGAAAGGAAACCGAAAAGTCTCTCGAACAGGTAAATAAGGGGATAGGAAATCAATACGAAAATTCCGTTTAGGCCATAATACCCAAACTTATCGTATACAATATTTTCAAGATTTCCTTCAATGGTTATTGAGATTGCAAAGTATAGGATGCTATAGGATAGAGAAATGAAAAGGGCGGCATAAAATATCTGAACCCTTTTTCTTACATTGGCCAGACTAAATATTGAAACAATACCAGCTATAATCTGGATAAAAACAAATTCAAAGGGGTTTGATAGCTGTGTAATAAGGGCAATAATGAGAATGGTTATGATATGTACAAACAGAGCCAGTCTGGAATCATAAAATGTTCTTACAATAATCGGAAGAATAGTGAATGGGATCACATAGATTTCCACCTTAAAGTGAAACAACAATCGAGCCAGCGAAACAAACATCAGAACGATAATAAGAATAAAGGATGTTTTTCGGGCATGATGCAGGATGTCGCGTCTGAAATTATAAAGGAACAAAAAGATCACCAGAATAGAAAAGAAGATTAGCATGGTATGGCCCAAAAGAACCAGAAAGCTGCTTTCTGATTTTTTCATCCTGTTTTCAGATTCAATCTGAAATGATTCAAGTATTTTGAATTTTTCATCATCCACCAGGTCACCTTTTCTGATGATTTCTTCATTTAGCTGAATCATTCCTCTGGTTAATGACAGTTCATTTAGTGCGTTTTCCTTGAAATTATCCGTCAAAACTTCATCCATGGTCAAATTTGGAAGGATGAATTTATTGAATTCTATTTCGGAAAGAAAACCTGTTATGAATTTTTTATCATAAGCGACATTGGATATTTCCCATTCATTAATCTGATCCAAAATATAAGCCAGGGCTTTTTCCTCAGTAAAAACTTCCGATAAATCATATTCTTCAGAGGTGTTTCCCGAAACCACTCTGAATGCAAAATCTTTTTCAGCAACTATTAATTTATCAGGTAATTTTATGATGCCGCGATTGTAAACATATCCGAATTGTTCCTCAAGAAATTTAATTACAAAATCGTGGTGGTTTTTAAAAAAGTTGGGATCCTTTTCGATTACGCGATTGTAAAAATATCTGTTTTTTTCTTCAGTGTAATTTTGAGTATAGGATTTCCATTTTCGCTCGAGTGTTTCTGTAAAAGTAGTCAACTGACGGGTATAGATCTTTTCATCAAGATTGAAATATGGTACCAGATTATTAACAATGCTGTCCTTTTCATAGGCTAGCTCAGCCTGGGTTTTATAAATGGGAAAATCAAATGGAGCAATCAGGGTTTCTCCGGTCCATGGTTTGTCTTTCTGATACTCATATTTAAATTTTGCCTCTTCAGGAAAAAGAAGGACAATGATAAAAATTGCAGTAAAAAAAAGAAATGCCACGTAAATTTCATGGTAGTTTCTTTTGATCCAGTTAATGGCTTTCCTCATCGTTATCCTTTATTAATTGCGCACAAAGATATTAATTGTTAATAGCTTTGTAAAATATCTCACAGTTGTTTTTAAAAAGTTTAGATTACTTTTTTACATTTGTAAAAGTATGGAAAAGAATTTATTTCCGGTAAATTAATATGATTTTTAATGAAATACGGGATTTCATCAATTAGTGTAATTCCTGTCAGAAAGGAATCTTCGGAACAAAGTGAAATGCTTACCCAGCTTTTATTCGGTGAGGTTTTTAAGATTATTCTTGAAAAGGAAAAATGGTGCAAAATTGAAACAGCTTTTGATAATTATCTGGGTTGGATTGATAAGAAAACAGCCACATTTATCACTGAAACAGAATATGGGAAACACCTTTCAGCTAAAATTAATTACACCGGTAAATTAGTTAACCAGGCACGCAGGATTTCAGATGAATCAACTGTTTACCTGCCTTTTGGAGCAGTGTTGTATGATTTTAAAGTTCGAAAAAGCACATTTGTTTTTTTGGGCGAGGAGTATGAATTGCTGTCAGATGTATTTAAAAAGAAAGGATCTGTTCGCGATTCAGTGGTTGTCGCCGCCGGTTCCATGCTTAGTTGTCCGTATTTGTGGGGAGGCCGGAATCCATTTGGCATCGATTGTTCCGGATTTACACAATTGGTTTATAAAGTCAACGATGTGGCTTTGCCCCGTGATGCCTCGCAACAGGTTGAAATGGGACGAACACTGAATTTTTTGAATGAGGCCAAGCCCGGTGATCTGGCTTTTTTTGACAACGATGAGGGTGCCATTGTTCATGTTGGAATTTTGCTGGGGCATAATAAAATTATTCACTCTTCGGGAAAGGTAAGGACAGATGTGGTTGACCACCAGGGAATTTTTAATGTGGACTTGAAAAGGTATACGCACAAGCTAAGGGTGATAAAAACTGTGTTGTAGTTTTTTTGAGCAGTTTATCAATATTAAAAGAGCCAAAGATATAAGTGAGAGGGCGTTGGGAATTTGTGAAAATAAATAAAGGGTTTTTTCTCCAATTTATGGAATAAAAATTTTTCTGGTCATTACTGAATTGTTCCCGATGGCATATATATAATAAATCCCGCCTGGAAAATGTAATTTGTTTAAACTGACTTCATGATAATCATCATAAATATTTATGTTCTTTGTCTCAATCAGTTTTCCTAATTGATCAAATAATTTTACCTCAAAGGAAGTATTTTGAAAATTGGAAAATTGAAGAATAATGATATTTTCATTGTTGAAAAAAGCATTAAAGCTATTAAAGTTAGTTGAGAAACATTCAATAGAAATTATTTCTGAATAATAAGAGTAACCATCAAAGTCTGTTTGTTTAATCCGGTAAAACGATGAATTTTCAGTAAAGGTATTGTCTTCGAATAAATAACTTAGGGTTGTTGTGGAATTTCCAGCACCTTCAATAATACCGATTGAATAAAAGTCAGTGCCATTTAAACTTTTTTGCACTTCAAAATAATCATTGTTGATTTCAGAAGATGTTTCCCAATTTAGCTCAATAATTCCATTTTTACACTTTCCTGAAAATGATACCATTTCAACAGGTAGGGGTAAAAGAAAACTACCCAAAGTTACTCTAACGTTTGCTGTTAAAATATTATTTACAGTTGTCGCACTTGCTATTGGAGTCCCGTTAACTGTAATAAGGGGTTGCCAGTAAACAGGACCCGGAGTACCTCCCCATGAATATTGAACACTTTGAAATGCAATTAATGAACCGTCAACATGTCCGTTCAACTCCCATGCAGGGAAATAGCTGAAAGTAAAGTCAGTATTACTATAGGTTGTGGGGCGAATATCGTAATATCTGAAAATACTACTATTGCCGGCAAAAGAACCTGATCCTGCCTGAACCTGATGACCACGGGCAATTATTGTATTACCAAGTGCGGCAGAGGGTGTGATATTCAATCCGAGGTTTGCGACATTTCCCGAAGGATTCAACCGGGTAGCAAAAATTGTTCCGGTACCACCACCATCTGCTCCTACGGCATTTGTCGCTTTAATTCTTTTGGCACTTGTTTCGCTGCCAATACTTCCGGTTGTACTTAAATCAATATTATAGTCTTTCAGGTCAAAATCTCCCTGAGACATTAATAAACTTGTAAAAACACTAATACTTGTGCCTAGCTGTAAACCGGTCGAAGAATTGTTTGCTTCAAGGTTTGAAAAAGCAGTGGTCGAGCTTCCCTGAACCATTTGTGTGGTATTTCCCGCCATTCTGACCCAACTGCCCGCAATGCAGTCTGCTGTTCCATTATTGGTCCAATGTCCGTTACCTGAAATAATTATGTTCGCTGTATTTTGGATGATAACATTACCGCCTTCGTTTCTTAATCCTTGTGAAATTGAAAGATTTGAAATCAAAATAGATACTATTACTATATATCTAATCATCTTTAAAATGGATTAATACTGTTCGATTTTGGTTTAAATTCACTTTTAATTGTTGGTATTTTTTTACTGTTTTTAACCATTGGTTGCTTATCTTGAGGAAAAGCTGAGTCAAAGCGTAGAGAATTCCCATCCCACCAAATCGGCAATGCACTTTCATTTGTATTACTTTCATTAAACATTACACCTTCCATTTTAGTATCATATTCAGTGGAAAGCAGCTCTTCAGGGTTTTCGGGGTTTTCGCATCCTTTTTTAGTGCCAATTGCAATGTAAGAAACTTTTAATACTGTAGATTTCGAAAAACTGCTCTGCTGAATTTCATTTGAATTTGTTGATTGAATTTCAACCACTTTAAATCCTGAGTTTCTGACATATTCCAAATATACTCCATTGGATTTGCCGATTGGTGTCACAGTTACAACAACAGGGGTTTCATCTGAGATCAATTGGGTAAAACTTTCTTCGAAGTTAACTATTGCAGAGCCATTGACCATTTCAATTACACCTTTGCAATAAATATCAACTGTTGTTGATGTTGGCACATAGGTTGCAATGCGCTCTGTATTGTTATTGCCGCTGTGAAGCTGTGAAATGGTATTATTTGTATATTGTTTGCCATCAATATATAAAGTGTATCGCTCTCCTTTAATATTTAACCCATAAACATTTCCTCTTATCCAACCGCCCATAAGGTCGCCATACCCCCCCATGCCAATATGGCCAGCCGGTGAACCAGATGATTTTCCTGCAGTGGTACTCCCACCAACATACATTAATCCATAAGCAGTCCCAGCACTGTTCATATATCCAAGTGCTCCAAAATCTGATGTCCAATAGGTTCCAAATACTCCTCCTGATCTTCTTCCTGAACCCGTCATCCTTCCGATGACACCAAAATTGTATGTTGTAGCACTCCATGCACCATTGCCTTCAACGGCACCAATATTGCTGCTATAATAATCAGAACCATTTGCATTATCAGAGCTTTCTCCGTAAACTCCAACACCCCATGCGGTGCCGGTACATGAAGCAACATTAAACGAACCATAAGAATCCTGTGAACCACCAACCCCCATAAAATAACCACCGATTGAATATCCTGGGTTTCCGGCTGCGGTATATTCTGATCTTCCCCAGATGCCAGGTTGGAGATCAGCCACAGATACAGGAACATTCATTGAGCCATAGACAGCAGGCCTGCCAGAAAAAGCAGCATCAATATGGTCTCCATAGAAAAATCCGGGAATCCAAACATCAGAATAAGCAATATTTGCAGCGTAATCAGCAACCCCGGTTGTTCTAAAAAAACCTGATGCACGCCCCGGGTCATCAACAACACCGTAAACCGCTGCACCGTATATTGAACCAAATCCTGCGGTTGGAGCAGTATAAGTGCCATTATAGCCCAAATACCCATAGGTCTGATTTCCTGTAACATTTGAAAAACCTACAATTGCTGAAGTTGGTGAAGTTACAGAGGATGTCTGCGCATAAATTGCATATTGATTTACATTACCATCATACCAGATTCCATATGTTTGCCCTGAATCATATACCCTGATTGCTGTATTTGCAATGGGGTGAATATATGAAGCAGCAGCAGGCCTGATCCACCATTCTGTATTTGAAGGTGCTGCTGATAATCTTGTCCAAACTGCTCCGTCCCAATAGTAAAACCCGGTTGTCAGGTTTGTTTGGTATACAATCAAACCTGTGGCAGGTGCAGCAATGGCAGTTCTCTGGACATCAGTCATTCTCGGTATGAGCAAACCGCTTCCTGTGGAAGTCAGATCCAATAAAGCGGATGTTGCAGGGCCAGTTGTACCAATGCCAATATTAGAATTGGTTATTCTCATTCGCTCAGATCCTCCTGTAGAAAAATTTAATATGTCAGCACCTGATGAAAAAACACCTGTGTTGGGGTCTGCCGAAAATGAATAAAAAGGCAAAGCACTAGTGCCTAAACTCATTGCATGAACTTGATTGGCATTTGGAATTCTCAACCGCTCTGTATTACTGGTGAAAAAACCTATATAACCTGCTTCTCTGTTATTCATGCTGAAATCATTCCCGGTAGCAGAAAAAATCAAACCCCTGTTGGCTGCATTTGTTGTCGTGTTATTGGTGAGTTGAAGTAAATTGCCATTGGCACCATAATAAACATGCAACTGACTTTGTGGTGTAAAATTTGTATTGCCAATTCCGACATTTTGTGCAAACACATTAAATTGTATCCAAATTATTGTGCTAAGAAGAAAAATCCTTTTCATAGAGTGTGTTTATTAAACTGGTAATTTGGTTTAATTTGTTTTTTACCAATGATAAATTCTTTGCTAAGTAAAATTACTTGCTATAATAAGCAAATATACTTATAAAGTCACTTCTTTGAAAAAAAAATATCAATTATTATTAATAACTTGTTAAGTATTTTTGTGTTTTTGTCAATTTATTTTCGGCAAATAACCGAATATCCGACATTTAAGAAAGCCATTGACATATTAATCCTGATTAAATGAAAAATTGAGGTTAATAAACAAAATTAATGATGATAACACATTGAAATTATATACTTTATTATTCTTAGTCAAATATAATACTAATTAATTTACTCATTTAAAACAGCTAAAAGTTGAATGTTTAATTCAGGATGCTTAGAAATGTATTTTCGATAGAATTTGTAATTTCTAATTATTAATCTGTCAATTGTTTGCGGGTTCCAAAAGAAAATAATAACAAATTTTGCTTCACTTTCGATTACATCAGCCGCTTGAAAATCTTCTGAAAAAAATCTTAATGACAGGTTTTTCAATGAATCGAATTTTACTGAATCTATATAATCCCCACTCCCTCTAATAACAACGCTTCCAACTGGAACTTTATAGGAAAGAAAATTATTTTCAAAATAAGATTTGAATTCATTTCTATTGGTCGAAATACAACTCAAATATCCAACTGAATCTGGTTCCAAAATACTATATATTAAATCCCTCGGATAAAGAAGTATTTGCTCATGTGAAACAACAATATCCTGATTTTTAACGCCCAGTTTTTTCAAAGCTTTTTGTTCTTCCATTTGACAAAAAATAAGATAGGGGTACAGGGCTATTGTTAAAATTAAATACTTCATGTACTATATGTAATTATTTGTGGTTTTAAGTTTTAACAGTATTACAATATTTTTGGTAAAATAATGTCTATACATAACAAAATTCAAAAATAAATAAAATCCTCAATTATTCTTGAATCAATTTGATGAGTTCTTCATTGAAATTTTCATTCTTTGCTTTAACAATTAATTCTTTCAGAGGAATTTTAGTCGTAAAATATCTAAAAATGTAATTGTATTTGATATAGCTTCCGCGGTCTGGATTTTCCATTATTTCCATTATTTCCTTTTTACTAAGAACAATATCTGAATCTGAGAATTGATCTGCTACATAAATTGCAAAACCCTCATAGAACCAAATAGGACCCATGCCTTCTTCGTTCCCTTTTAATATTCTTATATGCAATTGGTGTGCAATTTCATGAGTGAGTAGTTTTTCAAAAGATCTTTCTTCGATTCCCTCAGGATAAACTTTAGAATAAAATTCCGGAGAAACAGATATTAAGGTCCTTTTTTCCAAAGCAGCGCAATACGTATCAGGCAGAATTATTGATGTGTCAGCTCCTGCAATTTTAAGCAGTGCGGTGTTAAATTTTTTTTTATCATCAAAGATGATAACACTGTCCATAAATTCATCTATTGTTAATTCCCTCCAGCAATATTTTCTGGAAAAACTCTTAATGGTTTTTCTTGCTGCATATATATAGTTCTGAAATTCATGCCTTCTATCTTCTAAAGACTCTGGTAAAATCAACCGAATGGAAAGTGTTTCTTTTATTTCCAGTTGCGAACCGGCTTTTCTCATGTCTTTGTCTTGTTTTGGATTATTACACGAAATCGTACCAAACAAAAATATATAAATAAAAAGTTGTCGCATATTTTTTTATTGTTTGACGAAACTCTATAGCTATAAGTTACAGTTAACCTGTCAAATCATTTTTCGCTATATTTTTATATGGTAGTCCCTAACAATAAATAATCATGTGGAAGTCAATAATTTCAAATTAGTTATTTTGTTGAAACAATATTTCTGAAAGGTCGAATTTATATTGATAAGCAATAGGCCAGCAACATTTTTGTTAAAAAAATAAGAATGAAAAGAATCAAAAGATTAACTCTAAACTAGATTAATGAGTTGTAAAAACAAACATTTCTATATATTTTTGCAGCGTAAAATAAAAAATAATAACATGAAAACACTACTACTTTCAATTGTAATTATCTCATTAATTGCTTCCTGCAGTTCAGAAAAAAAAGAGGACTCAAAAAAAGACGCAAAACAAACAGATTCTGTTACTTCACAAACTGTGGCTTGTGAGTGGAACCATGTAATCAACTGGTTTGAAATTCCTGTGACCGATTTTGACCGTGCAAAACTGTTTTATGAAACCATTTTGGGCATCGAAATGCAAACAATGGTTGATTCATCTGATGTTGAAGCCGGACCATATTCCATGGGATTTTTCCGTGACATGAATGACTCGACAGCAGTAAGCGGAGCAATTGTCAAATCAAATTTTTGCAAGCCAAACAAAGACGGTGGGGTTACCATTTATTTAAATGCCAATCCTGACTTAAGTGTTGTTCTTGGTAAAATAGAAAAAGCCGGTGGAAAAATAACCATGCCGAAAACCCCAATTGGTGAAAACCATGAGCATGGATTTATGGCCATGTTTATTGATACCGAAGGAAATGTTATGGCATTACACTCAGCAAACTAAAAAAAAATTGAGCCGTTTGGTTTCAGACGGCTCAATTTTTTAAACTTATAAACTCCCTTTTTAGAACCCCTGCTTTATCATTTTTTTTGATTTTACTTCATCTTCTCCAACAACAATAACACTAAAAAATGTTGTATTGATTGTCTCTTCGGGAATGTAAACCTTTTGGTTGTTTTCAACAACTTCAACTTTTTTATTATATAACTCCCTTCCTGTTACATCAATAATTTTCAAAATGTAACTGCCTTTCTTATCTGAGAACCAGACTTCAATTTGGTTATCTGATCTGTTAATCAGTATTTCCCCAATATAAAAATCATTGCATTTCATAGCAATCGGGTCAAAAACTTCTCTGACTCCGTTAAAATCGGTTTGGGACAACCTGTAATATTGTAAGGCTAATGGCTCAAAGTCGTCATATTTATATGTAAATGTAAACCCCTGGGTAGACCCGGCCCCTTTGATTGTGGCCATTGTTAAGTAATTTATACCATCAGTTGATTTTTCAAGGGTAAAATAGTCATTGTTTATTTCTGACGCTGTTTCCCATGTAAGTTCAACAACGGAATTGTTGCACTTTCCCCAAAAACCTGTTAGTTCAACAGGCAGACTTTCACAATCAAGTGATGCCCCGCCGGACAATGACCAGTCGAGGGTGTATGGGCTTGTTGTGGAATAGTAGTTGTCGACAAGAACCGTAAAAGTCTGTCCAGCGGTTACATTTAATTGGTTGACATACCCATCGTCCCAGATACCTTCGCTGTCGTCACCTGAACCGGACTTCAACCCTGTTGAAGCAAATGGGTTAATGCCATTTACGTATAAAAAAACCAATCCATCCCAGCCATCACCATAACTTTCCTCAAGACTGATCGAATATAAACAGTCGCCGGATGGGCAATTTACTACGGTGTAGGAGATATCTCCGGGTGTCCAACCTGATGTTACAACAGCAACACTGTTATGGTCATAAATAATGTACCTTTCCTCATCAGGAAATATATACGGTTGATAATCTGTTGTGATCACATCTCCATTATCAACGGTAAAATAATGCCTTTCCGGTCCATAACCAGTATAAATTTGTTTATAGGCAGCTGCGTATGAACATCTTATTGGTGACGTAGAAGGTGGCGCAGTCAATCCTGACCAAATTGCAAAGTCATAATCATCTGTCCCGTTTTGAGGGACTATTGAAAGCTCAATTACTCCGTCGGTCTGGGCTTGAAAATAAAACCACTGTGACTGGTGCTCATCATCCAAAAGACACCCTCTGTTACTGGCATCTAAATCGGTAATATTGCCAGGCCCGTCACTATTTCCACTGATCTGAGCATCTGAACACACGGTAGGAGCCCAACCACAATCCTGCCCTTCCATTGGGACAACAGTTGAAGTATAAAAGTTGTAGGCAGAATTTCCCATCCCTGATGAGGCAAAGCTGCCACACTCAAACCAATACGATACTCCAGATGTTAATGTTAATGTGATTGTCGGGTCTGCATCCCCATAACCGTCATCATTAGAAGCGACCAATGTTCCGCAGCACGATCCGGAAAAAATTCTCAGATAAGTATCTCCGTTGCTATTTCTCATATCGAAGGTATATGATGCAGTGGTTGTGCAATCATATCTATAAAAAACATCATAATAACCCATTCCGGCACAGTTATCTGAACAACCGAGGACACCTGAAGTATTATAGCTTGCTGCTATTTGGGCATAGGTAATTGATATTGCACCGGCACAGGCATCATTTGCCGGTGAGGCACATGCGGCAGAACAAGTTACCGCTTTTGTCCTGCTTGAGGCAGCTTCACCACACGATGAATTTGTATGGGTGTAAAAACGTATGTTCCCTGATAATGTAGCGGTCCAGTTTACCGGTGTGGTGCTCCAAGCATAAGAAACTGTACCCGTTGAATTGCTGATTGTAATAAAATCAGTTGCAATTGAACTGGTAAACGTATAATTGTTACCGTTAACTACCGTCACAACTGAATATTCACCTGCATATCCAGCTGATGTTATTGTTTCCGGTGACCCACTACAGGCAGGAACATAGGTGGTGGAAGGATATTGCCCATAAGTTGCGGTGAGACACTGCGAAAAAGCTTCCTGCAATGTGGCAATTATAACCAATATGATAACAAGCAGTATTTGTTTTAAGAAACCCACAACTCTTTTTTTATAAAATATACGGCCATGTTGTGCAGAAGTCAATGGATTTATACCCGGGTAATTTTACCTTTTTACATTTTATGTAACAAAACGACGGACAAAAGTTAACTTTTTATTGATTAAAGCACTTATATTTTAAAAAATAAGTGCGAATTTTTTTTATGACGGTTAAATAAGGCAATTGTCTGACACTAAAAATTACTTTTTGGATATTGAGAAATTTTGCACAAGGGACTATATTAAATTAAGATTGCCCTTTGAAGGTCAAATTTCTTTTATTGAAAACCCTGAATTGACCCATTCAATGATCTCAGATGAAATAAACAAACATCTTCATTCATCGACCACAATTACAACATCAGGTTACCTAAAAAATGTAAAACTGCATAATGATTTCAAGAGTTCCTATTCATCAAGCCATAAAAGGAACTTTCTGAAAAATGAACGATTCTCTATTTATCATCTGATGTTTGATTATTCCGGAGTGGTTTCGGATTAATAAGTGATAAGTCACAAAAATAATTTATGTTTTTGTTTCCGCCTTCCTCAATGTTTGAAAATGAAACCTTTATAATTTACTGCTTTATCAAAAAAAATACTATTTTTGAATACTAAGTTTTAAATCAAAACTTTTATTGGTAAATTTAAAAGAAATATTGCTGATGTATTTGTCTAAAATTATTTGTCATGATTAAAAAAATGCTACTCGTTGTTTTAGTTATTGTTGTCAACGAAACCCATGCCCAAAGCCCTGTTAGGTTAGGACTTAATTTTCCTTTTAGGAATCCCGAACTGACAAGTATTGATAACTATATGTCCCACATACAGGAAAGCGGAGCTCAAATTTATCGCCAAATGACTTATGCCGACTTGTTATGGAGGCAGGTTGAGCCAACAAACAACAATTGGCAATTCGGTTATGCCGATAGCATTTTTTTAAATTATACGGATTTTGAATTCGTTGGTAACTTGTTTTGCTTTTCAATAGCAAGTAGTGATACCAATAATGTTGGCTATCAGGTCCCTTGGAGAGCTTGTGATGGGTTGCCTGTTTGTGGATGGAATTATGATTTGGATAGTTCAGATACAAAGGATTACTTATCAACCTGCATAAGCAGGTATTCAAACATTCATTACTGGGAGCTTGGAAATGAAAGCGAAAACAGTTCCTACCCTCTTGGTATCCCAAATATGGATTTTATTGATTTCACAAGATATAATTATAATTGGATTAAGGAACTTGATTCACAGGCAAAAGTATTGTTGCCCGGTACCCTGGGTACGTATGATGTCCCCTTTACAAGCAAATATAATTGGTACCATACAGTTTTTGCCAACGATATAGGTAACTATTTTGACATTTTCAGCTTTCATGACTATAATGCATGGTGGACCACCCCCGTGCATATTGATAGCATAATAGCAATACGTGACAATTACGGGCTGCAACCAAAAGAAATATGGATAACCGAGAGTTCAGTTTCATCACTTTACGATTCAATTAGTCCAAATTATGTGAGTATAGATGAACAGGCAGCAGATGTGTGGAGGCGGACAACAATTGCCTGGGCAAAAGGTATCAATACTTTTATTTGGCATGGGTGCTGGAGCAGTGGGATGCCTTCTGAATGGGCCGAATTTGGCCTTCTTGACCATACAGGCAAAAAGAAAAAATCTTTCCATTCATTTAAATTGCTTTCTGAAAAAATTATTTCATTTGATTCGGCACAGGTTGTAAGTCAGGGAATTGCTGTTGATGACAATAATTCTGAAACAGGTGGGAATGGTGTCTGGGTTATGAAATTTATAGTTAATGATGAAAACAAATATGTAATGTGGAGCAGGGACAACCAGTCTTTTCAACTGACCCCCTCTTCTAATGCAACATATAAGATTACCAGTGTTGTCCCTTACTTCATTTCGTTAGATGGAGAGACTGTTTCATTTGAAATAGACTCTGTTGATGTTGCATCCGGCAATTCACATGTTTTTAATTTATCATCGCTGCCAATATTGGTGGAAGAAACAAATGCCGACCCCATTAATGAAATATCAGAAAAAATATTTGTTAAAGTTTTTCCTAATCCTGCAAATGAATCCATTGAAATTGTTAATTTACTGAGTTTTCAAACAGAGTTTATTATACTTGATATTAACGGAAAAGTGTTTTATAAAATACTCCTTGACCCATTGGAAAATAAGAGTTTACCGGTTGATGGAGCTTCAAAAGGTACTTATATTTATAAAATACTTAATAATAGAACAATTATTCAGGAAGGAAAATTAATCATTAACTAACAATAATGAATTCAGCAATTGTTTTCAACTGCTCTTAAAACCCTGTTTCATCTCACTTTCCCAAATGGTTTCCTCATCACATAGTCCAAAGCCATTTCTTCCAATTGGCTGTCGGTTTTTACATCCCCTTCAAGTATCCATTTTTCAAGTTCTGCACGGATAAAATACAGTTTATTGCCCTTCTTTTTGTGGGGGATCATGTTTTTTGATGTCTTGTCGTAGATCGTGGCCATGGCAAGGTTAAGGAAATCTGATGCCTGTTCCACGTTCATCATATCAAGTGCCTTTTTTCCGAAAGAGTTACTGTTTTTTGCAAATGCCTTATCAACGGACTCTTCAATAAGCTGTTCAAGGTCTTGTTTTGTTGCGATAAAAATTTTATTCTCCATGCTTTTATTTATAAGGTTATCCTTTGTTTTTTTTAAGTGCAAATTAAAAAACATGCAATTTACTTAAACAATCCATGCTGGTACAAACTATTTCTCAATCATGGCACAACTACAGTTTTTGATTTTGAAGAGTATGCACTGAAATATCCCAACGCCCCATTACTGAAGTTTGATTTTGGGTTTGCCGGGGTTGATGAGTGCATTCCGCCACCCGACTGGCTTAAAGATAAAAAGTAATCATAAACACTTTTATCAATACATTGAGCCATTATCTCAACAGCATCCCCGGATAATATTTTGTTGCTTGCATCTCCACTTCCGGGATCAGTAAAAAGTGGGGCTGTTATTGATTTCCCATCATCAAAACGATCTTCAAAAATAAAAATATTGTTTTGTGTTTGTCCATTGATGATTTCAACAAACCGGTAATAATTTTTAATCCCCATCGGGTCTAAAAGTTCTACACTTGCCATATTTGTTTTGTGGCTTAAAGCCCCAATACTTGTAAATGTAATCGTGTCAATAGCAACAGGATATGGCATAGATGAAATTGCTGTATATGTTTTTTCATCAACTGTTACCTTAAGTGTGTATGTATTGCCCGGAATACCAATTATTGAAAATGAAGAATAAATACCTGCTGAAGTTTCGGTCAGGGTTTCAAAATTGCCGTAATTATCACGAAGGGTTATTACTGCACCCGATATTTCGGGGAATGTATTTGTTTCATCAAAATTGACTGTTTCAGAAAGCTTGACCTGACAATTTGCAGAATCAGTCATTTTTGCTTCAATAACTAACTTGGGATCTGATGAATTTAGGTTGACATCAATGACTTTCTCGCATGAACTTAGTATCAATATGCCAAAGCTTGTCAGCAACATTATTATTTTTAAGCTATATTTTTTCATGGTTTTAAAATTTAAAATTGTAAGTGAATGAAGGTATCCAGCGGAAAAGGGTTGTCTGGACAGCTTGTGTTTTTGTAGGATCATCAGGGTCTTGCTGAAATGTAATAGTATAGGCATTTTCCCTTCCGTAAACATTATATAAAGAAAAGTTCCAGCTTGATTCAAAATTTTTAGTTTTTTTCCTTTGCCATGTAACACCTAAATCCAACCTGTGATAATCGGGCATACGGTAACCGTTGCGTTCTGTGTAATAATTCAATACCTGACCTGCAATTTCATATTTTCCGCTTGGAAATGTCACGGCATTCCCTGTATAATAAATCCATGAGGCAGAAAAGGTCAGCTTTTCAGACAATTCGTACATTCCTACAACAGCAATATCATGCGTTCGGTCTTGCTTTGCCGGGAAATAGTCACCATTGTTTATTCCTTCTATTTTCTTTTCAGTGCGCGACAAAGTGTATCCAATCCAACCATTTAGCCGCCCGTGTTTTTTCTTTAAAAAGAACTCAATTCCATAAGCCCTTCCATCGCCAAAAAGCAGTTGTGACTCTGCATTGTTGTTAAAATTTATTTCTGCTCCGTCTTTATAATCAATTTGATTTTGTAAGTCTTTGTAATACACCTCTGTCGAAAACTCGTAAGTGTTTTCTTTAAAATTCCTGAAATAACCCAGAGATATCTGGTCAGATACCTCAGGTTTTACTATTTTGCTGCTTGGTATCCAAACATCAGTGGGACTGCTTGATGTTGAATTCGATAAAAGATGAAGGTTCTGTGTATTCCTTCCACAGGAAAATTTTATGGAACTTTTTTCGTTGATGTTCAAATTTGCTGATAAGCGGGGTTCTGCATTATAATATGTTTTAATGATATTTCCTGTGTTGTAGGTCGAAGTATCTGTTGTTTCACCATCAATATTGTAGGTATAGAAATCACCCGGACCTAAAATGCTGAAGGAAGTAATCCTTAGACCATATTCAAGACCAAAATTTTTATAAGGTTTGTATTCATGTGAAATGTACACAGCATTTTCCCATGCGTATTTATCATCAAGTTTAAGTTGACTGATGGATGAATTGGTTTCGGCAGTGACTTCACCAGGGATTACTTTATGGTAAATGGAATTGAACCCATATTTTATTTTACTTTTTGTACTTGCAAAAAACTGAAAATCCTGTTTGATGTTATAATCCTGTATTCGTGAAATAAGGTTTATCCCGTTACCACCAACATTCAAATTGATTTTATAATTGTAATTGCTGAAAATTATTGAAGTATTTGAAAACAACTTATCAGAAAACAAATGGACCCATCGCAAAGTACCGGTTGCATTCCCCCAATTGATGCCAAATGAATTCCCCATTCCCAAAACATCCTTTCCGAAATAGCCCGACAAGTAAATTCTGTTTTTGCTATTTATTGTGTAATTTGCTTTGGCATTAATATCATAGAAATACAGTTTTGCCTCTTTTAAAGCACTGTCATTTGACAGTTTTAGAAACAAATCAGCATAGGTTCTTCGTGCTGAAATTGAGAATGAACCTTTTTCTTTTACCAGTGGCCCTTCCAGATTAAGCCGTGATGAAATAAGCCCAATGCCACCGCTGACATGGTATTTTTTATCATTTCCTTCATTCATTTTAATATCAAGGACAGAGGATAACCTTCCGCCATATTCAGCAGGTTGTCCGCCTTTATAAACAGTTAAATCCTTAACTGCATCTGAATTGAATACAGAGAAAAAACCAAGTAAATGTGATGCGTTATAGACAGTTGCTTCATCAAGCATGATCAGATTTTGGTCTGCAGCCCCTCCTCTGACATAAAAGCCACTGTTTCCTTCTCCCGCTGATTTTATACCTGGTAAAAGCTGGACAATTTTCATCACATCTTTTTCTCCCAAAAGAACAGGTATGGTTTGAATTTCTTTGATATTCATTTTTTCAATTCCGGGCGAAATCCTTGTAATGTTTTCTCCTTTTTTCTCGCTTGTGACAACGACTTCTTTAAGAGTGTTTATTTTCTCACTTAGGATAAAATCGTGTTTTATACTTTGCTTCAACTCAATTCTCACCGAAATGACTTCATAACCGATAAACTGGGAGGATACTGTGTAAGATCCCTCCGGAACAGTAAGCGAGTAAAAGCCGTAAGCATTGGTACTTGTGCCGGTGGTTGTCAGTTCTTTTATATAAACCGAAGCTCCAATCAGCGCTTCTCCGGTTTGTGAATCCTTAACATACCCGCTGATTGTAAATTTATTCTGGGCATTTACTGTAAATGAAAATGCAAGCAGAATGAAAAGCATTATTGTTTTTGATTTTTTCATGTTTAATTAATTTGATCTATGCAAATATCTTAACACAGCATTAAATTCTTAAATGAAACATGACCGAAACGGACAAAATGAAAGGTGAAGGCTAAAGTGAAAGTAATTAGGCTTGCAAGAAAACATAAGTGTCTGATAAGAAAAGTCCAAATTAGGCTTGCGAAGCATGAAAAGCGGAGTTTACTGATGTAAATGAGTATTTTTCAGGCAAGCGTAACGCAGAAGTTGGGCTTTTCTTGCTGACACTAATTTGCAGAAAGCCAGTTTAAAAATTCAGTTGTTTTTTCCCTGCTGATAGTAATGGATTCTTTGAACGGAATAGTAAGTGAAACAGAAAGTTTGCGGGCAAAATACTGTGAAGCATCTTTAACAGCTTTCCTGTTTATCAGATATTGTCTGTTTGCCCTGAAATAATTATCTGAAGTGATCTTTTCAAGTTCTTCAAGTGTTTTATTGATCACATATTTGGTATTATCAAGGGTAATCAGATAGGTAATTTCGTTTTCAATATAAAAAAGGGCAATGGCTTCAATTTTTACCGGTACAATTTTATCTTTTTGATAAACAAGGACTGACCCTGATTTATTATTTTTTTGTGATTCGAACAACTTTATAATATTTTCATATTGAGTATTGTCCTTTGAAAAATTATCCTTCAGATTTTTATATTTTAACAGGGCATCATTTATGGATTTTTTATTGAAAGGTTTTAAAATATAATCAATGCCGTTTGCTTTAAAAGCGTTTAAGGCATACTCATCATAAGCTGTGCAAAAAATAACGGGAAATGAGTGCTGTACAGAATTGAATATTTCAAAGCTTAACCCGTCCCCCAGTTGAATATCGCTAAAAATCAGGTCAGGATTAATATCTGATTTTTTAAAAAAAGCTTGAGCCTCTTTAACCGATTTTAAAATAGAAATAATCTCGGTATTTGGCTCAACTTTTAAAATAGTTTCAGCAAGGTCATTTGCTGTTAATTCTTCATCTTCGATTATTACAATTTTCATTGCGGAAGTATTTTAATGCTTACACTAAAATGTTTTTCATCTGATATAATTAGAATGTCGTTACCTGACAATATTTTGTAGCGCTCAGATAAATTTGCCAGACCCAGTCCGGTTGTTTCTTCATGGGTTGATTTAGGATGAATGTTATTGCTAACTGTAATTACCCCGTTATGAGAAACAATATTGATTTTCAATGGCGAATCAACTGTTAATGAATTATGCTTTATGGCGTTTTCAAGTAACAATTGGATTGAAAAAACCGGCACACAACCCTGATTTTTTATTTCTTCGGAAATATTGATGGTATATTCAAGTGATTTGCCAAAACGCACCTTTTGCATATCTAAAAAATCATGGCACAATTTTAATTCATCAGCCAGTTTAACAGTGTTTGCGTCTGTCGAAGAAATAGATACCCTCAAAAAATCGGATAATTTCACAAGATAGTCCTCAGCTGTATCAGGGTCTTTTCTAATAAGGGTTTTTAGAATATTCAATGAATTGAACAGAAAATGCGGATGAATCTGCTGTTTAAGCTGCCGATAATATGCTTCTGTGTTTTTTACTCTGAGCTGGGCATTTTCAAGCTCTATTTGGTTTTTTTTGTTCTTTAACAGGATTACTTCTTGAATAATCAGGATTATTGAATTTAGAAAAACACAAAGGATTATTGGTGAAAAAACGGGGTCGTATACTGTCTTATGTATTTCAGCAGGAATACTTTGCGGTTCTAACAGTAAAAAGGTTTTAAAAAAAACAAATATTATAACCGTAAAGGAGACATTTATCAGATAACTAAACAAATATCTTAACCCATTACCAAATTTTTTGACTGTTTTTTTTTCGCTTAAATAAACAAGAAGAATATTTATTGACCAATTTATCAATAAGATAGAAATTGCAAAAGCAGTACTTTTCAGAAATACATCAACCGGAAATGAACCCCGCATATATAATGGCATGTTGATTAAAACACCCAGAATAAACGATGTTAAAACAGCTATTGTAATCAGGTTTTTATAAAGACTATTTGTGTTCAATTTCTTCTGTCCTTTTTACAAACAAATTTATCCATTTTATTTAATTGATTCTACACAAATTAGATGAAATGGTTTTATTTTTTGTTTAAACGGACAATTATTGAGCGGAATCGGTTTTTTGTAAACCCATCCATGTAATTCCTCAAAGCTGGTATTGGTTTAACTTCTGCATATCAATTTGTCCATTGATTTTTCACAAATTGTTGTTGACTGGATATTTCTGTACCATTGAAAGTTTGAAGCTGTATATTAATCTGTTCAAATAACAGACATAACAAATTATAATATAAAATTATTTTCTTCCAAGATAATTCCAATTCCAAAAAACAGCTTTGAATAATCAATACCATAAAAAATCATCCAGTCGTTGAATGAATTATATGCAGTCAATTGCAAGCCAATATGCTTTTTCAGGTAGAAGGTCAAAGCAAATCGGGTTCCACGGTTGAAATATGTTTTTGATACCTGTATTTATCCTGAGTAAAGTTAAGATGTGAACTGGTATATTTTCCCTGCCGCCTAAGCAGGTATGCTCCGGCAAACAAATCCAACCCCAATTGAATTTTGCCGTTTATAAGCACATAAGTTATTCCTGAGTTTAAATTAAAATGTGGATCATACAAAACACCCTTCCTAACGTAGATTGTTGAAGTCAGGGAATTAGACTCCATGAAAAAAGCCGTTGAAATTGCCGTTTGGAAATTTAGTTTGTCTTTCTCAGTTCACTGATGATTTGCCTTGGCAAACAATCCGTATGCTCCACCACCAAAAGCATAATCCATTTCTGTCTCAAAGGAGGAAACAATATTTTTCTGTGCTGATGCCTGAAAACCAAAAAGCAACAACAAAACTGCGAATAATATCTGTCCTGGTTTATTGTAAAGCTTCATATACAGAAAAATAGCATGGTTTGGGAACGAAGTTTTCATCAAATAAAAGAGGAAACTCATCAGGTCCATAGTAATTATGACCATCTGTCAATCCCCAGAAAATAAGTGCATCAACATTGGGCTTGGTTAAAAGTAAATCCATAATTTCCTTGACGATTTGAGCTTGCCGTTGAAACCTTTCGCTATTCAGACCTTTTTTATCATTATTTATCTGAATTGTCATTTCAGGGATTTGAAAATTCAAGCCATGGCTGGCAAAAATATCAATGGATTCTGACCAAAATTGCATATCCTGGGGAGTATGATAATCGGGATTGACCATATATTCAGTTGTTAAATGCGCCTGCTCGGCAACTCCGTCAATATGCACACCATCGTTGATAAGATCGGTAACAAGCTGCACCATATAATCTCTTTTGACAAGATTATCGTTTTCATTTCCAAGTATATCATACTCACAAATGTAAAGTCTGGCCGTAGAGTCAGCATGATGTGCCCAAATAAATGCTTTTTTCACAAAATCGGGGCCTAATTTCTCAAGGAAAATGGTTGGCCTTAATGAATTCTCCCCGTCGGGATTAATAACCTCGTTTACCACATTGTAATCATAAACGACACCCGGAAAATATGCTTTGCAGTGATGCATGACAGTATCAACATATTTGTGAAAGGCATTTTCAATTTCGGCATTTGGCATATCTTCAAAACCGTCCCAAACAGGCAAGCTGTCATGCCAGATCAGGTGTGTCCATTTAACCTTAATGTTGTGATCTTGTGCAAACTGTAATAAAATATCAGCGTAGGTAAAATCATATTTATATGGGCCTTTCCATATTTTCTCCATGCTCAGTTCAAACTCCCCGCTCATAATGTTGAACTCATTGGCCAAGGTACTTGCGAATTTTTCATGTCCGGGGAGATCGCGCACACAAGCCATATTGAAAAGTGAACCTATATAGAAATGTCCATTTTTTTCAGAAAATTCCCTTAGTGAATATTCCTTTTCCCACAACAGGATATAGCGGTTCCTTGTTGCAGGATGACAAAAATAGCAGTAAAGCAAAAAAAAGACTAAAAATTTACTTTCATTTTTTGTAATTGATATGTCACTTCTTTCAAAAATAACAGGCTATAATACAACTAATTTCTCAAAGAAAACTTTTTTATCGTTTCTAATCTTCAAAATATAATAGCCCTTTGGTAAGTTATGAAAAATGCTTTGACCTTCATGACAATTTTGAGTTTTTATGAGTTTGCCCGATGAATTATAGAAACTGATTTCTGTAATTTCATTCATGCCTTGGGGCAATGCCAAAGTAAAGCTGCCTGAAGAGGGATTGGGGTAAATATTTACTTCTTCAATCAATTGAGTTTGTTCGGCAAGCACATAAGGATTTTCAAATTTTGCTACCCATAAATCCTTTAATCCGTAGTTCTGATGAAGGAATAAGTCACTGGATTCGGATCTTCCTGTAACAAAAATGTTTCCGTTGTTTACGGCAATATCCGTAAGGATATCGGATTGTGTACCGCCTTGTTTTAAAGTCCAGAGCGTGTCCAGTTGCATGTTCATGGAAAGCACCCAGAAATCGGCAACGGTTGTTGTATCGCCCTGTCCGTAAAAATCAACCGACCGGGTAAATCCCGAAAGCAGGAGGTGTCCATTGCCATCATTATTAACTTTGTAGATGGTTTCGCTTTGCGTGCCACCGATGATTTTTTGGTTAATGATATTACCTGACGAATCGGCTTCGGCAATCCAGATATCTCCATAGCCACCGATGACGGGCTCTGTTACGTCTCCATCAGACGAATAAATAATTCCGGTAAACACAATGGTAGCAGAATCTGTTTCGGTCATAGAATAAGCCGAGTTTTGTCCCAGACAGCCCAATTCCTTTTGCCATACCACTTCCCAATCAGGTGACATTTTTATCAGCCAAAAAAAGTCAGCGCCTGAAAAAGTATGTGTTGACAGTCCCAAAAAATAGTAACCCGAATCATCGGATGCCTCAACCCCTTCGATTATTTCGTCGGTATTCCATTCATCATGTCCAGTCCATGCGATTTTCTTTGTATCTGCGATTTCACCGTCATACAATTCAATTTCAAGAACCCAGCCCACATAGAAATAATCAAAGTTTGCCTCAAACACCAAATCGCCGTTTTGGGAGTTTGTCTGGCCGAGTGCCATAACATTTCCATTTTTCAGTAGAATGATATCATAAATATAATCCTCACCTGCCACACCCATAAACTCGCTTCCGCCATAAAGTTCATTCCACATCAGGTTTCCATCGTTGTCAAGGCGCATAATAAAGCCGTCCGATTCGCCGTCAACACCATGGTTTCCCGAAAAATCAAGGTCATCGGAATAAGTATATCCGGCAACCAGACAGCCCCCGTCTTCCAAGACAGTGATATCCTGCGGAAACTCGGCATTTGTTCCGCCATAAACCTTTGACCAGAGGGTATTGCCGTTCTCATCAAGTTTTACTATCCAGCAATCGGCACTGCCTTTGTTCATTCCAACCATTCCGTCGGTTGAAACCGTTGCGCATACCACATACGTTTCGCCGAAATCATTTACAGCAATGCGTGCGCGGTAGTCAAATCCGTAGCCCGGACATTCATCACCGGAGCCACCTAAGGTTTTAGTCCACAAAGTATCAGGTGTCTGAGAAAGCGAAGTGATAATTCCAATAAATAAAAAAGCGAAAGTCAATTTCATAAACTACATTTTTTTAATAATGATTTTTTGATTAAAAAGGACCAATCCTGATTTTAAATCAGCTATTTGCAGATGATAAATTCCATCCGACAATCCATCGGTCAGGTATGTGAGGGAAACTTTTTGGTTATCGGGATATACCATTTCAGAAATTACCGTTCTTGAAACCACATCGGTTAGTTTAACTTCGACACAATCCGATAAAACATTGATTCCTTCAATGTTAAAATAAGTGTTTGCGGGATTTGGAAATACAGTGTATTCAGTTTCTGTTTTAAAATTATTAACTGCAACCACATCAGAATATGAAAAGCTTCCATCATAATCGGTTTGTTTCAGGCGATAATAGGATATTCCTTCATAAGGTTGTTTATCCAAAGCATAATACTTTATGTTTTCGGTGGAATTCCCGGCACCATCAACCACTGCAAACAATTCAAATTCAAGTCCGTCAACAGATTTCTCCACATTAAAATAATCGTTGTTGATTTCGGCAGCAGTTTCCCATTGTATGTTCACCAGATTGTTGTTCATTTCCGCCGCAAACTTGAGCAGTTCAATGGGAAGGGAAATAGCACCGCTGATGCCCATAAAGAAATCGCAATCGTTGTTTGCATAACCATCTATGGCAATATAATAAGTTGTATTGGGAGGAAGTGAAGTTCCATTCCAGACAATATCATTTTCGTTTCCTGATGCTTCACAAAAAACATTGGTATAATTTACCGGATCGCAGGGTGTACCTGTAATCTGGTCAATGGAAACCTGTATTCCATTGGCTGATGGTGAACAGTTAGTGCCTGTAAAGGTTAATGTCACATCTCCGCCTGCATCCGTGGTAGTAAAATAATACCAAACCGTATTTTCGACTGTTAAAGAGCCACAGCCCAAATAATCGGGATCTTCTGATGCATCGGGGGTTGCATAGGATGTTTGGGATGCAGATATTGTTCCCCAGGTAAGTTCAATGGCGTTGCTGCAATGGTCGTTGCAATTTGACCAGATTACCGAAGTATTCCACGCTGTATCGTTGATGTAAATCTGGTCGGCAATGCTATTGGGAAAAGTGCACCATATCTGTACATTGGTTGAATTATCAGGAATGGTAACATTAGGCACCGATACTATATCCGTTGCGCCGGGCAGTATGTTTAATCCGGTAATGGTTGATGTTACCGGGGCACCTCCGTCAATGGAATAGGTGATATTTAAACTGGTTATCACCGGTGGCACAACACAAGAGTTGTTTCTGTTGGTGATCTGCACATCCATGCTGTATTCACTGCCATAGCAACCTGAGATGAAAATGGCCTCGGCATCAATGGGTGCATCGGTAATGCAAATATTGTCAAAAGCAAAATAATTTCTATCTCTGTAATCGGTTGCTCCTGAAATACCATAATAGGCATACCCAACAATCCTGAATTTGACACAGGTTTGGTTGATTAGCGGACATAATTTATGCTCAACATAAGTCCATTCGTCAACCGGGGCAGAATAGTTATCGTACCACCAGTTGGTGTTTCCGGCATACCAATCCATATCGGCACTGGTGCCCAGCTGGGTCCAGTTTACACCTCCGTTGGTTGAATATTCAACATGGAATTGTGTGTAATATGAAGAAAGCTGATATTTTACATGAAACGAAAGCATTGGATTTGTTAATCCGGTGAAATCGAAAACCGGACTTTCCACCCAAATCAAATCATATTGTCCGTGGGTTGTGACATCAACATAATAGGAATCATCCATATTCTCAGGACCGTTTAGATAAGGCAATTGCCCCAATACAAATTTTCTTCCGTGGTTTGCAGGAGGATTGGCCCCTGTGGATACCCAGTAACCTGAGCCCGAATTGAAATTTTCATAGTACGGGAAGGTTGTAATTAATGGATATAAAACATTGATTGTTTGATATATCGTATCATTTAACCTATTATAGTCGGTAGGCAAATCACAATAAACAGTAAAATTATAAGTTCCAAGGGCCGTCATATCGACAGTAGTTGGAAAAGTATAATTCAAAGTGCTCCTTGCATTAATCGACACCAAGCCATTGATGGTCTGGGTAATTTGTCCGGTGATTTGGCAGACAATGGGCACATTGACCAGGTTCGAACAGAAGGGATTTTTAACGGTCACCGTTATTTCCTGGGCACCTGAGAAAGTGCAGAATTCCTGTGCCTGAAGCGGCTCAATAAATGCAGTCACAGCCACATCATCAACATTATCAACAATTTCAATATTATCAACGGCAAAATAATTGTAATTCCGGTAATCAGTAGCCCCTGAAATCCCATAATAGGCATATCCGATAATCCTCAGTTTGACGCAAGGCAGTCCGGCCAGATTGCACAAATCATGCTCAACATGTTCCCATGATGTTACAGGGCTTGACAGATTATTGTACCACCAGTTTGTATTCCCCAGGTACCAGCTTGGATCGGCATCTGTGCCCAGCTGAGTCCATGTTGTGCCACCGTTTGTGGAATATTCAACATGCATTTGGGTATAATAGGAAGAGAACTGATACTTGATATCCATGAACATAGAAGGAGCTGAAAGGGAGGAAAAATTGAAAACCGGACTTTCAATCCAGAATTTATAATATTCGCCATGTCTTGTCACATCCACATACCATGAACTGCCTTCACCATCGGGTCCTCCCAGATAAGGCAAGCTACCCCATACAAATTCCCTTCCCCTGTCGGCATCAGGGGCAACCGGATTTTCGCCGGATGCCACCCAATACCCATTATTGGCATTGAAATCTTCTGCGTATGGAAAACTTGAAATAAGCGGATAATTCACATTGATGGAAAGAAATGCCGAATCGTTCAGGGTATTGATATCGCCCGGCATGGTAGAATAAGCTGTAAAGTCATAAGTCCCGAGGGCTGTCATATTGAAAGTCCCGGGCAAAGTATAATCGATATAGGAATGAGCCGGAACTGACGGAACTGTGCCAGTGAGGGTAGTTGTAACCGGACCTGTAACTTCGCAAGAAACAGGCACGTTCAGGGCATTGGTGCAACTCCAGTTATAAACCCTCAAAATAATTTGCTGGTTTGCCGAATATAAACAGCCAATATCAGCGGGGTCGGGTTCACGAATGGCGGTAACCCCCAAATCCTGTGTGTTGGAAATCCTGAAATTGTCAACTGCAAAATAGTTGTAATTACGATAATCGGTTGTTCCCGACAATCCATAATAAGCATAACCCATAATCCTGAATTTCACGCATGCTTGCCCTGCCAGATTGCAAAGATCATGCTGAACCTGAGTCCATTCATCCACCGGTGATGCCAGATTGTTGTACCACCAGTTGGTATTTCCCTGATACCAGTATGGGTCGGCGCTTGTACCCAACTGAGTCCATGAACTGCCCCCATTGGTGGAATATTCCACATGAAACTGAGTGTAGTATGACGAAAGCTGGTATTTGATATCCATGTACAGCATTGGGTTGGCTGTTGCCGATAAATTAAAAACAGGACTTTCAAGGGTAAAAATGTCGTACTTTCCATGCTCGGTGACCTCAACATACCAGGAATCACCTTCACCTTCGGGGCCGTCAAGATACGGAAGCTGTCCGAGCAGGAAATGCCTGCCTGCCTGGGGTGTATTGGAAACCCAGCCCCCGTTTCCCGTGTTAAAATCCTGAATGTATGGAAAAGTATTGATGGGTGTGTTGTTGATCCGGGTTTCGGTCAGATTATTATTGGTCACATCCCCATCGGTAGGCAGATTTACCGTTGCCGACAAAGTATGGTTTCCGGCACCCGAAAGATTTGCTGAAGCAGTAAAAGTGTACAGATAACTGCCAAACCGAGGAATGGGTCCGGGCATGACATCATTGATTACAGCACCTCCGTCAATCTGCAGTGAAATGGGTACATTATATAAAGGTCTGCATTTATTGTTGTTGACCAAAATCTGAACTGTTTCGGTTGCCGTATAATTGCCGCAAACACCTGCTTTTGGCAAGGTAAAGCAAATGGGCTCGGCATCATCGGATTCGCCGGCCGATATCTGAAAATTATCGAAGGCAAAATAATTATAATGCCGGTAATCGGTAGCCCCTGAAATCCCATAGTAAGCATAACCAAGAATCCTGATTTTCACGCAAGGTTCGCCCGAAAGATTACAAAGATCGTGTTGAACATGTGTCCAAACATTCACCGGTGCAGAAAGGTTGTTGTACCACCAGTTGGTATTTCCGGCATACCATTGAGGGTCGGCATTGGTTCCCAACTGCGTCCATACCGTACCCCCGTCGGTTGAATATTCCACATGAACCTGTGTATAATAGGAACTCAGCTGGTATTTGATATCCATTGAAAGAACGGGGTTGGTATTGTTGGAGAAGTCAAAAACCGGACTTTCTGCCCAAATTTTGTAGTATTCACCATGGCGTGTAACGTCAATGTACCAGCTGTTTCCAAAACCCTCGGGACCGTTAAGATAGGGTAAACTTCCCAGGACAAATTCCCTTCCCCTGTCAACATCAGGTGCGGTTGGTGCTTCGCCGGAGGCAGTCCAGTAAGCAGCCCCGCTGTTAAAAGTTTCAAGATAAGGGTAAACAGTGATTTTGGGGAAGTTCACATCAATGGTAACAGCCGTTGTATCGTTGGAAACATCAAAATCGCCCGGAAGCTGGGTATAAGCTTCAATATGATATGTTCCAAGCGGGGTCATATCAAAGATTCCCGGAAAAGTATACAATACACTTGAATAAGCGGGGATTGATGGGACCAGACCTGAAAATACAGCAGTAGCAGCACCGGAAACGTTACATTGGGCTGGAACATTGGTAATGGTTGAACAAGAGTAATTATGCACCCTTACTGTTACCTGTTGTGACGAGGAGTATAAACAGCCCGATGCAGTTTCGTCAGGATCAACAATTTCGGTCACTGCAACATCCACATTATTGGTTACCTTGATGTTGTCAAGGGCAAAATAATTATAGTGACTGTAGTCGGTGTTTTCATTCAGATAAGTATTGTAACCTGAATGTCCATAATAAGCATAGCCGTTTATTCTAAATTTCACACAAGCCATTCCCGACAGGTTGCACAAATCGTGTACAACTGTTATCCATTCATCCTGAGGAGCAGAAAGGTTGTTATACCACCAGTTTGTATTTCCGGTGTACCAGTTGGGATCGGCATCGGTACCAAGCTGTGTCCAGGTAGTGCCACCATTGGTGGAATATTCAACATGAAACTGGGAGTAATAGGAACTCAGACTGAATTTGATGTCCATATAAAACATGGGATTGGTCACTCCGGTAAAGTTAAAAACCGGACTTTCCAGTGAAAAGATGTCATATTTTCCATGTTCAGTAACCTCAACATACCACGACTGCCCCTGTCCTTCGGGTCCATTGAGATAAGGCAGGGGATCGAGCCGGAAATGCCGTCCGGCCTGTGGAGTATTGGACACCCAGCCGTTATTGCCTGTTTCAAAATTCTGGATATACGGGAATGTATTGATGTGGATATTGTTTCTTCTTGTTTCTGTTACCGTGTTATTTGAAACATCCCCATCAGTAACAAGGTTTGTAACGGCAACCAGGGTATGAGTGCCGGGGGCCGACAGATTTGCCGTTGCAGTGAAAGTAAATAAATAGCTTCCAAAACGAGGAATTGGCCCGGGCATGATTTCATTAATTACCGGTCCGCCGTCAATTTGCAATGATACAGGAACATTGGTAAGTGGCCGACAGGTATTGTTGTTTACCAGAAGCTGGACTTGTTCGGTGGCTGTATAATTACCGCAAACACCGGCTTTGGGAAGGTTGAACGAAAGAGGTTCGATATCATCGGGACTGCCATTGGAGATGGTAAAATTATCAAAGGCAAAGTAATTGTAATGTCTGTAATCGGTAGCACCCGAAACACCGTAATAGGCATAAGCCAGAACTCTGAATTTCACGCAAGAATTTCCAGACAACAAACAAAGATTCCTTTCCACATGAGCCCATGCATTGACCGGTGAAGCAAGGTTGTTGTACCACCAGTTTGTATTTCCCGAATACCAGTTAGGGTTGGCATCGGTGCCGAGCTGGTACCAGTTTGTTCCGCCATTGGTTGAATACTGTACCTGTGCCTGGGTATAGTATGAGCTAAACTGATATTTAATGTCCATTGAAAGAACAGGAGCTGTATTTTGTGAAAAATCAAAAACAGGGCTTTCCACCCAAATCTGGTAATATTCGCCGTGCCTTGTCACATCAATATACCAACTGTTGCCTTCACCCTGCGGCCCGTTCAGGTATGGCAGGGCTCCAATGGCAAACTCCCTGCCCCTGTTCAGATCGGGTGCAGTAAAAGCATCCCCGGTATTCAGCCAGCCAAATGTGCCCGAATTAAAATCGGCAGTATAAGGGTAATGCTGCACCAGTTGTTGCCTGCCGGTGATCCAGGCATTATTGGCAGTATAGGCATCCCCGGCGTAAGTAGTGTAAATGTTGAAGTGATAGTAAGTATCGGCCGTCATGTTGATGGTTGGCGTAAAAGTATAGTCAACATACGATTCAGCGGGGATTGTTCCTGTATATGTTTCTGAATAGGTCAGGGTCAATCCCCCGGTAATATCAATTGTTACAGGAACATTTGAGATAGGTTCATGGCTGAAATTCTTAATACGAATGGTAATGGCCTGACTGCCGTTGTACATTTGGCCACAGCCCAGATAACCCGGCTCAACCAGTTCAATGACACCCACATCGGGGTCGGAGTAGATGGTAACATCATCAATATACCAGTATTTGCCGGCAAAACCGCCGTCAGTATATCTGAACCGAACTTTCACATTTGATTGTCCGGCAGCTATGGCAGAGACATCAAGTAATGTATCCTGGGGAGCAGACAAGGATCCACGGGTAATCTTATGGTAATTCATTACAGTTGTCCATGAAGTGCCTCCATTAATACTCAATTCCACATATCCATGAGTTCCCTCAACACCTTGCCAAAAGTGGTGATAATTTATTCTGACATTGGTCCTTCCCGTGCAATTGAAAGTAGCTGAGGAAAGAGCTGCTTCGTTTGGAGTAACAGCGGAACCCAAAGCATTATCATCAAAAACAGCATAATAATTTCCAGATGGACTGGAAAGCGATGGAGAATTACGGAAAGACCAACCTTGAGAACCCTGTATTATTGTGTTTGTCCAGCTTGTTGGAAGAGTAGAAGAAAAAGTTTCGTGAAGAAGGATGTCAGAAAATCCATATTTTGAAACAATGAAAAAAAATAGAAATACAAAAAATTGCTTTACCACGTTTTTTTTAATTCAAAGTTATCCTCCCAAAGAACCGATAACAAAAAAAATATGTATTAATGAGGAAAACTTTCCAAAATGATACTAAAAAAGTGTACAGATTTAGAAATCTTCACAAGAACATACCGTTCTTGTCTAAAGACTGTCATTATTAATTTTCTTTTTTGTAATACCCAATATGTTTAAGCTGTATTAATTGAAAAAAAGAAAAGTAAAAGTTAAAAGAAATTAATTTTTCAATATTAGCCAAATATCACTATGTGCTGCCACAAAATAAATTGCAGATTCACGGATTATATGCCGACATGTTTTCCTGATTGGCAACTTGATTTTGAATGAATTTTCCTTCCAAATGGATTAAAATTTTTTAATTCTTTTTTCTCCAAGGAAAAAATGGTTTTTTAGGGCCTGCTGATTAAGTCAATCAATCCAAAGAATCGTTTTTTGGCACAAAAAGTTTAATTATAAACGTAAATCCAAATTGCCTGAAAGGCATACATAATTCAGCCCTGGGCAACGCCCAGGGAATAATAATGCAGAGCAAAACCGCCGCCCACAATCCTTGTTTGAGAGAAAATAAGTTGCGGCGGAATTGTAAAAAAGAATCAAAACAAAACCATTAATTATTTTTATGAAAGAAGTTTAAACGCACCGAAAAAAATCTCGTCCTCCACAGCGATAGCGAAGGAGGAAATGAAAACGATTATCAATGCATGGAAAAACGAAGGAATGTCGCAGGAACCTTGCATTTTATTTGGACAAATTTGCAATAAAGATTTATAAAACAATTTGTTACAAGTCTATCAGTAGGCCCTATTTAATCTCTGGAAGGATATGGAAAATATTGATGTGGCTCTTTATGTGGAAAGTGTAACTATAAAAAAATTAGCCAACAATTTGTTGGCTAATTTTAGAATAAGACATATATATACTACTTTTCAATCAACAGTTTAAAATTCATGCTTTCAGTACCACATACGATTTTAACAAAATACACACCCTCCGGGTTACCCGAAAGGTCTATGGCTTTATTTGAAATGTTGTTTATTTGAACTACAGTATTGCCAATAATATCTGTAACTATCAAACCGTCAGCTGAGCCCTGAAAATAAACGATTCCTTTTGAAGGATTTGGATATAAAGCTGATATCGATCTATGATTATGAGATATACCTGATGGTTCAACTGTAACAGTTACCAGCCAATCTTGTTCGTTAACACCATCTTCTGCCGTTACAGTATAGGTAACAGGTGCAATAAAGTTGTTTGGGGTGGTCCCGCTTACCTGTGCAATACCGCTGATATCTGCAGCAGCGCCATCAGATAGAGTAAAATCAGGAACAAGGGCATTTAAAGAGGTTCCGTTTTCAACCTCAATATCAATGGTGTGCAAAGTTGTATTTATGTTGGCAGGTCCAGTTTGCACATCAAATGAGAATGTCAGGAAATCAGTTTCATCATTCAAAACAGGGGTTGAGAAATTTAATGGTTGATAACGAAGTACCTCAGATTGCTGTGAACCATCAAGTGAGGTGGTTCCATAAATCATGACAGCAAAGGGTATGGTGTCATGAAACCAGTAATAGTAGTCATCTTCAACGACATTGTCCATGACAGCCATTTCCATCATCCATGCTTTAATGTGGAAGGTTTCAACCACGTGTACCCTCAATACATTTGTTAATGTTCCGGTAGGTAGCATCAAAGTTCCCTGCATATCTGCCTGAATACTTATTGAACCATCCGAGATAGTTACTGAATCTTCGCCTACTCCGAAAGGGTTCATTGTACCGGAATATGATGAGCTAAAATTGTTTCCTGCGGTAATTGGAAAATGGAATTCTGTTCCGGGCGAATGATAGATTCCATAATTGGTGGCTGAACCATACCAACCCCATCTTTTGTGGTCGTTGCCGTCGCAGTCATAATAAAAATAGCCGGCTTCACCGCTGTTACCCCTGGCCATATTGGCCGATGGAAAAGTGGCTGCTTGAGGTGTCGATGCGGCATCTTCCCAAAAATAATAGAAATTGGTCCCCGCGTCCATTAATGTTGCAAAGTCCCATGTCTTTGCTGTTACTGTACCAGTTCCAGCTGCGTCAAAACCAAAGGTATTGGCGTCTTTGTAATAAATGGTGTCACCATCAGTGGGTGATTGGTGTGTGTTTGAGATGGTTATCAATTGGGAAAATCCCCAACCAGTTAGAAGCATGAACACAAAAAGAAAAGAATTTTTTTTCATATCATTTAAAATTTGAAGTTTTATCCAAAAATACTAATCAAATATTACCCATTAAAAAATTATCTGTTCAGATTTAGATATTTTTCTGTTTTAATACTCCATTGGTAGTTATTATCGCCAGATTCGCACAAAAGAATTTCATGGTAATGCTTTTCGTTTATCAATTAATATTTATCTTTAAAAATCAAAACTTTTTTAATATGTATACATTCAATAACATACTTCACTTCCTGCTAATTTTCCAACCCTTAATATTTGCATTGCAATTACTTACTTACAAACATGTCAAATCTAAAGCAAATAATTTTTTGGGAACTTTAATGATTTTGGTTTCTGTTTTTTATTTTATTAATGCCCAATTTTTAATTGAGCCACTTCAGATTATTTCCATTTCACCTTATTTTGTTTTTCCAATGTTGCTTACCATTAATCCATTTTACTATTTCTATACCAGATCTTTAACAGTTGAAGATAATAAGTTTTGCACGATTGACTTATTTCATTTTATCCCCGCGGTTCTATTTATTCCTTTGAGTATCATCGCTTTTTCAGCAGAATCATCCATTTTAACACCAAAACTAATTAAATCCATTGCTACAGCTTTATATAACGGTCAGGTTTTTCTATATGCTTTATTGATGATTCTCTTACTTAAAAAACACCATATAAACCTTAAAAACTATTTTTCTTTCAAAGAAAGCATCACCCTGAACTGGTTAAAAATTTTTGTGATCATTTATATATTGATATCTGTTATTGACCTTATCATCTTTCATATTCACAAATTTAACGAATATGAGTCCTTTTATTTTATCCTAATGGTTCTGTTTTTCAATTTTTTGGGTTATTTTGGGATCAAACAGACCAAAATATATGTTTTTGAAAATCCTGTCCATGAAAACACTTCGATAATTCAGGAAATCAAACAAAAAGCAGATGAAAAGAACAGCAAACCTATTTTGACCAATGAACGCAAGGAAAAATTAATGTTGGAGATATTGGATTTAATGGAAAAGAAAAAAATGTATCTTAATCCAAGCTTGACTATTTATGATTTAAGTAAAGAATTGAATATAAATAAAACATATATCTCACTTGTGGTCAATGAAAACCTTCAGGAGAATTTTAATAATTTCATTAATCGATATAGGGTAAATGAGGCAAAAATACTTTTACTATCTCCTGATTATCAAAATCTGACAATTGAAGGAATTGCTAATATGGTGGGCTTTAATTCTAAAACATCTTTTAATGCGGCATTTAAAAAAATTACAGGAAACACACCATCTGATTATAAAACCAAAAACCAGGAGAAATAGTTTTAATAATCTCAATTGAATTAATGTGCAAAACAAATTTCAATGCCATTGGCTGAAATAATCTAATCCTGAAATAAAAAACCCCGGCATCACCGGGGTTTAAAACAAGCAGAAAACACGAGTTGTAACCAACCCTTGTATTGTTTGCTTAATTTGGTCTTAAAAAACTTTTACCACTCTCATGGCATTGTCTGTGGCAAGCAGGAAAAGCTCACTGTTAATTTCCTGATAGAACTCTATGGCAACTGTGGAAATTACTCCGGCACTGGCCGCAATGACAGGGAGCCCGGGCAATGATGCAACCAGGTTCAGTTCACTTCCGCTGGTTCCTCCCAAAGGTATTTCCGGACTCATGGCAAACGCACTCAGTTCATTCACCGACGGATTAACCGGCTCATATTTTTTGCTCGTTGGTACTTTTGTGAAATCCGAAAGTACGGCAATGGCACAAATCAATTTGAAATGGCTCGCTCCCTCAGGTGCTGTCATCCATGCATCTGTGCTGAACTCAGGGACAACCAGTGTCACTTCGTTCCTCCCGGCATTGGCCGAGATAGAGTAGGGGGCATTAAAGAAATTCTGCAGTTTGTCCTTACTGTTAAACTCAAACCCTTCTAACAAGTCTTTGTTTGCTACCACATTATAGGACCGCTCACCCCTTTTTCCTGCACCTCTGGCAATAATGGCGTGCATAATCGCGACAACCCTGCCAATCAGGTTGTCGCCGCCAAACCTTCTGGCAAACATGCCAAACCCCAACCTGAAGGATTTGCCAATGGTGGCACTCCCCCCGAACTCCGCCATGTTCTCGCGGGTACGCTTATAGGCAGGGTCTTTCAATATCCTGCTTTTGTCAACATCGTTGGCAAGCTTTACAATGTTCTTGCCTTTACGGTTATAAAAGGTCATATCTCCGATTTTGCCTTTTATTTTAATTAAACCAATATTTTTGCTCATGGCTTTTTTAGTTTGTGCCTCAGGGATGCTTTAAAATGGACAATCACCCTTCCGGAAGAATGACGAACATAATATTGCACCCTGAAACGATTTAACAAATGGTTTCAAAACAACATGTGCACAATTTCTTCAATGGTGATTATTTCTCCGTAGGTTTTCCGCTTGCTTGTTAGTTAAAAACGCAACACATATCTTAATATTGTATTATGTTGTGTATTTTTTCAAAAATTTGTTATTTCCTTCGTCTCTCCTTAACCTCTCCTTAACCTCACCCTAACCTCACCCTAACCTCACCCTAACCTCTCCTTGCTCTTTGGGGTATTTTAATATACAAGCTAAAAATATGTATGATGGAATAGAATTTGAAATTAAAATTTGGAAAAAATAAAACCCGGAAGTTTCCTTGCCGGGTTTTATTATCCTATGACTATCAACAATTAGAAATCATATTTAAAAGAGCAAAGCACTTTAATGTTGTTGGCAGTTTCCCAATTGGTAACTTTACCTGTCTCATCTATTCCACCCGGATCACCATCTGGGTCAACTGAGCCATTATCCAATAATTTTTGTGTGGCATAACCTGCAGAAGTATATTCTAATTCAAGTCCGATGGTTGATTTACCTGAAAACCAGGCAATCCTCGGAGCTACGCGCATGGCAGACTTAACATTGCCCCAGCGGCCTACGTAAGCGGCTGCAATTTCCTGGTGGGCTGCTAATTTTGCACCCATATTTGATGAGTAACCAGCAAATAAACCGACCTGCATTTTTTCTCCATTGGTGTGAACTTCAAACCATGTGGTCAATGCAGTGATGGGAGTATAGGTAATATATTCATTTTCAAGGTCAGCGAGAGTCAGTGTTGTGTCAATCATCGGATAGTAGCCACCCATCATAACCATATTGTCATTTAACTGGCCATACAGTCCCCACCATTTAATGGTAACGGGTTTCAATTTCATTTTGAAATAACCTAAAAAGGATAAGCCGGTTACATTTTCTTTTGAAACAATAGTTGTTGAAAAGTCATCAAGTGAATCAGCAGGGTTGTACACATCAAAAGTTGTTGCTGGGCGCAGTGACTGGAAGTTAATTCCTAAGCCTGCTGCCATATTATCCTTTTTGTATTGAAACTGAGCATGTATTTCGGGTAATCCTGATTGTTTCTGAGTGAAATCTCCATTAACACCGCTACTTTTGAACATTCCCTGACTAAGGATTGCGCCATAAACGCTCATTGATTCATCTAACTTGTAAGTATAACGAATCTGAGGGTTTCTTGAAAGGGGATTAAAGGGAACGCCTGCGCCGAAAGCCAAAGTTGCAGGGAAACAATCGGTAACAAATGTTGGGTGCCAGTACTGGCCTGCCATTAACTGGGTTTTTTCCCAATCAAATTTCATCATGGCATGGCGCATTCTGAAAAGAAATTTATATGCTGCACCTGATCCGTAGAAGTCACCTTCGATCAGACCTGAAGTTTTTGCTCCAAAAGCATCCGGGCCGGTAATTTTTCCAGTTAAGCGAGTGTCAAAACCAATCATGTTAAAGGTTGGAACTGCATTGATGTCATCATCAAATTCATTTAATAAAATTGGGTAAGGCAGCAGGTTAAGCTCTCCTTCACCACGGGCAGAGGTTATCAGACGGGTATTGTAAATAACGTCATTTTTTACATATCCGCTCCATTTAATTCCAAAATCTTTGTTTTCATCCTGTGCATTTGATGCAAAAGGAATCATCAATGAAAGAGCTAAAGCGATAAATAAATATTTCATAAGTACTAATTTTTGGTTATAAAAAAGAAGTTGGACTTTTTTTGTCCAACTTCCGTTGATTTATCTTATATCAATTTTTGTAGAATTGTCCTTTTGGCTACCTAAAGACACAAAGACTAAGGTCAATAATGCCAGGGTAAATGAAATGATGGCAGGATTGTCAAGAGGCTGAATGGCTTTTTCTGCAGGAATGCCGAAAAATTCGGTACCAATGGTCGGACCAGTGAGAATGATTGCCAGAGCAGTAAAAGCACCAACAATAATTGACCATGCAACACCTTTTGCAGTTGTCTTTTTCCAGAAAAGAACCATTAAAATTGCAGGAAGGTTAGCTGAAGCTGCAACGGCAAAAGCCCATCCAACAAGATAAGAAACGTTCATTCCTTCGAAAAGAATACCTAAAATAATAGCAACCAAACCAACGGCAAAAGCAGCTATTTTACCGGCACGGACCTTTGCTTTATCGGTAAGGTTTTTACCAAGGTATCTGTCAATAAAGTCGTGAGCAATTGCTCCGGATGATGCAACAATCAAACCTGATACTGTTCCGAGAACAGTGGCAAATGCAATTGCTGAAATGATGGCAAACAAGCCAATGCCAAATGCTTTTGCAAGCAGCGGTCCTGACATGTTGTCATTAGTAACATCAAGAACACCATTAACAGCAGCACCTAATCCCATAAATAAAGTGAGAACATAGAAGAAGCCAATGGCAGCAATGGCCACAATGGTTGATTTACGTGCAGCTTTTTGACTGGCAACAGTGTAATATCTGATCAAAATATGAGGCAATGATGCTGTTCCAAGGAACAAAGCAAGCATGAGGGAAATGAAATTTAAACGATCCCAAAATCCTGCACCTTCACCGATTTTAAATTTCAATCCGGGAGACAACATGGCTGCACCCGCGGTTTTTGACTGATAATAAGCAGTTACATCAGAGCCGTCTTTGTCTTTAAATGTTTGTTTAATAAATCTGACAAATTCACTTTGACTAAGAACAGATAAAAATTTCATTGGGTTCAGGAATCCTGAATTTTCGTTAGGTCCAAGTTCTTTGCCATCAATAACAATTTTGCTCAGATGCCCAACCTGGAAAAATGCCCTGTCTTCTTTAAGTTTCCCATTGTATAAAGTTTTATCGCCTTTTTTTGTAATGTCAAGCATTTCCTCATAAGTTACAAGGCTGTCTTCAGAAACTTTTTTATTAAACCATCTGTCAAAACCATCTTTGTTGAATTTTGCATAAGTAAATTTTACTTTGGTTTCATCTTTCGGATCGAGAATTGGCATTTCGTAAACCAGCTCATATCCCTGCAGATTGTCATCAGTCAAAGTGGCAAATTCATGATGTTTTAAATTATCATGATCTGGATTTAAAGAAAGACCATTGTCAAGGATGTAAAAAGTCAGGATTGTTGAGAAAACAATAAGCAAACTGCCTTTAATAAACTGTACATAGGTTGTTGAGGTCATACCAGCGGTGGCAACTATAAAAATTACAATCGCACCAACGATTACCACACCTACCCAATGATCAAAACCCAGAAGCGGGGTAACCAGTGAACCGGCACCAACCATCTGAGGAATCAGGTAAAACAATGAAACAACCAGGGTACTGATTGAAGCAGAAAGCTGAATTGCTTTTGAGTTGAATTTAGCATCCAAAGCATCAGCAAAAGTGTACTTGCCCAAACGCTTTAAGGGTTCGGCAACAAGAAATAATGCTACAATCCAGCCGGCAAGATAACCAATTGAATATAAAAATCCATCATATCCCTGAAATGCGATCATACCGCAAATACCAAGAAATGAAGCAGCTGAAAGATAATCGCCTGCAAACGCTATACCGTTAACAGCCCAGTGAATATTACCGCCTGCAGCAAAATAACCGCTGGCAGATTTTGTTTTCGCAGCAAAGTAGAATGATAGCCCTAATACAAGAGCCACAAATACGAAAAACAGAACAATAGCTATGGTCGATGCTTCGTAAATCATGATTTGTCCTCCTTATTCATTTTGTTTTCATAACCTGTACAAACCCAATTGTAAATCAAACCCATAATAACAGCAAGAACGATGAGTCCGAAACCAAAAACTATCGCAAGATTCTGATTCCCGAGTGCCGGTTTTGCCATCAATTCGAAATTTGTTAACGCAATTGCAACGAATATTGCATACACAACCGTGTACACAATAAATAACCAAACCCCAAGGCGTTGTTTTTTCTTTTGGGCATGGTCAACTCCTAATTTTACTGCTGGTCCGTGATCCATAATGTAATTTTTAAGTTGTTAATTAAGGTATTGTTCAATTCAAATAACTTATATTTGAAGATGGCAAATCTATAAAATATTATAATATATTCAAATAAAAAAATGTGATAACAATTTATCAATCAGACTGTTTGAGAAGTTAAAGTGCTTATTATCAGTAAATAACATGATAATTATCACTGTTTTTTAATAGTGTTTTTTAATATGAAAAGATATTAACAGTGATGTTTAGTGACTTTGCATATTGTTATGAAGGATTTTATTTTTTATGGTTAAAAACATTTTTAAGGGAGCCACAGCTGTTTTAATCACAGCCGGTGCCGGTATGGGGGTTGATTCCGGATTGCCCGATTTCAGAGGAACACAGGGCTTTTGGAAGGCATATCCGCCTGTGGCAAAACTTGGTTTGTCATTCAGTGATATGGCCAATCCCATATGGTTTTTAAAGCGCCCCCGTCTTGCCTGGGCTTTTTATGGTCACCGGCTTAATCTTTATAGAGAAACTATTCCACATGATGGATTTGAACTTTTATTGAGGGAAATTGAAAATAAACCCGGAGGTTATTTTGTTTCCACTTCAAATGTTGACGGACAGTTTCAGAAAGCCGGGTTTGATGAAAAACGGATAGTTGAAGTACATGGATCTATTCACCATTTGCAATGCTCACAGCCTTGTTGTGAAAAAATTTGGGAAGCAGGAGCGGAGAAGGTTGAGGTCGATCCTGAAAGGTTTGAGGCTCTTGGGACACTGCCTGTTTGCAGGGTTTGCGGAGCACTGGCCCGACCAAATATTCTGATGTTTGGTGATTGGTCGTGGATTTCGGATCGGAGTTCTGATCAGGAAGAAAAACTTGAGGAGTGGCTTGAAATGGTCAAATCAAAGGGTTCACGTCTTGTTGTGGTGGAAATTGGAGCCGGACTATCTGTTCCAACGGTCAGGTTCAAATCAGAATCGGTAGTCCGTAATTATAATGCAAGTTTGATAAGAATCAATCCGCGCGATTTTCAGGTTCCCCCGGGGCAATATTCAATAGCTGCCGGTGCACTGGAAGGGATAAAAAAGATTCTTTAATTTGTCAGCGGTTGATTTTTTTTGAAATCCACAGGTGTTTTTCTGCCTGCTTCAAAAACGGGATCGTTGCAAATGAGTTTTCCCCTGTAAACATGTGCTGCTTCACGGCATCCGCCGTCACAGTTGAAAAGTAAACCGCATTCTTTACACATTTCAGGATGATATTCCTTAAAAACAAAATGTTTCCAGTAATCGTTGTGCTTGAGATTTTCAATGTCTGAAATATGGTTGAGCTGACGGGGCGAATGATTGCAAGTGCGTATATTTCCTTCTGGCCCAACGACAAAAAATTCCCTTGCAGCCGAACACATTGTGCCCACGCGAAGGTTGACGAATTTTTTTCCAAAGATGATACACCTGGGTAATTCAGTGCCCACACTTCCTTTTCGGTTTGCTTTTACCAAAACGTTTTCTGCAGTTTCAAGCGCCTCAATGATTTCTTTTTCATTTAGCATCAGTTCTGATAAATACTCCAGTCCCCTTCCACCGGGCAAAAACCGGTTAAGCAACAGGTTGTCAGCTCCGGCAATCATGGCATTTGAAATGGTTTCAAACAGTTCATGCAGGTTGATTCGTGTTACTGAAATATTTACGGTGGTTTTTATTCCCATGGCATGGGCTTTTGAAAAAAGCTGAAGTATTTTTTCCGGTGAACCGCTTTGTGTATGCCGGTTGTATGTTTTTAGTCCGGGCAAACTCATGCTCAAACTAACATTCAATTCCTTTAGCAAGCTAAGAATTTCTTCGTCCACCAATTGTCCGTTTGATATCAAAAAGAGATCCGGTGCCCGGTAAGATTTATTCAGATTTTTATCATGAAAAAGGCATTTTTGTGAGGATGCAAATTTTAAGATTTCTTTAAAATCTTTTTTCAGAAGAGGTTCGCCTCCGGTAAATGAAAAGCTGTTAACGCCCATTTCGCATAGCTTTTCGATGCAGTTTTTCCATTCATCTGTGTCAAGTTCTTCACTGCGAATGTAATTGGACGATGGAGCTTCCCACGGGCAGGAGCAAAACAGACACTGGTGGTTGCACCTGTAAGTCATTTCAAGTACAGCTGCTTCGGGTAGAAAAGAGGGGGCTAATACGGATGCGGGCATTTTTATTTTTTTAGGCTAACTCCAAGCATTTCTTCAATCCTGTTGATGTGATCTTTAAGGGCTTCCTCTGATTCACGCTCTCCTTTGTGGATTTTTTCATCATTCAAAAATTCCATCAGTATTCCCAAATCTTCATAAGAAATATAGCATACTCTGGTTGATTTTTCTTCGCCTGGAATCTTTGTTGTAAGGCAGAGTTGGGGGTTGGTCACATTGGGACTGCATTTTCGGCAATACTGTGATTCGTCGAGTGAAACATTGATTCCTTTAATTTTTTTAACCATTTCACGGCATGCTCCGATATCATATAGTACTTTTTCAATTATTTCATATCCATTTTCGAACTTGTCACGTTCGTAAAGAGTTTTTTCACTGCATTTTGGACAAATATATGCTGCTGTTTCAGGCGGCATGGCCATGTCATAACACATGGCTCCGCGTGATAGGTCTTCCGGGGCAGGTGTCATAGAAAGTTTCAGCAGTTTACGCATGATATCTTCACGCGAATATTCGGGTATGATGGAATCCTTCAAAGCATTTGTTCCGGGCAAAATACTGTCCTTGCCATTAGATTCTGATGCAATTTTCTTTGATTTTGAAGTGCACCCGAGAATTATTCCGGTCACTGCAATAATCCCAATTATAAAATACCACATAGTCTATGTTTTTTAATTTTTAATTTTTAATTTTTATTCCGAGCATCCGTTCAATTTGCGGGATGTAATTTTTAAGTGGGGTTTGCTCGTCCCTGTCGCCCGAATGAATCAGTTTGCCACTAAGAAATTCCTGCAATATTTCAAGATCGTCGGCCGAGATGCTGCTGACTTTAATGGTGTCTTCTTCTCCGTGTATATGAGTGTAAAGGCAGAGTTGGGGGGATACAACATCCGGACTGCATTTTTTGCAGAACTGTTTTTCGTCGATTCTGAGGTCAAGTCCTTTTATTTTTTCTGCCATGGAACGGCATGAATGAATATTGTATCTGACGATATTGCTGATTTGGTAAAAATCTTTATCTGAAATGGTATACAGGGTCTTTTCACTGCATTGAGGACAGATATATGAAACCGAGTCGGGTTCCCTCATCGCACTGTAACACATGGCTCCCTGCTGAAGGTTTTCAGGTACCGGACTCATAGATAAATGGATGAGCTTTCTTATAAGGTCTTCTTTCGAAAAAGAAGGAATGATTGAGTCGTTGGGGTTGTCAGAACCAGAATTGACTTTAGTGGAGTCTTTTTCAGTATTATTGCCCCTGGATTTCACGGTGCATCCCCAAATAACTCCTCCGGCAATTAGAACAAGCAATCCGATTTGCCACATAGTTTTTGTTTTTAGTTGAACAAATATAATGAAAATCATTTTCTTAATGGAAACAAGCAGTTAAAATCTTAATAACTTGATTCTATTTGTAAATTTGAATAATTATTATTTGCAAGAAAACCCAAGTGGCAGATAAGAAAAACCCAAATTCAAGGGTTACTCCCTTTGGTCGTGAGCTCCGCTTCGCTACGGTTGCGTACTTAGCCGAAGGCGCTCATGAGCGAAGCGAATAACCCCCAAAAAGCGGAGCCCCGACTTTTAAAGTCGTGGATGAGCATTTTTGGGGCAAGCATAACGCAGAAGTTGGGGTTTTCTTGCTGACACTAATTTTAATTTTTACATTTACACAATATTGATTAATTAATACCATTATAATAATATGGTACTGAAAAAAATGAAAAATATTCTAATTGTCATATCCGCTTTCGTTTCATTTTCTCTGAATGCACAGAGCATCAGCTATAAATTTTTGGAAACTGATTTTGAAGCAAGGGAATATACAAAGTGTCTTTCAAAAGCTGAAAAGGCAATTGAAAAGGGTACTGATGATCCAATGCCCTATTTTTTTAAGGCATTATCCTTAAACAAGCTTTTTGCCGATGAAAAAACCGGAAAGCAATATATTGACATGTACAGGGAATGTTTGGGTGCTCTGAAAACAGCAAAAACAAAAAGCAGTAATTATGATCTTTTTAATGCTTACCGCAAAGAACTTGAGAAACTTCAGCAAAAAATAATTCAATACATTTCTAAAATTTATAAAAAGGGATTGCTGAATGAGGCAGATGTTTACCTGAAGTTGCTCAGGGAAGTTTATGATGATAAAGATCCTGCTTTCAGATTCAATTATTTTGCAGACATTAATAATATTTACTATGAAGGTGCAGTGCAATTAATTGAAGCAAAAAACTATGAGAAGGCCAACGAAGAGCTTGAAAAAATAAAAAAGGTTTCGGGTGATACAGCCTTGCAAAGTTATTTTCTTGTTCTTATGGATGTTTATAAAGATAAAGCACGCAACTTTTTTGACGCTGGGGAAAATCAACAGGCAGAACTTTGCTTTGATCAGTATGTCAGGTACCGCAATTTAGTATATCCCGATCAGTACGGTTCATTATCGGTTAATAAAGTAGCTGATGGCTGGAGTGAATCAGATTTTAACAAAGCCAATACGGCGGCAGAGGCAGGTTATCTGACAAAACAGGAAAAATTATTGGTGTTTTACCTTAATCTTGCACGAATCCAGCCGAAACTGTTTTGTGAAACAATACTTGATCCATATATAAAAAAGATGTTCGGTGATGAAAAAACCATAACAATTGATGGTAAGAAATACAATTATACCGACCTGATTAAAAAAGAAAAATATGTTTCTTCATTATATGAAAAACTGAATAAAATGTCACCCTTAAATCCGTTGATTCCTGATAAAAAATTGTACCTGCTTGCCGAATGTTGGGCAATTGAAGCCGGGTCAAAGGGAATTGTCGGACACGACCGGGTTACATGCAAGAAAGGCGCGTTTGCCGAATGTTGTCAGTATGGATTCAGCGATGCGCTGGATATTTTGCTTGATCTTTTAATTGACAGGGATATCAGTTCATTTGGGCATCGTAATATTTGTCTTGACTCCTATGAAATTATAGGTGTATCAATTGCTCCGCATACTGAATATCGCTACAATGCAGTAATGGATTTTGAATGATTTTCAATGCATTGGTGAGATCCTGAAAATTTTTGAATACTTTAAGTTTTTAATTATCAATTAGATAATACAATCTGTTATTATTTTTTCTTTTTTCTTTATGGAATTTACCCTGGCTATGAATCATGTTGGTGAAAGCAAATTAGTAATTAACTCAAAAAACCAATATTATGAAAGCCATACTAACAGCAATAATGATTCTGGCCATCTCACAAACAGTGATTTTTGCCCAGTCAGGCACTTTAAGCGGAAAAATTTCCGATGCCATATCCGGTGACCCGGTAGTTGCCGCAGATGTTGTACTTATTAAAGGTGGATTTGCCTTTACTTCAGCAAAAACCGATGCTTCGGGTAAATATGAATTCACTAAAATTGTATCCGGTACTTTTGATTTGAAAGTAACTCATAAAAACTACAAAACTTTCACAAAATCCTCGATTACTTTAAACTCAAATCAGAGTACAAAACTTGATTTTGTGCTTGAACCAAAGGCAGTAACAACTGTTGTGATAACAGAACCCGAAAGCAAGGAGGAAACAATTACAGTTTCAGATTGCAATCGTTCATATGAAAAAGTAAAGTGTACAGGAGGAATCGCATACAGTCCCGCCGGAACAGGATATTATGCAGCTCCGGATGATGCAGGATACGTTGATTTTAATACCGAAGACTATGACAAAATAAATGAAAATGTATTTAAGGAAGTACTGAATGATCCACTGAGTACTTTTTCTGTGGATGTTGACCGTGCCGCCTATTCGAATGTGCGCAGATTCCTGAATCAAAATACCATTCCTCATAAAGATGTGGTCAGAATTGAAGAAATGATCAACTATTTCGATTATGAGTATCCACAGCCTAAAGATGAACACCCTTTTTCGGTAAACACCGAAATGCATGATTGTCCATGGAATCCCGAACATGAACTTGTTATGATAGGTATCCAGGGTGAAGAATTGCAATCAGAATCTATTCCCGCCTGCAATCTCACATTTCTGATTGATGTTTCAGGTTCAATGGATTCTCCTGAAAAACTTCCATTGCTTAAACAGGCATTTAAAGTGCTGGTTGAGAACCTAAGACCTCAGGACCGCGTTGCAATTGTGGTTTATGCAGGAGCAGCAGGCTGTGTGCTCGAGTCAACACCCGGAACAAAAAAGGAAACCATTCTTGCCTCACTTAATCAATTGCAGGCAGGCGGCTCAACTGCCGGAGGAGCAGGTATCAATCTGGCATACAAAATTGCTATGGAAAACTTTGTTAAAGGAGGGAATAACCGTGTTATTCTTGCCACTGATGGAGACTTTAATATTGGTGCATCCAGTAATGCCGAAATGGTTAGTCTGATCGAAGAAAAAAGAAAAAGCGGTGTATTTCTTACCATCCTTGGATTTGGTATGGGTAATTATAAAGATTCCAGAATGGAGCAGATATCCAATGCCGGAAATGGTAACTATGCCTACATTGACAATATCCTTGAAGCAAAGAAAATGTTTGGAAAAGAATTATGGGGAACACTATACACAATTGCAAAAGATGTGAAAATTCAGATTGAATTCAATCCAGCACAGGTAAAAGCATACAGACTGATTGGCTATGAAAACAGACTTCTCAATAAAGAAGATTTCAATAATGACAAAAAAGATGCCGGTGAGATAGGTGCAGGTCATACAGTTACAGCTCTTTATGAATTGATTCCGTCAGATTCAAAAGAAGATGTAAATAATATTGATCCCCTTGAATACCAAACCACTAATGTGAAATCAAGCGGAAATCTTATGACAGTAAAGCTCAGATACAAGGAACCCGATGCTGATTCATCAAAATTAATTGCCTGCAGATACAAAAGAGACGATATTAAAAAATCAAAAATCAGTGAAAATTTCAAACTTGCTGCTTCTGTTGCATCATTTGGAATGCTTCTCAGAGACTCTGAAAACAAAGGGACAGCAACCTATGAAGCAACGCTTGCTATGGCAAAAGATGCAAAAGGTGAAGATAAATATGGTTACCGTGAAGAGTATATAAAACTGGTAGAAATTGCTGAATTGCTTAAAAAATAAATCTAACCCATCCTTATGTTCCGGCCTTGAAGAACTTTCTTCAGGGCCGGTTTTTTTTGAAATACTTTTCTTACTTTTACACAGCAATATGATTATGGTTTTCTCTAGATATTTGAAGTGTGTACTTTTTTTTGCTGCAGTTTTTTCAATGCAGTCATGTTTTCATGCACAGGAAGAAGAAAAAGTTGATGCCGATGGTTACGCATTGGGCCGTGAAATGGGCTATAGTCAGCTGAGATGCAATATTGAACTGGATAAAACGCTCAGAAAAGATCTTCCGGTTCCCAAGCTGGAATTTGAAATTGAAACTCTGAAGGAAAAGTTTTTCAACGAATATGTTGAACTTTTAGCCAAAAGGCAGAAACTTGAAAAGGAGGAACTTTCATTGTGCGACAAAAAATATATGGAGGTTCTTGAAACAGCAGATACTTCAAGAATAAATTTCATAAATATGAAGGCTGCGTCTCTTTATAATATAAACCCTAAATTGGCTAATGATATCGCAGGACTCAATATTAATTTCAGATATTCTGATTACACCGGACTTATAGAAAAGCCCGAAATTATAAATTCTTTTTTTTCCTTCAATCAGAAGGATTACGAAGTGAAATGGTAACATCTGCTTAGAAATACTAAAGCCACAGTATCGCTTTTTTAAGCAAAACTGTGGCTTTGTTTATTGATGAAATCCTCTATTCTTCGTCCTCTGAATGAGTCAGTATTTCAAGGATTTTAATAGCAGCTTTTGAAATGGAAGTTCCCGGACCAAATATGGCTACCACTCCGGCGTCATAAAGAAACTGATAATCCTGTGGAGGAATTACTCCGCCAGCAATTACCATAATATCTTCGCGACCAAGGTCTTTCAATTCCTGTATAACCTGTGGAATCAGGGTTTTGTGACCGGCAGCCAGACTGCTTACACCCAAAATGTGAACGTCATTTTCGTTTGCCTGTTTGGCAGCTTCAGCGGGCGTTTGAAATAATGGTCCGATATCCACGTCGAATCCAATATCGGCGTAACCTGTAGCCACTACTTTTGCTCCGCGGTCATGCCCGTCCTGTCCCATTTTAGCAACCATTATCCTTGGTTGACGGCCTTCCTGTTGTGCGAATTTTTCAACAAGTTCGCGGGCTTTTTTATAATCATTGTCTTTCATAGATTCAGATGAATAAACTCCTGATACGGATCTTATTACTGCTTTATATCTTCCTACAATTTTTTCGCAGGCAGTGGAAATTTCGCCAAGACTTGCCCTTTTCTTTGCGGCATCAACTGCAAGTTCAAGTAAGTTGCCTTTTCCTGTCTCAACTGCTTTGGTAATTGCGTCAAGTGCAGCAGTTACTTCTGCTTCATTTCTGTTTGCTCTGAGTTCTTTGAGTCTTAATAGCTGGGCTTCACGGACAGCAGTGTTGTCAACATCAAGAATGTCAATGGGATCTTCCTTATCACATTTGTATTTATTTACACCGACAATAACATCTTTTCCGGTGTCAATTCGGGCCTGTTTGCGTGCAGCAGCCTCCTCGATCCTCATTTTTGGCAGTCCGGTTTCAATGGCTTTTGCCATACCACCCAATTTTTCAACCTCCTGAATTAGTTCCCAAGCTTTGTGAGCCAATTCATTTGTGAGATATTCAATATAATATGAGCCTGCCCATGGGTCAACAGATTTGCAAATATTGGTTTCTTCCTGAATGAAAATCTGTGTATTCCTTGCAATACGCGCAGAAAAATCAGTAGGAAGTGCGATGGCTTCATCAAGCGCATTGGTGTGCAATGACTGGGTATGGCCCAGGGTAGCAGCCATGGCTTCGATACAGGTTCTTGCCACATTGTTGAATGGATCTTGTTCAGTCAGACTCCAACCCGAAGTTTGAGTGTGTGTGCGTAAAGCAAGTGATTTGGGATTTTTCGGGTTGAACTGAGAAACAATTTTAGCCCAGAGCATACGGGCAGCCCTCATTTTTGCAATTTCCATGAAATGGTTCATGCCCGAAGCCCAGAAAAATGAAAGTCTGGGAGCAAATGCATCAATATCAAGTCCGATTTTTATTCCGGCCCTCAGGTATTCCATTCCGTCGGCCAATGTATAAGCCAATTCAATATCATTGGTAGCACCGGCTTCCTGCATGTGATAACCCGATATTGAAATTGAGTTGAACTTGGGCATATTTTTGGAAGTGTACTCAAAAATGTCAGCAATGATTTTCATTGAGAATTCGGGCGGGTAAATATAAGTATTACGCACCATGAACTCTTTCAGGATGTCATTTTGAATTGTTCCGGAAAGTTCTTCAAGTTTTGCTCCCTGTTCCAGTCCGGCCACAATATAAAAAGCCAATATAGGTAATACTGCTCCGTTCATGGTCATTGAAACCGACATTTTATTAAGGGGGATCTGGTCGAACAGAATTTTCATGTCGAGTATTGAATCAACTGCAACACCAGCTTTACCCACATCACCAACCACTCTTTCATGGTCGGAGTCATAACCCCGGTGGGTAGCCAGGTCGAAAGCAACTGACAAACCTTTTTGTCCTGAAGCAAGATTTCTGCGATAAAATGCATTGGATTCCTCGGCAGTTGAAAAACCTGCATATTGCCTGATGGTCCAGGGGTTCATTACGTACATGGTCGAGTAGGGGCCACGCAGGTAAGGTGGAATTCCTGCTGCATAGTTCAGATGTTCCATTCCTTCGAGATCGTCTTTGTAATATACATTTCTAACAGCGATCAATTCAGGTGTGACCCAATCTTTCTGTCCATTTTTCTTTGCAGCATTTCCGGAATTTACCGGAGCTTTGATGTCTATATGATCGAATTTTGGTCTCATAATTTCTTTTTTTGACGGTGATTAAATTCCAAGAAGTTCCTGAAATCCTTTTAATTCTTCAAGTACATTTGATTTAACATGAATGAAATGTTTAAGGCCTGCTGCTTTAAGATCTTCCATACAGGCAGGTGCGCCGGCAACAACCACAATGGTATTTTTACCGATTTTTTCAAATATTTCGGGTGCAATGGTTGCATATTCATCATCAGAGCTGCAGATAACAGTTATCTCAGATTTTGATGCAAGGCAAGCTTTAATTCCTTCATCTACCGAGCTGAAACCGTTATTGTCAATTGTATTGAACCCTGCGCAACCAAAGAAATTGGCGGCAAATTGTGCTCTGGCCCGTCGAAATGTTACATTACCGATTGTAAACAAGAATACCGAAGGAGTTTTTGCCTTTTTCTCGGTTTTCATCCTGATAACTTCAAACTCTTTGGCACCCCGGGTAACTTTAAGTGGTCTGGCCCACTGACCGGTAACCTCTTTATCTCCTTTGTACATGCCAGTGAGGTGCATGGTGCTGTTGAATTTTTCAGAAAAATTAGGATACTGGTTGGTTCCCAAAAGTATTTCTTTGCGGTTTGCAATATTCATCTTCCGGGTTTTTACTGTATTTTCAATCTGATCCTGAATAAAGCCTGCTTTGAAAGCTTCAATATATCCACCCTTTTTTTCAACTTCAAGGAAAAGTTTCCATGCTTCGGATGCCAGATTATCGGTAAGGTTTTCAATGTAGTAAGATCCGGCTCCCGGGTCAACGACTTTGTCAAAATGGGATTCTTCTTTTAAGATTAGCTGAACATTACGTGCTATACGAAGTGAAAAATCGCCGGGGGTATTGAAAACAGCGTCATACGGAACAACAGTGATCGAGTTTGCTCCGCCTATTGCCGCAGCCATTGCTTCTGTGGTTCCTCTGAGAATGTTCACGTTGTAATCATACACGGTTTTGTTGAAACGTGTTGTTTCAGCATGAATAAATATTTTAGTGCATTCTGGGTTTTCAGGTTTATAGTTTTCAACTATTTTAGCCCACAACATTCGGGCAGCCCTGAATTTAGCAATTTCAAGAAAATAATCAGAACCCACTGCAAAAGACAGTTTCATTGTCTTGGCTATTTTGTCAATTTTTGCCCCATATTCAGTGATTTTTGCAAGGTATTCATTTCCCATTGACAGAGTGAATGCAAGTTCCTGAACTATGGAACCTCCGAAATTAGAGAAGTATTCACCGTTAACAGTCACTATTTTAAATTTGGGCAGACTTTGAGTTCCGATTTCAATCATTTTGTTGATTCTGAAGAGTGTGCGTTCTTCGGAATCATAGTAAAATCTACCGTTTAAGTTGAGATGTCTCAGCGGATCAAAGTCAAGCGACCCTTCTATTTTGTTCTTGTCAAACCATCCTTTTTCAGCAAAGTTGGCAAGCATGGCAAGAAAGTCGGGACTGGAATGCCCGCTGACAAAATTTATTTTTGTTTCATTTAAATCAATACCTCTTATCAAACGATTGAAAATCTGCTGGTTGTTTATCAGTTCGCGATGGTCAATAAATCCGATTGAATTTACTCCGTTCGAAACAGCATCGTAAGCAAGTGAGTTTGTCAGGTCAACATCGGTTATTCTAATATCCTGCCTTATATCCCATGCATTGGTCATTTTGTTTGACCTCACATAAGGGAAAATTCCGGGGTGAACATCAAGATATGAAAGATTTTCAAGGTGTTCGGCCCTGTAATAGGGCTTTAATTTTAATCCTTCAATGGTCTTCCAGATTAACTTCTTTTCATAATCGGCGCCCTTGAGGTCCCTGTTTATGACATTTTCCCATTCCTCAGTAGATACCGGAGGAAATGTGGAAAAAAGTTTTTCTTTACTCATAATTAAAAATCTTTTGTTAAGAATGCAAAATTAACTATTAATGCCGTTATATTTTATGAGAATTATCACTGCTTAACAGCACTTGATGTTTATAGATTGCAGGTTTATGCAGCAGTCCTGACTTATGTGGTTATTAAGTTGTGAATAACTTATAGACAACTAATTTCGTTTACCAGTCATTTAAATATTAATTAGTAATAATTTTATTGACCGGATTTTAATTTGATTAACTATGATAAAGTATTTGATAATCAGTTTAATATTGACTTTGAGCTGTAACACTTATGCTCAACTTCAGGAAGTTGAAAAAGGAAACGGTGATACCCTGATAACCACCTTTAAGTACAAAAGCGGAAAAATCCAGAGTAAAGGAAAAATGAGATTTGGAAAAGAGGTCGGACATTGGGCGTATTTTAATGAAACAGGAGCAGTTGTTCAGGAAATGGATTATGATGACGGGTATGTGCATGGTGATGTAATATATTATTACCCGAATGGAAAGATTGAAAGCAAAAGTTCCTATTTCTATGGTGTTCAGACTGGCAAATATTGTTTGTATTCAGATGAAGGCAAACCCGAAATCGAAGGTTATTATAAGCAGGGTTTGAAAGATAGTTTGTGGACTTATTGGTACGAAAGCGGAAATAAAAAGAAACAGCTTTATTATTATCCTGATGATCTGAAAGTAATAAATTACTGGAAGAAATCAGGTGAAGCAATGGTTTCAAATGGAAACGGACTGCTTGACCTTAATTTTCCTGATGGCAAACTAATGGAACGTGGATATTATGTCGATGGCCGTGAAGATGGGGAGTGGGTGTATGGTTATGAAAACGGACAGACAATGTCAAAGGGTACCTTTAAAGCAGGAAAAGAATCGGGAAAATGGCTTTCCTGGTTTGAAGATGGTGCGAAAAAAAGCGAGTTGAATTACGATAATGGCGACAATACTGTTTGGTACAGAAATGGCAATATTGAAATGAAGGGCAAGCTCGTTGATTCCAAAAAGGAAGGTCTTTGGATCTTTAACTATGAGGATGGCACAAAGAAAATGGAAGGTACATATTCCAACGATCTGAAAAATGGAAAAATAACAAAATGGTATCCAACTGGCCAAAAGGAACTTGAAATGGAATTTCAAAACGGGAAACAAAACGGTAAGGCAATCTGGTGGCATGCAAATGGCAGTCTGGATATGGAGGGATATTTCGTAAATGATCTTCAGCATGGCAAATGGACTTATTATCGAAAAAATGGAAAAATTGGCAATGAAGGAAATTATTTTGAAGGGAAAATGGATGGTGAATGGGTTTATTGGTATAATTATGACCGGATAGTTACCGATAGGGGAAGAACCCTGATTTTTTATAATCAGGATACATCCATATTAATTGGTGAATATCAGATCAGCCCCGATCAACTATGGAAAAAATGTAATTATAACAAAGGTGTTAAAGAAGGCCTTTGGACGGTGTATTATGAAAACGGACAGTTATTTCATGAAGGAAATTTTAGTGATGCAAAAGAAGATGGCGTTTGGAAATCGTGGTTTGAAAACGGACAACTGAAATCTGAAGGAGAATTTGTGGGGGGCATAATGAACGGACTCTGGAAGCAATGGCACAGGAACGGGAAAATTCTTTCTGAAATTGAAATGAACATGGGACTGAAAAGCGGAAAGGCTGCATATTGGAATGAATTTGGTTTTCTTGAAAAAGAAGAAAATTATATTGTGGTGGAAATGAAGAAAAATACCAAAAAAATCTATGTGGATGAAAATACTGTTGAAAGAAAATCTATAGTTCATGGTCCATATCTAACCAATTTTCCCAATGGAAAAACAAATCTGAAAGGCAAATATAATTTTGGAAATAAGGATGGGGTTTGGGAATACTATGCCGCACTTGGCAGAGTAAATTTCAAAAAAATAAATGAAAGCAATTATTCAAAAATTGAAACCAGACTGGTCAGAACCGAAGAGTACAAAAATGGCAGTCCGGTTGGCAAATGGCTCAGCTATTACGACGAAGGACCTATTGAAAGCGAAGTAAACTACAAGGATGGTGCCCGTAATGGCAAAACAGTCTATTATGAAAAAAATGGTAAAGTCATATATGAGGCAACTTATAAAATGAATGAGGTTAAGAAAGTTATTACGGATAACAGAAAAGGTGAGCAAATGAATATGCCGGGCAGGTAGGCTGTCCGGCAAATGAAAAAAAGCATTTTTGTATTAATTTACAGTTTGCTTTTTATTTCTTCAATTTCTTCTTTGGTATAGTGTTCGCAGCTTTCAAGAGCGGAAATAATGTCTTCGAGTGTTTTCTTGAATTCTTCAGGATTTTCTTCTTTCATAGCTTCAAGCTTGTCGCTTTCGGTTTTCAACTGACTGTTCAGTTTTTCAATTTTTTTGCTGATGGCTTCAATTTCTTCGTCGTTGATGTCGTCCATTGCTTTTTGAAGATCGGCCTGTTGAGCTTTAATTTCACACATGATGTCTGCAATGTCGTTGGCGTCTTTACTGCCACAGGAGGAAATAATAAGTATAATTGTCAGCGCAAGAAGAGATAATACTTTTTTCATAATTACTGGTGTTTTTATTGTTGTTAGTGCAAACCTATTAAAAAATATGAATTGATTTGCAGTATAAACTAATTATTTTCACATTTTTCCATGGCATCCTTGTATGCCTGTTCAGCCTTTTTGTTTCCTTCTTCATCGGCTTTGTACTTTTCTTTAATCTCATTGCCCAGATCAATCATTTCCTTTTCAAGATCCTTTAGTTCCCCGGTAAGTGTTTTAATTGTTTCCTGATCATCGTTTTCATATGCCTTGGTGAGATCCTTTTCAAAGCCTTTTAGTTTGCACATCAAGTCGGCATATTTTTTACCGTCGGCTTCTGGTCCGCCCGAACACGCTGAAATATTTACCAAAACTACTGAAAACAAAAGTGCAGAAATAATTTTCAATCTTTTCATTTGTATAAATTTTGCTGCAAATATATATAAAAGGGATTTTTTTTGATGCTTAACCCGTGAATTTTTCAAGATGAAATTTTTCACCATCCCAAATTCCATAGGAAAAATTATTGATCCAGTCTCCCAGGTTGATCATGGTGCTTTTTTCATCAAGTTTATATTGCATGGGAATATGTCTGTGACCGAAAACAAAATAATCAACAGACTGCGTTTTTAAAACAGTCCGCGAGTACATTACCAGCCATTCTTCTTCATGAACGATCTTTTCTTTCATTGGATCGGGTTTTGAATACCTGCTTTTTCTTGACCATGAATGGGCAATGGTAATGCCAAAGTTGGGATGAAACCTGTGAAACAGCCATTGAAAAAATTTTCCTTTGAAAATCCATTTTAATCTTTTAAAGGCTTTGTCATAAGGGCCCAATCCATCACCGTGGCCTATAAAAAATGTCTTGCCGTCAAACTCTTTTACAACCGGTTCGGTTTGTTTGATGATGCCTGTTTCTTCAGGCAGGTATTTGAAAACCCAGATGTCATGGTTGCCGGTAAAAAAATAAACCGGGATGCCTGCATCGGTGAACTCGGCAATTTTTCCAAGAAACCTGGTGAATCCTCGTGGCACTACTTTTTTATACTCAAACCAAAAATCGAAAATATCTCCCATCAGATATAATTCCTTTGTCTGGTTTTTAATGGAATCGAGCCACCTGACAAGTTTTTTTTCACGTTCCATGCTTGCTTTGGCGTTGGGAAAGCCAAGGTGTGCATCCGATACAAAATATATGTTTTTGCCTGTATTCAATTAAAATTCAATTTCTTTTACCAGTTTAACCGGATTAATTCCTGCCAAATTTAACGTAAAACGTATTTTCTGCCAATAATAATATCCATTAGTTTCAAAGTAGTTATCAATATCTTTCGACAAAACAACAGGAAAATACACGGAACAGAACTTTCTGATTAATACAAACTCCACTCCAAGTTCAGCCGCAGTCATTGTTTCGACATATTCCCTTTTATTTGTAGCGTCATACATGTCTTGTGAAAAGATTCCAAAACTACCGTATATTTTCAAAGGAAGAGCAAAGGGCAAACCGGCTGAAAAATTGCCCGAAATCAACCATCGGTCGGTATTTCCAATAGGCGAACCAACTGCAAAACCACCATCGGCAGTCATAAACTGTTGTGACAATAAGTGGTTATGACCGTCTTTATATGATACTTCATGACGGCCAGGAAAAACACCTTCGTATTGATAGTCTTCAATACCTTTCCATCCGCTTAATCTGAAATTTCCGAAGTGAGCCTCTTCCGAAGAATGAATAAAACAACCTCCAAATAACCGAAGGTCAAAACTCTTCTTTTTGTTTTTGTAAGTTTTACTGTATTTGATTTCGGTAAATGTTTTTGCGAAATCTTCATTCAGCTCAACAGTCAACATATAACCAAAAGGATCAAATTTTCTTTTGTTTTGGTGTGAAAACTTAACCGAGTAATAATTGCTTAAGTTGTTTTTCCCAAAGTAAGCCAGATCAATGGGATTTGTAGCGCTGATAGCTGAAAGGATTATTTTGTTGCCCACCGGAACCGGCTGCTTGTTATCTATTAACTCCAAAGTAAATTCTGCTTTCATTTTATCGAAGTGGTTTTCGCGCGGCAGGCCGAATTTTGAGCCTGAAAGATTAACATTCGCTGACTGAATCAGATTGCGAAAAGGAAAAAATGTAAATTGAAACTGTCCGGTTCCCGAAAGGTCACTATTTTCAAAGCTGTACAACGGTAAAAGCATGTATTCAAATTGTTTCTGCTGTATGGAGAGGTTGTAAATGGCCAATCCGGGCATAAATTTGTCATAGTAATTATATGCGATTACCGGAAAATAATAAAACTGAGTATAATTATGGCTTTCTATTGAGGTGAGCAATTGAAAGTGAAGCGGCTCCATTTTTCTAAAAAGGCCATTTTTTCTGATGGTGTTGTTCTTCCTGTTCAGCTCGGGCATGGCATACAAATGATCAATTCTAACCAGATCAAAATCCTCCTGGGGGAGTGAAAGTTTTTTCTTTCCCTGAAACCCTTCGAACCATATGGTGTCTTTTACACTGTCGTTTTTTAACAGTGTTATATTCAATGGTGATGCCACATCTCCGGTGTTTTTAAGTTTCAGAACTATTTCACCGTTTTTATTTTTTTTAAGTCCGGATATTTTATAATCCAACCGCCTGGTGGTTTTAATAAGGTTGTTGAAAAGCCAATCACTTTTTCCGGGAGCCATTTTATTGAAAATGTGCTGAATATCTTCCGGACCGGGATGTTTGAATTTCCATTCTTTATAAAATGCCTGAATGATATTGTCAAATTCTTTTTCTCCCAGATAGCTCATCAGGTAATAGAAATTGAATGCCGTTTTCAGATAAATGCCTGTAAAATAATTTGTTCCGGTATATTTTTCTGATGTGAGGTTTAATGGCTGATCCTGATTGTTTCGGGCCGTGATGTTACAGGCAAAATCATAAAATCCCTGATATGGCAGGTTTTTGATTAGGAAGAATTCTGCAACCTTTGGTGTCAGTCCCAAATACTCTGTTCCGCTGTAATCCGGATATTTGGTTTTCATGTAGCGAAGCTCATAAAAGGTGTTGAGGCCTTCATCAATCCAGGGAAAATCACGCTCATTGGAGCCCAGAATCCCATACCACCAGTTGTGACCCACTTCGTGCATGATCACCTCCTCCAGACTTTTATCGGACCCGGCACTCCCGATTAATGTAATATTCGGGTATTCCATTCCGCCTCCCATTCCCTCAGTGGACTGAATAGCAGTGCAGTAGTTGTAAGGATAATCGCCAATCCATAGGGAATAGTAATAAACTGCATCGTTGATGTATTCACTGGCTTTTTTCCATAAACCGGCTTCCTCATTGGTGAACATGACATAGGTAGTTACTTTTCTTTTTGATCCGGGCAGGGTTACATGTGACTTTAATACATGATATCGTTTATCGGCAAACCAGGCAAAATCATGAATGTGTTTCTCTGTATACCTGATTGTTTTAAGTTTGCTTGATGAATTGGGAAAGGATAATGCAGTTGTGTCGAATTGCATTATTTTGGCGGTTTCAGCAGCTTTTTTGTCCAGAAATATTTTTTCATTTTCAGTGTATAATTCTCCGGTTGCCCCAACAACATAGTTTTCAGGTAAAGTGAGCGTCACATCAAAGGAACCATATTCAGAATAAAATTCACCCAAATCAAGATAAGGCATCGGGTGCCATCCATCACGGTCGTAAACTGCCGGCTTTGGATACCATTGTGTAATCTGGTATGATTGCTCATAATGGCCTAGTCGCGAGAACTGAGAGGAAGGAATTTTAACAAAAAAGGGTGTCTGGATATAGGTTTTTTCACCGGGCAACAATGGCTTATTCAGAAAAACCCTGCAAATATCAATGTGTTTTTGATCGGATTCCCATTTCAGGTGTTCTCCGTTTATCGTAAAATCCAGACTGTCAATGTAACCAAGATCTGATTGAACTGCAGTTTGCAGACTGTTATCTCCAAACATCAGTTTTTGATTTGCCAATGCTGTTTCGCCGTTTTTGTAAGCATTTGGCCAAAGGTGAAACCATATAAAATTAAGTGTGTCTGGGGAATTATTTACATATTCGATGGTTTCTTTTGCGCTGATGGTATGCTTTTTATCATCCAGACTTGCATTGATTTTGTAGTTTACTTCCTGCTGGAAGTAACTTTGGGCAAATGAACCGGAGCATCCGGCAAAAAAAAACAGGCCAAAAATATATCTGAAAAAATTCAAAGTATTATTATATACCACAAATCTAATAATATCTCCTAATATAAACAATAGCTGTAAAGATGCGCTGCGTGCGTCTTATACAAATTGTAATTATAAAACAGTCCAAACTGTTTTATAATTTTACAATGGTTAATACTCGAAATGCATTACAAAATAATTAGTCAATGGACTATTTTATAATTCATTTCGGTATTACTATGCGAATCACACCGTGATACGCATAAGACATCAGTTATACAAAAAAAAAGCCCCCACACCCGAAGAAGATTATTTGGACCGTTTGAATCTGGGTGTGGGGTTCTTTTTATCCCCGTAAGTATTATGAAAAAGACGCGTTAACCAATGCTAAGATACATATATAGGATAGCCGTTTCCAATAAACGATTTTCCTACGGTAGTTTTAATTTTATCAACGGTTAAGAATCGATGTTTTTAGGAGATTTCTGAAAAGCTAATCTATTATTTTTACTTCTGAATCTCTATAAAAGTTAAAATTATGGGTTTTGACAAAATTTATTCTTAATTTTATATTTTTAGCATGTTTAAATGACCAGCTGGCAAACCATATTGACCTTTACTTATCCCCATGAAGCACACATGGCAAAGCTTTTGCTTGAATCTGAGGATATTGAAACAATGATCACCGATGAACTTACGGTACAGGTAGATAATTTTTATTCGAATGCTATTGGGGGAGTAAAGCTGAAAGTCATGGAGGGAGATGTTGAGAAGTCAATCATTTTACTAAAAGAAGGCGGATATATTGTTGAGATTGAAAAGACTGAAAGCAGGTTTATGAAGAGGTTTGACCAATTTACCAATAAAATTCCCTTGATTGGAAAACACTTACTGGTTGTCAGATTATTTATTGTATTGACATTGTTTGTTACAGTTGCCGGCTTGCTGGTTTTTATTTTTTTTGAAAACTGAAAGAATGGTAAAAAAAGACCTTCTTTGCCCCTTTTGTGGGTCTGATAATATAGTTCGAAAGAAAAAAGTATCATGGGTTACCCTGATTTTTATATTTGTATTGAGTTTTTTAGTGCCAATTTTTAAGAAATCATATTATTGTTTTGATTGCGACCGTGAATGGAAATATGATAAAAAAGGAAATGCCATATTAAAAAAAAAATCTGAGAAAATAACCCAACCATAAACCATTATTTCCCCGGGCATCAATACCGGAAAATTCCTGAAAGAAATTATTAAAAAGAGGTTTTTTAAGATGTGTGTTTGTTGTGAGGAATCTAAGTAGTGTGTAAAAAAAAGTCCCCACACCCTTGAAGATTATTTGGACCGTTTGAATCAGAGTGTGGGGTTCTTTTTATCCCCGTAAGTATTATGAAAAAGACGCGTTAACCAATGCTAAGATACATATATAGGATCACCGTTTCCAACAGACAATTTCCCTGAGGTCAATTTTAATTTATAATCGGTTTATTTTACTGATTAACGGTTTGTTTTAATTCTTAATGAACTTTTTAATGATCATTTGATTTTCAATTTGAATGGTCAGAAAATAGGTGCCCGGTGAATAATCAATTTCATCAATGATCATTCTGCTCTCGTGCTGAACATTTTTCTGCACCATCTGATATAGTTTTTTTCCGTTTATATCAAGGATACTGATAGTTGCCGGCACTGGTTTTTCTGTATCAAATTCAATGATTAACCTGTCGGTGACCGGATTTGGAAAAACCTTTATAATGGACAAAGGTTCACTGTTTTCAATCCCCGTTCCTCCGACTGCATATATTCCGTATCCTTTTGCCGAGCCCGAGGTGTCAACTAAAAAATTATAGTTTTCGAACAGCAAACTGGTTTCGCTGACTTCAAAATCATGGTAGCTGATTAAGGGCAAACCTGGTATATCGGCCATGATGCTGTATTCTCCCGTAGGTATTTCCTGAAAATAATAGTATCCGGTGTCATTGGTGGTGCTATAATTGAATATGTCATTTTCATTGACCTGACTAACCAAAAACACGCTCATCCCTGAAACCGGGTCAGTGGTGTCTTTTGTCATGGTGTCGTAAAATGCATATCCCGAGATAAATCCCAGACCTGTAGTTAAGGGCAGTTCTTCAATCATGGTGAACACCACATTGACTTCATCATGACAGCCAAGATTCAAATAGTCAACATCAGCGCATAAGTATTGCTGGTCATAATAAGTGGGAACCATATTGGGATAAGCCGCTTCGTTGATGACAGATGCCTTCAGGAAGAAATTTCCGCTTGAAGTGGGGTTGAACTGAAAATAACCGCTTTCTCCATTGGTTTTGGATTCTACAAAAATACTCTCCAAATCATCATTATATAGTTCAATTTCAACTTCTCCCGAATTAAAGGGAATGCTTGAATGTTCGATAACACCTGTGATTTCAATCTGGCTATCCTCAATGATTGAGACGGTATCTGTCAACGAGCAGTTGTTAATGTCGGTAATCAAAACAGGATAATCTCCTACCGGAAGTCCGGATACATTGATAGAATCTTCATATGCGTTCACTATTCCGGTGCTGGAAAGCCATTGGATTTGGTGAGGCGACAATGGGGAAGTGCCTCCGGCTCCTGCCAAATTGACCCAGCCGTTATCCATTTCCAGACATGGATTGAAAACCGATAATATTTCTGCATAATTGGCTGCCGGTTCATAAAGCGTGTCCTGATAAGGAACGGAAGAACAACCATAGCTGTTGGTTGTAACAAGTTCTACAACGTGGTAGGTCTCTTCATTGGTCCAATTAATGGAGTCTAAATAGGTTCCTCCAGCCGTGTTGGTGGCTGTGTAGCCAATTTCATAATCGCCAATGTCGCCAAAATTCCACTGATAAGATGGAAATGAATCATAAGGTGTGGATACCATCCATGTTCCCCCAAAACACTCAGGTGCTTCAAATTCAAATAGACCATAGGGGACTCCTGCAAATCTTATGGCAATAGTTGATTGGACCGCACACCGGTTGTCATAGGGATAGTATTCTGTCAGGTAAATGATTCTTGTGGTGTCTATGATGGTAACACAAACCTCGTCATTAATAGAGGTTCCGACAGCCGAACCGGTAGATGAAAAAGTCAGGCCTGATGGTGAAAGTGAACTCCAGGTAACCACCGTACTGTCCATTGATTGCTCTCCAACCAAATCATAACAGTTGCCACAACTAGTGTCTGTTGGGTTTACATAAGGTTCGGGCCATTCATAGAAAGTGAGGAAAAGCGGGCCGGCTGAATCGGCGCATACATATAAATTTTCATTAAAAGTCACATGGTTTTCTGCAATCAAGTACATCTGATGCTGTCCATAAATGCTTACATGAATAGTGTCATGAACATTTAAAGGATCAGTTAATCCTGATACACTATTGTTAATAAAATCGGTTCCGGCATGGGTTGCATCAAACCAGTAAGCGGTGTCAGCGTCAAAAACAGAACCATTAATGTTAATATATTCTGGACCGCACACCCAGTCATTTTCAGTTAGAAGTGATACATTGGGCCTTGGACTAAACGATATTGTAATGCAATCTTCCAAAATACAGGGTTGTGAGTACCCGCTTTCAATGGTTTCGCGCCAGCAGAAGGTTTCTATGACTGGATGGTTTGAAATAACTGTTGTGTTAGGTGATAGTTGGTTTGAATAACCGTAGCCAGTCAAATTATATGTGCTCATCCATACTCCAACACCTGTGCCTCCCGTTGCATGAAGTTCGGCAATATATTGGCCGTCGCCATTCTGGCAATAAACAGTGTCGTTGCCCACATCGATAGAATAGGGGAGATTGATAAAATGAATGTTTACCATATCGGTATCAAAACATGATGAAAAAGAGGGATTGCTTTCTGTCCATTGAAACTGATAATCACCAGTTGCCGACACCATCACGGTTGCATGGGGATCATGTTCCGGAGTGGAATATTCTGTGGATGAAAAAACCGGGGTGGAAGGGCCTGATATAAAAGTCCAATGACCCAATGATGAACTATATGTTTTCTCTGCCTGCATGATATAAGTGTTGTTGCACGAAAAACTGTCAATGCCTGCATTGGCTTCTGTCTGCTGGTAAAATGTGATATTAACTGCATCTGAACTAACAGAGCCGGGGGAGCATTCGACATTCCAAAGAAACATTACTTCAGCAACACCATTTATAAAGAGTCCCTCATCAACCAGAGTAACTATTGCATCAGGATCAGTTGCAGGATCAATTGGAGCTAATGTATTGTGATCATAAAAAACAACATTTTCCTGACAAGTCCAGAAATAATTCAAAAGCTCGACACCCGTAATATCTGCATTCATGTTAGCCGAATTGCCACAGGTAATAATATCATTGCCGGCATAAGAATATGGCCCTGCTACAAAATAAGCCGAAACCTCATCTGTGTCAGAACAAACACCATTGGTTTCGTTCCATGTGAAAGATAGAAAAACTTCTGGACCAAGAAGTGCTGTATTCGCTATTACAACAGGTTCGGTTTCGGGGTGTGGATTGTCAGGATCAACAGGATCGAAAAAGAGCACATCATATACAGGATCGCCTAACCCATCAGTAACTGTCCAAAAACCTTCTCCGATCACCCCGGTTGCATTCAGATGATATTCTGAACCGCAAATAGTTGTGTCAACTCCAACGTACGGACTGGGTATTTCAAAAAAAGTAACGATCACATCATCATCGCTGGTGCCTGTTCCATCGTCAACAGTCCAGATGAATTGATAGACGATTGAATCAGAATAGGCAGGTATAACCACCGTTGCGTTTGGACTGTGAATGTCGGAAAATGCAGCAGGGGAAAGTTCGGGTATGGCTGTCCATGTGCCTGTTTCCGATGCTTCAAGCTCTGATGCAAGCAATGTGTAAGTGTCTCCGCATACTGATGTGTCTTCACCTGCATAAACCAGTGGCACCGGTGAATACAAATTGCCTGATTGGATATTGATTGTTGAAAATGAACGATCATTGACCGGGGTATTTGCCTCTGCAGATACTGCAAACAAGGCCATTGCGATTAAAAAACTGAAGTTGGTTTTCATAACTTATGCTTTTGACTGCTACTGAATAATGATAGCAAATGTAATTTATTGTTTAATCAGAACAGTATAAAGACAAATTAAGTGACCTAAAAGTTGCCTGATGTAAAAAAAAACTATAAAATTCCCGACACAACCAATCCCCCATAAAACATTAATGCACCAATAACCAGAAAAGGAAAGTTTCTGAAAGACACTAAAAGAAGGGCTTCTTTTGTTGTTTTAGATTTGATTATAATGTAATTGCTAATTGAAATTAGAAAAATCTGAGTGAAACCTGAAAAAATCAAAATGATTCTCGTAAAGTCGATGGCAAAATCCTCAGAAAAAAAACCGTCTGGTTTGAAACTTGAGATGTAAAGTATGTATATCCCAACGACAGTGAGCAGTTGAAGCAAAACTGCTGTCAGAAATATAAACTGCTGCCTGTTGGCGAAAATGCTATTCATCCACCGAAATGCTTTCATCTCCTGTTATTATTGCTTTTGTATCATTAATGACCTGACTTTTATTTTCTGAAAATGCATAAATCCAGTTTAATCTGCCGACGCACATTTCATTGGCATCATCGCAAGATTCATCTAATCTCATTCCGCTGCTCCAGTTGCGTAAAAAATAAAAGTAAAACACAGGCGACATGCTCATCTGTCCGTAATGCGACATGTAAGCATCAGCTCCGATTGAGATGGCATAATCGCCCTGATTGAAGTTTCCACATCCTGTATTGTATATCAGTCTTATGTTCCGAAGCAAAAAGGCATCAAGCTGACCAATCTCATAGATTAACTGATTTCCGTGAGCCAAAATGAAAATATCCACTTCAGGGTATTTTTTCAGCAATCGTAAAAGTTCGCTCAGGAAAAAATCTTTTTTATCGTTTGCCGAATATTGTGTGATGTAAACCGATTCATTATATGCGTTTTCGGTGTACCCTGTTGTAAATAAACGGGAACCAAATTTTTGAAAGGTGTTGACGTCATCACGGATTGCAATAACGGCCCTCTGGTTGATGTTTTTGTCAGGAGTCGATCTTAGAAAAGGAAAATCTGAAATTATAAAAACAACTACAAAAGCACACATTATATATATGGCGACAAAAATAGCTGCGAAACATTTTACATTCTTCATTGCAACTAATTTAGGTAAAAAATTGTTTGATAAAAGAGATATGTAAAATAATATTGTAAATTTGAATAGAAATTAAAAAATCCAGCTATGAAAAAACTCTACTTTTCTGCATTTTTATGCCTTCTCTGGACATTTTCAAATGCCCAGTTTCCTGCTCCACAGAATTTTAATTTTTCTTACACTTACATCATGATGGGAGATGCCGGCCCTTGTGGAGGAAATTATCTGTACGGACCAACCTATTGCTCACATTTTACCTGGGAAGCACCCGATACTCTTACTACAACTGCCGATTTTGAATGTTACAGGGTTCATTACAAGTCTGATACATCGGATTGGTACGATGTAGTGATAGATACATTTTATGTAACTACTGAAACAGAGTTGCACGTCCAGCTTGGTGTTGTTGGGTGGGTATGGGTAACGGCGATTTATTCTTCACCCGAAAGGGAATCTGATTCTTCTGAAGTTTTTTATAACCCCGATCTGCCTGTTGATGTAATTGATGTTGAGGTAAGTAAAGAAATATCAGCATCCTGGGTGGCTGCCGAAAACTCAATTTTTATTACTGGTGCCGATGAGAATAGAAACATCCGAATGATTGATATGTCTGGAAAATGTATATTGAATCTGGAAAGCCGAATGAATAAAATTGAAATTTCAGAATTCTCCGGATTGTATATCCTTCAAATACTAACAGAATCCGGCAAATATTTTTCAGCGAAAATACAGATACAATAAATTGATTTCTTAAACCAGCTTTTCAGATGTCATTGACATAGCTTTTCAATGACATTTTTTTTTATGCATCCTTCAGATTTCATTAATTAATTCTTATTTTTATAAAAATATCCTGTACATGAGATACAAATTAAATATTATTGGGTTTTTATTAATAATACTGATCATGAGCCAATGCACCAGCACCCCTGAATCTGAAAAAACCAAAGTTGATCTGATCCTGAAAAACGCTACCGTTTACACAGTTGACTCTGTTTTTTCCGTGGCTGATTTTATTGCTGTTTCAGATGGAAAAATTGTTGCAGTTGGAAAAGAAAATGACTTGTCAGGTTTGTTTGAATCAGATAAGGTAATCGATCTTGATGGTGCTTTTGTTTACCCCGGCTTCAACGATGCCCATTGCCATTTTTACAGTTATGGGTACGGTCTTGAAAACAGGGTTGATCTGGAAGGTACAAAGTCTTTTGATGAGATTCTGGAAAGGTTATCTGAATATCACAAAACCCACAATTATCCTTATATTGAGGGCAGGGGATGGGATCAGAATGACTGGGAAAACAAAAATTTCCCCGATAACAAAAAGCTTGATGAAATGTTTCCCGATATTCCGGTTGTCCTTGTCAGAATAGATGGCCATGCTGCTTTGGTTAATTCTGAAGCTTTGAAAAAAGCTGGAATAAACGAAAAAACGATTATTAAAGGGGGGAAGGTAGAAGTTAAGAACGGACACACAACGGGCATCCTGATTGATATGGCTGTTGATGAAATTATGAAAATTCTTCCCAAACCTACTGACGAGCAAATGCAGAATGCCTATGTTATTGCTCAGAAAAACTGTGTTGCTGCCGGACTTACTTCTGTTACCGATGCCGGAATGGGACTCGATACCATCAGAATGGCTCAAAAACTTATTGAAGAAAATAAACTAAAAATCCGCATCAATGCAATGCTCAATCCCACTGAGGAAAATTTTCAGGCATTTATGTATAAAGGGGTTTACGAAACCGACCTTCTTACCGTCAGGTCGGTGAAGTTATATGCCGATGGTGCTCTGGGGTCAAGAGGCGCCTTGCTTCTCGAAACTTATTCCGATGATCCCGGAAACAAGGGGATTTTGGTTTCATCCGAAGAATATCTGTATAAAATAAGTGAAATGGCCTTTGAGCATAACTATCAGGTTTGTACCCATGCAATTGGTGATGGGGCTGTGAGGTTAATGCTCACCGTTTATTCTGAGTTCCTGCACGGAAAAAACGACTTGCGCTGGCGCATTGAACATGCCCAGGTTGTGCACCCCGATGACTTTAAACTTTTTGCTGCTAACAGCATTATACCGTCGGTTCAGGCTACCCACGCCACCTCGGATATGTATTGGGCAAAAGACCGTATTGGGTTGGACAGACTAAAAGGAGCGTATGCATATAAGCAGTTGCTTAATCAGAACGGCTGGCTGCCAAACGGAACAGATTTTCCCATTGAAAAAATTTCACCACTGCTTACTTTTTATGCCGCTGTTTTTAGAACCGATGTGTCAGGCTTCCCCGAAGGAGGTTTTCAGAAAGAAAATGCACTGAACAGAAGAGAAGCCTTGAAGTCAATAACATTTTGGCCTGCAATGGCATCCTTTGAGGAAAATAAAAAGGGAACCATCGAGCCGGGAAAATTTGCCGATTTCACCATACTTGATACCGATCTTCTCAAAGCTGATAAAGGAGAAATTATCAGGGCAAATGTTCTGAAAACCATTATTAATGGTGAAATAATATATAATTATGAAAAATAAATGCATATTATTAACATTTAATTACTTTATTAAATGAAAAAATGTGTTTATGTTGTTAAATTATGTTATTTTTGAACCGTGAATTAACAATAAAATATGGAATTGATCAGAAAACAATTTGAAGAAGCAGGAAAAACCCTGGAAACTTTCATGAATGATGACAACAATATCCGTTCAGTTATGAAAGCCGGCGATTTGATTGTGGATGCAATCAGCTGTGGTAAAAAGGTGATTTCTGCCGGAAATGGCGGCTCTATGTGTGATGCCATGCATTTTGCCGAAGAAATGACAGGCAGGTTTCGCAACGACCGACATGCATTGCCTGCAATTGCCATTTCTGATCCCTCTTTTATTTCCTGTGCAGCCAACGATTTTGGCTATGAAAAGGTGTTTTCGCGGTTTATTGAGGGTATTGGAAACAACGGAGATGTTTTTCTTGCCATCAGCACCTCCGGAAACAGTGAAAATATTATCAATGCAGCACTGAAAGCACGTGAAAAAGGGTTGAAAGTAATTGGTCTGACAGGCAAAGACGGCGGCGTGCTTGCCGGTTTATGCGATACCGAAGTACGTGCTCCCGGCTCTGCCTATGCCGACCGTGCCCAGGAAATCCATATCAAAGTGATTCACACATTAATTTTATATGTGGAATCAAAACTGAATCTATAAATGCTCGTTAAAGCTTTTGGCAGTGCCGTAAACGGAATACATGCCACTACTGTTACCGTTGAGGTTGATGTTACTCTTGGTGCGAAATTTCATTTGGTTGGCCTGCCCGACAATGCCGTTAAGGAAAGTTCTTTCAGGATTTTCACAGCTATTTCAGCAGTTGGATTTCGTGTGCCGGTAAAAAAAATCGTTATCAATATGGCTCCGGCCGACATCAAAAAAGAAGGTTCGGCTTACGACCTCACTATTGCCATTGCAATGATGGCGGCAACCGGATTGATATCTCCCGAACATGTTCATGAATTTATAATTATGGGTGAGCTTTCCCTTGATGGCAGTCTGCAGCCGGTTAAAGGTGTTCTTCCAATTGCCATTCAGGCAAAGGAAGAAGGATTCAGGGGGTTTATTCTTCCCGAGGAAAATGCGCGGGAGGCTGCTGTGGTAAGCGGATTGGAGGTGTACGGAGTGAAAAATATTCTGGAAGTAATTGAGTATTTCAATGATAAAATTCAACTTGAAAGAACGATTGTGAATACCGAAGAGGAATTTTATGCCAATGTGAACAATTACGATGTGGATTTTTCTGATGTAAAAGGGCAGGAAAACGTAAAACGCGCTTTGGAAATTGCTGCAGCCGGTGGACATAACATCATACTGATCGGTCCGCCCGGTGCCGGAAAAACCATGCTCGCAAAACGCATACCAACCATATTGCCTCCGTTGACATTGACCGAAGCACTTGAAACAACAAAAATACACTCGGTGGCAGGAAAAATTGAGAAAAAAGCTTCCCTCATGACCCGCCGTCCGTTCAGAAGTCCGCACCACACAATATCCGATGTGGCCTTGGTCGGTGGTGGCACTTTTCCACAACCCGGTGAGATATCACTTGCTCATAATGGGGTTTTGTTCCTTGATGAATTGCCCGAATTCAAGCGCACTGTTTTGGAAGTCATGCGACAGCCCCTGGAAGACAGGGTAATTACTATTTCGAGGGCAAGGTTTTCGGTCGAATATCCGGCCAGCTCCATGTTGGTGGCATCCATGAACCCTTGTCCGTGCGGCTATTACAACCATCCCGACAAGGATTGTGTTTGTGCGCACGGAGTAGTTCAGAAGTATCTGAACAGAATTTCAGGTCCTTTGCTCGATCGAATTGATATCCACCTTGAAGTAGTTCCGGTGCCATTTGAAAAACTCGCAGAGCTTCGTCCGTCCGAAAACAGCAACGAAATCAGGGAAAGGGTAATCAGGGCAAGAAACATACAAACAGAAAGATTCCGGGAGGCAGGAATTCACTGCAATGCCCAAATGTCTTCGCGAATGCTTGAAAATTATTGCAAACTGACGGAGGCAGGTATGGGACTGCTGAAAAATGCCATGGAAAGACTGGGACTATCTGCCAGGGCATATGACCGGATTTTAAAAGTGGCCCGCACCGTTGCTGATCTTGATTCCAGTGCAAATATCGAAACAAATCATATTGCTGAAGCTATTAATTACAGGAGTCTGGACCGTGAGGGGTGGGCGGGGTAAGCAAAAAATCTTTATTGATACTTTTTGTTAATTTTTTAAGCATTTAAGGGATTTATTTTAATCTGACCGCCTATTGCCCTTAATACTTTCATTATTGTTTCAAATTGTGGTTTAGCGCCTTCTGACAAAGCTTTATATAGACTGGGTCGGCTAAGCCCTGTTTCTTCAGCTATTTTTGTCATTCCAATGGATTTGGCAATATGGCCAATTGCAATTATTATATCAGAATTATTTCCATCTTCCAAAACAGAATTTAAGTACTCGGCAATCATTTCTTTGTTTTCTAAATAGTCTGCTATATCAAATCTTGAAGTTTCCATATCCTTAATTTTTTAATTTTTTTAAAATCTCTTTTGCCTTTTTAATGTCTCTTTGTTGAGTTGATTTGTTTCCCCCTGCAAGTAAAAGAATTATTTTCCCATCCTTTTCTTTGAAGTAAACTCTATATCCCTTTGAAAAGTTTATTTTTAATTCACGAATACCTTCTCCAACAGGTTCACAGTCTCCAAAATGGCCGTCGGTTTCAATTTTTTGAATTCGAAACAAGATTTTTGCTTTGGCTTTAAAATCGTTTAATTTTCTTAGCTATTTATCAAATTCTGCTGTTTTCTCAATAAAATACATTATTAAGCTGTATTCATTCGGATACAAATATAATTTATTTTTTGGAATCCTGAAAATATTTTGATGGCTTTAAATCAGTGAGACTATAATTTCAGAAACGATAGTGAACTGAAATTATCTAGTCGAACTCTTGCTTGCCGAAACGGCAGTGCAAGCAGGGATCCCGAGCGAAGTCGAGGGATCTCTTGGGTTTTATTGGTTTCGCCGAACGCTTTCGCATTAAGCTTCTGCGTTTGCGAAGCTCGTAAACTCGGTTCCCCGCCCCTTGGGGCGAAATATAAAAGAAATCTTTTGCTGATACCACGCTGCTCTGCGGCGGGGTAGTTCATTCGTATTTTAAAAAGTGGACCTAAATTTTCGGAATTTTTGGGCGGGTACTAATAAGTCTCAAAATCCAACTTAAACCTATCCCTTAAAGCTTGTAATTGGGGGTATTTTTCTTTGAGATAGGCAAATTTTTCCTCGTCGGTATAAGGTTTTCTAATCGTTTTTTCCTGACTGTCCTCAATTACCGTCGTAGTAATAGTAATAAAATCATTTTTTAATTCCCCACGCAGAAATTCTGTCAGGTCGCCCTTTAAACTATTTAGGGCCTCCTCAAGCAACTTGTTGGTCAGTTTCAGGTTGATTATATGGTCATTTCCCGGAACAGGTATTTCGGTCGAAAGGGTATTGTAGAGCCTTGGCTCATTCACTTTTATTGATTCGGCAAACCTGAGCCAGGATGCTTTAAACTCTTCCTTTGAAAAATCCTCGGAGAGCTTTGTTTTTATCTGACTTACAGGTGTTTCAGGAGTTATATCCTTGGCGTTTGTGTCAGATTTCCCCGAAAGCAATTTTTTTATGGATATGGTTTCCTGAACTTCGGAAGAATTATCAAGTTCAGAATTTTTGCCCAAATTGAGCTTTTCAGACAGCTTGGTTTTTATTGCAGGGTCAATAACCGGAGCGGCTTCTGTGGTTTTTTCCGGTGATTTTGGAGGTTCAGGTTTTAATTCGGGTTGTTCAGCCTTTTTTTTTTCTAGGAGCTCATGCTCAGAGTTTTTTTTTTCGGCCATTATATAGCAAAGTTTCATAAGGGCCAACTCAACATGAAGTCTTTTGTTCAGACTGATTTTGTAAGAAAGGTCACATTCGTTGGTTATTTTCAGTGCTTCAAAAATAAAATCAACCGTGCAGTTTTTTGCCTGTAAACGGTAATTTTCCCTGATTGAGGCGCCGACTTCGAGCAGACTGAGTGTTATTTCATCGCGGCAAACAAGAATGTCGCGAAGGTGGTTGCTTAACCCGGTTATGAAATATTGGCCTTCAAATCCTTTGCTCAATATTTCATCAAAAGTGAGAAATGCATTTTTAATATCTCCGGCCAGGAAAAAATCAACCAGCTTGAAATAATAATCGTAATCAAGCACATTGAGGTTTTCGATGGCATGCCTGTAGGTCACTGTTCCGCCGGCAAAAATAACCACCTGGTCGAATATGGAAAGGGCATCACGCATTGCACCATCGGCTTTTTGAGCAATTACACTAAGCGCTTCCGGTTCAACGGTTATTTTTTCCTGATCAGCCACATGCTGCAGGTATTTGGTGATATCCTCTATTTTTATTCTGTTAAAGTCGTATATCTGGCAACGCGACAAAATGGTTGGGATGATCTTGTGTTTTTCCGTGGTTGCCAAAATAAAAATTGCGTGTTTTGGCGGCTCTTCAAGAGTTTTCAGAAATGCATTAAAAGCATTGGCTGAAAGCATATGAACCTCGTCAATTATATATACGCTGTATTTTCCCAATTGCGGAGCAATCCTGACTTTGTCAATTAATAGCCGGATATCATCCACCGAATTGTTTGAAGCAGCATCCAGTTCGTGAATGTTGTAGGAGCGGTTTTCATTGAACGACTTGCATGATTCACATTCGTTGCAAGCCTCGAATTCAGAAGAGGGATTCAGACAGTTAATGGTCTTTGCAAAAATCCTTGCACAGGTTGTCTTGCCTACTCCGCGTGGTCCGCAGAATAAAAAAGCATGTGCAAGATGTCCGGTTTTAATGGAGTTTTTCAGGGTAGTGGTCAGTGAACTCTGTCCAACCACCGTTTCAAACGATGCGGGCCGGTATTTTCTTGCCGATACAATGAAATTTTCCATTAAACATTTTTTTGCGGTTTCAAAGATAAAACAGATAAACGTCATTTCATAAAAGAGTTTTTAACAATTGGTTAATTAGCTGATGTGATGATTAGCAAATTAGCAGATGTGATGATTAGCAGATGCTCAAATTAATTATTTGCATGCAAATAATTAATTTGTTTTTAAACCAATCTGCTTCCCGATAGCTATCGGGATTGCTAATTTGCAAATCAGCTGATCATTTTTATTTGTTTAATAAATTCTTTTTCTTACCTTTGCAGCCCTAATTATAAATGTATAAATTTTAAAAGAGTAAATTATGATTAACAATTATGAAACCGTTTTCATTTTAACTCCCGTTTTGTCTGATGTTCAGATGAAGGAAGCGGTTGAAAAGTTCAAAGGCATCCTTAAGGATGGTGGAGCTGAAATGGTACACGAAGAAAACTGGGGATTAAGAAAATTAGCTTATCCGATCCAGAAAAAATCAACAGGTTTTTATCATCTTCTTGAGTTCAAAGCTGCTGGTAGCACAGTTGAAAAACTTGAAGTTAACTTCAGAAGGGACGAAAAAGTCATCAGGTTCTTAACCGTTAGACTTGATAAATACGCTTTTGAATACAGCGAAAAGAAAAGAAATAAGAAAAAAGAAGAAAAAAAGGAGGAATAAACCATGATACAGACACAAGCACCTAGCGAAATCAGATATCTGACACCCCCTTCAGTAGAAATCAAAAAGAAAAAATACTGCAGGTTTAAAAAGAACAAAATTAAATACGTTGATTATAAAGATGGTGAATTCCTGAAAAAATTCCTGAATGAACAGGGTAAAATTCTTCCCAGAAGAATAACCGGAACATCACTGAAATATCAGCGTAAAGTTTCCACGGCTGTGAAAAGGGCACGCCATATTGCCTTACTACCCTACGTGACCGATATGTTGAAATAAATCTAAGGAGGACAAAGAAATGGAAATTATTTTAAAACAAGATATGCCCGGGTTAGGTCACAAAGATGAACTCGTGAAAGTTAAAGAGGGTTATGGCAGAAATTACCTTATACCCAACGGAATGGCTACTCTCGCTACTGAATCAAAAAAGAAAATTCACGCTGAAAACATGCGTCAGAGAGCTCATAAAGAAGAAAAAATCCGTAACGAAGCAAAAGAACTGGCTAAAAAACTTGAAGGCACAAAAGTTAAAATTGGTGCTAAAACAAGTACTACCGGTAAAATTTTCGGTTCGGTTACTACCATTCAGATTGCTGAGAAAATTAAAGAAGTCTATGGTTTTGAAGTTGACAGAAAAAACATCTCAATCAAAGGCGACAGCATTAAAGAAGTTGGAACTTTCAATGCCCATGTAAAACTTTATAAAAGCGAAGTGGCTGTTGATATCGAATTCGAAGTATACTCAGAATAATTACTCAGAACTCAATATTAAAAAACCGCGGTTATTTTTAACCGCGGTTTTTTGTTTTTAATGGTTTTACTCTGTTGGCGTTATTTACTAATGTGAGTTTGTAACTGCTGATGTAAGTTTGTAACTTACATCATTGCAATAGTCTCAATCTCAATATCCACACCCATAGGAAGTTTTGCAACTTCATAAGCTGCCCTTGCAGGCGGGTTTTCAGGATAATATTTTTTGCAAACTTCGTTCATGGCTGCGAAATTATCCATATTTTTCAGCAAACAGGTGTATTTAACTACGTTCTGAAAAGTATACCCTGCTTCTTCAAGAATCGCAGATATATTCTTAAATACTTGCTCGGTTGTTTTTGTTATATCTCCTTCTACCAGTTTTCCTGTTGCCGGATCAATTGGAATCTGACCTGAAATGTAAAGTGTTCCGTTTGCTTCAACTGCCTGACTGTAAGGACCAATGGCTTTGGGTGCTTTTTCTGTGAAAATTATCTTTCTCATTTTTAAACTATTATATGATTTTTGTAATAAATTTGGCAAAAATAATTTTTTTCGGATTGATATAACCCCAAATCAGCTAAAACATATTTTGCTGCCTGATGTTATAGAATAGGTTTATGAAAATTGCAGTTGTTGACAATAAAGATTCTTTTACTTATAACCTGGTTCATTACCTTGAACAGTATGCTGATTCAGTGAATGTTTTCAGATATAATTTGATCAACGTTTCTGATTTGGAATACTTCGACAGGATTGTAATTTCGCCGGGGCCCGGACTGCCTTCGGATTATCCAATTATCAGGCAAATTTTAGATGTGTTTCATGACTCTAAACCAATATTGGGAATTTGTCTCGGTCATCAGGCAATATTTGAATACTTTGGCGGAAATCTTATAAACCTTGAGTCTCCATGCCATGGCCTCGATATGAAAACAAAAGTAATTGACAAAAATGAATTGCTTTTCAGGGATGTTCCCCCCGTTTTCTCTTCGGGCCGATACCACTCATGGATCGCAGATGAAAAAACTATTCCCGATTCAATCAATGTTACTGCAGTGGATGATACTTTTGGTTATATTATGGCTTTGTCTCACCGAAAGTTCAATATCAGGGGAATGCAGTTTCATCCCGAGTCTGTCATGACCGGTTATGGAATGAAAATGATTGAAAATTGGGTCAAATCAGTGAGACTATAATTTCAGGAACGATAGTGAACTGAAATTATCTAGTCGAACTCTTGCCAGCCGAAACGGCAGTGCAGGCAGGGATCCCGAGTGAAGCCGAGGGATCTCTAGGTCATAATGGCTTCGCCGAGCTCGTAAACTCGGTTCCTCGCCCCTTGGGGCGGATATATAAAAAATCCTTAGCTGATACCCCGCTGCTCTGCGGCGGGGTAGTTCATTCTTAGAAATTCTCCATCCAGCTTCTTCTGCGGTTAAGCTTTAAATCCTGCAGCATTGATGATTTGGCACTGATCTGGAAATTGTAGGAGCGGTAAAATCCGAACGGAACCCAGTTGAAACGCATTTCCCAGCAATGTAGATCCCGATGGATGGTAATGGTCGTGGATGAAAATTCTCCGTCAACAAAATTGTAACCCGAGCTCGCACTTACCTTCCATTTAGGTGTGATATTTATATCTCCGGTAATATTCAGGGTTTGGATGATATCTTTTTCCATCTTTGGCTTTCGGTATGAATAGCTGTAGCTGAAGGAAATATTCCAGGGAATATCAAAATCCACATAGTAATCCAGGTAATCTGCCGGCAGTTGCTCTGCTTTTTTCTTGTCCTTATCTGTTTTTTTCGACCTGAGCGTAAATCCGGCCGAAATTCTCGCTTCGGTCAACCTGCCAATTTTTCCTGTCTGGTCCATTTCATAAACCGGAATTACCTTGTTGTTAATCTCGTCAAGGGCATAAGGGTCAATAGTCCCGCCAAAATTGATGTTCAGGGTTTTAATATTTGTCCTGCCCTCAATTCTAATTGGCGATAAGTATAGTGAGTCTTTTTCATAAGCCAGAAAATTATAGGACGAACTGGCTGATAAATTTTCGAAAATGGTAATTTTTTTATCCGTTTTAACTGTATCACTGTTGCTTTTCACTTTCATTTCCACGTTATTGCCAAGTGAAAAAGTCAGTAATTGGGCTTTATACCTTGTGGGCGCTCCGTATAAACTATTTTCCCAATAGGAATATTCTTTTTCCATTCCTGACGCATTATATATATAGGTGTCATAATACCTGTCGAATGAGGGTTGATACCTGTAAGAAATATTGGGTGTCATAACATGACGAATGGCCTTTATTTTCTCAGATTTAAACGTAAACATCCCGTAAATTTTTGTGGTCAGCGAAGCATTGAAGTTGTAATCATGCAGCATGTAAAAACCATCCTCGGTTTGGGTTACCATCCCACTGCTGTAAACCGAATCTTCGGCATTGTAAATTGAATCGCTCCATGATTTATACAGTTTGTCGAAATACATCCTGTTGGTGTAATTGAAAGAAGGGTTGAAAGTGAAATTTTTCAGAAATTTCATGGATGTACTTACCGGAATAGAATTGTTGATACCATTTTTCATGTTGTCAAGTGTCCGCTGTTCAAATAGTGAATCCTGACGGGCAGTAATCATGTTTTTAAAGTTGGAGGTGTAGCTGACACCAATTTTTTCATAAAAACGTGTTTTGCCAACCCGAATCTTCTTTTTCAAGGGATAAATCCTTGACATGTTCATGGACATTTCGGGTAAACTCAGGTTCATGATGCTGTCATTGTTGTTTTGTGAGTGACGCAGGTTTGCTGAAAAACTAAACGGACTATTGGCAAAGATTTTACTGTATGAGATACTGGATTGCTTGGTGTTGTTGAACCGGTTGTTTCCGTATGCCTGGAATTTATCGTAGGCGCTGGAACTTATGTCCACGTTTGCCGAAAAGTTGCTATTTGGTCTGGCTTTCGGATCCTGCTTGTGCGACCAGCGGATGGAATACATTTTTGAAGCATTGTACATTCCCTGTATCTCGCTCAGATCCTTTTCGCCGAACTGAAGAAAACTGTAACTAAGCAGTAAATTCCCGTTATATCTGTAATTTCTTTTGTATCTGGTCTGGTTATTAACAGCCCAACTTCCCAAAGAATAAATATCGCCCCTTAACTGTAAATCCATATAATCGCTGATGGCGAAATAGTAACCTCCGTTTTTCAGAAAAAATCCACGGTTGTCTTCTTCACCGTATTCGGGAATCAGAATTCCACTGGTCTGTTTTTTATTGTTTGGAAAAAAACCAAAGGGCAGTTGGGGTGCCGGAATGGGAATATCCTCAATAACCATGTATGCTCGGCCTGACACAATTTTATCGTTGGGTATAACTTTCGCCTTTGTGAGATATATGTAAAAATGCGGATGGTCACTATCGCAGGTGGTATATTTTCCGCCTTTCATGCAAATATTGCCATTTGACTGCCTTTTTGAATCGTTCATGTGCAGATATCCTTCGCCCTGCTTGGTTTTAACATTTTTGATTTTTCCGATTTTAGTTTTTACATTGTATCGGATGGTATCGGCAGTAAATTCCTCCTCGTTTTCTTTAAAATGCGGTTTTAAAGTCACATTTCCAGCGCTATCGCTAACTCCATATGCATAAAGAAGATTGTTTTCCAGATCCACTTCAATAAATCCTGCAGTAAGTTCCATTTCCTTATAATGGATAAACGAATCTCCATACAGATATACTTTTCTGTTTTTTGCATCAAAAACTGTTGAGTCACCTGCATGATAATCAATAGGAAAATCTATAGCATTGTTGTTTTTCTTTTTGATGACAGGGATTGTGTCGGTTGGCAAAGAATCCTTGACTGTTAAGAGCGAATCATTTAACGGCATGGAAATTGTATCCGTAAGTCTGACGGAGTCTGTGCTATTAACGTCATTTTGTGTATAACTTTTTGTGCTCAGAAGCAAAACCGTTAATAAAAAAATGGCTCTTTGTACTAATTTTACAGGCAATATTTTAATAATAATCTGGCGCAAATTCAGTTATTAAATTAAGGCTCAAAACTAACAAAAATTATTCAAGTAACAGAATGAACAAGTTCTTAAATAAACTTATTGGTAAACGCAGGTTTCTTTTTTTTCTTGCTATTGGTCTGGTATTTTTTTTCAGTACCGGTCAGATTCATTCACAGTCGAGCAAATATAAGGTTGTCATTGATGCCGGACATGGGGGTGAAGATCCCGGAGCAGTGGGAAAAACCGGGCAGGAAAAAAAGGTTGTATTATCTATTGCGTTAAAACTTGGAAAGCTTATCAAGGATAATTATACCGATGTTGAAGTGATATACACCCGCAGCACCGATGTTTTTGTTGAATTGCACAAAAGGGCAAAAATTGCCAATGATGCCAAGGCTGACTTGTTTATTTCAATTCATGCCAATGGAAGTAAAAAACCGACAGCTCAGGGAACAGATACCTGGATCATGGGATTGCATAAATCTGAGCAAAACCTTGAGACAGCCATGCTTGAAAATGCGGCCATATTGAAAGAAGAAAATTATCTTGAAGAATATGAAGGATTCGATCCCAAATCACCCGGATCATACATTATTTTTAATCTGCTTCAGTCAAATTATCTTGAACTGAGCTCATCTTTCGCCAAATATATCCAGAACAATTTTAAAACCGTAAAACGTGTCGACCGGGGCGTCAATCAGGCAGGGTTCCTGGTTCTTTGGAAAACAGCCATGCCAAGTGTTTTGGTTGAAACAGGTTTTATCACAAACCCCGAGGAAGAAAAATTTCTGCTTTCAGATAAAGGTCAGGATACCATAGCAGAATCTATTTTCAAGGCATTTGAAAAGTACCGGTCCGGACTCAAATCCCGGGGTGCGGTTGAAAATTATACTGAAGTGATCGATACGGTAAAAAAGGATACAGCTAAAATTGTGGTAATTGATGATAATAAAATCGTGTTTAAAGTACAGATAAAATCATCAAAAACGAAAATCGATCTAATCCCTGATAATTTTAAAGGACTGATGGATGTAAATGAATTAATTATTGATGACAGCTATAAATACTATTGCGGATCATTCAATTCAAAAAAGGAAGCCGATGAAAGGCAGAAAAAAATCAAAGAATTATATCCCGATTCATTTATTGTTGCCTTTAAAGGTTCAAAAAAAATACCCATCTCAGAAGCATTGAAAGAAATAAAAAATTAACTTAGCACAAAATTACAAAACCGGAAAAATGGCGTTTAAGCTCAGTAGAAATACAAGAATTGGAATCGTTGTGGTTGTAGCGCTGGCGTTGCTGACATGGGGTGTGAATTATCTCAAGGGAGTGAATTTTTTCAGCAATGAACAGGTTTTTTATGCAAAATATGATAAGATAAACGGACTGGATCGGGGCAGACCGGTATTGATTAACGGACATCAGGTAGGGCAGGTGCGCAGTATCGAAATGAATGATGATTTTACTGTTATTGTTGAATTTACCGTCACCAAAGATGTTAATATTCCACTTAATACCGTTGCCCGGATTGTTTCCCAGGGTATAATGGGGAATATGGCAATCGATCTGGTGATATATGATACCACTGCAACGCATGTGTCAGGAGATATCCTTCTGTCGGATATTGAGAAAAACCTGCAGACGCAGGTAAGTGAAGAAGTGGCTCCGGTAAAGAAAAAAGCAGAGCAATTGCTAGCTGATATAGATACCGTGATTATTGCAGTTCAAACCATTTTATCAGAAAATACCGCACAAAATCTTAAAAAATCCATAGAAAGCATCCGCAACACCATCGGATACCTCGAAGGCACAGCCATGAGTCTGGATACCCTCATGAAAGGTCAGCGAGCCAAACTGGCAAGGATTATCGGTAATGTAGAATCCTTTTCGGCTAATTTAAAAGACAATAACGACAGGATAACCAATGTTATCAGAAATTTTTCCTCTATCAGCGACACCTTGGCTAAAGCTCAGATTGCCAGTACAATTGGTGAAGCCGAAAAAGCACTCGGACAGGCAAATAAGATTTTTGAAAGAATAAACAGGGGAGAGGGTACTATGGGTATGCTTGTTAATAATGACACTTTGTACAGAAATCTTGAACAGGCGTCAAAAAAGCTTGACAGGTTGCTCGAAGATATGCGCATAAATCCAAAAAGATATGTAAGTTTTCCGCTTTTTGATTTCGGACGCACTACTTATGTTGTAGATGAAAAACCTAAGAAAAAGAAAAAAGAAGGAAAATAGTGTAAAAAGATTTCTTCAAAAAACTTTAAAAAATCCAGATTCATATTAATATAATAAAGTTATTTATATCCGCTACTCTTTTTTCGACGGAATGGAGCTTTAGATTTTTAACTGCAACATTAAAACACCTGTTTGGTCATGATTAAAATGACATTCATATAATAATTCACGAAACTCCCATAAACATTGAAAAATTTCAATTTTTTTTTCCATTTTTCTTTTTTTGTGTTATTCTTTTTCTCTATATTTATCCATTGATGTTTGATTAAGCTTTTTGTTGTTCATCAAAAAAAATCAATGGTTTGTCAAATGTTTTAATTTGTTGGTGTAAAATCAACATGTTGAATGTTAAATAATTGAGGTTAACATGTTGATTTACAAGCAAGTATAAAGCAATTTTTTTTTTGACGAAATAAACTGCTGATAATAAAAATCATAAGGGTTTTTTAAAAAAAACAAGTGAATTTTTATTTTTTTTAGAAGTTTTTTTTTACAATATTGCTTAACGAAATCAGAAAAAAATATGATTTTTTAAAACATTGTATGTTAATGGATAAAACACAAGAGAGTGTATGGAATAATTGTCTGAAGATTATCAAAGACAATGTTCCTACCATAAGTTACCGGACCTGGTTCGAGCCGATCATCCCAATAAAGCTCGAAAATAATGTCCTTACCATCCAGGTTCCCAGTCCTTTTTTCTACGAATATCTTGAAGAACAGTATATTGATATTCTTAGAAAAACCCTTAGGAAAGAACTTGGTTCTGATGCTAAGCTTGAATACAACGTGGTTATGGAAAATAATGCTTTTTCCAATGCCAAGCCTGTTACTGTTAAAATACCTGCGAACAATAAGTCTGACCTCAAAAACAAACCTGTTTCAGTACCCCTGAACCTTAAGGAAAACTCAATAAAAAATCCTTTTATCATTCCGGGAATTAAAAAATTGCATGTTGATCCACAACTTAACCCCGATTACTCATTTTCAAATTTTGTTGAAGGTGAATGTAACCGTCTGGCACGTTCTGCCGGATTTGCTGTGGCAAACAATCCCGGAGGTACAGCTTTTAATCCGCTTCTTTTGTATGGCGGATCAGGCCTTGGGAAAACACATCTTGCCCAGGCAATCGGAATTGAGGTTAAAGAAAAATTTTCAGAGAAAATTGTTCTTTACGTAAACGCAAACAAATTTACTACCCAGTTCGTTGAGGCAGTCCGGACTGAGAACGTCAATGATTTTGTGCATTTCTACCAGATGATTGACGTCCTTATTCTTGATGATGTTCACGAATTTGCTGGTAAAGAAAAAACCCAGGAGATCTTTTTCCAGATTTTTAACCACCTTCACCAATCCAAAAAACAACTGATCCTTACCTCAGACAAACCTCCTGTTGAATTGCAGGGCCTTGAGCAAAGACTGTTGTCAAGGTTTAAGTGGGGATTATCAGCCGATCTTCAAATACCTGATTACGAAACACGCATCGCAATACTTAATAAGAAAATTTATAACGACGGAATTGAAATGCCTTCAGATGTAATCGAATACATCGCGTCACATATCACCAACAATGTTCGTGAACTCGAAGGTGCCCTGATTTCACTCCTTGCCCAGTCAACCCTCAATAAAAAGGAAATTACCCTTGACCTGGCAAAACAGATGATTGATAAATTGGTGAAAAATACCAAAAGGGAAATCTCCATCGATTATATTCAGAAAGTTGTTTGCGATTATTTTAGTATGCCCGTTGACCTGCTTAAATCAAAAACACGCAAGCGCGAAATAGTCCAGGCACGCCAAATTGCCATGTTCTTTGCGAAAAATCTTACAAAATCTTCCTTGGCAACCATCGGCTCTCAAATCGGAGGAAAAGACCATGCCACTGTTTTGCATGCCTGCAAAACTGTTAACAACCTCATCGAAACCGATAAAAGATTCAGGGTGTACATCGATGAGATTGAAAAGAAACTTAAAATGTAATAAAATACTTTACCGAGAAAAGCAGGTTCCAAAAGAATCTGCTTTTTGTTTTTTTTATGATATACCTTTTTCTAACAATATTATCATCAACTTTTATTATTCTTTCTCTTAAATTCATTGAGAAATTAAGAATTAGTCCGCTAAGCGCAATAATGATCAATTATATTTTTGCATCCTCTGCCGGGTTTTTACTAAACAGCGATCCCATTACTTTTAACCAGATTGTAAATGCCCCCTGGTTTTTTCTTACCCTGATTATCGGAACCATTTTTGTCCTTACATTCTACCTGACTGCCATTTCAATGCAACGGGCCGGTGTTTCTGTAACCATTGTGGCCGCAAGAATGTCGGTTATTATTCCTATGGTGTTTTCAATGCTGGCTTATAACGAACATATCAATATTTATAAAATCCTGGGAATTTTGCTGACCATAGCAGGTGTTTCTCTTACCGTTTATAAGAAAACAGGCGAAAAAACCGATTTTAAAGCCATGCTGCTGCCTGTTTCACTTTTTTTATTTCTTGGAATTGCCGACTCTGTTGTCAAATTTTCACAGGCCGAATATGGTACCGGTCAAATTCCTTCCGTTTTTACAGCAGTTATTTTTTTAATTAGTTGTATTACTGCTTTTACTGTCGGGTTGACTTCAAAACAAGTTAGAAATGACCTGAAAATGCCCAAAACATATCTGCTGGGCGGATTTCTTGGATTGGTTAATTTCGGTTCTATCTACTTTTTTCTGCAGGTTCTCGAACTCGACATCCTTGACAGTTCAATTGCTTTTGGGGTAAACAATATCAGTATTGTGCTTATTGCAGTTTTAATTGCCTATGTGTTTTTCAGGGAAAAACTTACACGTATTAATTATATAGGGATCATTTTTTCAATTCTTGCAGTAACTTTACTGATGATTTCAAATGTTGTTTAAATGACGGACCTTTACAAAACCGTGGAAAAAAAATCTGAAGGCATCTTCAGGGACAGGGGAAGCAAATTTATTGCCCTGGCTTTTCCGGTTAATTCAGAAGATGAAATTAAAACAATCCAGAAACAACTGCGATCAGAATACTATGATGCCCGTCATCACTGTTTTGCATGGAGACTGGGTGCTGAAAAAACACATTACCGCGTTAATGACGACGGCGAACCTTCCGGATCATCGGGTTTGCCAATTTACGGTCAGATTCAGTCTTTCGACCTGACTAACATCCTGGTTGTGGTTATCAGATATTTCGGAGGAACTAAGCTTGGGATTCCCGGACTGATTAATGCCTACCGCACTGCTACTGCAGAAGCTTTTAAAGCAGCAAAAATTATTGAGAAAACTGTAAATGATATTTTTGAACTCGACTTTGAGTATGAATCCATGAATGATGTAATGAAAATAATTAAAGATGAGGGGGTTGAGCAATTTGACCAGGTTTTTGAAATGCGCTGCTCATTGAAAATTACCATCAGAAAATCTGAAACTGAGCGAATTACAGAAAGATTTAAAAAAATAGATAAACTTCAATGCAAATACTTACACACTGAATAAAATGGAATTACTGAAAAAACTTTGCGAAATACATGCACCATCAGGTGAAGAGATCTCAATGAAAGAGTTTATTCTGAAGTATGTCAACGAAAAAATGAATGGTTGGAAAAGTCAACCGGTAATTGTTGCAGATCAAATCCAGGACTCTCTTGTACTTGTTTTTGGAAAACCCCGGTTGGCTGTGTTTGCCCACATGGATTCCATTGGTTTCACCGTGAGATATGATAATAAACTTGTTCGAATTGGCAGTCCGGTTATTGAAAGCGGTTTTGTGCTCACCGGTCGCGACAGCATCGGAAACATCGAATGTAAATTGAAATATGATGAGGATACCAAAGAAATATCCGTTGATTACGACCGAATCATTGAAAGAGGAACTTCGCTGGTTTATAAAAGTAATTTCAGGGAAGACCATGAATTCGTTTTGTCACAATACATTGACAACCGACTTGGGGTTTACAATTGTTTGAAATTAGCTGAAACTCTTGAAAACGGAATCATCGCTTTTTCATGCTGGGAGGAACATGGCAGTGGAAGTGTGGAGGTTCTTTCAAAATTGATTTATGAAAAATATAAGGTCAGTCAGGCATTAATCGCCGATATTACCTGGGTAACCGAAGGTGTTTTTCATGGAAAAGGTGTGGTAATTTCCATGCGCGACCAGTTTATTCCACGTCAAAGCTATATCAGAAAGATTATGGATATTGCCGATAAAGCAAAAATAAAATATCAACTTGAGGTTGAAGGCAGCGGCAGCTCCGATGGTGGCTATTTGCAGCGCACGGCATTTCCTTTTGACTGGTGTTTCATTGGCGCACCTGAAGATGGTGTACATTCACCCAATGAAAAAGTTCATAAAGGTGATATTGAATCCATGCTGGATATTTACAAATTACTGTTTGAAAAGTTGTAAAAAATGTAAAACAATGTGTTTGCAGGGCAACTTAACGAAAAACTATTCAAAATAGTCCTTCACTTTTCCAAAGAAACCTTTTCCTGAAGTGGCCTTTCCGGGTTTGAAATTATCTGATTCGTTAAGTTTTTCAAGTATTTTCTTTTCATCCTTTGAAAGGACTGATGGAATCCAGACATTAATATTTACAAGTAAATCGCCTTTTCCGTATCCATTGATATCCGGAAATCCTTTTCCTTTAAGACGAAGAATTTTTCCGGGCTGTGTTCCCGGGTCTATTTTGATTTTCACTTTTGAGTCAATAGTCGGAATTTCTACTGTTGCTCCCAGAGCAGCATCAGGGAAGCTTAAAAACAGGATGTAAAGTAAATCATTACCATCCCTTACCAGATCGGGATGTTCCTCTTCTTCAATCATTACAATCATATCGCCGTTTACACCTCCTCTGCGGGCAGCATTTCCCTTGCCCGAAACAGAAAGCTGCATGCCGTCGGCTACTCCGGCCGGAATTCTGAGACTGATCACCTCTTCATCCTGAACCAGTCCTTCGCCGTTGCATTTTTTGCATTTGTTGGTAATGATTTTCCCTTCACCGTTACAGGTTGGACAGGTAGATGCTGTTTGCATCTGACCTAAAATGGTGTTTTGCACCCTTGTTATCCTTCCGGTTCCCCGGCAGGTATGACAATCAGTGTGACCATGGTTTCCTTCGGCACCTGTTCCTCCGCATGCCTGACAGGCAACCATTTTCTTTACTTTTATTTTCTTTTCAACCCCGTTAAGAATGTCGCTGTAAGACATTTTTACTTTTACGCGCAGATTCGAGCCTTTGTTGACACGTCGTGATGATGACCTTGAACCGCCAAAACCGCTAAAACCACCAAATCCAAAATCACTGAAAATATCACCAAAAGAGGAAAAAATATCCTCCATGGTCATGCCGCCACCACTATAGCCTCCGCCTGATGCCCCGCCAACACCTGCATGACCAAATTGATCATAGCGTTTTCTTTTATCATCATTACTGAGAACCTCATAAGCTTCGGCAGCTTCTTTGAATTTTTCCTCTGCAGCTTTGTCACCAGGGTTTTTATCTGGGTGAAATTTTATGGCTTGCTTTCGGTATGCTTTTTTTATTTCTTCTTTTGAAGCACTTTTAGAAACTTCAAGTATCTCGTAAAAATCTCTTTTTGCCATTGTTTGCTTTTTTATTCTCCAACCACCACTTTCGAATATCTGATTACCTTGTCATATAAATAGTATCCTTTTTCAACCACATCAACTACTTTTCCTTTCATGTCGGGAGTGGGAGCGGGAATTTTAGTAATTGCCTCATGAAGGTCAGTGTTAAATTCAAGATTTACTGCTTCAATTTCCTTAAGTCCCTTTTGTACAAGGTTGTCGCGAAATTTATTATAAATCAATCTGACTCCATCATGAGCAGGATTGCTCTCAATATTTTCAAATGATTTAAGAGCTCTTTCAAAATCATCAAGCACAGGAAGTAAGCTTGTGATCACATCAGCAGAGGCAGTTTTCAGTAAATCAGTTTTTTCCTTCAGGGTTCTCTTTCTGTAATTGTCAAACTCAGCAGAAAGTCTCAAATATTTGTCGTTAAATTCAATAAGTTTGTTGCCAAGAGATTCAAGCTCTTCATTGACTTTTTTGTCATGTTTTTTACTTCCTTTGGCAGGTTTTTCCTTTTTCTTTTCTTGCACATCCTCAGTCAGGTCGTTCTTAATTTCATTATTGGTTTCCTCAATTTCATTTTCTTTCATAACAATTCAAATAAAAAATTAATACGATCATTATTGGTCAGTTGCTATTTTACAAAAGCTCTGCCAAAAATAAAAATTGTCAAAATGGCAGAAAAAATAAAGACAGAAAATGCATTCTGTCTTATTCTTCATATTATGTATGTTAGGTTTTATTTTTTCTTGTCTGTTTTGACATGCTTTTCAAGTTCAGATTCCAGAGCACTTCCTCTGAGGTTTGTTCCAAGGATGATTCCATCTCCGTCAATGAGGAAATTCGAAGGAATGCTTCTTACTCCGTATGCAGTACCGGCAGTGCTGGTCCATCCATTAAGTTCACTAACATGGTATTCCCAGGTAAGGTTGTCATCTTTAATTGCCTTTAGCCATGCATCTTTGCTTCTGTCCATTGATACACTGTAAATTGTAAAGTGTTTGCCGTTTTCAAATTTCATGTCCTTATACTTTTCGTAAGCTTTAACAACATGAGGATTTTCTTTTCGGCACGGTCCGCACCATGATGCCCAGAAATCGATTAAAACAAGCTTTCCTTTTAGGTCAGACAGTTTAAGTTCTTTGCCGTCGGCATTTTTTAGAACAATTTCGGGAGCTTTATTGCCAATTGCAGTCCCCACAATTACTTCATCTCCGTTTGCAGTTTTTTCAACACCATAAGTTTTGATAACATTGGTGGGGTTATTGTCTATAAAACCATAAACACCAATAACAACCACAATAAAAATTAGAATATATCTAAGGTTTTTCATTTTCATATTATTTTGTTTTACATGTTTTACAATACAAATATAGTGCTATAAAGTTCAGATTCCGGACTTAGTTTGTTAAATATTTTCCTTTTTTGTTAATGAATATTTAACTACACCCTTTTGATATCTGCCCCGAGTTTATTCAGTCTGACATCAATATTTTGATAACCCCTGTCAATTTGTTCAATATTATTGATCACACTGGTTCCTTCGGCAGAAAGGGCTGCAATAAGCAAGGCAACTCCGGCACGGATATCAGGTGAAGTCATCTTAGTGGCTCTTAATTTAAATTGATTGTTTAGCCCGATAACTGTTGCACGGTGGGGGTCGCAAAGAATAATCTGGGCACCCATGTCAATAAGTTTATCAACGAAGAATAATCTTGACTCAAACATTTTCTGGTGGATCAGCACCGAACCTTTTGCCTGGGTGGCCACGACCAGAAAAACGCTGAGCAGGTCAGGGGTTAGTCCGGGCCAGATGGCATCGGCAATGGTCATGATGGAACCATCAATAAAAGTTTCAATCTCATAATTTTCCTGTGAAGGAATGTATATGTCATCATTAACTTTTTCGAGCTTAATGCCAAGTCGGCGGAAGGATTCCGGAATAATACCAAGATTCTCGTAAGACACGTTTTTGATGGTAATTTCAGAATGTGTCATGGCCGCTAAACCTATAAAACTGCCAATTTCAATCATATCAGGAAGTATCCTGTGGGTGCAGCCGTGAAGTGATTCCACACCTTCAATGGTAAGCAGGTTTGAACCAATGCCCGAAATTTTTGCGCCCATGCTTATCAGCATTTTACAAAGCTGCTGGACATAAGGTTCGCAGGCTGCATTGTAAATGGTGGTTTTCCCTTTTGCGAAAATGGCAGCCATAATAATATTGGCTGTTCCGGTAACTGACGCCTCGTCAAGCAGCATATAAGCCCCTTTCAGTTCGGCCCCTTCGACTGTAAAAAAGTACTTTCCGGGATCATAATTAAATTTTGCGCCCAGCTTTTGAAAGCCAAAAAAGTGGGTATCCAAACGACGTCGTCCGATTTTATCTCCGCCCGGTTTTGGAATATAGGCCTTTCCGAATCTTGAAAGAAGCGGACCAACAATCATGATTGATCCCCTTAGAGCAGCACCTTTTTCTTTGAACTCGTTGGTCTGTAAAAATTCAAGATTGATATTATTGGCACGAAAAGAAAAAACTTCGTCCTTTATTTTTTTAACTGTTACCCCAAGGTCCTGCATTAACTCAATCAACTTATTTACATCCCTGATGTCGGGAATGTTTTCAATGATCACTTCCTCACTTGTTAGCAATGTTGCACAAATAACCTGCAATGCTTCGTTTTTTGCTCCCTGCGGAGTTATTTCACCCTTGAGCCTTTTTCCGCCATTGATTTCGAAAGTGTTCATGTTGAATTCAGGGTTATTTTCTCTTGCTAATCATTTTTTTCTTTTTGTTCATGCCCATCATTGTAGGCTTAGGATTGTTGGTTTTAGGAATCAGATCTCTCGATTCAGATAATTTAACTGTAGAATCCATCTTTAATCTTCCACTCGACATTTCATACATGTCTTCAAATATTTCTTCATCAGTAACAGATTCCTTATTCCATGATAAGTATGTCTTTTTCATGTGGTTGGCAATCAGCAAAAGCAAGGCAGTTTTTTCTTCACCGTCTTCAAATTCTGAAGCTTTTAAAATCATGTTTTGCATTGTTTTGCCATAATGCTTGTGACGGATGCTGTTGTTCGAATATTCAACCCTGTTTGGTTTTTCTGAAAATTTTTGCTTTGATATAAAAGGGTAAGGGGAGTCAACATCCAGTTCGAAATCTGCCATAATATAAAGGTGATCCCAAAGTTTGTGCTTAAAATCAGTTACATCACGTAAGTGGGGATTAAGGTTTCCCATTATACCTATAAGTGCTTTTGCTGCACGGTTTCTATCTTCCCTGTCCTGAATAGATTTTACATGATCTACCATTCTGTGTACATTCCTTCCGTATTCAGGCAATACCATCTTCTTTCTCTGTGTGTTGTAATCCATATTCATGTATTAAAAAAATTAAAGTCGCAAATAATTTTATAAGAGACTCAATCTCTTATTGTTTCTTGGTTTTTTGTGCAAACAATTCTATTTTATGCACTCGGTTTTTTTCCAATCTGCAAAATAACGTTTTTTATTCTGTTTTTTAATATTTTTTTGATGAAATATTGCTGTAATTAACATTGGATAAATAATTATTCCACGATCATATTTCTATAAGGTTACTACAATTACCTTTAAACCACACTGAATTTTCTTTACTTCTTCGATTATTTTGGTTATCATTGTTTGAAAATTAATTGCAACCGATACAGTAAATTTTTGTACAGATAAGAATGCGATCTGTTGGTAACATACCGGATTTCAGGTTTATCATAACTTGCTTAAATGATCTGTTTTTGGTCAAAAACTGATAAATTGTAATAAATAACATCTTTTAGGGTATAACTAAATGGCTCATCTGTCGTACAAAATGTTAAAAGAGTGTTAAAATGAATTTATTTAGGCCCAATATTAAACTAAAAAATAAAAAACGAAAATTATCATAAAATTGTATGACTGATTTTACGAAAATACTAATAGTTTCAATTGTTTTGTGTGGGTCATTTTTGTTTTCTTCAGGTCAAGACTGCAACATCATATCAAAAGCCAATGATATTATTCCAAATGGATTGTGTGCTCCGGTTTCTCTTTCATGGGAGGTTACTTACAGGGGAGTAAACAATGCCGGAACTCCGGTTGAAATTCAGTTCGACTGGGACGATGGTAATCCTGTTGAAATATATGCTGCGGTTAATACCAGCGTTCCACTGGCTGAATGGCGGATTACGGTTACGCATGTTTATCCTCCGGGCGGAAACAGATGCAATTATAATCCAAGCGCAACTTTGATGGTAAACGGGGTTCTGTGCACCAGCACCATTCAGGAACAAACCGTTACTGTGTGGGATACTGATGAGGAAAATGGTGGCGAAATCCAGATCGACCCGCAGGTATTTCCTATTTGTGTCGGAAATGACGGCTGGGTGGTTTTTGATGATGTGAGCTTGTTTAATTGCGTGCCTCCTGTTGAGAATGACAATCCAAATACATACACCCGCTGGACCCAATGGGTTTATGGAACTGATTATACCATTGCCAATGTTGAGGTTGATGGTGCTGTTCAGGTATATGCCTATCCGGGTGATGTCGAAATTCATCCCGGTGCCGTTACCGGTCCCACCCCTCCAAATATCCAGAGTCTGCCTATTTATGTTCCAAACACTGCTTTGGTAGGCCAATATTTTGAAGTGACTTTAAATTACTGGAATTATTGTAATCCATACCCCGATAGTTTACCTGTTCAAACAACAGCAATAATATTAATTGTGCCATATCCGGATGCAACTATTAATCCGGCCGGACCATTTTGCGACAATGCATCCAATGTTACATTGCATGCGGCAACGCCGGGCGGAATCTGGTCGGGGCCGGGCATAATTAACACTGCTACAGGTACATTTTCTCCTTCTGCTGCCGGTCCGGGTATCCATACCATTACTTATAATGTGACTGATGGAAATGGATGTACTGGTACCGATACACAGGTAATCACCGTTTGGGAAAGTCCCACAGTTGATATTCTTCCCGGAAATCCGCTTGAAGTTTGTCCGGGCGACGATTTATTCCTTGATGGCAACCCTACTCCGGGCGACGGAGCGATCACTTCAATGATCTGGACCGGAAATACAGGCCCATTAAGCGCTACAAATATTCAATCGCCAACTTTTAATACTGTAGCACAGGGAAATTACAATCTGATATTTACGGTTACCGACTCACATGGATGTTCAGATCATGAAGATTTACTGGTATCTGTAAACCCTGTAACTGCCAATATCATGCCTGAGGAAGTTTGCGCAGGCGAAAATGCAAATATTAACGGAAATCCCGACGGAGGAACAGGAATCTATGTTACGCATCTCTGGACCGGTGACACCGGACCGCTTAGTGCAACAAATGTTCAAATACCCGTATTCAATACAACCGTTACTGGAACCTATTCACTTACTTATTCGGTTACCGACGATAACGGATGCTTTGGTTCGGATGTGGCAATAATTACTGTATTCGAAAACCCGGTTGCCTTGGCTGGTGCTGATGATAGTATATGCGGACCAGTCTATATTCTAGGAGCAACACCCAGTTTAGGAACCGGAACATGGACACAAACATCCGGTCCGGGAACATCTTCGTTTTCAGATAGCCATTCTGCTTCAGCTCAGGTTACTGTAACGCAATATGGTTCTTATAATTTTACATGGACCGAGATTAATGGGCCTGGCTGCACCTCACAGGATTTGGTGACTGTTGTTTTTCTTGAGCAGCCATTTTCCAATGCCGGACCTACTGATAACATCTGTGGTTTGTCATATCCCCTGACTGCCAATCCCAGTGCAGGAACCGGAACCTGGAGTATGGAATCTGGTCCGGGAAATGCTTCATTTGGAGATATACATGACCCAACCACCAATGTTACAGTTGATGCCTTTGGCTCATACGGTTTTCAATGGTATGAAGACAACGGAAACGGCTGTGTGGACAGTGCAACGGTAGTAATAAATTTTGATCTCGTTCCAACCCCCGGTTTTTTACCAGTTGACACAACAGGATGTCCTCCTTTCAATGTTCCATTTATCAATACTACAGCCGGAGGTGTTACTTACAGCTGGAATTTCGGGGATGGCGAATCTTCAGCAGATGAAAATCCTGTTCATACATTTTATAACAGTACTACCGGTGATGTGGTATATACGATACAGTTAACAGCCGAGTCAATGTTTGGTTGTACCAGTTCAATAAGCCACAACCTGACTGTTCATCCTTTACCAAACTCCTCATTTACAAACGACGGAATTCCGGGATGCAGTCCGGTTACAGTAAACTTCAATAATACCTCCACCGGAGCAGTGGGATATGAATGGATTTTTGGAGACGGCAACACATCTGTAGCAGAAGATCCCACCCATACATTTTATAATACCACACTGCTGATTCAGTATTACAATGTTCAACTGGTGGCTACAACAAATTACAATTGCAATGATACTTCCAATGCCTATGTGACGGTGTATCCGAATCCTGATTACACGATAACTGCTACCCCTGATTCGGGTTGCCATCCTGCAGGAATAAATTTTCTTACATTGCCCGGTGCATCATTTTATCACTGGGATTATGGAAATGGCACCTCAGAAAGTGCGTCATTCAACACATACGCCATTTACACAAATGTTTCAGATCATGATACAACTTTTACAATAACACTTGTGGCCGAATCGTTTTTTGGTTGCATTGATACATCACAGACCAATGTGGTGATCCATCCAAAACCTACGGCTGATTTTGTTGTGGACGTTACTACCGGATGCACTGAGCATACTGTGAATATTACAAATCTCTCGAATAGTGCAACAGAGTATTTCTGGGATTTTGGGGATGGTTCCACCGGAACCAATGCCGATGCGGTGTTTTCCCATACCTATGTGAGCACAGCTTCTTCGCCCGTTACCTATATTCTGAATTTGAGAGCCGAAAATTATGCGGGATGTGCCGACAGCGTTTCCCGGACAATCATTGTATACCCTGAGGTTTTTAGCGGTTTTATTGTTGATACTGCAGGTTGTTCGCCGGTTTCAATGAACTTTATCAATACCACTGAAGGGGCAATTGGCTATCAGTGGGATTTTGGTGACGGAGGATCGGCATCCACCATCAATCCCATACATACATTTTATAACCTGTCCGATCATGACACAACCTATACGGTAACACTTGTAGCAACCTCATCATATTTGTGTACAGATACTTTTTCAACTGAAATTAGCATCCATCCAAAACCGGATGCGTTGTTTACCATCGAGGAAAATTCGGGCTGCACACCTTTCAATCTGTTAATTGAAAATGCTTCCACCGGGGTGGATGAGTATCTTTGGAATTTTGGTGACGGAGCCACAAGCAATCAGGACGATCCTGAAATCAGTCATTTATATATTAACTCAGTAAGTACCCCCAATGTTTATAATGTGGTGCTGAATGTTGAAAATGAGTTTGGATGTACCGATGAACATCAACAGGTAATTAATGTATTTCCGGATGTTGTTGCATCGTTTATTTGTGATACCGTCGGTTGCCATCCACTTATTGTAAACTTTATCAACCAGTCATTTGGTTCAGATATTTATCTTTGGAGTCTTGGAGGAGGAGGAACTTCGAGTCTGGAAAATCCCACTCATATTTTCCAGAACGAGACCAACGAAGATTTGGTTTATACCGCAACACTTGTTGCCCAATCGGTATATGGTTGTCAGGATACATATACTCAGGAAATAACAGTGTATCCCCAACCTATGGCTGAGTTTATTCCTTCGCCTATTACACAGGAGTTTCCATCCTCAACCGTTACGGTTGACAATGTAACGGCACATATTGGCTCCTGGGAATATCTTTGGAGCTTTGATGACGGTATTACCTCAACAATTTCAGAACCCGGTTTCCATAATTACAGTACCTGGGGCGATTATGATATTCAGCTTATTGTTAATGGTGAACATTGTTCAGATACCGTAAAACACACGGTTTCCATAAATGCTCCGGTGCCGGTTGCTGATATTGATTCATCTGCCAGCGGATGCCCACCCATGATAGTTGAATTCATAAATAATTCACTTTATGGAAATTCGTTTTTCTGGGATTTTGGGGACGGTTTTTATTCAAGTGAAGAAGAACCGGTACATGTATATGAACATCCGGGAACATTTATGGTTACGCTCACTGTTACAGGAGATGGGGGAGTGGATATAGCTTCAGATGTGGTAATTACAGTTTTTGAAAGGCCTGTTGCAAACTTTGTTGCATCGCCGGCGGTTGTTTATCTTCCTGATCAACCTGTAATTTGTTATAACTTATCTTCGGATGCTACGTATTATTTATGGTACTTTGGCGACGGTTCCACCTCAACTGAGGTTAGTCCCGCGCATATCTATGTAAATGAGGGTGATTACGATATTTCGCTAAAGGCATGTTCTGAATTTAATTGTTGTGATAGTGTAACCCAAGTGAGGGCAGTGACAGCTGAAGCGTCAGGGGAAATTAGTTTTCCAAATGCTTTCGCACCCAATCAGGGTGGCCCAAACGGAGGACATTATAATATAAACACCAACAGGAACGAAATTTTCTTTCCTATTGCTAAAGGGGTTTCTCAGTATAACCTTACCATCTATACCAGATGGGGTGAGTTGATTTTTGAAACGGAGGATGTTAATGTGGGATGGGATGGATATTACAGGGATAAGTTGTGCAAACAGGATGTGTATGTTTGGAAAGCAAAGGGAAAATTTGCCGATGGGAAAGACTTTCTCAAAGTTGGCGATGTAACTTTATTAAGGTAATTAAAAATTAGGATATGAAATTAACAAGAATAATACCAGCACTGATTACTCTCATGGTGATTGTAATTATTCCTGCTTTTTCTCAATCTGTTCAATTTACAAAGGAACAAAAACAAAAGCTGGCAGATGCAAACTCGCAGTTTAATTATGGAAATTACCATATAGCCCTGCCGGTTTATAGTGAATTATATGCGATTGATTCAACCAACTCTGAGATCAATTACAACCTTGGTGTTTGTATTTATTATATAAAAAGGGAAAAATCCGAAGCCATTAAATATTTTGAAAAATCAAAGATGGATTTCATTGATGCATTCTTTTATCTTGGAAATTTATATCACAATGAGCTTGATTTTTCTAAAGCAATGGAACATTATCTTCTATATAAAAATTCAAGCAAAGAAAAGAACTTTACCCTTGATGAGGTCAATTACCGGATTGAGGTTACCAATAATGCCGGTTCGTTAATGGAAGAGCCTAAAAATGTTTGGATTCAGAACATGGGCGAAACAGTAAATTCAAAATATGCCGAATATGCACCTGTTATCTCACAGGATGACCGGACGCTTTACTTTACTTCAAGAAGAGATGGCAGCACCGGTGGATTGCTTGACCCGTATAACGAATATTTCGAAGATATTTATTACACTAAAAAAGAAGATGGAACATGGTCGTTGCCGTTAAATATGGGTCCGCCCATCAATACCCCCGGACATGATGCCACTGTTACCTTGTCGCCCGATGGATCGGAATTGTATTTATTCAGAACAGATCCTGAATTAACAGGGGGAGATATTTTTATTTCCGACCGAAACGAAAATAACTGGTTGCTTCCCGAAAAAATAAATGCTGAAATTAATACAAAGCAGGGACTTGAGGCCAGCGCATGTTTGTCGCCGGATGGCAATACCTGTTATTTCTCAAGTAACCGTGAAGGCGGATATGGCGGAAAAGATTTATATAAAGTAGTAAAACTACCAAACGGATTATGGAGCAAAGCCCAGAATCTTGGTCCGACCGTCAACACCCCATACGATGAAGATGCACCATATCTTGACAGTGATGGCGCGACCCTTTATTTCAGTTCAAAGGGACATAAAAATATGGGCGGATATGATTTGTTGATGTGTACTATGAATGAGAACGGGATTTGGAATCAGCCCGAAAATCTTGGCTATCCAATAAATACTGTAAACGATGAGATTTATTTTGTGATTTCAAATTCCAAGGACCTGGGATATTTTTCTTCAAACAGGAAAGGTGGACTCGGGTTATCTGATATTTATGCTGTGGATATGCCCGAAAACTGGACAAATTATATTATGGTTGTGGGAGAATTAATTACAGCCGATTCACTGACTATTTTGAATTGTACCATTACATTTATTGACAGTAAAACAAATAAGGTTCAGGGAATTTACCGGCCTAACAAAACATCGGGTAAGTTTGTAATCCTGGCAATGCCAAATAAAAAGTATAAAATGATTGTTGAGGCTTCGGGTTTCCATAACTATATTGGGGAAATAGAGGTGAACGAGACAAATTTCAATAAAATTTTAACATCAATAAAACTGGAGGAAAAGCAGTGAGAAAAATTGTCCTGATATTGTTTTTAGTTTTATCAGGGCTTCTGACAAGGGCTCAGGATCCTCAGTTTTCTCAGTTTTATGCTGCACCGCTATATTTGAGTCCTTCGCTGGCCGGAGCAACAAGCGGCAGCAGGGTGATGATCAATTTCAGGGATCAATGGCCATCAATCCCGGGTGCATTTATTACCTACTCACTTGCCTATGATCAATATTATCCGGCATTGAATAGCGGCTTTGGATTTCTTTTTACACGTGACCAGGCAGGCACTGGTCGTTTGGGAACCACAAATATGGGCTTTTTGTATTCGTATAATATTCCGGTTACCAAAAAATGGCAGATAAGGCCGGGATTGCATTTTCTGAGGTCACAGCGAACAATTGATTATTCCCGGCTTACTTTTGGCGATCAGCTTGTAAATTCTGCTCTGGTAAATTCAAGGGAATACTACTATCTGGATGACCGCATTGCATATATGGATTTCAGTGCATCCATGATTGTATTCACTGAGCAGCATTGGATTGGATTTACTGCAGATCACATTATCGGACCAAACCAGTCGCTTTACAACGCCTATAGTGAAGTTCCCAAGAAATTCAGTATATACGGAGGAACAAAAATTGTACTTCGGGAATCAAATGGCCGCTTCCTTGATGAAAGCATTACACCAGCTTTTATTTATAAATCGCAACTTAAGTACGACCAGTTTGATTTGGGAGCATACTGGACAAGGACTCCCATAGTCGTTGGATTCTGGTACCGCGGGATTCCCGGATTTAAAAAGTATAAAAAGGGTTACCAGAATAATGATGCACTTGTGATACTTGCCGGATACAAAGTTGAAAATATGAGCATTGGCTACAGCTATGATTTTACCATTTCGCGTTTGGTGAACAACACCGGGGGTTCACATGAATTGTCAATTATTTATATGTTTAACCAGGAACAAAAATCAAAGCGAAGCAGGAAAAAGGTAATTGTACCCTGCCCGAAATTTTAAGGTTAGATTAGTAAATCCCAAACTTTATCAGATAAATGAAAAAAGGCAGTCCCGTCGGAACTGCCTTTTCAAATAATTCTAAATATTAACTTAGTTTTTGCAAATCATCATTTAACTTCTTCAAAATCAACATCAGTGACTTCATCTTTTCCGGATTTGCCACTTTCGGCATCTGGTCCCGGACCGGGTTGTTGCTGTTGTTGCTGTTGGTTGCCGGCGTTGTACATTTCCTGTGAAGCGGCCTGGAAAACGGTGTTGAGTTCGGCCATAGCAGCATCAATCGAACTGATATCCTGTGTTTTGTGAGCTTCTTTGAGTTTGTTCAAAGCATCTTCTATTGGTTTTTTCCTGTCGGCAGGAATCTTATCACCGAATTCTTTCAACTGCTTTTCGGTTTGGAAAATCACTGAATCTGCCTGATTCAGTTTATCAACCATTTCCCTTGCTTTTTTATCGGATTCAGCGTTTGCTTCAGCTTCTTTTTTCATCTTTTCGATTTCGGCATCGGTAAGTCCGCTGGATGCTTCAATCCTGATACTTTGCTCTTTTCCTGTTCCCTTGTCTTTTGCTGAAACTTTCAGGATTCCGTTTGCATCAATATCGAAGGTGACTTCAATTTGGGGAACACCGCGCGGGGCAGGTGGAAGTCCGTCGAGATGAAATCTTCCGATGGTTTTGTTACCAGCAGCCATGGGTCTTTCGCCCTGGAGCACATGAATTTCAACTGATGGCTGGTTATCAGAAGCTGTTGTGAATGTTTCAGTTTTTTTACTTGGAATGGTTGTGTTTGATTCAATAAGTTTGGTCATCACACTACCCATTGTTTCAATGCCCAGTGAAAGAGGGGTTACATCAAGGAGCAAAACATCTTTTACTTCTCCGGTGAGAACACCACCCTGGATTGCAGCACCCACGGCAACAACTTCATCCGGGTTAACACCTTTTGAAGGAGCTTTTCCGAAGAATTTTTCAACGATATTCTGGATTGCCGGAATTCTGGTTGAACCACCAACAAGCAGTACCTGATCAATATCGGCAGCAGTCATTCCTGCATCTTTGAGTGCCTGTTTGCAAGGCCCGATTGTTGATTGAATCAGGGTGTCAGCAAGTTGTTCAAACTGAGCACGGGTGAGGTTTTTCACAATGTGTTTTGGAATTCCGTCAACCGGCATAATGTATGGGAGGTTGATTTCGGTGCTTGATGAACTTGAAAGCTCAATTTTTGCTTTTTCGGCAGCTTCTTTAAGACGTTGCATCGCCATGGGATCTTTGCGCAAGTCAATACCTTCGTCTTTTTTGAAACCTTCTGAAAGCCAGTCAATGATCACCTGGTCAAAGTCGTCACCACCAAGATGGGTGTCGCCGTTGGTTGATTTTACTTCAAAAACACCTTCGCCCAGTTCGAGTATAGAAATATCAAAAGTACCTCCGCCAAGATCGTACACAGCAATTTTCATGTCCTGACCTTTTTTGTCAAGTCCATAAGCCAAAGCAGCTGCTGTAGGTTCATTGATAATCCTCTTAACTTTTAGTCCGGCAATTTCACCGGCTTCCTTTGTCGCCTGTCTCTGAGAATCATCAAAGTACGCGGGAACAGTAATAACAGCTTCAGTCACTTCCTGTCCGAGGTAATCTTCGGCAGTCTTTTTCATTTTCTGAAGGATCATGGCCGAAATTTCCTGGGGGGAATATAATCTGTCACCAATTTTTACTCTTGGAGTACTGTTGTCACCTTTTACAACTTTATAAGGAACCCTTCCCACATCTTTTGACAGCTTGTCAAAATTTTCACCCATAAACCGTTTTATTGAGTAAATGGTATTTGTTGGGTTAGTAATAGCCTGACGTTTTGCCGGATCACCAATTTTTCTTTCACCATTATCTACAAATGCCACAACCGAAGGTGTTGTTCTTTTACCTTCACTGTTAGGGATTACAACAGGTTCGTTACCCTCCATAACAGCCACGCATGAGTTGGTTGTTCCGAGATCTATTCCAATTATTTTACCCATTATTATAAGTTTTTATGTTTGTTTAATATTTTTTTCCGTGTAAACTTATTTTCAATCTTTATGCCATTGACAAAAACTGACATTTTTGGGGAAAAACTGACATTTTTTATGACAAAAAGGCATAAACATGTTGAAATATGGACATTTGAAAAGATTAAAGTCTGACAGAATTTGTCAGCATTGATTAAATTGCTGAAAGTGATAATTCTTTTAAAAACAACTAAATTCTAAAAGAAAAAAACCAATAATATACTCGTAGTTATTCATGACAATATTGGTGACTTTATCAGCAGGGTAGTTAAAATAGGGATTCAGTTCTTGAAAAATCAGTCAAGCGATGGATTATTGCCCCAAAATACAGTGGTTTCAGCCTCTGACATGAAATTCAGTCCGCCTGTTATTACTCCGGCATGAAGTGAATCTATTGTTCCGGTGAAAGTTTCAAGTCCAACAAGAGAATGATTAAATCTGCAGGAGAAAACCCCAATACCATTATTTATATTTGTGAATGCAGGTTTTTCCTGCACAATGCCATTTGAAGGCCGGTTTACTTCAATAAATGTATTTAAATCTTCACCACCTAATACAAATTCGAAGGTAAATGTTTTCCTTTTTATCACTCTTTTTATTGAAGGATCATTGTAACCTTCTTCCGCTGAAATAGTTGCAAAAACAAAATTGAAAAAGGACTGTCCGTTAATCACTTGTTGCATATCTTCATCGCCTGCAGCAGTTTTGGATTGTTCCGAAGGCTGAACCCATTTGATGGTTTTAAGGACAGGTGTGCCGCCATCTTTTATCTCATAATATTTAAAATATATGGCAATTTCATAAAGTCTTGCATTTTTTGAAGATTTCCATTTTGTAATAAAGGGAGTTTCATATTTTGCAAAATTAACCCTTTTCCCAGGCTGAGGGTTTAATACAGTTAGACTTGAAATCATATTTGTTTCGGCTGTTATTTCTTCCTTTCCGGGAATATTTATCCGAAGTACATAGTTTCCGTCAGAACTTATCATGCCGGAATACTTATATATAATATTGTTTTCGGTTGAGAAAATACCATCTTCTTTTACAATGTCAGTGGTTTTTACAAATTGGTATGAGCCTTCGAGCATTCCGTCTTTATAAAACTCAAGAACAACTGTTGCTTCTTCATAATTGACAGAATCGCTGTATTTTGCCATTTCATAGGCATCCATCTCGCCAAGAAAAACTTTGTTCACCTTGACATAATGGACAGAATCTTTGGGATTCAGTAAGCAATAAACCACTGAAATGTCTTCCCATTCAGCGTTTACATCAAAATCGGTCCTGCATGAATTTATTAATATTACGGGGAGGGAGATCAGCAGAAACAGAATTTTCTTCATTCTTTTTGTAATTAATAAATAAAATTAATAAACTTTGCACGGTTAATGTTGCAAAAATAAGCATTAAAACGGAAAAATAAAACATTTTAGTATAATGTCCATACACCAGAATATAAAAAGGATTACCACTCACGTGCTGCATGAGATGAAGCTTCGCGGGGAAAAGATCAGCATGCTTACTGCCTATGATTATTCAATGGCTCGGATTATTGATGGAGCCGGAGTTGATGTTATCCTTGTTGGGGACTCTGCATCAAATGTGATGGCAGGTAATCAGAGTACCCTTCCCATTACCCTTGATGAAATGATTTACCATGCCCGTGGTGTGGTTCGTGGATGTAACAGGGCTCTGGTTGTGGTTGATATGCCTTTTGGAACTTATCAGGGCAATTCGAAAGAGGCTTTGGCTTCATCCATAAGAATCATGAAAGAAACCGGTGCACATGCTGTGAAACTTGAAGGCGGACAGGAAATTTCAGAATCGGTTATCAGGATTTTATCGGCGGGTATTCCGGTTATGGGACATCTTGGTCTTACTCCGCAATCAATTCATAAATTCGGAACATACGTTGTTAGAGCTAAAAGTGAGGAAGAAGCTGCCAAACTGGTTGATGATGCTCATATTCTTGAAGATGCAGGATGTTTTGCTCTCATTCTTGAGAAAATTCCGGCCAAACTGGCATGTCAGGTTACTAAAGCAATAAAAATACCGGTCATCGGAATAGGAGCAGGACCCAATGTAGACGGTCAGGTACTGGTTTTGCATGATATGCTTGGTATAACACAGGAATTTTCACCACGTTTTTTAAGAAGATACCATAATCTGGATGCTGAAATAACCGGTGCAGTTAAAAATTATATCACTGATGTGAAAAGCCTTGATTTCCCAAATCAGAAAGAACAGTATTAATGGAAGAATCCCGGATACTTTACGAAGACAACCATTTAATTGCTGTCAATAAAAAAATTGGCGAGCTTGTTCAGGGCGATGATACCGGCGATGATCCCATGACGGTTTTTCTGAAGGAATACATCAAAATCAAATACAATAAACCGGGTAACGTTTTTCTGGGCGTGGCGCACAGAATTGACAGACCGGTAAGCGGAGTGGTGGTTTTTGCCCGCACATCAAAGGCACTCACGCGGCTCAATGCCATGTTTCAGGAAAAAACATCGCAAAAAACCTATCTTGCCATTGTAAAAAACAAACCGCCAAAGGACACCGACCACCTTTTTCACTGGATGGTACGCAACCAAAAGCAAAACAAGTCATATTGTCATGAAAAGCAGGTTCCCGATTCAAAGAAAGCCGAACTCATCTATACAATAAAAGCATCTTCAGACAATTATCACCTGCTCGAAATAAAACTTATTACCGGTCGCCACCACCAGATTCGCTCGCAGCTGAGCAAAATCGGCTGTCCCATCAAAGGCGATCTCAAATACGGATTCGACCGGTCCAATCCCGACGGCGGCATAGATCTTCACGCATACTCCATCGAATTCGAACATCCGGTGAAAAAAGAACCGTTGAAGATTGTAGCGCCTTTGCCTGAGGGAGCGCTTTGGAGGTTTTTTGAGGGGAAGGTTATTTAGTATAATCCAGTGTTATTTTCCATTTTATAATAAATTAAAAATCCATCTTATATTTAGGCAATGTAATAATGGCTTGATCATAAAATGATGTTTATTTAAGAACATGGAACACCGATTTACGATTTGAGAAGTTTATAAGTTCATAAATCAAAAATCAGTGTTCCTTGTTCGATATTCTCTTTTTTCAAAGGGTTGATTATTAAAGCCACCGTCTGAGTGGATGATAGTTAAATTATCGTAACAGCGGTTACGGTAACCATGGTTACGATAATTCATAACTTATTGAATTTCAAATTAATTTATTGCGGGGTATTTTTTGTGCTTGACAAAAAAATTAAAAAAATTATAAGCTGAATGTAACTTAAAAGGAGATTTCTCCCGGTGGTCGAAATGACAAGTCATAGTGTGAACTCGCGAAGGGAAAAGGGCCTGGCGGCGCGCCGCCAGGCCCTTTTCCCTTCACAACCACAAACTAAGGATTGTCATCTCGAACGCAGTGAGGGATCTCCTTTATTTTTCTAACCTATTCAAAACTCAAAATAAACAAACTCCACCCGGTTGCGGTCGGCTTTTATTTCTTCGTCGGTTCGCAGGTCGGGGCACCTTTTGCTGAGGAGGCGGGTTCTGAAATCTGATTTGTTTATGTTGTCGGGGAGTTTTTGATAATCCACTCCGTATTCACCGCTTTCAAGCCGCATGTTTTCCTTGTCATGAAAAATAACTTTGGCTTTTATTTCAACAGGTTTTTCTCCGTAGTTGTCCAAATAAAACAGACTGTCGTTACGGATTTCATACTTAAATGAGTAAGTATTTCCGCTTTCGGTTGCCATGACAAGGGAATCATCTGAAAAATACAATTCGTAATAGCTTCCATCCCGGGAGCAGGTGCACCAGTTGCCGGTGATAGTTTCTTTGTTTCCGCATCCTGCAAGGTAAATCAGCAATAAAAGAAAAGGGAACTTTTTCATTAAACGGTTTTGATAACTGTTGATGATTCAGTTTTTTAAAAATATCTTTTGACAAAATCAACCAAACACCAACCCCAAAATCCTCTCCAACCCAACCCCATCAACCTCATCAAACGAATTCTTTTTATCCGAGTCCACATCCAAAACACCAATGATGTTACCTGATTTGTCAAAGAGGGGAACAACAATTTCAGATTCTGACCGTGAATCGCAGGCAATATGTCCGGGAAATTCATGCACATCGGCAACCACAATGGTTTTCTTTTGGTTGATGCCGGCCCAGCAAACTCCGGTGTTTTTCTTCAGCACCAGACAGGCCACGCTGCCCTGATACGGACCCACGGTGAGCTCGCCGCTTCGGAGAATGTAAAACCCGGTCCAGAAGAAATAGCTGAATTTGTTATGAAGTACGGCACAGATGGTAGCCATGCGCGCTGTGGGATCGTCGGTTTTGGCCATGAGCTCTTTGATTTGCTCATAAACCCTGTCGTACCGTCCGGATTTTTGTTTGGGTGTCATATCTCGTAAAATGTTGAAATATAGATAAAAGCAGCGGGGACAAGTAAAAATATCAGCCAGACTGCAAAAAACAGAAATTTGCCCCAGAAACCAAGTTTTGCTTCATTTCTTTTTCCGATCATTCCCCTGATCAATGACAGGATAACCGGCTCGCGCACATCTATAGTGTAATTTCCGGGTGTGATGCTTTTAAAAACTTTGGCCTTGCGGATGATCACATCTCTCATGGTCCAGTATTGCTCATCGGTCATTTCCTCATATTCAATGTCTAGATTAAAACCTTTTTTAATAAGTATTCTTCTTACCCGGTAAACCAAAAACTGGTTGAGGACTTTGCCTCCCAAAAGAAAGCTTACAAAAAGAAGCACATAGAGTTCAAAATAAAAGGAAACAAAAATGAGGGCAACCGTTGAAATAAAAATAAAAATCAACTGGAACAAACGGTTCGAGGAGAAAAACAGCGTTTCAATAATATGTCCGCCGTCAAGCGGAGTCACAGGAATCAGATTGAAAGCATTCAGGTAAAGAAAGACCGACGCCATCATGGCAAAGTTATCGTGTTCGGTGAAATAGTAAGCTGCAATAAATCCAAATCCGAATATAATTCCAGGAATTGGTCCGGCCATCAAAACCAATAATTTCTGTTTTTGGGAGATATCCTTTTTTTCGCCCGAAACATAGGCTCCAAGCAGCGGGACAAAAAATATTTTCAGGTTTCTGTATCCAAATTTTTCCATGGCCATAAAATGACCCAGTTCATGGATGATGAGGGCGGCCACAACAATGAAAATGAATTTTATTTCGACATCAAAGAAGAAATAAAATATGGCTATAAAAAGAACGAGACTGACAATTGACCGTGCCACTGAATCTTTTGAGTCGGCAGTGCGTTCAACCACCTCGGGCTTTGGCGGGTAGTACTTTATTTCTTCGGGTACTTCAGGAAACATTTCAACCATTAAAAATAAGATTAGTTATTCCAAGCAAATTGCTTGCAAAAATAATTAATACAACAATAAGGAACCAGCGAATAAAATTGCCGCCCCATTTTCCGGCATATTTTGAGGCAACGTATCCACCACCAAGGTTTCCGATGGCAGAGATAAGACCAATTCCGTAATCAATTTGCCCATGATAGATAAACACAGCAAGGGCAAACGGGGCATAAAGCAGTACAATAAAAACTTTAAGTGCATTGGCGGTGACAATATCGTATCCGGCATTCAGCACCAAACCAGCCAACAAAAAAATCCCGACGCCAATGTGAATGAATCCGCCATATAATCCAATAACAAAAAATATCAGGATTTGCAGATAAGTTGGTTTATCTTTGATCAGTCCGGCTTTCCCCTTAATCCATCTTTCAGGTTTAATAAGAACAAAAACAAGCATCAGCAACATAAAGCTACCAATGACCAGCTCGAAATTTTCTTCTTCGAGGGTAGCAGCGAATTGAGCGCCTATAAGGGAGCCGATAACGGTGGGAATTCCCAGCCACAGTCCCTTTTTTACTGCAAGTAGCTTTTGTTTTCTGAAATTCAGACTGGCAACAAGCGTCTGGAGCAAAACGCCCAGTCGCACAGTGCCGTTTGCATACTGCGAAGACAAGCCAAGCAGGGTGAAGATATAAAAAACAATTGCACTGCCGCTGCCCGCCATGGTATTGATAAAACCCACCACAAACCCTGAAACGATCAGCAGGGTAATAATCTGCCATGAAAAAATGTCCAGACTTTGCAGGTAGTGGATAATATCATTCATTTACCGGGAGGCTTTAATGGTATCAATTGTTTTCACAATAGAAGAATGGGTGATTTTACTAACCGGTACAAGGGGCAGCCGAAGGTTGTTTTCGATAATTCCCAGTGTGCTCAGAGCAGCTTTTACTCCGGCCGGATTCCCCTCAGCAAAAAGCAGGTCAATCATTTCAATGATTCTGTAATGAATTTCTTTTGCAGGTTTTATTTTGTCTTTAAGAGCAAAATTCACCATTTCGCTCATTTCAAATGGAAAAGCATTGGCAGCAACTGAAATTACTCCGCTCATTCCAAGGGTAATGAAAGGAAAGGTAAGTCCATCTTCACCTGAAATCACTGAAAAGTTATCCGGTTTGTCTTTAATAATAGCCATGGCCTGGGCAAAATTTCCCGAAGCTTCTTTGATTGCCAAAATGTTTTCCACATCATGGGCCAGTTTCAAAGTTGTTTCGGCGGTCATGTTTACCCCTGTTCTTGAGGGAACATTATACAGTATAACCGGAACAGGGCAGGCAGCAGCCACAGCTTTGAAATGAGCATAAAGCCCTTTCTGATTGGGTTTGTTGTAATATGGTGTGACAGATAAAATCCCATCAATGCCTTTAAATTTACATTCCTGAATTTGGTCAACCACAACCTGGGTATTGTTTCCTCCGAATCCCACAACAATGGGTACACGTCGGTTGTTGATCTCAACAATCTGTGAAACCACAGCGGCTTTTTCTTCAGACTGCATGGTGGCAGCTTCGGAGGTAGTACCGAGTACAACAAGATAATTGACGCCACCATCAATCACGTGGTTTACAAGTTTTTCAAGTGCTTTGAAGTCAATACTTCCGTCTTTTCTGAACGGAGTTACCAGAGCCACTCCGGTTCCTAAGAATTTTTTCTGGGGCATTTTAATTTCTTTTTAGAAGGGAAAGGTAATGTTTTATCTGTTCTATGAAATAATCCAGTTCGGGTTTTTTGCTGATGTCGATCATCAGGTCGTAAAAATTGCTTTGTTCGTCAAACCGGCCAATTTTAAATTTTGCCCTTGAAGCTGTAGCAATATATTTTAAAGGCACTACAGAGCTTAAACTCAGGTCAATCATGATGTCAAAATCCTTTTCAGAAAACTCGGATGCCTTTTGGATTTTGGGTTTTCCCATTCTTGTACATTCTTTCTTTGTGAAATAGTCCATGCCAATTTGCCTTGAATAGGAGTCGAGTACTTCCTGGCTTTCAACATAGCCAATAGAAAAAACTTCAATATTTTTTGATTTGATAAACTTCATGAATTCCCTAACTGCTTCGAAGGTTTTTTGAGAATCCGAATTCACGATAATTCCAACAGTCCGGGCATTTTCAAAATTGTAAACACCTCTTTTTCTGCCTGATGCTGTTTTACCTTTAAGCATCAGGTTGCCAATTTTATCCTTTATCTGGTTAAGCATTTTCACATTGCAATATTACTAAAAGATTTGGTGAGACGGAAAGATTTTAAGAAATGAAAATAAGGTAAGATACAAACCTATGGATAAAGCTGCTGTAACTATACCAACTTATTACATTTACTAATTAAAAAAGATGGAAAGAAATATTAAAAAACCCTGACAAATGATATATAAGGTAAAGCCGGAATAAAATCCACGATTACAGGAATAATCAGCACGCCAAAATCAAAGTGGCTTGTACTTGAAAGCAATCTGATACCATGAATTCCAAAATAACCTGTTTTGTTATCGATATACGGAGTATAATAGTTTTCACTTAAGAGAGAAACACCGTTGCTGATGCGATGCATTCCGCCAAACATGATAAACCCGTAATCGTACAATTCATTATTAATTATACAACCGGTGGCCCCCAGAGAAACGTTGGACTCGCGGGTTCCGTAAGTGGCAGTACCATAAATGAAGGATGAAAAAAATTCACCGGGAATTCCCACAAAAAAGGCCCCGGTTCCTAAATGAAATTTATTCTTGATTTTAAAACCGGCTTTTGGGCTGATCAAAAAAATCGGATAACCAACGACGGTTGAAATAAATTCAAATCCACCACCAATTGACAGGTTTTTTGTTAGCCCATAATCCAATGTATTTAAAAAAACAAACGTGTTTTGATAATAGAATTTATTTTTTTCATAGGGAATGGCTGTGTGTGAGAAAAAATATCTTGAGCTATTCGGATTAGAAACAGAATAATTTACGGTTGCAGATTCATATTCAATTGATTTAACATTTTCAATGATCAGGTTCATTTCTCCATTTTCATTCCGGATTCTGATAGTTCCTTTATCCTGACTAATTAAAACTCCACTGAAATCTTCTCCGTTTTTCATGGAAATTTTTACTTTTTTGACCGTGTCGGTTGCTTCTTGGGAAAATGTATTGCTACTGAAAAAGAAAAGTACGATAAATGTAAATAATGGTATTATTCTAAATGACATGATAATAGACTTTTATAATACAAAAGTATATTTTTTTTAGATTTTAAAAACAGAATTATTTTTTTTCTACAAAAAACTTTTTTAAAAGGTTCATTGAAGTATTGTTTATGCCAACAAAATATATTCCGGGAGAATAACCTGACAGGTTCAGACGATAATTTTCAACTGTTTTAGTTCTCATACAAAGCATACCGTTGCTGTTATACAGACTAATTATTGTGCTTTCTCCGGGGGGTACCCGAACAATTACATAATCGTTGGCCGGATTGGGGAAAAGTTCAAATTCAGCTTCTGCAGGAAATTGAATATCGCTGAATTCAGGTTCACAATACATATCGAATGAGCGGTGCTTGCACCCCGCTGTATCTGTAACAATCAGATTATAGTTTCCTGCTGTTTCAATTAATAAATGATCGTCGGTTGCTCCCGGAATGCTTACATTATTAAGCACCCACTGGTAAGAAGAATAAGTTTCAGTTGTGGAAATTTCGTAAGGATTAAATACTGTAACCGGAGTAAAATCGTCCAGATTGCATGCCGTAAATACAGTATCGGTAATTACTGTGTTATAGCCGGTTGTTCTTAGGTATTGAGCTGTTACAGCATCCAGCCCGTAATCAAAGGCTAAATTTGTAGGATCGGTTTTAAAAATAGTGGTAAAGATGGTGCTTGCTGTGAGGTAACTGCCCGAAAGAGACGGGTGCACACCATCTCCGCTAAAAAGGTTTATGGCAGGTTGCTCGTTTAAGCAGGTGATCCATGCCAGTCCGATCGGCGTAACGATCTCATTAAAAAAGGTATTGTTCACATATAAAAATTGTCGATATATTCTTTTAATACAATCCGCTGTATTATCGCTTGTGAGATTTAACCCGCCGCTATTCCAGTATTCAGAAGGAAGTCCGCCTTCCATAGCCCATCCTGCAAAATAAATTACCCTTGTACACTGGTTGTTGTTTTTAATTTTGTTGAACAGAACAACATTGGCATTTGTTATCATGGGGTTGATATAGCCTTCAGACCAAACATATCCTCCCTGATTATCCTGAACAACGATAAAATCCCAGTTTTCTGAAATAATGTAACTTTCAGTTGTTGCACTGCTGTCGTGACCTGTCATTGAAGTGGTGGTGTACACATACATTCCGCCCGGCGCATACATAGTGATTTCAGTATTAATACCGGCTGAATCGGCAAGCCCTTTGACAATGTCAGGCATGTTGTTGTAATAAGTAAAGCTATTGCCAAGAAACAGGATTTTTGTTGTATCCTGAGATTTTGCGGCTCCGAATGTTATAAATAGAAGGGTGATAAATTGAATAATTTTCATAAAAGTTTCTTTACTAGTCAAATATAATGAAATAATTTGAGCTAAGCGACCTTTTTTGTTTTGTAAATGATCATGAATCCAAGCATCATCAAAGCTGCAATCAAAGACATTATTGAACCAAAATAAAAAGGAGCACTTGAATCCACATGATCATAAAGCAGTCCGGCAATCAAACTAGCCGGTAAAAGAGAAAATCCAAGCACAGCATGATATATACCAAATCCGGTTCCTTTCAGATCTTTGCTGACAAGATCAGAAACCATGGCTTTTTGGCTTCCGTCGGAAAGGGCACTGTAAAATCCGTAAAGAAGAAAAAGCATCAGAAAGATATTTAAACTGTTAAAACTTCCAAAAAGAAAATACACAATGGAATAAATGAGGAAGGCAGGAATGAGCATTTTTTCCCTTCCTATTTTATCTGATAAAATGCCAACTGGAACAGCCAGAAAAACCGAAATCACATTAAAAATCATGTAGATAAAAGGAATGTACATATTGTCAACACCTGTTTCTGATGTTTTAACTAGCAACAGGGCATCGGTGGAATTTCCCAGTGAAAAAATAAAAATGATAAATAAAAAGAACCAGAATTTTTTAGGCAGGTTTTTGAATGAGGTCCATCTTACTGATGATTTTTTTTCAGATTTGGCTTCCTTAATAAAAACCACAATGGTGATGACTCCGATTAAAGCCGGAATACCCGCTAAAACAAAAATCAGTTCGTAATTCAGCGGGAAAAAGTATAAAATGGCAAAGGCCAGAAACGGGCCAATGATGGCCCCCGAATTGTCCATGGCTTTATGAAAACCAAAATTTTTACCGGTCTCGTTTTTATTTATGGAACCGCTAATCAGACTGTCGCGAGGGGCTGTGCGCACGCCTTTGCCAATGCGCTCGATAAATCTTAAAAGTAAAATGTGTATGGGAAACCGGGCCAAAGCATAAAATGGAGTGATGAGGGCTGTCATACCATAGCCGATGATCATGAATGGCTTGTTTTTCCCGATTTTGTCACTCCAGAAACCCGATAATGCTTTTAAAAGAGATGCAGTGCTTTCGGCAATGCCTTCAATCATTGAAATGGTAGTTTTTGATGCCCCGATTGACATCAGGAAAAGCGGCATCACACTGTACACCATTTTGGTTGAAGTGTCGGTGAAAAAGCTGGTCAGACCAGTAAAAAAAACATTTCTTTCGAGACCGAATATTTTGGTTTTTTTCACAAATTCACGTTTGTCTTTTTTAAATATTCATGATAAAATAAACCATTGGTTTATTTTATCATGATAAACTAAAGTACAAAAATAAAAAAAGGCTTGTATAAAAGCCTTTTTCTTCCTGTTATTTAGTGTTTTACGTTAAATTTTTTCCAGTTCCACTGTAAAATGTCTCATTAACGGAGCTTCTTTTACAATTCTGTAACCTGATAAAATTTCATTTCTTCTTTCAAAAACATTGATGAGTCCTTGTGCCACCACATCCATGTGCTTGTAAGTGTAAACCCTGCGGGGAATTGCCAAACGAAGCAGTTCCAAATCGGGAAATCTGTTTTCGCGGGTATCCGGATCGCGGTCGGCAAGTATGGCGCCTATTTCAACTCCGCGTACACCGGCTTCAATATAAAGTTCAACGGCCAGTGTTTGTGCCAGAAAATGCTCTTTTGGCAGATTGGGGAGAAAACGCTTGGCATCAACAAAAATGGCATGACCACCAAAAGGCTGCTGAAGGGGTACTCCGGCATCTTTCAGCTTTTTACCAAGATAGGCAATTTGCTCAATTCTTGATTGCAGGTAAACGAACTCTGTTGCTTCATCCAGACCAACAGCGAGTGCATTCATATCTCTGCCTGCCATTCCGCCGTATGTGATATAACCTTCGAAAATGATATTGTAAAAACTGGCCTGTTTAAATAATTCCTCATCTCTCATTCCAATAAATCCGCCAATATTTACAATGCCGTCTTTTTTACTGCTCATGGTCATGGCATCGGCATAAGAAAACATTTCTTTTACGATTTCCTTGATGGTTTTATTTTCGTATCCTTTTTCCCTGAGTTTAATGAAATAGGCGTTTTCTGCGAAACGGGCTGAGTCATAGATAACCTTAATTCCGTATTTTTTCGAAAGTTCACTGACTGCTTTCATGTTTTCAATTGAAACAGGCTGTCCGCCCGATGAATTGCAGGTAATAGTGATAATCACAAAAGGAATTTTTTCCTTTGGATATTCTTTGTAAACTTTTTCAAGTTTGTTTAAGTCTACATTTCCTTTAAACGGGTGCTCGAGTGTTGTGTTGAAAGCTTCGTCAATTGTGCAGTCGATGGCATGAGCTTTTCTGAATTCAATATGACCTTTGGTTGTATCAAAATGAGAGTTTCCGGGTACAACCTGACCTTCTTTGACCATTGCTGAAAATAAAACATTCTCTGCAGCTCTTCCCTGATGGGTTGGCAAAAAATAATCAAAGCCAATAATGTTTTTGATGGCTTCCTTTAAGTTGTAATAGGATGAGGCGCCGGCATAGCTTTCATCGCCCATCATGATGGCAGCCCACTGTCTGTCGCTCATGGCGCCTGTTCCTGAATCGGTAAGCAGATCAATCAATACCTGATTGCTTTTCAGATTAAACAAATTGAATTTTGCGGCGGTGATCCATTTTACTCTTTCCTCTCTGGTACTTGGGTAAATAGGTTCAACCATTTTTATTTTATAGGGTTCTGAATATGGTAATTCCATTTTAATTATGAGTTATAAGTTATGAGTTATAAATTATGAGTTATAAGTTATGGGTTATGGGCATTAGCTGTCGCGGTCCTTGATGTTTTTATAAATTAATTTCTTATTCATGATCCTTAATTTAAAATCAGTTTTTCTTTTGGTTTGCAATAGCAAGAATAATTCCGAGGACAATTCCCAGCAATGCGGCGAAAATAATCCTATACTCTTCTACAAGCAAAAAGGTTACGGTGTGAGCCGGAATCCAGAAAAAAGGAATGGTTTTTTTGAAAATGAAATTCCATTGTACTTTCCAGTTTAAAACCGGAAAAATTCCTTTGATATCTATCCATCTGAGAAAACCACCCAAAGTACCTTTGTTATTCAGAATGTGGGTATCTGTAATTTTGTGATAAGTCATGAAGACTGGTGCAAAAATCATATTCAACAGGATGCTTATGGTAACTGCGGATAAGATTCTTTCTGTTCCGAATCCATTGTCAGCGGCATCAAAATAACCTGCATACCACATGGATTGTATGGCTCCCTTAACATTGAAAAGTTTTTCGAGCACTACCGGACTGCCTGCGCCAAAAACCACAAAGGCAATCTGAATGCAAATTCCCAGAAAGCCCCATACGATAGCCCTGGGTATTAATCCGAAACCATTATAATTGTAAATGCCCTTTGTTATTCTTAGTCCGATTGCCTCGCCCAATGTGGCCAGAATTCCAAATTTCAGAAAACTGGTGATGTACCAGTAATCCTTGTTGAAAAGGAAATCCTTTTGAAAGCCCTTCATAAAATCAATGGGCATAAAGCACAGTACTAAAAGGCACACAAGCATAAAAACAAAAATATCGGCTTTTTTCATCTGTTTATTTTTTATTTTTCAATTCTGATTCTGGCATCAACGGCAACTACTTTGTCTTTCTTACCCAAAAGCGGATTCAGGTCCATTTCAAAAATTTCGGGAGCAGCCACCAGCAAAGCGGATATCCTGACTACAATTTCAGTGAGGATTTGCTCATTAACCGGTTCCTGTCCGCGCGCACCTTTGATGATTCCATAACCTTTTAGGTTTTTAATCATATACTCTGCTTCAACTTTGGTAAGCGGTGCCAGTCCGGCATTCACATCCTTAAGTACTTCAATGAAAATGCCACCCAGACCGCACAACACCATATGTCCGAACTTATCCTCAAATTTTGCTCCGGCAAACAGTTCCACACCCGAAAGCATGGGCTGAAGCAGAATGGCAGTTGTATCCTTTATTTTAATCATGCGCTCGAATTCAGCAGCAACTGTTTCGGCATTTTTAACATTGAGAACCACACCACCCACATCTGATTTATGGACAGGGCCAACTACTTTCATTACAACAGGATAGCCGAGTTTAGAGGCGGCTGCAACAGCATCTTCCTTTGAAGAAACAACAGCTTCGCCGGCTCTGGGAATTCCTGCAGCATCCAAAAGTTTCTGAACTTTTTCTGGTGAGAGATAGCCGTTTTCAGTGCTGTCAATAATATTTCTGATGGTGGCTTTATCAATATCAGGAAGCTGAACATTTTCAGGGGCAGGGGCACAGGTATGGTAAACTTTGCAAAGGGCATTTCCAAAAACCACTTCATCGGGGAAATTGATACGGCCTTTGGCCAGAAAATGGGCAATTTCGTCTTTAACGTTTATGATTGATGGCAAAATGGGAAAAATGGGTTTTTTGCATGTTTTCATTTTTTCATCCAGCAGGTCGTATACGTCGTAGACAGGGAATAGGCCCGGACTGCCGAATATAACAGCCATGGCATCCACATTGTCAAAGTCGTTTTCACAGGCATCAATAATGGCGCCCAGTTGCTGGGCATTTCCGGTAGCTAAAAAGTCAATGGGATTTGCTACAGATGAGCCCGGGAACAATTTTTCTAAAAGTTGTTTTGCCTTTTCACCTTCGATATGCGGAATTTCCAGTCCGCCTTTAGACAAAGCATCAGTAAGCATAACTGCCGGTCCGCCCGCATGGGTAATGATGGCAATATTTTTTCCCTTCAGTTCCTTGTGCATGAAAATGGAAGCAACGGTAGCCAGTTCCTCGCGGCTGTGACAGCGAACAATTCCTGCTTTTCTGAAAAGGGCATCTACGGCAACATCAGAGCTGGCAAGGGCTCCGGTGTGTGAGGAGGCAGCGCGGCTTCCGGCTTCCGATCCGCCTGATTTAATGGCGGCAATGCGGCAGCCCTTTCTGATAAGGGATGAAGCATGTTTCAGAAGCATGGCCGGTTTTGAAATATTTTCAACGTAAAGCAATTTTACTTTTGAGCCGTTTGCCGGATCATAATTTTCATCCCAGTATTTTACCACTTCTTCAACACCCATCTGGGCACTGTTTCCAACAGAGTACACACTGGCAAAAGTTAAACCCTTTGGCATGCTGGCCTCCATAATGAAAACAGCAGTAGCTCCGGAACCAGAGGCAAAATCAACACCCTTTGGATCAAGTTTTGGAATTGGTGTAGTGAAGATACCATTGTAATTGGAGTTCAGAAATCCAACACAATTTGGTCCGATCAAACATCCATTCACCGAATTGATTGTTTCAACGATATGCTTTTCAAGTTTGGCTCCTTCAGCATTTTCTTCGCTGAATCCTGCAGATAATATAATAAAAGCCCTGGTACCTTTTTGCTTTGCAAGAATATCAACTGTTTCGGGACAAAATTTTGCGGCAATCGCAATAATTGCAAGATCAACCTGTGGCAGAGCAGTAGCATCAGGAAAAGCTTTAATTCCCTGAACACTGTCCTGTTTCATGTTGACTACGTACAAGTTGCCTTTGTATCCTCCGTCAATTAAATTTTTCAGGACTTTGCCACCGGGCGAATTCACATTGTCTGAACCTCCGACTACGACAATACTTTTAGGGTTTAATAAATGTTCGTTTATCATTATAAAAAAATTAGATGATTATGGGAAAAAACAATTAAAACGAGATGTAACAGTCCCGGCTTTTGATTAGGATAAAAACCCTGAAAGACAGGGCTGATATTAATTTGTAATCTTTCATCAATTAATTGTCATGTTCTTTTCAAAGATAGAGAAATGTTTTTTTAATTTAAAACAGAAAAATATGTTTTTTGACCGGTTCCAATCAAATAAATTCACTGAACAGGACAATGAATTTAATTAATGATTATTTTTATCTTAAATTCTGCAATCCATTTGAAGGCAATATTTTTTTTACCGGTACTCATTTCTTATTACCTCCACGCTCAGTATGTCAGTGGTGAAGAGGTGATTAAATCTATGTATGATCAATACAAAAACCAATGGTATCAGAACGTTTCGTTCGAGCAGTATGCATATTTTTATGAAAACGATTCGGTTACAAAGACTGAGATTTGGCAGGAGGCTTATGTGGCAACCGGAATGCTCGGAATACGTTTTAACGGGTTTGATTCAAAAAACGGAATGCTTTTCAGAAACGATTCAGTTTACATCTTTGCCGATGGCAACCTTAAAAATTCCGGGCAAAAGATACATGATCTGCTGCTTTTGGGTTTTGATGTGTATAACCAATTTCCTGAAGTTACAGTTGAAAAATTAAAACAATCAGGTTTTGATTTGACCAAAGTATATGAAATCAAAACCGACAGCATGGATATTATTGTGGTGGGAGCAGAGCCTGGTGATTTAAATACAAACCAGTTTTGGATTGAAAAAAAGCGAATGTTATTTCTGAGAATGATTAAAAATTCACAAAAAGGTAAACAGGAAGTTTTTTTTAATGATTATGAAAAACTTGATGGCGGCTGGATCGAAAAGGAAGTCCTGTTTTATCTGGATGACAAATTGTATATGAAGGAAAAATATTTTAACATCAGCACAAAAACTGTATTAAACAGCAACCTATTTATTCACACTAATTTTATCAAATCGAAATGGTAACAAAAAAAATTCTGATTACACTACTCTCTGCTTTACTTATCACAAACTTACTCAATGCGCAAAAAGCTTCTTTTGATCAGGCAACCTTAATGGCAAACCAAAAAATGGTTTTAGATAACAAGGAAGCTTTTTCAATTAAGGAATCATCAGCTATCCAAAAGGATGAAACTACTTTATTTTATTTGTTTCAGCTTAATCCGGCAGGATATATTGTGGTTTCACCTGATCGCAGTTTGCAGCCCGTAATAGCCTTTTCGTACAATGAAAATATTGATGAAGATGGAAAATTCATTGATTTTATTGAAAAGGATATATCGAAACGTATTTCAGCACTTGCCAAATTGCCTGATTTTGTGAAAGCCGATAGACAATTAAAATGGCAAATTGCAGTAGGAGAAAAAGATACTGTCATTTACTGGCCCGAAGAAGGAAGTACAACATCCGGAGGATGGATGGAATTTAACTGGACCCAAAATTCGCCTTATAACAGAATGGTTCCGATGGATCCGGTAACCCATACAAGAAGCTATGCAGGTTGTCCGGCCGTTGCCATGGGCCAGATTCTCAATTTTCATAAAACGGTAAATGGAGTATTTTTTGATGATGGGGATGATTATTACCATAACTATGCGGGAAGAACGTACTGGATTGATGACGATTATGGTACAGCTGATTTTCCTGATTTTCCAACACTTAATTTATGGCTCGATTCAGCCCAGATGAGATTTAACAGTGGCGGGGTTTTGAGCAATGATGAAAAAGCTGCTGTAATATTTGCTTGTGGCACCGGGTGTACACAGGTATACACTTCAGAAGGATCAGGAACTTTTGGTGTGAACCAGGCACTGGATGCATACCATAAATTCAATTTTGATGAAGCCGTTTTGCTCACCGAAGCCGACACCAGTCTGTACCCATGGATCATTCAAAACATCAAAGATACATTGCCTGTGCATCTCGCTGTGGTTGATGAGGCTTGGAGTACAGGCCATAACGTGGTGATAGATGGGTATAATTCCGATAATTATTTTCATCTCAATTTTGGATGGGGCGGCTCGGCCAACGGCTGGTATTTGCTGCCCGATGAAATGCCTTATTCGCTTACGGTTGTTGAGGGTGCTGTGGTGGATATTGTGCCTGATGATGTTACAAACAATCCTTTGCTTTCTACTGAAATGAATTTCAGGCTGTTTCCAAATCCTGCCGTTGAAACCATTTATTTTGGAACTGAAAGAAATGAAAATTTTTTGATTTTGATATCAGATATTTATGGAATGACAGTTTATAACGGGAACATTTCAGGTTCTGGAAATATCTCACTTAGTAATTTCTCTCCTGGGTATTACTTTTTAACGGCTATTGATTTAAAAAACCAAAGAAAATGTGTAAAACCTTTCACTATTGTCAGGTAAAAAAAAAGATAATAATTTGTTGGGTAAAAAAAACCTGTTGACCACGACAATGCAACCCCATCCTGGTTTTTTTTCACAGGTTGCACTGTGTTTCACCCTGTGGTATTACAAATCGGTCTTTCAGACCTTAAACGCAGATGATGCAAGGGCAAAGCCCTGGGATTGTAGCCGCGTAGGGTGAAATAAAATGCAACCCTATGCAAAAAGAGCAAAAAAAAACCTGTTGTAATTCAACAGGTTTTTTTTTGGGATATTAATACTATTTGAAAGTTACTTTCATAAACCTTTGCTTTTTACCATACTGGCCAAACAATATCAATTCTTTTGGTCCGGTTTGTTCGCAAACTTTCGCACGGGTAATAATTTTTGCCTCTTTTGCATTGAACAGTGCTTCTCTTTTTTGCTTGCCATCACTGCTCAGCTCAACCAACACAGCAAGTGATTTTTTTCCTCCGCCTCCTGTAAACGGCATCACCTTTCCGGTTCCTGAATAGTTCAGGTTAAGTGGGTTGTCGTTAAATACAAAATATACTTTATCGCCAACAATGGCTTTTGTGTAGGAGGAAAAGAAACCGCCGTCGTTAGTGGTAACCTGTCTTTTCGCAATTTTTTCAGTCCATACAATTTCGCCATTTGAATTTATATTAATGACAATAATGTCATTGTAGTAATAATAATACGTTGTTCGGGTAGTAGTATTTCCCCTTGAGTCGGTAGATGTTGTTGTCACTACCCTTACGTAATATTGTTCCCCAATCAGCATGGCACCGCCATCGGGTTTGATAATAAGGTCATCAAGATCATATTCATATAATTCTACATTTTTACCTTTTGCAGCTTTTTTCTTAACTTTTTTCTCAGCTCTTTCAGTCAGGTTTTGGGTAATAAAATCAATGCCAAATTCCTTAAAACTTTTTGATTTAATATTTTTTGTAATGGGGTCAATTTTTAGAAAATAACTACCGGCAATACTAAAAGTACCGGTTTGAGAATAAAATCCTGCGCAAATGATGTCATTGTCATGGTTAATGGCAAATTTCATGTCTGTGAGAAATTTGTCGGGCAATTGCACAGGGTACTCGGTAATATTTGACCCTTTATCGGTAATGGATACAATCTGGTAAGTGTAATTTGGCTCACCATGCCTTTTTTCTTTAACAATATCCTTGTAAAGAACGCCCAACAGATAAACATTTCCAAGATTATCAACAGTGTATTCATGAACTGAAAATAATTTGTCTCTGTGGGGTATTTTGATGGTCTTATCCCAGACCTTTTTCATGTCACCATCAAAAACAAAATACCCAACTTTCTCATCTTCGGTTTTTTCGTATGGCATATTGCAAAATACCATAAAATGACTGCTGTCGGGTGAAATATCAAAACCGAAAGAGCCGCTGTTTCTTTTACTTCCGGATGAATAGTCAATCTCAGCAATTTTTACAAGGTCGTTGTTCAAGGTCAGGTTTGATTTGTTGACACTCTGAACAAACAAATAGTTTTTTTCGGCCTTTTGGTTTTTGTAGGAAGAAAAAACATAGAACTCATCATGGAATTGTACAATATACTCAAAAGACATTTTGTTTTTTTCAAACACAAGCTCCATTTTTGCTGATTTTTCAAGATTCATGGAGTTGTTATACTTTTCCAGTAAGAAGTATGAACTTCCAAAAACCCCTCCATATTTAATCTTCAGGGCATAAATGCTTTTGCCGTCCTTGCCAATAATGTCATCCATCATAAGTTTTCTTGAAACTTTCTGATCTTCGCCCATTTTAATATCAACTTTTTTGGATTTTACTTGAGAAAATGCTCCTAAAGCTGCAATAATTAAAGCAAATAGTAAAACTTTTTTCATGTTAAAATGTATTAGAATTTGTATTATAAGTTATAACCAATTTTAATTCCAATGGGTATGGTTTCGCTAAAGTCCATATCAGAGTTATATCCGTCAGAGTTCTTTAGTTTTATAAATCTGCCTCCGAAACCAACCATAAGGTCAAGATACACATGGGGAAAAAGTACCTGCTGGAATCCAACACAGTATGCTAAATCAAAAAATGTCAGCTTATGGCTGTTCATGTTGTACTTTCTGAACTCGATAAAATAACCGGTATAAAAATTTTCAGGAAATTCCTCAATATACCCTTTAAGCAGCCCGACGTAATTAAAACCTGATTTCAGTGTGTCGTAGGTATATTTTTCAATGGGTATGGTGTATTCGAAAATCGGTCTGATAAGTCCAACCCCAGCTTCAAATGAATAGGTTTCATTAAAGCTTTTCTCAACTGAAAATGATGCAATACCCCGATACCAGCAAAACAAATTTGTCTTTACCATAAAGTCGCTGGTAGTGGCGGTTCTATTATCATCAAAGTATTCTGATACGTCCTGAGAATTTACCTGGAATGACCAGAATGATATTGTGATTAAAAATGTTGCTTTTAGAACAAAAATTGAAAAGAATCTGACTGACTTCATAAAATGATTGTTTTGACTAATTCTGTTGTAAATATACATTTTTTTTTTAAAAACGCAGGAATTTGATATTTTTTTGTGAAAGTCAGCAGGAAAATGTAAAAACCAATTTGCATAAATATTATCGGGCCTGCATAATTCTGCCACCTGTTGTTAAAATTTAGATAAAATTGAAGGGGATTTTAATTGGAATGCTTTAAGTTATTAAATTTGCATTTTAAATCTTAAAAATTATGGTACAGAAAATACTAGTTATGGCAATGGTTTTAGCTTTCACTTTTACCAATGCCCAGGATCTTAAAGGGTTTATAAAGGATAAAACCAACTCGGCTGTTAAGAAGACTTCCAAGGAAGCAAACAAAGAAGCCGGCAAAGAAGCTGATAAAGGTATTGACAAAGGTATTGATAAGCTGAAAGGTAAGATCAAAGGTGACGGAAAGAACAGCAGCGATACACTTAGCACTGAACAGCCTGCAAATGGTAATAGCTCGCCACAGGATAACGAAGAAAAATCTGTAAGCAGTGAAAAAAGCAAACCTGCAAAAAACACAATGAATATTCCGGGCTTCAATACAGGTGAGCCTGCTAAATACAATGAATCATACAGTTTTGTGGGTTTTTTCTCCATGAAAATTGAAAATTGGGATGAAGATGGAAAAAGCGATGGTCCCATCAATTACAATACTTATTACTCTACCGACAACAAATTCTATGCTTTTGAATTTGCCAATCCTGATAAGAAAAATGAAAAATCATTGTATATAATGGATTACGTGAACAATTCCATGATCATGGCCGGCGCCGATGAAGAAAACAAATCGGGTATGGTAATGACAATGGCCGCGGTTTCATATTCAGACACTGTACAATCGGAAACTACTGAAGAAAGCGGAACTGTTACTCCCGTTGAGACAGATAATTACCAGATGAAAAAAACCGGAAAAACAAAAACAATCCTGGGATATCTGTGTGAAGAATATGAGCAGAATGATGGCGAAACATTAACCAACCTCTGGATTACAAAGGATTTAAAAATGGATGCAGCCAGAATGTATGGTGGAATGGCTGGCCTGAATTATCTGGGCGGTTACGGTTACGGTTCGGGATTTATGATGGAGATGACTTCGGTGCATCTTAAATCAAATGAAAAAACCTATTACATAGTAACGGCTATAGATCCTGCTAAAAAGACTGATTTTTCATTGAAAGACTATCAGTTGATGAACATGGGTTCAATGTCGGTTCCGCAGGAATAGCTTATTTGGCGTCTTCCTTTTTTTTCAAAAATCTGTAAAAATAAACCGAAATATCGGAGTAGCAGTATTGTGTTCTTTCCTGGCATTTGCAGCCGTCGGGAAAACACTTTTTGGGAATCCATCCCTTTAGTTCATCTTCGGAGCATTTAAAACCATGGTTGTAGGCGGTTGCATAAAACCTGGTTTTTTCTTCGTTATCGGTAAATGTTTTTCCACCGAAACGATGTTTCATGATGTGATAAAAACAATTCAGATAAGTCATTTGCCAGCTCTCAGATTTGAGTCGTTCAAGCCTTTGTTTTCTTATTTTTTTTGGTTCGGTATGGTCATATTCGCAAATCAATCTGATTTTGTTAAGTTCCTCAGGGTACTCACGCACATATTCCTCAAGGTTTTCAACAAACGAGGGTTTCATCTGAAATTTTCCAATGGAAAAATTGGCGCCGGAAGTCCCTTTTTCAACATAAATGGCTTCAAGCGCGCTGGTTTCGAAAAAATCCCTGAAAGAGGAATACCTGATCAGTTCGGGAAAAATAACTGCACTCAGAATTTTAAAATCAGACTTGTAATAATCACATTTCTTTTTAAGTGAATCACTTAATCCGTCATAATAATTTTTTGCCTTATTGAGCTCATATTTGAACTCTTCATAAAATGGTTTTTCCTCGGCCCACCCTGAAAAAGTAAGCAAAATAAAAACCAGGGGTGACAAAAATCTTAAAATCATTATTCAGTTTATGGTTTCACGATTTTATTGTTTTCATCGAGTTCTATTCGTTCTTCTCCTTTTATGAGGTAGTAATTATAGTTGTTATTGTAGTCATAATCAATTTGATCATAAATAATTGGAAATACCAGTTTGCCAGTGTTGTCCATCAATCCGTATTTGCCTTTGTCAACGCCTCCCCATTCATTAACGGTGCCGTTATAAACTACAAACAATCCCTTGTTTTCAAAGTAAATCTGATCGTATTTATTGGGAACAACCTGAACACCTTTATCATTAATCAAACCATATTTTCCTTTCAAGGGAACATTTTCAGCATTGACTGTTCCAATAAAAACTCTGGCAAAACCGGTTTCTTCAAAGGGCAAAATTGCATTATACTTACAAGGAACAATTTCCTTGCCGGTTGAATCGACCAACCCGAATTTTCCTTTTGAAAACTGTTCATCCATTTCGCCTTTGTAAACCAGTCTGAACCCTTTACCAACCCTTTCGCTGTAATATCCCAAAGGCATCCAGTCATATTTGCCATAGTTGATTTCCTGTAATTTCTCGTTTATAAAACCATATTTTCCGGATCTTCTGAACATAGCCAATCCGCTTGACGGAAAATCAATATAATCATAGATTACTCCATTTATCATTTTCCCCTGACTGTTATAAAATGCATATTTTCCAGATGGATTGTCATAACTTTCGTTTGATTCTGTGCTTGCCACATAGATTTCTGGGGCAAAACCGGATATGGAACTAAACTGAACGGGAAGCAAAATATTCCCATTCAAATCACAAACTCCATTGATATTGTTTTTAATGATCTGAACAGTTTGATTTTCCATAGGATATATTCCCTGATATTCAAAGGGTAAAATAATTTTTCCTGAAAAGTCAACCAGACCATATAATTTTTCTTTTTGGGCGATCAGGCGGTTTTCACCAATCTTTGTAAGGTCGTCATAAATACAAGAAATAACTTCTTTTCCTGATTTGTCTGTTAAGCCGACTAAATCAGAATAATAAAATACGCCAACTTTTACAATCTTTAACTCATCATTCAAATTGTACTCGTTATCATAGTTGCAATTGCCAAGTTTTTTACCTGTTTTATCAATGTAATGGTAATCACCAAGTGTGTATACTTTGCAACTGTCATTGACAAAATCATGTGCATAGAGATAATTAACAGGAATGATGGTTTTTCCTTTGTTATCAATAAAGCCGAATTTATTATCTTTTTTTACTTTTATAAGTCCGTTATTCTGAAAAACCATCTCATCATAAATGGTATCAACTATGATTTTTCCTTCCAGATCAGTTAAACCATAATGCAGGTCAGTGCTGATGGTCCTGCATTCATTGTAAGGTTCTGAAATACCTGAGAAAATACACGGCAGGATTTCTTTTCCGGTAATATCATAAATCCCACATTTTCCATGGCTGTAGCCCCATGAGTCAATATACCCGTCAACAACCCTTAGGATTTTTTTATCGTCACCGGTAATTTCGGTGTATTTAACGGGAATTATTACTTTTCCGGTAGCATCAACCATACCAGATTTCAGATTCTTTTTTACAATGAAATAGGAACCATATATTGGTAAAATCTCGTTATAAATACATGGTACAACTACTTTTCCTTCAGGACTTATCACTCCGTTAACATCATAAGTTGTTATCAGTTCCGAATATCCTTCGTACGCATAATAATTGTAGATGCTGTCGGGAGCCTCAGAATTATCCCTGGTTCTGGTGATTAAAATATTATTCGTAAAATAATCTTTACCTGCATATTTTAATTGGTCATTGAGGATTTTATTTCCTTTATTATCAAATAAAGAATAAACGCTATCCTTTATAGTTTTATTAATGGCATAATTTAATTTAGTCCATCCCTGATTTTTGCACATTACATTTTTAAGCAATTTTCCGGAATTGTCTTTAATCTGGTCATTTAGTCTGATATAAAGTGGAATATAAGGAAAACCTTCTCCATCATGATAGTTTGATTCGGGGTCATAAATATAATCATTTGGTCCTGAATCCTGGATTAACAGCGAAACACCATTAACTACTTTTTTAATTGAAAAGTTTTCGGGGTTGTAATACCATGTTTCGTAAAATCGTATTCCGTTAACCTGATTGGGTTCGTAACTGATAACAACATCCTGCATTAAATAATTCCCATATTCATCAAGCAAATAATTTCCATATTCATCAACCGTCATAACCTGATCTTTTGATGACAGTGCATTTTTAACCTCTTCGAAAGTCAGATGTTTTCCTTCATGATCAAATGCATTGTCGGGGTTATTCTTTAAAAATTCGAGCAGTGAAATTATCAGATCAGTTCTTTCGGGCAATTCAAGATTTGAATAATAATCGGGAATCACATACCTGATGTTTTTTTCATCTTCTCTGGTGCCAGGATCAGATTCAATTGGCACATCATAGATGAAATTATCGACTAAAACGTTTTGTGTGGAAAAGGAAAATTCATTATTCCCGACCGGTTCAAAATAATTGCTGCTGTATTTATTGTTCAGGATATTTATTAGATTTTTTATCCCCTGATAGTGATATGCCATAAAGCCGGTTGAATAAACGGTTTTATCAAAGATGCCTGTATTTGGATCAAAGGTCCATTTTTCAAAAAAGCGGATTGACTGAATGCTGTCTTGCCAGGCTTCGGGATATTTGGCAATATAATCTTTAAAGGCTATTTTCTTTGTATTTTTATAGATTGCCGGACTTTCAGTCTTTAAAAAAGATGATGGTTTTTTCAGGTAAGCGTCGTATTCTTTCAAAGGTAATGATCCGGGTTTGACAGGGTAAATACTGTCAAAACACATGACGCTTTTGCTTTTTTGGAAGTAATCAATAAATGCTTTATAAACAGGATTTGTTCTAAATGACTGGTCCTGATTGCATAAATAATCACTTGCAATATAATATTCATGGGTTTTTTTATCCTGGGAAAATGATAAGAATGTGATCAGAATTAACCCGAGGGAAATTATATTTTTCATTTTATTCGTTTTTTAGTTGGATGTAAATTTTTACCTGATTGTTAAATAAAGGGACTTCTAGTCCATATCTTTCACGCAGCTTGTCAGTATTTTCGCATATTCCGTCCATGATAATACCGATTGCGTTTACCTGTTTTTTGATGCAGAATTCATTTTCATCGAAATACCATGTTTCATAAAATCTTAAACCTATGAAATTTTCCATTTTATCATGTTTATAGGAATATGACATTTCTGAATTTGAAAACTCAAGAACTTCTTTTGTCGGAGCCCATGTAGTGTCCTTTTTTACAACTGTTTTGTATACTGCCTCACCAAATTCATTATAAACCGGAGTCCCGTTTTCGTCAACTTCTTCAATGGAAAATGTTAAGTCCTCAATGGAAACAATTTCACGGTATTGGGGCTTTAATGACCAGATGGTATCCATACCGGTTGTATCAGATTTCGGAATGTAATTAAACATGTAATTGCCATAATCATCATAAATATAATTGCCGTTTTCATCATAAATATATTCAATCTCGTTGTATGTTTTAATTTGAGGGGAAAGTTTATAATTCATAAACTTTCTCTGCTTATAGACATCATTAGCGGTTGTTTTAAAAATAGTTTCTGAAAGTGATGCAAGAACCTCATCATAACTGATGTTTTTTGATTTATCTATTTCGTTGTCATAAACTTTATATGCTTTAACAATTCCGTTTCTCAAATCGTTAAGGAGCTTAGAAAATAAATCTTCCCTGAATTTATTATCGAGATAATTGTAAGTGTCGGGAATATAGGTTTTATATCCATAACTACTTTCTTCATTAGCCATGTAATAGTAAGGTGAAATTCTGACATCATAGACAATCGATTCAATAAGTTTTTTGCCTGGATTCAAATTTTTTATGGGTAAATCAAAAATTGGAAATGTTCGGTAATCGGTTTCTCCGTCAGTATTAAGTTGATACCCGGCATTTATTTTCTGGATTTCTTTGATGAATTTTCCTTTATTTGCCTGATAATCCCATTTTTCCGTAAAAAACAGATTGCTTATAATATCACTAAAGTTTGATTCCATTTCGTATTCATTAGTATAAATCACATTCCCGTTTTCATCAAATGTTGGCTCTCCATAGTCATCATACTTTGCTATAGTATAAAAGAGATATACTTTTCCTGATTTGGAAATAAATCTTTGACGTGCAATAGGGTATAAACTGTCTTGTCTTTCAATTGTGTTTGAAAAATTTTCCTGAGGTTTGTTTTCAAGAATATCGGTAAGTGGATAATATCTTTCAGGATGAATGCTGAAGGGAACGTCAGTATGTTTGTCGTTTGAAAACAACATTTTTAAATATCCCGAAGTTATTATATCGATGAATTCTTTATCTGGATACTCGATTGTACTGTTACTTAAATACAACTCCTCGTTTAATTCAAGTTCGGGAGATGTAAATACGGAGTATTTTATTACGCCCGAAGTTGATTGCTGTGCAAAAGCTATTTGAAAAAAACTGATGCAGGTGAGCAGGAGAATGGTTTTGGTCAGAAAATTTTTCATTTACGTTTTTTTTATGAAAGTAAAAATAGAAAAAAGGACAATTACCTTTATGTTTTAATTGTCCTTTTTTACAGCTTAAGGTTGTTATTTTTTAAGCAGGTCTCTGATTTCTGTCAGCAGTTTTTCCTGATTCGATGGTTCAGCAGGAGGTGCCGGGGCTGTTTCCTGTTTTCTTTTCATCTTGTTAATGGCTTTTATAACCAGAAACATGACAAAAGCAACTAAAGTGAAGTCAATGCAAACGGTTATAAAATGGCCGTATTGAATTGCAGCCTCCGGTTTGTCAGCTGTAGCTTCGGAAAGGACATATTTCATGTCCTGAAAGTTAACACCCGAGATGATCTGGCCCACAACAGGCATTATCATTCCATCAATGAAAGCTGTCACCAATTTCCCAAAAGCCGCACCCATAACGAATGCAACCGCCATGTCGATGAGATTGCCTTTCATGGCAAACTCTTTAAATTCTTTGTAAAATCCCATTATTGTTGTATTAAATTATTTTTTAATTATTTTTCCAACCGCAGCTCCGGTTTCTGTAATTACCCTGATGATGTAAACTCCGGGCGCATTTCCGGTCATGTCAATACTTATTGAATTCCCGTTTTCGACGTTTGTCAGAACTCTTTGTCCGCCAATGTTGCTAATCTGGATTCCTTTGATCATATCATCTGAAATAACATTGAACAATCCGTTGTTTGGGTTGGGGTATATGTCAACTTCTGTATTTGAAGAATTCATAATATCAACCGAAATGCCTGTGTCTTCAAGATTTGAAACCGACTGGCTGTATGGTCCGCCAACATCTTTAAGCGAGCTTTCTGAATAGCAATCAAACGGAGTGTTCACTGTAACCAGATACCAAAGTCCTTCTTCTGCCGGTGGAACATCTGCGAAGCTGTGCAAAGTTTTTGGCAGTGAGTCTAATGTTTCCCATCCGTTCACATCAGTATGCCTGTGAATATAATAGGTGTAGTAGGTAAAGCCTTCGTAGTCGTCCCAGATTAAGTTGTAAGATCCGCCTATTCCGGCATTCATGGTCAGGTGGATGGTTTTGTGGTGCGGACTTAATGGTGATTCATTTCCGCAACTGTCAACGGCTGATATTTTGTATCGCCATGAACGGGTAAACGGATTGGCAATCGGGTCGGTCCATTCACTCAGGTCATTATAGGGAACGGTATCCATTACAAGGTAGTTGCCGGGAATTGATCCTTCGCGGTAAATTTTGTAGAACGCAATGCCTGAATCGGCAACTTTATCCCAAACCACAAGGTTTGTGTGCGACCCTGTATCAACTGTTACAACGCAGATGGGTTGCATCTGGGGTGATGTGCCGGTAATTTCCATTGCCTGAAATGCCATGCAGCCACCATCTGTTACATTCAAAATATAATTGCCGGATGGAAATCCGATTAAATCCTGTGTAGTTTCACCATTGCTCCAAGAGTAGGTGTAGGATCCCGAACCTCCGGTTACTGATACATAAATGGCTCCGGCACCTGAGCAATCAGCCGGGTGTACCGAGTCAATTTCAACAACAGGAGCTCCTTCATCCGAAACGGTAATTATATTAGTAAGCTGACATCCTTCAGCATCAGTTATGGTACATGAATAGCTGCCGCATGTTACTGATGAAAGGTCTGCGCTGGTGCTGCCGGTTGACCATGAAATACTGTATGGAGATGTTCCTCCCCATACATTTGTAATGATGCTCCCGTCGTTCATACCACATGATGAGTTTTCAGCTGAGAAATCGGCGTTTAATCCGCTGGATGAACTTAAGTTATAGCTTTCCATAACCATACAGCCGGCAGCATCTGTTACTGTTACATCATAACTGCCCGAAAAAAGGTTTTCAATTTCATTTCCTGTTTCGCCATTACTCCATTCAATAATATATGGAGATACACCACCGGTTACTTCCAGACTGATACTGCCATCGTTAGTGCCACTGCATGAAACATTGCTGATGGTACCCGATACTGTTGCACCTCCTGTATTGCTAATGGTGAAAAACTGCTGCATGGTACAGCCCGAAATGGTGTCGGTAACAACTACTGAATGCATTCCGGCCCCAAGATTGTATGCGTTCATAGTACTGTCTCCGTTTGACCAGTTAATGTCATATTCCCCTGATCCTCCTGAAATATATACAAACGCTTCACCGTCATTTTCCCCGCAAGTAGCATCGTCCATTACCATAACCATGACATCAAAAGAAGAAGTTCCGGCAATATTAAACGGATCAGAGTAGGCAACACAGCCATTGTCATCAATAACAGCGATGTTGTAGGAGCCCGGACAAAGCATTGGGAAGTATCCATGTGACTGAATGTACATGAAATCGGTCGTGAAATGATAAGGAGGTTCGCCACCGTCGGCATAAGCATTGGCTGCGCCGTCGCATGTGCCTGAGCAACCTGCATTGAAAATATCTTCAGCATAAACAGTAATAGCAGAAGTTGGGCCGTAAATATTTACTGTTTCAGTTAGGGTACATCCATTAATGTCAGTAACTGTAACAAAGTATGTGTCCGGACATAATCCGTAAACATCTTCAGTGGTTTCATTGAAAGTGCCTGAGTTATCCCAGATATACTCATACATTCCCGATCCTCCGGTTACCATTAAATCAATGTATCCGTCGCAGTTACCGTAGCAAAGTTCGTATTGATGTGATTCGGATATAAGGATTTCTGAGGGTTCGGTAATTTCGAAGGTTTCTTGAAAAGTACATGCGTTATAATCTGTTATTGTCAAATGATAAAAGCCTGCACATAAGGATGAATTATCATCAATGCTTGAGGTGAATCCGGATGGTCCAGTCCATCCATAATTATATCCGGGTGTTCCTCCTATTGCTGTGATTTCTATTGATCCATTGCAATCGCCATTGCATAATACGTGGCTAATAATCTGGTCAGTTAACGAAATGGGTGACGGTTCGTAAATATTCATTGTTGAAGAAGCAACAGTACAACCATTTTCATCCTGAATATTAGCCATATAAGAAGCCGGACAAAGGTCGGTTAAAAAGTTGTCGGACTGGTAACCTTCACCAAAATCATACTGCAGCGTGCCGGTTCCGCCTGTGGCAATAATTGTTAAGTCTCCATCACATACATCATTACAACTGGCATCATTATATATTTCAGAGGTAATTGTGATTTGGGGAGGATTAACAAGGTTAACCGATGCAGTTTCAGTACAGCCATTGTTATCGGTAACAGTAACATTGTAGGTTCCGTCGCACAGCCCTGAAATATCACCCGATGAAGCTGTGTAACCATCTGGTCCGGTCCAGCTTGGATAATAGGTTGAAGTTCCTCCGGTAATGCCGAGTGAAATTTCTCCGTTACAATAATCAAAACAAGTTATGTTTGTTGTGGTGGTATTAACAATAAGATCTGTTGGCTGACTGATTGTAATAATTTCACTGGTCTGACAGCCGTTGAGGTCAGTAACAACAAGATTGAGAACACAAGCTGATAAGCCAATCTGGTCGGGCGTGGTGGGATTAATTGTTGGACTTCCTGATTGCACCGACCATAAATAATTATAACCCGGTGTTCCGCCAAAAGCATTTGACTCAGCATGTCCGTCATTACCACCAAAGCAACTGACATCTGTTGCAGATGGGTAAGCAACCAATGGAGGCGGGTTATTGATGTAAAGGTTCGTAGCATCAGCATGACAGCCGTTTTCGTCAACAACGTGAACAGAATAGGGTGAAGCGTCAGGACAAATTGTATTGCTGAAATTAGAAGTTACCACTGTAATTCCCAAACCATCTAATATTGAATAGGTTAAAATTCCTGTTCCTCCTGTTGCAGAAGCACTTATTTCACCTGAGCATACATTGTAGCATAATGGATCAGAGGTGGTAGCACTGGTAATTGTAATGGGATCGGGTTCAGTAAGGGTAATATCAGATAGTGTTACACTGCAACCGGCATTATCTGTAATAGTTACCGAGTAAATTCCCTGGCAATAATTATTGTATGTATTTGATGCCTGATTACCCATTCCAAAATCGTAATAATAGGGAGAGGTACCTCCAGTAACATTTACGGTTATTGATCCGTCGCAATCTCCTCCGCATGAAGGATTTTGATAATCAAAGTTGTCAATTGTCAGTCCGCCCGTTCCCGAAAGCGTGCCGCTGGCATTAGCTGAGCAACCGCTCATATCACTGACGTTAACAAAATAAGTTCCTTCGCAAAGGTTTGTTGCTGTCTGAGTGGTTTGAGAACCTGCACTGGCATCCCATGAGTAAAAATAAGGCGGATTTCCGTCAATGTGGTTGACAGTGAGTGAACCGTTGCAGCCACCGCCACAGGAGGGCTCGGTGACAACTGAGACTGAGATTTCGGGGGCCGGGCTAACAGTCGAAACGACATTGGAATATGTAGTTCCGAATGCACCGAAAACTTCGCACATGTAATTTCCCATATCGCCGGGACCGGCAACCATAATGTCAATGTAGCTGGTATCTTCACCGCCAATTGGATTTCCGTTGTGATACCACTGGTAACCGATAGGATTTCCCATGGCCAGCAATTCAAAATGAATTGAGCCGCCTTCGCAAACGGTATCATTAACTGGCTGTTTGGAAATAAAAAGGTCCTGGTTTGCTAAAAAAGCTATTTCAGGCTGATTAAGTGCACACTCATAAATATTTACATCATCGATTATGCCGTTGAAGTTTTCTAGTCCGTCATCTTTTTGTCCAAAATAGATTGGTCCGGTATAACTGAAGGAGCCAGGTCTCATTCCTGAAAAAGCCACATTTCCATCAATATAAAGAATAAATTCGCCATAACCCGGTTCCCATGTTGCTGCAACGTGGTAATATCTGTTTAGTTCATAAATCTGAGATGATTCGGCCAGGCTTTCATCACCATAGTAACCAGTTCCGGTAAAAAAAGTCATTGTAGTGTTATCTTTTAACCCAAGTCTGATTCCCTCACCGGTATTACCCATCAAATCAATTAATGTGGCATTTTTATATTCATCGGCTTTCATCCATCCGCTAATGGTAATGCCCGAACTAAAGTCATATCCTGTATTGGGCACGGTTGCCTTGCTACCCGTTCCAGAAAAGTCAAGTGCCCACATGGGGGTTCCCAAACGATCAGTTACAAAAGTGGTATTTGCAGTGGTGGCATTATGACCGTTTCCGGTAAAATCGCTTAAACTCGAAGCTGAAAATGAATGTTCTGATTCAATGCATGAGCTAAGTCCGTAATTGCCCTCATGGAACATGTTGGCAATATCCATATCCATCAGTTCGCAACCAAAAACTTTTACATCATCAATATTGCCCTGGAAATTTTGTCCTGATGAACTTAATTTCTGTCCGATATAAAAACCTGCAGCATCCGGACAAAAAAGAGCCGTGGGAGATTCCAGTTTTTTAATACCGTCAATATATAATTTCACAAACATTCCGTTGGATACAACCGAATACATGTGCCATTCACCATCATCAGGAAAATTTACACCTGTTTCGGTAAGGGATTCGCAGATGGTAACGTTGCCGCTGCCATTTTCACCAAGATGAATGCGCTCGCCGCCTAATTTATCCTGTGACAATATTATTCTTTCGCCTGTTTGAGAAATTTCATGCTTTGCCCACACGTTAATGGTAAAGGGGTTTGATACGGGAATAACCAGTGAGTCACTTTTCATGTAATCAGAGTTGCCGTCGAAATATGTGCTTTGGAAAGCATTTCCAAAACGGTCATTTTCTAAGGTTGTTCCCGAAACGGTTTGGATGTTTCTGTAATTTCCTGAAAGGTCAATAACCGATCCGTTCATTGGATAAAATGCTCTGAGACAATTATTTCCTGAGTATAGAAATTCAATTTCAGATGTGGTCAAAACATCAGAATAAATTCTTACATCGTCAATAAATCCCTCAACTTTATATTGCCCAATTGAATTTGCTCCAATGGTGAAAGTCAGCCCGTCGGGATTAGGCAAACTGCTCCCCTTTGAACTTATCAAAGCCCCGTCAACATAAAAGTATGCATTTTCAGAAGAATTTACCAGGGTAATCATGTGCCACATATCATCATCAGGGTAAGAATAAGAAATATTCCATGTTGAAATTGTAACTACACTGCTTTGGAAATCAATGTTCAAATCAGCCATTGCACCATAACTTTGTCCGATTACATTCCAATGCCCGCCCTGCATGGAGTTATGGTTAACCCAAAGGTTGATTGAAAAATTTCCTGTAGCGGGAATGACACCTGAATTTTTGATCAGATATGAATTGCCGTCAAGGTAAAGGCAGCCATTCATAACTCCGTTCCGGTCCGATCCAAAAGATGGACTTGATACAGGGGATAAATCGTAACTGAATAATCCTGCATCATTGTAATTATTATTAAGCAAATAACAGGCATTGATGTTGTCAACCGGGATTTGTGCGAATGACATATTGATTATCAGAAATAAGCCAAAAGTGAACAGTAGGTTTTTCATAGAAAAAAGTAATTTGAATAAGGAAACTAAAATAGAAAAAAAAAGATTATTTAAAACTTATCTTACCTATTATTTTATAAAGGGACTGTTTTTTTCTATTAATGGATGTAACTACGTGTTAATATTTCAATGAAGGCTATGATTTAATTGTAATTCCAATTGAGTTACAGTTTTTTTATTAAGAAACTTATTCATACTTTTGGTAAAAATTTACTAACCTTAATTTTTAAAGATATGAAGAAAAGTATTTTATTAATTTTCCCAATCCTGATTGTGTCTTTTATAATTTTTGCTGCCTGTGGCGGTGAGGAAAAGAAAGATGATAAGAAACAGGATACCACCAGCGTAAGCGATGGTCCGGTAACCGAAGATGTCGCAGCAAAAATGTCCGTTGAGCAGATTGCAGAAAAAAGGGCTGATCTTGATTGTCAGTTAAAACAATTAACCACAAAACTTGAAAATTGCAAAGACGAAACCGAGAAAACAAAACTTCTTGATCAGGTTGCAAAACTGGGTGAAGAGTTAAATACCCTGAATATTACCTTTACCAAAAACTACGGCGATAGTCAGGAAGATATGGAAAAGCACCAAAAACTTTATGATGAAAAATTCAGGAAGTGTGAATAAAAAAAGAGGTTTTTAACCTCTTTTTTTATTTATTTATTATTTGCCCAGGTCTTGCAGGGTAAATCTTTCAAACATAGAAAAGAAAAAATCACACTCAACAATTGCCGTTTCATCACTGTCAGATCCATGAACTGCATTTCTTTGCATTGATTCGGCAAAAAGTTTACGAATTGTGCCTTCTGCTGCTTTATTTGGATCTGTTGCTCCGATAAGATTTCGATAATCGAGTACAGCATTATCTTTTTCAAGTATTGCTGCAACGATTGGACCAGAAGTCATAAAATCAATCAGTTCATTAAAAAAATGCTTGTCCTTGTGAACAGCATAAAACTTTTCAGCTTCGTTTCGTGTCAGCCATACATACTTCATAGCTACAATATGAAACTTTTTATCATTGATCATGGCCAATATCGGACCAATATACTCGTTTCTTACAGCTCCGGGCTTGATCAGTGTAAAGGTGAATCTTCCTGCCATATTTTTAAGTTTTGGTTGGTTAAAGATAGTCAATAAATTGAAAATTTGCAATTGAAAATTCGAAACTGTAATGGGATCGAAGGATTAAAATGATGATATACAAATAGATTCATAATGTATAATTTTCTATTTCCCGTCTTTTATTTTTCATATAATATTCATATCTTTGTTAAAACCCTTTAAAAATGAGAAAATTATTACTGATTACCTTGCTTTTTTTCTTTGCTTGTACAGGACTGTTTTCGCAGCCTTCAAACGGCGAAATTAGCTTTCAGGATGAAAACCTAACCGTTATAAAAGTCTGGGGAACCCACGAAGAAAGAGGATATGCTGCCGGTTATCTTCTGGCAGATAAAATAAAGGATATTTACGAAAACTATATTATGCCATCGTTTGGCAGCTACCTGTCAACAGCCAAGACAATTATCGGAAACAGCAGTCATTTTTCAATTGATTCGGCTTATATTTATGAAGCTATGGCAATGATTGAGGGTATTTCCGATGCAGGAGTTACCATGGAGGGTGTCGATTACCTTGATATTCTTCTGGCAAACAGCTTTCTGGATCTGGAAAATATTTCAACTAAGAAGCTGGGAATGCAAAACGGTTGTTCAAGCTTTATGAGCTGGGGTGATGCTACTGCCGGAACGGATCTGGATGGAAAATCAGTTATCTCAAGACACCTTGACTGGAGTGCTAATCCGGTGATTATCCGCAATCAGGTGGTTGTTGTACATATACCCGAAGAAGCGGATGAACAGCCCTGGCTGCTTATAGGATTTGCCGGACAAATATCGGTCCTGTCGGGACTGAATGTAGGTAAAGTTGCTGTAATGCAACATATGCTGTCTGATGTTTCAGGCTCAGGCTCACTTTTCAAACATTATGAGCCGGTTTGGTTTTCTCTGAGAAAAGCTATTGAGAGAAACGATTTTAATGGCGATGATGAAAATAATGTTCAGGATGTGAAAGATGTTTTGGCTCTTAATACTAACGGATATGCCGACAGCTACATCATTGCTGCACTTGCCTCTGAATATGCCGGTCATGATACCATGGTTTCCATGGTTGCCGAAATGTCACCTGTCATTCCATACCTCAGCTTCAGAAGCAATAAATACCCCGATAGCATTCCGGGCGACAACCAATATGCAGCCAATTATGCCATCTCACGTAATAATGCCATGCATTTTTGCACAAGATATAACGGCGTCAGAAATAATATGGGTGATGGAACAGGAATCAGTGCCGAAGAAAACTGGCGTATCATGCGCGAATTTTCAAGCTCGTGTGCTTATGGTGGGACAGGCAACATCCAGTTTATGCAGTATGTTCCTGAAGAAGAAGTGCTGAGGCTCTCATACCACCGCACCGATGGAACTCAGGCGTGCGAGTCAGACAGTATTGTTTTTGATGTAGGACTTCTTTTTTCGCCTGTTAATGTTCCCGAAGATAATGCGCATGATAACAGGGTTTCAGTTTTCCCAAATCCATCTGATGGAAATTTCAAAATTGTAATCAATGATGAAAATCTGAAAAATTCAGATATGACTATTACCGATTTTTCAGGAAGGATAATTAAGCAGATCAAGGGAGTTAAAAGTGATTTTATGGTAACCGGACTTGAAAAGGGGACCTATTGCATCAACCTAAAATCACAAGGCAAATATTTGTTTCGTGAAAAACTTGTTGTACTTTAGCGTCTTAAATAAAAAATGAAACTATGAAAAAGATCTTTACAATTTTAATGTTGCTGGTTTTTTCAGCAGTAATTTTCTCATGTGGTGATAAAAAAGCAGAGGAATCCGCCAAGGAAACCAAAGACAGTGTTAAAACTGAAAAGGAATTTGTTGATAAACTGTTGCCTTCCGAAGTTGATGCTAACACCCCGGTAGCTGCAGCAGAATTGAAAGAATCATTTTTTGCATGGAACAATGTTAAAGAGGTTACTTTTACAGGATATTGCGCCTTTTTCTTTGATGAAGGTGCCATTGACAGTATCGTAAAAATTAAAGCTTCGCCAGATGCAAAGGAAGATCTGATCGAATGTCATATGATAAAACAGTATCCGGAAAATTTTTCAAAGAAAACTCCCGTTACTATTAAAGGAACATTTGAAAGGAACTTTTTTGGCAAAATCATCATGAAAGATTGCGAAGTAATTGAAAAAGGCAAGGAAGCTAAAGATGCCGGTTATGTTGATCCTTTTAACTATGCCGGAGAAATTATCAGTGCCAAAGATTATCATGATTCATTTTATGCCTGGGTGAAAAAAGAAGTAACTGTATCTGGTTATTATCACTCCACCACAACTTCAACCACCTCCTATGGAACTACTGTAAGGGTTGATCTTACAGATAAAGAAATGGGCGATAAAATGGTTGGTTGTGAGATGAAAGGCAAAGTTCCCGATGATATTGCCAATAAAAGAGAAGGTGTTCTGATTAAAGGCATTATTGGCGAAGAATCCTTTGGAAATGTACAACTTGAAGAATGTGAATTTGTTAACAGATAATAACATGAATATATGAAAACTGTCAATTTTCTAATTGTTTGTCTTGTAATTGCTGCCATCACTGCTATTTCATCCTGTAAGGAAGATCCTCCTTATGCTAAAATTTCTGTTATTGATGAAGCTAAAAAACCTGTAAGTGGTGTGCGATTGGCGATTTTTGCTCCTGAGGGACAACTAGATACCATTTACTTGTATACTAACAGTGCCGGAGTTGCTGAAATGGAATTTGAAAATGAAAACCTTTTTCAGGTAATAGCAATTTTGTTTGATGAGGGTATTCCAATTAAAACAGGTACTGGAGTACTCAGACTACAAAAAGATGTTGTTTGCGAGGAAACGATAACCATCAGACCGTAAGTCTGAACAGCAGGGAACTGTCGCCGTAGCTTAAAAATCTGAATTCATTTTTTAAAGCGTATTCATAGATTTTTTTCCAGTCAGTACCTGTAAAAGCAGCAATTAAAAGCAGCAGTGTGCTGCCGGGTTGGTGAAAATTGGTTATTATCCTGTCTGTTAATCTGAAACTGTAACCGGGAGCAATCATTATCTGGGTGCTGCCGGAAATTTGTTTCAGATTTTTTTTGTCCATATATTCCAAAATTCTTTCCAGCGCTGCAGCAGGCGAAATATTCAGATCTGAATTATAAGGTTCCCATTGGCTGATTGAGAAATTTTCGGGTGTTGTGGTTTTGTCGACCGTCATTTTTGCCCCCAGCCAGTAAAGCGATTCAATAGTCCTGACAGTGGTGGTTCCTGTTGCAGTTATTTGACCGGTATGCTTTACGAGGTTGATTAAATTTTCCTTCGTAATGATCACCTTTTCGTGGTGCATTTCATGGTCAGAAATTTTCTCAGTTTGCACAGGTTTGAATGTTCCTGCTCCCACATGAAGTGTTATTTTATCTCTGGCAATATTCTTTTTTTCAAGGGTTTCAATAACACTGTCGGTAAAATGCAGTCCGGCAGTCGGTGCCGCAACCGAGCCCGGTGTAATGCCATAAATGGTTTGGTACCGCGTTAAATCTATATTTTCTGATTTCCGGTTGAGGTAAGGCGGAATGGGAATGTTTCCCGCTACTTCAAGAATTTGTGCAAAAGTGAGGGATGAATCATTCCAGCTAAACAGAATATTATGGCTGTCACCGCCTTTTTTGGTTATTTCTGCAAATATGGAAACCTCATGGTTTTTGTGGAGGATTGTTTTTTTTAAACGACCTGATTTCCATTTTTTAAGATTCCCAACCAGACAGTTCCATTCACATTGTTGAGTTGATTGAAAAACGAGCTGGTAATCAGCCGGACAAACAGGTTCAAGGCAGAAAATTTCGATTCCGGCTCCCGTTTCCTTCTCAAATAAAAGCCGTGCATTAACTACTTTGGTATCATTGAAAATGATTAGGCTGTTAACAGGAATGTAGCTGCTTAGCTGATGAAATTCAGCATGGCTGATTTTATTATCACGGAAAAGCAAAAGTTTTGATGCATCCCTGTCGGGAAGCGGATAAGCAGCTATTTTTTCCTGCGGCAGACAGTAAGTAAAATCTGAAATATTTATGTCAGGTCTGTTTTCCATATAATAATCGCACAAAAATAACTAACTTTATGGTTTATAAAATCAAAAGCAATGAAAATAAGTATTAAAGACAAAGTACGTTTTTTGAACGATACCGGTGGGGGAATCGTTGTCAGGGTTATTGATAAAGACAATGTAATGATTTTAACCGAAGATGATTTTGAAGTACCGGCCGCAGTTAAAAACCTGATTGTAATTGAAACAACCGAAAAAGTTGCAGAGGAACCTTATGTAAGTGATTTGTCATATAATTATGCAGTGAATGAAGAGGAAGAATATTATGATGAAGATTTTGATGAAAATGACACAAATATCAGGTTGCTTCTGGCCTTTGAACCCGAGGGAGGAGATGTTCTTAACAACAAGTTAAATATGTATCTTATAAACGACAGCCATTACTGGTTGCTATATAATATTGTTACCACCAGCGAAGACACTCAGGCAGGAATTCTTTCAGGAAAGCTTGAGCCTGATACAAAGTTGTACATCACCGCTTACGAAAAGGAAGAGCTTAATTTGATAAAGTCATTTACCGTTCAGGGGATTTTTTACAGGAACGGAAGGTATAAGATGCAAAATCCGGTTAACGAGACTGTTGTATTAAAACATTCACGTTTTTATAAGGATAGTTCATTTACCGAGAATGATTATTTTGAAACCGCAGCATTGATTATTGAGATAGAAGATCCATGTAAGCAAAAGATCATTGAATCAGTTTCGCAAGCAGACATTACTAAAATACTGAAAGAAAAGGATTTCTCAGAAAATTTTCATAAGCAGGAAGCACAGAAATTTAAGGCAAAGCCCGAAGTTCCCCTTTTAGAAGTAGACCTCCATATCAATGAGCTTGTTGATAACAGCAATGGCATGTCAAATGCTGAAATGCTTGAAATACAGATTTCCCATTTCAGAAGTGAATTGGAAAAAGCAATTTCTGATAAAGTAAACAGGATAGTTTTTATACATGGGATAGGAGCAGGGACTTTGAAAATGGAAATCAGGAAAATCCTGGAAAAGGAATACAAGTTTTTGAACTATCAGGATGCATCTTACCAAAAATATGGGTTTGGTGCGACGATGGTAATTTTAAGAAAATAAAAAAACCCGCATTTGCGGGTTTTTTTATTTTTTATCCTTCCCTTGTGGGAGAGTATACTGTTACTGTTCCGGTCCTTTTGGTTTTTCTTCCAATCAGGATGCTTACGCAGCCAACGAAGTCGGGGTCACCAGGAGGAACAACAATTTTTATGGTAAGGGTAACCGGTTTGGCAAATTCCCTTTCAAGGTAAGGTTTTTGCTCTTCGCCTTTTTTAAGGCCAACCATGCCGCCTTTTTTGGTATCAAAATAGGTCTTGTTTTCAATACTGACCTCAGTACCAAAGGTAGTGTCGTTTACCATTATTGTTCTTTCCTTAAGAAGTGGATTTCCCCATTCATCCATTTCTTCAACACCTTGAGAATTTTTAATAGGGATCATTTCGATTGATTCTCTGGGGGTAATTTTTTTGATAACTGTTTTGTATTTCTTAGTGCTTGAAAATACTGAATAATCCAATTCGCCAAGGTCAGGATCGCCACAAAGCATTATTCTGTAGCGCTGTCCGGAGTAAACTGCAATTTTCATTGAGACTGTATCACCTGGAGACATTGATGCAACCTTAGACATTGAACGGTAATCAAAGTCACCTTCGTCTTCTTCGCAATCAAACCAGTTGATTCTGTCGCATTCCTGTGAGTAACTGCTGTTGATGAAGAACAGACTCAGAGCCAGCAATAAGAGTATATTTATTTTTTTAGTTTTCATGTGCTTAAATTTTATATTAAACCAATCTTGTTGGAACTATTTATTTTCAACGTATTTATTTCTCAGTGTGAAAATCAGTTTGGATATTTTCTCAAACTGGGCTTTGGTCATCACTGTTTCTTCATCATTTTCCATTAATTCATCAAATGCCATCTGAACGTCAATAAGCTCATTAATAACATCTGCAACATCAGCTGTTTTTTCAAAAGTCTGAAGGAATTCAACAAGCATCTGAAGCATCACTCCCTGTTCGGCCACTCTCATAAGAACGGGATTGTCCTGTTTAAAATTGTCCACTGAACGGGTTGCAATGTATGCACCTTCTAGCCAACCACCATAGATCATAAGAGGAAATAATGCTGAGCTTGCATCATTGCCCATTGCATTTTTTGCACTGGTATATGAATCTGTGGCAATCTGAAACAAAGAGTCACTGTTGTTGAGATTTTTATTGATTCGATTCATCATTTTTTCATCGAAACCTTTTGTGAGTCCAAGCTGATCGGCCAAATCCTTTGCAACTTTAAAATAAAGGAAAGTTTTCTGGTTATTGTTGAACACGCTACAGTATGCCAGATCTGAAGCATAGATACCAAAGTTGATGGCTTTGCTTTTTGTTGTGCTGTATTTTTTTACGTTGTTTACGTCATTAAGAATTTCAGACTTGAATTTGGCACCACCCTGCTGCATCAGATCATAAAGTTCTGTGGGAGAAGGAAGTGAATATACATCAGCTAAATCTTCTTTAATAACAGTATCATTTTCAACTGTATCCTTAGTCTTTGTTCCGGTTTCTTTTTCCTCTGTAGTATTACATGAAGAAATAAATACAATTATTCCGATAAGGAAAAAGAGTGAAACGCTTTTCATAAATAACCTGTTCATACTTTTAATATTATGGTTTAATTCAGCAAAAATAGAAATTAATTGATTTATTACAAAATAAAAATTCATATTGTGTGCAAGATAATACAAATCATTAATTTTGGATCGATTTTAATCAGAAAAATATGAAGCAAAAAGGCATTGAAAAAATAACACAACATTTTTCGTTGAAACAGTGGCAGGTTGAGAATACCATTGAGCTCAGCAGTGAGGGTGCAACAATTCCTTTCATTAGCAGGTACCGAAAAGAAAAGACAGGTGGGTTGGATGAAGTGCAGATCGCAGATATTCTTACCATGAATGAAAAATTGCTTGAGTTTGAAAAAAGAAAGGAATTTATTTTAAATGCGCTTTCTGAAGCGGATGTGTTAACTGACGAAATCAAAGGAAAACTTGATGCTGCTGAATCGCTCAATGAACTGGAAGATATTTATCTCCCCTTTAAACCTAAGCGAAAAACAAAAGCGGTAATTGCCAGGGAAAAAGGTCTGGAACCTTTGGCTGTCTTGATTATGAGGCAATCAAATGCTGATATTTTTCGGGAAGCACAAAAATTTCTGAATGATCAGGTTGAAAATGTCGAGGATGCCTTGCAGGGTGCCCGTGATATTATTGCCGAGTGGATTAACGAAAATCAAAAAGTAAGATCCTCGGTTCGCAGGCTGTTTGAAAAAGAAGCTATGATTTCTTCAAAAGTCATAAAAGGAAAAGAAGCCGAGGCCGAAAAATATACAGATTACTTTGACAGGTCTGAATTAATAAGAAAATGCCCGTCACACCGTCTGCTTGCCATGAAGCGTGGTGAAAGCGAAGGGTTTCTCAGGGTTTCAGTTTCGCCCGATGCAAATGATGCGCTTGATTTGCTTGAGAGGATTGTGATCAGCGGCAACAATGAATCTGCTGAGCAGGTTTTTGAGGCTATGAAGGATTCATATAAACGACTCATTCATCCATCCATGGAAAATGAAATAATGGCTGTTTATAAGGAAAAAGCTGATGAATCTGCTATTATGATTTTTGCTGAAAATCTCAGGCAACTATTGCTTGCTCCGCCGCTTGGAAGTAAAAGGATTTTGGCTATTGACCCGGGTTATCGAACCGGATGCAAGGTAGTTTGCTTAAACGAACATGGCGAATTGCTTCACAATGAAACAATTTATCCCCATCCGCCCCAAAATGAAACGGGTCTTTCTGTAAAAAAAATCAGCTCTTTGGTTGAATCGTATAATATTGAGGCTATTTCCATTGGGAACGGAACAGCCGGAAGGGAAACCGAAAATTTTATTAAAAGGATTAAGTTCGATCGAAAACTTCAGGTGTTTGTGGTAAATGAAGCGGGCGCTTCGGTATATTCGGCGTCCAAGATTGCACGCGATGAATTCCCACAATATGATGTTACCGTAAGAGGCTCAGTTTCTATAGGCCGAAGACTGATGGATCCGCTTGCCGAATTGGTCAAAATAGAACCGAAATCAATTGGTGTTGGCCAATACCAGCATGATGTGGATCAGGGCAAACTGCAAAAAAGTCTGGATACAGTTGTGGAAAGTTGCGTAAACAAGGTAGGGGTTGATCTGAATACGGCCAGCAAGCATTTGCTTACGTATGTTTCGGGTATGGGACCTCAGTTGGCTCAGAATGTGGTTGATTTTAGAAAGGAAAATGGTCTGTTTAACAACAGACAAGTGCTATTAAAGGTTCCCCGGATGGGTGCAAAGGCTTTTGAACAGTGCGCTGGATTTCTAAGGATAAGGGATGGAAAAAATCCGCTCGATAATACAGCGGTTCACCCCGAGAGCTATCCGGTCGTTAAAAAAATGGCTGCTGATATGAAATGCAGTATCGAAGATCTGATCAAGGATGAAGAAATCAGAAAAAAAATCGATCTTAAAAATTATGTGACTGCTGAAACCGGACTGCCTACACTCAATGATATAATGGACGAGCTTTCTAAGCCGGGAAGGGATCCCCGTACAATTATCAAGGTTTTTGATTTTGCACCCGGAATTCACAAAATTGATGATCTGAAACATGGAATGGTTGTTCCGGGTATTGTTACCAATCTTACGAATTTCGGAGCTTTTGTTGATGTTGGTGTAAAACAGGACGGACTGATTCATATTTCAAATATGGCCAATAAGTTTATTTCAAATCCGGCAGAAATAGTATCACTCAATCAACAACTGATGGTTAAAGTTATTGAAGTGGATGTGGCGAGAAAAAGAATACAGCTTTCATTGAAAGATATGGAATGATTGTGGAGTCCGGTTAACCTGATAACCAATTTTTAGATGATCAGTAGTGTTAAAAAACTTAAAACTAAATTATTATATTTGTAAAAAAAATAATTACAATGAGAAATATAACCGAAGAATCAGCAAAATCATCGTTTTCACATACAGTATATTACGAGATTGGAAGTATTGAAAAAGTTCTGAGAGTCAGGGTACTTGACTTGATGGATCTTTTTGAAAATTATTCTCATTATGCCATTCGTTTTGAGTATTTCAATGCCGAAGCCGAGCAGCATTTTATTATTAATGTTCCAGGGGAAGAAATAGAGGATTTTGATCTTGCACTTGACCGGATACTGGCGTTTTTTGACTCGAAATCGGAAAATTACGCTGAGGTGGTTTTTAACAGTACTGAAGGATTTGAAACCGGTTGCTATTGGGACACTGTAAAACTAAAATGGGTAGGATATGCACGGCTCGGACAAAATCCCGAATCCATAATCAGATTTTCTAAAAAGGACTATTTAAAATTTGTATCACTCATCAAAAAAGCAAAAGAAAGAATTACTCAGTAACAGATTAAAAATAAATCAGATATAAAATAGTTACTGCAACCAGCATATAAATAAAAGTCAGGGGTGTTCCAACCCTGAAAAAATCCTTGAAAGAATAGCCGCCCGGACCATAAACCATAATGTTTGTCTGGTAACCGATAGGTGTCATGAAATTAGCTGCTGCGGCATAAGCAACAATTAAAATAAATGGCATTGGGTCGGCGCCCATTTTGGCGGCCGTTGCAATTCCGATGGGAAAAATTACCGCAACAGCCGCTTTATTCGTGATGTAAGCAGCAAGTATTGCGGTGATGAAATAAAATCCAAGTAAAACACCAAATCCCCCCAGCGGGACAAAAACCTCCACAAAAACAGTTGCAATGTTAGCGGCAACACCGGTTTTTATCATGGCAATGCCCAGTGCAAGCGACATGGCTATAATAATTGCAAGATTAAAATCAATGCTTTTGGGTAAATCTTGCGGATTGGCAACTTTAAAAATAATAAGAAGAATCAGGAGGCAAATCAGGGCCATAAAGAGCGAGACAAAGCCAAGAGCTGAAAGCAGAATTGCTAGTACCGTTCCTCCAATCAAAATAATAGTTTTATATAAATCGGGGTGGCTTATTTCCTTGACTTTTGAAATAAAATAGAAATCCTGAGTGAAATTTGCGCGGTCTTCCAGATCAGAACCTGCAAGCAAAAGAAGGACATCTCCTGGCTTGAGAAAAATTTCACCAATTTTACCTCTGACTCTTTCACCGTTTCTATGTATTGCAATGATTGCGGCATCATATTTTCCTCTAAAGTTAACTTCTTTCACCGAACGGTTTGCCAGACTTGAATTGTGAGATACTACAACTTCAAGCACATGGGTGTGTTTTTTCTTGTGAAGAGATCCAATTTGCGGAAGGGTTAATCCGCTTTCAGGTTTGATAAAATCGGTAATGGATTCGGTTTCTCCGGCAAAGTAGAGCATATCGCCTTGCTGCAGCAATATGTCAGGGGAAGACATGATTTCGGTTTCACTGCGAATAATTTCAACCAGGTAAAGTCCCTGAAGATTTCTTAATCCCGCCTGTTCAATGGATTTTCCAATAAGGTGTGAGCCCGATCTTATTTCTGCTTCCACAATATATTCACGGCTATTTTCATCAAAATTATCAATGATGTCTTTATTGTCGGGAAGAACTTTAATTCCCCAGAATATGAAGTATAGCACACCGATTATTATCATGGGAAAACCAACCCAGAAAAAGTCAAAAAGCTTAAGTGAAGGCATTCCTCTGTCCATAACCAGTCCGTTGACAATAAGGTTAGTAGATGTGCCGATCAGGGTTGCGCATCCCCCGATAATTGCGGCAAAAGAAAGTGGAATGAGAAGTTTTGACGGTGATATTTTATTTTTCTTTGACCAACTGTGCACATAGGGCATCATTACCGCAACCAAAGGCGTATTGTTCATGAACATTGAAAGGCCGGCCACCAATGTCATCATCTGAAGAGTAAATTTTTTAAGGTTTCCGGTTGCCTTGAATATAGAATTAAAAAAAACTTCAATAATATTTGCCCTTCTTATTATATCGCCTAATAACAACAGCATGATAATAACCATGATTTGTTCATTGGCAAACCCGGCAAGAATTTCAGAGGGAGTAAGCACTTCAACAAGCCCAAGGAAAGAAACGGCAATTACAAAGGTAAAAGCAGGTCCGGTAAGTTCCAGATAAAAGGACAGCAGAATGAATGCCAATGTAATATATACAAAAATCTGATTCAGCGTCTGAATATCAGGCATGGTGTTGTTAGTTAATTAAAGAGATAAAAGTATTAAATTATTTTTAATAAGTAATAGAAAAAGTTGTAGTATCGAATGAGGGGCAAAGTACATTTTGGGAATAGTGGATCATATCCGGACCTGATTTTACGTTCCACTCAATCAAAACTGTATGGCCGCCAAATGTTTTGCAGGTAATGGTGTCAAATATTTCAGAGCCGGTTATGGTGGTAAAATCTGAAGAGCAGCAATCAGAGAAGCCTGATGCGTCATTGACAATCCGGTAGGTTATGTAATCTTCTTCGGCGGAGGGCCAGGTATTTGAAATGGACAGTTTCAGCCATGCTTCCGAAAAAAAGGAATATTCACGGTTATAATCTTCGCCTTTTTCAACATTGGCGGCATTTACTTCTTCAAGTTTCTTTATATATCTGTCTTTTGAAAACTCTAATCTGAACGCACTGTAAGATTCCACATCAAAGGTGAACGAAAAATGACCTGAAGCATCAGTAACTCCGGTTGTAATGACGGTGAAATTGGAGTTCCATGTTCCCGATTCTATTTTTTGACCATAAAGCTTAACCGTGGCACCGCTTACATAAGAATCCTCGTAGTTATTAATCAGAGTTCCGGAGATTATGAACTTGTCATCATTTTTTTTACATGAAATCAGAACGATCATGCAAACAAGCAAAGAAAAAAAAGCAAATGTTTTCATATTTTGAAGCAGTAGGAAAATCAGTTTTTTATCAAAGATAAAATAAAAAAGGCATCTTTTGATGCCTTTTTTAATCATTTTTTAAACTTTCAGTCTTTCCTTAAAAGGTTCAAAGGTCATAAAATCGGCGTGGTGAACAACGTAAGCTTCAACAGTCCTTTTAATCATATCACCTTCACCTGCATGGGCAGCAATGATGTGACAAACACTGGCAGGAACGCCGCATTGTTCAGCAAGGGATACCCCTGAAAAAGGATGTCTCAGGTATTTGCCGTACGCACATTGTACTGCTTTTCCGTTTGCATCAAGTTCATATTCAAGAAGTTTTCCAACATCAGCAAGAATAGCTCCTGCAATTAACACATCCATATTGCAGGTGAGTTCGCCATGATACCAGTCATTAATTTTTTGGCCGGCGTCTCTGGCGATGTGCACGACAGATCTTTTATGGTCCATAAAAGTTACTTTTAAATCGGGACCGCAAAGCAGCGTAAAGGGAATGGTCTGGAGGTCTTTTGGAGTAAGAACAGATTTTTTGAGTGCCAGTTCCCATGTGGCAGCAGTTTTTTCCCGCAGGTCAGAATCTTTGATCCATTCTATTTCGGGCCATAATTCCAATACTTCTTTATTCATATCAATTACGTTTTTGGTTATTAAAATTTTATTTTCCAGGAAGTGTTTTTTCCTAAGGTGTCAAAATACTTTCCTTTAAGTGAGATTGATTTATCCGATTGAACAGCCCCATTATTTAAATGTGCTTTTCGGATATCTTTTTTGAAAACCACAGAAAACTCATATTGGAACATTTCATTCAGTGTGGCGCTTGCTGAGTCCTTCTCAAACTTAGTTGCTTTTTGTTTCATTGATAAAGTGTTTTTCTTCAGCTTGAACAGAATGGGGTTGCTTTTGTTAGGCATATTTTCGCCAGATTGAGAAGAGCTTTTAATGGAGGTGTTAAGCGCCTCCACATCCCTGAAATCATATATTATTTCTAGTTTTCCGCCATTTGGGTTGTCATTGATGCGAATGTTTGAGATGCCGGGAATGACTTTAAGGTTGTTGACAATAGTGTCAAAATTGCTGTTCATTGTATTTTGACTGTTTCCTGTTGAGTCGGTCATCATTCCGCTTAACTGCGAAAAGTCAAGTGTGAAATAATAAGTACCTGAAAAGTCCTCGTTAAAAACTATTTCGTGTTTTACCAGACATCCATTGATAATTAATGAAACAACCAATAGGAGTATAGCATTTTTTAAAATTTTCATGTGGTTGATTAAAATACAAAAGCCGGCCCGGCAAGCCGGCTTTTGAGGGTAAAAATTATAGCTTGGCAATAACTGCGTCAGCCATTTGTTTGGTTGAAGCTGCGCCATGATTAATAACTTCTTGTGTTCCGCGCATTTTCAGCATGTCATAGGCTTTTACTTTTCCTTCTTTCACAACTGCGGCAACAGCGGTTTTTATTTTGGCAGCAATAGCATCTTCACCGATGTGTTCTAGCATTAAAACTGCTGAAAGGATCATTGCAATGGGGTTAACAATGCTTGTTTCATAATCTGCGTATTTTGGAGCAGAACCGTGGGTGGGTTCAAAAACAGCCACACCGGTTTCAGGATTGAACTGTGCTGAAGTTGCAAAACCCAGTCCGCCAATAAGTCCGGCAAACGCATCAGAAACGATATCACCAAACATATTCTCTGAAACAATTACATGGTAGTTTTCAGGATTTTTGGTGAGCCACATCATCATGGCATCGATGTTCACATCTTCAACCCAGATATTGGGATATTCATTTTTACTCATTTCCTGAGCGATTTTCAGAATCATACCCGAGGTTTCACGGATAACGTTTGGTTTTTCACAAACAGTAACTTTGTCGAAGCCACGTTTTTTAGCATATTCAAAAGCTGCTTTAATAATCCGGGTGGAATATTTTTTAGTTACAATCCTAGTTGACACAGCTAACTCAGGTCTTGGACACCATGCGAAATTTTCTTTGAATCTTGGGTGTGTCATGAGGGCATCGTAAATCTGATCATGGGGGTTGGTCCATTCAACACCGCCATAAAGACCTTCGGTGTTCTGACGGAATACCATACAGTCTACAACCGGTTCATCGGAGCCGCCATCAGCTGCCCTGCGTATAAAGTTCAGTGGGTTGCCCGGAAGGGTGATACACGGACGCATGCAGATATCAAGTCCGAATTTCTGGCGCATGGTAACGATTGGACTATAATAAATATGTCCTTTGCCTTTCAGTTCAGGAGAAAGTTCAGCATCAGCTTTGTCTTTTGGTTTGGAGGTAATTGCACCAAACAGACCAATTTTATGCTGTTCAAGTAATTTAAGGGTTCGGTCAGGCAGCGGATTTCCTTCTTTGCACCAGAAGTCCCATCCGATGTCTCCATTGACATATTCTGCATCAAAACCTGCGGCGTCAAGTACTCTGATGGTTTCTTCAAGTACTACTTTTCCTATGCCGTCGCCGGGCATTGCTACGATTGTTCTTTTTGCCATTGTAATTCAGTTTAAATTTTTACTCGTTTTTTTATTAAAACAGGTAGTAAAAATAGCAAATAAAACCAATCGAAATACAAACTGACTGAAGTATTTTAAAACATGAAACTATGTTCATAATTGAACATAGTTTCAGATGTATTTGAAGTAAAAAAAATCTAAAAAAATTAATAGTCGGTACGCGAATTTTTAAAATATTCCTCGGGATCGGCGGTAAATTTTTCAGGATCCTGAATTTTTCCCTCATTTTCCTTTTCCTTTTTCAAAGCTTCATCTTTTTCTTTTTGCAGTCCGCCGTCTTTTATTATTTTACCATTCTCATAAACAACCAGATATTTGAGATGTCCTCCGGAATCAAAATACTGCCAGGTTCCGTTTTCAAGTCCGTTTTTATACATGCCTTTTTTCTCAATATCTCCACTTTCATCATAAAGGATAAACTCACCATTTCTGACATTGTTTTCGAAACTAATCTGAAATTTCAGGTTTCCGGTAACATAATACTGTTTCCATGTACCATCCATTTTATCCATTTTAAAGTTCATGTCATCAATCAGTATGCCTTCTGAATTGTATATTTTTTGTGAACCATTGTATTTGCCCATGCTGTAGCTTTCTTCACCTCTTTTTTTATCGCCCAGATAAAAAACCCAGGTGCTGTCCCTAAGTTGATCAATATAATTACCTTGTGCCCCAAGAGAGCCTGATTCAGAGTAGATTTTTGCTCGTCCAACCCCTTTGCTGTCATATTTTATTTCTACCTTTTTATTCCCATTAGGCCAGTATCGGGTATAGGTTCCTACCGGCTTGTTGTTTAGAAAGCGGCATTCATACATAATTTGATCTGAACCCTGATAGAATTTTTTCCAGGGGCCCTGCTTGAGTCCGTTTATGTCGGTGTAATTAATAATACTGTCATTTTTTTGGCCAACATTCTGTGAATATCCTGCCAAAACAATTAGTGCCAATATAATTGAGAGTATGCTTTTCATTTTGCTTCTCTGGTTTTGTTATCTGTAAAATGCAAAAGTACCAAAATTGGTTGTACAAATATAACGAAGAGAATACAAAAAAATTGAACTAGCGGGATAATATTGGTAACGTAAGAAAATGATAATTTAAGTAGATGTGAGCAAATCATGTTAAATTGTCAATAATTTTGAAGTTTTGGTTCGGGATTGTAATTTTTTTCTTATGTTTACACATAAATTATAAATCTGAAATATGAGTGACGGATATTTTATTGATGAGCTTGATAAAAGGATAATTAATTTTCTGATGAGTAATGCAAGAATTCCGTTTCTTGAAATTGCAAGAGAATGCAATATATCGGGAGCTGCAGTTCATCAACGGGTACAGAAACTTGAGGAAGCCGGAGTTCTTACCGGTTCCAGGTTTACCATTAATGAAGAAGTGCTTGGTTATAAGACAAAAGCATTTGTTGGTGTATTTTTCGAACGGGCCAATATGTACCCGGTATTTAAAGGAGAGATTGAAAAAATCGAAGAAATTATTGAGTGTCATTTCACTACCGGTAAATATGCCGTTTTGATTAAGGTTTGCTGCATGGATAATCAACATCTTAAAAAGGTTCTGTTGCGTATTCACGAACTTGAAGGTGTATCGAGCACCGAAACCCTTATTTCCATTGAACAGCCAATATTCAGAGAAATTAAGATTTCTTAACTGAATTATTTGACAATAGTTATTATCTTTGGCGGGTTAAAACTAAACTTATTAAAGCGTGAAAAATTTAAGTCCGATCATCACAATTTTTATGGCCGTAGGGCTGGTTGTACTGTATATTCTTCATTTTGCATCGGGTAAGGGATCTGCTGCCGGAACCGATCAAAAAGCTGATTCCAGTGTAGTAAAACTAACCGGAGACATTTCTTTTGCATACATAAATACTGACTCTTTAATGGAGAATTATGAATTTGCAATTGAAATGAAAAAGGTAATTGAAAATAAGCAAACCAAAATGGCCAGCGAACTGGAATTTCTTCAGAAAAAATATTTGAAAAAAGAACAGGATTTCATGGAAAAATACAAACGCAATGGCTTTCTGACTGAAAAATCGCTTGAGGCAGCGCAGCTTGAACTCCAAAATGATGCTCAGGAATTTGAAATTTACAAGCAGGAAAAAACCAACGAATTACTTGAATACTCTAACGACGTTAACAATCAGTTAATTGATACACTTCAGAATTTTCTGAAAATATTTAACAGTGACTACAAATACCAGATAATTCTTAACAATTCAGCACTTTCAACCAATGTGATTCAGGCTCATCCCGATCTGGATATTACCGATACAGTTGTAAAATCTCTGAATTTAAGGTATAAAAAGTAATTTTACTGCATGCAACTGTTTCAATCCTATCTTGAAAGATACAGTTCGTCCGGTGAAATTATTTCTGATCTGCCTGAAAAAAATCTTGCCTATTCAGTTGTCATTCCTTGTTTTGATGAGGATACAATAATTCCGACATTAAACTCTCTTTCCGAATGCGATTTACCAACGCTCCCGGTCGAAGTCCTTGTTGTGGTAAATTCACCGGTTAACTCCCCTAAAAGCATCTTAGACAGAAATAAATATGTTTTGACTGAATTATCGGAGATCATAGAAAAAAGCAACAGACCCGGATTCAGAATTTTTCCCATTGAATGCTCAGATATGCCTGTGAAAACAGCAGGGGTAGGGTTGGCCAGAAAAACCGGAATGGATGAATCAGTCAGAAGATTTATTAAATGTGGTAACCCCCATGGTGTGATAATTTGCTTTGATGCGGATTCGTTGTGTACAAAGAATTATTTTACTGCAATTGAAAATGCTTTTCGTGAAAAGGGATGTAATACAGGACTTTTGCACTTTGAACATCCGGTAAACGGACAAGATTACGAACCGCAATTATATAAAGCAATTTATCAGTATGAATTGCACCTCAGATATTATCGATGGGCACTGAAATATACTGGCTTTCCATATTACCATTATACCATTGGTTCAAGCTTTGCCGTAAGAGCAGATGCGTATTGTAAGGCAGGGGGCATGAACAAAAGGCAGGCGGGCGAGGACTTTTATTTTCTTCATAAAGTTTTTCCATATGGTAAAATCGTCGAAATAAATGAGGCGTCGGTATTTCCATCTCCCAGAAGATCCCATAGGGTTCCGTTTGGAACCGGAGCAGCCATTAATGAAATGCTCGATACAGGTACTGATTATAAAACCTACAGTTTAGATGCTTTTTTGGCCTTAAAGCATTTTTTTGAAAAAGTACCTTTATTTTATAACCAACCCATAGAAAAAATTGATGAATTGCTCAGTGCCTTGCATCCGGCTTTAAATGAATATCTTAAAACGATTTGTTTTTCTGAAAAAGTTGTTGAAGTCAGTGCAAATGTAACAGGTATTGAATCATTTATAAAACGATTTTATAGTGTTTTTGACGCATTCAGAATCATTAAATTTTTTAACAGTTCGCATGAAGGATTTTTCAATAAAATGCCTGTTGACAAAGAATCAGCAAAGCTTCTTGAAAAACTTGGAATTGTTGAGGGGGATGGAGATGTACTTGAGATTTTCAGGCAAATGGACCGGACTTAATTATGAAGGATCATAAAAATTTCTTCATTTTCTTTTTTCATCAGATATTGTTCACGGGCAAATTTCTCAAGATTTTCTTTGTTTGACATGAGTTCATTTATTCGCTGCCTGTCATTTTCAATTTGTTCCTGATAGTATTTTTTATCTTTGATAAGCTGGTTTCTTACTTTGATATCATCTTGTCTTTCGATTAGATTGTTTTTATCCAAAAGAGCAATCCATACAATAAAAATGAAAAGTGTCAGGGTGTATTTATTCCTGAACATTCTGATTAAAAGCGGGCGTTTTTTTGGTTTGTTTTCAGCTTTTTCATTCATGGCTGAAAATTAGAAAAATTTCAAGCCGTATATGCAGTTGGTAAAAAAAAGAAATCAATAAAATTATTAACAGAGTGAAATAAACAAAAAAAGCATCCGAAGATGCTTTTTTTTGTTTGATAAAAACAATTAGTTTTTTATAATCTTCTGAGTGAATTTCTCAGTGGATGATTCAACTTCAATGAAATAGACTCCTTGTGGGAGCTTAGAAATGTCAATTTTAGTACGGATACCTATTTCAATTTCCTTTTTGATAACTTCCTTGCCAATTACATTGATAATTTTCACTCTTGCATCCTGACCAGATTTGAGGTCGATATAAAGGTCATTTGCAGCTGGATTTGGGTAAACAGAGGCATCAAGCATTTCAAAAACATCCTGAACGCCAACTGTTCCGCCTGCAAGTTGAAGTTTGTCAAGGTATAATGTTGATCCGGCCATGGCATTTGTGTAGTCGGTTGATGTGGCAGCAATAAGAATACTGTCTGGGTTATCGAGGGAGTTATAATCAAAAGGAACCTCAAAATAAGTCCAGGTGCTTACAGCAGTTTTGGCTGAAAAAACTGCAGAACCAACAGTGTCGCGGGTAATTCCGTCAATCCTTTTCATGAGTCCGGCAACAATGGTGCAACTGTCTCCGCTTGCAGGGGTGTATTTATACCATCCGGTAAGTTTTTCGGGTCGTTGGGTATAGGGGTCACCTCCTGAAACATCTGCAGTTCCCGCTGAAATATTGTACGAGAAGTCACCATTGACAATGACGCCCGGAACAACAAACATGATCACAGTTTTACTTTCAAGTTTAACAGAAAAGGTTCCTTCATAAGCATCTGTTGATTTGGAAACCACAAATGAGCTGGCATAAGCGGCTTCAAAGTTTGGAGAATCCCATCCGGTTGGGTCTTCATATCCGGAAAAACTGGTCCAGTTTTCAAAACCTCCATTATCAACGTCAACCTGTCCAAATGAAACAAAGTATAAAGTTGTAAGGGCAAAGAAAAGTGTAAATATTTTTTTCATTTTATTTCTGTTTAAATATTGATTTTCAAATTTAGACTTTTATTTTGATAAACAAAAGAAATCATTAAAAATTATCCACCTGATACCAGATGCAGCACAGTCACCTGATCGCCTTCCTTAATCAAAGAAGTTTCATATTCTTCTTTTCTGACATAAACGCCATTTATTTTTATCACCAGAAGCTTAAATGTGTAGTTTTTGATTTTCAATAGTTCACTCACGGTAAGTTTTTGATTGTCAATTTCCTCAGGAGTGTTGTTCAACTCAAATCTCATATTTTTTATTTATTTGTAATTCAGAAACATTTTTTCCCAGTATAATTAAAAAGAAATGCCAAAGATGGTTAATGATCTTATTGTTTTCATTCTGCTGAAAGCATTTTTTCTCTAACAGTTGAATTTTTTTTCAGCAGTAAAAATAGGTTTTTTCTTTTAAAATAAATCCGGTCTATTTTTTTTCTGTCTTCCGACATGGAATAATTGAAGGCAAGGTCATTAAAAACATCTTCAAGTTCACCGAAGATATTTCTGAGATTTTCATAATCAACCGATTTGTTGTAAACAGAAAGCAAATCATTAAGGTTTTTGAGGTGCACTTTTTGTTGCAAAAGCATCTGATCAAGGTTTTCCTTATATTTTATAAGATTGCCATTGTCTTCGAGCTCTGAAATATAATTCAGGGAAATATGAAGTCCTTCGGTAAATATCCCGGCAAGTATTAGCAATGCCAATTCCTGTTCCTCTCTGTTCAGAAAATACTTGTCAATTTTTGACTGCATTTCACTAAGAACCTTTATAAGTGAATCGGGATTGGACACATTTGATTCCAGTTTTTTTGTGAGGTCAAGTATTTCCTGGCTTTCAATGCCCAGCATTTTGGTGTACTCATTAACTTTTTTATAGAGTTTAAGTGAGGCTTGTGTTTGGTTAAAAAGGGAAGCATAGCTCAGGTCAACAAGACAAATTCCCAGATTAAGTGCTTTACTCATGGAGCGGTTACAGGTTATTCCCCGGTTAATATTGTCCTCTATCAGCGATTCATTGAATTCGAGGTCAAGCGATTTTAGCATGCTGCTGACTATGATAGGCGATGGCACAGTAAAAACCATATAATCATTGCTGTCAGTAACATTACTTTCGCTGCTGCTTGTTTTTCCTTGTTCTGAATCATTGTTTCCGTCTGAACAGGCAAAAAACACCAGCGATGAAATTAAATAAAGTGAAAATACAATTTTCATAATTAATGTGTATTAATTATTTACAATAACCCTGGATTCTTTTGTCATATTAAAAGCACTGGCTCTTACCACGTAAATTCCGGGAGCAAGGTTGTTAGAATTGTTGAATGAAAACATTGCTTCACCATTTTCAAAGTAAAGAGGTGAGGAGGTTTCTATGACATTTCCAACAGCATCAAAAACCATGAAACTGACATCATTTCCATTTTCTTCTTCACAGTTTTCAATCTTTACGCGACATTGTCCCATGCAAGGATTAGGAATAACTTTGACAACACAGTTGTTTTTATTGGCGCTTACAGTGGCAGCAATAATTTCGGAATATTCATATTTTCCATCATAATCTGTTTGTTTCAGTCTGTAATAAACAGTACCGGCAGGGGTTTCGCCATCAGTGAATGTATACTCTATATAAGAATTACTGTTTCCGTTACCGGATACTTTACCAATTTTCTGAAAATCAAGTCCGTTTATGCTTCTTTGCACCTCAAAAAAGTCATTGTTAATTTCGGAATAAGTTGACCAGTTTAATTCCACACCGTTTTCAGAAGAAGAACAGGTGAAACTTCCCAGTTCCACAGGAAGGGCTCCGGCTCTGAAGCGCTGGTCTGTTCCGGAAATAAATGGGACTCCGATAGAAAAATTGTTTGCCGAATTTGAAAGAAGTGTAATCTTTTCATTGGCTTCATCAGTGACAAATATTATTCTGAATTCAATATCCTGTCCCGGAGAAAGTTCGGTAACCAGATATGAAAAAACATGTGCAGAGTTTGGAATAGCTTCTCCTCTAAGGTCATCTAACACGACCCACTTAAACTCATTCAGTCTGTATTCAATACGCACGTAGTCACCGCCCTCAAGATTTCCCGTTCTGAAAATATTCACGTCAATAGGTACATCCAGAAGCGGATCTGTTTCAGGGTCGCCGGGGAGATTTATTACTCCGGTTTGCAGGCAACATGAGTCATTGCTTACAACCCAGCGGTTATTGAGTTCTTCGTAACAGGAAACAGTATATGAATCGGTATTTTCAAGATCCAGTTCGTAAAGAATTTCTTCATCGCCCGGAGCAGCACTTAAAAAGAAAAGCACTGAAACACCTGAAATAAAAATGTTAAAGAGTTTTTTCATAAATTCGTTTGTTAATCTTTGCTTTATACGAATTATGGAAACCCAGGTGACAATAAATTGATTTTCTTAATCAGGAAAGTGATGAAAACATGAAAAATATCAATGAAACACCAGAATAGTAGATTTGCCGGTTTTAAAAAACTTAAAAATAAGTAACTTTGAAAAAAAAACATATGCACGAACTTTCAATTGCAGTAAATATAGTTGAAATAGCTGAGGAAGAGGCTAAAAGGGCGGGTGTTGGAGAAGTTTTAGAGATAACACTTGAGATAGGTTCGCTTTCAGGAATTGTTAGGGAAGCTCTTGAATTTGCACTTGGCGAGGCGAAAAAAGACAGTGTATTGCAAAATTCTGAGATAAAAATTACAGAAATAAAAGCAATGGCAAAATGTTCTTCTTGTGGGAATGAATTTGAGGCCAGAGAAGTTTATGATCCTTGCACTAAATGTGATAATCCTTTTTCGGATATTATCAGTGGAAAGGATTTGGTTGTGAGATCGATTGTAATATAAGTTTTAGAATTTACAGCCAACAACCACGATGTCATCGATCTGCGGAAAAGGTTTATTGGTTTGCGGATCATTAAAATTCATCCATTCTTCAAGTTTATTATGCAGCACTTCTTTTTGCTCATTCATTGGAAGTAAATGAGTTGATAAAAGCAATTCTTTTAAAGGTTTGTATTTGAATTTCCCACCCTTAGGACCACCAAACTGGTCGGCAAAACCATCTGAAAACATATAGAAAACATCATTGGTTTCAAGTTTTATCATATTGTTTTTGAATGGCTCATACTCAAGGGAAAGCTGTATGCCTATGGGCATTTTATCACCTTTGAATTCAATCAGTTCGCCATTTCTGATCAGATACAACGGATTGTTTGCTCCTGCAAAATGAAGTTCATTATTGATTTTATCAACCACACAAAGGGCTATATCCATGCCGTCTTTGGATTCTCCTTCTTTACCTGTTTGATGAAGGGATTTAATAATATTATCCCTGAGATTATTAAGAATTCCAGCAGCTGAAATATTGTCCATTTTATTGACAATCTCATTCATGGATGCAATTCCCAACATACTCATAAATGCTCCGGGAACGCCATGTCCTGTGCAATCGGCAGCAGCAATAACCAGTTTATTCTGTATCTCGGTTGTCCAGTAAAAGTCACCACTCACAATATCCCTTGGATGGAAGAAGATAAAATAATCATTCAAATAATCTTTCATCGACTCGATGGGGGGCAGAATGGCATTCTGGATTCTTTTTGCATAATGTATTGAATCAGTAATTTCTTTTTTCTGTTTAAGTACAAAGTCACGCTGTTCTTTAAGCAAATCTTTCTGCCTTGATATCTTGTCACCCTGTTTCATGACAAAATCCCTTTGGGCCGTAATTTCCTCTTTTTGCGTTGTTATTTCTTCATTACGCAATTGGATTTCGGTATAAGCAACTTCGAGATCGGTATTTTTCTTTTCAATCAGCTCATTTTGTTTTGTCAATAATCTATTGGTTTTTTTTCTGACACGGTTCGACCTGAAGAGCACCAATGCAAGCAGTAAAATAAGTGATAATCCGGAAACCAGACCAATATTTATTGCCCTGTGGGTTTCTTCCTGTTCGATCAATAAGTTTATTTCAGATTGTTTTTTCTGTCTTTCAAGTTCATATTCCTTTTGTTTTATCTGTCTTTCGCGTTCATATTCAATATCTGCTATTCTGTTTCCAACATCTTCGTTAAATAAGCTATCCTTATAGATAATAAATAATGTCTGGTATTTGTATGCATTATTGAAATCATGCAGTTTCTCGTAGGTTTTGCTAATAGTAAGGCAGGCATTTTTAGTCCTGAGTTTTGTTCCGGCTAACAATCCGATTGAATAGCTTTTGAGTGCATTTTTCAGAGCTTCGGAGTTATTGCCTTTTTGGAGGTATACATTGGCAACTTTATCAAGAATATCTGAATACAAGTCCTGGTCCTTTTCAAGCTCAACAAGTTCCATTGACCTAATATACATATCCAGCGCTTTGTCAAGTTCGCCTTTTTCAAAATAGGTATCGCCGATATATTTCAGGCAAATTCCTTGTCCGTCTTTGTCTTCGATATTTTTTCTGAAGTCATAGGCTTCCATAAAGTAATAATTTGCCTGGATAAAATCATCATTTAAAAGATAAGCTCTTCCCAGGTTGAGCATTACATAAGCAGATTGTTTGTCGTTTTTAAGTTTTTTTGTGATTTTAAGTGCTTCATCGAGCATTTTAATTGCCTCTATGGGTTTTTCCTGATATATATATGCGTTACCAATATTAATATATGCATATCCCTGTTGCTCAAGGTTATTGAATTTTTTTGATTCTTCGAGGTGTTCAAAGAAATATTTGAAAGCTTCGGGATAATTGCCCAGATTACGATAAGCAACCCCGGTAAAACTCATGGCTTTTAGCATTTCATCCGTAAAACCAGTTTTTTTTGCAAGCTGAATGGCTTCTTTGCCATAAACTACAGAATTTTCAGGGGCTTTATTTCTGAAATCCCAACAGAGATTATTCAGCAATTTAACTTTGGCAGTATCATCAGGCATTTTGTTCAGGACCTGTCTGATAGAATCGGACTGTGTTCTTCCGCAAAGGGCAGTCATAAAGAAAATCAATATGAAACACAGTTTTTTATTCATAATATTGAAGCGAAACCATTACCTGAACAGGTAATGGTTTCATTTTTATTTATTTGTTGTTATAGTTTTTTTTTAAACGCAATCAATTACTGCACATCCCCTTCTTCTTTGACTTCCTTAACAACGGGAGCAGCAAAAGTTTGTTTTCCGGTTTCCTTTCCTGCATCATTGTAATCGATCCAGTCGCCAACTTTTTTGCCTGCCTGGTAGCTGCCTTTGGATTTGATGTTTCCGTTGGGATAAAACCAGGTCCATTCTCCTTCTTCTTTTCCGTTGATAAAGTTTGATTCTAATGTTTTGATTCCTTTTTCGTCGAATTCAAAACTTTTTCCGTGCAGTTTACCGTTTTTATATGTTTTAATGCTTTTTTGTTTATCGTTTTCGTACCATTCCTGTGATTTACCACTCAATTGACCTGCAGAAAAAGTACGCTGTGCTTTTTTCTTACCTGATTCATACCAGAAGTTATATTCGCCTTCTTCTTTATTGTCCAGGAATTTTCCTTCACTTTCTTTTTGTCCGTTTTTATACCATTTGGTAACCAAACCTGTTTGTTTGTCGTTGACGAATGTTCCTTCGAAACTTTTCTTTCCGTTGTCATAATATGAGGTGCATAAGCCGTCGCGCATGCCTTTAATAAAGGAGCCATCAGTTTCTTTTTTACCATTTTCATACCAGGTAGTCCAGGTTTTTGCTTTTTTGCCAGCTTCATAATATCCCTCAGATTTTTTCGTTCCATCGGGGTGCCATTCAGTAGCCAGACCTTCCTCCTTGTCGCCTTCATAATTCACCTCAAACATTTTGTTTCCGTTTATATGCCAGCCATAGTGTTTTGCATCTGCGCTGCCTTTAACGTACATTCCTTCTGTTTTTTTCTGGCCGTTATTGTACCATGAAACAAATTTTCCATGTTTCACGCCATTTTCATAAGGTTCTTCGGAAGCTTTGGTCCTGTTTTCATGATATTCAACATGAATGCCATGTTTTCTGCTTTGTTTAAAGTTTCCTTCAAATTTTAGGTTTCCATTTTCATACCATGTTTTCGACATGCCATGTTTTTTTCCGTCAAGATATCTTTCTTCAGATTTTATATTTCCGTTTTCATACCAGGTAATCCATAAGCCGTCGTTTTCATCTGCTTTAAGGGTGCCTTCAGATTTTTTCTTGTTATTGGGATAGAAGTCCCTTTCTGTTTTGTAAAATATTTCTCCTGTTTTTTCACCGGTTTCGGCATATGTTGCCCATTTGCCTTCACGCCGGTCGCTTACATAATTTCCTTCTGATTTTTTCTTGCCGCTTTCATAAAAATCTGTGGCACTTCCATTAAGCATTCCACCGGTGCAATTTCCCTGGAAAGCCAATTTGCCATTTTCATGATATTCTGATTGGGTTCCTACTTTCTGGCCATCTTTAAATGAAACCTCAAGCTGTTTTTTTCCGCTTTCGTACCAATTGGTCCACAGGCCATCCTTTAAGTCATTAATATAATTGCCTTCTTCTGATTTTTGTCCGTTCACATACCAGTATGTCCAGATACCGTTTTTCTTACCATCTTTATAATCACCCTTCTGAATTTTTTCACCGTTTTCGTACCATTGGATCCAGGTTCCATTCGGAATTCCGTTTTCATAAGACTCTTCAAATTTAAGCTGGCCGTTTTCATACCACCAAAGGGATTTTCCATGCTTTTTATTGTCCATGTAATTTATTTCTTCTCTTTTATCCCCATTGTTAAAATTAAGGTAATCGGTTTTGTATGTGTGTTCTTTAACCGGAGTACCGTTCACATCGAATTCGGTCCATGTTCCATCTTTCCGTTCATTTTTAATCATGCCTTCAGATTTCTTAAAACCGTTTTCATAATATTCGGCATAGATTCCATTAAGCACACCCTTGTCGAAATTCTTTACCACAGAGTCGTTGCCGTTTTGATAATAATATTTTGATTCACCATGCAGTTGGCCTTCAAAATAATTTATTTCTTCTTTCTTGGTACCGTTCATAAACCAGGTAACGCATAAATCATGCTTTTTCCCATCCTTTTCGGTACCTTCATATTTTATCTGGTATTTATTGTAGTTTTCAGTAACAGTTTTGTAAATCCTAATTTTACTTTTTTTGCCGAAAATATCCCATTCGGTCCATTCGCCCGTTTTACGGCCATCTTTAAATGTGCCTGTTTCACTAACCTGGCCATTTTCATAATAATAGGTCGCAACACCATTAAATTTTCCTTCCTTATAAATTCCCGCAAATTTGACTTGTCCGTCGTCGTAATAGTCAAACCATTCTTTAACCAGAATTCCATTCTTAAATTGACCTTCATACATTTTTTTGTTATTGGGATAAACATCTGAACATGGTCCGGTATACGGACTGCTGTCGAGGTAGTATGACTGGTCGGACTTGTTATATTTCAGGTTTTCAAGCTTAACCTGTGCCATGCCCATTCCGGCTAAAAAAATAAGTGCGGACAGTAAAAGTACTTTCATAATTCTTTTTTTTGTTTCAACAAGTTACAATTAAAATAAAGGTATAAATATATTTAAATCATTTGTGTCCTCAAAATTTCATGGCTAAAGAATTAATTAGTGCCAGCAAGAAAACCCCAACTTCTGCGTTATGCTCGCCCCAAAAATGCTCATTTACATAAGTAAACTCCGCTTTTTGTGGGTTATTCGCTTCGCTCATGAGCGCCTTCGGCTAAGTACGCAAGCCTTGAATTTGAGCTTTTCTCCTCTGTCACTTGAGTTTTCATGCAGATACTATTTAAAAAGCTTTACAGTTATATTATTTTTTAGTGCAATTGTTGTTTTTGAGAATTTAGTAATCAAAAAAAAATATACATTTGTTAATGCAGTATTGACATTTAAAAATGTGTTTTTGAAAAGTGCGAATTATCATATTGAAAAAAAACTTGCATTGCTTGGACTGATTAACTTCATTGCCATAATTGTACTTTTCACAATTTCTGTTCCCAGAAAATTATTTACCGATCCGGTCAGTACCATTGTGGAAGATTTTGACAGTTATCTTCTGGGGGCACATATTGCCGATGATGGTCAATGGCGTTTTCCTCCAATGGAAAATGTTCCTGATAAATTTCGTGAAGCAATTATTTCCTTTGAAGATAAAAGATATTTTAGTCATTTTGGGATTGATCCTGTTGCGATGGGGAGGGCTCTCTATAGCAACATCATGTCAATGGAACGGGTAAGCGGGGGCAGCACTCTTACCATGCAGGTAATTCGTTTATCTAGAAAGGGTCAGGACAGAACCATCTTCGAAAAATTCATTGAAATGGCAATGGCTGTGAGATTGGAAATGAGTTATTCCAAGGATGAAATACTTGCGTTATATGCATCAAATGCACCATTCGGGGGAAATGTAATCGGATTGGATGCCGCTGCCTGGAGGTATTTTGGAAGAAAGCCCAATGATCTGTCCTGGGCCGAAGCGGCCATGCTTGCCATCCTTCCAAACAGTCCGGCCCTGATCCATCCCGGTAGAAACCGTGAAATTCTCCTGAATAAAAGAAACAGATTGTTGCTGAAATTATATGATGAGGGAAAAATTAATCAGGAAGATTATGAACTGGCCATTGAAGAACCTATTCCTGACAAACCCCGGCCATTTCCTTCGTATGCTCCGCATCTGTTGTCTGATTTTATGATCAGAAATAGTAATAAGGATGAGGAAAACAGAAAATACAAATTACATTCTACCATTAAACTTGAGTTTCAGCGTAAGGTTGACGAAATTGTTAACAGACATGCCGCAGGATATGCGGGTAATGGAATTAACAATGCTGCCGCAATAGTTATTGAGGTAGAAACAGGAAATGTAATTGCTTATGTTGGTAATGTGAACATGCCGGGCGACAAGGTACATGGAACGCAGGTTGATGTGCTCAGATCTCCAAGAAGTACCGGAAGTATTTTAAAACCCCTGCTGTATTGCTCAATGCTTTCCTCGGGTGAAATTCTGCCCAATGCCCTGGTACCCGATATTCCTACGCATATCAGCGGATATACCCCAAAAAACTATAATCTCGGATATGACGGAGCTGTTCCGGCAAGACGTGCCCTTGCGCGGTCGCTTAATATTCCGGCTATCAAACTGCTCCAGGATTACGGAACACAGAAATTCCTTTACATGCTCCGTAAATTGGGAATGACAACAGTTACAAAAACGGTTGACTATTATGGGCTTTCTTTGATTCTGGGAGGATGCGAGGGAAAACTTTTCGAATTGGCAGGAATTTATGCTTCGATGGCCAGGGTTTTAAAACATTACCGGAAAAACCAAAGCAGATATGATGAAGGTGATTTTCACCCTGCATTTGTGAATTTTGAGGATTATCTGAAAGACAGCGAGCGAACAGAAAATCTCCAAAACAGCAGTTTGCTTAGTGCTTCGGCAATTTATCTGACTTTCAAGGCTATGCTGGATGTGGAAAGACCTCCTGAACAATCGGGTTGGGAAAATTTTAAATCAAATCAGAAAATTGCATGGAAAACCGGCACAAGCTTTGGATTCAGAGATGGATGGGCAATAGGTGTTACACCAGATTATGTGGTGGGTGTATGGATTGGAAATGCTGATGGTGAAGGAAGGCCTAAGCTTACCGGGATAACCACTGCTGCTCCGGTTTTGTTTGATATTTTTTCTTATTTGCCTCAGGCTCAATCATGGTTTGACATCCCGTACGATGATATGGCATACGAAGCGATTTGTCACCAGAGTGGGCATTTAGCATCTGAGCTTTGTGAAGACGTTGATTCAGTTTGGATTCCGGCTGCAGGCATTCGCTTTACCAAATGTCCGTATCATAAAATTGTTCACCTCGATGAAACGGAAAAATTTCAGGTTCATAGTGAATGTGAAGAAACCCAGAACATGGTGCATAAACCATGGTTTGTACTTCCGCCAGCCGTGGAATGGTTTTATAAATCAAAAAATGCAAATTATAAGGTGCTTCCGCCATTCAGGTCAGATTGTCTTGGCGAAATGGAAAATGCCGGAAAAAACAGCATGGAAGTCATCTATCCAAAAAACCTCACGAAAATATATGTTCCGGTAGAACTTGACGGAACAGCAGGAAAAACCATCTTTGAAGTTGCCCACCGCAAGGAAGAGGCACTTATTTTCTGGCATGTGGATGACGAATTTGTTGGCCAAACTCAGCGCTATCATCAGCTGGCTCTAAATCCCCCCCCGGGAAAACATGTGCTTACACTTGTTGATGAGGATGGCAATGAACTTACAGTGAAATTTGAAATTATCAATCAGGAAAAGAAACAAAAATAGAATTGTGTTGGGTCAGATAATAATAATAATATGATTGCTGAGAATCTAATAAATATGCGAATATACTATTGATTATCTGTTGTTTAATATAAAAATGTTTATTGAATCGCAAAATAATAAACAGAAAAATTCTATTTTGATGCAGCATTTATTTTTACCTTTCGTCTTTAATCCAGAAGAAACAAAAATTGAATAATTTATATCAAAATATCCATCAATTGATAATTGATAAATGTCTGCAGGGAGACCGAAAGGCACAGATTGAATTATATAAAATTTATTACAAAGCCATGTACAACACAAGTTTAAGAATAGTAAACAACACCGCCGATGCCGAGGATATCATGCAGGAAGCTTTTATTTCGGCCTTTGCAAAGCTGCACACATTCGATGGCTCGTCTGCTTTTGGCGCATGGCTCAAAAAAATTGTGGTTAATAAATCAATTGATTTTCTGAAAAAAAGGAAAATTGAAACAGTTGATATGACCAACATCAACATTCCTGAAGAAGAAACAACCGACAGTGTGACAGCGTTTGCAGAAATTAAAGCTGCTGAAATCAAAAAGGCAATTTCGGAACTTCCTGACGGGTACAGGGTTATTTTATCCCTTTATTTACTGGAAGGTTACGATCACGATGAAATTGCAGAGATAATGAATATTACCTCTTCAACATCACGGTCGCAATATACCAGGGCAAAGCGTAAACTTGCCGGATTACTTGAAAATAAACAATACAGCCATGAATGAAATGGAAGATTTAATTAGAAAAAACATCGGTTTTCTCAATGAAGAGGAACCCGCTGACGGGCATCTGGAAAGGTTTGAGAAAAAACTTATTGCAACCCAAAAGAAAAAAAGCAGGTTTACACCGGTTGCACTGCTTAAAATTGCAGCAGTTTTTACATTACTTATTATGTCTGCTCTTTGGATGTACGATAGATTTTCAACTGGAAATGAAAAAGTCATTGTCCACGATGTAAAAACCCTAAGTGATGTTTCGGGCGAGTATAATGAAGTTGAGTTTTATTACACTTCTCAGATCGATCGCAAATACGATGAAATAGAAAATACAGCCTTTCCCGGAGATGAAAAAGAAAAACAAATGTTGCTTAACGAACTCAGTCAGATGGATTCGGTTTACCAATCGCTTCAAAAAGAACTAAATGCTCATCCCAAAGATGATCGCGTTATCAATGCCATGATCAATTATTATAAAACAAAACTGAAAATAATGAATCAGATTATTGACCAACTAAATGAATATAAACAATCTAACAATATTAAAAATGAAAGCACTGAAATTTAATACTGCACTTCTCATACTTACTTTTTTTGCTCTAACAGTTTCTGCACAAAAGGAAAAAGACAAAATCGCTGAAAAGGAAATCCATAAGGAATTTCAGGCTAGCCAGAAAACAGTCCTCGACCTGAATAATAAATTTGGGGATATCAGAATAAAAGACTGGGATCAAAATGAAATAAAAATTGATGTAAAGGTTTCGGTATATAATTGTAATCCCGAAAAGGCCCAAAAAAATCTTGACAAAATTAGCATCAGTTTTTCTGAAAAAGAAAATGTAATTTATGCAAAGACTGAAATAGGAGAGAATTCCGAATCAAGTTTTTTTGAAACTGTGTCAAAAAACTGCAGTTTTCAGATAGATTACGAAGTAAGCATCCCCAGATACCTGATGATGAACATCAAAAATAAATTTGGCAATATTCATATTAATGAAATTCATGGAAAAACCAATATAGACCTTGGCTTTGGTGACCTCAGGGCAAATAATATGATTTTTGAGTCATCTCAGGAAATCAGTAAAGTTGAAGTTGAATATGGCAATGTCTCTATTGGAACCTGCACATGGGTCGATTTTGATCTTGGTTTTTCTGATCTTAAAGTTGATAAAGCAACAGCACTGACCATTAAGGCAAAGTATTCGGACATTGAAATTGATCAGGCAGAGGTTGTCAAAGCAGATTTGAGTTTTGGTGATTTTAAAACCGAAAACATTAATAAAATGGATATCTATGCAAGTTATACGGATGTTAAACTGGGTAGAGTTAAATCTGAATTGATGGCTGACCTTCAGTTTGGTGATTTTCATCTGAAGAATGCTGCAAAAGGATTTAAAACAATTACCATAGCCGGACAATACGCTGACATAAAAGTGGGATTTGATAAAGGGGCTTCCTATACATTAAGTGCCAGGGCAAGTTACGGTGATGTTACCGTTCCCAACAACACTGTGGCAATTGAAGAAAGGGAATTCTCTAAAAAAGCCAACGGAATTGTAGGCGGCAGCCCGGGCAGTTCAACGCTTACCATCACCTCAGGATTTGGAGATGTAACAATTTACTACGCAGAATAATCGTTTAGCATAATCGTTCAAAAAAAAAGCTGTTGGCCAATTGGCCGGCAGCTTTTTTGTTATACGGAAACTGAAATATATTCTGACTTCGTCAATGCACCCTTATGTTGTTTTTTTTTCACAGGGTTGCACTTTGTTTCACCTTGTGGTATTACAAATCGGTCTTTCAGACCTTAAGCTCAGATGAAGCAAGGGCAAAGCCCTGGGTATGTGACCGCGTAGGGTGAAATGAAATGCAACCCTATGCGAAAAAAACCATAATAATATTAGGGTGGCACTATGTTTCACACTCTTGTTTCGTTAGTGCGCCTCCCAATTCTCAAATAAGATTTTTTTATTTTCTTGTAGTTTAAAGCTTTGGTGTTTTTATTGTTTTTTATGCAGTGAAGTCATCAGCTTTTTTGTTATACGGAAACTGAAATATGTAATTGGGAAAGAAATCAGGGATATTTCAGTCTTTTTGTATATTTTTATCAAAATAAAATATCCGCTTTGAAAATTATACTTTTTAAATTAGCTGTTGTTTTGATTGCATGTAGTGCTTTTGCAAATAACACCAACCGCATCGACTCCCTTAAAAATGAGTTGAAAAAAAATCCGTCGGCAGATGCGAAAATTCATATTTTTATTGATTTGGCAGCACTTTATTCTCAAATTGATCCCGAACAGGCTAAAATGTATTCTCAAAAAGGTTACGATCTGGCAATTAAAACAGGCGATTTTGAAAATGCAGCCAATGCTATAAACAATCTTGCCGTGACATTCTATTATCAGGGCAATCTGAAAGAAGCGCTGACACAATATGAACGTGCACTTGAAATTGACAAAAAAAGCAATATAAAAGAAAATATTGCAACCAGATTAAGTAATATCGGTATGATTTATTGTGATATGGGTGAGTATGAAAAAGCCATAGAATATCACAAACAGGCATTGGATATAGATATCGGACTTAAGAGGGAAAAAGAAATTGCAGTGCGTTATAATAATATCGGAATGGTTTATGCTTTTTGGAGTCAGTATAAAGAGGCTTTGGCCTATTTTAAAAAAGCGCTGAAAATTGCCGAAAAACTTGGTGAAAAGGAAGAAATAGCCATTAGACTGAATAATATTGGGATGATTTTTATTTACATGAAAAAGTATGATCAGGCAGTTGAATATTTTGAACGGGCTTTAAAATTGGATAAAGCTCTCAAAATTGACAAAAATATTGCCATCAGACTCAATAACCTTGGTAAAGCTTATTTAGGATTGGAACAGTTTGAAAAAGCACTTGACTTTTTTAATGAATCGCTTGAATTGAGCCGGAAAATGAATAATCTTTCGGATATTGCGATAAGTCTGAAAAACATCGGCACTGCACAATTGAATATGAAGGAATATCAGCAGGCTGTGAAAAATCTTGAGTCCTCGCTGGAAATTAATAGTGAAATTGGTATCCAGTCCGAAATTGCCGGAATATACCAGTTGCTGGGAGATGTGTGGTTCAAAAAAGAAAATATAATGGTTTCCATTGATTATTACCGGAAAAGTATTAAAATCTGCGAAGCACTGAACCTGAAAAATAACCTGATGGAAAATTATGGTAATCTGTCAAAGGCATTTGAAAAGGTTGGCCGGACTGATTCTGCGTACCATTATTTTAAATTATTTTCGGTACTTGAAGACTCAATTTTTTCTGATGAAAACAACCGCCAGTTAAATTTCCTTCAGTCGCAATATGAAATGGAAAAAAAGGAAAAGGAAATAGCTCTGAAAGAAAAGAAAATAGCCAATCTTAACGAAAAAAATGCTGAAGACGAATCTGAAATGCTAAAACAAAGATATGCCTTCAGTTTTATTATCATTCTCATTATAGCTGCTTTTATTGTTGTTTATTTTCAGGTACGCAGCCGTGAAATAAAAACCAAAAACAAACTGAAAGCCGAATTGAACCTGTACATGCAAAAAGCTCTCCGACAACAGATGAACCCGCATTTTATTTTTAACACACTTACTTCTATCCAGTATTATATTTTGCAAAACGATAATATTTCATCAAATAAATATCTTTCTAAGTTTGCAAAGTTAATGCGGCTGACTCTCGATAATTCGCAGCATAATACCATCCGGCTTGAGGATGAGCTGAATGCTCTTAACCTATACATAGAACTGGAACAACTTCGATTTGAAACTAAATTTGAATATGAAATTATTACAGATGATTCGCTGCTCGAATATCAGGTGCCGACTCTTATAATCCAGCCGTTTGTGGAAAATTCAATCAGGCATGGAATAATGCATCTTCAGGGAAAGGGCAGGATTACGGTCGAGATATTAAATGCTGACGGACTTTTACTGTGCATCATCCAAGATAACGGGGTAGGCAGAAAAAGATCAGAAGAAATTAAAAATTCCAAAAATAAAACACACCAGTCTTTGGGAACAAAGATCACCCAAACCAGACTTGACCTCATAAACTCGCTTTATGGGAGTGGACTAAATGCAAGATACACCGATTTATATGATGATGCCGGAACCGCCACAGGAACCAGGGTTGAAATAGTTCTAAACAATATTAATTAATTCTACCATGATCAAAGCCCTAATTATCGATGACGAGGAAAAAGCCCTCAAAACAATTCAGATTATTATTCAGAAACACATACAGGGTGTTGAGGTATGCGGACTTGCTCACTCTGTTGATGAAGCCATTCCCTTGATCAGGGAAAAACAGCCCGATTTGATTTTTCTTGATATAGAAATGCCCAATGCCACCGGCTTTGATCTTTTGGAACGTATTGAAAACAGGAACTTCGAAGTGATTTTTATTACCGCTTTTAACCACCATGCCATCAAAGCTATCAAATACAGTGCCTTTGATTATATTCTTAAACCAGTTGATATTGATGAACTTGCTGAAGCTGTTGGAAAAGTGAAGATAAAAATTTCTTCAAACCGTGACAACACACTTAAACTGCAAAACCTGTTGCATAATCTTCAGGTTAAAAGTCCGCGCAAAATTGCAGTTTCCTTTACCGAAGGTTATGAATTTATTGAGGTTGATAAAATAATTCGCCTCGAGGCCGATCGCAGTTATACTAATTTTCATTTAATCGGTGGAAAAAAGATGATGGTTTCAAAAAGTATGAGAGAATACTCATTTCTCGAAAATGATAATTTTTTCAGGCCTCACAGGTCGCATCTCATAAACCTCGACCACCTGAAAAAATATCTCAAACGTGAAGGAGGATTTATTGAAATGATCGATGGGGCTGCTATTCCGGTTTCAAGGCAGAAAAAGGAAGAATGTATGGAAATTTTGAAAAAAATTTCCTCCATTATTGAATAGCCTGGTTTTCACAAAGATTACCCTTAAACTAATTAAAAATTTTCTTTAGTGTAATCCAAATCAAAACATTTTTTTGTATTTTCGGATTCTGATGAAAATGATATTAAAACACTTGTTTTTCACGATTTTGGTACTGTTTGCAGCAAATGCATCAGGTCAGTCCGTGAGCAATCCATTACCCTTTTCAGACCTGCCCACCGTAATAATTGATAAACCCATTGTGAAACAGGCTTCTTTCAGGTATAGTTTTAAAAATTTTGACATTAACGAAGGATTGCAAAGCTCATACGTTACATTTCTGCATCAGGATGAAAGGGGTTGGATTTGGTTTGGAACTTTAGGCGCCGGGGCAGGAAAATTTGACGGAAAGAAGTTTACTTTTTACAGTACAAAGGATGGGTTTGGGGGAGCTGAAGTACAGCAGATTATTTCAGATAAAAAAGGGAATTTATGGTTTGCCACTCCCGAAACCGGAGTTACAAAATACGATGGCAGGAATTTTACTGTGTATGATACTATTAAAGGATTGTGCAGTTGTAATATATGGTATATTTTGGAGCAGAATAACGATGATTTTTGGTTTGGATCAAAAGATGAGGGAATTTCGATTTTACATGAAGGAAAAATTTCTGATTTCCCCTATAATGACAGTCTTGGCCTCGGCATTTCACTCCTCTATATCGATAAATCGCAAAAAACATGGATTTGCACTGAATCCAACGGGGTGTTTGTCTGGGATGGAAAAAAAATGGAGAGGTTTAATATTCCATGCAGCTATCAGGCAAAAATTCAATCTATTACTGAGGATTCGTCTGGTAAGTATTATTTTGGCTCATATGGTCAGGGAATTTTTGTTTATGACGGAAAAAATTTTATTAATTATTCAGATGACAATGGAATTCTGAATCCAAATATTGACAAGCTGGTATTCGACAATGATGGATTGCTTTGGATTGGAACATCGGGTGGTGGAATTTTTATTTATGAAAACGGAAAAATTACCCCGGTCAAAAAAAACGAAGGCTTGACCAATGATGTGGTTCTTGACTTACTACCATTGAAAAACGGTCAGGTTTGGATTTCGACTTATGGAGGCGGACTTACCCGTTTCAATGGTAAAATATTTACCCATTTTACCACTGATGAAGGTTTGGGAGGAAATGTGATTCGGGCCATTGCACAGGACGTTACTGGAAAATTGATTTTCGGCTCGTCAGGTGGCGGGTTATCTTTTTTTAAGGATTCTGTTTTCGAAAATTACTCATTCGAGCAAAGATTGAGCTCAAAATTTATTATGTCTTTTGCCAATCATAAGGATTATGGCTTCGTTATTGGCACTTCAGGAAGCGGAATAAGTATTTTAAAGGACGATAAAGTAACATACCTTACAGGCAGAGAAGGACTTGGAAATAACTACATTTTGTCACAGCTTGTTGATAAAAATGGAAATCTGTGGATTGGTGTATATGGCAGGGGTGTTTTCAGGTATGATGGAAATTATATTAGTTTTTTTGGTAAAAAAGATGGCTTCTATGGTGAAATTGTCAATGACATGTTGGAGGACAAAAACGGTAACATCTGGTTTGCCACCGAAAATGCCGGGGTGATAAAATATGACGGAAAGAAATTCACCTCTATCAATAAAGATAACGGATTAACCAACAATCTCATTTATGATATTTTTGAAGACCGTAACGGAAAGATTTGGATAGCATCTTTTGGCGGTGGTGCTTATTGCATAAAAAATGGTAATCTGTTGAAGATTCCTTCAGATTTTCTTCCCGATGATTATATCGCATCAGTTACTGAGGATAAAAAAGGTAATATTTGGCTGGGGACCAGACGGGGATTGGTAAAATTAATTAACCTCAATAATTCCAAGGAATTTCAGGAATCATTGCTCCCGGTTTTTGAAAATTACAAAATAAAAAGCTATGCCATTAATGAAGGATTTACCGGGAATAATTGTCTTGCACACTCCGTTTTTGAAGATAATAGCGGCTGCATCTGGTTTGGAACAGGAAAGCACCTTACCCGCTATAATCCAAAATATGATATTACAGAAGTTTCTGATTTAAACCTGATGTTGAATTCTGTTGATTTATCAATAGAGAAAACCAATTGGGCAAAAACCGACAGGAATACCATAACTTATGATGATTTGGCAAAATGGACAGGCGTTCCTGAGAATCTTGTGCTTCCATGGGATGTGAACAAACTTATTTTCAGCTTTTCGGCTGTTAGTCTGAATGCCCCCGAAAAAATCAGATACAGTTATATATTGCATGGGCTTGAAGCGGAATGGTCGCCACTTTCTGATAATACTCAGGCTGTTTATTCAAACCTGCCTCCGGGAAAATATACTTTCGAAGCTTATGCAGTCAACGAAGATGGTTTTAAATCAAAAAACACCATAAATTATTCTTTTGAGGTTCTTCCACCCTGGTGGCAAACTCTATGGTTCAGAATAACTGCAATTGTCATTTCGGTGGTGTTTTTGTATTTGTTTATCCGCATCAGGGAACGAAAACTGAAAAAAGACAAAGTCCGGCTTGAAAAGATTGTTCAGGAACGCACTGTTGAGATACAGCAAAAGAATGAAAATTTAAAGCAGGCCAACGAAGAAATTACTGCCCAACGCGATGAGATAGAATCACAAAGAGATACGGTGATCCAGCAAAAAGGCTTCATTGAGGAAATGCTTCATGAAGTGAATCAGAGTATTAAATATGCTACCAGATTGCAAACGGCAATTCTTCCCGAAAAGACTATTCTTGATGAAAACCTGCAGGAAAATTTTGTGTTTTTCAAGCCACGCGATAAGGTTTCGGGTGATTTTTACTGGTGGGCTCATGTGGAAGGGCATACGGTAATTGCTGTTGCAGATTGCACCGGACATGGGGTGCCTGGTGCTTTTATGAGTATGCTTGGAGTTTCATTTTTACGTGAAATCGTGGGCAAGGAGTATATTACTCACCCAGGGGTTATATTAAGACGGCTCAGAAAGGAAGTGATTAAAGCACTGAAACAAAAAAGCCAGACTGATGAAGGGGTCAATCAAAACGAAATTTCGGTGAAAGATGGAATGGACATGACACTAATTTCAATAGATCATGGCAGTGGTACAATATTATTTTCTGGAGCCAACAATCCCATTTATTATATCAGAAACGGGCTTATAACAAAAGACAGTTTGACTTCGGATGCCGGAATAGACATTGAAGGAGTTGTTTCATCCTCTATAAGCAGAGAAGGTTCAGAAAAATACCTCTGCGAAATTAAAGGAGATAAAATGCCCATTGCCATTTATGAAAAAATGGACAATTTTTCCACCTATAAAATTTCAGTGAAAAAAGGTGATCAGATTTACATGTTTTCAGATGGGTTTGCCGATCAGTTTGGTGGGGCAGGGGGCAAGAAATTTAAATATAAACCCTTTAAGCAGCTTTTACTTGAAAATTGTGAAAAGCCAATGGATGAGCAAATTTTAGCTATTGAAAAAACATTCATTGAATGGGTTGGAATACATGAACAAACAGATGATGTGCTGGTTGTTGGTGTAAAAATCTAAAACAGAATTCAAAAATGACCGATATTAATTCTATTGTGGTTGTAGCAGCAATAATCAAAAATGAAAATAAAATCCTAATTACCCGGAAAGCCCAGGGTAAATCGAATGCGGGAAAATGGGAGTTGCCAGGAGGAAAGGTTAAGGATGGCGAACAGGAAAAATCTGCCTTGAAGCGCGAAATAAATGAAGAGCTTGGGATTTTGATTGATGTTGAGGAATTTTTCATGGCAAACAGACATTCATACCATGAAATTACTATTGAGCTGAGGGCTTACTGGTGCAGGTATTCAGGAGGTACAATAAAATACACCGACCACGACCGGGCAGAATGGGTTAGCGCAGCCGACTTGTCAGGCTACATTTTTTCTGCCGCGGATATTGCAATTATTGAAAAAATTCAGGAAAGGGTCTGATTGATTAAATCTGGTTATAAAAACCCTTAAGCTCTTTTCTTTTAGCTCTTGGAAGGTTGGCCACTTTGCGCTGACCGCCTCTTTTTCTGAAAGACATTCCGCCAAAAAATCCAGCTTTTATTTTAAATAAATCCATTCCGTCAATGGCAAAAATTCTGTCTTCCGGAAGATGAGCGAACATTTCGGCTTCGAACTGTTCAACGGGCATTTCAGAAGCTTTTGAGAGCATTTGCTCTTTGAAAGCATCAGCATCCTTGAATTTGCTGTCATTGCCAAGAATCTGAACATCCGAACGCGGAATAACAAACATAAACCTTTTGGTGAAGAACATATAAGCTTTGGTCACCGTCATGGTTGTCAGGCCTTCATTGATATCGGCCTTCTGGACAAAAATGAAATCCTGGTTTTCTTTCATGTTATTGAAGTTTAGGTTATAAATTCGATTTGCAATTTTTCTTAAATGCTTTTCCGGCATCTCTGTTTCCAAGCATTTCTGCTTTTTTGAAAAATTCGCATGCTTTGTCTGGATCTTTTTCTATATGCTTCCCTTTAAAATAGATGGCGTCTGCATATTCTGAGTCAATCTCAAGTGCTTTGCTGATGGCTTTTTCGGAAAGTCCCGGGACAAAATCCAGCGCGATTGTGGCAATACTCAGATAAATCTCTGGGTCGGCATTTCCTTTGTCAATGGCTGTTTGAAAGTCATTTAAATCATCTTCCATTATTTCTCCGTCTGCCATATTGGTCAAACATCTGTAATAATATCCGTATGAATCTTCAGGATCAAGGCAAATGGCTTTGTTGAAATCGTCAAGAGCGTATTCGAAATATTTCAGTTCATAAAGTACGGCTCCGCGGTAAAAATTTCCATCGGGATACAAACTGTCAATGGAAAGCAGTATGTTGAATTCGTTGAGGGCTTCCTTGTATTTTCCCATTTGCGAGTAAACCATTCCGGCACCGAAATATCCATCGGTAAAGGCGGAGTCAAGTACTGTTGAAACACTGAAATCATACAGGGCATCTTTATCATTTCCAAGTTGGTAGTTCATCCAGCCATGGCCAAAAAGCATTTCGGGATCTTCAGGATCCATCATGATTCCTTTAGAGAATGCTATCAGGGCATCGGCATATAATTCCATGCTTTCAAGTGAATAACCGTAATAGTAATAAAAATCGGGAATTAATACATCCTCATCACGTATGGTACTTAAAATTCCATTTGCTTTTTCGTAGTCACCAAGCATATAGAGATTCATACCGTAAAACTGAAGGCAAATAGTGTCTTCGGTATACAAATCCATTGATTTTTGAAACTGGATGTCTGCTTCGGGATATTTTTCCAGATTAAACAAGGCGATACCTGTATTTCGATAAGCGAATGAAAATTTCGGATCAATTTCCACGGCTTTATTAAAATGCCCAATGGCTTTTTCATAGTTTCCATTAATGTTGTTTTCGAAACTTCCCAAAGCATAATGGCCTGCTGCAAAGGAAGGATAATCCTTTGTCAGATCCGATGCCAGTTTGAATGCCATACTGTCGTTTTCGTCATCAAAGTATTTCCATGCAAAAACATACAGAGCAAATTCCGATTTTGGAGCATACTCAATAATCTTGTTTTCACAATGAACAATTAAGGAGTCATTTTTCAGGTACATGAGTTTGTTAAACTCCTCAGCGGCTTTATTATAGTTTTCGGGTTGTGAAAAACCAATTATCACTACCAGATTAAACAATAATAACAAATACAAGTTTTTCATTTTACTGGTTCTCATTTTTCAATCCTTGTCTTTTTCGGGCAAAGCAGCATTTTTATTTTTCAGCAATCCCTGCGATTTTGCCCAGCCGTAAATATAGTTTTTTATTTCGGTAACACGGTCATCCGGACTGCCTTTTGCATTTCTGATTCCAACCACGGCATGGTTTTGCAGCAGGTGGTTGATGATTCCAAGAGTATAAAAAAGCTGGGGATCATAAGCATCGTTATATCCGGGATTTAACCAATGTACATAAATGGAATAATTGCTCTTGATGAAATAATCAACGGTTTTTTCCACCCCGGGTGAATAGTCAATGGAGCATAGAATGATGCGCGGTTTTTCCACAGTGATAATTTCTCCCACATATTTGTGCCTTACGCGGGGTGCAACATTGATCAGAAAAACTTCCACATATTCATTTTCATTTAAAAACAACTTACGCAGATTTTTTCCGGTTTTAACATTGCGACCGAACAAGGCACTCCATGTGTGTGATTTTCCTGCACCAACCTTGCCCAACAATCCAATTACAAGGTTTTCAGTTTTCATAGGTAATTTTTTTTAAAGATATGAAAAAAAAGGAATTATGGAAAGAGGATTGGGAAAATCTATCTTCCTTTTCCCCAATTTCTAATTACTATAATTAACCAATAAAAGGCCGATCCGACCATTGCCAGAGCCATATCTTTGTGGGGATCCCAGGCATCGCCCTGTTGGCCGTTGAAATTTTCGGCATCTTCTTTTGAGATGGTCAGAGTCAAAATCCATTCAAACAGTTCATAAATCATCGAAAACCACTGTATGAAGAGAAATGCAAGCAGTCCTGTTATAAATGGCTTCAGATTGAAATTCTTTCTGATGATATCGACCAAAACAGGAAAAAACAAAACACCAAACATGAAGTGCACAAACCTGTCGTATTGGTTCCTTTGCCATCCAAACAGATCATTAATGCTTATTCCGGTTACCGATTCAATCGCATAATCATAAGGAACAAAGGAATAAATCCATCGGGCACCGATAACATGGAGTAGTGTAAAAATTCCGATCCCAAGATAGCCCGAAATGGAAAAATAGTTTTTGAAAATATCCCAGAGCATAATCCCGAAAAAAATTATTGTGGCAAAATGCTGTAGGATTGTTTGTTCTGGAAAAGGCGTGCTGATCAACGAAACAGCAAAAGCTACTATCAGGAACCCAAGAAAGAATATTTTAAAATTTTTCTTCATAAATCGAATTGTATTTGATTCCTTATGTTTGTATGCCCTCATAGTTTAACCTAATGTGACAATATACCAATGAATCAGCGATTTAAGTTATTCATTCGCGCTCCCGATAACTATCGGGAAGCGGCAAAAAAATTGTTTCAATCCACATTCCGAACCATCAGCTTAGGTTCCATCATCTCATGGATGGCATATTTGATTCCTTCGCGCCCAATTCCGCTGTTTTTCACTCCGCCATACGGCATGTGGTCAACCCTGAAAGTAGGTACTTCGTTGATCATGATGCCACCCGCTTCGATGTGGTTAAAAGCATAATTCATCTCATCAATTTTATTGGTGAAAACACCGGCTTGCAGACCATATTCAGAGTCATTGACCATATCAACGGCATTTTTGAAATCAGAATATTTTTCCAGAGTAACAACCGGACCGAATATTTCGAGGGAGCACACTTTCATTTCGCGTTTGGTGTTGGTGATCAAGGTGGGCTCAACATAGGTTCCGTTGCGTTTGCCGCCGCACAATACTTTTGCGCCTGCAGAAACTGCTTCGTTGATCCAGCTTTCCACACGCAAGGCATTTTCTTCGTCAATCATGGCAGTGACATCGGTTTCGGGGTTGTCGGGAGCGCCAAATTTCAGTTTTTTAACACCTTCAATAAATTTCTCGGAAAAAGCATCAAATATTTTTTCATGAACGTAGATGCGCTGAATGTGTATGCACACCTGACCGGAATAAGCATAGCCACCCATTATGCATTTTGCGGCAGCAAGCTCGATATTGGCAGTATCAGAGACAATGACGCCTGCATTGCCGCCCAGTTCAAGGGCAATTTTTTTCTTACCGGCATCGGCTTTCATTTTCCATCCAACAGAAGAAGATCCGGTAAAGCTCAGCATGCTTATGCGCTCATCAACCACCAGTTGATTTCCTGCCTCCCTGTTCATGGGTAATACAGAAAAAGCGCCTTTAGGCAGATCGGTTTGATCAATGATCCTGGCTAATTCAAGAACCGATAGGGGAGTAGATCGGGCAGGTTTAAGGATGATGGGATTTCCTGCCGCAATGGCCGGAGCAATTTTATGCACAGCAAGGTTCAGAGGAAAATTGAACGGGGCAATTCCGGCCACCACACCCACCGGAAAATATTTAATCAGGCCTTCTTTGCCTTCGCCGGCCGGAGTCCAGTCGATAGAAATATACTCCTTAGGCAACCTTTTAGCCTCTTCGGAAGCCACAGTAAAAGCCTGAATGGCACGGTCAATTTCTCCAAGAGCAAGTTTAAGTGGTTTAGCAGCTTCGCATGAAAGGATTTCGCCCATTTTCTGACGGTTTTCTTTTATTTTTTGAGAGATATCAAAAAGAATGGCCGATTTTTTCCATGAAGAAAGTTTAGCCATAACCGGCTTTAATTCAACAGCTTTTTCAATGGCTATTTCAAGTTCTTTTTTACCTGCCAGAAAAGTTTTTCCGCATATTTCATTGTTGAATGGATTGTGAACATCCAGAATCTCGGGAGTTTCTATAAATCTGCCTGCTACGTATATTTTATGGTTTTCCATTGTAAAAATATTTTTAGTTTATAAAATTAATAAATTAGTTGATTAGTTGATTAGCAAATTAGTTAATTAGCAATCCCGAAGCTATCGGGAAGCAAATCAGCACATCTGCTAATCAGCAAATCAGCAAATCAGCAAATCAACAAATCTGCTAATTAATATTATCTTTGTGCCACGCAGACCGTTCTGTCGCTCCGGGAAACCGGAGAGGAAAGTCCGGACAACACAGGGCATCATGCTTCTTAACGGGAAGATATCCGAAAGGGTATGGAAATGTAACAGAGAACAACAGCCTAAGTCTGAGCAATCAGACCGGTGATGGTGAAAAGGCGGGGTAAGAGCCCACCGGCTGTGGTAGCAATATCGCGGGCCGTACATCCCATGGGTTGCAAGGCCATGTATATCAGCACTCCGGTTCGCCGGATAAGAACTGCCCGTTCGAGCTGAGGGGTAGGCCGCTGGAGTTGTTCAGTGATGAACAGCCAAGATAAATGACAGAAATCCGCTTTCGGGCGGAGACAGAATCCGGCTTACAGGTCTGCTTTTTTTTTAATAAATGGTAAACTGATATAAATCGGCATTTTCCCTCATTTTTCTTCTGATATTGTTATCTGTAAAGACGATGAGGATTTTGCCTTCCTGATCAATGGTAAAAATTGGGTATCCGTAGAATCTATAATTGGTAAAGATGGGGCGTTTGAATTTTGTGTAGACTTTATATTTATCGGGATTTTGGCAAATAAATTCAGGATCTTCTTCATAAACCCAGATTTCAGATCCGGTATGATAAATAGAATCATTGGTAAACCCTCTGCGATCAGTTGCCACTACCATAACTGATTTTCGTTTTGCATTGTAAAATATCAGGGGAGAAGGACAAAAATATCCGTTGGCAATGTTTGTTCTTTGGGGGGCAGACCATGTTTTGCCGGTATCGGTTGAAAATACCTGGAAAAAACTTATCCCGGCCTTTTCAACATCCCTGATTAACCCGATGATCCTTCCTTTGCCGGTGTAAGTGAAGCAGGCTTCCCCAAAAGCAAATTCCTTTGTTTTTCTGTAATCCCATTTGTAAAATGTACTGTCCCAGTTTGTTCCGTCCTTACTAATTTTCAGTTCAAGATAATAATTTTTACAGAAAGAAGTCAGGTAACCTTTTCCCGGCAAATATTCAAGGTTGACACCATAAGGTGATTCTCCTTCACTTTTAACAGGGGTTCTTTCGGACCATGTTTCGCCGTCGTCATCCGAAAAAATCATGCTAATATCAGCGTGTTTCTGGATGTATGAGTTGAATCTTCTGAAAAACAGGACGATTCGGCCATTTTCAAGAATGCCGCCATGAACATTTCGGTTGTCAAATTCATCATCGTATACTGTAATGGGATCGGACCAGTTTTCACCGCAATTATCTGAAATTCTTTTCACCACTTTACCAAGATTTCCGGTGTGGTCGCTCATAATTCCTTCTTCGAGTCTGAAAAAATGAATGATTCGACCACTTTCAAGAGTGACCATAAATCCTTCAGCTTCGTGGTTTTCGGTTACAAGGGAAGGGATTACCGGAGTAAAATGCAGCGAATCTTTTTCCTGGCTGCAGGCCATTGAAAAAAATACAATAAACATTACTGCTATCAGGTAAAAACGGATCATCTTGTTTTTTTGTAAAGATAATTATTTCCTATAACCTGACAATTTTCGATTTTGGGTTTCAACTTTATGGACTTTTGACTTTATGACTTTAAAATCTTACTTTCTTATTTAATCATCATTCATTTCCGCCGGAATGGGTTTCTCGTTCTAAGGTGATCATGGCCGGCGGTTGGATTATTTGGTATTTATTCCCCGGCTTGAAAGCCGGGGCTGAATTGAGCTGGCCTTTCAGACCGTTTGCTTTTTTGGACTTAAAGGGTTGATCAATACTTCCGACTTCGGTCTTCCGACTTCCGACTTCTCACTTCCCACTTCAGACTTTCAACTCCAAACTTTACGAACTTTCGACTTGACAGACTTTCGACTTTACGAACTTTCGACTTAAATGACATTACGAACTCCTGATATCCGTAATATAAGGTATGGTAAAATAAAACACAGAGCCTTCTCCTACTTTTGACTCAAGATAAATATCACCCCCCAGTAATTCAACCAATCCCCTGCAAATTGACAAACCCAGTCCGGCTCCCTCAAACCTTTTGGACACCGATTCATCGGCCTGCCTGAAACGTTCAAATACCGACTCGACTTTATTTTCGGGGATGCCAATGCCGCTGTCCTTTACGAAAAACACAATTTTTTCACGCGATTCGGACAGATTATAGCCAAACTCCACCGTTCCGTTTTCGGTAAATTTTATCGCATTGTCTATAAGATTTGTCAATATCTGACGAAGTCTAATCGCATCTGATTTAATAATTGACTTAAGGTCATCAAGTCCCTTGGAAGTTTTTATAACAAGATTTCTTTTTTCCTGCATCCGTTCACGTAAAATGGTTGCGTTCTCAGTTTCATCAATGAGTTTATTCAGGGAAAAAAACGATTCCTTGATTTTGATCTGACCGGCTTCAATTTTAGAAATATCAATGATATCATTAATAATGCGGAGCAGGTGTTTACCGTTGTGTTTTATGATGTTTGCATATTCAATCTTTTTATGGTCTTCGAGGTCATCTTCGGCCAATAATTCAGAAAATCCAAGTATGCTGTTCATGGGTGTCCTGATTTCATGGCTCATATTGGCCAAAAAAGTAGACTTTAACAAATTAGATTCCTCTGCCTTTGATTTTTCAATAATGAACCTGTTTTTAATAAAATTTATTATCAGAGCAATAATAACCATGCTACTTACAGCGGTATAGAGTATATCAGTATATCGCTGGGTTGTGGTTTCATATGGAATATTCAATTCGGGGTGATAAAACTCCAGGATAAAAACTCCTACAAGGTTGATAACTAAAAGCAAGACAAAAATGTAAGTATCAATTCCATTGGTAATAACCACAAAAAAGGCCAACAAAACAAAATAGGTCAGCATGATTGATCCATCAATTCCACCGTTAGTAAACCACATTACCGGGAGAAAAAAATAAGCCGCGCCAAAAAGCAGCCAAACAAGCAAGCGCAAACGATGTTTGGCTATTGTTTTTGAAATCAGATATAATGCGCCCACGTATGTTGTTCCGAAAACTACCGACAAAATTAAAATCAAATCCAATCCAAGAAGTACGTTGAAAGTGGTTGAAATCGTACCCAGAATAAAAACAAAAAAGCATACCCCATTAAAAAAACGGTGCTCCAGGTCAAAATCGTTTTCATGACCTGTAATCACATACAAAATGTCTTTTACTTTGTTGTCTTTTTTCAATTTAATCAGTCCTCGGTTATTAATTTCATTATTCTTTCAATCTGTTCCTGTTTGTTAACTTCTCTGAGTGATTTTGCTGTATTGGTAAAAAACTGATGTGAAGATAAAAATTTTACCTGAATTTTGTTCCATTCATTCAATGAATTCATTATTCCCTGTTCATTCAATTCTTTATAAAGAGTGTTTGAAACAGGGATAAAATCGCTCCTTCCAAGATAATCCAAATCAGAATCGCAAATAATTTTCTGAAGCAGGGTTTTGGGCTGCGGAGGTAGTTTTGTTGCCATGATGATATCACAAATGGCATCAATATGCTCCAAAGAATACCCGTACTTTGGCAAAAACTCGCGGGCAATCAACGTGCTTTTCATTTCATGGTCTTTCGACCCGTAAATTTGTCCGGTGTCATGAAACAACGCTGCTGTTTTTAGTAAAAGAATTTCCTCATCGGTAACCCCTTCGCCCCAGCCAATCAGTTCGGCCTGGGTTACCACATCAATGGTATGCTTGTAATTGTGATAAAAAAGAAATGACGGCAGTTCTTTTTCCAGTTTATCGAGAATGATTTCCTGCAAATCTGCAAACTGCCGCAGGCAATATCTTGTTCTGAAAACATCGTTTGGGCTCAGTCCATCGCGGTTTTCAGTATAAGCTTTTTTGATACGTTTCACAAAAAACATTTCCAGATCGCCCTTATACTTCACCGGCATTTTTCCATTATACTCGCAGGTAAAATATTCCTTGATCAGCTCGTAGGTCATAACAGAAATGTTGATTTTTCCTGATTGTGAGGCAGCTTCCATTCTGCTGGCAATGTTTACCGTTTCACCTTTGATATCATAGGAAATTTTCTTTTTTCCCTGGACTGTTGCTGCAACCGGACCAGTATGGATTCCAATTCTGATACCCCAGAAATATTTGTTTTCCTTTTGATATTGCTCCCTGAGATTTTCCAGAAAAGATTGCATTTCAAGAGCAGCCAGGACAACATCCAAAGGGTTAGTGCTGTTTTTCACAGGCACTCCGCCGGCACACATATAGGTATCGCCAATGGTTTTTATTTTTTCGATTTTATATTTCTCGGTGATTTTGTCAAATTCCATAAAAACCACATCCAGCTGATCCATAAGCTGTTTTGAAAGCTCACTATCGGTTAAGTTTGCAAAACCATCGATATTGGCAAACAAAACGGTGGCCATTTTAAACTTAAGACTGTCCTGTTTTGTTCCTGTTTCAGGTTCCTTTGCACCCTGAGCAATCTGATATTTCAGTTTTTCATTTTCTTTAAGCAATTCTTCAAAGTTTGCAGAAAGTCTGTTCAGCTGATCCTCAAGAGCTTTGTTTTCCTTAACAAGAGCCGAAATCCTTGCCAACAGTTCATCGTGCTTTGAAGATTGTTTTTGATCCATGATTATCTTATTATTATGGAATATAAATTTAATAAAAAACACAGATGTGTCACAAAAAAAATTAAAAAATATGCATAACCATATTATTAGCCAATAATCAAAACCTTTTTATATTTTTGTAATCACAAATGCTTCAGAAGTTTAAGAATTATATTACCCAAAACAATCTTCTTTTCGGAGAAGAAAAAATTTTATTAGCAGTTAGCGGAGGAATTGATTCGACCGTTATGCTGCATCTTTTTTCATCATGCAAATTCAAATTTGGCATTGCCCACTGCAATTTTGGATTGCGTGGAAAAGAATCTGATGGTGATGAGGAAGCGCTCAGAAAACTGGCAAAAAAATACAAATCTGAATTCCATTCCGTTCGTTTTGAAACTGAAAAACATGCTAAAACACTGGGAATTTCCATTCAGATGGCTGCCCGGGAATTACGATACAAATGGTTCGAAAAAATCAGAACAGAAAATGGTTACCATAAAATTGCGGTTGCTCACAACCGGAATGACATTATAGAAACATTTTTCATCAATTTATCGAGGGGAACCGGAATCAGAGGGTTAACGGGAATAGATCCGGTAAACGGAAAAATCATCAGGCCACTGCTATTTGCTTCACGAAGCGATATTGAATTGTATTGCATGAAACACAAGCTGGCTTTCAGGGAAGATTCCAGCAACTCATGCGACAAATATCAACGAAACAGCATAAGACATCATGTTGTTCCTGCACTTAAAGAATTAAATCCGGCATTTGAAGAAAATTTCTTTAAATCATTAGATAACCTGAAACAGACTGAAAATATCTATGAAAGTTATATTGACACAGCCAAAAAAAATATCACATCCAAGTCTGGTAATAACTTTGAAATAGACCTTGTGAAACTACAGCATGATCCGCACAAGCGCACAGTTTTGTTTGAACTGATAAGTAAGTATGGTTTCAACAACAAAATCCTCGATGATATTCTTGCAGCCATAGACTCCCATTCCGGCAGGCAGTTTTTCTCAGAAGGTTATACCCTGACCAAAGATCGCAGCAAGCTGATCATTTCCCGGAATGAAAAAAATGACACCCAACAATTTGATATTAATCAAGGAATAAATACCATTGAAGGAATCGGAACAATTAAGTTGACCGAAACCAAAACAAAAAATTTCAAAGCGCCAAACAACAGAACTGTTTTTGTTGACAGCTCATTGTTAAAATTCCCACTCACCCTGCGTTATTGGCATAAAGGAGATAAGTTTGTTCCGTTTGGGATGACCGGAGTTAAAAAACTCAGTGATTTTTTCAACGATCAGAAAATTCCCCGCCCGCAAAAAAGCAAAATCCCACTACTTGTTTCGGGCAATAAAATTTTGTGGATTGTCGGTTACAGGGCAGACAACCGGTTCAGGATCGGACCAAAAACAAGTAAAGTGGTTAAGATTGAAATATTTGACAAATAAACTTGCCTGTTTCGTATAAAGTCTTATTTTTGTTTTCAGACATTTTGACCAAAACTTAAATTTGCTGAAATGAAACTGTTTTCCCTGCTTATTTTCGCACTTTTCCTTATAAACGGAGTTTATTCACAATCAAGAATTCAGGAACTTGGAGAAAAATTAAGTACTGCAAAAGACAAAGAAAAGGGAGACCTTTTCAATGATATCGGTAAGGAGTACTGCTTTCAGGGAGATTTTGACAATGCAAAAAATTATTTTTTCCAGGCATTGCGCAACCATGAAGAATTTAATGATAAAAAGGGCATTGCCAAAACCCTTAATAACATCGGGGTAATTTATTTGTATCAGAGCGATTATAAATCAGCACTGGAATATTACTCCAAATCACTGAGAATCGACGAAGATAATGACAATTTTGAAGGCATGGCTCATACTTTGAGCAACCTTGGACTTATTCATTTTTATCTTGACAACATGGGAAAAGCCCTTCAATATTATCAGCAGTCATACGAATTATATAATAAGATAGGCTTTGAAAATGATAAAGCCAACGCATTATATAATATTGGCCAGACCTATTACCAGAGCGATCAGCTTGAAGATGCCGTAAGCAAATACATGCAGGCAATAGAAATATATAACAAGGTAAATGACAAAAAAGGCATCGCCAATGTTTCCTATTATCTGGGAATGGTGTATTGCGAGGAAAACGATTACAAAAAAGCAACCGAATATTTTGATAAAGCATTAATAGCCAGCGATGAGTCGGCCAATATGACACTAAAAGCCCAAATTCTGACTGCCTATGGCAAACTCCTAAACAAGAAAGAAGATGTAAAAGGAGCAATTTTGCAAATTGAGCAAAGCATAAAAATATGCAATGAAAATGACCTTCCCAACTTGCAGGTAAACAACTATAAATTGTGTTCAGAATATTATGAGGCACTGGCGGATTACCAGAAAGCACTTGAATATTTTAAACTTTATACAGATAAACGGAATGAAGTTTTTGAAGAAGAAAACCTGATGCAGATTTTTGAGTTGCAGAAAAAATATGAACTTGAAAAAAAGGAAAAAGATATTGAACTGTTGAAAAAAGAAAAGGAAATTTACGAATTGAAATTTCAAATAGACTCTATTAAAAACAAGTAAATCGATTAATCTTTTTCCTTAAGATTATTCCAATACCAGTCAATTGCCATTTTCAAACCCTTCCGGAGATCATATTGGGGATTATATGCCAATAACTTACGTGCTTTATCGATAGAAGCCAAAGAATGCGGAATATCACCCATGCGTGGTTCAGTAAAAACCGGTTCAATTGCGGCGATATTACTATCATATTCCGAAAGATATTCCTTCAGTATATTAAATAAATCTATCAAAGTAATTCTTTCCCCAAAAGCCACATTATAAACATTGTTCAGTGCTTCGGCATTTTCGGTTAAAGCTGCTTTCTGATTTATTTCAACAACATTCTGAACAAAAGTAAAATCCCTTGATTGCAAACCGTCACCATAAATCTCAGGCCGTTCGCCTTTCATCATTTTCATGATAAATTTGGGAATAACAGCAGCATAATCTCCCTCAGGGTCCTGTTTCTGACCAAAAACATTAAAATACCTCAATCCGATTACCTCCATACCATAAAGCCGGGCAAAGACATCTGCGTACAATTCGTTTACATATTTTGTAACGGCATACGGAGAAAGCGGTTTACCTGTTTTGTCCTCAACTTTGGGCATTGTAACCGAATCGCCATAAGCCGAAGAACTGGCTGCATAAACAAAGCGTTTCACTTTTCCATCACGGGCAGCCATAATCATGTTCAGAAATCCCGAGATGTTAATTTCATTTGTAGGAATGGGATCGTTAACCGAACGGGGCACCGAGCCGAGAGCAGCCTGATGGAGCACAATATCGACTCCATCAGTTGCTTTCCTGCAAATTTTTAAATCCCTGATATCACCTTCAATAAAGGTGAAGCGGGTGTTTTTTCTAAGTTCCTTAATATTACGGTGTTTGCCGGTTATAAAATTATCGAGGCAAATTACCTCGTTATCCTGAGAGACCAGCGCCTCACAAAGATTCGAGCCGATAAAGCCGGCTCCACCGGTTACTAAAACCCGTTTTTTGGTAATTAAGGACATATTATTTTGCGTAATTTATTGCTCTTGTTTCCCTGATGACAGTGATTTTCACCTGACCAGGATAGGTCATTTCAGTCTGGATTTTCTGTGCAATATCAAACGAAAGTTTTTCAGCATCCTTATCGGTTACTTTTTCGCTTCCAACAATCACCCTCAACTCACGTCCGGCCTGAATCGCATAAGTTTTCAACACACCGGGATACGACAGAGCCATTTCCTCAAGTCCTTTCAGACGTTTGATATATGATTCAACGATTTCCCTGCGGGCACCTGGTCGGGCACCTGAAATGGCGTCGCATACCTGAACGATGGGTGAAATCAATGTATTCATTTCAATTTCATCGTGGTGAGCACCAATGGCGTTGCATATATCCGGTTTTTCCTTGAATTTTTCGGCAAGCTTCATACCCAGAATTGCATGTGGTAATTCCGGCTCATCATCGGGAACTTTTCCAATATCATGAAGCAGTCCGGCACGTTTGGCAGACTTGGCATTCAATCCAAGTTCCGATGCCATGATGGAACATAGGTTTGCCACTTCACGAGAGTGTTGCAGCAGATTTTGACCGTATGAAGAGCGGTATTTCATTTTACCAACCAAACGAATCAGTTCGGGGTGCAAACCATGAATACCCAAATCGATGGTGGTGCGTTTACCAACTTCGATAATTTCTTCTTCAACCTGTTTTTTTGTTTTTTCCACAATTTCCTCGATGCGGGCAGGATGAATACGGCCATCGGTAACAAGTTGATGAAGTGCAAGTCTGGCCACCTCACGCCTTACCGGGTCAAAACCTGAAAGGATAATAGCTTCAGGTGTATCATCAACAATGATTTCGATACCTGTTGCAGCTTCGAGTGCGCGGATATTTCTTCCTTCGCGTCCGATGATGCGGCCTTTGATTTCGTCATTGTCAATGTGAAAAACAGTTACTGAATTTTCAATGGCATGCTCTGTGGCAACGCGCTGAATTGTTTCAACCACAACCTTTTTGGCCTCTTTATTGGCACTCATGCGAGCTTCTTCGACAATCTCATTGATATGCGACATTGCTTCAGTTCTGGCTTCGGCTTTAAGAGATTCGATTAGTTGTGATTTTGCCTGTTCAGCAGAAAGACCTGAAATTGTTTCGAGCTGCTCCACCTGTTGTTTATGATGTTTTTCAATCTCCTCAAGTCTTTTTTCCACAACCTCAAGCTGAACGTTCAGATTTTCACGTATTACATCAACATCTTTGCTTTTTCGTGCCACCTCTTCCATTTTCTGTGAAATAGAAGCTTCTTTCTGTTTCATGCGGTTTTCGGAGGCATTGATTTTGTTATTTTTTTCGTTTATAACCTTTTCGTGCTCAGATTTTAATTGTAAAAACTTTTCTTTTGCCTGTAATATTTTATCCTTTTTAATCACTTCACCTTCGGCTTCGGCTTCGGTAATTATTTTTTTGCTTCGTTTTTCGAGTGCCTTGCTCCATATGAAATAACCGGCTGAGCTACCGGCTATAAAAGCAATCACACCTACAATAATCAACTGTATTGTTTCCATACATCACTTTATTACTTAATTTTTCATTTATAATGGTTTAACCTATGATATTGTTCATTTATTCTTCAGTTAAACTGAAAAAAAACAAACATTGTTTTTTTTAAAAAAAAACCCGCATGCATCTTTAAGCATTTTGTTAAAACCCCAAAATGACAGGGATGAAGTCGCCGGAAAATTTTTAGCTTCCACTGTTGACACCTGAGTGATCCCGACAAGCGGGATTGAGGCCTGCCATAGATTTCCAGAGCAATACTTCAATTGTTTAAATGTTGAGTTTTACAAACCTTTAAAGATTTATGCGGGCAATTTTAATATTTTAAAGAACGTGCTCTTTTGCAAGGTAAATATCCAGTTCATCATTAATTTCCCTGATTTTGTCAAGGACCTCAGAACTTTTTCCCTTTTCCTCTTCCTCAAGATACCTAGTAACAAACTGAAGGGCAGTCATGGCCAGAAAATCCTGATCATCCTTGTCTGAATATTTCTGCTTATACTGCATCACTTTGTCACTTATCATTTTCGCTGCTTTTCTTATCCGTTCTTCGCTATACGAATCCACTTTCAGCGGATAATACCGGTCAGCTATGTTAATCTTTATTGGTAACTTCTCTTCCATTTCCTATTTATTCAAAAGAGCTATACATTTGTCTATCTCCCGCACAATCCTGTTAATTCTTGTTTTTGCTTCCTTTTTCTCTTCCGCAGATGCAAAAACCGTATTTGCCAATTTTATTGTATTAATTTTAGTTTCTAATTCGTTTAACTTATTTTCTTTCAGGCTTACTGAATCCTTTAATTCCAGATTTTCGGACTTAAGTTTTTTCAACTCAGCCAGTACGCTTTCATGTTTTTGAATCAACATCCCGATTTTCTTTCTGAGATCTTCAATCAGTATGTCATTTTCATTATTCATTTATACGCATTTTAACATCACAAAGTTAATATTGCTTTAATAATTTCAAAGTATAAAATTCCGATTTTTATGAAATAATGCTTTTCTTTATCCGTTTTTAAACTGAAACTTTCATAGAAATGAGGTACATACTGATTTGTATAGTTTTGCTGATTAAAGGATTTTATCTTTTTTCTCAGGAAAATAGCAAAATTATTTTCAGTTCACCTCTTGGAATTCCGCTTAATGTTACCGGAAATTTTGCCGAACTAAGAAACAACCATTTTCATGCCGGTATTGATTTTTCAACTAAGGCACAGGAAGGTTACCGCGTTTACAGCATAGCCGACGGCACCATTACCCGCATTAAAGTTTCGCCATACGGCTATGGAAAAGCAATATACATTGACCATCCCAACGGATATACCAGTGTTTATGCTCACCTGATTAGTTTTGGAGATAGTCTTGACCGCATAATAAAAGATATTCAGTACAAAAACAGGGAATTTTCCATAGACAGTGTTTTTTCTCCTGGCTTTACTGTTAAGAAAGGTCAGGTAATCGGACTTTCAGGAAATACAGGCACTTCATATGGTCCGCACCTGCATTTTGAGATCAGGGAAACTGAAACCGAATTTCCCGTCAACCCACAGCTTTTTGAATTCGGTATTCAGGACACCATCAAGCCCGTTCCTCATAAAATTTTCTTTTATCCACTGGAATCAAACAGCACAGTGAATGGAAAAAATGAAAGAATTTCTTTTTCCCTTGAAAAAAAAGATAGAAAGTTCATCATAAAAAAGGACCGGAAAAATCCTGTGGATGAAATTATTGTATCCGGAAAAACCGGAATCGGAATTACCGTCAGTGATTTTTACACCGATAAATCAAACAGCTCAGGAATTTACAGGATTAGAATGTTGCTTGATTCAGTATTTGTTTATGGTTTTACCATGAAGCAATTTTCTTTTGACGATACAAGATATCTTAATTCACACATTGATTATGCTGAAAATGTTAAATCGGGCACCCGAATTCACAAGCTATTCAGGGAACCGGGCAACAGATTAAATATTTATGACAATAAAATGACTAATGGTGTGCTTGATTTTGACCAGGCAGGCAATCACAAACTTGACATTTTAATTGAGGATATCAATGGAAATTTTTCGGTTGTCAATGTTGATTTGACTGCAAAGACACCAGTCGGTCAGATCATTGAAAGATCCTGTGAAAAAGTCATTCCCTCAGGAAGCAAGGAAATATTTGAAAAGGATGGAATCAGGGTGGTTTTTTTTCCTGAATCGCTTTACGACACATTACGTCTGGAGTATACCCTTTCATCAGGAGCAAAGTTTTTATCACCTGTTTACAAGATTCATAACCGATACACTGCCATACATAAAGCCATTGAGGTTTCAATTCATTTGGACAAAAAGCATCACGACCTATACGACAAATTGGTTGTGGTCAGGTATAACAATGAAAAATCCCCTGTTTCTATTGGTGGAAGCGTTAAATCCCACACCATCACTGCCAAATCACTTAATTTTGGTTATTTTTCTGTAATGGCCGATACCATAGCGCCGGTCATTAAACCTCTGAACATTTTTGAAGGTGCAAAATTTGTTAAGGATAATAAAATTGAAATAAAAATCACTGATAACCTCTCAGGAATCAGGTCGTTCACAGGAACAATTGATGGAAAATGGGTTTTATTTGAATATTTGCCTGCAAAAGAAAAAATTATTTATAATTTTGATGCAAATTTACTAAAGACCGGTAATAAACACGAATTATTGTTGCAAGTGTTTGATGAGCGGCTGAACAGAGCAGAGTACAAAGTTTCGTTTTATTATTAAAATGTGATGGAAAAATATAAGGTTATTGGAGTAATGTCGGGATCCTCCCTTGATGGTTTGGATGTTGCGTTATGCGAGTTCAGTTTTGAAAACAAGACATGGGATGCCAAAATCCTTCATGCAGAAACCTACTCCTACAACAATAGTCTGATCGAACTTCTTCAGGGTGCATCGGAACTGGACGGGTTCAATCTTCTAAAATTGCACAAGGAATATGGCGTTTACATAGGAAAGATTGTAAACCATTTCATAGATAACTGTCCCGAATCTCCGGATTTTATTGCCTCGCACGGACATACAATTTTTCATCAACCTGAAAATCAAATCACATTTCAGGTTGGAAGTGGTGCGTTTATTGCTTCAACAACGGGGATAACAACCATTTCTGATTTCAGGACATTGGATGTGGCATTGGGCGGACAGGGTGCACCTCTTGTCCCAATTGGCGATGAATTTCTTTTTAATCAATATGATTTTTGTCTAAACCTGGGCGGAATTGCAAATATTTCTTACAAGGAAGAGGGTAAAAGAAAAGCTTTTGATATTTGTCCGGTAAACATGGTGATAAATAAACTGGCTAAATCAAAAGGCAAACCTTTTGATATGGATGGTGAACTGGCTAAAAGCGGAAAGCTGAACACCGATCTGCTTAATGACCTCGATAAGCTCAGTTACTATCAGCAAAAACCGCCAAAATCACTGGGACGTGAATGGGTTGAGAAAGAATTTTATCCAGCCCTGAACCGTTATGAGATTTCGGTCGAAGATAAACTAAATACCATTTATCACCATATTGCCAATCAGATACAGGCCGTAACCCATTCAGGTGTAAGAAAAGAGCTATTCCTTACAGGAGGAGGTTCGCACAATAAATATCTTGTACAACTGATCCGACATTTAACCAACCATATATTAATCATTCCGGATGATGAAATCGTTGATTTTAAGGAAGCCATGATTTTTGCGTTTCTTGGAGTGCTTAGGTATAAAAGGGAAATCAACTGTCTTTCTTCAGTTACAGGGGCCAGACAGGATTGTATCGGCGGAATCTTTCACAGAATATAAACATGGAAAAATTTATTGCTTTTAACCCCGTTAAACTTCATTTCGGGAAAAATGCTGCTGAAAATATTGGCAGCGCAGTTAAGAAAGTTACAGATAATGCCTTGCTTGTTTATGGCAGAAAGTCAATTAAAGAAAACGGTATTTATGATTTTGTCGCAGGCAAACTAAGGGAAGCCGGAGTCAGATTCACTGAATATCATGGCATAAAAGCCAATCCTGTTGTGGATGATGTTGAAAAAGCCATTATCCTTGCCAGGGAAAGCAATTGTGGTGCTGTCATTGCAGTTGGAGGGGGAAGCGTGCTCGATTCGGCCAAAATTATTGCCCTCTGTGCAAAAGGCAACCACGATCCCTGGAAAGTAATGAAATATGAACAGAAACCCGATTCAGCATTGCCCCTGTTTACTGTGCTTACTTTTGCCGGGACCGGCAGTGAAATGAATCAGTTTGCAGTGTTGCAGAATCAAATTACCGGAGAAAAAATCGGTTATGGAAACAATTTGATTTTCCCAAGGGAATCATTTCTTGATCCCTCTTATACAATGAGCGTTCCTGCAAATCAGACAGCATTTGGAGTAGTTGATCTTATTGCACATTCGCTGGAAGCCTATTTTGGTGAAGGTGAAGCACATCTTACCGACCGTTTTATTTGTTCCATAATAAAAGAAGCCATAGAAACCGCTCCCCTGCTCATGAACAACCTGAACAGCTATGAACTCCGCGAACGCATCATGTGGGCTGCCACCTGTGCGTTAAACGGCATTACACTTACTGGCAGGAAAAGCGGCGACTGGGGCGTCCATGATATTGGCCACACATTGTCATATCTGTATGACACACCGCACGGAGCAACACTTTCAATAGCATATCCTGCCTGGATGAAACACATGAAATCAAAATTGGAAGACCGTATCGGATTTTTAGGATTTGAAGTTTTCGGCGTTTCCAATGCCAATGAAACCATTGCCAAATTCGAGCGATTTTTCAGTCTGATTGGCTCACCCGTGAGACTTTCCGAAGCAGGAATCTTGCAAAAAAATCAGGACGAAATTTTTACTCTGATGAAAAAGAACAAAATTTCAGGATACTTTCACAAACTATTTGAAGATGATTATCTTAAAATCATTGAATTGATGAAATAGGAAATTTTGTAAATTTTATTGTATTTTTGCATCCCAAAATGTAACATAAAAACTCACTAATGGAATTTTTACACAACGATTCGTTTACCTATATTATTCTGCCATTATTAATTTTTCTGGCCAGGATTTGTGATGTAACTATCGGTACTTTAAGAATAATATTTCTGTCAAAGGGCAAAAAATACATTGCACCAATCATGGGATTTTTCGAGGTTCTGATATGGATAATGGCAATGGGACAGATTATGGAAAACCTTGACAATATTGTTTGTTATATTGCCTATGCAGGAGGTTTTGCCACAGGAAATTTCATCGGAATGCTCATCGAAGAAAAATTGGCCATGGGCATTGTCGGCATCAGGGTAATTACCAAAAAAGAAGCACATGACCTTGTTGCAAAACTTCGTGAAGACGGATTTGGTATAACTGTTGTGGATGCCGAAGGAGCGACTGGCCAGGTAGCCATCATTTATACTACCATCGATCGAAAAGATCTTCCCGGTGTACTAAATACAATAAAAGAATATAATCCAAACGCTTTTTATACTGTCGAGGATCACAGATTTGTTGGAAAGGGCGTTTTTCCCATTCATAAGCAAAAAAAGGTGTTCGGGTCGTTTAGATCGGTTCGTAAGTCAAAATAACATGTTTTGATTGAATTATTTAAATAAGATATTGTATCTTTGGTCAATTAAATAAATTCTTTTATGGAAAAAATTATACTGTTTGTCACTTTTATCTTTCTCCTGTCCTGTACAGAAGAGGAGAAAAAGAAAGAGTTGCAGACCATAAAAGCTGATAATTTTTCAATTGATTTACCACAGTTCATGGTGAAAAGGACAAAACCAACGACTGATACTGTGTTTGAATATGAAATCGATTCCAATTACAACAGTGAAGATGAACTTTATCTGGCAGTTTATAAAGATGCGAAAACAGAATCAGGTCAGGATAATTACACACTTGAGGAATATTATAAGTTTGTAGCCGACGATCTTTTGGATGTCACCCTGGCATTTGGCTCTTTGAAAAACATTTCTACTGATGATATCAATCAGCTTCATGCGAAAATTTTTGAAATAGAGGGTTCATATGAAACCGGACGAAAAAGCCTTGATTTCTATTTCATGACAGCTGTTATCGAAGGAAAGGATTATTTTTATGAGGTTTCGGTTTGGACAAGGATTGGCACCAAAGAAAAATATAAGCTCACCATGGAAAACATTCTTAAATCTTTCAGGGAGATTTAAATTTTGTGTAATTGGGTAGCTTTTCCCTGAAATTCAAGTGATAAAGATTGTACAAAAGTAAAAAGTCGGTTCCGTTATAATTCCCCATAAAAAAAGCACTTCCGTTTTTCTGATTTTTCCTGCTTTGCCAGTATCTTGATGAGCTTGACCATTTGTTTCCGGGAATTTCCTCACCCTGTTTATAGCAGTAAGGTCCGTTAAAGGGTGCCAAATCAAGATGTTTTTCTGCCTTTGCCGGATTGAATCTTCTCTTTTTATCATTAAGGAATTTCCACATAAGTAAATAGTAAGGTTTCCAACCATCAACCATGCCCTGTTTTCTGATTCCGGAGCAGGTTGTGTTAATTCCGGCAAACCGCCAGGAATCAGTCACAACCGCCAGATGTGAGGTCATGGAACGGTTGTCATTGTTTGGCAACGGGAATATTTGCAGAAATTGCCAGAAAAACCGGTAAAAACAGCTTGCTTTTTCACTAACATTTTTTTCAGGCACATACTTTTCAAGCAGTTTAATGAAAGCCGAAGAAAAATATTTTGTCACTCCCCCGTTTCTCCAATCAATGGCTGTTGAATCTGGTCGGTAAAGCTGCCAGGAGTCAGAGCCGTATTTTTTGTGTTCATTTGAAAGATAGCTTACTGAAAGATACATTATCATCCGGGCTGTATCGCAGAATTGATACTTTACTTTACTTCCATCATTTTTAATAACTGTGAGCAGGGTATCTGGAAGGCATTTAATAACAAGGGCCAGTCCGGTGAACAAAGGACACAAATCATCCTGATTAACACAATTGGTTTTCTTTAATTCAGACAGTTTTGTACTGCTGTTGCAGGCACAATCGGCACAGCCGGGAGAACATACTCTGTTGACGTAACCTGGCTTTCCCGGAGCGGTTTTTCTCAAACTGTCAAAGGAGATTTTTTCATTTTGTCCCCGGTTCAGGTCGGGACTGCGTTTTATGAAATCGGCAGATATATCATCGCGCACAGCAAATCCATCAAGACAGTCATTTTTCTGATTCCACGGGAATTTACTTTCGCATTTATCGAGTCGTTTATATGCTTCAAGAATATAGTATAACTCGGTAAGTGTGCTTTTTACATCTGCATTTTCAAGTTTCAGCAAAAGGTATTCTGTTGCCACCACGCCCATATATTCGCCAAAATAGGTAATATGTTGTCCAAACCTTAATACAGCTTTATCTCCTGACATAAAATTCCGTTGAGCTGCAATACACGATTCGCCCGGCTGGTCACCCACCGATACAAAATATTCAAGCCGTTGCCTGTAATTCCAGTATTTTTTGAGATTTTCATCCGGAGATTGAGCAACAAGCCAGCCCATTCCTGATACCAATAAAAAAAGTATGAGATTAAAAATTTTCATTTCCCGGTAACCTGACTTGTAACTACGCCGTCATTTAATATGGTTTCGAGCATGTCGCCCGGCAATACTTTTTTACAACTATTCAGTATTTTTCCATTGACACGGGTTATTGAAAACCCCCTTTCAAGTATTTTTTCAGGATCAGATAAGGTAGCTGTTCCCTGATAATTATCAAGTTTGTTATTAATGTCAAGAAATTTTATTTTTATAACCGGTTTTAGTTCCGAACCCTTTCTTTCCAATTCACGGCTTAATGATCTTATTGATGTGACAGCACCAGAATGGGATTTTAATTTAGCTATTTCAATCCTGTGACTGCAATTATTCAGCATTTTTTTTACCGAACCCGTTAATCCCATTATTTGTTGACTCAAAACAGACTTGTGCAGAAAAAGCTCATTGTTGATATACAACATAAATGCATTTGCCAGATTGCTAATTTCCTCATTGTTCAAAGCAACAAAATCTGAAACTGACTCATGGAACTGCCCGGCCAAACCTTCAAGGTATTCATCAGTAGTTGCCATGGCCGACACCAGAAATTCAGCAACGGCAGTGGGGTTTTTAAGTGATTTATGAGCAACCCTGTCGGCAATGCTTTCGTCGCGTTCATGCCCGATACCTGTAAGAACAGGTATGGGAAATTGTGCAATATTATAAGCCAGCCAGTAGGAATCAAAATCGCTTAACTCAGTACGGGCACCTCCTCCTCTGATAATAACAACCACATCGAACAGTTGAATATTTTCGTTTATTTTTTCCAGGGCATCCACCACTGACGATTCCATTTTTTCGCCCTGCATCAATGCTTCAAATAAATGGTAATGGAATTTATATCCCCTTTCATTGTTTTCCAGCTGGTTGATGAAATCGCCTAAACCCGCTGCAGTAGGAGAAGAAATGATGGCAATATTTTTTGGTAATTCGGGGAAAAACAGTTCTCTGTTCATATCAATCACGCCTTCATCCTCAAGTTTTTTAAGGATTACCATACGTTTTCGCACGAGATCACCAAGTGTATAATTGGGGTCGATATCAGTAATATTCAAAGAGTAACCATAAAGTTCATGAAAGCTGACACTAACGTTCACCATCACCTTCAAACCGCTGGCGAGTGTTCGTCCGGTTGTAGTTTCAAAATAAGGTTTTAACATTCTCCATGTAAAGGCCCAGATATTTGCCCTTGCTCGTGCAATTATTTTATCGCCCGAAACTTCTTTTTCAATCAATTCAAGGTAACAATGACCGGTGCGGTTTACATTCATTTCGCTGATTTCACCAACCACCCAGAGAGGTGCATTAAAATGGCCCGATAAAACATCCTTTATCCGGTTATTCAGTTCAAAAAGTGATATGGACTGGAGTTCCATTAGCTTTTGAGGATTTTTCTCCTGTAGGTTTTTTTACTTGTTGTAATCTGTAGCAAATAAGTTCCGGCTGAAAGATTTTGCAAATCTGTAAGTTTAATAATATTATAAGAAGTGAAAGTTACCGGTTGAAGCCGGTTATAAACTTTTTCTCCGGTAACGTTAAAAAGTTCGATATATACCTGCTGACTGTCAAGAGAGTACAATTCAAGGTTAAGTTCATCGGTAAACGGAGAGGGAAATACATTGACAAAACTTTCACGGTCGAGGTCATTATAATCAATTCCCTTGAGAATAAAATTTGCCTGTGCAAAATCAGGTAATCCGAAGCCCAGAAGGGAGTCCGGGTTATTATATTGTGTAGCTGAACGTTCAATAGCATCGATGATTTCCATGCAGGAAACTTCAGGGTTTGCCTGCCATAAACAAGCTGTAAGACCGCAAATAAGCGGTGCAGAGAAAGAGGTTCCGTTTCCAAAAACAACCACACCAGAGGTTGCCACGAAATAAGTGCCCTTACCTTGTCCCACCACATTGGGCTTCACGTCACCGTCGGCACTTGGTCCGGTGGAACTGAATGAAGCATAGGTGCCTGCATCGGTTACAGCACCAACTGTCAATGCGCTATCGGCATCAGCAGGAACAGTGATATAATGCCATGAATCATCGCCGGAATTTCCGGCAGAAACAACCACAAGAATTCCTCTTGACGCAGCCATATTCACTGCTCTGGATATTCTGTATGTTTTCCCGTCAAGGTTTGAATAAACGTGATTAAGTGTTGCATCATCAAAATTGTCATAACCAAGGGATGTATTAATTACCTGGACTCCGGCACTATCTGCAAATTCAGCAGCTGAAATCCAGTAATCTTCTTCAACAGGATATTCTGTACTTGCGTCTTCAGAGCGCAAAAGCAAATAATTTGCCCGGGGCGCAGATCCCAGATATTGACCGGGAACATTTCCCGCCATAATTGAAAATACCGACGTTCCGTGATTATGGTAATTATATACACCTTCCTGACCAAGAACAAAATCCCATGTGCCCAACAGGTGGTTTTGAAGCATCACCGAATCGAAGGAAGCCATGGTATCAGCACGGATAAATCCGGCATCAATAATTGCGATATCCACGCCCTGCCCGAGATATCCCTGATTATGCAGGTAATGACCATTGACCATGGTGATTTGCTTTTCACTGTAGCCGTAGTCAAATACTGATTTTGAACTTCCGGCAATCGTTTCAAAGGCAGGAATGGCAGGAGATTCTTCATGCAATTCAGATTTAAACTTTTGGACTTTGGAAGCATTTTTCACAAAGGAAATACTGGAAATTTGCTCTAAAATAAGATTATCTGCACATTCGATGGTAATTCCGTTCATCCACTTTGATTTGCTTTTAACGGTTACCCCGAATTTTTTTATGGAATCAATATAGTTTTGATTGACAGGAATATCGGCAATGGTAATTTGAATGCCATGTGAAGCTCTGCGGTTAATGGCTTTTTCGGAAAGAAATGCCTCAGGATTTGAAATGGAATAAGGGCTGTCGTTTTTATCGGTGAACTCGATCCAGTATTTCGAAGGACCTGTTCTTTCCTGAGAATTTCCGGTCAATGAAAAAAATAAAATAAAAAGAAAAGCAGAGAGACATATTTTCAAGAAATTATTCCCAACCATAATCGATTATTTTTTGTCTGTAAATTGTTGCCTGTGTTGGACGGTCCTCGACCGGAACCCATGGATATGCTATATTCTGGGATTCGATATTTAAGTCGATTTTTGAAATCAACCCTATATTTTTCGCATATTTTTCCTCCTTGTGATATTTGTATATCAGTGTGGAATCGAGCAATTGGGTAACGGTGAGCACCGAGTCAAAATTCAGTCCGTTTATACTGTATGGCTCGTCAATTGAAGTAATTTCGTAAGTTTCAGGATCGAAAATATTGTAAAGGTTTCCGTTCCATGTTTCGTTAATATTGGCAGGGAAAGCAATTTTCATGTACCTGTAGTTTTCCTCCACAATCTGTGCCGAAGAAGGAATCAGATTGGCAGCCCAAACATCCTTCATTTCCCAGGGGTCACCTGCCTCTTCACGAATAAATCTTTCAATGCGCACAGTACGGCGGTTTTCATTATCCGGAAAATAACTCTCATAAACTTCCTTTATCTGGTATCTGACTGTATCATACAGACTAATGGCAGAATCAATGGTAATCTCCTCAACCTGGTAAACAGCCCATTTGCCTGTATCCACTGGAAAATATGAATAATCAATGGCAGGAAAATCAGTATTATCTTTTTCCTTGCAGGAATTGAATATTAAAACCAATAGAGTTATTATTATAAATCGGCACATATAAACAAATTGATAATTTATAAAAGTACAAAAAAACAAGTAATTACAAAAGAAAAATCTTCTCTAAAAGCCAACATCCAATTAATAAACTTAAAACAGACTGGTTTATTTCACAGAAATTGAACAATACTTAGAATATCCCTCAGAAATCTGCACGTCATTCTTATAAACAATTCCGGTTGCAGAAATCACATACCAATCATTTCCACAGGCAGCAATATCGCCAGAGTCGGCATAACCTTCCGAAATTTGCACATCATTTTTATAAACTATTCCAGTTTGGGAAATCACATACCAATCGGAACCGCTTACTGTAATTTTACAGTCTTCGGCGTAACCTTCAGAAATCTGCACATCGTTTTTATATACTTTTCCGGTCGATGAAACAACATACCAGTCATTACCTGAAACAGCAATATCACCGTATCCTGAATAACCTTCAGAAATCTGGACATCATTTTTATATACTTTTCCTGTTTCGGACAAAATATACCAGTCAGATCCGCTGGCAGCGATGCGGCAATAACCCGAATAACCCTCAGAAATCTGCACATCGTTTTTATACACTTTTCCTGAAGATGAAATCACATACCAGTCACTGCCGGAAGCAGCGATATCCCCAACCTCCGAATAGCCCTCAGAAATCTGAACATCATTCTTGTATATTTTTCCGGTTTCAGAATAAACATACCATTCTGAACAGTTTTGTGAAATTGCTACAATGGGGAACAATAGTGCTAAAAATATAAGTTTTTTCATTTAGATTAGAATTTAAATTTATCAAATTTATGGGTTTTTGGTAAAAGCATCATTATTTTAAGTGGAAAATATCAACTTACTCAATTACTCCGCCTGCCACCACATCATCGTCCTCATATATTACAGCCGACTGTCCGGGTGTAATAGCAGAAACAGGTTTGTAAAATTCCACTTTAAGTTTATCTCCGGAGTGAAAAACTCTGCTAAAAGTTCCCGGATTACGGTATCTGATTTTAGTTTTCACCTCTAATCCGACGGGTATTTCGTGATATTTCACCATGTTAATATTTTTGATTTCCATGGCAGTTGAATCCAACTCATCGCGGGTTCCAAGTATAATGGTATTGCTGTCGGGAATTATTTTAACCACATAAAGCGGGTGCCCCACTGCAATTTCAAGCCCTTTGCGCTGACCAATAGTATAAAAGGGGAAACCTTTGTGTTTTCCGAGAAGTTTTCCTGAAGTGGAGACAAAATCGCCGCCGGCATACTTTGTTTCAAGATCGGGGATTCGTTTTTTCAGGAAGGCGCGGTAATCGTCATCCGGAATAAAGCATATTTCCTGGCTTTCGCGTTTCTCTGACAGCTTTTTAAATCCCTTATCGGCAGCAATTTTCCTTATTTCGGTTTTTTCGTATTCGCCCAATGGGAACAAGGTGCGCGAAAGGTTTTCCTGTGTCAGTGTCCACAGAAAATAGGACTGGTCTTTGGCTTTATCTCTGCCACAGGATAATACATACCTGTCATTTTCATGGCGAATCCTTGCATAGTGGCCGGTAGCAATAAGATCGCAACCCAGTTCATCAGCTTTTTTAATTATTTCGCCCCATTTGATGTGGGAGTTGCACACCACACAGGGATTGGGGGTGCGTCCGGCCAGATATTCATCAACAAAATTACCAATAACCGATTTTTCAAAGCTTGCCCTGATATCCAATACATGATGGTCGAACCCCAGTTTTTCACAAAAATGTTTCGCTTCAAAGATGGCATCCACGCTGCAGCACCCGGTTTCCTTTTCCATACATCCTTCAGAAATATAATCCCAGGTACGAAAAGTCACTCCCACAAGATCATAGCCCTGCTCCAGCAATAAAATTGCTGCAACGGAACTGTCAATTCCGCCACTCATGCACATCAGGACTTTTTTATTCATTTCTGTTTTTTTGCAAAGGTAGGAAAAAGTCGGGTAAGTCGAAAGTCCATAAAGTCGAAAGTCCATAAAGTCGATGAAGCGTATTTTCCCGCAACCCAGGCCTGAAGGGCCGGCTAAATTCAGCCCCGGCTTTCAAGCCGGGGATTATAAATGAAAGAAACCAAACCGCCGGCCATGATCACCTTAGAACGAGAAACCCATTCCGGCGGAAATGAATGATGATTAAATAAGAAAGTAAGATTATAAAGTCCATCAATCAAAATTCGTAAATCCAAATTTCAAGAAAGCTTGACTCTACGAGTCATTGAGGGCACAAAATGCTTCACTAATTAAACAAATACTTTTCACCCGATTGGGTAACTTTTAGCGGTTTGTGTGTTTCGTTGAACTTGTCGAAACCTTCTTTCAGATTATCCCAGAATTTAATGAGTACTTCTTTGTCGAGGGCCATGTAATCAGAATATTCAAAAAAAGTTTCTGCATTGTGCTTATCGAACCGGTATGGAAAAATGTGAATCTGGATATTTCCGTATTTAGCTGAATTGTGCTTTCTCTGGAAACCATAAACAGCTAAAAAAACTCTGTTTTTAAATGAAATGCATCCGGCCGAAACACAATTCCCATGGATGCAGATGTCTCCTCCGGTTTTCCTGCCAGGAAAATTTCTGGTGATCCTGTTCCGGTCTACATTGTTTGGATAATTAACAAAAAGCTTGAAGCTTGAGCCACCGCCTACTTCTCCGTATTCATCCACATCTCCGGTGTTCAGTTTGATCCACATAAATCCGTAGGAACTGCCATATAAATTGCTGCACGAATAAAATCCCTCAGGTGTTTTTCCGTCGCCCTCAGTGTTTTTGGGTCCGGGAAATTTATCCATGGCGCAAATTCTGAAGGTTTGAATCAAGGTCAGACTATCAGTATTGCTTTTTCCTGCCCAAACTTCAATTTCCTCATCATATTTAAAAACACGGTACATGACATACTGCGGAGGATAGGCCACCCCTTTATCTTCGCACCATTTCTTCATCGAACTTCCCACCAATGCTTCAATCCTCTGGTCAATAAATGATACAGTGTTTTCCTTTTGCCCTGAAATATCCGCCACATCGTTTAGCTTAATATCTTCCTCATCAAGGACTGATTTAGCGAAAAAAGCCGGCTGGTCATCTTCCTGATTTGAAACAATGCTGTCTTTTTCAATTGCTGAATTGTTGTTTTGTACCTGTGCCTGGTTGCACCCCCAAAACAAAATTATTGCAGTTGATATTGACAGAAGTCTGTTCATGTTTTTAAAATATTGTTTTTTCATTTTATAAAGCGTCATGGTAAATATAACGCATAAAAACATATAAAAATTACAATTTGAAAATATTCATTTAATCACCCATCACCCATCACCCATCACCCATAACCTATAACTTATAACTTATAACTTATAACCCATAACCCATAACCAAATGAACCATCCCCGTAACCACTTTCCCGCTTTCATAATCAAACTCCGAGCCAAACATGCTGTGGGGAATTGAGAAAATAACCAGAGTAACAACTGAGGCAACGATTACCCAAACAGGTCTTGGCTTTTTGATGTTCAATACAAAAGCAGCGATCCAGAAAATAAAAGCAATAAGCGTTTTGTTATCGGTAAGATCCCAGCCGTTGGGAACGCCTGTCCAGTATTCCCCGAAGGCTTCTTTTTGCATCAGCGGACCAAAGATCATTCCTCCGATTGCTATCAGAATAAAGGAAATATTTGCCCACAGTCTGAACATCTTCTTTTTGGCAATGGCAAACAAGCCGGCAATATTTGAGAAAAACATGGCTACGAACATAAGGATGACATGCGGAATGAAAATCCATGCGGGTACGTCTCCCCTGAATCTGATAATAACAGGTTTTTCTTTTTCCACGTTTACAACGCCGAATTTTGTATCCAACTCAATATAATATGCCAGTTTTCCCGCTGGTGGCTGATTCGGCAGGTATCCGTACAAGGTGTCATTGGTCCGGGTCATTTCCAAAACTGTCCATTCATCATCCGAAGGAAATCTTTTAAAATATATTTTTCCCTGTGCACTGGGATCTTTTATTGCAAATGCCAGCTTACAATCTTTTTCACCGGCAAAACTTCTTGGAAAAGTAAATTGCTCTTCTGAATCAAAAATTTCGAACTTAACTTTTTTAGGATAAGTAGGCCCTGTAACCCTTTGATAATATGCAGCTCCTATTGTAATTAAAACTGCCAGTGTCCATAACATCCAAATCTTCATAGAATCATTTTCGTTTCAAATATTTTTTGTAAATTTATGAATAATATTTTTAAATTATGAACATAAATAAACAGTTGATATATAATGCCTGTCTTGAAAACAGAAAATCCATTGCCGAAAATGCAAAAAGTGCTATGGACGACATACAACAGCAGGCAAATGAATATGGTCCGCCAAAAGACCGTTATGATTCTTTTCGGGCCCAATTGTTAAGGAAAAGGGATCTTTTTGCCGAGCAATATCAAAATGCCCTGAACGATATTGATGTATTGAAAAAAATTAAACCGGAATCTGTTTCCCTGAAAGTTGAATTTGGAAGCCTTTTCCGCACCGGAAAACAATGGATGTTTATTGCCATCGGAATAGGGAAAATCACGATTGACAAAATTGATATTTTTGTGATTTCTCCTGCAGTTCCCGTTTTTAAGGCCATGGATGGGAAAAAAGCCGGTGAGTATTATATTTTCAACGGGAAACAATTTGGGATTGATGAAATTCTTTGATTTATAAAAGCTGGTTTATCGGCCATAGCCCTTTTGATACAATAGATTCCGTTATTTATAAACACCCTGCTGTTGACTTTTCGTTTCGCTATATTTTGGTTTATGGATATCATGTTATAAATTTGCAGTCCTAAAAAATAATTAAAACAAATGATTATGGCAGATGAAAACGTTTTAAAAGGTGGTGAATTTCTGATTAGGGAGATTAGCTCTGAAGAAGTTTTTATTCCCGAAGAATTTGATGAAGAGCAAAGAATGATTGCCCAGACATGTGACGACTTTCTTGATCAGGAAATTTATCCAAACCTTGACAGGATTGATGCTCAGGAAAAGGGACTGATGAGGGCACTGGTGCAGAAATCAGGTGAACTCGGGCTGCTTGGAATTGCCGTTCCTGAAGAGTATGGCGGATTCGGACAGTCTTACCTTACAACAATGCGCGCTAATGAATCCATTGGAGCAGCTTATTCTTTTTCAGTTGCTTACATGGCTCATACAGGAATTGGAACACTTCCCATTTTATATTACGGAAACGAGGAACAGAAGCAGAAATACATACCCAGTCTGGCTTCAGGCGAAAGATGTGCTGCTTATTGCCTTACCGAACCCGGTGCAGGTTCTGACGCCAATGCCGGTACAACCAGAGCAGTGTTAAGTCCCGATGGAAAAAATTACATTCTCAATGGCCAAAAAATGTGGATCACCAATGGTGGCTTTGCAGATGTGCTCACTGTTTTTGCAAAAATTGACAATGATCGCGTATTAAGTGCATTCATTGTTGAACGCGACTGGGATGGTGTTGTGATCAATCCCGAAGAAAAAAAGATGGGTATCAAAGGTTCATCTACTACCCAGATTTTCTTTAATGATGTGAAAGTTCCGGTTGAAAATCTGCTCGGACAGCGTGGCGAAGGTTTCAGAATTGCCATTAACATTCTGCATATCGGCAGGATTAAATTGGCTGCAACAATAATTGGCGGTTGTAAAAGAGCTACCACCCAGAGTGTTAATTATGCCAACGAAAGAAAACAGTTCGGAAACCCTATCTCAAGCTATGGTGCCATTAAATTTAAACTGGCTGAGCAGGTAATTAAATCCTATACCGTGGAATCTGCTGTTTACCGTGCAACAATGGATATTCAGAAACAGATTGAAAGACATCTGGCAGCCGGAATGGAGTCGGGAAGAGCCATCGCTTTGGCAAATCAGGATTTTCAGGTTGAATGTGCCATGTTGAAGGTTCTTGGATCGGAATCTCTGAACTATATTGTTGACGAGGCAGTTCAGATATTTGGTGGAATGGGTTTCTCTGCCGAGGCACCGGTTGACAGGGCCTACAGAGACTCACGTATCAACAGGATTTTTGAAGGGACCAATGAAATAAATCGCTTGTGGGCGGGTGATAATGAAATCAAACAGGGACTGAAAGGTATTTATGATCTCCGTGGTGCGATGGCCCATGTGATGGACGGATTGGATAAACTGCCTGAAAAACCTGATTATTCAGGCGATTACTATAAAGATTACAAATGCACTGTAAACCGTTTGAAAAAAGCTACCATTATGGTTATTGCGGGCGGACTGGCAAAATTTGATAAAGGCATTTCAACAGAGCAGGAAATTATTTTCAACATTACTGATATGCTGATGAGGATTTACGCCGCCGAATCAACCATTTACAGGATTGAAAAGGTTGAGAAAATACAGGGTGCCGAAGCTGTTAAATTGAATAAAGACATGCTTGATGTATACCTGTATGATTCATGTCATGCCATTGCAAAATTTGCGCACGATTCTATTTATACCTTTGCCGAAGGTGCCGAACTTGAAAAAATGCACAAGGCATTACATTATTATACAGCAGTAAAAGGCATTAATGTAAAAGATGCCCGTAGAAGAATTGCAGACAAACTGATCGCTGAAAACAAATATTGGATCAGGTAGTTTTTAAAAACTGATTGATTGAAAAAGTGCGGTTATTATCGCACTTTTTTTTTTATCCGGTTTTAATAGTCTGTTATCATGTTTTTTAATTATTCTATCAAGATTTTTTAATAATTCCGTTATTTTATTTGTGTTATTATCAATTAGATAATATATTTGTATTAAATTAATCTAAATAAGAATAACATGAAAAATATAACTATAATACTAATGATTTTTTGGGTAAACATTTTTGCCCAGGACAAGGAAGTAATGCGAATACCACTTATTGGTGAAACAGCTCCTTCTTTTATTGCTGAATCGACTGAAGGAAAATTAAATTTTCCGGATGACTATTTTTCAAAATGGAAAATAATTTTCTCACATCCTGCCGCCTTTACTCCGGTTTGCTCAACCGAACTGCTTGAATTAGCAAAATTACAAGGTAAATTTAAAAAATTAAATACCGGTATTTTAGTCTTGTCAACAGATGGGGTAAATAGTCATTTGGAATGGCAAAAATCACTCGAAACTATTAAATATCAGGGTGGCGAAACAGTAGACATTGATTTTCCCTTAATATCTGATAAAACTCTTGAAATATCCAAACTTTACGGTATGATTCACCCGAATTACAGTAGCACGCGCGATATAAGAGGTGTTTTTATTATAGACCCTTCAAATAAAATCAGAGCCATGATGTTTTATCCGTCAGAAACAGGAAGAAATATGGATGAAATTATGAGAACTTTAATTGCACTGCAGAGTTCTGATGATAAAAATATTTTAACCCCTGCTAATTGGGATCCGGGAGAAGATGTCCTTCTTGAAAGTCCTACCACTGAAAAAGAATCTGAAAAACTCAGTAAAAACAAGAATCCTGACATTTACAACCTGACATGGTACCTGTGGTTCACTAAATTGCTTGTTTCTGAATAGTTTTACATTTTATCCACCTGCTTATGTTTGCAATGGCCGACAAGCAGGTGGATTTTCTTGTTTTGTCGATTTGACTATTAAACATGAATTATTTGATACCAATTGTAATTATAAAACAGTCCCCCGTAAACGAGGGTTATGAAACAAACTGTTTTATAATTTTACAATGGTTAATACTCGAAATGAATTTCAAAATAATTGGCCAATGGACTATTTTATAATTCATTTCGGTATGAATTATAAAAACGGGATAAAAAACAATAAAGATTAACTAAGAATTACCAAAAAAGTAATAACTATTTTTTCAAAAATTGACCCTTCAACACCCCGTCACTCCAATAATTATATTCATACCCGCCATTTTTGTAGTAGTAAATATACATGGTGTTACGGCTGATATTAGGGCACTCGGGAGTAGGCATTTCAAAGTCTATGAGACGCTGGTTTACAGCGATATCTTTGCCTCCGTCATGGTCAATATCGGTAATCCAGGAGTTGAGGGTTATTTCGGCAGAACCTTCAATATGCTTCCAGGATGCACCCTCTATTTGGAAAATAAGTTTGTAATCTGATAAAGAATAAACCAATATACTGACAGAAAAAACTTTTTCAGTTTCGTTATAAACCCCTACAAGATAGGCGAATAAAGTTCCTTTTTTATCCATTTTGATTTTTTCAAGGGCGTGATAATTAAAGGAACAACCCTTTTTTGAATCGAAAAATGCACTGTCCAGTTCATCCTTTGATTCGATATCCGAAGAATATTTTGAGGGAAAGATGTGTATCAGGGTATCAGAATTTTCTTTGAAATGCGCATCAAACACCCTAAACCTCAATGCATCATCTTTTTGGGAAAAGCAACTTGCCCAGGTTAAAACAATCAATATGGTAACAAATAACTTCATAATTGTAATTATTAAGTTAAGTATTTTAAGTACTTGAATTACTCTAAGTACTTTTAATCTGCATATTAAATCCCACTCCATGAATATTTTCAATATTGATGGATGGGTCATCTTTCAGGTATTTGCGCAGGCGGGAGATGAAAACGTCCAGACTGCGTCCAAGGAAATAATCGTCTTTTCCCCATATTTTTTTCAGGATTTCATCACGTTTAAGCACCGAGTTAATATGGCCGGCAAAAAGCTTTAAAAGATCTGCTTCTTTCTGTGTCAGGCGCTCAGTCTGGTTATTAAGTTTAAGCGAAAGGTTCGAATAATCAAACTCATACAAGCCAATTTTCAGAATTTCCTTTTCCTGTTCGGTGTATTCGGTTTTGCGGCTGCGCTTGAGAAAAATTTCTATTTTCAGAATCAGTTCTTCGATGCTGAAGGGCTTGATTATGTAATCGTCGGCTCCGATTTTCAGTCCGGTGATTTTATCTTCCTTCATTGATTTGGCTGTGAGGAAAATAATAGGAATTTCCTGATCTTTTTCCCTGATTTTTTTTGCCAGTGTGAACCCATCCATATTGGGCAGCATCACGTCAAGGATGCACAGGTCGAAAGTTTCCTTTTTAAATACTTCGAAAGCAGACTGGCCGTCTTCGCAAAATATGATTTCGTATCCCTGTATTTCGAGGTTATCCTTTGTGACATAACTTAAATGGATATCATCCTCAACGTATAATATTCTGGCTTTTTTCATTTTCCTTTTATTTTATTTCTTATGTTGATGGTAAAGATAGTACCTTTTTCCGGTTCGCTTTCAACATGAATTTTCCAATCATGTGCTTTCACAATACTTTTGACGTAATTCAGACCAATTCCAAAGCCCTTGACATTGTGAATATTGCCTGTGGGAACCCTGTAAAATTTATCAAAAAGCTTTTTGAGATGCTCCTTTTTGATCCCTATTCCGTTATCCTTAATCGAAAAAACAATTTCACTGTTTTTTTCACTTGTTCTGATAACAATTTCAGGGTTTTCAAGAGAATATTTAACCGCATTATCAAGCAGGTTGTAGATGATGTTGGTGAGATGAAATTTATCTGCAAAAATAAAGCTTGGCATGGCATCCAATTCATAAATCAGGTTGCCGTTGCGTTTTTCCAGGTTAACGATAAAGTTTTCGGTAACATTCAGGATAATCTCGTGAAGATCAATTTCCTCAATGTTCAGTTTAAGGTCTTTTTTGTCAATATTGGCAAACTGCAGGACTTTTTCAACCTGCGATTCGAGTCGGTTATTCTGATCTTTAATAATGGCGGCGTAATTTGAAAGCCGTTGCGGATCATTGACGATTTTCGGGTTGGAAATTACATCAGCCGAAATGGAAATAGTCGAAATGGGAGTTTTGAATTCGTGTGTCATGTTATTGATAAAATCCTTCTGGATTTCAGATAACCTTTTTTGCCTGAGTATTACAAAGATGGCTATTGAAATAAAAATGATTGCAGATAGCAGGATTGCCGAGAAAACAATCCAGATGTTCATGTCGCCTACCAGGTATGAATCTATTTTGGGAAAGTTTATTCCAAAATAGTAAATGCAATCTTCGCATTTGGCAAATTCCGTTTTCATGAACACAGCGGTATCCTGCGAAGGCATAAAAGAACCAGTGTACCTCATTATATCAGAGTCGCAGTCATAAATCGCATATTCATAGTCGATCCTGAGGTTCCTGAATTCAAATTCCGTTTTCAGAAAATGATCCAGAATGCTCGGATCTATCATGCTGTTAACATTAACGATGTAATAATATTTGGATTGCTGATAAACCGGGTTTTCATTCTGAAGCGGAGTATTGTTGTATGTAGCTATTTTTTCTGCAACGTTATACAATGCACTGTTTATTGATTGCACCAATTGTTTTTCCTTGATTGTGTAAACACGCTGAACCCAATAAACCTGAAACAGGATAATCCCGACAATGGAAATTGCCCCAAAAATAACTACCAAACGGATTCCCTTATTTTTCATCAGTAATTCAGATTTTTCTCCGAATTGTAAAAATAGTTAAATATATTCAAACTCCCAACTCCCAACTCCGCACTCCGAACTTCACACTCTGCACTCCCAACTCCAATCATTCACATTTTATTAACAATTCTTAAATTGTCATTAACAATAAACGCGGGCATTTCAGCGTATCTTTACACAGAGAAAACAACAAAAAAATGATGAGATTAAAATTCATATTTTTTATAATGCTGAGTTTGCTGGTTAGTGGTGCAAATGCTCAGAGTTTTTTCAACTCGGGTTCATCTCAGGAACCTGTAATTGAATGGGAAAAAACAATGCATGATTTTGGTGAAGTACCAATGGGGGTACCTGTGTCTTTTACTTTTAAGTTTAAGAACACCAGTTTAAAACCTGTAATCATTCAGGAAGTGGAAGCATCATGCGACTGCACTGCAGCCGAGTATCCCAAACAGCCAATTAAACCCGGCGAGACTGCTAAAATTGTAGCAACCTATAAAGCCGATGAGAAAGGCGCTTTCTTTAAGAGTATTACTGTAACTGCAAATACTAAAACAAAACAACATATTCTCAAAATGACGGGAGTGGTTGTTGATTAAATTGTCCAAATAGTTTAAAGGTTAGTAAAAAAAAGCGGTAAAATTTTTTATCGCTTTTTTATTTGACACAATCAATTATCAAAAAAACTACATATTTATATATTTTAGTTTGTCTGCCGAAAAATAATTTATTACCTTTGCTTTGATTAAAAAAAACAGAATATGTTCAACACATTACTTTTCTTAAACAGGATCGGTCCGGCTGAATTGATATTAATAGTAATTCTGGTGCTTTTGCTTTTCGGCGGAAAAAAAATTCCGGAACTCATGCGTGGTCTTGGCCGCGGCGTGAAAGAGTTTAAAGATGCAGCAAAGCAGGATTACTCAAAAGAAGAAACAACTTCAAAACCTTCTCAGCCTTCTCAGCCTGCACAACCTTCTCAGCCTGCTGCCGAGAATAAAGAATAGATTTTTAAATGCCTGCAAATTCCGGTTCCGAAAAATCAGAAATGACTTTTTTCGATCACCTCGATGCACTGCGTAAAAACCTGGTGCGAATCGTTTTGGCTATTCTTATTTTTACAATTCTCGCTTTTATTTTTAAAGATATCATTTTTGATGATATTATTTTTGGTCCCAAAGATCCTGATTTCCCTACAAACCAGTGGTTTTGTTCCTTGGGGTTGTATATGGATATCCCCGAATTATGCATTAATAAACTGAGCTTTAATACCATTAATACCGACCTTTCTGGTCAGTTCAGATTGCATTTGATGGTTTCGCTGATTGCAGGATTAATTCTTGCCTTCCCATACCTGATCTGGGAACTTTGGAGGTTTATAAAACCCGCTTTGAAACAAAAGGAAATAGAAAAGTTCAAAGGCTTTATTTCTTTTGCTTCCATACTTTTTTTTATCGGCATTTTTTTTGGGTATTTTATCATTTCTCCCCTGACAATTAATTTTCTTTTTAATTATGAAGCCAGCAGTCAGATAACAAACCTCATTGATATTGATTCATATCTGACAACTATTATAACTCTTGTGCTTGTCTCAGGTCTTATATTTGAACTGCCTGTGCTGATTTTTCTTCTTTCAAATCTTGGGGTTCTTACACCTGAATTTTTGAGAAAATACAGGAGACATTCCATAGTCGTAATATTTATTGTTGCCGCAATAATCACGCCTCCTGATGTTTTTTCACAGGTTTTGGTCGGACTGCCTCTTGTTGGTTTGTATGAGTTTGGCATTGGTATTTCTGCCAGGGTTCAAAGAAAAAGAAACAGTTCGTAGTTCCTGTCAGCAGGTCTCTTGCTATCGCTGATTAAAGTCTCCCGACTCTAAACATTTCTTCCCGGTTACTTTTTTGGTAAATAGTGGTGACAGACTTTCGCCTTTACGGACTTTCAACTTTACGGACTTTGGACTTGACGAACTTTCATCTTTACAGACTTTCGACTTTCCAAACTTTTTACTACTTTTGTACACCTTTGAAAAAATGAAATAATATGTTTGAAAATTTATCAGAACGCTTAGACAAGTCCTTTAAACTGCTTAAAGGTGAAGGAAGAATTACCGAAATTAATATTGCAGAAACATTAAAGGATGTCAGGAAAGCATTACTCGATGCCGACGTAAACTATAAAATAGCAAAAACTTTTACCGAAACTGTAAAAGAAAAAGCCCTTGGTCAGGATGTGCTTAAAGCCGTTAAACCTGGTCAGATGATGATCAAAATCGTTCACGATGAACTGGCTTTATTGATGGGCGGACAAGCAGTCGATGTAAACCTTAAAGGCAGTCCGGCTGTTATCCTGATGTCTGGTCTTCAGGGTTCCGGTAAAACTACATTTTCTGGAAAACTGGCAAAACACCTGAAAAGCAAACGTGGGAAAAACCCTTTGCTGGTTGCTTGCGACGTATATCGTCCGGCTGCGATTGACCAATTAAAAGTTCTTGCTGAACAAATAGGTGTTCCTGTTTTTACAATTGAAGGAAGCACCGATCCGGTAAATATTGCAAAGGAATCAATTAAATATGCTCGAAACAATGGCCATGATTTGGTAATTGTGGATACAGCAGGACGTTTGGCTATTGATGAGCAGATGATGAACGAAATCGCTGCCATTAAAAATGCCATCAACCCGCAGGAAACTTTGTTTGTTGTTGATTCAATGACCGGCCAGGATGCTGTTAATACTGCCAAGGAATTTAACGACAGACTTGATTTTGACGGAGTTGTGCTGACTAAACTTGATGGTGATACCCGCGGTGGTGCTGCCATTTCAATCAAATCTGTTGTCAACAAACCCATTAAATTTGTCGGTACCGGCGAAAAACTTGATGCCGTTGACCTGTTCCATCCCGAAAGGATGGCCGATCGTATTCTTGGCATGGGTGACATCGTTTCACTGGTCGAAAAAGCTCAGGAACAATTCGATGCCGAAGAAGCCCGGAAATTGCAGAAAAAAATCGCAAAAAATCAATTCAATTTTGACGACTTCCTTGCTCAGATTCAACAGATCAAAAAAATGGGTAACCTCAAAGATCTGGCTTCTATGATACCCGGTGTTGGCAAAGCAATGAAAAATCTGGATATTGATGACGATGCATTTAAAAGTATAGAGGCCATCATTAAATCAATGACTCCCGCTGAAAGACAGGACCCCACCATTCTTAACGGCACACGCAGAAAGCGTATTGCCGACGGAGCCGGTAGCAATATTGTGGAGGTTAACCGTCTTATCAAACAATTCGATGAAACCCGAAAAATGATGAAGATGATGTCGGGCGGAAAAGGCAAAAATCTGGCCAGGGCTATGTCCGGAAGCGGCGGATTTAGAAAGAATTAATTGGAAACGGGTATCAAGTAACGAGTATCAAGTATTGAGTATCAAATACTGAATTCATTTTTTTTTATGGAAATGAGAATATTGTACTAAAAATATCTAAATCAAAATAAATGATATTAATTGACGGAAAAGAAATCGCAATTCAGGTTAAAAACGAAATTGCTGAAGAGGTAAAAAAAATTATTGCTCAGGGAGGAAAAGTCCCGCACCTTGCTGCTATTTTAGTTGGTGAAGATGGTGCCAGTCAAACCTATGTGAACTCCAAGGTGAAATCCTGCGAAGAGGTTGGGTTTAAATCAACTTTATTAAGATATGATGCTTCTTTTTCGGAAGCTCAGCTGATTGAAAAAATTTATGAACTGAATAATGACGATGACATCGATGGTTACATTGTCCAACTTCCTTTGCCCAAGCATATTGATGAAGATAAAATCAACATGCTCATCGACCCTAAAAAGGATGTGGATGGTTTTCATCCCGTGAATGTTGGTAGAATGTCCCTCGGATTGCCTTCTTATATCTCTGCTACTCCGGCAGGCGTTCTTGAACTCCTTGCCAGATACAATATCGATACTCAGGGAAAGCATTGCGTAGTTCTGGGACGAAGCAACATTGTGGGAAGGCCCATGAGTATTCTGATGTCCCAAAAAGGAAAATATACCAATTGCACTGTTACTGTTTGTCACAGCAAAACTGAAAATCTGAAGGAACTTTGCAATATGGCGGATATCCTGATTGTTGCCATTGGTATCCCCGAGTTTGTCAAAGCTGATATGGTAAAACCCGGAGCAGTTGTCATTGATGTTGGAATTCACCGCCTGCCTGCTCCCGAAACCAAATCGGGTTTTAAACTAAAGGGAGATGTGAAATTTGATGAGGTGGCTCCCAAATGCAGCTATATTTCTCCGGTCCCGGGTGGCGTAGGACTGATGACCGTGGTTTCGCTTCTGAAAAATACCTTGCTGGCTGCTAAAGGGGAAATTTATAAGTAGCTGATTAAATGTTGCAAATGTTCCAAGTTGCAACTTCTCTCACGACCGAAGTTAGTGCACCTGGAACAACAACAAGTAAAGGCGCAAAATATTGCGCATCAACAATTCGAAACGCAATAAATATTACAAAAAAGCTATGAACAAAATCACCTCCTTATTCGAAATAAAATACCCCATAATCCAGGGCGGTATGATCTGGTGCAGCGGGTGGGAACTGGCCGCGGCTGTCAGCAATGGCGGTGGATTGGGTTTGATTGGCAGCGGTTCAATGACCCCTGAAATATTGTTGGAGCATATTTCAAAATGTAAAAAAGCAACTAATAAACCTTTTGGGATTAACATTCCCCTTTTATTTCCAAGTGCAGATGAGTTTATTCAGATTGCAATTAAGGAAAATATAAAGGTGGTTTTTACATCAGCCGGTAATCCCGCAAAATATACTGCAACACTTAAGCAGCATGGAATCAAAGTGGTTCATGTGGTTGCCAATGTGAAGTTTGCAAAAAAATGTGAAGAGGCAGGAACCGATGCAGTTGTTGCTGAAGGCTTTGAAGCAGGTGGCCATAATGGCAAAGAAGAAACCACCACCATGGCAATGATTCCTCAGGTTAGAAAAGAAATAAGCATACCCCTGATTGCTGCAGGAGGCATCGCAACCGGCAGTCAGATGCTTGCTGCATTTGCTCTGGGTGCCGACGGTGTTCAGGTGGGAAGCCGGTTTGTGGCATCTCAGGAATCTTCGGCTCATCCCAATTTTAAACAAAAAATCCTCGATTGTAATGATGGAAGCACCAAACTAACATTGAAACAACTTGTTCCGGTTAGGTTGATTAAAAATAAATTTCTTGAACAAGTTGAAGAACTCGAAAAAAGGGGTGCAACAAATGAAGAACTGCTTGTGCTGCTTGGAAAAGGCAGGGCAAAATCTGGTATGTTTGAAGGCAATGAGGATGAAGGCGAAATGGAAATCGGTCAGGTATCCGGATTAATAAACACCATCCTTCCTGCTTCGGAAATTATCAAAAACATGATTGCCGAATTTAATGCTGCCAGAAATGAACTAACAAAAATTTCCTTCTGATATGGGTTTTGTATCAGTCAATAACAAAATAATACATTTTCAGTCTGTTTGTGAGGAATATTATAATGAAAGTACCCTTTTTGCTGTGTTTCTTCATGAAGGACTGGGCTCTGTTGAGCTTTGGAAAGATTTTCCCGGGAAAGTGTGCAGCGCTCTGAAGTTGCCCGGGTTAGTTTATGATCGTTACGGTTATGGAAAATCAGAAGGTTTTTCTGAGGAGAGATCCATTGGTTATCTTGAAGAAGAGGCGAAAATTTACCTTCCTGAATTAATCAGAAAACTGAGTATAAACAATCCTCTGCTGCTGATTGGACATTCCGACGGCGCATCCATAGCATTGATTTACGCCGGGTTAAATAGAAATATTGCCGGAGTGGTTTCCATAGCAGCCCATGTTTTTATTGAAGATGAATCGCGAAATGGTATCCATAAAGCCATTCATTCCTTTGAAAATGCGAATCTGAAAAAACAACTTGAAAAATACCATGGGACGAATACAGATTCCATGTTTTATGGTTGGGCTAAAACATGGATTTCAGAAAATTCATTTGATTGGAACATTGAACATTACCTTAACGGAATCGCATGTCCGGTCTTAATCATCCAGGGAACCGAGGATCAATATGGCACCAGATTACAAATTGATTCAATAGCTTCAAATTCAGGTGGGAATAATCAGGTTTTGTTCATTCCTGACTGCGGTCATGCTCCGCATTTTGAAAATGAGAATTTGATGTTGGAAAGCATAAAAAAGTTCCATAATGTAATTAAAAACGTTTAAAAGATGATTTTTGTCAACTATTTAGGTTGTATTTCAAAAAAATCACTATTTTTAAGCATGTTTTTTACTTACACCTAAAACCCTACGAATATGAACTTTGAATTTACCGAAGAACAAATCATGATCCAGCAGGCAGCCCGGGATTATGCTCAAAGAGAACTCATTAAAGATGTGATTGAAAGGGACGCAACAGGAAGATTTCCTTCAGATCATATTAAAAATCTGGCTGACCTTGGTTTTTTGGGAATGCTGGTTGATCCGAAATATGATGGTGGCGGAATGGATACAGTATCTTATGTCCTTGCCATGGAAGAAATTTCGAAAGTTGATTCTTCATGCGCAGTGGTTATGTCGGTAAATAACTCACTGGTTTGTTATGGAATTGAAAAATATGGCAACGAAGAACAAAAAGAAAAATTTTTAAAACCCTTGGCCCGGGGTGAAAAAATTGGGGCATTCCTGCTTTCTGAACCCGAAGCAGGTTCTGATGCCACTTCACAAAGGACACGCGCGGTTGATATGGGCGATCATTACATCATCAACGGAACAAAAAACTGGATTACCAATGCCAACTGTGGCTCCACATATATTGTGATAGCTCAAACTGATCCTGCTAAAGGTCATAAAGGAATAAATGCAATTATCGTTGAAAAAAATACTCCGGGAATCACGCTGGGCCCTCATGAAGATAAAATGGGAATGCGCAGTTCCGATACACATTCGGTGATGTTCAATGATGTTAAAGTTCCCAAGGAAAACAGAATCGGTGATGATGGCTTTGGCTTTAGCTTTGCCATGAAAACACTTGAGGGCGGAAGAATCGGAATTGCTTCACAGGCTCTTGGTATTGCTTCAGGCGCATTTGAAAGAGCAGTTCAGTATTCAAAAGAACGCAAAGCTTTCGGAAAAGAATTAATGTACCATCAGTCTGTGGCTTTCAAATTGGCCGAAATGGCTGTGAAAATTGAAAATGCACGCAATCTTTGTCTGAAAGCAGCATGGCTTAAAGACCAGCACCAACCATACGGCATCGCAAGTGCCATGGCCAAACAATATGCTGCTGATATTGCCATGGAAGTTACCACCGAAGCCGTTCAGATTCACGGCGGCTACGGATACGTTAAGGAATACCATGTTGAAAGACTAATGCGCGAAGCCAAACTGACTCAAATTTATGAAGGCACTTCCGAAATACAGAAAATTGTAATTTCACGTGCTGTTCTGGGAAAATAAGATATTCATAAACCAAAATAAATTATAAAAATGAAAATTCTGGTATGTATAAGTAATGTGCCCGACACAACAACCAAAATCAAATTCAATAATGAAAAAACCGAATTTGATAAAACAGGTGTGCAGTGGATTATCAATCCATGGGATGAACTGGCTCTGACCAGAGCACTTGAACTGAAGGAAACTTCTAATGGCGTAATCACCGCGGTTACTGTTGCAACAGTTGGACTGATTGATTCTGAACCAACCATTCGTAAGGCTCTGGCTATTGGTGCCGATAATGCTGTCAGAGTCAATGCAAACCCAAAAGACGCTTATTATGTGGCCGGACAGATTGCCGAAGTGGTAAAGAAAGATGGCTATGAAATTGTTATCTGTGGAATCGAATCAAGCGATTATAATGGTTCTGCTGTGGGCGGAATGTTATCCGAATTTCTCGAATACTCTTCTGTTTCTTCGGTATCAGGAATGAATATTGATGGCGGAAATATTGTCGTAAACAGGGAAATTGATGGTGGAAAGGAAACACTTGCCGTGAAAGCACCTTTTGTAGCTGTTGTTCAAAAAGGTATCGCCATAAATCCAAGAATACCCAATATGCGCGGTATCATGATGGCTAAAACAAAATCACTTGCAGTGGTTGAACCTGCTGCAATGGACGAACTAACTTCTTATGAAACCTACGAATTGCCTGCTGCCAAAGCTGCTTGCAAAATGATCAGTGCCGAAAATGTGAAGGAACTTATTGACCTTCTTCATAATGAAGCAAAAGTGATTTAACGTTTAACCTCTAAAAATGAATTTATTATGGCTATTTTAGTATATACCGAAAACTGGGAAGGAAAATTCAAAAAACTTTCTTATGAACTGGTTTCCTACGCAGCTAAGCTTGCTGAAGATATGGGAACACAGGTTGTTGCTGTCTCTATTGGAAATACCGATAAGGAACAACTGAAAACACTTGGAAAATATGGCGCTTCAAAGGTTATCGCAGTTTGCAATGGCGAACTTAATACCTTGCACAACAGGGCTTACACCGCTGTTCTGGCTCAGGTTGCCCAAAAAGAAAATGCAAAAATTGTAGTTTTGGCCCACAACAACACTGGAAAAGCGCTTGCTCCCCGACTTTCAGTAAAATTGAAAGCAGGATTGGTTTCTGGCGTGGTGGCATTGCCAATATCATATCAGCCTGTTACTTTCAGGAAAAAATCATTCAACGGCAGTGCTTTTGCAAATGTAAAAGTAAACTCCCCTTCAGCCATTGTTACTTTGTTCCAAAATTCATACGAAATTGTTGAAAAAGGAATTGAACCAACTATTGAGGAATTTGTTCCCACATTCCCCGAAATCAACGCACAGGTTACCAACGTTGATAAAGTAACAGGAAAAATCCTGCTTACCGATGCCGAAATAGTGGTGTCGGGCGGACGAGGAATGAAAGGTCCCGAAAACTGGGCTCCGATCGAAGAGTTTGCTTCGCTTCTTGGCGCTGCCACCGCATGCTCCCGTCCGGTTTCCGATGAAAACTGGAGGCCTCACAGTGAGCACGTTGGACAAACAGGTAAAATCATTGCTCCGAATCTTTACTTTGCACTTGGTATTTCGGGTGCCATCCAGCATCTGGGCGGTGTCAGCTCATCAAAATGCATTGTAGCTGTTAATACTGATAAGGATGCACCCATTTTCGAAGCTGCCAACTACGGCATCATCGGCGATGTGAAAAAAGTGCTTCCCGATCTGGTTGCTGCTTATAAGGAGTTTAAAGCCAGTTAGTATAGTAAAAAAACTGTTTTGCAAACTCCTTTTTAGACAATTGCTTTAAAGGAGTTTGTTTTTTACAAATTAAACATCAATTATTTTCAAAATGAAACAACTACTAATTCTCACATTCACACTGCTCACCGCAGCAGTTTTTTCCCAAAAGGACTATTTCATAAAAGAAGACTGGGAACAGGCCCGCAAACTTGCCAAAGAACAAGACAAAATTCTGTTTGTCGACTTCTATACCGATTGGTGAGGTTGGTGTAAAGTTATGGATAATAACACGTTTAAGGATAGTGCCACTGCAGCATTTCTGAGTGGTAACTTTGTCCCGGTCAAAGTTAATGCTGAAAAAGGAATCGGCATTGATCTTTCAATGAAATACCGGCTTTCGGCATTCCCGTCATTCATGTTTCTGACTCCCGACGGAAAAGTGATTAAAAAAATTATGGGATATCAGGATGCAAAAACTTTCACAAAAACCATGAATGAAATCATGCAGTTGCATAAGGAAGGTTTTTATTACAAGGGTATATCAGAAAGCTTAAAATTGGACTACCCAAAGTTTATCGTTGATTATTTTAAAGCCGAAAAAGGTAAAAAACCACAGATAACTGATCAGGTCAATGAGTATCTTGAAAAAGAAAAAGACCTGACAACAGAAGTTAATTTCTGTATTCTCAGCAGGTTTTCCACATCTGATGATGTAAATGAAAAGTTTTTAGCCGATCTGAAAAAATTCAAGGAGCTCTATGGTGTTGAGGATGTTCAGAATAAAGTGGATAATATTCTGTATTCAAAATTTAAAAAGGCCACCAGCTCAAAAAAAGAATCTGACCTTGATTCTGTCATGATCTTTATTGATAAGTATATGCCCGAAAATGCTGATCAAACAAGATCACAATATCAGATGTCGTATTATCAGAGTACCGGACAATGGGAAAAGGTGGCCGAAATATTTGGAATAAGTGTTAAGGAAGAAAAAGCCGGTAACGACCAGATCAATGAAATTTCATGGTCCATTTATACAAAATGCGATAACAAAGATGTGATCGAAAAAGCTATTGGATGGATGGCAGGGGTTGTTGAAAAGGAACCCACTTATGCTTATCTTGATACTTATGCAGCCTTGCTTTTTAAATATGGAAAATATGAGGAAGCAAAAAAATACGCTCAAATGGCTATAGATGCAGGAAAGAAGACGGGTGAGGATGTGAAATCTACGGAGGAATTGCTCAAACAAATTAATGAAAAGAAATAAAAAAAAATCCCGCCACCGGCGGGATTTTTTCGTTCATTACAAATACCAATACTAATATTCTTCCAAACTGCCCACAACTTTTTCAACTTCATGAAGGATCTCACATGATTTAACAAGTTCTTTCATGGCTGTATGGTCGGGGTAAAGCGGACGGTCAATGTCGAGGAAATCAACATATTTTCTGACCACGTCTTTTGCTTTTTGAGTGCCTTTTCCAAAGCTGTATTCTTCTTTTCTGAAATCAAGTGCCTGTGCGGCTGCCATGAATTCAATTCCTAAAATACCATAGGCATTGTCCATGATCTGGAAATTTTTAATGGCAGTGTTCATTCCCATGGATACAAAATCCTCCTGATCGGCTGCAGCCGGAATAGACTGGATACATGCCGGTGCAGAAAGAATTCTTTGTTCAACAATCTGCATGTCGGCTGTGTACTGTGAAAGCATCAGGCCAGAGAACATGCCGGCACCTTTGGTTAAGAAATCGGGCAATCCAACACTCAAAGCCGGGTTGTTCAAACGGTTAAGTCTTCTTTCAGAAAGAACGCAAACCATGGTGATGCAATAGCCTGCCATATCCATAGGAACTGCGATGGGTGAGCCCTGGAAGTTGGCACCTGACATCTGCAGGTTTTTATCGGGGAAGAAAATGGGGTTGTCACCAACACCGTTCAGTTCAATTTCAACCTGTGACCGTGCCCATCTCATAGCATCGTGTGCTGCTCCGATAACCTGTGGAGTAGAACGCATGGAGTAAGCATCCTGTACTTTGCATTTTACTTTGTTTTCTTTTAAATCGCCACCAGAAACAATTTTATTAATTGATTCTGCTGATCTTACAGCACCCTGAAATCCTCTTACTTCATGCAGCAATCTGCTGTATGGTTTCATGTTGGCTTTCAAAGCTTCGAGTGACATTGCACAGGCAATTTCGGCTTGTTTTAACCAGTTATTGGCATCAACAAGGAAAATAGCACTCATGGCAGTTAATACGTTGCAACCATTGATGGTGGCCAATCCGTCTCTTGCATGCAGTCCGGGAACTTTTATTCCGGCAAGTTCCATGGCTTCTTTTGACTCCATCAGCTTGCCTTTATAATATGCTTTTCCTTCGCCCATCATCAAAAGGGCAATCTGCGACATGGGAGCAAGGTCGCCGCATGCACCAACAGAACCTTTTTGGCATACAAACGGAGTAACTTCTTTATTCAAAAGTTCAACCAGTGTTTGGGTGATATCAATTCTGCATCCAGAATTTCCATGTGCATGCACATTGATCCTGCCAAGCATGGCACCACGAACGTATTCAATGGGAGCGGGGTCGCCGATACCTGCAGCATGGTTATATACAAGGTATTTTTGAAAATCCTGAACCTGATCGTCATTGAGTACTACTTCAGAAAACTCACCAATACCGGTGTTAACGCCGTACATGATTTCTTTGGCAATAATTTTCTTTTCGAGCATCTCGCGACATACATTGATTCTTTTTACTGCATCGGGATGCAGTTCAACTTTTTGTCCGTGACGTGCTACGTTTACAACATCATAAATGCTCAGGTTTGCTCCTGTGATAATTAATTTTTCCATATGATTTTTTTATATTATGCGATTATTCTGGCTTGCACCAGTGTTTATTTTATTTGATTAAAAAAGAAAAGATACCCCAAAAAGGGGTTTGCTGGATTATTTTTTGAATAGTCCGGTGCGGTTAATGCAAATGATGAATTTTAAAATCCAGTAAAGCATAAAATGCAAATTTCGTGATAAAAATACAGAATTTTAACTGATTAAACAATAGCTAAAATGATATTATATAATATATTTGTTTGGGTATAAAGTTCAAAAAGTTGAAAGTCCGTAAAGTCGAAAGTCTTTCAAGTCGAAAGTTCGTAAAGTTCGGAGTTGAAAGTCGGAAGACGGAAGCTGGAAGTCAGAAGTTGGAAGCCGGATATTTGGATTAAACACCTAAATACTTTTAAGCAAACGGCCTGAAAGGCCGGCTCAATTCAGCCCCGGCTTTCAAGCCGGGGATAATGAAATGAGGAAATAAAACCGCCGGCCACAAACAAATTAGAGCGAAAAACCATTTTCCGGCGGAAATGTATGTTGAAGTTTAATTTGAATATAAGATTATTAAGTCCCAAGTCGGGCGACTTGGGACAGCAATAAGATAACACAAGTACATATTTTATATGCGGAGCGCATTTTTATTTGTTTTGATTATTATTGCTTTTCAGACACAAAGCCAGAAATCACAATGGTATTTTGAACTGAAAGGTGGTTTTCCTTTGGATGTGCCCATGCCATTGACCATTCATCAGGACGGGTATCCTGATATCAATATCAATTTTGCCAGATTTACTTCAGAGCCTTTTGTGATGCCTGTTTACTGGGACTGGCGTTTTGTAAAATGGAAAAATGAAAAAGCGTGGGAATTTGAAGCAATCCACCATAAAATGTATTTGCAGAACAAACCGGCCGAAGTGCAGAGATTCGGAATATCCCACGGGTACAATATCTTATTGGTCAATAGGATAAAAATTCTCAATAAAGAAAAAAATATTCTGCTGAAATTTGGTGCAGGAACTGTTTTGGCGCATGCCGAGAACACCATCAGGAATCTGAAACTGAATGAACGGCTTGGCATTTTCAATATGGGATATTATTTCTCAGGAGTGGCTTTAAATATCGGAATTGACAAGAGGTTTAAACTTACTGAATGGCTTTATGCCACTTCTGAGGCAAAGTTTATTCCCTCGTATGCAAATGTTCCGGTTGTCAATGGAAATGCCGATGTGTGGAATTGCTCTTTTCAGTTTTCCTTCGGGCTTGGGGTAAAATTATAACTACTATCCGCTGTTCCAAGTCCTCTGATTAGGAACTCTTCATAACCAATACCCATCACTTATAACTTATAACTTATAACTCATAACCTATACCCATCACTGAATCAACCTCAACGCCTCCTCAACGGAAATTTTCTTACCATTATTGAAAGCTGTTACAAATGCATCGCCAATACCTTCGCGAACAAGTTCTTCTTTCATTGATTTGGCTTCGTTGTAGGTGGTATATTTACCAACGGTGTAAACAGTAAATCCATTTTCGTCAACTTGCTGATCAAGTCCGCGGTGGGCAGAAACTTTCAGAAGGTCTTTAACTACGTTTGTGGGCACCTGTTCTTTATACGCACCGATCTGGATTTTAAATTCTATTTTATTGTTTGCGGTTGAATTGACTGTTGGGTTGGTATTTGTTTCAACCGGAATGGTTTCTGAGTTTGTGGGATTTTCTCCGGCAACATTAGCTCCCGATCCTGCAATTCTTGCTGCTTCACTTAAGGTAATTCTCTTTCCTTTATAGTATGCGGTAACAAAAGCATCGCGTATTCCAATATTTACAATCTTATCTTTCTCGACAATTGCCTTGCCCACTTCGTTGAAAATGCCTGTGGTATATCTGATATATCCGTTATCGGTATTTTCGCTGTATATGGGTTTTAAATTGTAAAGTGCTTTTGCTGAAACAGGGGTTTTATAAACGCCAATCTGGACTGTATAAAGAAGATCACTCACCGTTGTAATGTTTGTGGCATTTACAGGAGGTTCGTTGGTGGTATTGTTGGCAGATGCATTGTTTACAGCACTATTATTTGCAGGATTTGAATTATTTGTCGGGTTATTATTGACAGCCACATCATTGACAGCTCCACCTTTGTTGATGATATCAATCTCATTTTTAGCCACAGCATCGTAATATTTTTTCACATCGGCAGATTCTGATTTGATCATGTTTCTTGCCTCATACAATGAAATGCGCTTTCCGTCTTTATAGGCAACGATAAAAGCATCACTGTAACCCTTTGTTTTTACCTGAGTCAAAGCTACACCTGCTGCTTCAAAGGTTTGGAACAATCCTACCAGGTATTTAATAAAGGTGCTGTTGGCAAGTTTTTCGGCACTGATGGGAGCCAACCCTGGGAAAGTATTGGCAGGAAGTTCCCGTTTGAATGCTCCGATTTGTACTTTGAAAACAATTCCGGCAGGCAGTTCCTGATTAAGCGCCACTGTTGCCGTACTGCTTGCTGCTCCCGTTTTTGAAACCGAGTAGCTGAAGATGGCTTTGGCCGGAATGGTTACATTGGTTCCCTGAATTGTGGTGGTGTTCAGGGCCGGAGTTGATTCTGTATTGTTAGGATTGGTATTATCGACGGTTACGTTGTCCGGATTTGTATTATCCGGGTTCGTATTATCGGGATTGGTATTATCAACGGTTACATTATCCGGGTTTGTGTTATCCGGATTGGTGTTGTCGACCGTCACGTTATCGGGGTTTGTATTGTCGGTATTGGTGGTGTCAACGGTGACATTGTCGGGGTTTGTATTGTCGACGGTTACGTTATCCGGATTGGTATTGTCGGGATTGGTATTATCCGGGTTTGTGTTATCAGGATTGGTATTATCAACAGTAACATTGTCGGGATTGGTATTGTCAACAGTTACGTTATCCGGATTGGTATTATCGGGATTTGTGTTGTCGGCAAGTACTTCGGCTGTGTCAACTGGAATTGAGTCAACGGGTTGGTTTTTATAATTGGGGAACAGGGTGTCCACGTCAACCGGGGTGATATCGGCAGTTGATCTGACAACCAGTTCGTTATCGGCTTTTTCCTGTTCTTTCTTCAGTTTGTAGGCTGCAATTTCTTCTTCAAGTGGAGTTAAACCAAGGTAAACAGAATAGGCTTTTTCCTGATCATAAATGGCAGCTTCTTCAAGTTCTTTGGCTTCTTTCAGTTTTTTAAATGCATTTTCTGCTTTTTCATCCATAAATGCACGTTCTCTTAAAGTCTGGGCTTTCCTGAATTTTGAATCAGCTTCTTTTTCAAGCTCACGTCCCTGCTGTGCCTGTTCTGAATTTCCTTTAGTTCTGAATTCCTTCATGTGATCTTTGTAAATCCAGTATTTTGAATTGCTGACTGAGCCTGCAAGTTCGGCTTCGGTGAACAAGGTAGCAAATTGTTTTTTCTCAATTTTCTCAAGCTCTTTTTTAGCTTTGCTGATATCCTTTTGATTATTTGAATTTTCTATAGTAAACTTCAGTTCATTTATCTGTGCCTGCTGAACTTCAGCATCTTTTTTAAGATTGAAAATTACCTCATTCACTTCGGTTGTTTTGTCAAGTGCTTTGAGTTCATCCTCGGGCAGGTTCATGCTCGAAACAATCCTTTTTGTACTCAGTTTAATTACATTGTCAACATTGATTGAGTCGGCCTGCATCTTTTTCAGTTCATTTGAAACCACAAAATCTGACGATTCATTGTCCATCAGGGTATTCATGGCAATGCTTTGGCTGTAAAGAGCTTTTTCCTCGAAGCCAACGGCTTTTTTAAGCAGGGTGATTTTCTGGTCAGGATCCTGAGTCTTTTCGGCTTCAGCTCTTAATCTCTGGGCTTCATTGAAACTAAAATCGGCTTCTTTTTTAAACTGGTTTGAAATGGCTTTGTTGTTACCTACATCAGAAAGGGCATTGTAAAGTTGATTGATCTGATTGTTATTCAGGTCATATTTAACTTTATCTGCTTCGCCATAGTTTTTATAAGCTTCAATCAGGTCCTGTTTTGCTTCAAGTTCTTTTTCTTCAGTTCCTTTTAGCAGTGATTTTTGCTTTTTCTCACTGTAAATGGCATTGGCTTTTTCGCGTTTTGTTTCAACTTCATCAAGGGTTTTTTGTGCATCAGTAACATTGTTCTGAGCTTTTACCCTTTCGGCATTGGCATTGTCTGATTTGATTTTTTCTTCCGGGCTCAGGTCAACAACAACCAGAGTTTTGTTTCCGTTGTTTTTATTATCAACCACAAGATTTTCACCTATGGGGTAAAGAATATCCATGGCTTTTTTCTGATTGGCAATGGCATGCGTTTCAAATCTGTCTGCCTTGGCAAGCTGGTCATTTTTAAGTCCGGTATCCTCAATTTTTTCTGCATCAGCCCTTATTGACTGGGCCTTTTCATAATACAGAGTTCCTTCTGAGGTTAGGGCAGAAGCTTTGGCGTTTTTATCGTTGTTTTCGGGCGATCTGTTTAAATCAAGTGCTTCTTTATTTGTGAGATACTCTGTTTTATTGGTGTTTTCGTTTAGCTTATTATAGGTTGTGAATGCTTCGGCAGCTTCTTTTGTTTTTTCATCTATCTGATCCTGGAACACTTTCTTTTCGCGGTGGTCATTTGTTTTTTCTATTTCTTTATTCAAATTGGCGATTTCGGAGTTAAGGGAATTGTACCGATCAAGGTTTGATTTGGCATAGGTCCGGTCTTCCTGAATTAGTTTCAGGTCATTTTGTTGCTTTTCGTTATAATTGATGGTGTTGGCAGAAACATATTTCTTTTCCTCGAGGTGTGTGTCTTCGGGGATTTCTTTGGTTCCGATATCAGCAAGCAATTCTTTTTTCAGGTCATTGACAGTAGCCGAGCTGGTAAGTGCTTTATCGCGACTGCTTAGTAAAATTCCGTCGAGACGGGTTCTCTCAGTCTCATATTTAGATTTAAGGTTTGGGTCAGAAATGGTATCGGTAACTTTTTTCAGCTTTTCTAGTCTGGGCTCAATAATATTAACAATATCAGTATAATACTGCTCTTTATATTTTGCTTTGTTGAATTTATCTAGGTCAGAATCTCCGGCTGATTCCTTAAACGGGAATTTCGGGTCGGCGGTGATATAACTCAGGTCGGTAAGCAGATGTTCGTTGTCCTTGGTGTCGAGGGTAATATTTTTAACAGGGGCATTGCTGTTATCGGGAACGTTGGTATTGTCGGTTGAAACGGTTAGGTTGTTTTCTTTGATCTGGGCATCAGTAAATTTATTGATGGCGTTTTGTCTTTTTTCATCTGCAAGGGTTTCCAGTTCTTTGATTTCGCTTTCCAGATCGGTTCTTTCCTCATCATCCTCAATTGTTTTTAGCTGATTTCTTTTATTGTCGGCTTTTTTATTGAGTTCATTGGCTTTTTCACGATTTCCTTTATTCAATTCGAGGGTTGCCTGGGTTTCAAGGGCGATTACCTCATCTTCGATGGCTCTTATCTGTTCGGGATCTGTTACTGTTTCAAGAAGGTAACGTTTGGATTCTGCCAGATCCTGAAGTGAATCTGCCATTATTTTGTTCTGCCTTGCTTCTATAAAAAGGTTTCGAGCCTCGGGATTTTTGTAAGATTTCAATGCCTCATTGGTATTGTCATCTACCTTTATATTGGAAGTTTCATCGTTAACCGGATTATTGGTGTTGTCCGGATTGGTTGTATTATCTGTTGTAGTGTTATTGTCGGCAAGAGTAGTGTTTTCAGTGTTTTTGATGTTTTCAGCGATTTCTTTTGCTTTGTTTAAATCGGCAGTAAGCTCTTTATCAAAGATTTCCTTGTTTAGCTCCTCTTTATTAATGGAAGTAACCTGATTGTTAAGATCTGCATCAGATATTTCTGGTGATTTGGATTTTTCCTCTAAAGTAGCAAGGTATTCAACTTCTTTATTGGTTTTTTCAACATCAACCCTGAGTTTTTGTTCTTTTTCGTTTAGCTGGTTAATCTTATTTTTATTCTCATCCTGTTCCTTTTTTAAATCGGCAAGCTGATTTTCCAGATCGGCTTTGGCATCCGAATTTGTTTCTGATTTGAGCTGATGGTTTATATTGTCAATATCGTTGTTGATATTGAAATTGATCTGATTGACACTGTTCTTTTCTGTGGCTATTTCTGAAAGCTGCTGAGACTTATTTTCGGCATCAGCTTTTCTTTCAGCTAGCTGTTCGCTGGTTGATGTGTATTTGTTATCTGAAAGATTAAGTTTTTCCCTGAGATTGTTGAGGTCGGTAACCAAATCTTCGGGTTTTGATCCGGAATTAATACTTTCATTAAACTTAACAGCTTCATTCAGCGTGTTTTCTTTTTCGGTGGCATTTTTATCAAGGTTTTTGGCAAGATTGTAGGAGACAACTGCTTCATCTGATAAAACATCTGCTTCATTTTCAAGCTGCTGTGCTTTTTTCAGTTGTTCTTTTCTTTCTTCATCATCCTTAATTTCTTTCACAATGTCGTAAATTGAAAGGGCTTCCTGTCTTTTTTTATTTGCTTCCTTGTTTTTATCACTGGCATTGATGTAGGCAAGATTTGATTCTTTTTTTGTCTGGTTGATGTCATTCTTTATCAGATTAATATCAGCATCCGATTCTTTCTTAACATCATCGGTAGTCAAGCCCGGGTCAAAGGGTAAAGTCTGAAAGTCATAGGATTTCTTTTCTGATCCGTTGTTTTTTGTCTGCTGATTTTTTCCCTGCTTGTTCAGACTTTGTTCGTATTTCTGTAAATCAGCCAGTGGTACTTCATTCAGTTTAGAAAGGTTCATGATTTCTTCCAGATCCCGGAATTCACGGTCTCTTGGATTTTTGTCCACCCTGATTTTATATACCGAAACCTGAGACTGGTTTGTTTCCCGGGCCGAAGCAAAAAAAGCGTAATCACCCGCCAGATCAGAAACATAGAGAATATCATCATAAGGCGAGTTGGTAGGAAAATCCATGTTTACCGGGTTCATCCACTTATTGTTGATACTGTCCCATTCGGTTCTGAAAATATCATAGCCTCCCATGGAATTGTGACCTTTTGATGCAAAATACAGGGTTTTTCCATCGGGATGCATGAAGGGAAAATCTTCGTCAAACGGAGTATTGATGATGTCGCCCATATATTCAAACGGACCCCAGCTTCCATCTGTCAGTTTTTGCGAACGATATATATCTTTGCCTGTTTTTCCTTTGGCACCGTAACTTCCAAAATACACAGATCCGTTGTCGGTGAGGAACATCACTGATTTGTCGTCAAATTTTTTGTCCAGTTTGGTTTTAAATTCATCAGGTTTAACAACCAGATTTCCTCCAAAATCACTTAAATTATAAGAATAGAAAAAATCCTGTGCTTTCAGTACCTTGTTTTCCATTACCAAAAGATCACTGATGTATTTGATCAGAGCCATACCATTGCGGCACATTTCAATATTTCGGTTGGCAGGGTAGTCGGTCAGATCACTGCCGCCGGCTGCTGCCTTAAATTTTTCGTAATAAGTTATTGCCTCACTGAATTTGTAGAGATTTTGATGCGCTTTTCCCAAAAAATAATACACATAGTGCTTCACTTCTTTGGTTGATGCATATTTGAGATATTCAATAGCTTTGGGTATGTCTTCGTTAACCTCAACCAGACAAATGCCGTAGCAATAATTATAAAATGCTTCTTTGGGATATACAGAGATCAGTTGAGAGAAATTCTCTTTTGCCTTGTCGTATTGCTTGTTTTTAAAATGCTCGATAGCTGCCTGCTCCATTTCATACTCGGCTTCGCTGAGTTGTGAATAGGCATCCGAACTGATAACAATAAAAGTTATCAGGCTGATTATAAAAAATATTCTTTTTAACACTTCTTTCATAAACCTTTTAGGTTTATCAATATTAGTACTTATTTTAATACCGTTTTGTTACGTTATGCCATAACTTTTTAACATTTCAATTCTAATAAAATAAAGTCGTTACGCATTTATATGATACAATTATTCAAAAATTCCATAATTATTGTTAATAAAGTACACAAAAATAATGCCTGTTTAGTTTGTTGAAAAGGTATATTTGTTCTGAAAATAAAACCGATATGATGTGTTTAATGTCCGGAAAGTCTTTTCAAATTTGTAATCTGAAGAACCTGACCACTGCATAAACGCCTGAGCGGTTCAAAAAATGTTATTATGGCACAATTAAAAGAAGGAGATAAGGCACCTGTTTTTTCAGGGATTAATCAGGATGGCAAGCAAATAGGTTTGAAAGATTTTTCAGGAAAAAAGCTTGTGTTGTACTTTTATCCCAAGGACAGCACTCCGGGTTGTACTGCCGAGGCCTGCAATTTGCGTGATAATTTTTCATTCCTGAGAAAAAAGGGTTTTGAAATTTTGGGGGTTAGCGCAGACAGTGAAAAATCGCATGTTAATTTCAGATCAAAAAATAATCTGCCTTTTGATCTCATTTCAGATGTGGATAGAATTATGCTGAAAGAATATGGTGCCTGGGGCGAGAAAAAACTTTATGGAAAGGTTTACGAAGGAATCCTCAGGAAAACTTTTGTGATTTCTGAAAAAGGACTCATCGAAAAAATAATTGAAAAAGTTGACACAAAAGATCATACAAATCAAATACTAAATTTATACAAATAAAAAAAATCAATATGGCAAAAGAAAAAGCGGATATGAAAGATATCCAAAAAGAAAAACTGAAAGCATTACAGCTTACTTTAGATAAAATTGATAAGGATTATGGCAAAGGCACCATTATGAAAATGGGTGCGAAGGTTGTGGTCGATGTAGCTGCTATTCCAACCGGCTCAATCGCATTGGATATTGCAACCGGAGTAGGAGGCTACCCCCGCGGCAGAGTGGTTGAAATTTATGGTCCCGAGTCATCCGGTAAAACAACACTGGCAATTCATGCCATTGCTGAGGCTCAGAAAGCCGGCGGGATTGCTGCGTTTATCGATGCCGAACATGCGTTTGACCGTTTTTATGCTGAAAAGCTTGGTGTGGATATTGAAAATCTGCTTATTTCACAACCCGACAATGGTGAGCAAGCCCTCGAAATTGCCGACCAACTTGTCAGGTCAAGCGCCATTGACATCATCGTAATTGACTCCGTTGCAGCTCTTACACCCAAAGATGAAATCGAAGGAAATATGGGCGACTCAAAAATGGGCTTACAGGCACGATTAATGTCTCAGGCACTGAGGAAAATGACTGCCAACATCAGTAAAACAGGTACTACCTGTATTTTCATCAACCAACTAAGGGACAAAATCGGCGTGATGTTTGGAAATCCCGAAACAACTACCGGTGGTAATGCACTGAAGTTTTATGCATCGGTCAGACTGGATATCAGAAGAATTGGACAACTTAAAGAAGGCGAAGATATTACAGGTAACCGCACCAGAGTAAAAGTGGTCAAAAATAAAGTGGCTCCACCTTTCAGAAAAGCCGAATTTGACATTATGTATGGTGAAGGAATTTCCAGAGTAGGCGAAATCATTGACCTCGGCGTTGAAGCCAATATCATTAAGAAAAGCGGCTCATGGTTCAGCTACGGCGAAACAAAACTGGGCCAGGGAAGAGATACCGTTGCCAATCTTTTAAAAGATAATCCCGAACTCAATGATGAGATTACAGCAAAAATTATTGAAAATTACAAAGTAAAAGCATAAATTAACTAATAAACTGATTTTATGAGGGCTATAGTTTTGCTCCTGTCTGCAATTTTTGCACTTGGTTTGCTTTTTTCCTGTAACAGTAAATCTGATTCAGAAAATAATTCTACTGTGGCTGATTCCACGGCATCCATTCAGGAACTTACTGAATTGATCAGGGAAGAACCGCGTAATGCATCGCTTTATGGATTGAGATCAGACCTGTTTATTAAGCAAGGCAATATTGATTTTGCTATTAAAGATCTCGAAATTGCCATCGGCCTGGATTCACTTGAGCCCTCATATTATCTGAAACTTTCTGAATATTACCTGAGAAATCAGGGAAAATCGCTACAGGCTAAAGAAACTCTCGAAAAATGTATCAGAATTTTCCCGAAAAATGTTGATGCCCTGCTCGGATTGGCTAATATTTATTTTTATGTGCAGGAATACACCAAATCTGAGGAATTTCTCACAAAAGTTAAGGAAATAGATCAGCATAACCCGCATATTTATTTTACTTCCGGACTGATTTTCCTTGAAAAGGGTGATACCGCCGGAGCTGTTAAGAATTTCAGGACAACCCTTGAAAAGGAACCCAAATATTACAAGGCACACATGGAACTTGGCCGGCTGTTTTCTGTGGCAAAGGATTCCATAGCCCTGCAATATTTTAAAAATGCCATTGATCTTGCTCCCGAAAGTGTTGAAGCCTATTACCACATGGGCATGTATTACCAGAATATGAAAAACTGGAATAAAGCCATTGATGCATATACCAATATATTGACAAAAATTGACAGCACCTATCCCGATGCACACCACAACATCGGTTACGTCTATTTGGAACAAAAACAATATAAACAGGCTGTCGATGAGTTTTCTAAAGCTATTAAGTTCGATACTGCATATATTGAGGCGTACCTCCACAGAGGCGTATGCTATATGAATATGCGCGACAAGGGAAAGGCAAAACGCGATTTTGACAAATGCCTGTTGTTGCAGCCAAATTATCCATATGCAATCAATGCGCTGAATGCGTTGGATAAAAAATAACGTTGAGTCAGATTGGCTGTAAAAGACGCAATGCATTGCGTCTAAACAACGAAAAAAAACATGAAAACATGAAAAAACTACTGATTATTGCATTGATTCTGTCAGTCAGGTTATTACCTGCGCAGATTGACCCATATCTGGGGGAAATTCCGTATACTAACTGCTCGTTTGATGCAGGGGATTGTGAACATCTGATTCTTGATACAGCCGCTCCGGGCAATATCTGGAGAATTGGTGCTCCACAGAAACTGGTTTTTAATGCACCACACTCTGAACCAAATGTACTGATAACAGATACTGTTAATGCCTATCCCGCGGGCAATCATTCATATTTTGATCTGGCTGTGGATTTTAACGCCATACCATTTTATGGCAATATTATCATGTCGTTTTATCACAAACTTAATACAGATTCTCTTACCGAAGGCGGCTATGTTGAAGTGTCATACGATAAGGGAATGTCATGGGTCAATGTGGTAAATGATGTGGATTATTTTGATTTTAACACCGAAAACTGTTACACACAGACTGATACCATTTCGGGCGGAATACCTGCTTTTACAGGTAATATAAACGAATGGACCTGGGTTAGGTTACAGTGGATTTATTATATTCCGATTAAAGAACCTAAATGGCCAACTGATACCATCATGTTCCGCTTTAATTTTGTCAGTGATGATATCGAAACCGCACGCGATGGATGGATGATTGATGACATCTCATTTTCATGTGTCAATGTTGGGACAGGGTTTTCTGAGACAGAAAAAAACCAATCAGTGATCGTTTTCCCTAACCCGTCTTCGGGTGTGGTCAATTTTAAATCACACGATATCAAAATAAAACACCTCGAAATCCTAAACTCAAACGGATTGCCTGTTTCATCATATAAATATATTCTGAATAATATTTTTATATTTGAGGAGGAAATCAGTCCGGGTGCGTACTTTTACAAAGCCGAACTGGAAAATAGAAAAATTGTTGAAGGTAAATTCATTATTAAATAGTTAACCATGACTAAAAAAATTCATCTTTTCATTTTTGCAGTAATCATTTCTACTGCTGTTTTTGCACAAAAAAAACTGACTCCCGAAATGCTTTGGGAATTTGGCAGGGTAAGTGATGCACAGTTATCACCCGACGGAACTACTGTTATTTATGGCGTTACACGTTATGATGTGGCAGCCAATAAAGGCAATACTGATATTTATTGTGTCTCGGTCGAGAGCAAAGTTTCGTTGCAGTTGACTTCAAATCCTGCTGCCGAGTTTAACCACCGCTGGTTTCCCGATGGTACAAAAATCGGATACATCTCTACCGAATCGGGCGAAGCACAGGTCTGGGAAATGAAACCCGACGGCTCCGATAAAAAACAGATTTCAAAAATTGCAGGTGGCATCAACAGCTTCGAATATGCTCCCGACGGCAAAAGCATCCTGTACTGTAAAGATGTGAAGGTGGACAAAACAACTGCCGAGATTTATCCCGATCTTCCAAAGGCCAATGTGGTGATGGCCGACGACCTCATGTACCGCCACTGGGACCATTGGAACGACGAATATTACAGTCATATTTTTGTGGCTCCTTATGAAAACGGAACCGTTTCTGAAGGCAAAGACATCATGCCGAACGAACGATGGGATGCTCCTTTATCTCCTTATTTTGACAACACCGAAATGTCCTGGAGTCCCGACGGCAAATTCGTTGCCTATACCTGCAAAAAAATGTATGGCGATGCCTACGCTGTGAGCACCAACTCTGATATATATATCTATTCCCTGGCCGACGGCTCAACAAAAAACATCACCAAAGGAATGAACGGCTATGATAAATATCCGGTTTTTTCACCCGATGGCAAAAAAGTGGCTTTTCAAAGTATGGAAACTCCGGGCTATGAAGCCGACAAGGAAAGACTGTTTATTGCTGACCTGCAAACCGGCGAAATGGAATATATAACAAAGGATTTTGACCAGAATGCTGCCAATTTTGTTTGGGATGCAGAAGGGAAAAAAATCTACTTTATCAGCGGAATAAATGCCACTTACCAGTTATATAACTATGAGTTCAAATCAAAGAAATTCAAAAAGCTCACTGAAGGCCATCATGACTATACTTCGCTGGCGGTAAACGGTAAAGTGATTGTTGGAACAAAAATGTCTCTTTCCATGGCCACCGAAGTATTTATGGTTGATGAAAAGAAATCCGTTGAAACCCAGCTTACCTTCACCAATAAAGACATCTACAGCAAAATTGAAATGGGTAAGGTTGAGGAACATTGGATCAAAACCACCGATGGCAAAGACATGCTCGTTTGGCTGGTATTGCCTCCCGGATTTGACCCCGCAAAAAAATACCCCGCATTATTATATTGTCAGGGTGGACCACAATCTGCCGTGAGCCAGTTTTTCTCCTACAGATGGAACCTGCAGATCATGGCTGCCAACGGTTATGTGGTTATTGCTCCGAACAGGCGCGGACTGCCTTCATTCGGAGAGGAATGGAATGAGCAGATTTCCGGCGATTACGGCGGACAAAATATGAAGGATTATTTAAGCGCCGTTGACTTTTTCAAAGAAAAACCATTCGTTGACAAAGACAGATTGGGTGCTGTGGGTGCCTCCTACGGCGGATTTTCCGTTTTCTGGTTAGCCGGAAATCACGACAAGCGCTTTAAGGCATTTATTTCGCATTGCGGAATGTTCAACCTCGAGAGTCAATATGCCGCCACCGAAGAAGACTTTTTCGTAAACCACGACCTGGGTGGCGCCTATTGGGAAAAGAACAACGAAACAGCCATGAAAAGCTATGCCAATTCGCCACATAAATTTGTACAAAACTGGGACACACCCATAATGATCATATCCGGAATGAACGATTTCAGGATCCCGTACACCGAAAGTCTGCAGGCTTTCAACACCGCCCAGCTTTTGGGAATCCCATCGAAACTGCTCATCTTCCCCGAAGAAACCCACTTCGTCCTCAAACCCCAGAACTCCATACTTTGGCAGAGGGAGTTTTTTAAATTTTTGGATACTTATTTGAAGAGGTAGGGGGTGCGGGGCATCGAAAAATCATAATAGAACCGCGTCATCCGATAGCTATCGGATGCGAGGAACGAAGCAATCTCCCAATAGTGCCCATGGACATTATTAGGAGATTGCTTCGTCGCAAAAACTTATTAGTAAACCATTGTGCTTTTTCTCGCTTCTCGCAATGACGCTGCACCATTTGGGCTTTTCGGCAAAAGGGGGGCGACCAAAAAAGCCCTGCTCAAAACCGAGCGGGTTTTAATATAATGTGTTGGGCTGGGATGCGGGGCTGGTTTGGTTCGATTGTAGGGACACGCCTCTGCGTGTCCTTTTTAGTAATAATGATAATATGGCCATGCAAAAGCAGCCATGCAGTCATTTATATTGCAGAAGTCAGACTTTCTTGCTGACAATTAAAGAAAAAACATTGCTATACCGCTAACGGCAACCATAGCCCCAAAAACTTCGAGCCAGGTAATTTTCTCCTTAAAAAACCATATTGAAAATGGAATTATAAGGATGGGATTAATTGACACAATGGTTTGGACTATTCCGGGGTTTGTGTAAGTAATTGCTATTAATGAAAATGAAATCCCCAGAAAAGGACCGAAAAACGAACCCAACGACAATGAAGCAAAAGCTTTATAGTCCTTAACCGAAAACAGCACGCTTTTCCATCTGTTTAAAACAGAAATAAGAATAACAAAACCCAATAAACCGGCAACTACCCTTATCTGGGTAGCAGTAAAAGGATTGCCTGTTTCCATAACACCTACTTTGCTCATTACCAATCCTGTCGATTGTCCTATCATGCCAAGAAATGCGTAAAATATACCTTTTGGTGAATATCTGAACCGAATATTATTTTCGCCTATAGATTTATTGCCGCGTTTTAGTATTACAAGAAAAATTCCAATCATGGTAACCGTCATTCCTATTACTCCCCAAAATGAAAGCGTTTCGTCAAGTACAAACCATGCAATTACCGCAGCAAAAGGTGGGGAAAACGACATAACCAAAAGAGCAACTCTTGGTCCGGTAATAAGAAAAGCTCTAAAAAGAAATAAATCGCCCAGAAAAATTCCCATAAATCCCGAAAGTGAAAGCCATATCAAAGCATTATTTGAGATTTCCTCAGGAATAATAATGTTGTATCTGTATCCAATAAAAATTGTAAGCAAACAAAGTCCTATAACCAACCGCCAAAAATTTACCGAAAGGGATCCTATTCTTTTTCCCGCATGTGTAAATGCCAGTGCTGTTATTGTCCAAAAAACTGCTGTCAATAAGGCAGCATATTCGCCGGGATGGTTCATTAGATAGGTTTTCTAATCAAATTAATGTTTTGATGCAAAATTAGAACTATATTTTGTTTTAAATATGACACTCTCTATTAAACTTTTTAGTTATGTAATCACCAACCAATCCCCAAATCCCCAAATCCCCAAATCTTCAAATCTTCAAATCTACTAATCTACTTCCCGATAGCTATCGGGACAACTAATCAGCCCAACATTGGCTCATACATCATCACCGCATGATTCTCAGTAACACGTTCGTCGGAAATAATCGTGTCGTTTGCCTTGCTGATCACTTTCCTGCTGATGCGGTTGTGCCTGGTGTAGCCACCCCAGATCTCATGTCTGATGATATGATCTGATTCATAAACTTCGTAACGGACATCAATTTCTCTTTCGGACCTTATTTCCCCGTAAAGATTTTCATTATCAAGCCAGAGTAAAATCTGAAATGACTGATCGCTTGTGTTTTCAAGCTGCAGATCAATATAATTGTAAGATAGCGTTGCTCCCGAACCGAAGGGCAGCGTGCGGTTTACATCCGGAAAAACATCGTAGCTGTGCCGCCACCGCTCACGAATTTTCAATGGTGTGTGCAGCGCCATCCAGTATATCAGATTACCAAGCTGGCATATGCCGCCGCCATAATCAACCGATACCTTACCGTTCAGCAGGTTCATGCCCTTAAGGTATCCCTTCCCTTTAGTCGTTTTCCCCACCAGAAACCAAAATGAAAAAACCTGCCCGGGTAAAATGGTGATTCTGCTGATTTTTTCTGATGCAAGTTTCAGGTTGGTAATTTTATTGCGTTGCCAAACCATATCCACATCACGAAGTTGTCTTAGCAAAACAGACTGATGATTAAAAATGACCTGATCCAGCGGTGCTTCTTTTTTTATGGCATATAAATGCTTTTCAGATTGCCATTTGATCAGCCGTCGTAATGAAAAGTACCGTTTCCCGAGAAATAATCTCAACCGCCCCCGGTGTTCAATTTTATATGCTTCTATTGGTTTCATTTACCTTGTAAAGATAGGTTTTTTGTCCATAAAGGCCATCTAACCATTGCTCTTTCTATCGAACTATTGAACTCTTGCTTCATATAGAGCACCACTAAATTATCTTTAAAAAGGTTTCGGTGCGCTGCACCTGATGAAAACCATTGCCATCTCACACAATCAAACTATCAAACCATCAATAATTCTCACCTCAATAACATAAAATCTGCAATTAATTGATTAATTTTACAAGTTGATTAAAGAAAAGAATGAACTTGCAATATGGCAAATCTGACTGAAGAAGAAGTAAAGGAATTAAACAGACAATACGAGGAGATTTTTGTTGCTTGTCCCCGATGCCGAAACGATGAAGCCCGCGAAGTAATAAAGAAAGCTTACGATCTTGCTTTTGATGCCCATAAGGAAATGCGGCGAAAATCAGGCGAGCCTTATCTGATACATCCCATTGAGGTAGCAAAAATTGTTGGCGGCGAAATTGGTCTGGGCTCAAAAGCTGTTACATGTTCCCTCTTGCACGATGTGGTTGAGGATACGGATTACACTCTTGAAGACATTCAAAGGATGTTTGGTGATAAGATTGCCTCAATTATAGACGGACTTACAAAAATCAGCAGCATTTTTGATCAGGAATCATCCCTGCAGGCCGAGAATTTCAGGAAGATGCTCATGACCCTTTCTGATGATGTCAGGGTAATTCTCATTAAGCTGGCCGATCGGCTGCATAATATGAGAACGCTCGATTCCATGCCGCGTCACAAACAAATGAAAATTGCCAGTGAAACTTTGTTTTTATACGCTCCGCTTGCTCACCGCCTGGGTTTATATGCCATCAAAACCGAACTTGAAGACCTCAGCCTGAAATATGAGCACCCCATAGTTTATCAGGAAATATTTCAGAAAGTTAAAGACAGCGAGAAAAAAAGACAGGCATACATCAATAAATTCAGTCTGCCTATCATTGACAAACTAACCGAAAACAAAGTCAATTACAATATTACCGGCCGCCCCAAGTCCATTTATTCCATCTGGAAAAAAATGCAGGATAAAAATGTGCCTTTCGAAGAAGTGTATGACATTTTTGCCATCAGGATTATTTTTGATGCGGTAAAACTTGAAACAGAAAAATCTGAGTGCTGGAACATTTATTCGCTTATAACAGATATTTATCAACCAAATCCCGATAGATTGCGCGACTGGGTAAGTACTCCGAAAGCCAATGGCTATGAGGCACTTCACACTACAGTGATGGGCCCCGAGGGTGTTTGGGTCGAAGTCCAGATCCGAAGCAAACGAATGGATGAAATTGCCGAGCGCGGATATGCTGCACACTGGAAATACAAAGGTGAAGGCGATCAGGAAAACGAACTTGACAAATGGATCAAGAAAATCAGGGAATTGCTTGAAAGTCCGGAGTCCGATGCCCTCGAATTCCTCGATGAATTCAAAATGAACCTGTATTCATCCGAAATATTTGTTTTTACACCCAAAGGTCAGTTAAAAAGATTGCCTAAAAGTGCCACTGCACTTGATTTTGCTTATGAAATTCACTCCGGCGTTGGCTGCAAGGCCATTGGTGCGAAAGTAAACCATAAACTTGTGCCGCTGAGCCATGAACTTAAAAGTGGCGATCAGGTTGAAATCATCACCACACCCAAACAAACACCGCAGCGTGAGTGGCTTGATTTTGTCATTACAGCAAAAGCCCGATCAAATATTAAGAGCAGTTTTAAGGATGAGCGAAGGTCGCAACTGGATAAAGGAAAAGAAATTCTGGAGCAAAAGCTTATAGAACTCAATTATAAGCCATCGTCAGAAATTTTCAAAAAACTTGTTCCGGGTTTTAATGTCAGATCGCGCGAGGAGTTATACAGGATGGTTGGCCGGGGATTGATTGATTTGGATGATGTTAAAAAAATCATCACAAAAAAATCAAAAAACAAATTTATCAGATACTGGCAGTTACAGCTTACCAGAAGAGGCGTGCAAAAGAAAATCAAGGATCAGGAAACCAAACCACAGAAACCCACAAAGAAAATATTCCTTGATGATGATAAGGAAAACCTCGACTTTATTATTGCAAAATGCTGCAATCCCATACCCGGAGATGAAGTTATGGGTTTTGTAAACCTGAACGATACCGTCACCATTCACAAAACCGACTGTTCCAACGCCATTAAATTGATGTCAAGTTACGGTGAAAGAGTGGTTTCGGCTCAGTGGAAAACACAAAAATTACTTTCATTTTTGGCAAGGATCAAGCTTAAGGGAATTGATAATATCGGATTGGTAAATAAAATTACCACCATCATCTCCAAGGAACTTGATGTGAACATGCGAACCATATATTTTGATTCGCATGATGGTATTTTTGAGGGGTATATTGACCTTTATGTTTATGACACCGACGATTTAAATGAGCTAATTAAAGATATCCGAAGAATTAAGGGTATTGACTCTGTTTCAAGAGCTACAGAGGTTGAAGATGCTGAATAATTTTTTTTAAATTATTCTAAATAAATATAGTGGATGTAAAAAAAAAGCATTAATTTTATACCATATTATAAAGCACAAAGTATGGCATTTGAAGAAATCAGATTAAATGTAAAAAAGATTTTTACAGATTATCTAGAACGTAAGGGTCACCGAAAAACTCCCGAAAGATATGCAATCCTTGATGAGATTTACTCCCGCGATGGGCATTTTGACATAGAATCGCTGTATATTTTCATGAAGAATAAAAATTACCGGGTAAGTCGCGCAACATTATATAATACGATAGAATTGCTTCTTGATTGCAATCTTGTTGTGAAACATCAGTTCGGAAAAAACATTGCTCAGTTTGAAAAAGCTTTCCAGTGTAAGCAGCATGATCATTTAATAAGCACTAAAACTGGCAAAGTTTTAGAGTTTTGCGATCCCAGAGTTCACGAAATTATTGAAAGTGCTGCAAAAATGAACAAATTCAAACCTGCCTATCATTCATTGTACATCTATGGATTCTTTGAAAATGAAGACAATGATTAATATGTGAAAAATTTATTTCAAAGTCTCTCATAATATGGGGGACTTTTTTTTACTAATTCTTTTCAACAATCATGATGAAAAAAGTATTATTAATAGTAAATTGAACGGTTTTTTTAAAATTCTGAAATATTATGAAAGTAGATGTATTACTGGGTCTTCAGTGGGGAGACGAAGGAAAAGGTAAGGTTGTTGATGTATTGACTCCCGGCTATGATGTGATTGCCAGGTTTCAGGGTGGGCCAAATGCCGGACACTCGCTTGAATTCAATAATATCAAGCATGTTTTACATACTATTCCATCGGGAATTTTCCATCGAAATTCAATAAATATTATCGGCAATGGTGTGGTGCTTGACCCAATGGTCTTTAAAAAGGAAGTTGATAAACTTGTTCAGCTTGGAGTTGACGCAACAGCCAACCTGCTGATTTCAAAACGTGCGCATTTGATTTTGCCCACACACAGAGTTATTGATGCTGCATCCGAAGCAGCCAAGGGGAAAACAAAAATCGGATCTACCTTAAAAGGAATTGGTCCGACTTATATGGATAAAACCGGGCGGAACGGAATGAGGGTAGGGGATATTCTTTCTGAAAAATTTGAAGAAAAATACAAATTTCTCGTGGAGAAACATATGAATATTCTCAAACAGTATGATTACAGTTTTAATCTGAAGGAGTTTGAAGAGGGTTGGTTTGAAGGTATCGAAACCATTAAGAAATTCAAGTTGGTTGAAAGCGAGTTTCTGGTAAATGATTATATAAAACAGAATAAACGGATTCTGGCCGAAGGAGCACAGGGTACTTTGCTGGATATTGATTTTGGTACTTATCCATTTGTAACTTCATCAAATACAATATGTGCTGGTGCGTGCAACGGACTCGGAATTGCCCCCTCATCAATAGATAAAGTAATGGGAATTGTGAAAGCATACTGTACCCGTGTTGGATCGGGTCCGTTCCCAACCGAGCTTGAAAATGCAACTGGCGAATTACTTCGGAAACAGGGACATGAATTCGGATCAACAACCGGTCGTCCGAGACGTTGCGGATGGCTCGATCTGGTTGCCCTTAAATATGCCATCATGATAAATGGTGTTACAGAACTGATTCTTACAAAAATTGATGTGCTCGATATTTTTGATAGTATTTATCTGGCCACACATTATAAGGTAAATGGGAAAATCACCGACAGATTGCCTTACGATCTGGGAGAAAAAATTGAGCCTGTTTATAAGGAATTCAAAGGATGGAAACAAGATATTTCCAAAATTAAGGATTTTCAGGATTTACCAGACGAATTGAAAGTGTACATCCGATTTATTGAATCAGAAACCGGCGTACCTATAAAAATCTGCTCGGTGGGTCCCGACAGGGAGCAAACAATTATCCGTTAATCTGATCAGAAAATGTGATTTTGATGTTGTAGGGACTTGCCTCTGCAAGTCCAGCCTCTGCAAGTCCAGCCGCTGCAAGTCCAGCCGCTGCAAGGCAATCAATTTGAGACAAAGGAAAAAGGAATGGCTTTTACCATATACCCTTTTTTCCGGATCAATTCAATCACCCCTTTTTCACCACCCAGATGTGCAGCGCCAATAGCACTAAAGGTTCGTTGTTTTTTGGAGAATTTGACAATATTTTTTGCCATAGTTTCATTTCTTTTGGTAAGAAAGGCTTCTTCGAAATTTCCGGGCAGAGAGGTGTCTGCAGTCATCTCGGTTAACATTTTTAAATCGGCATTGCAATAGCTCTTAAGCATTTCTTCAAAACCATTATCTTCCAGCGAACTTGTATCCTTGACAAAAACCATGAGCATTTGAGCCTGATCCTTTAAAGTAATCTGGTCAATGGCACCAAGCTGATCGCTGAGTTTTTCAATGCCCAGTGCTTTTTTTCCTGATTTCCTTGCTTTTTCAAGAAAATAGGCATCAAGAGCTAATGGCATATCCTGAGAAAATCCTGAAATGGAAATTTGGGAATACACCATAAATGGTTTCATTTTGTCGTATAGCATAATTCCTGTGCCGGTTTTCTTCCTGAAAAACTGGTCGAGCAACTTATAATCTTCAGGTGAAAGCAAATCTCTGAGGGTGGTATCTTTCATCAGCATCATTTTCTGAATTTCCTCCTTGTCGATTTCGTCAAGAAGCAGCTCCATGGCGTATGCTTCACATTCATTAAATTTTTTCCAGACAATACTGTCAAAACTGAAAACCCTTTTATCCTGGATGTGAATGGTGCCGTAAAGATACGATGGCTCATCAAGGCCGGGACCTGAGATTTCCCATAAAAGAGACTGTTCAGTCTGCCCTGAGGCAAACTGAACAGTCGATAAAAATATTAATATCTTGAATAGAAGTTTATTCACCAGATTTTTTCTTGATATTTGGAATATCAAGTCCATAACCATGTTTCTTGTCAACATACCTGAGGACTAAACTCAGAATGATTGCTGTAACTCCAAATGCAGCAAAAATAAGTTCAGGAACTGTATAGTTATAATGTGCTCCAACAACTCCGGCTTTTATTTGCTCAGCAACTCCGGGGTTTGAGGCTGAAAGAGCCCAACCAATCAGAATCGGGACGCCAAATAAACCCATATTCTGAATCCAGAAGATGGCACCATAAGCCGAACCCAGATAACGGTCTTCAACAATTTTTGGCATAGATGGCCACATGGATGCGGGAACTAATGAGAAGGAAATTCCTAAAATAATGATGGTCCCAACGGCTACAATTGTAGTGAAAGATTCTGCCGGAACCAGAGCAAATATTAAATGTGATATGGTAAGCAGGATCGATCCGAACAACATCAATGTTGCGCCTAAGCCTTTCCTATCCAGGAATATTCCTATCATCGGAGTAAGAATCATTGCTCCAATTGGAAACATGGAAACATATTCAGCGGCAGACTGTTCATCGATGTTCAGTTTGCCGGCAAGCATTTCGGTGGCAAACCTCTGAAAGGGGAAAATAGCAGAATAAAACAAAACACACAATCCGGCAATTGCAAGAAAACCAGGATTTGTAAATATTTTTCCAAGGTCAGAAATTTTAAATTCATCTTCAGAACTACCGTCGTTTTTCAAGCCAGCTTGTTTATCATATTTTCTATCCATAAAAGTATAGATGAAAAAGGTAAGCAGACCGATCATAAGGAATACCATACCCCATAAAAATACGTTTTCTGGAGTCCATTCGGTTGGGTTTTTAGAGTCTGCATTTGCAAAACGAGGTGATAACCACATAACTGCAAAAACACCAAGACGGGCGATGGCCATTTCCAAGCCCATTGCCAGAGCAAGTTCTCTGCCTCTAAACCACTTTACAATAGTTTTTGAAACTGTGATTCCGGCCATTTCAACACCAACTCCGAATACCGCAAAACCTGTAAAAGCTAAAACAGCAGTTGTAGGTAAGTTGTAACCAAAAACAGAAGTCATTGATTCTGGATCAATATATTTAAGTGCGTAAAACTTTAGAAAAGCACCTGCAACCATAGTTATTCCGGCAGTTATTAATGTAAAACGGATGCCCATTTTGTCAAGAATAATACCTGAGATAATAAGGAATCCAAAAAATACATTAAAAAAGAATTCCATTCCACCATACATTCCGAATACTTCAGAACTCCAGTGGTAGTTTACTTCAAACATGTTTTTTATTGGAGATGCAACATCCACGAAAAAATAAGCAAAAAACATAGTAAGTGAAATCAATCCTAAAGCAAACCATCTGGCAGTTTTGGATTCTCTTAATGTGGCTTTTATTTCATTCATAATTAAATAGTTATTAAAAATAATGTAGTTTTTTCAAGGGAACAAATATACTATTTTTTATAAAGTTTATGTTCTTTTATTAATAAAAATTGAGGAATAAAGTAAAAAAAATGGCCGTTTATCAAATTGAAGTATTGGTAATTAGGTAATGGAATACTTGAAATTATATAGTGAATTACAATCCGGGTAGCAAACTGTTCCAGGCTGCAAACTGTTCCGTTTTGCAACTTCTCTCACAGCTGAAGTGAGTAAACTTGGAACAGCATTAAAAGAACAAAAACATGTATGATGTATGATGATGTATGATGTATGATGGTGTATGAGGTCAAACGTCATCCCGATTGACTATCGGGTGAACTAAAAGAACCCTTCAAATGCCGACTAAAGTCGAGCATCCTCGAAAATTTCATTTTCGGGACAAAAAGAACAAATCCCTAAACTCCAAACTCCCCCTTTCATTTCCGCCGGAACGGAGTTTTGGTTTTTAACAGATTTCAAGCCGGCGGTTTTTCATCGCATTATCATTCCCGGGGCGCTGCCCCGGGCTGAATTAACCTGGCCCTTCAGGCCGTTTGTCCAAAATGTTTAATATGGTCAGTCAACCCTGAAACAAAAAGAACAAAAGGAACAAAAAGAATGCCGACTAAAGTCGAGCATCCTCGAAAATTTCATTTTCGGGACAAAAGCAGGAAGTCGGAAGCAGGAAGTCGGAAGCCAGTCTCCCAATAATGAGCATTTGGGGAACAAAAAGAACCAAAAGAACCAAAAGAACCAAAAGGAACTCTCAAACAATTTCCCGTTTTAAACAATTTCATCAATTTATAAACAATCTTCCTTAACATGTTTTTTTTGATGAGAAAACAGATTGTTTTTTATAATTTTGCACTCGTTAATTAAAATATTGTAAATGAGTATGTTGAAAAAGATCAAAACCGCACTGATTTCTGTTTATCACAAAGATAATCTTGAAAAAGTTATTGAAATGCTTTCCATTGAAAATGTAAAAATTTTCTCGACTGGAGGTACAAAGGATTTTATTGAGAAATTGGGAGTAAAAGTAACTGCTGTTGAAGATCTTACCACCTATCCATCTATTCTGGGTGGTAGAGTAAAAACCCTGCATCCGAAGGTTTTTGGTGGAATTCTTGCCAGGCGCGAAAACAAACAGGATCTTGCACAGCTTACAGAATACCTTATTCCTGAAATAGATCTTGTAATTGTCGATCTGTATCCTTTTGAAGACACTGTGGCATCCGGCGCATCCGAAAATGATATTATTGAGAAAATAGATATCGGAGGTATTTCGCTGATCAGGGCAGGGGCCAAAAATTTTAGTGATGTGCTTATTGTTTCATCAAGAAACCAGTATTCGGATTTGATTAACATCCTGAAAACCAATAATTGCTCCTCTTCTCTTGAGGAAAGAAGGAAATTTGCATTAGACGCATTTAATAACACTTCATCATACGACACTGCAATTTTCAAATACTTTGCAGAAGGCGGTAACACTGCCTTCAAGGAAAGTTATTCTATGAAAAAGGAATTGCGTTATGGCGAAAATCCCCACCAGAAGGGTTCTTTCTTTGGAAATTTTGAGGAAGTCTTCGATCAACTCCATGGTAAGGAAATATCCTATAATAATTTATTGGATATTGAAGCGGCCGTAAATCTTATTGCAGAATTTTCTGAACCTGCTTTTGCGGTTCTCAAACATAACAATGCCTGTGGAATTTCGAGTAAACCTGATTTGCATACAGCATGGAATGAGGCTTTGGCTGCCGATCCGGTTTCAGCATTTGGAGGAATACTGATTACAAACAGAAATATATACAAAGAGGTTGCTGAGGAATTAAATAAATTGTTTTGTGAGGAGGTAATTGCGCCATCATACGATACCGATGCCCTTGAAGTATTGAAACAAAAGAAAAACAGGATTATTCTTGTACAGAAAAAATTTGATTTCCCGGGGAAACAATTCCGCTCATTATTGAATGGAGTATTGGTTCAGGACCGGGATTTGAAATCAGAAACAAAGGCCGATCTTAAAACAGTTACCAAAACTGCTCCGTCCGAAAAAGAAACCGAAGATCTGTTATTTGCTGCCAAAATTTGCAAACACACTAAGTCAAATACCATTGTTCTGGTAAAAAATACTCAGTTACTTGCCAGTGGTGTCGGCCAAACTTCAAGGGTTGATGCGCTGAAACAGGCCATCGAAAAGGCACATAGTTTCGGATTCGACCTCAAAGGAGCTGTAATGGCCTCTGATGCTTTTTTTCCTTTCCCCGATTGTGTCGAGATCGCTCATAATGCAGGAATAACAGCTGTTATTCAGCCCGGAGGATCAGTAAAAGATCAGGATTCCATTGATTTTTGTGACAAAAAGGGAATGAGCATGGTATTTACAGGTTTTCGTCATTTTAAACATTAATAATTTTTTTTCAACAGTCAATAATATATCTAAAGTAATGCGCTATATTTGTTAGCGCTTTGGAAACAATAAATTAAACTTGAACGAATGGGATTATTTTCTTTTTTAACGCAGGAAATAGCGATAGATTTAGGAACAGCAAACACAATAATAATTCACAACGATAAAATAGTCGTTGACGAACCTTCGATTGTTGCAATTGATAAAAATACCAATAAACTTATTGCCATTGGCGAAAAAGCCAGGCAGATGCATGGAAAAACACACGAAAACATAAAAACCATCAGACCTTTAAGAGATGGTGTTATCGCCGACTTCGATGCTGCCGAAAAAATGGTCAGGGGAATGATAAAAATGATTAATCCGAAAGGCCGATTGTTTACCCCGTCTTTAAGAATTGTTATCTGTATTCCCTCTGGAAGTACTGAGGTTGAAATCCGTGCTGTACGCGACTCTTCTGAACACGCCGGAGCCAGGGATGTTTATATGATTTATGAACCAATGGCTGCTGCACTGGGTATAGGTATTGATGTTGAAGCTCCCGAAGGAAGCATGATTGTTGATATTGGTGGTGGTACCACTGAAATTGCTGTTATTGCTCTTGGCGGAATTGTATGTAATAAATCCATCCGTATAGCCGGTGATGATTTTACCAATGACATACAGGAATATATGAGGCATCAGCACAATGTCAGAATTGGCGAAAGAACTGCTGAAGATATTAAAATAAATGTGGGATCTGCCTTGCCCGACCTTGATGATCCACCAGCTGATTATATGGTTCGTGGGCCACACCAGATGACTGCCCTGCCTATTGAAATTCCGGTTAGTTATCAGGAAATAGCTCATTGCCTTGACAGATCAATTACCAAAATCGAAGCCGCTGTGCTGGATACGTTGGAACAAACTCCTCCCGAACTCTATGCGGATATTTTCAATAAAGGAATTTATCTTGCCGGTGGTGGCGCATTGCTCCGTGGTCTGGATAAACGTTTATCCGAAAAGCACAACATTCCGGTTCAGGTAGCTGAAGATCCTTTGCACGCTGTGGCTCGCGGAACAGGTATTGCTCTCAAAAATGTTGGTAAATTCCAGTTTTTAATGAGATAAAACACTTTGACAATTGAAATTATAAGTGAAAAGTTTAGTCAGGTTTATAATAAGGTACCATTTTGTATTTCTTTTTTTAATACTTGAGATAGCAGCTTTCTCACTTGTGGTAACATATAACAAAGATCAAAGGGAAAGTTTTGCAAACTCATCCAGCTACGTTTCCGGTGTTATTTACGATGCATATTCATCTATTACCGAATATTTTTCTCTTAAGGAAGAAAATCGCGAATTGGCACGAGAAAATGCCTTGCTGCACAATGCTATGAAAGATTCCTATTATTTTAATGAAGAATTCTTCAAAAAAGTGAATGATTCGGTTTATCTGCAACAATATGAATATATGAATGTCAGGGTAATCAATAACTCTGTGAATAAAAAGTACAATTATATTACAATTAATAAAGGACGGCTTCATGGTGTTTATCCGGATATGGCACTGGTTTCTCCTGCAGGCATTGCCGGTATTATCGTGAATTCCTCCGACCATTTTGCAACTGCCATTTCGGTATTAAATTCAAATTTTAAAGTAAGCGCACTTCATAAAAAAACAAATTATTTTGGATCACTTGTTTGGGAAGCTACAGGAAGCAATACTGCTACCCTTTACGAGATTCCCTCTCATGTTAAGCTGGAAGTCGGTGATACCATTGTTACCAGTGGTTTCTCATCGATTTTTCCACAGGGTACCATGATCGGAGTGATATCCTCTTTTGAGAAAAAAATGAGTGAAAGTTTTTTCATTGTTGAGGTGAAACTGGCAACTAATTTCAGCAACCTGTCGCAAATGTATGTGGTTAAAAATCTTATGAAAAAGGAACAGGTCGAACTTGAAAAACTGACTGAGCATGATTAAGGAATTTTTAAAATATACAGGAATTTTTATTTTTCTTGTCCTGCTCCAGGTGCTGGTTCTCAACAGAATTCAGTTTAGCGGTTATGTCAATCCATACTTTTATGTTCTGCTGATTTTAATATTACCTTTCGAAATACCGCTTTGGTCACTTCTTTTTATTGGTTTTTTTCTGGGATTTTCCATTGATGCGTTTTCAAATACTTTGGGAATGCACACTTCAGCAACTGTTTTTATGGCTTTTATGAGACCTGTGGTTCTTGCTTTGATTGCCCCGCGCGACGGGTATGAAATTGGTACCATGCCAAGAGTACATTATTTTGGTTTCTCATGGTATATGCGGTACGCTGCAAGTCTGATTTTATTGCATCATTTTTTCTATTTTTATGTTGAAGCATTTACTTTCAGCGGTTTCTTTGAAACTTTTGTCAGAGTGATTTTCAGCTTTGCTTTTACCCTTCTTCTGGTTTTGATAGGTCAACTTTTTGTATATAAAAAATAATGGATTCATTTGCGCAAAGGAAATATATTATCGGTGCATTGATATTGTTGATGCTCCTAACCTTTGTTATTCGCCTTTTTTATCTGCAGATTATTAATGAAGAGTATAAAATATCTGCCGAAAACAACTCCCGAAGATACGTTGTTCAGTATCCATCAAGAGGTCTTGTTTATGATCGAAATGGAAAACTGCTTGTGGAAAATCAAGCTGCTTATGATATAATGGTTATTCCCCGACAAATAAAGGATCTCGATACTTTTGCCCTTTGTCAATTAATGGATGTGGACATTGAATATGCACGGAAATTTTTCAGGAGGGAAAAGAACAGTTATAAACCGGTTGTGTTTATTCCTCAGCTTTCGCTTGAAAAATTTGCTGCTATTCAGGACCATCTTTTTAAATTCCCTGATTTTTACCCTCAAACCCGTTCGCTTCGAAAATATCCTTTTCCAAATGCAGCCCATGTGCTTGGTTATATTGGTGAAGTTGATTCATCAATAATATCTAAGAATCCATATTATAAAATGGGTGATTATATTGGTATAAGTGGAATTGAAAAATCATATGAGGATGAGCTCAGGGGCAGAAAGGGAGTTAAAATATTTCTGGTGGATGTGCATAACCGCATAAAGGAAAATTTTGAAAACGGGAAATATGATACTGCAGCTATTGTAGGAAATGACATTACCACAACTTTGGATATTGAACTTCAGAAATATGGTGAATTGCTGATGGCTAATAAACGGGGAGGGATTGTTGCTATTGAACCCTCAACAGGTGAGATACTTGCTTTGGTATCAAGTCCGTCTTATGATCCAAATCTCCTGGTTGGTCGGGCACGATCAAAAAATTATCCGGTTCTTAATGCAGATATAGAAATGAAACCTCTGTTTAACAGGGCTATCATGTCGTCACAAACTCCTCCGGGTTCTACCTTTAAACTGGTCAATGCTCTTGTTGGATTGCAGGAAGGTGTAATTACAAGGGAATCACGTTTCAGTTGCTCTGCTGGATATATTATTGGCAGTTTTAAAGTCGGGTGCCACGCTCATGCATCTCCCCTTGATCTTGAAAATTCAATTGGTAATTCATGCAATGCATACTATTGTAATGTTTTCAGAAAAATAGTGGATAACCGTAAATATAAATCTGTCAGAAAAGGTTATGAGGTGTGGCGAAGACATGTTAATTCTTTCGGATTGGGAACGGTAATTGATACCGATTTGCCAATGAGTAAAAGTTACAGTGGTACCATAGGAAACCCTGACCGGTGGGATAAAATCCACGGAAAAGGCAAGTGGAAATCGCTTTCTATAATCTCCTTGGCAATTGGACAAGGTGAGGTTGGTGCTTCTCCTTTTCAGCTTGCTAATTTAGTATCGGCAATTGCCAACAGAGGGTATTTTTACATTCCGCATATTGTTAAAAAAATTGCCGGAAACAGAAAAGTTGATAAAAAATATCTGAAAAAGGTATTTACTACAGTTGAATCACGGCATTTTGAACCTGTGATAAATGGCATGGAACTGGCAGTTTATGGTCCCGGTGGTACAGCTCACATTGCTCAGATTGAAGGCATCAGGGTTTGCGGAAAAACAGGGACAGCTCAAAATCCGCATGGCGAAAACCATTCTCTTTTTGTGGCTTTTGCTCCTAAGGAAAATCCGAAAATTGCTATTGCTGTTCTAGTTGAAAACGGCGGTTACGGCGGTACATGGGCGGCTCCAATCGCAAGTCTGATGATGGAAAAATATTTGAAAGATTCAATTTCCGGTCCCTTGAGAAAAGACCTTGAAAAAAGAATGATCGAAGGTGATTTGATACACAAAAATAATGAGGCGCAACATTAATGTAATTACCAGTGTTGACTGGTTAACGATTTTCCTTTATTTGCTCCTGGTGCTTCTGGGGTGGATCAATATTTATTCTGCTGTTTATGATGATGAGCATAAAAGTATTTTTGATTTTACCCAACGCTACGGAAAGCAGATTATTTTTATTGCTGCTGCAGTTTTTATTGCCGTTTGCCTGCTTATAATTGAAAGTAATTTTTATTCTTTGTTTGCATACGGTATCTACGCCTTGATGATTTTGCTTCTTATCTCGGTCTTGTTTCTTGGAAAAGAAGTAAATGGTTCCAGATCATGGTTTGAAATGGGTGAAGTGCGGCTGCAACCGGCCGAATTTGCAAAGTTTGCAACATGCCTGGCACTTGCGCGATTGCTGAGCGACCATAATTTCAGGTTTCGTGACAGAAAATTTGTTGCCAGAATTATTCTGATAATTATGCTGCCAGTCGGACTGATACTCCTGCAGCGCGATGCCGGTTCGGCATTGGTGTATTATTTGTTTATAATTGTTTTATATCGTGAAGGAATGCCTGCTTTGATTTTTTTCCTTGGTCTTGCAATTCCTGTTCTATTCGTTGTGACTTTGCTCTTTGATAAAATTTATCTTTTTGTTTTCCTGCTTTCTTTATTTTATATTTTTTTCTATGCCATGTACCTGAATCTGAAACACCTTGGGATTTCATTGGCTATTTTTACAGGATCAGTATTGCTGGCAATTTCCTATTTCTTTATTAATAATCAGGAAACAGATTGGTCCTATGTTTTGCTGGTTTCTTTTGGTTTGTCAAGTCTTGTTTATTTTTTCCTTGAATTCAGGTATAAACTCAGAAATGCCTTTATTATTAATATGATTGTCCTTTGTTCAATTGGATTTACTTTTACAGTTGACTATGTATATAATAATGTATTGCATAAACATCAGAAAATAAGAATTGATGTGCTTCTCGGACTTGATCAGGATGTTAAGGGAGTTGGCTATAATGTTAACCAGTCAATGATCGCAATTGGTTCAGGTGGGCCGTTTGGAAAGGGTTTTTTACATGGCACTCAAACAAAACTGAATTATGTGCCCGAACAGGATACCGATTTTATTTTCTGCACTGTGGGCGAAGAATGGGGGTTCACAGGATCAGTTTTTGTTTTGCTTTTATTTGCGTTTTTACTTATCAGACTCATTTACCTTGCTGAAAGGCAGCGGTCTGTTTTTAGCCGTGTGTACGGGTATGGGGTGGTTGCGATTTTGTTTTTTCACCTGGCGATCAACATCGGAATGACAATTGGATTGGCTCCCGTAATAGGTATTCCTTTGCCTTTTTTTAGTTATGGCGGCTCTTCTCTTTGGGCTTTTACAATTCTGATTTTTATTTTTTTAAGACTTGATTCGAGCAGAATGCAATTACTTTGATTAACTTTATATTTTGTTAGTTGACTTATTGAATATACTATGAATACAATACTTTTTGACGACTCCAGATGGGAAAGTTTACTTCCCTTAACCTTTACAAAACCTGTTTCATATCTGCGTACAGGTATTCTGACTTTCAAAGAAAGATGGGAAAAATCACTGAAACACAAAGTTTCATGCCTGTCAAAAGACTATCTGGCTGAAAAATTTCCTGTATGTGCCGAGGATGTTAACCTGCTCATCAATTCAGGTGTATTTCCGGAATCAGGTTTGATTAAGGAAATTAAACAATTAAAGATAAATGAAGTATTGGTTTCAGATAATGTTATTTTGGCTGCTGTACTCGAGAAAAGGGATATCTTAAAACTTTCCCGTTCCAATCTCGATGGACTGTCAATTAAAAATACCAGTCCTGTATTGCAAATAAGAAACACATGGGATCTTTTTAAAATTAATGGTGACGCAATAAAATTTGATTATAAATTGCTGACCAGAGCCAGGAAATCTGAAAAAATTTCAAAAACAAACAGGTTGGTCAATGCAAAGAATATTTTTATTGAAAAAGGAGCAAAAGTTGAGTTTGCTGTGATCAATGCTGAAGCCGGACCAGTATATATTGGAAAAGAGGCAGAGATTATGGAGGGTTCATTGATCAGGGGACCGTTTGCCCTTTGTGAGCATGCAGTTGTGAAAATGGGAGCCAAAATATATGGCCCAACCACAATTGGTCCGCATTCTAAAGTAGGTGGTGAAATAAATAATTCTGTTATTTCAGCATATTCGAATAAAGCACATGATGGATTTCTTGGTAATTCAGTACTTGGCGAATGGTGTAATCTGGGAGCAGATACAAATAACTCAAACCTGAAAAACAATTATGCCGAGGTAAAACTCTGGAGCTATGAAAGCGAGAGGTTTGAAAAAACCGGATTGCAGTTTTGTGGCCTCATTATGGGCGATCATTCTAAATGCGGTATCAATACAATGTTCAACACAGGAACAGTTGTGGGAATTTGCTCAAATTTATTCGGTGATGGCTTTATGCGAAATTTTATCCCTTCATTTTCCTGGGGTGGCGCATCTGGATTTACAGTATTCACCCTGCCGAAAGTATTTGAAGTTGCAAGTATTGTGATGGCGCGCAGAGAAATAAACCTTGATGAAGCGGATAAAAAAATTATTGCTCAGGTTTTTGATGCAACTAAAAAGTACCGGCAATTTTAAAATGCCCGAAGAATCTTGGCACAGCTATTGCCTATTTATTATCCCAAAAAAAAATTAATCAATAACTGACAAAATGTCGGTTGCAAAATATTCAGAAATGTTAAAGTTTACAGATATAGAAAATTTCAGGGCCATAGAAGAAGAAACAGAATTCATACCGCTGGTGACCGATGAAGATGAAGATTCCATAATAAGTATGAATGTGCCGGGATCAATGCCGGTGCTGCCATTGCGAAATACTGTGCTGTTCCCGGGTGTGGTTATCCCAATTACAGTGGGAAGAGAAAAATCAGTTAAATTAATCAAGGATGCCAATAATGGCGACAAGCTAATTGCAACTGTTGCACAGTTAGATCCAAAAACCGAGGAACCCGGATTTGATGATATGTATAAACTGGGAACTGTGGCAAGAATTGTTAAAGTTCTTAGAATGCCCGACGATTCAACTACAGTTATTATTCAGGGAAGAAAACGGTTTGTGCTGAATGGAATAGTTAGCTCAGATCCTTATTACATGGGAGATATCACCGGAATAGAAGAAACAAAACCATTGGAAATAGACAATGAATATGAAGCCTTGATTGCTGCGCTCAAAGAAATGTCAATCAAAATCATCAAGTTGTCCTCAAGTATTCCAAACGAAGCCACCTTTGCAGTTAAAAACATCGAAAACGCTTCTTTTCTGATCAATTTTATCTGTTCAAACAGCAATCTTTCAGTTTCGGAAAAACAAAAACTTCTTGAATTCAATGATCAGAGAGACAGGGCTCTAAAACTTTTGGAACACCTTGCTGTGGAAGTCAAGAAGCTGGAACTGAAGCACGAAATTCAGTCTAAGGTAAAAATAGACCTGGATAAACAGCAAAAGGAATTTTTCCTCCACCAGCAAATGAAAACCATTCAGGAGGAACTGGGAGGAAACCCCATGGATCAGGAAATCCAGAATATGAAAAAAAGATCCAAGAAAAAGCAATGGAACAAAGCCGTTGAGGATGTGTTTAAAAGGGAAATCGAAAAACTTCAGCGGTTAAATCCTGCTGCAGGCGAATATTCGGTTCAGTTAAATTACCTGAACACCATACTTGATCTGCCATGGGATGAGAATACCACTGATGTTTTTGATTTGAAAAATGCCCAAAAAGTTTTGGATAAGGATCATTACGGACTGGAAAAAGTCAAGGAACGCATACTTGAGCATCTGGCTGTGCTTAAGCTTAAGGGAGATCTTAAATCGCCCATTCTTTGTCTTTATGGCCCCCCCGGCGTTGGAAAAACATCATTGGGAAAATCCATTGCCGAAGCACTTGGCAGAAAATATGTCAGAATGTCGCTGGGTGGATTGCATGATGAAGCCGAAATCAGAGGACACAGGAAAACTTATATTGGAGCAATGCCCGGCAGAATTATACAGAACATCAAAAAGGCAAAATCTTCAAATCCGGTGTTTATTCTGGATGAAATTGATAAAGTAGGGAATGATTATAAAGGCGATCCATCATCGGCATTGCTCGAAGTACTCGATCCTGAGCAAAACTCAGCTTTTTATGACAATTATCTTGAACTTGAATATGATTTATCCAAAGTTTTGTTTATTGCAACCGCAAATAACATTGCAACCATAAATCCAGCACTCAGGGACAGAATGGAGATGATCCATGTAAGCGGGTATGTTGTTGAAGAAAAAGTTGAAATAGCCCGAAAACATCTGGTGAAAAAACAACTGGATAACCATGGAGTGAAAAATGAACAAGCTGATTTTTCAAAGAAAGTAATCGAACTTATTATTGAGGACTACACCCGCGAATCAGGTGTGCGTGAACTAGACAAGAAAATAGCAAAAATCACCCGTAATTTGGCCAGAAAAGTTGCTTTTGATGAAGATTATAATCCCAAACTGACTCCTGAAGATGTAAGAAAAATTCTTGGTCCGGTCGAATATCTAAAAGATAAATATCAGGGTAATGATATTGCCGGAGTGGTTACCGGTTTAGCCTGGACTTCAGCCGGGGGAGATATCCTCTTTATCGAAACAAGTCTGAGCCGCGGAAAAGGTAGGCTTACACTTACCGGGAATCTTGGTGAGGTAATGAAAGAATCAGCCATAATTGCCCTGGAATATTTAAAAGCACACGCCGATTATTTCAAAATAAATCCGGATAGTTTTGACAATTGGAACGTGCATGTTCATGTTCCCGAAGGTTCAATACCCAAAGATGGTCCTTCGGCCGGAGTAACAATTGCAAGTTCTCTGGCATCGGCTTTTACTCAAAGAAAGGTAAGAAAAAATATTGCCATGACCGGCGAAATTACTCTGAGAGGAAAAGTACTTGCTGTTGGAGGGATTAAGGAAAAAATTCTGGCCGCTAAAAGAGCCAGTATAAAGGAAATTATATTACCAGCAGACAATAAAAAAGACATTGAAGAAATTAATGAGTTGTATATTAAAGGATTGATATTTCACTTTGTGAATAATATTCATGAAGTTTTCGATTTGGCTATTTTGGACCAAAAAGTGAAAGATGCGAAAGAAATTTAATTCTTTGTTAAAAATTCGTAAAAATTACATGTTTCAAATTCTGCAGTTTATTATAAGTTTTTTTTATAATCAGGGATAAAAATGGCTTAAACAGCCATTTTTTTTTTGTAAATGGTTTTTTTAATGCAGTTTTTAGAGCAAAAAAAAACAGTAATATTTTTTTTGGACTAAAAACCACTTGCTTTATTAATTTCTTTTTTTTAATATTGCCAATAGTAAACTATAATTAATAATCAATTTAATCAACAATTATGAAAAATTTAAAAATTACTGCAATTGCCCTTTTCTTAGGAGCTTTCGTTTTTTCATCATGCGGCCCAAGTCTTTGCGACTGTGTTAATGGTGATCCAGATGATAAAGACTTAGAAAAAAAATGTAAAGAAAAATACGAGCCTGCAAAAGACGCTAGCAAAGAAGATCTTGAAGATTTCTACAAAAAAGTAGAAGAATGCCAGAAAGAAAAAGATGGTGAGAAAAAAGACGAAGAAAAGAAAGAAGAATAGGCATTTTCAGAATGATTTTAAAAGGGGAAAAGAAATTTTCCCTTTTTTTTTGTTTTAGAAATTCAGAAAAACCGCAGTTTGTATAACTTATTTCCTAATAATTCGTAAAAAAAGCAAAATTTAAAAGCAGAACTTTGAATCTGAAACTTAAACATATTCTGATTTTTGCAGGAATTTCCCTCATTTGTATTTTTCTTTGGTACATAAGCACCATCGTAGCTTATGTTTTGATAGCAGCTCTTGTTTCGGTGATTGCTCAACCCGCTGTTAAGTTTATTTGCGGTTTTAAAATAGGTAAATATCATATATCCAAATCTATAGCAGCGATTCTGATCATTATCGTTTTTTGGGCTCTATCTGTTTCTTTTTTCCGGATTTTTGTCCCCATGGTTGCCAACCAGGGTCATGAACTTTCAAAAATTAGCAGAACAGATGTGGAAAGATGCATGGAAAAACCATTAAATACTGTTGAGAGGATTTTTGGTGAATTTCATGCGGCTTCAGGAAAAAATGATTCTAATTTTAAAGAATACGCTTCTGAAAGAATTGCAAAATTGATGAATGCATCCTATTTAACTGATTTTTTCAGATTGCTTACCGGTTTAATTGGTAATATTTTTGTTGCGATTTTCTCTATCTCTTTTATTGCGTTTTTCTTTATTAAAGACGATAAGCTTTTTACCAGTTTTATATTAACCCTAACTCCTGATAAATACCTTGAGAAAGTAACACGCGCCATGGAATCAATAAAAAAGATGTTGATTAACTATTTGTTGGGATTGATGTTGGATGTGACCTTAATCATTATTTTGATTTCGGTGGGGATGATGATAGTCGGACTTACTTTTGAACAGGCCATGATTGTTGGATTAATTGCCGGTTTATCAAACTTTATTCCTTATATCGGACCATTAATTGGTGCAGCATTTGGTTTGCTTTTAGGCGTCGCAGTTAACATCAATGGCGATTTTGATACTGTAATTCTTCCGCAATTGATTTATATGTTGATTGTTTTTGTTATAGTTAATTTATCCGACGGGATGCTTTTGCAACCACTGATTTTTTCAAATTCAGTGAAAGCTCATCCGCTGGAAATATTTTTGGTCATCATGATTGCAGGAACATTGGCAGGAATTCCAGGTATGGTTTTAGCTATTCCGGTCTATACTATTTTAAGGGTAATTGCCAAAGAGTTTTTTTATCAGTTTAAGGTTGTTAAAAAAATTACTGAAAACATTTAATGAACAAGCGTTTTAGTGATACGATATTATATATTTTTGTTTAAATAAGTATTTTGAGAAAAAAAATTTACATATCAGTATTTTCATTCCTGCTTTGGTTTGGCACAGCTACAGCACAGCCGGAAGCTTATTTTTCTGCTGATACCCTCACCGGTTGCGGGAGTCTGACCGTACAATTCACCGATACCTCATCGGGTGCGGGAATAATTAGTTGGGATTGGGACTTTAACAATGACGGTACTGTTGATTCAAATGTTGAAAACCCATCATGGACTTATGCTGGCCCGGGTTCTTACTCAGTCAGACTGGTTATAGGCGATGGCACCGATACCGATGTTTTGATCAAAAATGACTATATTGTTGTTTACCAATTGCCAAATGCTGAATTTACCTCCGATGATTCAATTTATTATCACAGCTCATTCGGAGTTATGTTCTCGGATGCATCTTCCTATGTGCCGGGATATTCTTATACCACCACCTGGAATTTTGGCGACGGTGACTCGCTTGTTACCGATTCTTCATTTGTATATCATGTTTTTAACCATGAGGGAACATTCAATGTCCATCTGACTATTGAAGACAATCATGGTTGTTTTGACTCCATTTCCCATACGGTTACTCTTACTGATCTGTTAAAAGTTCCAAATGTATTTACCCCAAACGGGGATGGTATCAATGATGAATTTATCGTTGTTACCAACGGTGAAACAATATTTGAATTTGTTGTTTACTCAAGATGGGGGATGATTTTATTTAAATCAATTGGAAAGCAGATTATCTGGGACGGGAGAACATCTGCAGGGGTTGAGCTTAACACAGGAACATATTTTTATACCATCCGCTCAGTTTCAAATGAGGAAAAATATGTGAAAAACAGCTCTTTGCAGCTTGTCCGTACAAAAGAGTAATAAATCATTTTTTTATGGCCGATAGTAATTTTGTAGATTATGTGAAAATCTTTTGCCGTTCAGGTAAAGGAGGAGGAGGATCAGTGCATATGCGCCGCGAGAAATTTGTTCAGATGGGTGGCCCGGATGGTGGTGACGGTGGAAGAGGAGGTCATGTTATCCTAAAGGGGAATAAGCAACTTTGGACGCTTATTCATCTAAAATACCAGAAACATAATTTTGCCGGTGACGGCGAACATGGCTCCAAACAAAACAGAAAGGGAGCTGATGGCAATGATAAGATCATAGAGGTTCCTCTTGGTACGGTAGCCAAAAGACCTGAAACTTTTGACGTACTTTTTGAAATAACCGAACATGACCAGGAAATAATCCTTTACAAAGGGGGGCGTGGCGGTTTGGGTAACACAAATTTTAAAACTTCCACAAATCAGACACCCAGGTATGCACAACCCGGAGAAGATGGTTTTGAAGACTGGGTGATACTTGAACTAAAAATCCTTGCTGATGTTGGTCTTGTAGGTTTTCCAAATGCAGGTAAATCAACACTGCTTTCGGTTGTAAGTGCTGCTAAACCAAAAATTGCCGATTATGCATTTACCACGTTGACTCCAAATTTGGGAATTGTTGCTTACCGCGACAACCACTCGTTTGTGATGGCTGATATCCCCGGAATCATTGAGGGAGCACATGAAGGCAGAGGTCTGGGATTAAGGTTTTTAAGGCATATTGAACGAAACTCAACCCTTCTTTTTATGGTGCCGGCTGACAGCAAGGATATTCATGAAGAGTACAAAATATTGCTAAAGGAGCTTGAATTGTTCAATCCCGAACTGTTGGATAAAAACAGGGTGCTGGCTGTTACCAAATGCGACCTTGCTGATGAAGAGCTGATTGCGGAAATGAAAACTAATTTGCCGGATATTCCCTGTACCTTTATTTCTGCACTTACCGGTTACGGTATTACCGAATTGAAAGATGTACTCTGGAAAGCACTAAATTAATTGGTTTGGCTTTTATAGAATCAATAGAAAAAATTGACACAGATCTTTTTACTGCCATAAACGGCAGCCATTCTCCATTTTGGGATCAGGTGATGTATGCTGTTTCCGGAACTTTTTTCTGGATTCCGCTTTATTTGCTGGTAATTTTTCTTGTAATAAAAAAATACAAACGTTCAGCAGTCATTCCTATTTTATTAATGATTGTAGGAGTAATTATTACTGATCAGTTATCAGTCCACCTGTTCAAAGATGTTTTCGAGCGGTTCAGACCTTGTCACAACCTCGAATTGAAGGATTCAGTTCATTTGGTAAATGGAAAATGTGGAGGGCAATTTGGGTTTGTGAGCTCACATGCAGCAAATACATTTATGTTTGCTTTATTGTCGTCAATGATACTGAAAATCAGAATTTATTACTTTCTGATATTTTTTTGGGCTGCCTTTATTTCTTATTCCAGAATATATCTTGGTGTCCACTTTCCTGCCGATATTGCTGTTGGAGCTTTATTAGGCATGATAATCGCATTAATATTGTTTTTTTTAAGAATGAAGTTACAAAAGATCAAAAAAGAGTAATTATTTATTTTCCTCATTAACCAACCACTCTGCATCAATTTTGATCATTTCATCAAGCGAAATATTTCTTTGACTGGCTTTAATTTTAACTTGATTTAACCATTCAGGATTGTTTCTGATTTCGTTCATTACATTCTGAATTTTCTCCTCGCGTGTCATTGGTCTTTTCTTTTTTTTCATGCTTTCCTGTAAAGTCCATTTAGCATGTTTTTCAAGAACCTTTTCCAGAGGTTGCTTGGTTTCTCTTGCTTCTTTTTTAATGATAGAATACCATTTGCGGTCAGATTTTATATTATTTTTCACAAATAGTATATTGTATTCCTCCGGTATATCAAATTCTGTATAGAAAAGATTGAATGCTTCATTGATAAAATCTCGTCCGAGATCCATGATATTGTGCTCAGAGGCCATTAAAATAATGATATCTGTTTTTTTAATTTCTTCCTTTAGGTTGATATCTGCCCTGGTTTTGTAATCCCAACCATAAATAAATTGTTTATAGTAAAACCAGAAGGTGTTGTAGTTAAATATTTTACTTGAAACACCATCTCCGTATATGCCCCAATAAAAACTGTCGGAAATGACTATGGCATTTGGTTTGGTTTTATTTTTCTCATCAATAATCAATTCGGGATAAGCAAGTATTTCATTTGAAAATGGAAAAATGAGGTTCATTCCTTCTTCAAGATCACCATCACGTTTTTTTGCAGTAGACAATTCGATTTTTCCGAATGAAATCTCAGGCATGTTATAATTGAAGTTTTTATTCATGAAATTGACCATTGAATCAAGCGCATAATATTCACCATAGTTGCTCCAATGTATTCCACCCTTAGGGAAAAGTTTATAGGGTGCACTGTTTTTAATTTTAAGAAAATGGCTGTTGAAATTGATATAGGGAAGGCCATAAACCTTAAAAAATTTCTCGTAAATCATCCCATTGGTGGTATCAGATTTTCTAACGTACCGGTCAGGAATATATTCGGGATAAAAAGTTGCTTTGCCCGGGGCCATCACAATCATCAATTGTTTATTCATTGCATTGAGGGTGTCCCGAAGCATTTTAAGCTTATAAACCTTTTCTTTTATCTTGTCCTCACCTATGAAATCATATCCGTAATAGGCATAGATATATTCTTTTTCATAAACGAAATTTTCTTTACCAACAACAACCCTGTTTGCTTTTGCCTGATTATAAAAATCAAAATAAATCTGATTGTTTAGTCTTACATACCAGTTTCTGAACCCGAATTCCTGATTCAGGTAAGCATCTGTTTTTTCCTGATACGATTTGTCAAACCAGAAAATAAAATCAAATTTTGGTTTTTCGAGTACGGTGATGTATCCTTTCAGACTTCTGACAAACACCATTCCGGTTATTTGCTGAAACATGTGAATGAACAGAAAACCTATAATTATGCTGAATAACAGATATTTAATTGACTTTTTCATCAGAATCGGAAATAAATAAACGGGTTGAAACCAGAAGCTGTAATTGAAGCAGTACAAATAATCAGGAGTAGCAATGAAGTGAAGGTTGCGGCAACGTGCTGACCGATTTTATATTCGCCGAAAAATATTTTATTTTGAAAATTCAAACCGGGTTTTAAAGCAGCAAAGAAAGAAAAGAAAATAGCTACAAAAAGAATGGTAATGAAATCGAGGTTCGTGGAAATCTCAAAATAATCAAATTTGAATTCAAACATTTTGCCGTAGTATTGCCATACGTAATCGAGGTTTTCAATTCTGAAAATTACCCAGCCCAAAATAGAAAAGAAGAAAGTCAGTAAAATACTTGGCCACTTGCCTATGAAATTTAGGAATTTCAAGAGGAATATTCTGTCCAGAATGAGAAATGTGCCGTGAAAGGCACCCCAGATAACGAAATTCCATGAGGCGCCGTGCCAGAGGCCTGAGACAAGAAAGACAAACCCAAGGTTGAAATACAGTCGCCGTATATTTGAAACTTTGTTTCCTCCCAGCGGTATATAGAGATAATTTTTCATCCACCGGCCCAGAGTTATGTGCCAGCGCCGCCAAAATTCGGAGATGCTTTGTGAAATGTAAGGATTGTCGAAATTTTCAGGAAATTTGAATCCCATCATCTTTCCCATCCCAATAGCCATATCTGAATACCCTGAAAAATCAAAATATATCTGAAAGGTATATGCTAAAATTCCGATCCATGCATCGGTGGTGTCGATCATGGCGGGATTCAGACTCATTATTTCATCGGCCTTTGCGCCCATGGTGTTGGCAATAAGAACTTTTTTTGACAAACCGATGATAAATCTGTAAAAACCCGCAAGCCGGTTGTCAATCGTTTCATTTGCCGACCTGTCTGTAATCTGATCGGCCAGTTCGTGGTATCTGATAATGGGACCGGCAATCAGTTTTGGAAACAGTATGATGTAAGTTTGATAGTCCCAGAAGTTATTCAGGGGTTTATGTACTTTTCTGTAAACATCAACAACGTAGGTAATCGTTTCGAAAGTATAAAATGAAATACCAATGGGAAGAATCAGTTCGGTCCATTGAATAGAACCGCCTCCAAATACAGAAAGCGCTGCATTTACGTTCTCAATAAAGAAATTGCAATACTTAAAATAGAAAAGCAGTCCCAGATTTACAGAAACCGAAAGTGCCAGCATCAAACGGCGGTGCGTTACGTTGGTTCTCGAGTTCATCCATTTTACCAGATGAAAATCAAGCAAAGTAGTTCCTAAAATAACAAAAATGAACAATGGGGCGCCCCACGCATAAAAGAATGCACTCCCGATTAAAATGACAAAATTCTTATGCTCTTTTGCTGCAAGATAATATAGCAATAAAAAAAGCGGGAAGAAATAATATAAAAAAGTGATGCTGCTGAATACCATAATCTACATTTAATACCGTTAAGACTATCCGGACAATAATTTGGTTGCAGGGGTTATAAAAAATCTTTTATATCCTGTGCGGTTATTTTTTCTTTACTCAGTATTATCAACCTTTCAATGACATTTCTGAATTCACGGATATTTCCTCTCCAGTTAATATTTGCCAGTTCGGCCAGGGCATCCTTATTTATTTCTTTCTTTTGAATTCCATAATCTGTGCAAATACTTGTGATAAAGTGATCTGCGAGCGAAGGAATATCCTCTTTCCGGTCATTTAATGAGGGAATGTGCATCAGGATAACGCTTAAACGGTGGTAAAGGTCCTCTCTGAATCTGTTTTCATCAATTTCCTGACGGATATTTTTATTTGTTGCTGCAATAATTCTGACGTTTACGCTGATATCCTTGTCGCTGCCTACGCGACATATTTTACTTTCCTGTAATGCCCTCAGAACTTTTGCCTGGGCAGACAGACTCATATCGCCAATTTCATCGAGAAAAAGTGTTCCTCCGGTTGCCTGTTCAAATTTTCCGATTCTTTGTTTGATGGCCGATGTAAAAGCGCCTTTTTCATGACCGAAAAGTTCGCTTTCGATAAGTTCGGAAGGAATGGCGGCGCAGTTAACTTCGACGAACGGACCATTTGCCCGATTGCTTTGCTCGTGGATCCAGCGGGCAGCAACTTCCTTTCCTGTTCCATTTTCGCCAGTGATGAGCACACGTGCTTCGGTGGGGGCAATTTTTTCAATCATTTGTTTGATCTTTGTAATTGCCGGTGAATTGCCCACCATTTCATATTTTTTGTTTATTTTTTTCTTCAGGACTTTTGTTTCTTCAACAAGAGCGGTTTTGTCAAGAGCGTTTTTTATTGTCACCAGAATTCTGTTCAGATCAAGTGGTTTTTCAATAAAATCAAAAGCTCCTTTTTTTATGCAATCAACAGCAGTATCAATGTTTCCGTGTCCGGAAATCATGACAACCGGAATTCCGGTAAATTCTGCAGTAATTTTTTCAAGAACCTCGGTTCCGTCCATTTCTGGCATCTTGATATCGCAAAAAACAAGATCAAACTCTTTTGTCCTTAGCAGTTCCAAACCCTTTGGACCATTTTCGGCTACTTCAACAGTATGTTTTTCATACTCAATAATCTCTTTCAGACTGTTTCGTATGCTGCGTTCATCATCTATAATTAAAATACTACTCATGTTAAATGATTTAAAGTGGTAAAATAAACTGTTTTTTTTTAATTTTTTGATGTTTTATGCAACTGTTTGCATATTTTTGAAGTCTTAATACCGTCATGAGAAAAATAGAGTTTAACAAAAAGACTGTTTTTGGCATATTATTACTTTTGGTAATTACTTTGCCTTTCCTTTTAATTGTTCAGTATATTTATCCAACAGCTGATGATGGTTGCCGGGCAAATTTAGCTGACTTTAATGATTTTTATACCAGAATAAGCGATTGGTACAATTTGCTTAATGGCAGGTATTTTAATGCGTTAATAAGTTTTATCCCTGTATATAATATTAATATCTATAGATTTTTGCCATTATTTTTTATGCTGATTTTCTTCTTATCAGTCAGGTTTGCCTTTATTAATATTTTACGTCGATTTGATATTTCAGGCTCATCTGTCTTTTTATTGAGTGTCGGTTTTTTTGTGTTTTTTATGGCAACATTACCTGATCACAGTCAGTTTTTTTATTGGTATGCAGCAGCATCAGCATATGTTTTATCTTTTTCTTTCTTTTTGTTTTTGCTGGGCTATTTGGTGAAATTTTATCAATCGGGTGAAACAAAAACAAAAGACATAATTATTTCATCGTTATTGATAACTGCAATTAATGGCAATCAGGAAATGGCCATGTCGAGTGTTAATCTTATATTGGTGTTTTTTATTGGGGCTGTTTTTTATTATAAGTTAAAACCTATTAGAAATGGACTGTTAATATTACTTACTGTCAGTATAATTTCTACTTTATTTCTGGTGTTGGCACCAGGGTCAATGAACAGAGCAAATGCGGTCGATGGCAATATGGATTTTCATTTATCATTACAACAATCATTTGTTGTTTTAAATGAATATCTGGCACATTATTTTACAAGTAATATCATGCTGATACTACTTGTTTTTATAGTATTTCTGGTGGTTTTTCATCTTAAAAAGCAAAATTTGCAGATAAAACCAGTAAATGCTGTTTGGCTTGCTTTGACTTCTTTTTTGATTTTATGGGGGATGTTTTTCATCATTTATTATTCCTTTGGGGATATAAATCCTTATAGTATCAGGATTGGAAATATGTTTTATTGCTATCTGATTTTCTTCTTAACAATTAATGCGATAAACCTTGGGATAATTATTAAAAACAATATTGAAACCTTAAACCTGAAAGTTGCCAAAATTGTAATTAACATTCTGATTTTTTATCTTGTCTTTTGGATTTTTTCAAGCAGTGTAAACTACAAGAGGGTATGGTCAGAGTACTATTACGGCTATGCAAGCCAATATAAAAGGGAAATTCAGTTAAGAAAAGAATATATAAATAAGCAAAAAACAACTGATATTGTTTTATTGGATCCGTTAAGAACAAAGCCGGCAACTTTTTTTGTAATTGACGTTGCTGAAGCTCCTAATTCATGGCAAAACTATTGCTATTCAGGGGTCTTTTCTGAGAATAACCATATGATGGCCCTAAATTCAAATATAAATTTAAAAAATCAATTGTTGTGGACAGTTAATGAGATGAATTACGATACAGCATTCAATAATTCAGGATTCACATATTTTTATGATAGCATTAGAAGAAATTTAGTGTTTATAGCAAAAAAGGATACAGCAAGTTTTGTCAGATCTGGTTTTTATATTTACGTTCATCCGTTTAAAAACAGCGATTTACCATTTTCAATTCGCAAATCAGGAGTTGAATCATTAAATTTTGAATGGCATGGTAATGACGGGTGCAGTATTGAAAAAAATGGTATTTTGTATTATATTGTAAAAATGCCATTATACCCTATCCAAAAGATTTTCTTTGGTCAGTATTACATGGAAAATGGTGCCTGGCATTCTTTATGGGATGAACAACTTTTTTTTAAAGAATGATCACTAATGAGAATTAGAATTGTTGTTGTAAAGTAAATACACTATTCCTTAATATTGTTCCTTTTATTAAACTCCCATTCTGCATCAGTTCTAATCATTTCATCAAGTGGAACATTGTTGCTTTTTGCTTTATCTTCGATATATTTTAACCACTTTGGGTTATTCTTAATTTCATCAATTATTTTCAGGATACCGGCTTCTTTCTCATCAACTGCCAATATAATTTTTATTTTTCCTGCTTTAAGATCTTCATTTACGCACCACTCGGCGTCTTTTTTAACCATTTCTTCGACAGGGATATTTTCATTTTTAGCTTTTTCAGCTACCTTTTTCAGCCATTTTGGAGTCGATTTTATTTTGGAAATATAAATATTGATCCATTCGGCTTTTGTTTTTGTCTGAATTTTTGCAGGGTCGGTAACCGGACCATTTTTTGAATTCACTGTAAAAACGGCATGGTCTTTAATTAATTGGGCAAATGATTTGTTTTCTTTTTTGGACTGCTTATAAATAGTATTGAACCATTTGTCGTATCCTGTAATTTCCCATATCTGATCGTAAACGGGATCGGCAACGTAATCGGGTTTGAAAATGGAGTATAAAAGGTCGGCTTTTCTCCACCAGGCACGATGCATAAACCTTCCGGTTACCATTAAAAGGATAACATTTTTTTCTAACACCGTTTTCTTAACATTCAGGTCTTTTACATTGGTTTCTTTTGACCAGCTTTCGGGATATACTTTTGCTCCGAAATACCAGAATGACTCATTATTAAAGATTATGGAGAAGATTTTTGAGTTATAAATGTTCCAGTAATAGCTGTCGGCAATAGCAAGCAAGTTTGGCCTTACCTTGGCTTTATTTCTTTCAATCAGAGCAATCGGGTAAGCAAGTCCTTCACTGTTATGATTCCAAAGAAGGTTTAAGGCATCCCCAACATCATAATCTGTTTTTTCGGGTTTTGTGGTTACCTTATCAATTTCCCAGGCAAGATCAAGCAAATCATAGCCGCTGTTTTTCTCGATAAATTTAACCAATGTGTCGGCCGATAATGCCATGCCATATTCACTCCAGTGAATACCATAAACAGGGTAAATGGGGTATGAAACAGTATCTTTTATCTCAATGAAAAACTGATTCAAATCGAGATGTTTGACTTTTTGCCTTTTGCACTCCTCTACAAAACAATTGTAGTTGGATTTCTTTTTGCCATTTGAAAGGAAATAATCCGGGATATATTCGGGATATACCTCAGCTTTTGATGGTTCAAATACTACCAACAGAGTAATGTTGTGTTTTTCTTTTAAAAAGTCCTGTAAGAATTTTACCCGTTCGATTTTTTTTGTAATAAATTCTTTTCCAATGAAATAATCACCATTATATTCGAGGATGTAATCGAGTTCAAACATATGGTTGTTTTTTCCAATTACTATTCCCTCGGCATGTGCTTTTCTGAAAATTGAAAAGTCAATCTGGTTATTTACTCTGATAAAGAAGTCTTTAAAACCAATTTTTTTATTTGTATAGGTAATCAGATCTTCCTGATATTTGCCGCTAAACCATTTTTTATAGGAAAAATATGTTTTTTTTATGGTATCCTCAGTGAATGCCCCGTTTAGCGGTTTTATTTCAAACACCTCATATTTTTGCTGAATCATGGGCAAAAAAAGGAGTCCGATAATGACCAAATATAATATGTACTTAATTGCTTTCATCAGAATCGGAAATAAATAAACGGGTTAAAACCAGATGATGATAATACAGATGCAGAAACAAATACAAGGAAAATTGCAGCAAATGACATTAATAAAATAGTATGATTCTTTTGTTTTTCATGGAAAACTCTGATTTGCCATTTTTCGGTACCGGGTAAAACAGCATAAAATGAAAAAATAATGGCTGCAATGAGTATCATATAAAATTTGGTATCGAAAAGATACCTGAAGCTTACAAGTTCAAAGCTGAACATTTTAACCAGATAGGCATTTGCATAGGAAAGGGAATCGGCCCTAAAGTAAACCCAACCCACCAGGGTAATGATAAAAGTGATAAAAATACTGGGATATTTGCCTATGAATGCATAAAATTTAAGAAGAAACATCCGGTCGGCAATCAGAAAAAATCCATGGAAAGCACCCCAGATAATAAAGTTCCAGGCGGCACCGTGCCAAAATCCTGAAATTAAAAAAACAATCCACAGATTAATATACATTCTTTTTACGGATACTTTGCTTCCGCCCAGCGGGATGTAGAGATAATCCCTCATCCACCGGCCAAGGGTCATGTGCCATCTTCTCCAGAATTCTGATATGCTTTGCGAGATATAGGGATTGTTGAAGTTTTCAGGGAAATTGAATCCCATCATCCTGCCAAGGCCTATGGCCATATCTGAATAAGCCGAGAAGTCAAAATATATCTGGAAAGCATAGGCAATAACTCCCATCCATGCAACCGGAGTGGTCAATTCACCCGGTTGGGTGGCGAATATTATATCAACCTGTTCGCCAAGTGTATTTGCAATAAATACCTTTTTAGCCAAACCAACAGCAAACCTGAAGAAACCCGTAAGCTTGTTATCTATGGTTTCATTTTTTCTTCGGTCCTCAATTTCATCTGCAATTTCATTGAACCGAACAATGGGACCTGCTATTAATTGAGGAAAAATAAGAATGTACAAAGCAAAATCCCAGACATGTTTAAGCGGAGCATGAACTTTTCGATAAACATCAACGGCATAGGTCATCTTCTGGAATGAGAAAAATGAAATACCGATTGGCAAGGCAACTTTAACCCAATGGATTGAAGAAAATCCCAGGGTTTGCAGCAGGACAGAAATATTTTCAAGAAAAAAGTTACAATATTTAAAATAAAGGAGAAGTCCAATGTTTAAAGCGACACTTGCAGCCAGTAGCAGATTTTTTTTGCGCCCCTGAGAATTTACCATGATTCTTACAAGGTAAAAATCCACAATAATTGAACCCAAAACTATAAAGATAAATGTGGGCGCACCAAAGGCGTAAAAGGCCAGACTGCCGCCAAGAGCAAAAAGATTTTTAAGCTTATGTGGACATATAAAATAGGCTATCAGGAAAACCGGCAAAAAATAAAACAAAAACAGGTTATCACTGAAAACCATGGTTAATTACTGTTAGAAGTTTACAATCACAAAAAATGTCAATACAACGTATTGACAAATTTTGCGAAAGTTACATTTTTTTAATAATTAACAAAAATAATATTCCCTGTTTTACAGGTTTTGTCATTTGAATATTTGTAATAATACACCCCTTCAGCAACTCCTGATCCATTCCAGGTGAATTTGCTTATGCCCGGACTAAGGGTTCCTGAAAAGAGTGTTATGACTTTTTCTCCCAATGAGTTGTATATGGAAAGCTCAGCTTCTGTTTGTGAGGGTTCTGATATTTCAAATACTGTTATGTCGTTAAATGGGTTGGGAAAATTTTTGATGTATGAATTGTTTTCTATTTCGGGTACATTAATTTCGGTTGTTACAATTAATGTAACAGGAAGTATAAACAAGTCATTATAAGTATTTTCTATTAAAAGGTCACAGGTGTAAGTCCCGGGTTCCATGCCATAAGTGTTAAAATTTAACACCAAATCATTGGTGCCAAGCATGATTACACTACCTGTTTCATTATCAAGTGTAATCCATGGCTGGTTGTTGCCAAAATTTGGAACGGTAATATCACTAACAATGGTGTGCGGGTCGGCGCCGTATACTTCTCCCTGAATGGTGTACACGAAAGTAACATCTTCAGTAACTGCAGTATCAACATAAATATAAACTGTGGCTATTGCCGCTTCACTGGCATGAACAACTCCCCAACCTTCGGCATCTTCGCCATGCCAGTTGATGGTTATGTTATCTCCGGTGGTTCCGTCATAAACAAGCGGGCCGCCAGAACCGCCAACAAAGTTGGTCGCTGAATCTACCCTGATATTTTCAGGGAAATTGATGTAAAGATCTTTGAGCCACTCATTGTCCGGACTGGCATTGAAAACTCTGAAGGTTATTGCATAGGGTGTACCTGTGTAAAGATTACCATCCAGACATTCCACATAAGAGCCTGCGATACTTTTGGTGTTGCTTATTGATTTCATCGAAGCAGAAGAAAAATCAATTAATACGTTATATTCAATTATTCCGCCTCCTATATTTGACAAGCTGATTGTATCGGAATCAATCTGATCGGCAAGCATGGTTTTAACCACTGAGTCGGGATTGATTGAAAGTTCGGGCAGGGAATTGTTTATTGTAGGGAAGGTAATATAATCAACCCAGGCACAGTCGCTTCCGGTACTTACGCTGTAATCTTTGACATAAGCCCATTCAAAAAGGTGTACTCCGGCTGTAACAGAATAAGAAGATTCTGACCATGCAACAGTTCCGTCCCAGATACCCTTTTGAACACCGTCAATTGAGAATTTAAGAAAGTCATAGTTTTCGGATGGTCCGTCTTCGCAGGAAACTTTCTTGAAGAAAGAAATGGTGCCGGGTTGCAAAACTTCTATTGCCAGAGAAAGAACAGAGGATTCATTATCTGCTATATCTCCTGATTCAATACAATATGCTCCTTCATAGGGCAATTCATCAGATACAAACCAGTCATTGTTTCCAGAGGTACTCCAACTGAATGCACTCATGTCCCCGGTCTCAAAATCTTCAATAATCAGACCGATTCCCAGATACAGCAAATCATCAAATATATATCCGTAATCAGCGGTAAAATGGCTGTTGATGCCGGCAACATATCCCGAGTCAGCCGCTGCATCAATAGAGATATTGAGAACAACAGTTTTGAGTGAATCGGGTTCAATGATAGCAAATGCTGGTGATGGGGGAGTAGTGTTAATTGTAATGTTGGGGTCAAGAGTTGAATAATCAATATTCACGTTGTAAGCAGCTGAACCGCCTGTGTTTTTGTAAGTAATCAGCAAATCGGCAGTTTCACCCGGATCGAGCAATCCATCATCACCGTCGTTGATAACCATATTATCGAATTCGATAATCGGAGACCTTGCAGTAAGATTAATATTTCTGGTCCAATGCGAAGCACCTGAAACTACTGTTATTGATGCAGGGATGACATGATTGTCAGGAATGTCGCCATGTATGCTAATTGCAAAAGCGTCATTAAAATCAACTTCCGTAAGGGCAGGAATTGTCCCTACTGTTTCAGTATTATCGGTGATTGTAATGTATGGATCGGTGGAGTTGATTGTAGCGACAGCTGATGTAATATCGGAAATAAAAGTATTGTGAAGACTCATGTCAAGAGTTATATTTTCACCATAATCAATAACTGCATTTGTTCCGCAATTTGTTGCATAATCAATAATTAGTCCGTTTGATGAAATGAAAAGGGTTTTTCTGTTTTTCAGGTGGTTTTCATCCACTGCCTGAAAAATGAGAGGGACATTGAAAACAGGTTCATCCATTACTCCACTAAGTAAACCATCAACCGAAAGTTTTAATCCCATAGGATATTGCGGCCGTTCGAGTAAATAGTTTTTATTGGAAATGGCATTGAGATTTTCGGTGAATTTCACAAAGTTTCTGTGGTCACCTTCAGCTATTCCAATAATCTCATTTAGAATGATGGATGTGCTCAAAGTACCATAGAAGAATTTAATATTTCCATTTTTAAGCAGCCTCACTGCAAATTTGACATCCGAATAATCTGAAGATTTTGACATGTCAAAAACAATGGTGATGCTGTCGGAATTCATGGTATAGGAAATTTCATCACTTTGGGATGCAAATACCGACATTAAATCAGAGAACATGGGAGCAATCATTTTATATTTATGAAAAGCAAGGATCTGTGTTTCATGGTTATATGGCCAAGGGTATAAATCTCCAATTATATGCAGACAGCCTTCATCCCTGATTGCAATTTTATTTACATATTCATCATAATAAGGAAAATCAAATGGAAGTTCGATAACTGCATATCCTGCAGAATTGAGGGTTACAATATTGCTGCCCATTGCCGGAAAACTTCCGGTAAACTGGGTCTTTGCATAGTCCTGAATTATATCCCAGGTGTAAGGATCATTTCCGTTTGCAGCTTCCATCTGGAAACTGTAATCTTCATACACAGTAACATCGGGAAGATCGGTTGTTGTAATTGTGATAGTATCAAACACAACATTTTCAACAATCCCAAGATATAGGGTTCCGTTTTCATTAATAGGGATATCCGAATCAGGATACACTATTTCTTCAGTTCCGGCAGTATAATTTAAAATTGAAAAGTGGTTTATCAGTCCAGTGGATGTTCCTGCAGCATCACTTTCCTGGAAAATCAGGAAATATTTCACATCCTGTCCGCTTTCAATAATGTTTAAGAAGGGAGTGATATCCAATCCAAGTTCAAGTGTGCCGTTAGCAGGAATAGTCCAGCCGCCCTGCATGTAAAAACCACCGCCCTGAAAATTAAATGCAGGAAATTCCATAACATAATCGGGAGTAGTGGCAGCGGTATTTGTTGAAAAACCGGCATATATTTTCACTCTGTTTCTCTTGTTGTGGGTAACGGTTGCTTTCAAAGTGAGTAAGGGTTGACAATCTCTTTGTGGTCTGAGTATCTGAACGGAATGATTCCAGATTCCCCCGTTGGTAATGTCATCTGCGAGAGCTTTATAAAACATATAACAAAAACCACCGTTACCCCATGAAGGGCCTCCTGCGTATGTGTTACAGTATTTTAATCCGCCTATTTCCCAATCTCTCATGTCAACAATTCCATCAGAGTTTATGTCGATATTGTTTGTGAATTCTCCATCACCATTGAAATCGTACCTTATTGAGTCGTTGTATCCAACAATACACATGGCATGGTTGGCGCTTGATCCCCAGGTGGGGTGGCAGTATTTGCCGGCTTCTTCGGTGCCTGCAGGTAAGGTTGCCGATGCACCGCAGCACTGTGCATAGAAAACTGCATATCCGCCGCCGGTTGATCCGTCGCAATGATCATAAATCCATCTTTTCAAAACCTCAAGTCCTTCAGGAGTTCCGGCTTCAATGGTAAAAGCTTCGGTAAGTCTGTTGTGCATGGCATGGTAATATTTATCATAGCCCGACATCCAGATGGTGTCATCGCCATTATACATACCACCATAAACAACTGAATTGGGTGTTCCGCATGCTTTCAGGACTTCAAAAGTGTGCATGTAACTTACACCGGAATATCCGGTACCGTCATTCTGAAAATTATAGGTAAAGAAAGTGGGGTATTGATTTTCGGGTAAAGATCCACTAACGCCTCTTAGAAAGTTAATTTCACTGGCAAAACAAATTCCGACTGAAGAGGCTTGTCCGCAGTCAAGACTAGATTGCGCAAAAACAGGTCTGAAATAGCTTTGCAATGAGTTGTCAACTACATAGGGCAGACTTTTGTTTTGAGAGGCCGCAGTGACATTGGCCATGGTAAATTTCGGGAGCGACTCGAAATAAACTGAATCAGCTTTTGTAAGGAAATAATCGCTGGAGTGAAATTTTTTTTCCTGTGCAAAGGAATACAAACCAAACAGCACCAGTGTAAGAATTAATAATTTTTTCATTCTAAGTAAGTAAAATGGTTTAATCAAAGGTAAAAAATACTTACAATCAAACCAAATTATTACTCAATAATAATTTCGTATAACTCACCGGTATAGTTATTTTTTGGGAACGGGATGTTTTCCTGTCTGAAAGGAGTAAGCGGCCACCATTCGGCAAGATGGAATTCCTGAGTAATAACAAGCAACATCTGGTTATTGGGAATTGCTGTAACTTTATCATTCATATATCCGATTATTTTCATCTTATCAGGTTCAGATCCTGCCCGCCAGATAATTTCAGTGGGTTTCCATTCGATTTCAAAATAGTAAAAATCTGATTCAAGAGCTTCTTTTTCATTTACCGGTGTTTTTATCTGCAGGGCTTTGTAATAATCATCCCAACGGTGAATGACAAATTCCTTGTCTTTGTATTTTATCTTTCTTGCTCCGATTGCATAGAATTCGGGTTCGCGGCATGCCATATCCCAGTTTGTACAGCTGATGATAATATCTTCAGGTTTGTCTTTATTCTCAGGGCGGAACAATGAGTTTTTATATGAATTTTCGGGCCAGTCCTTACTGGTTTTTACGATTTCAATATCAATTTCAGAATATGGTAAAACATTTTTTCTTTCAGCATTTTGACCTGTCAGGTGCTTTGGAATATAACCCGCTTTGTTACAAGGTCTTCTGTTGTTCCATTCTCCCATCTGATTAATCAGCCAAAAAGCATTTGTGATTCCATTCCAGACATTGTCATCATTCAATAATTCGGTGAGTTTGGCTTTAATTCTGAATTTACCATATGTGAATCCATGCCGGGATTTAATTCCAACGTTTTCCTTGATGTTTTTGCCTTGGTCTGACGCAGGGTTGAACAGGGTGATTTTTTTGTTTTCCTTATCTGATTTTACAGTTTTGCAAGGACAGTTGGTATTGTAAATATGAGTATTAACCCTTTCTTTTTCGCTAAATTTTTTGGAATTTTCCTCATACATATTAAGGGTGTAATCTGAAACAAAGATGTCTTCGGTAACCGGAATATTGCTGATTTTGTCAATATCTTTCAGTAAGTGGAAAAACTGCTGAAAATGCGAACTTTTATAAATTTGTTCATTGTTGCCGCAGTTTTCATTGAAGTAAGATTTGTTATATTCACTTCCAACCGTCATATCAGGATCAACATAGATTCCGGAAGCCAGATCTGGTTTTGCAAATACTTTGATTCTGTTATTGCTAAGAACCGTAATGGCATTTGGAATATTTTTACCATCGCCATAAAGAAAGTAATAATATGGATTAACAAACATACCACTGTATTGTTCGGCAATATTCTCTATATAAATTGGAATAGTTCTTCTTAAATAATTTTTTTTATCAATTACCACGAGCATAAAGCTGTATTCACCCACCCGGGGGTTTCTTTTCCACCTTTCGTTAATTGTGAAATCATTTTTTTCTTCCCTGAATATAAAAACAGCATCTGTTTTTATCTGGCTTTCCACACTGATTTTATTGTTTTTAGCTTTCTGTTTTATATTGTCCAGCCATTCGGGTGAATTTTTAATTTGGTTAATAATTTTATTAAGATCCTCGTCGGTGGGTTCTTTTTTAATACTTCCAAAGTATCTTTTTTCATCCCTGGGGTTTCCAACGATTCTTATTTTATCTTCTATTTTATGAAACTTCCCATCATTTTTTATTGTTCCTGTAGGTTTAAAATCAATATCTGTTTCTTCCCATGAACCGTAAAAATTCTCCTGAGCCATTGGATTCGGGTCTTTTCCGGTTTTAGTTTTTATAAATTCAGGAAATTTATAGGATTCATTCTGATAATAAATTTTATAGAAATACTCGTTTTCCTTATCGGAATTATTTTTCAGGGAAAATTCAAAAGTAAAGTAGCCATCAGATGTTTGATTTATTGAAGGGATTACGAAACCACTGTCTATTGCATTAAGGTAGTCAATTTCAATTGGTTTAATCTGTTTACCGGATAAATAATTGGTGCAGGCATTGAAATCTTTAATTTCAAAGGTATGAGAAGCAATTTTCTCCTCTTTTGAATCACTACAGGAATAAAAAATGATTAAAAACAGTATTAAAACAGATGTAATTCTCATTTTGAAAGTAATTTAAAAATGGTTCCTTCTTTAAGTGAAAAGTCTGATTGGATGATGTTTTGAATACCTGTATTTTTTGTAATAAATTTAACCAGCAGGGCTGCCACCACAATCATTTCAACCCTCATTGCTTCTAATCCCGGCATTTTGATCCTTTCAGAAACAGTTGATAGTATTAATTTTTCGTATAGTTTTTCAAAACTTCCTCGCGGTAATGAAAAACTTGGTTCATTTTCTTTGGATATGGGAATGTCGCTTTCACACTTGATCATATGCACAAAGCTGTCAAATGATCCTGAAGAGCCGATCAATGTTTTGAGGGGATGTTTTTCACATTCATCAAAAAAGTCGTTCAGTTCATTTGAAAAGTATTGTTCTATCATTGAAATTTCCCAATCGGAAATGGGGTCTGATGGTCTGAATTTTTCAATGAGCCGGGCAATGCCGATTTTATAACTTTTTTTCCAGAAAATTGTACTGTTATTAGCGATAATAAACTCAATACTTCCTCCTCCAATATCAATAATCAGGACTTTTTCTTCACTCAGTTTTACGGCGTTCCTGACACCATGGTATATGAGTTCAGCTTCTTCATCGCCGCTGATGAGTGTTACATTCAGATTGAACCGTTCAAACAGTTCACTAATAAACAAATCTTTATTGCTGGCACTGCGAATGGCAGATGTGGCATAGGCAAAAAGTTTATCAGGATGATATTTTTTTAAAAAAGCAAGATGTTCTTCAATGGCATTGATGCCCCTTTCGATTGCATCAGGCATCAGAAGTCCCTGGTTGATTCCGCCCTGTCCCAGTTTTACTGGTATTTTATGTCTGAATACTATGTCAAAAGCCTTGTTGTCGTTCAGTTCGGCAACAAGAAGGTTAAATGTGTTTGTTCCAAGATCTATAACTGCAATCTTCATTTTAGCCTTTGTATTTTAGCCATTTCCACAATTCCTTGTAGGTAATTTTTTTCCCGTACATCAGGATTCCGGTTCTATATATTTTTGCGGAAAACCAGGTAACAAAAATAAATGTGGCAACAAGAATAACCATAGATGCATATACCTGAATCCATGGAATGCCATAAGGAATGCGCGCCATCATTGCAATTGGTGATGTAAATGGTATCATAGAAAGCCATATAGCGACTTCGCCTTCAGGGTTTTGGATGATGACCGGAACGCTGATCAGCGCTAAAATTATAGGAATAGTGATGGGCAACATGAATTGCTGCGTATCTGTTTCCGCATCAACCGCAGAGCCAACCGCAGCAAACAATGCAGCATAAAGCAGGTATCCGAAAAGGAAATAGAAAACAAAAGCAAAAATTACCTGACCAAACAAGATATTGCTAACCGCATCAATAACAGATAAAAGGTCAGCGTTTGAAACTTCGGCCTGTGGTTGTTGTTGCTGTGTTTCTGTTCCGGATTGTGTAAGTCCCTGTTCAATCTGTGTTTTTTGCGGGGCAGTTGTGATTTTAGCCGGCTCACTCAGGTAATTTTGCAATCCGTTAATCAGAATGAAAGTTAATACAACCCACATAAAAAACTGAGTGAGTCCAACGAAAGCGATTCCGACAATTTTGCCCATCATGAGTTGGAAAGGCCTTACAGACGAAACAATTATTTCCACAATACGGCTGGTTTTTTCTTCAATTACTCCGCGCATCACCTGCACACCATACATGAATATAAAAATATATATAAGAAATCCTGCAAGCCAGCCCAGTACTTGTTTTAGACCTGCCTGAGATCCTTCTTCGCCTTCTTCATTAAGAAGCACAACAGGAATGGCAATATTGCACTTTGCTGCATTAACCATATTGATGTCAATATTCTGGCTCACCAGGGTAACCCTTTCGAGTTCCTTTTCAAGGGTGTATTTGATGTAACTGGTAACGCCAGTTGGCAGTTCCTTATGGGCAAACATCTGAACACCCGATTTGTCATCGTAAAATTCCTTGGGAATCAGGAGTATGCCGTCGAAGGTGCCTTCGCCTGATCTGACTTCTTTTTTCAGTTCCTCAATATTCGCATCTGCAAGAAAAATAAAAGTAATGTACTCATTGTCGGGGAGTACCCGGGTAAAGAATTTTTCGTTAATACAATCAATTTTAATTTGGTTTAATGCCAAATCATAATCGCTGGCAACAACTTTTCTTAGACTGTCTTCGGGCAAACCAGATTTGCCTGCAGAAAGAACGGATTTTTCCAGCCGGTCAATTATTTTGATTGCTTTTTCGGGGATAATGAACTGACCATCGCCTGTAAATTCATTAATGAATTTTCTGAGGTAAGACATGATGTTTTTAACCGAGTCTTCAGAAAAATTATTGCCATAAGGAAGCACATCCATTGATCCTTTAAAAACAATACTTATGGTGTCGGTTTTAATATTAACATTGGGATTAAGCACTGATGAATTAAAGAACTTTGTTTCATCTATAACAGCAATGGTTTTCGGTTCTTCTTTTGAAATTTTTTCAAGCCACATTGGAATAATCAGTAAGCCTGCCATTAAAATCGGACCAATAAAAGTCATAATGAGAAATGACTTTTTCCTTACGCGGGTAAGGTATTCCCTTTTTATAATTAGAAATATCTTGTTCATGTCAGTTAATTTAATGCGTTAGTTTCTTCAACAACTTTGATAAATACATCATTCATGTTTGGAATAACCTCGTTGAATGATATAATGTTGCCAACCTGGATCAGGTTTGAAAGAAGATCGTTGGTTTTTATATCTGAGTTTAGTTTTAATTTGAGCGAACTGATATTTTTACCAGTTTTGTGGTCAATAATTTCGTAGCTTGGTGTCAGGGTTGCCAATGGCATGTTGACTTGACCTGAAAAGCCGATCTCGAAAACATTAGATTTAAACTTTTGTTTGATTTCATTAATTTCACCCTGAAGAAGGGTTTTTGATTTATTTATTAGCGTTATGTGGTCACATAATTCTTCAACACTTGCCATATTGTGGGTTGAAAACAGTATGGTTGCACCTTCTTCTTTTAGTTTAAGAATTTCTTGTTTAATCAAATTGGCATTAATTGGATCGAATCCGCTGAAAGGTTCGTCAAATATCAGGAGTTCAGGTTTATGGAGAATGGTAATGATAAACTGTACTTTTTGTTGCATTCCTTTGGAAAGTTCCTCGACTTTTTTATCCCACCATTGCAGAATATCAAATTTTTCAAACCAGATTCTTAACCTTCGGATTGCCTCTTTTTTAGGCAGATCTTTTAATTGGGCAAGGTAAACAGCTTGCTCGCCAACCTTCATTTTTTTGTACAGACCTCTTTCTTCGGGAAGATATCCAATGAGCGATATATCTGATGGTTGCAACTTTCTTCCTTTTAGAAATAATTTGCCGGTGTCAGGGGCTGTAATCTGATTGATAATCCTGATTAAAGTTGTTTTGCCCGCACCGTTTGGTCCAAGCAAGCCGTAAATACTTCCTTGTGAAACAGATACGGTTACATGATCAAGAGCCAGGTGATTTGCGTACTGCTTTGATATATTTTCAGCCAGAAAAAGTTCCATTATTTCTCTTTTTAATTAGGGGGTAAATGTAGTAAAAAAGAGCGGTTTCAAACAAAATTATCTGCTAACAATTGTTAACATCGGTCAGGGTTTATCAACCGGATGTTTCTGTGAAAATAGATACAGGTTATTTCTCGCTTTTATAAGGGATATATTCCAATCTCAATTCGATGGGAATTTCTTTTGCCACTTTGTCTTCAACCAGTTTTGGGACTTTAATATTATAATCCGAGATGTTAATTGAAAAACTGCATGTGGCAACAATTTTATTTTCTTTTACTAATAACATGGCTTTTTCCTTAATTTTTCTCGTTACGCCATGTATTTCAAGGTCTCCTTCAGCTTCAACTTCATATTTTCCTTCTTTTTTAAGATTTACCTCACTGAAATTAAGTATTTTACCTTTAAATTTTGCATTTGGATATTTTTCAGATTCCACATAATTTTCATTGAAATGTTCTTCAGCAAGCGGTAATTTAAATTCAAAGGCTTTCATTTTTACTCCAAAAATCATTTCGCCGGTATTGATGTTGATGAAACTGATCATTTTATCATTGGTTCCTTCTATGTTTAAAATGTCAGTTCGTGAGATAAAATAAACATGACCTGTGTTTGTATAATATTTTTCCTGTGCTCTCAGGTTTTGAACTGTAAGTGCCAATAAAAAAGTTATAATAAAAATTCCTTTCATTCTTGTTTTTTGTTTTTATTTCCACCAATGGTAAACACCCTTGTTATATTAAATCCCAGATGCAGATCTCCGTTTTTCCATTGGCCTGTTGTTTCACCCAGAAAAGTATTTTCTGTTACATTCATTGAGTTGGTCAACTGAATCTGGAAAACGTGGCCACCTGTTTCTATATCAAACCCAACTGAAAGCGGGCAGTAGGTTTCGAAAGCTGCAAGCGGGGCATCCGGAATATAGAAATATTCAACATTAACAGATGTTCTAACAGTAAGTTTATACCGTACTCCAATACCTAACGCGAAAAAGTCATTGGGTATTTCACTGTTTCCGGTAAAATTCCGGTGGCACAATGAAGGTGTCAATTGTGCTGAAAAAGAAGGGGAAAACTTTCGGGCAATTAAAAGTTGATGCACATACGACAAACGTGAAGAAAAATAGTTTACCCTGTCAGATTCCTGCCATTTCAGTGAATTGATATACAATCCGGAAAAAAATGAAACGGAAACGGGGATGTTTTTTTGTCCCTTACACTGTCTCAGGAAGGATATTTTAAAAAAGCCATTATATGTTTTTTGATAAGTGGCACGGCCCACTCCGGCCATCAGCCAGTCAAAAAAACCGTATTCAAGTCCCAACTGGTTGTTAGACTGGTCAAGCCCGAAAAATTCATGTGCACCGGTATTAACTGCTCCAAACCGATGGGCAATCCTGAAATCGAGATCACCTTTCTGCATTCTTTCAATGGAGTGACATGAAATGATGCGGGTGGCTTTGAAAGTGGCCACGGTATAATCAGTTTCACCGTCAAGCTGCGAATTAAGCAAAGAGTCGAGATCCTGCGACCGGGAAAAGGTTACGGAAAGCAGAAAAAATACAAAAAAAATGTTTTTAATCATTTGGAGCCCCCCTTTCAATCCATGAATTTATTTTCTGAATGGTGCAGTCATCAAGTTGCCCTTCAACAGGCATTCCGATATATTCGGGATTGTATTCTATTGATCCTCTGAATGATCCTTTATCAACATTGTACTTTATATGTGTGTAATTGTCAAGTACAATATTTTTCCCGAGTGAAGGAGCCATAACAGCGCTGTGACAGGAATTACAATGGGTTTCAATAATCGGGTAAACGGTTCCTGTGAAGGTTACTCCTGAAGTGTCGCAATAACTGTTTGGTGAAACAGGATACAAATCTTCTTCATTGTCATAGAAACAAGACGAAAAAAATGTCAATGTCAAAGCAGATACTATTGCGACCTTTTTCAAATAATAGTTTTTTACAAAAATAACAATAATAGAAGAGTCTGCAAATGTTGAAAAATCATCTTTTGACAATAAATTTTGCAGTGGTTCTGGAATTATTGACTTCTATTTTGCACAAATATTGTCCGTTTGGCAGATTTCCTGTTCCGATTTCAATTTTATTGTTCCCTTGTAATACTGTCCCCAACTGAGTTTTAAGTACCCTGCCCTCGGTATTGTACACCGAAAGTTGGTATTTCCCGGGTTTTCGGGCATTAAATTCAAGGAAAGCCATATTATTAGCTGGATTTGGATAAAATTTACATCTCAACTCATTTTTTAATTCATCAACAGACTCAAAAATATCAAAATAGGATGTTACATGGGTTGAAAAGATTCCGTTTCCATGGGTAGCAACCACAACCAGTCCGTCTGATTCACGTGTTTTTACCATTTCCACCACATTGTTTCCGATCAAATCTTCAGCAAGCTGGTACCATACAGTATTATGTGCGCTGTCAAGGGTATTTGTTACATACAGACCGGTGCTTGTTCCAAGAAAATAAATTGTTGAATCACCTACGGGTAATATGGATGCCCATCTGCATGATGGTCCGCTTCCTCCGCCTGTTGACGTTTCCTCAAGATTGCCGGCAACTTTGCTCCAGTTTTCACCTCCGTCTGTTGTATACCATACGCTGTACACCTTGTAATTTGTAAATACAACCATTGCTTTGTTGGCATCCCTGGGATCAACGGCAATACAGTTTATATATCCATTTGGAAATGAATAAGAATAGGTGTCGACAAGATCGGGGTCTCCGGTATTGGCATCGGTAATTTTATATAATTTTTTGCGACTGGTTCCGGCATATACAATATTTGCCGGTATTTTTGATGCCGCAACTGCTGTAAATACGGTAGCCGACTGGTTGGATGTATCCGAAAAATATGTCCAACCCGTTGAAATGGAGTCGTAATTTGAGGCCAGGGGAATATAATTTAAACTGTCATTTCTGTATAAGCGCCATCCGGCAGGCATATACATGAGGTTTGAATTATTGGGATCGACAGTAAACTGGTTAATAAACTGATATCCTGATGCCCCAATCGGGTCGATTCGTGCAAAGGCAGTGGGAATTCCACTTTCATCAAGTGTGACTTTATAAGTTTTTCCATTTTGAATAGACAGGTAATAAGTATTTCCGCTGTTTGTAATTGCACTGTATGATCCGTCTCCGTTCAGTGGCATAGTCCAGGTGGCATAAGGATCGGATGAGTTTGTGAAATAATTTCCGTTGTCCTGGAAGCCGGCAATTAATTTATCATTTGTAGATTCTTCGTCAACTGAAAGCGTGTAAATCTGAGTAGTATAGTAACCGTTATTCAGGCTTATCCATTCCACTGTTTCCTGCAGACAGTTATTTGTGCGGTGGATTCCGCCGTCGGAAGCTGAGAACATAACATCATTGTCGGATGGCAGGAAAAACACTGAATGCAAGTCGGGATGATGATTTGGGTAAACATGAAAATCGGGAAGGGTGGTTCCGATTTCATAGCCGCCAATCTGTTTTACGTTGTCGGGAGATGTAAAACCATCAGTTGATCTGTAAAGATTTGTTCCGCCAATAAAAATAACGTTTGGTTCATCCGGTTTGACTTTAACAACGAGGTCATAGGAACCCTGGGCATAAAAGCGGTCAAAGGAACTGGCTCCGGTATTTGGTATGTTTGCCGAGAGATCTGTCCACACACCTCCGGTTCCTGTGCCGTCGCCCGAAACATAGGTATATTTCCATAAGCTATGCCATGCTTCTTCTCCGGTCCATGTATTTGAAAGTTGTCCGTAGCCCGGAGTAACCCCGAGAAAATAGACTTCGTTTTCATTAGAGGGGTTTATGCCAATGACAAATCTGTCAAAAATCAAGGGAAATGATCCCTCTGGTTGTATTTCAGTCCAGGTTACTCCGTCGGTTGTACGCCAGATTCCACCATAGATTCCGTCGCTGCTTAAGGTTGCGTAAATGGTACCATCGGAGGTGGCGACCACATCGGTATAATATGATCCTCCTGAAATAGAAGTCGTCCAGGTTTCGCCCCCGTTGGCAGACCTGTAAATTGAGCCGTAGGCAGCAGCATAGATCTCATCCTCACTGGTATTTGATGGGTCAAGTGCGATATTCCATACGATATCCCAATTTAAATCAAAAGTTTCAGGTGTACCCGATGCGGTTGAAATAATTGAACTCCATGTTAGTCCGTTATCAGTTGATTTATATAATCCGTTTCCAAGAAAGTACGCTCCGGTGGCACTTGCCGAAGCCCCATAACCTTCACCGGTACCAATGTACCAGGTGTTTGTTTTTCCTGCACGAATATCCTGTGCTATGCATGTTACATTATGCATTTCGGCACTTCCTGAAGTTTTTGACCAGCTGGCACCTCCGTTTTCTGAACGCCACATTCCGCCCGAAACGCCGCCTGCCAGAAAAATATTTTCATTTGCCACATCAATTGCAGCACCTCTGGTACGCCCGCCAACATGAAATGGCCCACGACGGGTCCACGTCAGGTTTTTACTGAAATAGTCAGTCGCTTTTGGCATATGCTTAGCAAATTCAAGTTCCAGTTTCCTCATGTTTCGGGGGATGGTATTTGTTTCAGGATCGCATAACCGTGTAAACTCCCAATTGGTCCGGGCAGTGGGATTTTCTGCTGAGCCAATGGCATTGGGACCACCCGGAAGTTCATTTTTTCCTGCAAATGATTGCGGTTTTTTATCCTGAAAAACAAAAAATATGCATCCGATGGTGAAAATTACAATTAGCGAAGAGATCAAAATATTTTTCATGTTCTTAATTATTCAATTAGAAATCTAAATTAGTAAGAAAAAATCAATTATTGAATGCGATTATGAATATTAAACTTGGGATTTGTTTGTAATATATTTAACAATTTAAAATACAAGTATTTGTATTGAATAATATGTGTTTTTGTTTCCGTTAAAATTCTAAAAACCGTTTTTTTTGATTAATGTTGAAAGTAAAAATGCTTTGAAATACCAATAAAATAGTTATTTTTGAAAGTCTGTTTAATATTTTTTGAGAAAATGAAGAGAATTATTTTATTATCCGTCTTTTTGCAATTTTTTCTTTTTAATGCAAGGTCACAGTCAATGTTTACGAATCTTGATGTGCACTTATATTTGGGTGGAATCCAAAACGGATCACCGGGCTTTACAATAGGCTATGAGCACCTCAAGCCAAAGGAGCTGATCGGAGGCAGTTTTACCTATGTAATACCTTTTTCGTTTTCACAGGAAGTTGATTTATGGCCATTGTCAGAAGATACCAGGCCGGCTACTACCTATGTGAGTTATCAGATAAAGCCAAAGGATATCAGGCTTTCTTTTAAAAAGCCAATAAAAAAAGATACCAGAGATAAATGGTTTTTATATTGGTATGCAGATGTGAATTTTAACATTACCAATGTTGTGCGTACTGTTACTGAATTTAATCACAACAAATATGATGGCCCATCAAATATGACTGATTCTTATATTTCATACTTTATAGGTTTGGGTATGGGCTTTGAACGTCGTTTTGGAGAAATGGCGGTTTATGGGTTTCCGGCAATAAATGTAGCTGCTACAAATGCCAATATGGGTTCTTACACCGTTGATCTTGATAGTTCCATGCCTACATTTATTACCATGACTTTCGGATTTAAAAAGTATTTTGCTGAAGACTTTAAGAAAAAATTCGGAGCACCCAAAAAAACCAGGAAGAAAAGAAGGTAGATTCATAATTTCATATTATATAACCTAATTGTTTATTTTATTAAATAATTAACCATGAGGAAGTTATTGCTTGTTTTTGGATTTATTCTTATTCTTTGTATTAATTTACTGGTTAGTTCCTGTAGTTTTTTTCAATCGGATGAAAAGAAAGTGGATCTTTCCATCACTATTAAAATATCCCTGACCGATGTGATTAAATCTTTCACAGTTAACCAATCTGATTCTCTTTTTAAAATGGTAATGGATAGTGTGGAAACTAAAATTGCGAAAGGAGATGACTTTTTTGAATTACTTAAGAATGAATGGGATGGTGTTGAGGGAGAAAAGAATATGGCAGTCAGTTTTTACTCATACCAAATGCCTTTTGATACGGATCGTAATGTTAGTGAAACTGAGGTTTTGAATTTTCTTAAAACTCAAACTGACTTGGTTATAGACCAAACAATTTCTGTTTTGGGACAAAGGCTTGAATTATATGGCTGTGAGGATTATTCAATAGAAAAAACTGATGTTCCGGGAGTGATCAATCTGGAGATTAAAGGAATTGTGAATTCGAAAAAAATGAATTTTATTATTGAATCAAAGGGCAAAATTGAGTTTTGGGAAACCTATGAGAATATGGAAATATTTCCCTATTTAAAAGAAATAAATGACTCTCTTAAATCGGCTAATGAAAGTGGAAGTGAAGATACTGTCGAGCAAATTGATACTGCAAATTCAGAGAGTTTTGAAGAGTTTGCCAGAAACAACCCTTTATTTTCTGTTCTGACTCCCTGGGTAGACAGGAATAACCAACTTGGTGAAGGACCTGTAGTAGGATATGCAACAGGCAAAGATACAACTATTATAATGCAGCATTTAAGCAAATCGGGTTGCAGAAGTATTCTCCCGGCAAAAATAAAATTTTTGTGGACTGCAAATACTTTTGATGAAGAAGGAAAGTATTTTCAACTTATCGCAATCAAAAAAAGAATGGGAAATGAAGCTCCGATTGAGGGAAGTGTCATCTCTAATGCTTTTGCTGAATTAAATGAAGATATGGGCACTGTTGCAGTGTATATGGAAATGACTTCAAAGGGAGCTTCTGACTGGGAGTATTTAACAAGGCAAAATATTGGAAAATCCATCGCAATTGTACTTGATGACAAAGTATATTCATTTCCAATGGTTCAAAGTGAGATTACCAATGGAAATTCAATGATTTCCGGAAATTTTAGCAAGGAAGAGGCAAATATGCTGGCATTGATAATTAAAATTGGAAAAATGCCGGTTAAAACAAAAATTCTCAAGATATCAGAACACTGATTTATTTGTTTTTTAAGTTTTTGTGACAGTAAATTGGTAAATTATTGACATTATTACTGCACTTTCGCTAAATTTGTCACCAATTAACCTGAACACCAATATTAATAATGAAGCCCGAAATAAATCAAATACCTGATTACGAATTAGTTGATTGTGGTAATTTTGAAAAGCTCGAACGTTTTGGTCAGTATTTTCTGATTCGCCCGGAGTCCCAGGCTATCTGGAAAAAAAGAATGGACGAAAAAGAATGGAAAAATATTGCACACGCACATTATAAACGTGAAGCTCAAAAAAATTCTTACCGGTCGGGCGATCCTGGAAATGGAGGGTGGAGTTTTTACAAAAAAATGCCCGAAAACTGGACTATTTCCTGTCCGCTGCCCAAAGGTGACTTTAAAATGAAATTGTCATTAACTACTTTTGGTCATGTTGGTATTTTTCCGGAACAGCTTTCAAACTGGACATTTATATATAATGCAGTTAAAAGTTCAGAGGTGCAATCTCCCAAAGTACTGAATGCATTTGCGTACACCGGAGGTGCTTCTTTGGTCGCTAAGGCTGCAGGGGCTGATGTTACGCATCTGGATGCAGTTAAACAGATTGTGAACTGGGGAAAGGAGAATATGACATTAAGCGGCTTAAACGATATCAGGTGGATTGTGGATGATGCTTTGAAATTTTTGAGACGCGAGGAAAAAAGGGGTAAAATATATAATGGAATTATTCTGGATCCCCCCGCCTACGGAAGAGGTCCGAATGGTGAAAGATGGATTCTGGATGAAGGAATAAACGATGTGCTCGATGCCTGCTCAAAAATTTTATCTGCAAAAGACAGATTTCTGGTTTTGAATCTATACTCTCTTGGATATTCACCTTTAATTGCAAACAATCTGGTCGAATCATATTTTCAGTGTGCAAACAGGGAATTTGGCGAATCATTTCTGAGTTCCAAAACAGGTATTGATTTGCCGCTTGGTGTTTATGTCAGATTTAAAGACTGATGAAAAAATGAAATATACTGTAAAAATAAATTCGACTCTGCTCGACGCTGTCATGATGGCTTATCATGGTGTGTCAAGGCAAAAAGCCAAACAAATTCTTGTCCACTCTGTTTTTTCAGCAAACGGAGAGAGAATAGATAAACACCCCAATACCGAAATTCTTGCCGGAACTTTGCTCGAAATCATTCCGGCCGAAACAAACAAAGAAAAAAAGGTGCTTCCCACCAAAAAAGACGCTGCTGTTATTTATTATGAGGATGAATACCTTCTTGCCGGGTTAAAACCTGCAGGAATCCTTTCCTGTGGCAGTTGGGATGATAAAACAAACAACAACTACCATAAATTTCTCGAAAATTATCTGGCCGAAAGGGATGAGAAAAAATTACGGCTTTGGGTAATTCACCGCCTCGACAGGGAGGTTGAAGGACTTATTCTTTTTGCCAAATCAGAGGAAATTCAGGAGTTGGTTAAGGAAAACTGGCAATCTGTAACAAAAAAATATCTGGCCCTGACCGAAAAAAAACCAGATCCTCCCACAGGAGTTATCGAAAGTTGGATAAAAGATACTTCGTCGCAGAAAGTAATATCCTACAAAAAGGAAGTTGAGGGAAGTAAATTTGCACATACCGATTACTCTTTCATCCGACAGGAAGGAAGGTATTTTCTTGTTGAGGCAGAGTTGAAAACGGGCAGAAAAAATCAGATCAGAGTACATTTTGCTCAGATTGGCTGTCCGATTACCGGCGACCGAAAATACGGAGCTGACGGAACATTTCGAAGACAGGTAAGGCTGGCGGCTTACAAAATGGAATTTAACCATCCGGTAAAAGGAAATGTTGTGAGTTTGAATTACAGGCCTTCGGACAGGTTTTTTCGTCCCTCAGAAAAAAAAGATGAAAACTATAAAATCATTTAATTGACTGTTTATGATTTTTGAAACCATTACCAGCAAGCAAAATCTCAGGATAAAAAATATTATTCATCTGCAAAAACACAGCGAAAGAATTAATCAGGGGGTTTTTATTATTGAAGGTCTAAAGGAAATAGAAAAGGCGGTATTGTCAGATTATATATTTGATTCAGTGTATTTTAATGATGAAATTTTTCCGGAAGAAAAGTTAAAAGATTTTTTTGGCAAATCACTTCCTGGAATGGTTTTTAAAGTTAGCAGCGATGTGTATTCGCGCATTGCATACAGGGAGAATCAGGGCGGACTGGTTGTTTTGGCAAAACCTAAAACACACAAAGCCGGTATGATAAAATTTAAGGAAAACCCTTTGGTGCTTGTGGTCGAAGGAGTTGAAAAACCCGGAAACATTGGTGCCATTTTCAGAACGGCAGATGCAGCAGGCATTGACGCGGTAATGATTTGTGATCCCAAAGCAGATATTTACAACCCAAATGCAATTCGTGCATCACTGGGCTGTGTTTTTACCGTTCCTTCGGTTGTTTGTTCTTCGGATGATGGAATACAATGGCTCAAGTCCAATAATGTAAGGATCTTTTGTACCCATCTGAAAGCAGCCAAACCTTATCATGAAATGGATTTTACTAAACCATCGGCCATAGTTATGGGTACAGAAGATAAGGGATTGACTGAAATATGGACTAATGAGGCAGATGCCAATATCATCATCCCAATGTGTGGTGCAGCCGACTCAATGAATGTTTCCGTTTCAGCTGCTATTGTGATTTTTGAAGCCAAAAGACAGAGAAATTTCTTGTAGATTTTTTTTTGATATTACAACCCTTATACTTGGTATGATTTTTGCATAAATTAACTGATTTAAAACACTGAAAACATGAAAACAACATTTACCCTATTAACAGTTCTGATATTCTCATTTTCACTCTCAGCCCAGGATATACATCAGGTGGTGAGGCAGGGTGATGTGAATAAAATATACGATTGTCTGGTTGCCGGTGCTGATATTAATGCTCCCGATCAGTATGGCCGGACTCCGATTATGATTGCCGCTTTAATTGGAAATATGAAAGTGGTCAATTACCTCATTGAAAACAAATGTGATGTTAATGCTGCTGATTATAAGGGAAGAACTGCACTTGATTACTCAATCAGGATGAAAAATATTAAAATCACGGAGGTTTTACAAAAAAATAATGCTATTGTAGGAACTGGAATTCATGATGAATCTCCTGAAAAATCTGTAGGTTCAGATAATATCACAAAACCATATCCCGAAAAGAACATACAAGCAAATCCAAAAACTTTTGATGCTCCAAGAGCAAATTTAAAAAAAGAAGCAGAACCAAAATTTCCGGGAGGCAATGATGCTTTGCATAAATACCTGAAAAACAATGTAAAATATCCCGAAGAGGCTAAAAAAGACAGTCTGGAAGGCACAGCCCACGTGAAATTCGAGGTTACCCCTGAGGGAAATGTGGTTAACCCTGAGATTACCCGCAGCGATAACGTGGTTTTTAACGCCGAAGCACTTCGACTCATTAAGGAAATGCCAAAATGGGAGGTGGAAGGGGTTGAAAAAAACCGGGATAAAAATTTCGAGTTCAGGGTTCCGGTAAATTTCAGGTTTAAGGAATAACAGAATTTGGTTTCCTGGCTTTTTTCACAGAAATTATTTCAACCTCAAAAATAAGTGAAGTATATGGAGGAATTACTCCGGCAGTGGATCCCTCTTTACCGAAACCCTTTTCGGATGGTATAATAAAAACTGTTTTTTCTCCCTCGCTCATTTCACCAATGGCTTCTTCTAATCCTTTAATTACCTGCATTTCCTGACCATAAACAAATTCAAAGGGCATTTTTCTTTTGCGGGTTGAGTCAAAAAATTTCCCGCTTAAAAATTTTCCTTCATAATGGCAAATGATTGTATCTCCGCGTTCAATTTCAACCCCGTTTCCCTTAACCAGAATATTTTTATATAATCCGGTTGAAACAGGTTTCACTCCAATGACATTATCATCAACATAATGGGAAAGAAGTACTTTTTCATAGTCCTTAAAATCTTTGATCCAGCTCATAAATTCAGTCTTTTCTTTTTCAAAGTCTTTATTTTTCTGGATTTTTCTCAGAAGGACTTCCACTTTCATTTTATTATCTTTTTTCAGAAATCCGGGGACAGGTGCCTCAACGGTTTTTGTAAAGAAATTATATGCATTGATAATGAAGACAGCCGAATCGCCGGTGTGCATGAGCATAAAGCACTCATCTATTTCTCCGGGAAATGAAGGGCCGGTAAGTTTAAATTTTCTTATGCCTTTAAAAAACAGAGAGTCATTTAATGTCTTATAAGCCAGATCAACAGTGATATAATCTCCGGGAGCCGGGCTTTCGCTGTCGGCCGGACCAAGGGTTACAAGCTTGTATTTAATACCGGTTTTGGTTATGGAAAAGTCGGCATAATCATCTGTTGCGCACGAAATAAGCACCAACAGAAAAAAAAACAGCAGCCGGTAATGAAATTTAAAAGGCATCAGACAGTTTTAAAACTTCAACATAATAAACAATGATTGAAAACGGAGGAATTTTTTTGTCATCGCCCAAAACTCCCCAGGCCATATAAGGGGGCATGATAAACCTGGCTTTGTCACCTTCTTTCAGCAGCAAAACCCCTTCCTCCAGTCCGGGTTCCACACCACCCATCCCAATTTTAAATTTTTTTGGTCCCAGTGAATCCGAGGAGTAGCATAATTGTCCGTCGAGCAGAGATAGTTTGTAATTCAGAGTAATGACCATTCCGGCTTCGGCTTTGATGCCATCACCTTTTTTAATTATTTCGTAAAATAAGCCGGTTTCAGACTCGGTAAGATTCCATCCTCGTCTTTTAGAATAAGCCTTTATTTTTTGCGCATATTCCTTTACGAGATGTTTGTTGGTTTGGATGATTGTTTCCTTAGTTTCCTTTTTTTCTGTTTCGGTCATCAAATCCTTGTTTTTATTTTTTTCTTCCTGGCAGCTAGTCAGGATTAATAAAACAACAGATAATATAAATAATGCTTTAGCCATATTATTCATTTTTAATGTAGCGGGGCAGTAATTCCTCAAATAAACGAAGTGTTGCATTAAGATCCTTTTTTATTTCACCCCCTGCAGCATTTAAATGTCCGCCCCCTGAAAAATGTTGCCTGGCAATTTCATTTACTGCAAAAGTTCCCTTAGATCGGAATGAAACCTTGATATGGTCGCTTTTTTCGATAAACAAAACTGCAAAGACAATTCCTTTTATTGAAAGTGGCAGGTTAACAAAGCCCTCGGTGTCACCCGGTTGATAGTTAAATCTTTTTAGCTCTTCTGCGGTAATACTAATATAGGCAGTTTTCAAATCGGGAAAGACTTTCATTTTGCTTTCAAGGCAATAGCCCATTAACCGCATTCTGTCAGCCGAATAGTTATTGTAAACTTTGTCAAAGACAGCATCTTTGTCAATTTTCAAAGACAGCAATTCTCCAACCATCGCATAGGTTTCTGGTCCGGATGAATTAAAATTAAATGCCCCTGTATCAGTCATAACACCCGTAAACAAACATTCTGCAACGGATTTGTTGATGAATTTTTTTAGTCCGCTTTCAACAATAAACTGATATACTTTTTCAGCGGTTGAGCTAACTGAAATATCAGAGATGGTAACATCAGTAAAGTCATAGGGGTAGGGGTGGTGATCAATGAGGATTTTAAATGCCGAAGAAGCAGTCACAGGTTTTTCCATTTTAGCCAGGCGGTCGGGTTGGTTAAAATCCAAGGCGAAAATCAGGTCGCATGAATCAATAATTTCCTTTGCCTTGCGCGTATTTGAGGTGTACCTGACAACTTTGTCATTCCCGGGAAGCCATTGCAAAAATTCAGGGTAATCATTGGGCGTCATGGTTACAACATTATACCCGGCATTTTCCAGGCACAGAGAAAGTCCCAGAGCAGATCCGATCGCATCACCATCGGGATTTGAGTGAGTAGTTATCAGTATTTTAACTGAGTTTTCAAGTTTTTTCCTGATGGTGTTTATACTTGATTTTTGAATTTTATCCAATTTTTTTAGAATTTAATCAATCAAAGATAAGTCAAAAATAAAAAAAACTCTTCATTATAATGTATTTTGCCGAATAGATGTTATTTTTATAAAAAGTTTAGTTATGAACCTGAACCTTAAGGAAATTTTCCAGATTAAATGGAAAAAATATTTTAAAAATGCAGAACTGCCCATCACTTTTTATTATAGTGACCAAACAGGTGGTGCACTGGCAGGTTTAAAAGCAAGGGGGCATGCTTGCATAATTGCAGAGCTTAAAAAAGTGAGGAATGGCAGATCAATTTATTATAATGAAGATAGTTTGGGTTGTGCAGGTGCAAAGCGCTATATTGGTTTTTCAAATGAAGTCAGACCCGGTTTCGAGTATTTTTTAAGTTGTGGTAACAGTAAAATTGAAGGTGAACGGTATATTAAATCGCCGAAACTTGTTAAGGAATTTCTGAAACATCATCAGGATGCAGAAATAAAAAAGAAACATATTGTATTCAAAAGATGGGATAAACTTAATGAAAGCGACCATCCCGAAGTGATTATTTTCTTTGCACGCCCCGATATTATTTCAGCATTGTTTACCCTGGCAAACTTTGATCAGTCTGAACCAAATTCCACAATTACACCCTTTGGTGCAGGATGCAGTTCGATCATTCATTATCCTTATCTGGAAATTGCGAATAAAAGACAAAGAGCCGTAATTGGCATGTTTGATATATCAGCCCGGCCTTATGTTGAGGAAAACCTGCTTACTTTTGCAGTTCCCTTCAAAAAATTCAAGGAAATGGTATCCAATATGGATGAAAGCTTTTTGATTACTCATTCATGGGAGCTGGTTAAAAAAAGAATGTAAGTTCAGGCAACATTTTTTCCTGATAGTGCATTATTAGGAAAAACAATCCTATGAAAACTCATTATCGAATTCTTGGTTATATTTTGGGAACCCTTGGAATATTTCTTGGTTTTTCAAATAAAATTGCTGCCCAGTATGGTGTTTATTTTGAAAGAAACTATTTTATTTCAGGTCAGATTAAAACAGAAGAATGTCTTGAAACAGTCCCGAATGCAACAGTATTGTTAAATACACCGCAAGTCAAAACCATCAGGGAAACAAAGAGTGATGAAAATGGAATTTTCATAATGGAAATAGATGGTAACCATGGTTCCTATTCAGTTTCAGTTATTGATTCGTCGGGCAAATTGTTGCAAAATGAAGTTCCTCTGGAAATCAATTATGATTCATGGTATGGTACTCCCTCAGAGGGTTATTATATTGCCAGTTACCTGAGAGAACCTCTGCTTATTTTTTTGAAGCATAAAAATACTCCTCCATGTGAGGTTGTTTCGGAGCCCGAAATCAGTTTGCCAGTTGATCTGCCAATATTGTTTGAAAATGGGTTATTTATTGAGAATGCTGAAATAAGTGAAGATCCAAACGCTGTTGTACCGGAGGATTTTATTGAGGAAGATCAAGTATTGAAATTTGAAAATACTACTGAGGAAACATCCGGAAACATAATAATTTATCCAAATCCAGCCGATAACCGTTTTACCCTGGAATTAATAAATGTCAATATTGCAGATAAGCTTATTGAAATATATGATGCTCATGGAAAAATGGTTTACCGGGAAAAAAGTATGGATGTTACGGAAGAAAATAAAATAGAAATTACTTTAAACTGTGTTCCCGGAACTTATCTGGTGGTTATTAAGGGAAAAAATGAAGTGTATTCTGAAAAAATAGTTATTTATTAATCTGCTGATAAGCAATTATTTTTGGGGCATAATATTTTCTTCTTTTTCAAGGATTTGTGATTGGTATTCCTCCACAACCATTGAAATAAACTCAAACTGAGCCGCTAAAATAACTTGCGAATAATTTTGAGATGAATTTTTAAATTTGGCCGCATCGGTTATCCATAATTGCTTGATAAGATCAAGTCCCCCTGAGGTTGGTTTTATTACTTCGAGAGCCGCTTTCACATTGCCTGCACCCGCATGATAAACATGCATTACCAGCAATCTGAACCATATGTCGCATTCGTTATATGTGATTCCCAGAGTATCCATCATTGTTCTTGCAGATGGAATGCAAATCCTTTTTATAAGTTGAGAAGCTGCGTAAGCCGATCTTTTTAAGTCCCTTCTTTCATCGACGTAGCCATTTACCACCAAACCGTATTTTTTTGCAACACCTTTCATGAGCTGAAAAGGTCCGTAGGCACCGGCGGTGGATTTTTGCAGTTTGGCCGGACTTTCAATCAGCAAAATAGATTGCGCGTACCAGGGATCAACACCGTTTTCTGTAAAAATTGCTATGCTTGTATCGATGGAGGGCAGCAGGTTTTCAAATTTGTAAAAAAACTTTTTTCCGGTTGAGAAAAGAACCCTTGATGTGTCAGGAAACCCATAAGTCATTCTCAAACTGTCCTTGTAATTTTCTTTCGCCGAATCTGATAACTGTTTGAAAAATGAAATTGGAATTTTGTCCATGATAAACCGGCTATCCTTTTCATTCATTATTGCAGAGTCTTCATGCAGGTTCATTATTGATCGCCAAAAAATTACCTGTGACATTTCGTGACATTTAGATAAAATCAGGGAACTGTCAATGATCATACTTCTGTATACACTGTCATTGTTTAGTCTGCATTTGAACAGGTTTTTGTCAATAACACAGGGGTCATTGGAAATCAAACTGTCAGTTCTTGTTTCCTGTGAAAACAAAACTGAACTCAGCAACATAACAAAATTAAATAGAATTATTTTTTTCATCATTTCTATACAAAGATAAACCATGATATATTCTGATAACGAAAAAAACAGGTAAAAAATTAACTTTTCGTTGTTAATTTTATCAAATATTTTATTTTATCAAAAAAAATCATTGTTGGTCATATAAAAAAGTAAAAATACACTACAAAAAAGCATGATGTAAAAATACGTCATGAATTATCAGATGTTTATGACTTAAAAATACTGATTGGTCATTTTTTAACAGTATTTATTAAATAGTATAATTGTCTGAAACTAAGTGCATCTGCATCCGTATAAAGTTCTAAACCCGTTTAAAAAGGCCAAAACAAGATATTATGAAAAAACTGTTACTCCTTGCCGTATTGATTCCGTTTTTCACATACCAGGTTATGTCACAGACCGGAACGACATTTTGGTTCGCCGCACCAGAAGTTACATCAGGCCACAATGATGTGGGTCCTACCCTGAGGTTCACAAATACTTCCTCGACTTCTAATGCAACTGTGACGGTTACACAGCCAAGGAATGCAGCTTTTGTCATAACTCCAAACCCTATAGTGATTCCTGCAAATGGTACATATAGTCTGGTTTTGGATGCTGCGCCCAATAATTATAAGGCATTGATTGAAAATACACCAACCAATGCCATCCTTGACAAAGGTTTGCTGATACAGTCTGATGTGGAAATTACGGCTTATTATGAAGTAAATAACAGCAACAATAATGAAATTTTCGCATTAAAAGGAGCCAATTCATTAGGTACGGAATTTTATGTTCCGATTACTCTTAACAGTATGACAGCCAATACGCTTTATAATCAAACAGCGCTGACTCCAATTGCATTATCAACCTTTGATATTGTTGCAACTGAGGATGCCACTACTGTTCAGATTTTTTCACACACAGCTTTGGATGGCCATGCAGCCAATATTCCTTTTTCGATAACTCTTCAGCGTGGCCAGACTTATTCCGCCGGTTGGTCTGGTGCAAACTACCAGAATCCCAATACCCAGCCTGCCGGAGCTGTTATTCTTTCGGATAAGCCCATTGCAGTTACTGTTAAAGAAGATTCCAAAAGACATGCAGGACAAACTTGTTATGACCTGATCGGCGACCAGATTGTTCCGGTTAATATTGTCGGAACTGATTATGTGATTATTAAAGGACAATTAAATGCCACTGCCGGTGAAAGTTTCTTTATTCTCGCTACTCAAAATGGTACGAATGTATATGTCAATGGTGCTGCTACTCCGGTTGCCACTCTTTTTGCCGGACAAACATACTTTCAGGACAATATTACTTTGAACAGATATTATATTCACACCGACAAACCAGTTTATTGCACGCAGGTAACGGGTTTTGGCTGTGAGCTGGGTTCAGCGCTTTTGCCCCCGCTTAATTGTGCCGGATCAGAAACGGTAAGTTTTGTCAGATCTACAACAGAAGCATTTTATCTGAATATTATGGTGCGAGCAGGTAATGAGGGTAATTTCAACCTTCAGGGAGGCAGTAACCCCTTGGTTATCCAGGCAACTGATTTTGCTGTGGTGCCCGGAACAGGAGGAGAGTGGTTATCAACTTACGGTAAACAATTTACACTTCTTGAAGTTCCTCAGGGCGTAAACATGCGCCTAACCAATTCCACTGATGTTTTTGGACTTGGAATAATCAATGGCGCTGCAACAACAGGATGCCGATATGGTTTCTTTTCTGAGTTTTCTGCAGCAATTATTGTAAATGCCGGTCCCGACCAGACAATTTGCGGAAATACTACAGCCAATCTGACCGGAAGTGTTACAGGTGGAGCCATTTCTGGTATCTGGACAACTAGCGGAACAGGGACTTTTACTCCGTCAGCTACCGATTTGAATGCCACTTATGTTCCCGGAACATTGGACACTATTGCCGGTACTGTTACTTTAACACTGACTTCGACTAGCAACTGTTTTCCTGTTACCGATCAAATGACCATCACCATTACCGACGCCCCGTGGATTTCAGCGGGAGCTGATGCTTCAGTGTGCCGAAACAATCCGAATTATACACTTAACGGCCATGTAACTATCGCCGGTGGTGCCCAATGGTCGGGCGGGGGAGGATCATTTGTACCCAACAACACAACTTTAAATGCTACCTATGTACCAACAGCAGGTGAACTTACTGCCGGAACGGTTACCCTTACGTTGACTTCCATTTTGAATGGAACCTGTAACCCCGTTTCAGACAATATTACAATTACCTATACCGATGCGCCAACCGCCAACGCTGGTCCGGATGTTACTGTTTGTGCAAACGATCCGAATGTTGATTTGAATGGAGCAGTTACTATTGCCACCGGAGGTTCATGGACCGGAGGTACTGGTTCCTATTTCCCCGGAAGCAATGCACTGTCAACAACTTATACCCCATCGCCCGGTGAAATAAGCGCTGGAAGTATTAACCTTACACTTACAACAACCGGAAATGGCAACTGTACTTCCGTTTCAGATGTTATTCATGTTACTATTACTGCAGCTCCGACCGCCAATGCAGGTCCCGATCAGGTGAAATGTAAAAACAACAGTGTGACTACATTGGCCGGCTCTGTAACAATTGCAACAGGAGGTGTATGGTCAGGCGGTACAGGTGTGTATTCTCCCAATAATACAACACTTGGTGCTTCATACACTCCAACCGCCGGTGAGCTGGCTGCAGGTTTTGTTACTCTTACACTTACAACAACCGGGAACGGAGATTGTTTGGCAGTTACCGACCAAATGACCATAACTTTTACTGATTCGCCAACAGCAAATGCAGGACCCGACCAGGTTAAGTGTTCAAACAATGCTGCTACAACATTGGCCGGTTCTGTAACCGGAGTGACAGGTGGAACATGGTCGGGTGGTGCTGGAACTTACGCTCCTGGTGCCACAACACTTAATGCTGTTTATACGCCTACTGCTGCCGAAAGGACTGCCGGTTTTGTAAATCTGACTTTAACTACTACAGGAAACGGACTTTGTAATGCTGTAACCGATCAAATGACAATTACTTTCACTCCTTCACCAACAGTTAACGCAGGAGTTGACAGATCAATTTGCTCAAATAACCCGACCATTACCCTTAACGGATCAGTAACAGTTGCCACTGGAGGAACATGGTCAGGCGGTGGTGGAACTTTCTCTCCCAACCCCAATACTTTAAATGCTTCCTATACCCCAACAGCTGGAGAAATTTCAACAGGATCGGTAAACCTGACTCTTACTTCAACAGGCAATGGGACTTGTAATGCCGTATCCGACAACATGATAATTACATATACTGCATCCCCAACAGCCAACGCAGGCCCCGATCAGGTGAAATGTAAAAACAACAGCGTTACAACACTCGCCGGTGGAGTAACTGTTGCAACCGGAGGAACATGGACAGGTGGTATTGGCACTTATTCGCCAAACAGCAGCACATTAAATGCTGCCTATACTCCTACAGCAGGGGAACTTGCGGCTGGATTTGTGACACTCACGCTTACTACAACAGGCAACGGAACTTGTAATGCAGTTACCGACCAGATGACCATCACTTTTACCGATTCACCCACTGCAAATGCTGGCCCCGACCAGGTAAAATGTTCAAATAATGCAGCAACTACTTTGGCTGGCTCTGTAACCGGAGCGACAGGCGGAACATGGTCAGGTGGTGCCGGAACTTATGCGCCGGGAGCAACAACATTAAACGCTGTTTATTCACCTACTGCTGCCGAAAGGACAGCTGGTTTTGTTACCCTAACCCTGACAACTACAGGGAATGGACTATGTACAGCTGTGACCGATCAAATGACAATTACTTTTACACCTTCACCAACTGCCAATGCTGGTGTTGATAGATCAATTTGTTCAAACAATCCGACAATAACTCTTAACGGTTCTGTAACTGTTGCAACCGGAGGAACATGGACAGGTGGTGGTGGAACATTTTCTCCAAACCCCAATACTTTAAATGCAACTTATACTCCAACTGCAGGTGAAATTTCTACAGGATCAGTAAACCTGACTCTTACAACAACAGGGATAGGCACCTGTAATGCTGTTGCTGACAACATGATTATAACTTACACAGCTTCACCAACAGCTAATGCTGGTCCCGATCAGGTAAAATGTAAAAATAATGCTGTAACTACACTTGCCGGAGGGATAACTGTTGCCACAGGTGGATCCTGGTCAGGTGGAACAGGTGTGTTTACACCCAATAACACAACTTTAAATGCCAGCTATACACCTACTGCAGGTGAACTTGCTGCAGGATTTGTAACATTAACTCTGACAACTACAGGAAATGGTACTTGTAATGCAGTCACCGATCAGATGACCATTACATTTACCGACTCACCAACTGCCAACGCAGGTCCGGATCAAACAAAATGCGGAAACAATGCGGTTACAACTTTAGCTGGAGCAATAACAGGAGCAACAGGCGGAACCTGGTCTGGTGGAACCGGTACTTTTTTACCCAATGCCAGTACATTAAATGCCAGTTATACTCCGTCAGCAGCGGAAATTACTGCCGGAACAGTTACACTTACACTAAGTACCACAGGAAACGGATTATGTAATGCGGTTACAGATCAAATGATCATTACCATTACCCCGACACCTACTGTTAATGCCGGATTAAACAGATCCATCTGTTCTAATAATCCTACCATCACTTTAAGCGGAGCAATAACCGTTGCAACAGGGGGTGTTTGGACTGGAGGCAGTGGTACTTTTTCACCCAATGTTAATGCTTTAAATGCTACTTATACTCCTACTGCTGGTGAAATTTCTGCCGGATCGGTTACTTTGACACTTACAACCACTGGCGCTGGAACATGTCTGGCTGTTTCTGATGATATGGTTATCACATATACTCCTTCACCGACTGTTAATGCAGGAACTGACCAGATTAAATGTAAAAATAATAATGTTGCCACTCTTGCAGGTGCAATTACAGTTGCAACCGGAGGTACATGGACAGGAGGAACCGGAGTATATACGCCTAACGCCAATACATTGAATGCTACATACACACCAACTGCAGGCGAACTGGCAACCGGGTTTGTTACTCTCACCTTAACATCAACAGGAAATGGTACTTGTATTGCTGTTACTGACCAGATGACCATTACTTATACAAACTCACCCACTGCTGATGCAGGTCCTGATCAAACAAAATGTGCCAATAATGCTGTGACGGCTCTTTCAGGTTCTGTTACAGGATCCTTTGGTGGTACCTGGTCAGGTGGAGCTGGTACTTTTGCTCCCAGTGCTAATTCTTTAAATGCAAATTATACTCCTACATCTGCTGAATTGGCAGCTGGAACATTAACTCTAACATTAACCACAACAGGCAATGGCTTGTGTAATCCAGAAACTGATCAGGTTGAAATAACTTTTACTCCTGCGCCAACCTCTAATGCAGGTATCGACCAGACTGTTTGTGCAAACAATGCAAATGTTACCTTGAACGGGGTTGTTACCAATGCTACCGGAGGTCAGTGGACTGGCGGTTCGGGATCATATAATCCAGGCAGCAATGCGCTGAGTATAATTTATTCTCCTTCTCCAGCCGAAATATCCTCAGGAAGTGTTACTCTTGTTTTAACCACTACCGGCATTGGAAATTGCCTTGCGGTCAGCAATGATATGGTGATCAATTTTACCCCGTCACCGGTGACTGAAGCCGGAGCAACAACTTCTTATTGTGCTAACAATGCTGTAATTACATTAAACGGAAGTGTTTCCGGAGCAACTGGTGGCGTTTGGTCGGGTGGTTTGGGATTGTATTCTGATAACACCGATTTGCATGGCACCTATACACCTACTCTGACTGAAATTGCCTCCGGCTTTGTAACGCTAACTCTAACTTCAACAGGTAACGGAACCTGTAATGCTGTTAGTGATGTGGTTACATATAATTTCACTGGAGGCCCCACCGTTAATGCAGATGTCAATCAAACAGTCTGCGCAAACAACTCGGGAACTCTTTTGAACGGATCTTATTCCATTTCCACAGGTGCCGTTTGGTCAGGAGGATTGGGAACATATTCGCCCAACAATACCACCATGAATGCAGTATATACACCCAGTGCAGCTGAAATTGCAACAGGTATTGTAAATCTTACCTTGACAACAACCGGAAATGGAACTTGCTTACCCGTTACAGATGGTATGACCATTACCATCAATCCATCACCTATTGTTACTGCAGGTGCAAATATGAATTCATGTGTCAACAACCCTTCTGTTGTTCTTACGGGATCTGTATTAAATGCTGGTGGTGGGGTTTGGACCGGAGGATTGGGTATTTTCAGTCCTAGCAATACCGCCCTTAATGCCACTTATACACCACATGCAACCGAAATTGCTGCTGGTACCGTGACTCTTACCTTGACTTCAACCGGCAATGGAAATTGTTTGCCGGTTTCAGATAATATGACAATTACAATTAATCCTGCCCCGATTGTAAATGCAGGTACCGATCAGGTAAAATGCGCAAATAACCCTGCCATTACACTTGCCGGTTCTGTTAGCATAGCAACAGGGGGACAGTGGACAGGCGGATTGGGAATTTTTAGCCCAAATGCAAACACCCTGAATGCTGTTTATATGCCTTCAGCCACTGAAATTGCCAATGGTTTTGTTAATCTTACATTAACTTCAACCGGAAATGGGCAATGCAATTCTGTTACAGATGATATTACCATTACATTTACCGAGGCACCAACCGTTAATGCAGGATCAGATCAGGCAGTTTGTGCCAATAACTCCTCTGTTACTCTTAATGGTTCAGTTACTATTGCAGGTGGCGGAATTTGGTCTGGAGGAACAGGAACATACAGTCCGAACAATACAACCCTAAATGCAATTTATACCCCAAGTATTACAGAGCTTGCAGTTGGAACAGTTAACCTTACACTAACATCTACAGGCAATGGAACTTGTATTGCAGTGCAGGATATTATGGTGGTTTCCATAGCTCCTTCTCCAATTGTTAATGCCGGGTCAGATTTAAGTTCTTGTGCAAATAATGCCAATGTTACCCTTAATGGCAATATAATGTATGCCGGTGGCGGAGTTTGGTCGGGGGGCGCTGGTTTCTTTAATCCAGCCAGTACAGCATTGAATGCTGTTTATACTCCAACCGCTTCTGAGATTTCATCAGGGCTGGTCACATTGACACTCACATCTACTGGCAACGGATCATGTACAGCAGTTACCGATAACGTGAATATTGTTATTGGATCGGCTCCAACTGTCTCAGCCGGTACAGATTTTACAGTTTGCTCAAATAATGGCACAGTTGTTCTAAATGGTTTTGTTACTGGTGCTTCCGGAGGAGTATGGTCAGGTGGTTTAGGCATATTTAATCCTAATAATTCTGTTTTAAATTCAACTTATACTCCGTCTGCTTCTGAAATTGCTGCCGGTTTTGTTAGCCTGACTCTGACTTCAACTGGCAATGGAAATTGCGTTGCTGTTAATGATGCAGTATTGATTAATTACACACTTGCTCCCAATGTAAGTGCCGGTGTAAATCAAACTGTTTGTGCAAATAATCCCGAAATTACATTGAGCGGAAGTGTAAGTGTTGCATCCGGAGGATTATGGACAGGAGGTACCGGTACTTTTATTCCAAATGCAACAACTTTGGATGCTCATTATATTCCAACTGCCTCAGAGATAAGCTCGGGGTTTGTTGATCTGACTTTAACCTCTACCGGAAATGGATCATGTTTGGCTGTAAATGATCTGGTGCAAATAATAATTGATCCGGCACCTTTTGTTTCTGCAGGATTAGATCAGACAATTTGTGTAGACGACCTAACAGTAATTTTAAATGGCATGGTTTCGGGGCCAATTACCAGCACTGGGGTTTGGACTACCTCAGGATCTGGTAGTTTTGTGCCTAATACCATTACGTTAAACGGGGCTTATAATTGTAGTGTGGCCGATTCAATCGCAGGGACTGTTACCTTGTACCTGACCTCAACAAATAATGATGATTGTTTGGCGGTTACTGATTCAATGATTATTACCATACTTCCTGCTGGTACTGCGGATGCTGGTGACGATCAGACTGTTTGCGCCAATAATTCGGCTGTTTTTCTTGAAGGGGATGTTTCGGGTGGTGCTGCAACAGGATTCTGGGTCACTTCAGGTTCCGGAGTTTTTATTCCAAATGCGACCACACTGGATGCAACCTATGTTCCTAGTAATATGGATACTTTACTGGGTACAGTCACTCTTACTCTCAATGCAAACAGTTGCAATGATGCATCTGATCAGATAGTCGTTACAATTACTCCTGCACCATTTGTTGATGCAGGTGAGGATATTGTAACCTGCGTTGACGAACTTTCAGTAGTTCTTGAAGGGGTTATAAATGGAGGAACAACTACTGGTATCTGGACAACAACCGGAACAGGCACATTCAGTCCAAACAACACAACACTTAATGCAACTTATAACGCAAGTGCAGCAGATTCGGCAAATCAATATATAACTTTGGTTTTAACTTCTACCAATAACGGCGACTGTATTGTTGTTCAGGATTCTGTGCATCTGAGCATACTGGATGCCGGAATTGCAAATGCTGGATTTGACCAGACATTATGTTCTAATAATGCGGTGGTTGACCTTAACGGCAGTATTACAGGTGGAGCAACTGAAGGGATATGGAGTACTTCTGGTTCGGGTGAATTTTTACCTGATAATACATCACTTATTACTACATACATTCCAAGTTCGGCAGATACAGCAACTGGTTCAGTTACTCTGGCTCTAACAGCCACCAATAGTTGTAATTTTGCCATGGATATCATTTTCATCAACTTTTCGCCTGCTCCCACTTCAAATGCAGGAATAGACCAAACTGTTTGTGCTAATAATGCTGATGTTATACTGTCGGGGGCTGTTTCTATTGCGACGGGAGGGCAGTGGTCTACCACCGGAACAGGAACTTTCCTTCCCAATAGCACCAGCCTTAACGCCACCTATGTGCCCGGCGCACAGGATATAATTGACGGAGAAGTTGCAATTTTGCTTACTACTACCGGTAATGGTGGATGTAACCCTGTTGTGGACTCAACCATTATCACCATTACTCCGGCCCCTGTTGTATGGGCAGGCCCCGATCAGGAAGTTTGTACCTCGGCCGACTCAACCATTATGTTGGGTAATGTGAATGGCGGAACAACAACCGGAACATGGACCAGCTCAGGTACAGGTACATTTTCAAATGCTGATGATCTTGGTGCATATTACTATTTTAGTCCGGCTGACGTCGCCTTTGGCTCTGTTACTCTTACATTGACCTCGACCAATAATGGAACCTGCGATGAAGTAAGCGATGATGTCATTATTTCCTTTGGAAACTCGGTTTTTGCTTTAGCAGGTGATGATGTTACGGTTTGTGCTGATAACCTTGATATTTCGCTAAGCGGATTTGTAACTGGTGGCTCCTCTACAGGGCAATGGCTGACATCCGGAACAGGTACTTTTACTCCCGATAATCAACAATTAGAAGTCACATACCATTGCAGCTCAGTGGATTCTGTGCTCGGAGAGATAGATATAATCCTTGAAACAACTAATAACGGCGGTTGCGAAGCCGGCCATGATACCCTTACAATATTTATTGATCCGATTCCTTTTGTTGATGCCGGAGACAATATTATTGCCTGTTTGGGGACTGACTCTATTGAACTTGCAGGGGTTGTTAACAACGCTGACGGGCAGATTTGGACTACCCTCGGTTCGGGAACTTTCTTCCCCAATGATACTGCAATCAATGTGACTTACATTGCCAGTGTTGCCGACAGCATTAACGGCTCTGTGGATATCATCCTTACTACCACAGGAAACCATTCATGCTCCGCTGTCTCAGATCAGGTAAACATCAGTTTTACTATACCTGTTGATCCTGCATTTACCAGTGCAGTATCTTGTGCCGGAAGAGAAACTGATATAAGCGATAATTCAACTGTTACCGAAGGTACCATCACCGATTATGAATGGATGATTGATGGTGCCGATGTACTGCATGGTGCAAATATTTCCTATACCTTTGATGTCACCGGAATTCACAACATTTCACTTACTGTGTATTCCAGCTTGGGTTGTGCTTATACCGAAAACTCAACAATTTTTGTTAATCCTTTGCCGGAGCCTGCTTTTACAGCGACCACCGAGTGTTTTAGAGATGAAGTTGGGTTTACTGATGAGTCAACTATTTCATCCGGAACCATTACCGGCTGGCTGTGGTATTTTGATGATGGCGACTCAAGCCTGGTTCAGAACCCGACTCATTTATACAGTGAGGACAACGACTTTGATGTGCAATTGATTGTGTATTCAAATGTCGGATGTTCATCATCAATTACATCTGAAATAGAAGTGTATCCCGTACCAACAAGCGGTTTCACCTACCTGTTTGACTGTGGAACATCAACCGTTACATTTACCGATGCCTCTTCGGCAGAAGGTAATCTCGTTGATAGCTGGAACTGGACATTTGGTGACGGTTTGACTTCGACTGGTCAGAACCCCGTTCATCCATATGGTGCTGCCGGAGATTACACGGTGACGCTGATTTCAGGTTCATCAGTTAATTGCTCTGACACATCTGAATTATTGATCAGTCTGAATTCAATTGATGCCGGTTTCACATTTACAAATCAATGTCCGGGCGATTCGGCTCATTTTGCTGATATTACAGACTACTCAGGCGGTGAAGGTGATTCATGGGTATGGAACTTCGGTGATGGAGGTACATCTGCCTTGCAAAACCCAGGGCATGCATATTCAGATGACGGGAATTATACCATTACACTGATTGTAACATCTGATCAGGGTTGTATTGATACACTTTCACAGAATATCACAATCTATCCGAAACCCACTGCAGGCTTTTCTTATTATGCTGAATATTATATTATAAATGAAACTGTCGAATTTACGGATGAGTCATCCGGAGCAGGGGAGTGGTCGTGGAATTTTGGTGATTCGTTGGGCACCTCAACAATACAGAATCCCCTTTATGTCTATAACACAGTAGGTATTTTTGATATTTATCAGCTTGTAACAAATCAATGGGGCTGTCACGATACTGCTGTGATGAATATCATTATTGAAGGACTTGAGGAAATTTATCCGCCAAAAGTCCCGACAGGATTTACCCCAAATAATGACGGTACTAATGATATATATTACGTGCGAGGAGGGCCGTTTAGTAATCTGGAATTCAAGGTTTACAACGGGTGGGGTCAATTACTGTTTGAAAGTTACGACCAGTCGGTTGGCTGGGATGGAACATACAAAGGAAAGGATCAACCAATCGGAGTGTATGTTTATACCATAAAAGCCACAACGGTTGATGGAAACAATTATGAGAAAACAGGTGAAATTTCATTAATCAGATAAAAACTACTGCCATGAAAACAAGAATTATAACCATCGTTACAGTACTATTCGCAGTAGTTTTTACTCCGGATAGTATCAAATCACAAGACGCCCATCTGTCTCAGTATGATGCCGCGCCGATGATTTTGAACCCTTCTTTTACCGGTTTGTTTACCGATGCCGAATATCGGATATCTTCGCAATTTCGCAATCAGTGGGGTGCCATTGCCACTAAATACACAACATCTTCACTTGGTTACGAAATGCCAATAAAACAAAGGTTTGGTGTAGGAGGTTACCTTTTGAACGACGACGGCGCTAAAGTTTATAATGCTTTCAATTTTATCCTATCAGGTGCTTATCTGATATCCACACCGGGATACAATGAAAGTAAGATGTCGGTGGGTATGAACATCGGTTTTATTTACAAAAGCACAAAAGTTGACCGGCTGATCTTTGACAATCAGTGGGAGGATGGAAATTTTGATCCGGATCTTCCAAGTGGAGAAGTATTTGAGAAGAACGGACTAATTATGCCCGAGGTGAGTATTGGATTTAATTATGCTTCCACAAATGATGAAAAAGATGTAAACCCCTATGGCGGTTTGGCCCTTTATCACTGCACTTTTCCGAAGGAATCATTTCTTGGTACCCAGGAAAGCAGATTGCCAATGAGGTTTGTACTCCACGGGGGAGCAAAGATAAAAACTTCGGAGCAGCTCACTGTTGATCCAAAATTTCTGATCATGAGGCAACGAAATGCTATGGAAATTACTCCGGGCGCCAGATTCAATTATGAATTACCCCAAAATAACATCATTGTGATGGGAGGAATTCACTATAGGGTTAAAGATGCTTTTATTTTTGAAGCCGGACTTGAATACCGTAACTTCATTTATAAGATGAGTTATGATTTTAACTCTTCAGCATTAAAACAATTTACCAACGGAAAAGGCGGATTGGAATTCTCCCTTATTTTTAAAGGGAGTAAGGCAGCCGGATCAAGGCTTATATAAAAGTATCATAAAAAAGAAAGGCTGTTACTAAATGGGTTTGCGGAACAAAACCCATTTAGTAACAGCTTCTTTTTTAAATTGAAACTACCTTGAATTCGGTCCTTCTGTTTTTGGCTCGGGCGGCATCAGTGTCTTCGTTTATCAAAGGAATGGAAAACCCATAACCCTTATAGGTTAATCTGGTTTTGTCGATTCCTTTCTGAACCAGATAATTATAAACAGATTTTGCCCTGTTTTCTGAAAGTTTCAGATTGTATTCTTTTGTTCCGATATTGTCGGTATGTCCGCGTATCTCTATTTTTACATTAGGATTATTGTCCAGAAAGGATTTCAGTACATCCAGTTCTGCAATAGATTCTCCTTTTAAAGCAAAGGAGTCTGTATCAAAGAAAATATTGTTGAGGATTACGATTTCATCTTTTTGAATAGGGGTAAGCGGAATGTTTTTTTCAAAGGGTTTTGTTGGATCTTCCTGACTTTTGAGTGAAAAGTTTTCCGAATAAAACAAATAACCGCTTTTGGAAGCTTCAAAAGCATAGCTTCGGTCAACGGGAATGCAAACCAGATATTCTCCCGTTTCCGGATAGGATTCAGATTTTGCAACAATTTTCCTTGTTTCAAGATCTATTAGATCAAAAGATGTGCTCAGGCGTTTTTTTGTTTTAGCATCATAAAAATACCCCTTCATATAGGTGACCGGTATGGGCCGGACTTCCTTATGCAGTTCAAAGCTGTAAATATCTTTTCTTTCTGAGCCCTCGCGGTCGGACGAAAACATTGCCAGTTCACCTTTTGAGTTAACAATCAAACCGATTTCATTCATATAGGTGTTTATTGGATATCCCAGATTAACAGGTTCTGACCATGTTCCGTCAGGATTTAGACGGGTAACAAAAATATCAAACCCGCCCATTCCGGTATGTGTATCCGATGAAAAGTAAAGAGTTCGGCCATCCGGATGGATAAATGGCGAACATTCATTTCCATAGGTGTTGACAGGTTCGCCCAGGTTTACCGGACTGCTCCATTTGCCGTCATCCGATTTATAGGCTACCCATAAATCCTGAGTAACAATGCGTTCATTCTCCGGATCTCTTACTCCGCCAGCCCTGTTAGAAGTGAAAAACAGCGTTTTTCCGTCTGCTGAAATACTGGGTTGAGCTTCCCATGCTGCTGAGTTAACTGGTTTTCCGAGGTTTCCCGGATTTTCCCAGAATTCACCCAGGGAACGCGAAAAATAAATATCACAGCTGCCAAAATCTTCAGGTCTTTCGCAAACGGTATAAAAGAACCACTGACCATCTGCCGAAAACGACTGAGCACCTTCATTATTGCCGGTGTTAATGGGTTTTCCCATATTTCTAATCTGTGACCATTCTCCGTCAACTTTACTGGAAATAAAAAAATCTTCCTGTGAATTCATTATCGAAATTTCGTATCTGCTGTCTTTGGGGAGCAAGACTGTTGTGGTAAGAATTTGTTCATCAGCGGTTAGTGAAGGCCAATAATCATCATATTTTGTGTTGATTAGCTTTCCGAGGTTTTTGGGATCAAAGGGTACAGGGTTTCGCATAGCGTTTATGCCAAATTCGGCCTTTTTCAGTAATTCCTGTGCCCATTCTTTAATTGTAGGATCGGTTTTTGGGGATGAGATGCATGTGTTAACCGACTTCTTTGCATCTTCATATTTACCCATGGAAAGATACCCTGATGCCAGGAAAAAGTATATCTTACCGTCATAATCCGGTTTAATGGAAATTACTTTTTCATAACAACCGACCATTTTTTCAAATTCCCATTTTTCATTATAAATATTGGCCATGATGAGATAAGGTTCAATAAATGCGGGATCAGTTTTAACGGCTGATTCGAAAAGTTTTAATGCCTCATCATCATTTCGGTTATTGTATTCCTCTACACCTTTATCGAAGTATTTGATTGCTTTTTTTGATGTGGTTGAATAATCAATTTGTGAAAATGAAGAAGAAAATAAAAAAGTCAGAAATATAAATAGTGTTAAAGTTTTCATGGTTTATGGAATTTTCATGAATTTATGAGATTGAAGTGAAATTTGCCATTTCGGATTTTGTTTGATATATTCCACAACATCGTAAATAATCGTTTTGTAAACACTCCATTCGGGTTGAAGAAAAAGTTTGCATTTACTGTCTGTTTTTATTGCATTTTCTTCGGCCCAGATTAAATCATCCGGCTCAGAAATAATAACTTTAAGCTCACTGGCGAGCGGGTAAATTTCTTTTACCGGAGGATTATGTTTTTTTGGCGAGAGACAAATCCAGTGCCACTCGCCGGTTAATTTATAAACGCCTGAAGTCTCCAGAAAAGTCTTTACACCGTTTAAAATTAACTGTTCACATAAGTAATGCATGTTATAGCAAGTTGGTTCGCCACCCGTAACCACAATTGCTTTGGCTGGGTATCCTGCGGCTTTTTTTACGATTTCGTCAACTGATGTAAGTTTATGAAAATCAGCATCCCATGAGAATTTGGTGTCGCACCAGCTGCAACCGATATCACAACCACCAAGTCTGATAAAATAAGCAGCTTTTCCGGTGTTATATCCTTCACCCTGAAGTGAATAAAACTCTTCAATAAGAGGCAGCATTGTGCCCTCGGCGATGTATTGTTCTTCTTTTGTCAAAATATGAAATATTTACAGGCCGAAATTAATTCTTTAGTGGAAAAATACCTAATTCAGCAAGTGAAACCTTAAGCAATCTTTGTTCAACACCTGAATTTTCATTGGAAATAACCAGGGTAGAATCATTAATGAAAGTAATTCCTTCAACCTGTGCTCCGGCAATATCAAGGAGGTTGAGGCGTATCGAGCTGCCATCCGTGAAATTATCATTTTCAAAATCAAAAAACAGCCAGATAAATGGAACAAAATTTTTATATCCACAAAGGGCAATAATTTTATCTTTATAGCAATCTGCGCCGGTCACCAAACCTTCTGCATCAAATTCCCTGGAGGGCTTGACATTTTGAATGCCTGTGGAATCAGGTATTGTGTACCATCTCGTATTTTCATTTTGCCAGTCCTTTGAAAAAATGTATATTTTTCCTTTGAAAATTGTCATGGCTTCACAGTCAAAACGTGACCGGTCCCATCTCACTGAGAAATCATCCTGGTCAGAATACATGAAGCAAATATCTTCGGCATCAACCGATTGATAATCTGATTCATTTATATCATTTTTCTTGATTTTTAGAATTTTAAGGTTTTTTCTTGCCCCCGAATTATTCCCAAAATCGCCAACATAAATATATTGATCATCCTGAGCAATATCTTCCCAGTCAATATTTGGGTGGTTTTCAATTAGTATGGTTTTCTGAACCATTCCTGTTTCAGGATCAACACCGTGAATTTCGGGTTTGTTGTCTGAATCATTAACCGACCACAGCAAGCCTTCATAGAAAATTAAGCCCGAGGTTTCGTAAAGAAGCGGATCAATAGGATCGGCAATAATCTCGGGTGAATATTCCATTATTTCTTGTATCTTTTCTATCTTTGGTTTTGGAGCAGTTTCTTGCTTTTTAACCGAAGTTTCACATGAAAAGAGTACTGTAAACAACAATATTGAAATCAATAATCTCATTTATGCAAAATAAGTATTTTTTTAGTACAAAAATATATTGAGTTGATTTTTCGTTATATAATAATATTTCAATTTTATGAGAGTTTTCGTTTTTATACTATTGAATTTTGTGATTTTTGTATCCTGTACTTACTCAAAAGTCACTGAAAATGAGATTAAAAGTATTGATCCTGAAAAACCTGAATTTCTGAAATCAGTCACGGAGAAAATATTTGACAAATTAATCTCTGACGGATTCGACTTTCCCGTTGGCAATGCAAACGGTGGAGGAAGTTACATGTCTGTTTCAGATAAAGTTAAATATGACGGATGGTATGTTTCGGTGAAAACTGCTGAAAGCTATGAAATGGGGCTTCACACCGGTGAAGACTGGAATGGATCCGGTGGGGGGAATACCGATTTTGGTCAACCGGTATATTCAATTTCAAAGGGACTGATTATTGAGGCAAAAGATTTTGGAGCGCCCTGGGGAAAAGTGGTTGTGATTGAACACAGATATATTGAAAACGCAGAAGTCAAGACTGTTTTCTCCTTGTATGCGCATCTTAATGAATTTTTTGTAAGCACGGGAGATACTGTATTAAGGAGGGATACAATTGCTACAATAGGCAATGCCGATGGAAATTTTTATGCACATCTGCATTTTGAGATAAGAAAATCCGGAATGAGTCAGTACAATACTGACTACTGGCCTTCCTCTGATGGTAAAGACGCAAAGTGGATACTTGAAAATTACGAAAAGCCCTCAGAATTTATTAAAAACCACAGAAATCTTTTTGTGCCTGCAAATTCAGAGGATTTACTTGTTGTAATTAAATCTGAGTATATTATGCATCATTATAAAGCAGGCGTTATTGAAAAAACATATGAAATCGGGTTAAGCCAAAATCCGTTAGGACATAAGCAGGAGCGGGGCGATAATAGGTTGCCTGAGGGTGAATATTTTATTGTTGAAAAAAGCAGAGGGCCATTTGGTGGCGATTTTTCTGCATATTTTGGTCCGGCCTGGATGCGAATTAATTATCCCAATAAATATGACGCAGAAGCAGCATTTGAAAATGGAGTGATTTCAGAAAGTGAAAAAAACGAAATAAAGAGACTATTTGAGAAAAAACTTGCAACACCCAAAAACACCGCTTTGGGAGGAGGCATTGGAATACACGGTTGGGCCTATGAATGGGAATTGTCAGGGAATCGTGATTTAACCTGGGGTTGTATAACAATGCTCAATCATGAAATAGATACTTTTTATGATAAAATTCCTGTGGGTTGCAGAATATTAATTTACCCTTAACAAAAGAAATGTTTAAAAAAAAAAGCTGCCATGAAGGCAGCTTTTTTCGTGATTCTGACAGGACTCGAACCTGTGGCCTACGGCTTAGAAGGCCGTTGCTCTATCCAGCTGAGCTACAGAACCAACTCATTTGGGCTGCAAATATATAAAAAAATCTGATCTTCAAAGGATAATTTTTATATTTTTCAGTCCATGAAAATGCAATTCTTATCAACTATATTCATGTGTTCGTTAAATTTATTGCAACTATCATCACAATTATAAGTACTATTACCTATGAAAACGATTTATTTGTCATAATTTTGAACTTTATAATACGCATTTAAGCAACTATACTATCAGTATTTGCGTCTAAATTAAAGTACTTACAAAAGTTAATAAAAAAAAGATACTTATGAAGAGATTTTACTTCCTGTTGTTATTTTCTGTGTTTGCAGTATTTACTGCCTTTTCACAGCAAACTGATACCCAGACAAAAATTTCAAAAGCAAAAAAAGCTGAATGCACTAAAGCACCGGTAAGTTCAAGTAATCTAAAAAATTCTGAAGTTACCATGCCCGATGATTTTCCCCAATTTATCGATACCGGCAATCCTGAACAGGATAATGCAACCTTCGCTGAAGCAAAAAGAAGATGGATCGAAGCCAATCCCGAAAAGTACAAAGCTCTTAATCCTAAAATGGAGGTAACTCCTGAGGAACTTCTTGAAAAACAACGTAAAGAGCAAAATAAGTAAAAAATTAATTATCAAGATATTATGAAAAAACTATTCATTTCTTTGATATTGATGGTATCATTGATTTTTGTATTTACATCAAAAACCAATGCTCAGTGTACCAATTGTGTCAGCAATTACCCGTCGGGTACTTTTTCAACGACTTCCTCTACCTGGACAACCGTTGGAACTCTGATATATGGAGGAGAATATTCATATTATAGTGTAACTGCCGGAAGTACCTATGAATGGCAAACATGTGGAGACACTGATTTTGATACCCAGTTAACTTTAAGGCAAACCAATTGTACAGGTACGCTGTTGGCATACAATGACGATGGATGCAGCACACAATCACTTATTACCTGGACTGCAACTTTTACAGGTACAGTTTGTGTTTTGGTTAGCCAGTATAACTGTGTAAGCAACTCAATTGGTATGACTCTTCAGTGGAGGATGTCTGCCGGTGGATCATGTGCCGACCACAGTTGCTCAAATCCCACTGTAATTGGTTCATTGCCTTATTCAGCTTCAGGCTTAACCACCTGCGGCAATTGTAATAATTATGACGAATTTGATGGCTGTGGTTCTTTGTTTATGATTGGACCTGAATGGGTTTATACATACTCCCCGGCGTTTTCCGGATGGATTGATGTTACCCTGACTACTGCTGAAACTCATGGTGGTGCCGAACGCGGTGCCGCAGTATTTGTTATGAATGGCTGTCCGAGTACCGTCGGTGTATCCTGTTTGGCAAGCTCCACGGTTCAATACCCTGCTTTTCACGATTCTCCGCATGTTAAGGTTTATCTGACTGCCGGAACTACTTATTATATTGTAGTTGCAAATGGTCCTGATCCCTATGTATACAATGGTGACCCTTGCATCAACTACGCAATTTCTGTTACCAGTATCTCTCAACCTGATCCTAACCATCAGGATTGCCTGGATGCAATTCCTCTATGTTTTGATACTTATAATGAATCAGTTGCTTATACCGGTCCGGGAAATTATCCGTCTGAAATCAACAGTTCTACTTCCTGTCTTGAAGGCGAAAGAAATGATGTTTGGTATACTTTTACAGTTCAAACCAGTGGCCAATTGGGTTTTGTTATTAACCCTGCCGTAAATACTGATGACTATGACTGGGCAGTTTATAATATTACCGGATTAACTTGTGGTGACATTTTTATAACCCCGGGAACACAGGTAAGTTGTAATTATAGTATGACCACAGGTAGCACCGGACCAGATGGTTCAACTACTCAAACATCCGCTGGCCCTTCTGATGGACCTTTTAATGATGACCTTACTGTTATTGCCGGTGAAACTTATGTTGTAAACGTTAGTCAATGGACCGTTTCAACCGGTGGGTACCAAATTATTTTCGGAGGTACTGCTCAGGTCGTTGATAATACTGGCCCTGCACTTGATGCAATTACCAGTTCTCCTGCTTGTGGCCAAAGTACAATTACTGTGGAATTCACTGAAAATGTTCTTTGTTCAAGTGTTAATCCGGGTGACTTTACCGTTACTGGTCCGGGTGGCCCATACAGCATTACAAGTGTTTACAACTCAACTTGTGCCGCAGGTGGTACTTATGCCCGTTCTTATGTCCTGACACTGAATACTCCTTTAACGGCAGGTGGATCTTACAGTCTAAACCTTGTTAGTGGCGTTACAGATATTTGTTCCCACTCAACAACCCTTAACAGTTTAGCTTTTACCGTTACTGGTGTAGCTGGTTCGGCATCTGTTACAAGCAATGTTAGTTGTAACGGCGGAAATAACGGTGTTGCCACAGCATCCGGTTCTGGTGGAACTGCACCATATACTTACCATTGGTCAACTGGTACCAATAGCGCAACTGCTTCAAACCTTGTGGCTGGTACCAACTATGTTACAATAACCGATGCTGTTGGGGTTTGTAATGCCGTAGTTTCTGTGAATATTACCCAGCCTACTGCTCTTGCTGCTACAACATCATCCACAAACGTAAACTGTTTTGGTCAAAGCAATGGAAGCGCAACAGTTACTGCCAGTGGCGCAACTCCGCCTTATACCTACAACTGGTCAGGTGGCGGTGGAACAGGAGCAACAGCTTCAGGCCTTGCTGCCGGAACATATACTGTTACTGTAGCTGATTCAAGAGGCTGCTCGTTAACCAGAACAGTTACAATTACTCAGCCTACACAATTAACTGCCACAACTTCTTCTACCGCTGCAAACTGTTTCGGACAGGCAAACGGAGGAGCTTCTGTGACTGCAGGTGGAGGATCTCCGGGATATACTTATAGCTGGTCAAGTGGATCAACTACTGCTTCTGCTTCGGGATTGGCTGCCGGAACATATACCGTGACCGTTTCTGATACTCACGGATGTACAGTGTCTTCTTCAGCTACTGTTACTCAACCAACAGTTGTTGCCGGAACTACTTCAGGAACCGCAGCTAACTGCAACGGACAAAGTAACGGTTCAGCTACAATTACTGCTTCAGGTGGTACCCCAGCTTATACTTATTTGTGGAGTCCTGGTTTCCAGACTTCATCTACCGCTACAGGTCTTGCAGCCGGTGTTTATACTGTTACCATCACCGACAGTCATGGCTGTACTGCTACAAGAACTTATACCGTAACCCAACCGACTGCTATCGTTCCTACAATGTCTAATACTTCTGCAACTTGTGGTAATAATGATGGATCTGCTTCTGTTTCAGTAACAGGAGGTACCAGTCCGTATACTTATAACTGGTCTGGTGGCGGTGGAACAGGAACAACTGCCCTCAACCTATACGCTGGCGGATATGTTGTTACTATAACCGACTCTCATGGTTGTACCATAACCGGAACAACAAACGTTAATGATGCCGGATCACCTACTGCATCCATATCATCAAGCACCAATGTAAACTGTTTTGGTAATTGTAATGGAATTGCAACTGCTTCGGCAACCGGTGGAACATCTCCATACTCATATGCATGGTCAACCTCAGCAAATACCGGAACAACTGAATCAGGTTTATGTGCAGGTACTGCTACTGTAACTGTTACTGATAATGTTGGATGTATATCAACTGCTACTGTTACAATAACACAACCCGCCGCTCTCAGCGCCTCTATTACCGGAAGCACTAATCCAACTTGTTTTGGATATACCAACGGTACTGCTACTGTTTCTGTTTCCGGAGGCTCACCCGCATATAGTTATATGTGGTCTGGTGGTGGCGGAACGGGCTCAACTGCATCCGGACTGGCAGCAGGAACCTATACTGTAACCGTATACGATTCACACAGCTGTTCACTTACCAGAACAGTTACCATTACACAGCCTACAGCACTTGCTGCATCTGCAACTTCTACACCTGTTTCATGCTTTGGTGGAAGCAATGGTACCGCAACGGTTACCGCTTCCAACGGAACTCCGGGATACTCTTATCTTTGGTCAGGTTCGGGTGGCTCATCTACAACTGCTTCCGGATTGACAGCAGGAACTTATACTGTAACTGTTACCGATGCCAATAACTGTACAGTTACTGCCAATACAACTATTACCCAACCAACTGCTCTCAGCTCATCTACTTTGGTTAATGGTAACGTAAGTTGCTTCAGTGGAGCCAATGGTTCTGCAACTGCTTCAGGATCAGGAGGAACTTCACCATATTCGTATTTATGGAGTGTGTCTGCCGGATCACAGGTTACTGCAACTGCAACCGGACTGGCAGCTGGAACATATTCTGTTACAATAACTGATGCCAATGGATGTTCCACCTCCAACACTGTTAACATTACCCAACCAACTCAGTTGACATCGTCAGCTTCAGCAGTTGCTGTTACCTGTAATGGCTTGTCAACAGGATCTGCAACTGTAGCTGCTTCGGGTGGAACAGCTTCTTATTCATATTTGTGGAATGCCGCAGCAGGCTCGCAGGTTACTGCAACAGCTACCGGACTGGCAATGGGAACTTATACTGTAACAGTTACTGATGCTAATGGATGTACATCTTCAAGTTCTGTAACTGTAACCCAGCCACAACCCCTCGCATCAACAACCTCTCAAATTAACGTTGCATGTTTTGGTGGAGCTAATGGTCAGGCCGGTGTCGTAGTTTCAGGAGGAACAACTCCTTATTCATATAACTGGACTGGTGGTTCAACTTCGTCAAGTGTTTCAGGTCTGGCAGCTGGTTCTATTACAGTTACTGTCACCGACTTTAACGGATGTACTTTAACCAACTCATTTACAATAACACAGCCCACTGCTTTGGCAATTACAATTGATGCTGTCAGTCCCAATTGTGGAAATACTGATGGTACTGCTACTGCCAATGTTACCGGCGGTGTTACTGCCTATGCTTACCAATGGGGTCCTGCAACAGGATACCAAACTACCCAGACTGCAACTGCTCTTAGTAGCGGATCTTATTTTATTACAGTAACCGATGCCAATAACTGTACCATTAGTGGATCTGTTAACCTGGTTGATAATGGTGCCGCAGTTATTGATATAGATAATGTGGTAAATAATGTTTGCTACGGAGATACACTGGGATATGCCCATGTAACTATTATTTCAGGTGGTACCGCACCATTTGGCTATTTATGGGATTTCCATGGTGTTACTGTTGACTATCTGGAAAACCTGCCTGCCGGCACATACTCTGTTACTGTGTCTGATGCAAATGGATGTAATTCAACTGACAACATTACCATAACACAACCAACTGCTGTTAGTGGTGTCATGACCGATTATAATAATATTTCATGTAATGGATTTACCGATGGTTCAATAACCTATTCTGCATCTGGTGGAACACCTCCATATACATACTTATGGGATGATGCTGTACCAACAACAGATGCAATTGTTTCAAACCTTCCTGCCGGTAGTTATAATATTACTATTACTGACAGCAACGGCTGTACTTTTACCGATGGAGCCAATATTACCCAACCTCCAGTATTTTCTGCTATGGTTATTGACTTTGACAACGTAAGCTGCTATGGAGGAAATGACGGATATGCTCTTATCCAGCCATCCGGTGGTTCTGCACCATATACTTATCTTTGGTCAAATGGTGACAATACTTCTGTTGTCGATGAAATTTTTGCGGATGTATATTACTATGTGACCATAACAGATAATCATGGTTGTGAAAAAATTGACAGTGTAATGGTTAACCAGCCCACCCAACTTGATCTTTCTGATATGACAATTACTCCGGCAACCTGTGGAGGAACCAATGGACAAATTGTTATTGATCCTGATGGTGGTACTCCGGGCTACACCTACCTTTGGTCAAACAGCGACACTGATGATACTGCCGGTGACCTCGCTGCCGGATCCTACTCAGTAACTGTTACTGATTCTAACGGCTGTACTGCTGAGGCAACCGGAGCGGTTACTTCAGCCGGAGGCGGTGAAGCAGAACTGGAACTGATATCAAATGTTCTTTGCTATGGTGGAAACACAGGTATGTTAGCTGTTAACGTTACCGGTGGTACTGCTCCTTTCGAATATTCATGGTCAAATGGTGTTAACCATAACTCCACAGAATATTCTGATACAATTTATGATTTGGTCGCCGGTGATTATTACGTAACTATTAATGACGTAAACGATTGTCAGGCTATTGATACCATTACTGTTACTCAGCCAAATCAGCTTACCGATGTACTTACTATTAATCATGTATTGTGCTATGGTGAAAGCACCGGTTCTGCAACAATTGTGGTTTCAGGTGGGACACCTCCGTATAGCTATATCTGGTCAAATGGTCAAACTTCCTTTAATGCTGTGAACCTTCCTGCAGGCGGTCTTGCGGTTACTGTAACTGATGCCAATGGTTGTCAGATTGCTCATACCAATATCGGAATCGTTCAGCCTGCCGAACCTCTCAAAGGTACTATCACAATTAGCCAAGCTATTGCCTGTGCCGGCGAAACAGGATCACTTTCAGTGGATGCTTCAGGTGGATCACCAACATATTCTTACGTTTGGGATGCCAATACCGGAAGTCAGACCACCTCAACTGCCTTCAACCTTTTCACAGGAACATACTTTGTCACTGTATATGATGTAAACGGATGTTCACTTTCAGGAACCGGAACTCTTATTCAACCTGAAGCAATTCTATTCGTTACAGATGAAGTAACTCCTGTAAGCTGTCAGGGTAAAAATGATGCCGGTATCAGTACTTCGGCATACGAAGGAACAGGCTCATTGGTGTTTATATGGTCAAATGGCGCCACTACCGATGATATTACCGGTCTTACCGCAGGTGAATACATTGTTACTATAACTGATGAAAATGATTGTTCGGTTATTGATACAATAATTATTGAGGATTCAGAAATTTCATGCTACGACCTCGAAATTCCTTCGGCCTTTACCCCAAATAGTGATGGAGTGAATGATACTTGGGAAATCGGTGACATCATTTCTGTCGATAATGTTGGAATTGAGATTTACAATCGTTGGGGACAAATAATCTTCAGCTTTACCGGTACAGGCGCAGAATATGCTGAAACCGAAAATCAGTGGGATGGTAAATACAACGGCGTTGATGTTCCATTTGGATCATATGTCTTTATCCTTAAGATTAATGATGATGAACCAATTGATGGAGTCGTAACAGTAATAAGGTAGTTAATAAATTGAAAATAGAAAAATGATAAATATGAAAAAGATATTAATCACTCTGGCAGCAGTAATAGCAATGATTACAGCATCACAGGCACAGCAGTTGCCTTTGTACAGCCAGTACATGATGAACGGATTTTTACTGAACCCGGCCATGGCAGGAAGTGTAGATTATATACCGTTGAGGATAACCGCCCGTCAGCAATGGGTTGGAATAACCGATGCGCCGGCCACTTACGCGATAAGCGGACATTCAAAAATAGGTGATGCAATGGGTGTTGGCGGTTATATTTTCACTGATATGTTTGGTCCTATTCAGCGCACCGGTGCTCAGGGATCATACGCTTATCACCTGAAGCTTGGCAGCGAAACCAAACTGGGATTGGGACTGTCATTGTCTGCTTTCCAGTATTCACTGGATGAGAGTCAGCTTGATCTGCTTGAA
>MEOH01000011.1 GCA_001769535.1 Bacteroidetes bacterium GWF2_38_335
ATTGAATAGGGTCCGGCTTCCACATCAGAAGAATCAACCATTGTTTGCATTTCAATATCTAAAATGGTTTCATAAAACAATTTTGCCCGGTCAAAATCAGTTACAGGTATTTCAAACCAGTTTATTACATGATTCCATTCACAACATGCCGCAGTTTTTACATTTGTTGAATCGGTTGATTTTTCATTTTTCTTAGATTCTTCCTTTTTTTCGTTACTACACGAAACTAATAATGAGATAATTGCAATTGATAAAAAAAGTGTTTTCATAGTTTAAATTTTTAAATTAGGATACAAAAATAATAAAAGTGAAAAGGAATATTAATAAAACAGAAAATAAAATGAATAGTTTTTTATAAGTACCCAAACCTTTCCTTAAATACTTAAACTGTAGATTTTCATTGAATATTCAACGCGCCAGGCAACTATTAAGTGTACAAATTTGTCTTATTATTAGAATTAGCAATTGAACCAGTCTAATTAATTCTTTTCAAAATAATTTGATCATAGCTTAATAAATTTAATTGTGGCTATTTCATGGCTAATATTATTAATTCTAAGCAAATATGATCCCGGAGCTAAATCCTCGATGTTGATATTATTTCCTTTGGATACTTTGACTAAAACACCCAAAGAGTTATACACATAACAATCCACTTCTTCTATCATTTCAATAGTAATATTATTAGTTGCAGGATTAGGATACACATGTATATCTTCAATTTCAATTTTAGGATTACTAACCAGAAATTCCACAATTGTATTTGTAGTTGAATTTGTTTGAACTGGAGTATTATAGTCGAAATAAATATAAGAAGTATTTTTTATTACATCACCTATTACGGCATTTTCCTTTACTCTGATTTCAAAAGAAACATGTCCATGACTTTCCGGTTCGTTTGTTGTGCTATCAACTAATAAAATGTCGTTAAAAGTAAATGTTAATGCACCAACTTCTGTCAGTTCCCATATATAATCATGACTCGCAGCACCGGGGCTAAAACTTGTTATTTCTAATTTTGGAGAGAGCGTATCAACAATTTGTACCAGGAATGCTGTATCTGTTCCTGTATTTTGAAAATGAATGGTGTATGTTAATACGCTGTCTTCTAATAATATATCGCCATTTGTTCCAATTCCGGGAGGATAAACTTCTTTGAAGTTCGGGTCGTAAGAAGAATTAATTATTGAATGTCGGTAATAAATGTTATTGCTGGAGTCAATATCTCCTGAATTGCCGTAAACTTGCGCTGTAGATAAAAGACTATCTCCAATTGATATTCCACCGGTAGGAATGCTAAAAGAGATACTAAAAACACTTTCATTCCAAGGTAAAATGTCATTAATTTCAAAAGAGATAAAAGAATCAGTTGAGTCGATGAATGGTAATGATGAAGAATTATAAATTAGCATTGAATCGTAGTAAAAATCAAGATAAGCAACAGGTAATAAATAGTCGCTATTATTTTTAACAAACAGATAATAATTCAGATTCTCGCCAATCCTTGCTGCTCCTGAAGATACTGTAACCCCTATGTCTGTTAAAGAACTTGGAAAAATGCCAAAATCAAGGCTATCACTTACTTCATCAATTGTAGCATTAATAGAATAGCTGTAAGATACAGGGCAGACTATTGAGTCGTACATTTGAGGCACCAGATTAACCGTATATGCGCCTTGGTTTACCATTAATTCGTAGTATCCATTTTCGTCTGAAGATGAATAATAGGGGCCGGGAGTTACCTCAATAATTCTTCCGTAAATTTTTTGTTCAGATGAATCCATAATGCAATTTAAATTTGCATCATGATAAATAGTACCTGAAATAATTGCCGGTGTATCAATTACATGAACCAGAGTAGAAAATTCATACGCACAACCTGCCAAATCTGTTAAATTTATCTGATAGGTGAAGGACCCGGCAATATCGGGTAACGCTGTGGCATTATTATCAACTTGATTAATTATATATTCTCCCATCCAATCAGAGAATTCAATATTTGGATCGTTAAGGGGATTAAAAAAATACAAATCCTCATCAAGGGTAATATTCCAGCCATGTACATAACCATCATCAATACTAAAAATATCTGTAATTCCCAAAAGCCACTCGCCATTTAATTGGCAACCAACCAAAGCATCTAATGGTTCGGAGGGTAAATAATTACCTTCAGGAAGAATTGAAAAGCTGCCGGAGAGAGCATAATCTCCCATATCCATCATGAAATCAGCATTTTCCGGATTAGTCCAACAATATTGATATCCAATTCCGGGATAATAACCACCCTCAATTGGATTTGTCTCTCCTAAATTTACTCCATTTCCATGAGGTTCTTCCAAAACAACAGATACCGGTCCACCTGTAAAAATATTATTAGGACAAATTACTTCTATTTCAAGCTCTGAAAGAAATGAATGATCCAATACCGCACAAATACTAATTATGTCTGCAATTGATTCCAACACCTGACCGGGGGCAAAAGAATGAACATTTAATGGATAATAATGAGTGAATCCATCGTTGTCTGGAATTATAAGTGGTGGATCATAAAACGGCATTTCATCGTGCATAAATGGAGGCCCAACCATAAGTTCTATTTCTTCGCCTAAAAAATAGTATGAAAAATTTGGGGGATAAATAAGAATTTCCGGAGGGTAAGTATATGAAACATAAATACCTGTATCATTCAATTTTCCACAGCCCTGTTCATCAATTATTCTAACATTAAGAAAGGCATTTGTAAAATCTGAAACCGGAAAATTTAAAGTTGCTCCTGAACCTGTAGAGTCTCCGCTATTATACCAAATAAAGGTTGAAGTTGCATCTGATTGATTATAAGTAGTATTTTGGTATATTCCGGTGGCAGTTATTTCTAAATCAAGATCTTCGCAAGTGTAGATATTAAAAAACGAACTTGTATCCGTTATTGGAATATTTGTAGAAATTGCAACATCCAGACTTTGACAACTGAAATTGCAGCTAATAGTACCTTCCTTTATTACACCTGCAGTATCGCAATAGAATACTAATGTAAGACAGCCGGAAGTATTGCCGGAAGTTGCAGAGTATGAAGAACCTGTGTAAAAATAATTGGTATGCATACCACTTGCCGTTTCTGAGTTATACAATGATAACCCATAATTTGAATTTGCAAGATCACAAAATGCTCTCATATGAGAACACAAAGGGTCATCATAACAAAAAGTCAAAGTATAGGTCACCCCAGGAACATAGTCGCCTATTTCAAATGTTGCGTTGGAGGTATTTATTGTTTCTCCGTTATTATCAACAAGCGAGTATTGAGAATATGAAAAAAAGCTAAGTAAAATAAAACAAGAAAGTAGTATTTTTTGCATAATTGTATTTATTATTGGTAATAAGACAAAACTTAACACAGATTAGTTGTCTGAGGTATGACAAAAATTTCTAGTAAAAGAATATCTTAATACACGATAAAAATTTTGTAACATATAGACTGTTAATTAAACGCACGCTTTTTGTCAATAAAAAGGCATGAAAAAAAATGTAAATATCATTGATATTTAATTTGTTAGTGTTGTAAACTGAAACATTGCTAACCATGAATACCAATATCGAATGTAAAACTAACCAATTAGTTGCAAACCTCAAAGGAAAAACACAATGGAATTTGGCCCGCGTAAAGTTCCTTACAGCGTTTATTTGTGTCCTCCCATAAAAACTATAAAAAAAAAGTTCATAAAACTAATCGACAAGTAAATTCAGATAATGATTCTGATTTTTTTATATCAATGGCAATTTCAATGATTACTTCCTGCACTCTCAGGCAACTTTTAGGTAATAAAATTTGTCTTACAAATAGAAAACGCATTTTATTGGTCAAATTTCGAAATATTTAATCAATTTTCACGAGTTAAAAACCCTATTGGTAATGATTGTTACTAAATTCGCAGTCTGTCTTTTTAAAATGCTTTGAAATATTCTTATGCAGAAATTTTGTGAATATAATATTTATTGCTCCAATTTGTTTTTGAAAAATGGGAATATTTAGCAAAAATTATTATAAAATAATGGGTAATTTAAACTTTTTAAATCACCTGATTATTTTAGGTTTTATTTTGGTTGCTTCAACCATTTCCTCTTATGGTCAATATGGAGGGAGCAACTGTTCTCTGGCTCAATCTGCACCCATATCATTTACCGAAACCACGCCATTTTACCACGGAAACGACACTCTTTTTGGACAAGGAAATGATTACAACTCAATTAATACTGCACTTTTGCCCTCTTTTTCCCCTACGTATTTTAATGGTCCTGACTTTGTTTATTACTTTACAGCCAGCGCTACGGGTTCAATAACAATTAGAATAAACTATGAAGGTGCTATTACAAGACATCTTTCAGTCAGTTTGTTTGAGGAAGCTCCGGGCTTTACGCTTGGTAATCATATTTCAGGTTCATATGATGTAATTTCAGGTTTTTCTCATCCGGGAATACTGACAATTGCAAATGTTAACATGGGAAATTCATATTATATCGTAGTTGATGGATCAAATACTTGGATTAATATGGCAGTAAAGTCCATATATAGTATCGAAGTCTTTTATAATCCTGTTTCTCCGCCATGCTCGAATTTGGGATTCGAAGACGGTAATTTTGATTATTGGTACGGAACATCAGGTTATATTCAATTATGTGAAAACCCACTGGCTATTCATGCAAATTATTATCCACATACTTATGGAATTTCAAGTGATCAGCATTCAATAATAAATAGCGGTACTGATTTATATGGAGGATTCCCATGTGTTTTTGAAGGTAATTATTCCGCAATGATTGGAGATGGAACAGGAATAGGTGGGAAAGGTGCGCAGCTAATAAATACATTTGAAGTAAATTCCATTTCATCGTTTTTTACTTTAAATTATGCCATGGTTGTTGATGATGGTGAGCACGAAGATAGTATAAGTGCATTTATTAAAATAAATATGTTTGACCAGTCTGGGTTGCCAATTTCATGTGGGGATTATCTTGTTATTGCCGGAGGGGAGGACGAAGGGTTTATAAAGTCACCATTGGATTCTTTGGTATCATATTGTCAATGGCAGTCGGTAACAACCGACCTTTCGGCATATATAGGTCAGAATGTTACAATTATGGTAACGGTTGGTGATTGCTCTGAATTGGGACATTTCGCTTATGCATATATTGATTGTTCCTGTAGTTCAATAGAACTTGAAACTTTTGGGTGCAATCCATTAAATCATAGTGCGCCGGCGGGTTTTGATTTCTATTTATGGTCTCCCGGAGGCGAAACTTCTCAAACAATTGAAAATATTTCTGAGGGCACATATTGTTGCGAACTTGTCCAAAACACTTGTACACTGAATGTTTGCAAAGAGGTAATCATTGAACCACTGACCTATACTTTGACCTATAATAACTCCGATTGTGCCGGAATCGACAATGGTTTTGCAAATGTTACAGTAAACGGCATTCCTCCTTTTAGCTTTGTTTGGTCTGAGGGAAGTAGTCTTGTTGAGACTTCAACCAATATTTATTCTGTTGATTCTTTGTCAGAAGGATTATATTATTTAAGCATTACCGATGGTTTGGGATGCCTATATATCGATTCTGTGCAAATACAAAACAATTATTCAATAAACACAAATTTTGTTGTAAACCAAAATGTTAGTTGTTATGGACTCAACGATGGCTCTGCAACTGTTTTTGTCGATAACCTGCATCCTCCTTATACCTTTTCATGGCCGGATTCAACGCAACTGAATTATAATCTAAATCTTGAAAGTGGTTCTTCCATAGTTTCAATAAGTGACAACCTTGGCTGTACAAGTTCTGTTGAAATTGAAATTACACAACCTGAAGAATTGATTGTATTACTCTTTGAATCAGATAGTGCTTCATGCTTCACCGCATGTAATGGTTTTGCTCTTGTTTCAGTTTCAGGGGGCACAAGTCCGTATTTCTATTTTTGGGAAAATGGAGAAACAGGTTCATCAAACAATGCTTTATGTGCCGGAATTAATTCTGTTGTTGTTGCAGACTCTCATAATTGTATTGACACTTTGACTTTTTCAATAAATAGTCCAGATTCTATTTTTATTATTGCCAATTCAATAACGAATGTTAGCTGTTCAGGTTATTGTAACGGTAATATTTCAATTGATGTTTCGGGGGGTATTACTCCATACTCATATGAATGGACTAATGGTGATGATTCAATTTATTCTGATTCGCTTTGCCCAGGCTTGGTAAATGTTACTATTACAGATGCCAACTTATGTGCAAGTGTGTTTTCATATGCAATTGAAGAACCAGATCCCTTACAAGTGTCAATAAACCAAATAGATATAAGCTGTTATGGTGAAACAAATGGAATAATAGATTTAACGGTTATTGGAGGAGTCGCTCCTTATTCGTATTTATGGAATGATTCTTTGGTTACCGAAGACTTGATGAACATCCCCTCCGGTGATTATAGTGTAACTATTTCAGATGCAAACTCATGCACTTATTCTTCTGAAATAGAAATATCTTCACCGGCGCCCTTAATTGCAACCATTGAGTATTCTGATTTGCTTTGTTATGGCGATTTTTCCGGACAAATATCAATTTCAAATATAACCGGAGGTACAACTCCTTATTCTTTTATTTGGAGTACAGGCGATACCACAGCAGGAATCACCGGACTTAGCAGTGGGTTGTATTATCTAACAATTTATGATTCCAACGATTGCATGGTAGAAATTTCTCAATTAATAAAAGAACCAACTCAATTGGAAATTGGTTTACCTAACCACTATTCCCTTTGCAATGAAGAATTTGTAATAATTGATCCTTTAGAAAACGGAGGAACTCCTGAATACTATTATCATTGGTCAACAGGCAGCTCAGACAGCTTGATATTAGTTTATCCTGTTGAAGCAGGTTTATATCTTCTTACAATCACCGACGCTAATGGATGTATGACCTATGATAGCATTTTGATCGGAGTACATCCCGGAATAACTTTTGAGGCATTTGCAAGCAATGATATTGTGTGCCCAAATATCCCGGTTACCATATCCGGAATTTATGAAGGAGGCACTGGAGGTCCATACACAATAACATTAAATGATAGTGTAGTGGAATTGCCATTGATTTATTATCCAAGTGGAACCGATACACTGATTCTTGTGGTAAATGATTCTTGTTCAAACACGGCTTCAGACACAGTTGTCATGAACACATATACTGTTAACATGCCTGATTTATATCCTTCAGCATATAGCGGATGTCAACCTCTTGAAATAGAATTTATTCTTGACACCACTTGTGCTGAATGCACTTATTTTTGGCATATTACAGATGGATCATACGTATTTGAATCAACCGAACCAACACTAAATCATATTTTTGAACACAGTGGTAATTATAGTTTAGAACTGTATTATTCAAATGAATATGGTTGTGTTGATTCTTTATTTCGGGAAAATTTCATTAGTGTTTTTCCCATTCCCGAAGCTGATTTTCACCCCAACCCTTCGGTTATGGATATGTTCCATGCTCTTTGTACATTTTATAATCAAAGTGAGGGTGCCAGTCAATATTACTGGAACTTTGGTGACGGAAATACTAGCAACCTTGAAAATCCCGAATACTATTATTCCACTCCGGGCAGCTTTTGGGTGGAATTAGTTGCTATTTCAGATAACGGATGTACTGACACCACTGGATTGTATGTTATAGTAAATGAGATTTTCACTTTTTATGCACCCACTGCTATTACATTAGATAAAAACAATATTAACGACGTTTTTAGAGTACTCGGGACAGGAATAGATGAGGAAAATTTTAATCTTTACATTTATGACCGCTGGGGGGAACAAATATTTCATTCTGAAAATATTATGATTGGCTGGGATGGCAAAGTAAAAAATGGCGATAAAATTGCTCCTATAGGAAGCTATGTCTGGCTTTCAACTTTTAAAGATTTTATGGGAAATTCTCATGAATATTCCGGAATTGTAACAATAATAAAATAGGTTTAAACTGGCCTAGAATTAATTTTAATAAGTTAGGATTAATTTGCGTATTTTTTTTTCTTTAGTTTGGTATGCCGAGTCAGAAACGATTAAAAGCAAGAGATGAAATCGAATTGTTTTTTTAGCGTTTCTTGCATTGGTATAACTGTATGTTTTTTTAAAGTTTTCCATATTGCATCTTAATTAGCTTATCCGAGTACAAGGAAAACCCATGAATGCCGGCCGGCAACAGGGATAGTCCTTGGCGCTGAGGAGTGGGAATGATAAGAAATTTGAAGAAATAAAATTTAAGAGCCACACGAACACAGTAACTTAGGAATATCCATTTTAACAATTCTTGCCTTTGATGAGTGAGTGAAATCAAGGGCATAGAATTGTAATCCTCGAATTGGAAATTCGGGATATCTTCTGTTGTGGATGGCTTTTCGGCTTTCCACCTTTGCAGATTCAAACAGGAAACAGATTAAGTCGCATTAACTGGAATTTTAAAAAGTGATGGGTGCAAAAACATTTTGGGGAATAAGTAGGTTGGGAGGTAAAACAAATCAAATTTCCTTTTTTTGCTAAATAAAAAAAAGACTTGCTTTTTCGAACGAAAAGAAAAATGTTTTTTTTTGTAAAGGTTGAGTACCAACAATAGAAGGAAATCAAAAGAAAACTGAAACAAGCAACGAACAAAAGACAAATAGTTATAAGTCATTTGACCAAAAAAGTTGCTAAAATGTTACTTTGAAATAGACCACATTTTGTTTATAATTTAATTCTAAGGTGTTTTAATAATCTGTTAATTTTTGTCATGTAACTAAATCAGAATAAAATCACAATACATTTGAGATTTTTGCAAGCGGTTTCCCTACGATTTTTAAACTCCTTAACTCTCCCAGTTCCTGAATAATCGGTTACCAAAAATATTACAACAAAGTATCAAAATTAAAGAGCCTGCAAATGGCTGCCAATTAATTACAGAATTACTTATTATTGTTTGAGATTCTTCAATCAGTTGTGATGGAGAATAAATACCTACATTATCTATCATCGAAAACAAACCCACCAACAAAATGATTACAAATGCAAGAATTCCAGCCGGTATCTGATTTTTCAATACTATGCTGAAAAAAATAGAAATAGATTGAACAACCATTAAGTACAAATAAAGAATCAAAACAGATTCTGCAAATAAAAGTACTGGCACTGATCCAAAAAAAACTTTTGTATATAAAACTAACGCTAAAAACCCAATTGCTATTGATACAAAAAGAAGGACATACCTTGAAAAGAATTTACATATAATATACTGATTTCTTGAAACTGGCTTAACTAAAAGAAAAGAAGCTGTTCCATTTTCCTTTTCTCTTGCCACTGCACCCATATTTAGGAGAATGAGTATGAAAACACCAATTTGAGAAATGTTTTTAACAAATTGTTCCATCGCATCTTTCCATGTGCCTTCTGGCATCTGAATGGTTATATTCTGCTCCTTTACCATTGATGAAATAATATCAGGCATAAATTTCGCTGTAAGTGGTGAAATAATTCCAAAAAACAAAAACACCAATAATAATATTAGAAAGCGCGATGAACGCCATTGCTCAGAAAATTCTTTTTTTATTAATACCAAAAATAAATTTGTCTTCATTCTGATTGACCAATTAATTTAACAAAAACATCTTCAAGTCCTGCGTCTTTTATTTCGAATCTGTCAATAGAAAAATGATTTGCAGAAATTATATCAAGACATTTATGCTTAACCAAATCCATTTCTAACGAATTGATTGTTATTCTTCTGCACTCACCATTTAAAACACAATTCCATTTCATTGTTTTTGCAATATTTTCAAAAGATTGAAATGCTTCAGCTGTTTCAAATACAATTTCAATTTGTTTTGAAGCAAAACGTTTTTTCAAATCATGCATTTTATCCTGTACAACTAAATGTCCTTTATTGATAATTGCAACAGAATCGCATATTCTCTCAACGTCTGAAAGTATATGGGTTGACATAAAAATTGTTGTACACTGTTTTAATTCCAGAATAAATTCTAGCATTTCTTTTCGACCAATCGGATCAAGTGAAGAGGTGGGTTCATCTAAAAACAAAACTTCCGGTTTTCCCATTAAAGCCTGAGCAATACCAAGCCGCTGAAGCATTCCTCCCGAATAAGATGAAATCTTTTTATTTGCGGATTCACATAGACCTGCCAAAGCCAGCATTTCTTGTGCTCTAGTTGTGCTTTCTATTGTTGAAAACCCAAAAACTCTTCCTACAAAAACCAGCAACTCTAATCCTTTCATCCATCCATACATCTTGGGTTCCTGACCGAGATATCCGATTTTTCTCCTAAGATTAACGGAGTTTAACTTCACGGTTTCACCCGCAACCATAGCTTCTCCTCCTGTGGGTTTCATCATCCCGGTCAATATTTTTATTGTTGTGGTTTTTCCGGCTCCATTCGGACCAAGAAAACCAAAAACAGTATTCTGCTCAACCATCATATCTAATCCTGATAAAGCATAACCTGATTCTCCCTTATACTGTTTTTTTAGTCCGCTACAATTAATGATCGTCATTGTTTTTGATTAAAATGATGTATAAAATCGGACCAATAAATTGAATGAATACAAATATGGCAAGCCAAGCCCATTTGTCCATCAATTTAAATTCATTTCTTTTTAGCCAATCAATAAGGCAATAGAGGATAAGGCTTAAATTGATAAGTGCTAAAGGGATAGCAGCCCATAAATACATTGCATCAAATTCCATAGTTCTATATTTTTAATTTGTTTTCATCTCCTCTTTTTAAACGAAGCATTACCATTCATGATTTTTCTGCCACTAATCATGTCAACAACCTGCAGTCCTGCCTGCATGGATGGCCATATTCCGTGACTAAATTTCGGGTGATACAGATTTTTTACCGGCGTACGGGTTTTTAATCGTTTCCTTCCAAAATTATTTGGAACTGGAAGCATGTCGTAGTTTGATCCTGTAGGCGTTCCCAAATACCTCTCATAAGTTGCCGGACTTGCCACATCAATAAATGTAATATGCTTCCTTAAATTGGATATCATATATTCCTCTACTTTGCTGATATAAAAGTCTGCAAACTTCTGCTTTTCTTTATTATAGGCATCTATATCGGTCTTCCTGAGTTTTATCCAGTTGTTAGCGGCAACAGGCACTACTCTGATGATAAGATTTGGCTTTCCCCCGGTTTTTAAACAGGGTGCTATGACCCCGCAATGAAAATCTTCGTCAGACAATATAAAATTACCTTTTGACCAATCATCAAACAGTTTTTCATGGGTTTTTCTTCCTGTTGTAAGAACATTATACCCGCAGTCAAAGCCCATTCCCCTCAGATCAATTTTATCATCAAGTCCAACATGAATAGTAATTGCCGATGGAGACATTCTCAGTTCCCTTACTTTTTTCTCATATCCACTATCCGCTTTTTCAAGAACATCATAGCCCAAAAGTTTTCCAAAAGTGAGTTTGGTATCAGTGGTACTAACCACATTTTCAGCATACAACTCTCTGCCATCAGCAAGCCTTACACCTTTTGCTTTTCCTTCATCAGTCAGAATTTTCTCTACTATTGTATTCAACATTATCTGGCCGCCGTTTTCTTCAAATTTTTTCTTAAGCTGAACAGGAAACTCTATAAAACCTTTTCGTGTCCTGTATGAACCATTTAGGGTGGTTATCATGGCACACGCTGTAAGTAAAGCGGCACATCTGTTTCCTGATAACCCACTGAAGGTTGAAAAAGTATCGAGTATTTCATAAATCTCAGGATTTCTGAAGTTAAAACCTGAAAGAAACTCTTTATATGTTTTACCAGAATTGGCCAGTATTTTAGGGCACCTGAAAAGTATTCCCGGAAATTCATATAACCGGGGTTCGGTTTTAAGATACTGCAGTTCGGCATGCATTTTACTGCAATAATTAAAAAAACGGTTTATTTGTACACGATCATCAGGAAAAAATCCAATAAGATTGTCTTTGAACTTTTCAAGCTCTGAATGTATAGGAAATATTCTTGCTATTTTGTTTTTAGGATCAGCAAGAAACAGCCTTGCATAAAAATTGTCAAATTTAACCAGTTCGATGTCAATATTGTAAAACTCAAGAATGTCACTCACATCTGGAATTATCTGTACTGTATCAAACCGGTACCCTTCCCTTGCAAAGGTGGAAACACAGCCACCAGGAACAGTTTGTTTTTCAATAATCAAAACGGGATTTTCTACTGCATTGTAAATCTTTGTCCATGCCAACCCGGTGCTTAGTCCTGTTATTCCCGAACCTATAATTATCAATTTATATTTTTCTTGCTCCATAAACTAAGACAAATTTAAGAATGTTGGTTATAAATTACAAGTTTAATATTGTATCAGAAAACATCATTTAATTCACTTCTGACCGATTAAAAATTCTTGTCAGGCCTAAAGGTCTATCTTAACGAGCATTTCATAACCCCTGCCTTAAGGCAGGGGTTTGATAACACCCGACAGTGAATGTACTCCCCGTGTAATAAAAAAGCCCGCGGCCCCACCCGAAAAGTTTGTATCGGCATTTGCTGGCGGACCAGAAAACGGATTTCCACTAAACTGAGTCTGTATCACACTGTAAACGAAAAGAAAATATTCGCGCTGAATGGTCGAAATGGAAAAGTTTATCTCATCACCGGGTACTGCATTGATCTGGATTGCTCTGTATCCATCGAGGTAAGAACCATTGACCACTTCGTCGTCCATGATTATTTTTTTTGCCAATGTATCGGTAAGCATCACACCGTTTTTAATGACATCTACCATATAGAAATCCTTTGTATTTCCAGGCTCCTGACAATATACACAAATGTTATAATATGATTTGGCCGGATCAATAATTACTCCGGGTTGAATTGGCAATGTTGTTTTTTCAAAAACAATGGAATCCATAGGAACAACCTGTGGCATAACCGAGGTGGCTGTGTATTTTTTTCCATCATATGAAACAGTTAACATGTATGTTTTACCGGGTATCCCAGCAAAATCATCAGGTGTTGAGTAAACTCCGGGATCTGTTTCATTGAGCATCAAATCACCTGATCCGTCATTCAATATTACCAATGCTCCCGAAACTGTTGGCATTGAGCCTTCTTCAAAATAGCTTGTACTCATGTTAAGTTTTACAGAATGAACTTTTTTTTCTGTGGTAAGTTCTGCATCAATTACCAGTCTTGAGGTTGTTTCATCAAGGTCAATTTCTATTTTTTCTTTACATCCAGTAAGGACAGCAACAACGGCAAGTAAGCTAAAAATTATTGTTTTCATATTTGTAACTTTAAAAGATTATTTAATTGATGATCAAAATTTAATATTGTAAGTAACAGCCGGTATCACGGGGAACAAATACACTTTGTATGCTTCCATTTTTGCTGGATTTTCCTTACTCTGTTCGAAACTCAGTGAAAAAGCATTTTTTCTGTTATATGCATTGTAAACTGAGAAGTTCCATTCACCGTTTATTTTTTTACCTTCTTTTTCTTTTCCTTTCAGGGTTACAGAAAGATCGAAGCGGTGATAGTCGGGCATCCTATAGCCATTGCGTTCGGTGTAAACAGGAACAATAGTATTATTGAATTCAAAGCGACCTGCCGGAATAGTAACAGGGGAGCCGGTAATATAAACCCAGTTAGCCGAAACGCTTAGTCTTTTTGAAAACTCGTAACAGGCAACAACAGAAATATTATGGGTTTTATCATAACTGGCCGGATAATATTCATTATTATTTATTCCTTCAATTTTACGTTCGGTTCTTGAAAGGGTGTAGCTGATCCAACCGTTTAATTTGCCTTCTTGTTTGCGAAGCATCAGTTCGGCTCCATATGCCCTTGCATCACCAAAGCGTAGTTCGCCTTCAAGCTTAGGGTTCATAATAAGGATTGCATTGTCTTTAAAATCTATCTGATTGTTCATGTTTTTGTAATAAAGTTCGAGCGAACCTTCAATAACATTGTGATGTAGATTTTTAAACAAGCCAATGGCATACTGGTCCGAAATCTGGGGTTTAACATTCGGACTGGTTGGAAACCAAAGATCAAGTGGAGTTCCTCCCTGAGAATTTGAAGCCAGGTGAATGTACTGACGGGTTCTGGAATAGCTTGCTTTTACCGAAGTTTTTTCATTAATGGTATATTTGAGTCCTAATCTGGGTTCAGGTCCTATTTCGTTGTGAATTACCTTGCCTGATTCATAAACAATTGAATCGGAAGCAAAATGATTGTCATCAATATTGTAAATGGTGCCTTTTCCTAAATTATGGAATGATGAAAAGCGTATTCCGTAATCAACTGAAAGCAAACCGGTAATTCTTTGCTCATTTGAAAGGTAAATACCATTTTCTATGGCTCGGCTTTTCGGAATCTGAAGGTCCCTGATATCAGGATTGTCAACTCCTTTAACTGTTCCAGGATTAAACAAATGATACATTGATGAAAATCCAAACCTGATGGTGTTATCAGAATTCAGAAAATATGTGTAATCCATTTTTACACCGTAGTCTTTCACTCCTGATTTCCAGTCCATGCCAATAATTTCAGGTTCAACCAACATGTCATAATTATAATTGGTATTAAACAATGAAGTACTGGCCAATAATTTCGACGAAAACACATGGTTCCATTTCACAGATTGAACGGTATTCCCCCAGTTCATGCACATTGCCCTTTTAAATCCATACAGATCATGGCCATTATAAGCTGAATAGGATAATTTATCTTTTCCCGAAATATTGTAATACAATTTCAGGTTCAGGTCATAGAAGTAAAGTTTATTTTTGTTGATGTTCGAATCTTTTGACATTGCCAAAAATGCATCGGCATATGAACGGCGGGCAGAAACAAGAAAGTTTAGTTTTTCATTAATAACCGGTCCTTCAATGGTTAATCGACTTGAAATAGTTCCAATACCTGCAACACCGGAAATTTTGTTACTGTTGCCTTCTTTCATTTTGATGTCGAGCAATGAGGATAATCTGCCTCCATAGGAAGCCGGAATATCACCTTTATATAATTTGATTTCTTTGAGCGCATCGTTGTTAAATACCGAGAAAAAACCCATGAGGTGTGAAGCATTATAAACGGGCGACTCATCAAGCAGAATAAGATTCTGATCAGTGCTGCCACCCCTTACATTGAAACCCGAAAAACCTTCGCCCGAAGCCTGAACACCAGGCATTAGCTGAATGGCCTTAATTACATCCACTTCGCCCATTAGTGCCGGAATAGTTTTTATTTGTTGGGTTTTCATTTTAATGACACTCATCTCGTTTTTTTCGATGTTTGCATTCTTTTTTTCGGCAGTAACTACAACTTCGCCTATTGTCATTTGTTTTTCCCTAAGACTGTAATTAAACACAGTATTATTTCCTATCTGTAATTTTTGTTCATGGCCTTCGTACCCTGTGTAGGAAATCGAAACAGTGTAAAGCCCTTTTGGAATTGCAATAGAAAAATGCCCGTCGAAACTAGTAGCCGTTCCGGTTTTAAGCTCATTAATATAGATAGTAGCTCCGTACAGACCTTCACCCGTTGCTTTGTCATTAATATTTCCTGAGAATATCACTTTTCCGGATGCATCTGGATTGTTTTTATAAGCCATTTGAGCGTTAAGCAATCCGTTCATAAAAATCAGAACTGATGAGAAGATTAAAATTGTTTTCATATAAATAAATTTTCAAATTATTTTCATGACAAAGATTCACTTAAAAAACTCCCTCCGAAATTGAAAAAAGGTGAACACCTGAAACAAGTAGATAAATGAAATATTTGAAAAGGTGAATTAAAAAAAAGTGGACGGTGAATAGATGAATAGAGGAGGTGAAATTTTTGAAAGGTAGGTGGATGCAACAGTAAAAAAGTAAATTAATATTCCAATCCACAATATTTCTGAGCAAGCTGGCTTGCCCCTAAGTAGGGAGTTAAGAAACATAACAAAAGCCCGCTCGTCTAAGGGACGAAAATTAATAAAAACGATTCAACGCACTCACATCCACAGCTATTACGCTGGATAAAAACAACATTAACGACATATTTAGAGTAGTTGGAACAGGAATTGAAGAAGATGATTTTAATCTTTACATCTATAACAGGTAGGGAGAATTAATATTTTATTCAGAAAATATTTTAAATGGATGGGTGGACAAGCTTGTTGACTTTATGTTCAGGGATGATTTCCAGAATTTTTTTGAGCCAGTCAAATGGGTTTACACCATTCTTTTTGCACGTTCCAAAAAATGAGTAGAACATGGCAGCCCGCTCAGCCCCACATTTAGATCCGGCAAAAAGGGAATTTTTCCTTCCCAGGGCAATCGGACGGATGGCATTTTCTGCCAGATAGTTGTCTATTTCCAAAGACCCATCGTGCAAATAATTTGTCAGGTTGTCCCATCGGGGTATGCAATAAGCCAGCGCTTTTCCTATGGCTGATTTCGGCAATACAGTTTTGTATGTCTCAACTATCCACTTCCCCAACTCGTTGATCATCGGCAGGGATTTGTCAAGCCGCAGACTATGACGTTGCTCTGGCAACAGGTTTTTTTCGTTGTCCTCCCTTTCGGCTTCGTACAGCTTCTGGAACATTGCCATAGCATATTCTGCTCTTGGTTTATCCTAATCCAGTGCTTTTTCAAAGCCCCTTCGCGCATGGGCCATACAATTTAGCAGCGTTATATGCTTTTTATCGCCAAAACTGTCATATACTTTATAACCATCGGTTTGAAGATAACCTTTAAAATCCTTTAGCAAGATGGTCGGCCCTGTGGCCGACCTTCCCTTTCGGAAGTCAAAAAGAACAACCTTTTCAAGTGGCGATTAATACACCCAGTGGCACCCCCTGAACACGTTGTTTTTGTGCCCCTTGTCCAGCACCTGGACTGGAGTTTCATCCACCTGCAGGTAGCCCTGCGATAAAACTCTGCGTTTTAATGATTCATACAACGGCACCAACAGATTGCACACGGACTCCTGCCAACCATTTATGGTCGATGACGGTATTTTGATGTTTTCACGCTTAAAATTTTTGTCTTTCAAAAAAACCATATATATTTGATTGTGTTTGTAGTTTTTGAAAAAACTAACTTAATATAAATAGCTATTATGAATAAAACATTTACTTTTTTCACACTAATCTTCATGTTGTCCATGATAACAATTCAAGCTCAACCAACATTTAGTGAGCCAAACGTGATTATTGAAAGTGGAACCACAGATGGTGCGCGTTCGGTTTATTCTGCCGATATAGATGGTGACAGCGATTTGGATGTGATTACGGCTTCATATAATGATGATAAAATTGCCTGGTATGAAAACATTGATGGTCAGGGAACTTTCGGTGTACAAAAAATAATTACCTTATCTGCAACTGGTGCTAATTCAGTCTGTTCCGTTGATATTGATGGCGATGGCGATTTTGACGTACTTTCATCTTCTTCAATGGATAATAAAATTACCTGGTATGAAAACACTGACGGATTTGGAACTTTCAGTACTACACATGTTATTTGTAATACTGTAAATAATCCCCAGTCAGTCTTTTTTGCAGACATTGATGGTGACAGTGATATGGATGTGCTTTCTGCTTCTGCCGGAGATGACAAAATAGCCTGGTATGAAAACACAGACGGAGCAGGAACATTCGGACCACAAATTATTATTTCGACTAATGCAAACGGAGCAACCTCAGTATATTCAGCAGATATTGACCTGGATGGTGATATGGATGTTTTATCAGCTTCTGTTGCTGACAATAAAATTGCATGGTATGAAAATACTAACGGAACAGGAACCTTCGGGATACAGAGGGTCATTACAACATCCGCTTACACAGCTTACTCTGTTTGTTGCGCCGATATTGACGGAGATGGCGATTTAGACGTTCTTTCAGCTTCGGCGACAACTTATGATAACAGAGTGGCCTGGTATGAAAACACCGATGGGGCAGGATCTTTTGGTCCGCAACAAATCATTTCTGTGATCGCATATGGCTCAAATTCTGTTTATTATGCCGATATTGATAATGATGATGATATTGATGTCCTTTCATCATCCTTTTGGGACAAAAAAATTGCCTGGTACGAAAATACTGATGGAGCAGGAACTTTCGGTGTCCAGCAAATCATTTCTGAAAATGCTGATGGAGCATATTCAGTATTTTGTGCTGATATTGACAACGACGGAGACATTGATGTGTTCTCTGCATCAAGTTCCGATGATAAAATTGCATGGTATGAAAACACCGACAGTGCCGGCACTTTCGGACCTGAACTAATGATTTCTGCTTTTGTTAACGGAGTAAATACTGTTTGTTCTGCAGATATTGATGGTGATGGAGATATGGATGTACTTTCTGCTTCACATTATGATGATAAAATTGCATGGTATGAAAATTTAGATGGTCTTGGAACTTTTGGGCCCCAGAAAATAATTTCAATATTGGTCGAAAATGCTCAGGATGTCTGTTGTGCAGATATCGATAACGATGGGGATTTGGATGTGCTTTCTGCTTCCTATGATGACGACATGATTGCATGGTATGAAAATACAGATGGTGCGGGTACTTTTGGCCCTCAACAAACAATCACAAATCTTGTAAATGGAGCCCAATCGGTTTATTTTGCAGATGTTGACGACGATGGCGATATGGATGTCCTTGCTGCCGGTTATTTAAGTGGCAAAATATCATGGTTCGAAAATACAGATGGAACAGGAGTATTCGGCCCGCAACAGGTCATTTCATCTTCCGTCTCCGGAGCTTATTCAGTATATTGTTCAGACATTGACGGCGATGGGGATATTGATGTGCTTTCTGCCTCTTATTGGGATGATGAAATTGCATGGTATGAAAATACTGACGGCACAGGAACTTTTGGGCCACAACAAGTTATTACATCACTGGCAGAACGTGCAGTAGATGTCTACAGTGCAGATGTCGACGGTGATGGGGATATGGATGTTCTCTCTGCCTCAAGTTATGACAGTAAAATAGCATGGTACCAAAATACCGATGGTGCCGGAACCTTCGGATCCCAAAACATTATTTCAACAAATGCTGTTGTTGCCCAATCGGTGCTTGCTGATGATCTGGATTGTGATGGAGATATGGACGTAATCTCTGCTTCAATGGAAGACAACAAGATAGCCTGGTATGAAAATACTGACGGAAGTGGACTATTTGGATCTCAGAACATTATTTCTAATGATGCAAATGGAGCACGATCAGTCTATTCTGCAGATATTGATGGTGATGGTGATATGGACGTGCTTTCGGCTTCCTGGACTGATAACAAAATAGCCTGGTATGAAAATATTCTTGAAACCGGAATTGAAACAATTGACCATAAAGACCTTTTTATTTACCCAAACCCGACAAACGGTATATTTACGCTTTATTATCCATTCACTATCAGTGAGTTTAAAATCATTAACATCACGGGAAATGTTGTTTTATCATCATCAGACAAATTAATTAGTAAACCAACATTTCAAATAGATTTATCTGGCTATGAAAGTGGAATTTATTTCATCCTTATACAAACAGATAATCAAATTGTTACAGAGAAGATAATAAAAGAATAATTATTGAAATCAAATTAAAAAAATTATGCGCAAAAAGTTAGAATTTTTCATAATAGGTATCACCCTTTTTCAACTATCAATACAAGCCCAAACTACTTTTGGAGACCAAAATGTGATAGTTGAAAACGGAGCTATCATTCTTCCATACGCTACAGTTTCTGTTGATCTGGACAACGATGGAGATATGGACGTGCTTTCTGCTTCCTATTATGAAAATAAAATTGCATGGTACGAAAATACAGATGGGAATGGAAATTTCGGGTCTCAAAACATTATTTCCATAGCTGCTAATGGAGCATATTCGGTATGTTCAGCTGACCTTGATGGTGATGGAGATAAGGACGTGCTTTCTGCTTCCCGATTTGACAACAAAATAGCATGGTATGAAAATACTGATGGAAACGGGACTTTTGGAGATCAAAAAGTAATTACCATTAACGCTGATGGTGCAAGCTCTGTCTGTTCTGTAGATATTGATGGAGACGGAGATATGGATGTGCTTTCAGCTTCATATAATGATAATAAAATAGCATGGTATGAAAATACCGATGGAAGCGGGACTTTTGGACCTCAAAATGTTATTACTACTTTTACGATTCAAGCATTATCAGTTTATTCAGACGATCTTGACGGTGATGGAGATATGGACGTGCTTTCTGCTTCTAAGGAGGACCATAAAATTGCATGGTATGAAAATATTGATGGATTTGGCACTTTCGGATCTCAAAATGTTATTACAACCTCTTTAAGTGATGCATACTCAGTCTATTCTGCCGATCTTGACGGTGATGGGGACAAAGACGTGCTTTCTGCTTCCTGGTCCGGAAGTAATATTGGATGGTATGAGAATTTGGATGGAAATGGAACTTTCAGTACTCAACAAATAATTTCAACCGCTGCGGTTGGTGCAACTTCAGTATATTCTGCCGATGTTGACGGTGATGGAGATATGGACGTTCTTTCTGCTTCTTCTGCTGACAGCAAATTTGCCTGGTATGAAAACACTGATGGAAATGGCACTTTCGGGTCTCAAAATGTCATCGCCACTTCTGTTAGTGTTGCAATGTCAATCTTTTGTTCAGATATTGACAGTGACGGAGATCTGGATGTGATTTCTGCTTCTACATTAAACGACAACATCTCCTGGTATGAAAATACTGATGGAAACGGAATTTTCGGCATAGAGCATATCATTACTATTATTATTGATGGTGCACGGTGTGTGCATTCTGCGGATATTGATGGTGATGGAGATATGGACATGCTTTCTGCTTCTGTTAATGACAATAAAATAGCATGGTATGAAAATACTAATGGAGATGGAGCTTTCGGACCTCAAAAAGTTATTACTACTTCTGTCAATGGGGTTTGCTCAATTTATTGTACAGACCTTGACGGAGATGGAGATATAGATATACTTTCTGCTTCATCTGATGACGACAAAATTGCCTGGTATGAAAATATCGATGGAAACGGGTCTTACAGCATTCAACAAGTCATAACTTCTGTTGCCAATGGAGCACAATGTGTATCTTCAGCTGATCTTGATGGCGATGGAGACATGGATGTTCTTTCAGCTTCTAAAGATGACGACAAAATTGCCTGGTTTGAAAATATTGACGGATATGGAACTTTCAGTTTTCAACAAATCATTTCAACGGCTGCCAATAGTCCTCGCTCAGTTAATTGTGCCGATCTTGACGGTGATGGAGATCTGGATGTGATTTCTGCTTCTTATCAGGACGACAAAATTGCCTGGTATGAGAACACAGACGGATTCGGAACTTTTGGAACTCAAAATGTTGTTACTACATTAGCCGATGCTGCACACTCAATAAATTCTGCTGACCTTGATGGCGATGGAGACATTGATTTACTTTCTGCTTCATATTATGACGACAAAATTGCATGGTATGAAAATGTAGATGGAAATGGAACGTTTGGAGTTCAGCAAATCATTTCAACTTTAGCAGATTATGCTGTCTCAATATTTCCCGCTGATCTTGATGGAGATGGTGATATGGATGTGCTTTCTGCTTCAAAAGGGGACGACAAAATTGCCTGGTATGAAAACACAGATGGAAACGGAGCTTTCGGGCCTCAACAAGCTATTACTACAATTGCAGATTTTGCAATGTCAGTCTATTCTGCTGACATTGATGGCGATGGTGATATGGATGTGCTTTCTGCTTCAGTTGATGACGACAAAATAGCCTGGTATGAGAATTTACTTGTAACCGGAATTGAAACAATACAACAAAACAGCATTTCAATTTATCCCAATCCCACAAACGGCGAATTCACAATAAAAACAAATGAAATGCAAAGGATTGATATTTTCAATTTAAATGGACAGCTTATAAATCAGACCGAAGCAATGAAAGATGAAATGAAAATTGATTTGAACGGAAATTCAAAGGGTATTTACACTGTAAAAGTAATTACATCAAAGGGAACTTCGGTTCATAAAGTAGTTGTGGAGTAAAAATAGAAAAATCGTTATGTAAAAAGCACTGCCAAAAAAAACAGTGTTTTTTCATTTATACCCTCTAAGCCCCTTATTCGTCCAAAACTACAACATCATTATTCGGGACACAACCATCATTCCCGGTGCGTAACTCGACATCGTCGTTCTCTATTTCAGCTTAAAAGACACCATCACCATAGAATAAGAAAACCTTGAGGTTAAGCTTTATGCGGTTAATGATACGTTTTTTTGGACTGAACAGAAAGGCGACGCAGTGGTGGTGGAAAAGGAGGTAGTGGTTGAGATGGTGGCTGGGAAGAAAAACAATGAAACTATTTAAAATATTAATTGGGAAATACTTTTATTTGCATTGATCGGAATTATATTTGTAATCAAAATGATAATAATAAGTCATTTTGATTCTTTAAGAAAATATTGTAAGTTTGATAGTAATAATAGTGTTTAATATAATTTCATAGAAATAAAGAGTCTATAAAAAATAAAAAAGTATGAGTAATATGGTAAAATTTCTAACACTTATTTTTACTGTTTCATTATTTTCATTACAAGCCCAAACTACTTTTGGTGACCAGAATGTGATAATTGAAAATGGATCTGTCGATAATGCTTACTCAGTCTATTGCGCCGATCTTGATGGTGATGGAGATATGGATGTGCTTTCGGCTTCACTTAGTGATGACAAAATAGCATGGTATGAAAACACTGACGGAAATGGAACTTTCGGAGCTCAACAAGTCATTACTACTTCTGCCGATCGTCCTGGCTCAGTCTATTCAGCGGACATTGACAGCGATGGAGATATGGACGTTCTTTCGGCTTCTTGGAATGATGACAAAATAGCATGGTATGAAAACACTGACGGAAGCGGAACCTTCGGAGCTCAGCAGGTTATTATTGATACTGCCAGTGTAAGTACCTCAGTTTATTGCGCCGACATTGATGGCGATGGAGATATGGACATCCTTTCGGCTTCTTGGGGGGACAACAAAATAGCCTGGTATGAAAACACCGATGGAAACGGATCTTTTGGAATTCAGCAAGTTATTACAACTGTTGCTCATGGTGCTCACTCAGTTTACAGTGTTGACATTGACGGCGATGGTGATATGGATGTGCTTTCGGCTTCTGAGGATGACGACAAAATAGCCTGGTATGAAAATACTGATGGAAATGGAACTTTCGGAACCCAACAAGTTATTACAACTGATGCCGATTATGCTCATTCAGTTTATGCCTCCGACCTTGATGGAGATGGAGATATGGACGTGCTTTCGGCTTCTTTTGGTGACGATAAAATAGCATGGTATGAAAACACCGACGGAAACGGAACTTTCGGAGCTCAACAAGTCATTACTACTGCTGCTGGGGCTATCTCAGTCTATTGCGTCGATCTTGACGGTGATGGTGATTTGGACGTACTTTCTGCATCTGGAGATGACAATAAAATAGCCTGGTATGAAAATACCGACGGCCACGGAACTTTCGGAGCTCAACAAGTAATTACTACCATTGCCAATGGTGCTAATTCAGTTTATTCTACTGACCTTGACGGGGATGGTGATATGGACGTGCTATCGATTTCATCTTATCTTAGTGATAACAAAATAGCATGGTATGAAAACACCGACGGAAACGGAACTTTCGGAGCTCAACAAGTCATTAATATTGCTGCTGATGGTGCTTTCTCGGTTTTTTGCGCTGATATTGACAGCGATGGAGATATGGACGTGCTTTCGGCTTCTGAGTTAGATGACAAAATAGCCTGGTATGAAAACACTGACGGAAACGGAACTTTCGGAACCCAACAACTTATTACTACTTCTGCTGATTGTGCGAGCTCAGTTTTTTCTGTCGACATTGACAGCGATGGAGATGTAGACGTGCTTTCGGCTTCTCAGTTAGACAACAAAATAGCATGGTATGAAAACACCGACGGAAATGGAACTTTTGGAACCCAACAACTTATTACTACTGATGCTTATGCTTTCTCAGTCTATTGCGCCGATCTTGACGGCGATGAAGATATGGATGTGCTTTCTGTTTCTGTGGATCATAAAATAGCATGGTATGAAAACACCGACGGCCACGGAACTTTTGGAACCCAACAAGTCATTACTGCTGCTACTAATGCTTCCTCAGTCTATTGTGCTGATCTTGATGGTGATGGCGATATGGATGTTATTTCGGCTTCTGAGTATGAGGCCAAAATAGCATGGTATGAAAACACCGATGGAAACGGAACTTTCGGAGTTCAACAAGTAATTACAACTGCTGTCGATGATGCTTGCTCAGTCTGTTCAGCCGACCTTGATGGCGATGGAGATATGGACGTGCTTTCGGCTTCTTCTGAAGATGACAAAATAGCATGGTATGAAAACACTGACGGAAATGGAACTTTTGGAACTCAACAAATCATTACCACTGCTGCCAATGGAGCAAAATCAGTTTTTTCTGCAGATCTTGATGGTGATGGAGATATGGACGTGGTTTCTGCTTCTTGGAATGATGACAAAATAGCATGGTATGAAAACACTGACGGAAGCGGAACCTTCGGAACCCAACAAGTTATTACTACTGATGCCGATTATGCTCATTCAGTTTATGCCTCCGACCTTGATGGAGATGGAGATATGGACGTTCTTTCGGCTTCTTTTGATGACGATAAAATAGCATGGTACGAAAATTTGCTCGAAACAGAAATTGAAACTATTCAACCCTGCAGCATTTCAATATATCCCAACCCAACCAACGGAATATTGATGATTGAAAACACTCAGTGGCCAATTTCAGGTTATAAAATATCAGACATTCTCGGGAATATCATCATTGAGTCTCAGCAAATCACAAACAAAACATCCAGTCAGATTGATATGTCCGGAATGCATAACGGTATATACCTGATAAACATTCAGACAAAAGAAGGAAATATCACAGAAAAGGTCATAAAGGAATAATCTTTCTTTCAGTATGTTGTTATAAAAAAGTAAAACCTTGTTACCCCCAAGGTCTGAAAGACCGTTCTGTATCAACATCGGGTGAAGCAAAGCGAAGCGCCGCGTAACCCGATGACCCCCGCCATCCGACAAAAAATCAGTCTAATCAGTCCAATCAGTCCAATCAGTGTCCCCCCATCAAAAAAATCCACTTCCACCCCCAAGGTCTGAAAGACCGTTCTGTACCAACATCATGTGAAGCAAAGCGAAGCGCCGCGTAACCCGATGAAAACATCCTCAGATAATTAAAGTTTTCAGCTGCGGTGAAAAAAAACCACAATCACCGCAAAAATGCGGTAAATAATTCGTGTATTCACCAAACCATCAAACAGATTGAAATAAAGAAACATGGAAGAAAAGCAATGAGTTTTTTCAAATATGGTCTAAACAATATTGCAAATGCTATATTTGACAGAAAAACAAATGATTACAACAATTGTGTTAAACTTTTGTCATGTACTTAGAATTACTTATTAACTATAATCTTTTTTAAACTATATCCATTAATTGATTTAATTTTTATAATATAGATTCCATTATTGCAGTTTTGCATATTAACTTTATGCTGATTTCCCTTTATAAAGGAATGATTAACAACCCTACCATTAAAATCATATATTTTGTATTCAATTAAATCTTTTGAATTTATTAAAAAAATTCCATTGCTGGGATTAGGAAATAATTCGGTAAAAGTATTGACATCGTATTCAATATTAGAAGATACTTCCTGCCTCATCTTGTGAACAAAAACATCCGTATACATACCAGATGCACTTAGCGTAAGATCATCACCAGTAAATGGGTTAAAATTAACATCATTCATGTAAATCCCAGTGGTATAAATATTCCCAGCTAAGTCAACTTTAATATCATTAATCAAATCATCTTCGTTTCCACCAATTTGGTGAGCATAAATAAAGTTTCCTGCAGAATCCAATTTAAGTAAAAACATGTCTCCTCCATATGTATATGTTTCTGAAAGAATATATTCAGACCATGATGGGTCAAAATCAGCATCACCATAAAATTGCCCCCCAATATATGAATTTCCATCATTATCATTACAAATTGAAGTTGCGAATATTAAAATCTCACCTGAAACTTGTTTTACCCACACAAAATTTCCATTCGAATCAAGTTTTGAGACAAAAATATTATCTCCTGGATAACCATCAACAAGAAAATAACCTGATGGAGATGGATCAAAATCGGTTAATGATGAAATATCTCCTACTGTAAAAACATTATTAAAAATATCTGTAGAAATACTGTAAGAATAATTATCACTTTCACCGTCAAAGTATTTTGCCCACACAAGACATCCTAATGTATCATATTTGGCAATGAATACATCTTTGTTTCCATCAGGATCTAATATGAATTCTTCTCCAGGATCAGGGTCAAAGTCGGTTTGAGAATAGAAATATCCTGTTAATAATAAATTATATGAATTATCAAAAACCATATCTTTAACTACCACATCTCCAGAACTTGTTATTTGCTTAACCCATACATAATCACCAACTGAATTAAGTTTTGAAATATAAACATCTTTCCCTCCACTTGATATTAAATCATATGTATTTAAAGGATCTGGATCAAAATCAGCTGTATCTTTGAACCAACCGGTTGAATAAACATTACCAAATTCATCAACAATAATTGATATTCCCTTGTCTTCATATTTCCCGCCAAATCTTCTTGCCCAAACGAACTCTCCATCTGAATCAAGTTTTGAAACAAAAATATCTGTATTTCCGGAAGATGTTAAATTAAAAACAGAATCAAAATCAGGATCAAAATCACCTGTCCAATAAAAACAACCTGTTGTAAAAACATTACCGTAATTATCACAATCAATAGAGTAGGAATTATCTACAGCTGTCCCACCAAAACTCTTTGCCCATACAAAAGTACCATTTGAATCTAGTTTTGACACAAATACATCACTCATCCCATTTGAATTTAATTCATAAATCGAAGCGCTAGGATCAAAATCAGCTGTTTCATAATATGTACCGGTGGTGTACACATTTCCATCAAGATCAATCGATAATGAATTCCCATAATTATGACCTTCAATTCCACCCATACTTTTTGCCCATACTGTGTTTACATCCTGTGATTTGATTTTAATAGTTGTGGTAAGTACTATTGCCATAATCATAAATAATGTAATTCTCTGTTTCATAGCTTTATAATTTGTGAAATGATATAACTTTAACAAAGATATTAATATTTATAAATATCCAAAAACAGCTTTCTTTTTTTTTCAAAAAAAAATTGAGCAAAATCAATAAATTACTACATTTGCATATCAGTTAATAATAGTTCAAAAAGCCAAATGCTATGAAAAAATTATTCTCGATTATTTTTGTTTTGACTTTTTCTTCCATGGTGAATTGTCAGGTACAGATTCAATGGCAAAAATGTTTGGGGGGAATAAGTGAGGAATATGCACGTTCTATTAAACAGACCGCCGAGGGTGGGTATATAGTGGCAGGATATACAAAGTCAACCGATGGCGATGTTTCCGATAATCATGGTTTATTAGATATGTGGGTCGTAAAACTTGATAATATTGGCAATATACAATGGAAAAAGTGTTTTGGGGGAACAAATGATGATTATGCATATTCAATTCAACAGACAAATGATGGTGGTTATATAGTGGCTGGTGCGACACAGTCAAATGACGGTGATGTTTCCGGAAATCATGGAGGAATGGATATGTGGGTAGTAAAATTAGATAATCTAGGAAATATTATATGGCAAAAATGTTTGGGGGGTACAGATGTGGATTGGGCATATTCAATACAACTGACAACAGATGGTGGCTATATTGTGGCAGGATTATCACAATCAAATAATGGAGATGTTACCGGAAATCATGGAGAAGGGGATATGTGGGTAGTAAAATTAGATAATCTCGGAAATATTCAATGGCAGAAATGTTTGGGAGGGAGTACAGGTGCAGGTTGGGAAAGAGCACTTTCCATTCAGCAGACCACCGATAGTGGCTATATTGTTGTAGGAACTGCTGTTTCAAATGATGGGGATGTTTCCGGAAATCATGGAGGAAAGGATATGTGGGTAGTAAAAATAGATAATCTAGGAAATATTCTATGGCAGAAATGCTTTGGGGGAACAGCAGATGATTTGGGAAATTCGATTCAACAGACCACCGATGGTGGCTATATTGTTTCAGGAGATACAGAATCTAATGATGGCGATGTTTTAGAAAATAATGGTTTTTCTGATACATGGGTAGTTAAAATAAATGATATCGGAAATATTCAATGGCAGAAATGTTTAGGAGGGACAAGTTATGATTATGCAAAATCAATTCAACAGACAAGTGATGGTGGTTATATATTTGCAGGTAAAGTAAGATCAAATGATGGCGATGTTTTTGGAAATAATGGTTTATCTGATATATGGGTAGTTAAATTTGATAATATTGGAAATATTCAATGGAATGAATGTTTTGGGGCAACAGGTAATGAAGAAGGATATTCAATTCAGCAGACCACTGATGGTGGTTATATAGTGACTGGTGCGACAAGTTCAAATGATGGAGATGTTATTGGAATGCATGGATTCTATGATATGTGGGTAGTGAAACTTTTTGATCCAAATATTAGTGGTATAATATATCTTGATGAAAACGAAAATCAAATTAAAGACATGGGCGAAGTAGTTGTTGCAGGACAAATGGTTAAGCTTGACCCCGGGCCTCAATTTACTTTCACAAATAATGATGGATATTATCATTTTGTTGCTGAACCGGGTAATTACACAGTTTCTTTTGTTCCTCAACCTTTTTGGTTTTCAACAACAGATGATTATATTTTAAGCATAGATTCTGTTGATCACCTTGTTGATAGTATTGATATTGGAGTGTTTACCTCAGAAAGCATTCCCGATGTTGCAATGTATTTAACAGGCGGATCCACCCGTGCAGGTTTTGATACTCATTATTGGCTTACTTACAAAAATTGGGGTACTGTTAATACTTCGGGTACTATTAGTTTTGAGTATGATCCTTTGCTTACTTATGTTTCTAGTACAGTAATCCCAAGTTCAATTATTGGAAATATTCTTGAATTTAATTATGAAAATTTAGGTCCGGGTGTGCAAAATGTAATTAGAACAGATTTTGTTGTTTCCGGTGTGGAAAATTTGGGCGACACCCTAATTTCGACTGCATTTATTACCCCAATAGACCCGGATAATTGTCTGGTTAACAATTACGATACCTTGCAACAAATAATTACAGGTTCATACGACCCCAACGATAAAAATGTGAGTCCCGCCGGCATTGGCACTCCCGGATATTTGTTGCACGGAGAAAGACTTACTTACACCATACGTTTTCAAAATACCGGCAACGATACGGCTTTTAATGTGATTTTACGGGATACAATAAGCAATAATCTGGATTTTGAAACTTTCACACTTGAAGCATACAGTCATCCCGTTAGCCTGGAATTGCATACCAATAACGAACTGTTTTTTAATTTTCAAAACATATTGCTGCCGGATAGTACTATAAACGAACCGGAAAGTCAAGGTTATGTCAGATATTCCATTTCACCGAAACCCGGACTTGCAGAAGGAACTCAGGTAACAAACACAGCTTATATTTTCTTCGATTTCAATCCTGCTGTTGTTACAAATACCACTTTTAACACCTTTGTAAGTGAGATTCCTGTTTCAATAATTGAACAAAAATTAACACAAACCATTGCCTATCCCAATCCTTCAAAAGATGTTGTTTATATTAATTTACCCGAATCAACAAGCAAAATTGAAGTTTACAATATCAATGGTGAGAAATTGATTCAGATGATACCTGACAGGCAAGTGGCTGAAATTAATATTAGTTCATTTTCTAAGGGGATTTATTTAGTGAAGATATACAGCAATAAAGGAGTTGTTAATTCGAAGTTTATTAAGGATTAATAGGCACCTTTTTTTTATTTTTTTTTGTAATATTATAAAAAAAGTCATAATCAATAAGTCAATAGTTAAAAACAAAAAAAATAACATTTATGAATAAATTATAACAATTGACGGAGAAAAAATTAGTCAAATAAAAGTAACCGATGTGAATGGAAGGTTAATAAAAAAACTGCAAATTTCAAATAACATCGTAACGATTGATTTAACAGGAAATGCAAAAGGTGTTTACTTTGTTAATGTAGTAACAAAAGAAGAAGTAATAATAAAAAAGATAGTGTTTGAATAAATAACGCAAGGTAACATTTTGTATATGTAATGGTAGATAAAGTACTAAATATCAAGGTATGTAGCTCGATCAAGCTGTGTGGTGGTTTGACAGGAAACTACCACGCAATCTGCCACTACTCATACAATTTACTGTGAGACAATAAATAAAAATATGTACATGAAATCCATTTGCTTTTTACTAACCATCGTCATGGCATACATATCAAATGCCCAAAATATTGAATGGGCAAAATGCTATGGTGGATCAGATTTTGATTGCGCCACGTCAGTTCAACAAACAACAGATGGAAGTTTTATCATTGCTTGTCATGCAGGATCAAATGATGGAGATATAAATAATAATAATGGGTTACGTGATTATTGGATATTGAAATTAACTGAATTTGGAGATACTATATGGACAAAATGCTATGGTGGTTCAAATTATGATGATGCTTATTCCATTCAACAAACCACAGATGGAGGTTATATTGTAGGAGGTAATTCAAGATCGAATAATGGAGATGTTCATGGTAATCACGGCTTATATGATATTTGGATACTAAAGCTTAATGAATTTGGAGATACACTTTGGTCAAAATGTTATGGTGGTTCTAGTGAAGAACATGCAGAATCAATTCAACAAACCACAGACGGAGGTTTTATTATTGCTGGTTATTCAGGATCAATTGATGGTGATGTAAATGAAAATAATGGTTTGTCTGATGTTTGGATATTAAAACTTAATGAATATGGAGATGCACTTTGGTCAAAAAGCTATGGTGGTTCAGATTTTGATTATTCTTATTCCATTCAGCAAACCACAGATGGTGGTTATATTGTTGCAGGCCTTTCAGAATCAAATGATGGTGATGTGAATGGAAATCATGGAACTAGAGATATATGGGTTCTTAAACTAAATGAGTATGGAGATACAACCTGGACAAGATGTTATGGAGGATCATATTGGGAAGAAACTAATTCAATACAACAAACCTCAGATGGAGGTTATATTGTAGCAGGTAGTTCATATTCAAATGATGGAGATTTAAATAACAATAATGGGTTGAGCGATTATTGGATATTGAAGTTAAATGAATTTGGAGACACAATATGGACAAAAAGCTACGGTGGCTCAAATGATGATTATTCTTATTCCATTCAACAAACCACAGATGGGGGTTATATTGTAGCAGGATATTCAAATTCAAATGATGGTGACGTATTTGGAAATCACGGAAACAATGATTATTGGGTATTGAAACTTGATGAGTATGGAGATACACTTTGGACTAAATGTTATGGAGGCTCTGGTAGTGAAAAGACAGAATCACTTCAAAAAACAACAGATGGTGGTTCAATCATTGTTGGTTTTTCAGAATCAAATGATGGTGATGTTAATGGCTTTCATGGATATTTTGATTCTTGGGTATTAAAGATTGATGATTATACAAGTACTTTAGTACAGGAAACATATAAGAATATTCAAATTTATCCTAATCCAACTTATGGAATGGTAAATATAAAGTCAGATAAAGTCCAAAAGGTCGAGGTTGTTAATTTGATTGGTGAAGTAATATTAGTATCTCAAAATAAAATGATAGATATTAAAAATCAACCTTCTGGAGTTTATTATATCAAAGTTTTTAATGGAGAAGAAACAATAACAAGAAAGATTATAAAAATATAAATTACAAGAGTCAATAAGTGTTAAAATGCAAACTGTAAAAGATGAAATAAATATGTAAATATTGATAGCCAAGTAATTCGTCTAGTCTAGCATTTAATGCCCAGGTGTAAAAACCACCAGTGTCAATCTGTAAACATCAACAATTAATCAATAATCCTTGTCCTTTCCCCTCATTCCCTTCCATGTTAAATTCACCACATGGAAAAAACAATCGACATATTCTCAGCCATAATGGACATGCGAGAACTGATTGTGGTGCAGGAAGAGTTGAAATAGGAAAATGAATGAAAAGCTTCACTTAAGATTTTGTCTTTCAGTTAATAAGAAATTAAAAAAATGAAAGTTTTAAATCGGATATTCATATTATTATAAAATCCTTGGATGTGTTTTATCTGTTTAATATCTGTTTATATAGGTATCCATCATAAAGATTAAATAATTTTATATATTTGAATTTCCAATTCAATACAATAAATATGAGAGGAATATTTTTTTTTCTATTTTTATCAATTACGATAAATTCATATAATCAAAACACTTTTTGGGGAACAACAGAAAGCGGTGGTGCTGGTCAAGGTGTAATATTTAAAACTGATGTGAATGGTAATTTTAAGTCTGTTGAACATATTTTTAATGGTATAAGTGGCAGTGCCGGATGCTATCATAGTTTGTGTCAATCTCCCAATGGTAAACTTTATGGATTATCTATAGGGGGTGGTACATTTAATTACGGTTCAATTTATGAATATAATCCTATCTCAGATACATTAATTGAATTATTTTATTTTAATGGTGAAGAAACGGGTAAAGCACCCTATGGTAATTTAGTTATGTCAGACGAAGGTATTTTATATGGTATGACATGTAATGGAGGTAGTTTTGATTATGGTGTGATTTTTAAGTTTGATCCAATAAATAAAGTATATACAAAAATTTTTGACTTTAATTGGTCAAAAGGAATTCATCCTTATGGTAGTCTTTTTATAGCAGAGAACGGAAAACTTTATGGGATGACTTCTGCAGGTGGTGCAAATAATAAGGGTGTCCTTTTTGAATATGACACATATACTGAAGAATACAAAATAAAAGTTGATTTTGACGGAGCGAATAAAGGTAAAACACCATATGGAAGTCTTATTGAATTTAACAATAAATTTTATGGACTTACTAAAAATGGTGGGATTTATAATTGTGGAGTACTTTTCGAATATGATTATATTAATAATATTTTTATAAGAAAGGTAAGTTTTGATAATTATACAATGGGAAAACATCCATATGGAAGTTTGATGAAATCTTCTGATGATAAGTTATATGGGATGACAAGTCTCGGGGGAATAAACAATGACGGTGTACTTTTTCAATATAATCCTTTGACAAGTGTTTTTGAAAAAAAAGTTGATTTTGACGCTGCAATTACCGGGTATTATCCTTTAGGAAATCTAGTTGAAGCTTTGAACGGAAGTTTCTATGGGATGACTTCTGAAGGTGGTGTTAATAATAATGGGGTTCTTTTTGAATTTAATCCAATTGATAATGAAATTTCTATTATGATTAATTTTGATGAAACTAATTTAGGTAATTCGCCAAAAGGAAGTCTAATGGAATATTCCGATGGAAAACTATATGGTACTACATTATATATGGGTACTTTATTTGCATATGACCCAATAACTAATAATTATATAAAAAAGAAAACTTTTAGTAGTTCTATAAATGGGAATAGCCCAGTTTTTGGTTTATTATCATCAAAAAATAAAAAATTATATGGAATGACTAATGAAGGAGGAATAAATAATTTTGGTGTAATTTATGAATACGATCCAGCATTAAAGAAATATACTAAGCTTTTCGATTTCGATGGTGTGAACTCCGGTTCACATCCATATTCCGGTCTAATACAGGCTGATAATGGTTTATTATATGGTACAGCTGCAGGAGGTGGCAGCTATAATTTTGGTGTGATTTTTTCTTTTGATATCGCAACAAATAATTTCACGAAACTTTATGATTTTAATGATTCAACTAGTGGCAGCTATCCTATAGGGAAGTTAACTCAAATTGAAGGTAATAAACTATATGGTATAACTAGAGAAGGAGGGTTACACGGTGATGGTGTAATTTTTGAATATAATCTTTCTACAAACATGTTTATTAAGAAATTTGACTTTTGGGATTATTCCTATGGTAGAGAGCCATACAATTCTATGATTCAAGCTGACAATGGAAAATTATATGGCACCACTTTATTTGGGGGATCCGAAGACTCAGGTATTATTTACGAATTTGACCCAATTACTGATATCTTTTCAAAAGTATTTGATTTTCCAGGTGAAAATGGTCAGTATCCAAGAAGTAGTTTAGTAAAGAGAAGCGATGGTATTTTATATGGATTAACCTCTGGTGGAACATATTCATTTAGTGAAACTATATATAGCTTAGATGTAAACACAAATACACATACAGTATTATATACTTTCTCTGACGAGATTGATTGTAAGCCTATTAGTAATTTACTTCTTTCAGATGATAATGTATTATATGGTATTTCTTTTAGGTCAGGTTTGTACAACGGAGGAATATTATATAAATATGATATTGAAAATGACACACTGATTAAAAAATTTGATTTTGATTATAATAATGGAGCTAACTCAGTTACTGGAAGTTTAATTGAAATATGTGAGCCTTCAATTGATTCATTAAATATTACATATTGTGGCACATTCACCTCTCCAAGTGGAAATAATATTTGGTCTATATCAGGTAATTATGTAGATACGCTTGTTGCTTCAACAGGATGTGATAGCATTCTTTTTATAGATTTATATTTTTATTCATCTTCTGAAATTAGTGTTATTGCTTGTGGAAATTATACATCTCCAAGTGGTCATTATATCTGGACTGAATCAGGAATATATGTTGATACAATTTCAAATTATTTAGGGTGCGATAGTATTATTACAATTAATTTGCAATTTAATAGTACTTCAACAATATATGAAAATGCATGTAATTCATACGTTTCACCAAGTGGTAATTATATTTGGAATGAAACAGGATTATATATTGATACAATCCCTAATTATTTAGGGTGTGATAGTGTTATTAACATAAATCTTAGCATGTATACATCTTCCGTAATTTTTGAATCAGCTTGTAAAGAATATTTTTCTCCAAGTGGTAATTATATTTGGACTGAATCAGGAATATATAATGATACTATTTCAAATTATTTGGGTTGCGACAGTATTATCACAATTAATCTTTCAATAAATAATAGTGAATCAATTATAAATGAATATGCATGTGGGTATTATATTTCACCAAGTGGAAATAACATCTGGACAGATCCGGGAATATACAATGATACACTATTAAATAGTTTTGGTTGTGATAGTATAATAACAATAAATTTGTACTTCTCAACTTATTCATATATTAGACCACAGGTTTGTGAATTTTATATTTCTCCAAGTGGAAATTACACATGGTTCGAAACAGGTCTTTATTCTGATACAATAGTAAATCATTTAGGATGTGATAGTGTAATATCTATTGAATTAAATGTAAATAAAATTAATGTTTATGCCACAAGTGAGGGTCCATGTTTATCAGCAAATATTTCAGGTATTAATTATCAATGGGTTGACTGCAATGATGCCTTTTCTCCGATTTTAGGTCATACAAGTGAAAGTTTTTGCCCTGAATTTGGAGGAAATTATGCCGTAATTGTTACTGAAAATTCATGTCAAGACACCTCTGAATGCATAATTTTTACTTCATCATTTCAAGTTGAAAAATTAGATAATAATAAAATACTCATTTTCCCTAATCCTTCAAATGGCAAATTCAAAGTTGATTTGGGATACAATAAAGATTATTATGAAGTATCTATATTGGATATTTATGGAGAAGAAATATATAAAGATCAAATAATTAATAAACAATCAACGGAAATATACTTCAATAGTCCTGCAGGAATATATTTCCTTAAAATTGAATCTGAAAGAACTCATGACATTATTAAAATAATAAAACAATAATTCAATATCCGTGGTACACGCTCAAAGAACTTGCAAAGTATTACAATGTTAATACCCGCACGTTATACTCCTGGCTGGTTCCCATCCGGCAACAATTGTTCGACATGAACCCCATTAGAAAAAAAAGAATCCGGATTTTAATTCCAAAACAGGTGAAGCTGATTAGGGAGTTTTTGGGGTAGGGTGTAAATAAAAAAGCCGATAAATAATCGGCTTTTTTAATAAGATGCTGCTATTTGTTATTTTTCTTTAACTATCTTTTTAATAAACACATTATTATCATATCTGAATGTCAAATAATAAATGCCTGATGGAAGATCAGAGAAAACATCAAGTTTCAATTTTTGAATATCAGTTGAGTTATTTTCTCCATTTTGTTGAATAATAATTTTCCCGTTACCGTCAATAATTGATATTGAAATTTGTAGTGGTTTTTCAGTTTTATATTCAATTACAAGAAAATCTGATGTTGGATTCGGGTATGTTGAAATTGAAAAACCTTCGTTATTTTCTAATATAAAGTTACCTCCTGATGCATAAATTCCGTATCTTTTCACAGAGCCTGAAGTATCTACAATAAAATTATAATCTTCAAGTAAAGTATCGGCGCTGCTTATTGAAAATTCATGAAATGAAATTAATGGTATTCCGGGAATATCTGCCAACAAACTGTATTCACCAGAAGGAATTTCTTGAATTAAATAATACCCGGTATCATTAGTGAAGGTGTGTTTATAAACTTCATCAATATTTGATTGTTTAGTAAGAAAAATATTAACATTTGAAATGGGATTGGTTTCGTCTTTTTCAAAAAAGTCATAATATACCTTTCCTGAAATTGTTCCTGTTCCTGTTGAAATTGGAAATAAATCTTTCATTTCAAGTATTATATTCATTTCTTCCTGACAAGTTAAATGAAATGTATCAGCATTTTGCCATAAAAATTCATCCGAATAATATGTGGGAAGTATTTCAGGATAAATGCTTCCGGCTGTAAGTGAAGCTCTGATATAAAAATCACCGGTGAAAATGCTGTTTAAAGTAAAAAAACCCCCTGTAGTAATTAAGCATGAATCAATAACATGTCCATTGGGATATTCTGTATGGAAAAGTTCAACAAAAGCTTCGCTTTCATCTAATGGAACGCCTGAATTTTCAACATTTCCGGTAATAGTAACGTGGTTGTCATCTGATAAAAAAACTGTATCAACGGCAACACAATCATAAAAATCAGTTATTTCAACTAGGTATTCACCTTCAGGAAGATTTGTGACATGAATTGAATCTTCATAAATTGTGACATCACCCATACCGCTTAGCCAATTCAATTCATGGTGCATAAACGGACTTGAACCTCCATTGCCGGCAAACATTACTTCTCCGTTTGATAAACCGGGACATGGATTTGAAAGGGAAAGAATATCAAGATAATTTAAAGGGACTTCATAAACAGTGTCCCGATAAATTGAAGAATTGCATAAGTATTGGTTTGTTGCAACAACGTCAACAAGATGCCATGGAGCGCCATCAAGATAGTGAATATCATAGGCATAATTACCTCCGAAAGCATTTTGCAAAAAGGTATCTATTTCATATTCACCTTCTTCACCAAATGTCCAGTTGTAGTTGGTATATGTTTGAATATTTGCTTCTATACTATGAATTCCTCCTGTGCAGTTAGAACTTGTCAGATAATATTGACCATATGGAATTGGTGCAAATTTGATTAAAATAGAAGTTTGAACTGCGCAACAATTACAATAAGGGTAATATTCAGTGAAATTAATATATCTGGATGTGTCAATGATTGTTACACAAACAGTATCAATTAGGTTGGTACCAATTATGCTTCCGGTTGAAGAAAAAGTGAGGCCTGATGGAGATAATGATGACCAAACAAATACAGTTGTGTCAATTGATAGAGTTCCTTCAAGAGCATAACAATTTCCGCAGGCTGTATCATTGCTTTGTACGTATGGCTCAGGCCATTTATAAAATTTTATAGTTAAAGTATCAGAGAAGTATAGTGTTCCTATGTTGTCTTCAGCCACAGCAATAAATTGGTGATATCCCCATGTTGTAACATGAACAGAGTCATGGAGGTTTGTTGGGTCTGCCGGGTTGCAACTGTAAAAAGTTGTTCCGACAGGATCAGTCAGGTCAACCCAGTATGCCGTATCTGCTCCAATTGCACTGGCATCTATTGCGAAGTATTTGGGACCGCAGACCCAATCATCCCATGTTGTTAAAGTTACCGAAACTTCCTTATTTGTGCCGTGATGTGTTTGACTTATGCAGGTAATTGATATCAAAACAAGTAAAGTAAAGAGAAGTTTTTTCATTTTTATGGATTTTTGATTTCTTAAACACAAGCAAATATAAAAAAAATGTATGATAAAAGAAAAACTTTTGAATTATGGAATTAAAAGAAATTACAACGAATTAAACATCGATTACTTCCATTATACTCCTGGCTGGTCCCCATCCGGCAACAATTGTTCGACATGAACTCCATCAGAAAAAAAAGAATCAGGATTTTAATACCTAAACAGGTGAAGCTGATTAGGGAGTTTTTGGGGTAGGGAAAGAAATAATCAGGAATTAATTTTTGGTTTTTTTGGAAATTTTTGAGAATTATCGTACTATTGAACTATTGTTAGAGCAAGTTTAGTCCTTTAATAAACTGACTATGAAAAATATTTCTTTTTTAATTTTCTTAATCACTATTACGAATTTTGTAAATTCTCAAAACATTGAGTGGTCTATGTGTTATGGTGGTACTGAGGATGATCAGATAAATGAAATTATACAAATAGAAGATAATCATTTTATCGCTGTGGGCTATACTAGTTCAGATAATGGAGATGTGAGTGAAAACAATGGGTATGTTGATTATTGGATAATTAAACTTAATGAATATGGAAGTATTATTTGGGAAAAAACTTATGGTGGTTCATATTATGATTGGGTTAATTCAGTTCAACAGACCACAGATGGAGGTTTTATAGTAGTTGGCACAACAAGATCGATAGATGGGGATGTAAATGGAAATCACGGGTATAACGATTACTGGATTTTAAAGCTTGATGAATATGGAGATACATTATGGACTAGGTGTTATGGTGGTTCACTAAATGATCAGGTTAGTGCAGTTCAACAAACCACGGATGGAGGATATATTTTAACTGGCTCAACTAGATCGATAGATGGGGATGTGAATGGAAATAATGGGTTGGATGATTTTTGGATTTTAAAACTAGATGAATTTGGCGAAATATTATGGTCAAAAACTTATGGTGGATCAAATAATGATTATGGTAAAAGTGTTGAACAAACCGCTGATGGTAAATACATGGTTTTAGGTACTACCACTTCGAATGATGGCGATGTTAGTTCACCTCTTGGTGAAACTGATTATTGGATTTTAAAACTTGATGAATTTGGAGATATTTTGTGGGCAAGGTGTTATGGCGGAACAAATGATGATTATGCTAGTTCAATACAACAAGTTTTAGACGGAGGGTATGTGGTTTTAGGTTACTCTAAATCAGATAATTGCCATTTAAATGAAAATAATGGAGAAACTGATTATTGGATTTTAAAACTTAATGAATTAGGAAACACTCAGTGGTCAAAATCTTACGGTGGGTCAGATACTGAATCAGCTTTTTCAATGCATCAAACTACTGACGATGGGTTTATTGTAGCAGGTTACACAAAATCGAATGATTTGGATGTGAATGGAAATCATGGCTATTGGGATAGTTGGATTTTAAAACTTGATATGTTTGGTGATACAATCTGGACAAGATGTTATGGTGGCTTGGAATTAGACAAGTCAATAGCTGTTATTCAGTCAAATGATGGTGGTTTTGTTATAGCTGGTGAAACAAAATCAAATGATGGTGATATTGAAGGAAATCATGGAAATAGTGATTGTTTTGTTTTGAAGTTAAATAATAATAATACAGGGATATTAAATCAAAAATTATCCGATGTAGTTCAGGTTTTTCCCAATCCTACAACAGGAATAATAAATATTAAAACAGAAAAAATCACAAAAATTGAAGTTTATAATTTGTTAGGAGAATTGATTTTAGAATCAAATTCTGAAAAAATAGACATTGGTGATCATTCTTCAGGAATTTATTATATCAAGATATTTAACGATAAGGAAATAGCCACCAAAAAAATCATTAAAAATTAAATAAAAGGGATTTCAAAAGAATTGTAAAGGAGAAAATAAAAGAAAATATTTCTCTTTAACCATCAATTACTCCCATTACCCCACATAAAAGAAACCACCAATTTTCCCCATCATAATATTGCAGTAGATTTTATTGCAATATATGTTCAAACTTAAGACCATAATCATCATAGTAATAGTGATTCTCACTCTGGGGATTGCTTATAAATATTACCGGAAACTCAAGGATACTGAGAAACTTAAGCTCGGCGAGACTTCTCTGAAACCGGTTAAAGAAATCAAGGATTTTAATGACATTGTGGATGTCCTGAAAAACGGACTGAGACTCACCGGCTTTTAATCTGAAGAAAGTAGCAAAATCATAGAATTTAACAAACTAAAAAATAAAGCTATGAAAAAGAACAGCCCAAATATTTATATGATAATCAGGATTTCTATCCTGATTTTTTGGAATATAGCTGGAATCCTCATCCTTGTTTCATGCAGTCCGCAAAAACGACTCAACCGGCTCCTGACTCTCCATCCCGAATTAGTTCAAAATGACCCGATCAGGATCCGGGACACAACCATCATCCCCGGTGTGCAACTCGACACAGTCGTTCTATATTCAGCTTTAAAAGACACCATCACAATAGAAAAAGAAAACCTTCAGGTGAAACTTTTTGCGGTGAATGACACGGTTTATTTATTGGCTGAGACGAAAGGGGATACTGTTGTGGTGGAGAAGGAGATTGTGGTGGAGAGGGTGATTAGGAAAAAAAACAATGAAACTTTTAAAGAATTTAATTGGATAATAATAATATTTGCATTTATCGGAATTATACTTGTAATTAAAAGGATAATAAATAAGTCATTTTGATTTTTTAAGAAAATATTGTAAGTTTGATACTAATTAATAGCGTTTAAAATAATTTCCTGGATATAGAGTCTTTAAATAAAAAAGTATGAATAATAAATTAAAATTTCTAGCACTAATTTTCTCTGTTACATTATTTGCAGTACAAGCCCAAACTACTTTTGGAGACCAAAATGTGATAATTGAACAAGGCGTTGCTGAAGGTGCTAGTTCAGTCTATTGTGCGGATATAGATGGTGATGGAGATATGGATGTGCTTTCTGCTTCAATGGATGACAACAAAATAGCCTGGTATGAAAACAAGGATGGAAATGGAACATTCGGAACTCAACAAGTTATTACTACTGATGTCGATTGGGCTTCTTCGGTCTTTGCCTCCGACCTTGATGGAGATGGAGACCTGGACGTCGTTTCGTCTTCAGGAGATGGCATCGATATCACTTGGTATGAAAACACCGATGGAAACGGAACTTTCGGAGCTCAACAAGTAATTACAGCCGACCCGAATGGTGCTAGTGCAGTTTATTGCTCAGATATTGATGGTGATGGAGATATGGATGTCCTTTCTGCTTTATCGAATGACAACAAAATAGCCTGGTATGAAAACACCGACGGAAACGGAACATTCGGAACTCAACAAGTCATTTCAATAAATGCAAATGGCGCCAATTCAGTTTATTGCGCGGATATGGACGGCGATGGAGATATGGATGTGCTTTCTGCTTCCTGGAATGATGACAAAATAGCCTGGTATGAAAACACCGACGGAAACGGAACATTCGGAACCCAACAAGTTATTACTACTGATGTCGATTGGGCTTCTTCGGTCTTTGCCTCCGACCTTGATGGAGATGGAGACCTGGACGTCGTTTCGTCTTCAGGAGATGGCATCGATATCACTTGGTATGAAAACACCGATGGAAACGGAACTTTCGGAGCTCAACAAGTAATTACAGCCGACCCGAATGGTGCTAGTGCAGTTTATTGCTCAGATATTGATGGTGATGGAGATATGGATGTGCTTTCTGCTTCCTGGAATGATGACAAAATAGCCTGGTATGAAAACACCGACGGAAACGGAACATTCGGAACCCAACAAGTCATTTCAATAAATGCAAATGGAGCCAATTCAGTCTATTGCGGGGATATTGATGGTGATGGAGACATGGATGTGCTTTCGGCTTCTGAGGATGACAACAAAATAGCTTGGTATGAAAACACAGACGGAAACGGAACATTCGGAACTCAACAAGTCATTTCAATAAATGCAAATGGAGCCACTTCAGTCTATTGCGGGGATATTGATGGTGATGGAGACATGGATGTGCTTTCGGCTTCTGAGGATGACAACAAAATAGCTTGGTATGAAAACACCGACGGAAATGGAACATTCGGGACTCAACAAGTTCTTACAATTGCTGCCAATACACCAGAATCAATATGCAGTGCCGACATTGACGGTGATGGAGATATGGACGTGCTTTCTGCATCATTTCATGATGACAAAATAGCATGGTATGAAAATACTGATGGAAGCGGAACCTTCGGAACTCAACAATCCATTACAACAGATGCCAATGGTGCTCGTGATGTTTGTTGCGCCGACATTGATGGTGATGGAGATATGGATGTTCTTTCTGCTTCTTCAACAGACGATAAAATTGCATGGTATGAAAACACCGACGGAAACGGATCTTTTGGAATTCAGCAAGTTATTACAACTGTTGCCGATAATGCTCGCTCAGTTTACAGTGCTGACCTTGACGGTGATGGTGATATGGATGTGCTTTCGGCTTCTGAGGATGACGACAAAATAGCCTGGTATGAAAATACTGATGGAAATGGAACTTTTGGAGTTCAGCAAATAATTTCAACTACAGCATATTATGCCCTCTCGGTATATTCCGCCGATCTTGACAGTGATGGGGATATGGATGTGCTTTCGGCTTCGGCTACTGAGTATGAAGACAAAATATGCTGGTATGAAAACACCGATGGAAACGGAACATTTGGAACTCAGCAAATAATTACTACAGATGCATATTATGCTGTCTCGATATATTCTGCCGATATTGACGGTGATGGAGATATGGATGTGCTTTCTGCCTCTTCATCAGACGATAAAATTGCATGGTATGAAAACACCGACGGAAACGGTATTTTCGGTCCTCAAAATGTCATTACTACTGCTGCTAATGGAGCACAATCAGTTTATTCTGCCGATCTTGACGGTGATGGAGACATGGATGTCCTTTCTGCTTCTTTTTCGGATAACAAAATTGCCTGGTATGAAAACACCGATGGAAACGGAACTTTTGGAGCTCAACAAGTTATTACAACCGAAGCGAATGCTGCTATTGCAGTTTATTGCTCTGATCTTGATGGTGATGGAGATATGGATGTTATTTCTGCTTCTATAATAGGATACAAAATAGCCTGGTATGAAAATTTGCTTGTAACCAGAATTGAAACGATACAACAAAACGGCATTTCTATTTACCCAAACCCCTCATCCGGCGAATTTACAATCCAAGGAAACGAAATCCAAAGGATTGATATTTTCAATTTAAATGGTCAGCTTATAAAACAGACAGAAGCAACGAAAGATGAAATTAAAATTGATTTGAACGGAAATTCAAAAGGCATTTACACCGTAAAAGTAATTACATCAAAGGGAACATCGGTGCATAAAGTAGTTGTGGAGTAAAAATAGAAACATATAATTATAAAAAGCACTGCCAAAAAGCAGTGCTTTTTCATTTATACCCCATAAGATCCTTAATCTCCTTAACATTTTTATCTTTCATGATCTGGTCCATTCGGGCCGGTGGGTTCCATCCCTTTTTCCTTTGCCTGGTTAAATTCTGAGAGCAACGTTTGCAACACGCAAACGAGCTGCGGCGGTTGCTCTTATGCCGGATTCTGGCCCTCCATCCCGAGCTTGTCCAAAACGACACTATCAGGATTTAGGACACAACCATTATTCCCGGAGTGAAAATTGAAACATTGGTTTTGTTTTCGCAGTTGAAAGATACTGTCACAATTACAAAAGAAAAGCTTCAGGTGAAAATTTATGCTGTTAATGATACGGTTTATGTTTGGGCTGAACAAGAAAATGATACGGTTGTGGTTTACTAAGGAGATTGCGGTGGAGAGGGTGGTTCAACATAAAACAAATAATAAATACTTGAAATTAATGAATTTACTTTGGTCTAAGTGGATGAGTTATTTTCTTATTGTTTTAGTAGCTATTTGTTTGATTAAAAGATTTTTGAAAAATAATAGAAAAGATTGATAATTCTTTTTTCTTAAGAATTATTGATTTATATTTACATTAAAATCTCAAAAAAGTATAATTATATAGCTAAAGCAAATATTAAAAAAAGTTTTTTGAGTTTTAGTAGTTTAAAAACAGACCATAAAATCATTACAAAAAATGATTATGAAAAAACATATTTTTTTTGTTACGATTGTATTTTTTTTACACCTAGCCACTTATGCACAGTGGGGCTCAGTTGATACAACATTTAATCCGGGCGATCAGGGCTTTGGTTATGGTGATGGAGCAGAGGCAACTGTTCAATCTTCAGTTATTCAAAGTGATGGAAAAATTTTAATAGTTGGTTCCTTTGCGAAATATAATGGAACAATAAGTAGAAATATTGCAAGATTATACCCAAATGGTGATATTGATAATACTTTTAATATTGGAAGTGGGGCTAATGGAATAATATATGCATCAGCAATACAAACAGATGAGAAAATATTAATAGGTGGTGATTTTACTAGTTTTAATGGAACAAGCATTAATCGGATAGCACGATTGAATAGTGATGGAAGTATTGATACATCTTTTCATGTTGGAACGGGTATTGATGATTTAATTTTTACAATAAAAATCCAAAACGATGGTAAAATAATTATTGGCGGCGAATTTATTACTTATAATGGAACAAGTGTAAATCGAATAGTACGTTTAAATAATGATGGGAGTATTGATACTTCTTTTAATATTGGGACAGGAGCAAATAATTATATTAGGGCCATTGAAATTCAATCAGATGAAAAGATAATTATTGGTGGTGATTTCACAACTTTTAATGGTGCCAATAAATATCGAATTGCTCGATTAAACAGTAATGGAAGCAATGATGGGACTTTTAACACATTTTCGGGAATGGAAGATCCGGTTTTTGGAATTGCAATTCAATCAGATGGAAAAGTAATTATTGTGGGGGAATTTGGTTTATTTCAAGGATTTAGCGTAAATGGAATCGTTAGATTAAATACCAATGGAACCAAAGATGTGACATTTAGCACTGGAACTGGATTTAATAATACTGTTTATTCGCCAGTAATTCAATCAGATGGAAAAATTATCATTGGCGGGGCTTTTTCAAATTACAATGGATATACAAGGAACTATTTGGTCAGATTAAATTCAAATGGTAGTATAGATTTATCTTTTAATCCAGGGGAAGGGCCAAGTGGATGGATTAGTTCTATTTCTAATTATACAGATGGAAAAATTATTATTACAGGCGGTTTTGAACTTTATCGTGGAATTGGAAGGCATCATATCGCTTGTTTGAATACAGATAGTAGTTTTGATGAATCATTTAACAAAGGAACAGGAGCAGATAACGTGATTATGATTACTAAAATAAATTCTAATGGTAAGGTTTTAATATGTGGCACCTTTAAAAAGTTTAATAATTATGGTAGAAATCAAATTGCTCTTTTGAATTCAGATGGTACTATAGACACAACTTTCAATCCGGGAACTGGGATTAATGGTAGTATTTGGGATGCTATTTTTCAAAATGATGGAAAAGTTATTGTTTGTGGAAATTTTTCTGAATATAATGGTATAGCAACAAATAATTTAATTCGAATAAATACAGATGGTTGTATAGATAATTCATTTAATATTGGAACAGGACCATCTTCAGGGGTTTATTCATTAGCTATACAAACTGACGGAAAAATTATTATTGGAGGAGGGTTTTCAAGTTTTAATGGAATATCAATAAAAAAAATTGCAAGATTAAATTCCGATGGAAGTCTTGATAATTCCTTCAACCCCGGAATTGGACCAAATGGAGGGGTTTTTTCAATTGCTATTCAAAATGATGGGAAATATATTATTGGGGGTCAATTTAACACATATGTGTATTCAGATAGAAATTGTATAGCAAGAATTAATATAGACGGAAGCCTTGATGAATCATTCGATCCAGGAACAAGTGTAGACAATACAATAGAAACTGTTGAATTACAAAGTGATGGTAAAATTTTAATTGGAGGTTATTTTAATAGCTATAATGGAGTTTCAATTAAAAATCTTGCAAGATTGAATTCTGATGGAAGCCTTGATGCCTCATTTTATGTTGGAACAGGAGCAAATAACGGTGTTTTTGAAATTTCTGAACAAACAGATGGTAAAATTTTAATTGGAGGTGAGTTTACTTATTATAATGGAGTAAATAAAAAATATTTTGTTCGTTTAAACAATGATGGGAGTATTGATAATTTATTCATTATGGGATCAGGTCCAAGTTATAAAATTAGAGCAATTGAAATTCAAAATGATGGAAAGATTATTATTGGAGGTGAATTTGTAAGTTACAACGGTGTTGGAAGAAACAGAATTGCCAGATTATTGGCTTGCTCAGAATATTATTCATCTGAATCAATTGATATTTGTGAAGGAGAGTCCTATAATTGGCATGGAATTGATTATGAAACAACGGGAATTTATTATGACACTATAACAAATTTTAATGGATGCGAAAGTGAATTTCAATTATTATTAAATATTAATTATAAATATTTATATTCAGATACTGCCAGTATTTGTGGAGGAGAGTCCTTTAATTGGCGTGGTATTGAATATAATACTTCTGGAGTGTATTATGATAGTTTAATAACTAATAAAGGATGCGATAGCATTTTTATGTTAGTACTCATTGTTAATCCAAGTTACTCATTTTCAGAAGCGCAAAGCATTTGTGTTGGTGATGTTTATACATGGCAAGGTATGGATTATACCTCTACAGGAGTTTATTACAATAATCTTACTTCTGCTTTTGGTTGTGATAGTCTTTTTCAATTGGATTTAACAACTTATTTTATTGATACAAGTGTTTCATATTCAGGAAACAATCTTTATTCAAATTTCATTGCAGATTCTTACCAATGGGTTGATTGTGACGATGGATATTCTTCAATTCCAGGAGCTCATTATCCAATATTTTCTGCCTCAGAAAATGGAAATTATGCTATAATTTTAACAATGGGGTCATGTTCAGATACTTCATCATGCATTCCTGTTACATCAGTAGAGGTTGCTTCTAATCAATTTGAAAACGAAATTTCTATATATCCTGTTCCATTTTCTGACGAAATAACAATTGAAGATGAAAATGATTTTAATCAATGGAGTTTTAAGATATTAAATGCATTAGGACAAGTAGTTTATAATGGAAATGTCATAAATAAAACTATAGTACAGACTGAAAAATTCGCTTCCGGGGTTTATTTTGTAAGATTTGAAAATGACAATTCGTTTTTTTATAAAAAGATAATAAAGTAAATTATTAAATGTATAATGTTTAGGTATAAATCTATATTAATTGTAATTTATGTGTTTCTAAATTTATTTGCTGAATCTCAGCCAATGAATGGAAACTATACAATAGGAGGAACATCCCCTGATTTTACAGATTTTACAACTGCTGTAAATTATTTAAATAATAATGGAGTAGACGGTCCAGTGATTTTCAATGTAAGACCTGGTACTTACGTTGAACATTTTATAATAAATTTTGTGACAGGAAGTTCGTCAGTTAATACGATTGCCTTTCAATCTGAGGAAATGGATAGTAACTCTGTAATATTGCAATATGCAACAACATCAACTGAAAACTATGTTATTTATCTTGCAGGAGCTCAGTTTATTAATTTTAATCATTTAACAATTAAAACAACATCAACATCTAACTATCAAATTGTCATATCGGTTTCAAATGGATCAAGTAATAATATTTTTAGTAATAATGTAATCAGAAGTAACGTCATTAGTGGAATTTCATCTGCCGCCTTAATTTTAATTAACGGAGGAGGTGATAATAATTCTATTACTGAGAATCTATTTGTTAATGGTGGATATCAGATAAAAATAATAGGAATGGCTTCAGATTACTGCATAAATAATAATATAATTAGAAATGTTTTTAGTGGGACTGCGGGGTATTCAATCTATGCTCAACTAGAACAAGACATTAGTATTTCAGGCAATAATATAAATTGTAATTTGTATAATTCTTCTTCAGGAATTAGATTCGTTAATTGTGGCGGTTTGATATATTTAGAAAAAAATATTTTATGCTTTGGTGGTACTTTAATAAATATTGTGGAATTTAACGATTGTAATGGTTCATTAATTAATCCAATAATTTTCAAGAATAATTTTGTTTCAGCAACATCAGGTTCATACATTAGATGTATAGTGCTTTACAATGTTTCTTTTGTAAAAATTATAAATAATAGTTTTAACTTTAATGTTTGGGATAGTTACATAATTGAGTTTGCTATTGGCCTTTCGAATATAGATCTTTTTAATAATATTTTTAATTGGACACATGGAGGTAGTTTTTATGCATCATCCAATTCTATTGATACGTCTCAAATTCACTCAGATTATAATGTTTTCTATTCTTCTGGAAATATTAAGTTTTTGGATGATGACAATTATATGACATTTGATGAATGGAGATTCTTAAAAGGACAGGATAACAATAGTTTGATTACTAATCCTTTTTATATTAGCAATACGGATTTACACGTAAACAACGCCATTGAAATAATGGGGAAAGCACTTCCAATAATAGAAGTTAACGAAGATATTGATGGAGATTTAAGGGATGTTTTTCATCCTGATATTGGTGCAGATGAATTTGAAATAAATTATGCTACTTTTCATGATATAGAATTAATCGAAATTTTATATCCTGATACTAATATTTATTTGCCCATTGACTCAATTAAAATTAGAGTAAAAAACAATTCGATTTTTGACATTGATTCATTCAATGTTAAATTTTTGTTGTTTGATTTATTACAATATGATGGGAGCGTAATTAAAAATATTCATCCGGGTGACACTGTTACTGTAGATTTGGGACCTTTTGATTATATTAAAAATACATATTACGAATTTGAGTTTGAAATATCAAATCCTAATGGAAATATAGATAATTATTTTGAAAATAATGAAATGGATACGTGGTATTACTATTTAAATGATGTTGAGATTTTTAAAAGAACTAATGATTGCAATGATGAGATAGAACTATTTATTAAAAATTTTCCAAAAGCATCTGTTTTATGGTCGAATGGTTCAACTGACAATAGAATAATTGTTACCTCTCCTGGATCTTATAGTGTTATTGTAACCGGAGATAATGGTAATCAGGTGACGGATACAATAATTGTATATTAAAGATCATAATTATGAAATATATTTTAAAAATAGCTATTTTATTAATTAACTTTCCACTATTTGGACAGTTGATTGAATTTCAATATTTTTCAGATACAAGTTATACGCAGATTGGTATTGATAAAATGTATAAATACATTGAAGTTAATGATGGAGTTTTAGTATCTGGATATAAAATTATTGCTGATGAGAAAAAACCGTTGATTTTGAAATTAAACAAAAACGGTGAAGTAATATGGTCAACTTTGGAAAATTTTGAGTCAAATATTTCCAATGTTGTACAATTTTATTTTAGTTTATTTAATGATGGATATATTTATGGTTGTTCGTATGATTCAAGTGAAAAAACCTTTTGGAAAATTAATGAAGAGACAGGTATTGTACAATGGATTAAAACTTATTCCTTAGATTTAATATCTACAATAAATTTTCGTGATTATGATTCAACTAAATTCCTAATTTTATATAGTACATATGATTATATTTATTTAGCAACATTAAGTAAGGTTGATGGTTCAATTTTATCCATAAAAAATCTTGGGGGATTTTCTTCAAAAATAAGCTTAACAACTGATAATAATAAAAATATTTATACAACAATTGATGATCAGTTTACCAAATATAATGGAAATAATACTAATCAAATAATATGGCAAAGAAAATACATTGGACCTTATTCTGGTATTTCAACAGAAATGGAAGCAATTCACTTTGCGTACATTGATAATTATGATGATATTTATATATTTGGGCAGAACTTTGAGGAAAATGGATTAATAAAAAAAATTGATATTTCAACTGGAATGGAAATATGGAGTGTTGAAGCATGTAGTCAAGAAGTTGCCGTTCAAAAAGTAATTGATAAAAACAATAAATTATATGTAATTTATAGACAAATTTCTTTTGGGGCATCTCCACAATTTTTCAGGACCTCTAAGGTTGATAAGTCATCTGGGAATTTGGATTGGGCTTCAATTCAAGATATTGAGGCACTAGGGACACCTGTTGGATCTCATAGTGGTAATCAGCAAGCAGCCATATCTCTTGATGTTGACTGCTTTGGCGATATTTATCAAGCTGGTTTTTATGGAGATAGTAATAATGGAACTGAAGCATGGGGTATAAATAAACTGAACGGAATTAATGGATTAGAAGTGTTTGATTTAACAATAACTCAGGATTCTGCTGAATTTGATGATTTAAGTATTGGGTTAGCATCTTGTGTTTTTGAAAACTCCCCTGTTTTTTTAGGAAATTTAGAGTATATCCCCGGAACAGTAAAGCCATTATATGTTACGGTTGAACCAGAAAGCGGCGAAGTAGTTCAAAGATTTTTTATTGGGACAAGAAAGTATCAAGAAATTTCAAAAACGCTTGATATAATAAATAAAAATGAAAAAGTATATGTACTGAAGCAGGAAGGTAACCATGTTGTGGCGGAGAAATATGATGAAAATGGAAATTTATTATGGAAAAAAGTTTTCACAGAATCAAAAAAATTAATTGGTGGGCAAATTAATGTAACAGAAAATAACGTTTATATTTCTTTAAGCAGGGCTGTTCCTGATACTATTGAGCCATTTTACACTGAAAACATTGATAAAATTTGTTTATTCAAATTAAATAAATCAGATGGGAATATTATTGGAACCGATTCAATAAATTTTTCTCCTTCACCTATGATTCCGTTTGAATTGGAATCAGATGAAGATACTTCATATTTATTTTTTAAGGATGAAATATTCATTTATTATACAAAATGGAGTGATGATGGATTTTCATCGGTTGAGATTCTTGAAGCAGCGGGCAGTAATAATGGATACGATGGGAAAATTAATATTGTAAAAAATGATACTAATTCATTGTATGTTTTAGGAAGGAATAGGATTTATAAGGTAGTGAAAGAGTCACTTGAAAAGGAAACTGTTTTCATTTATCCTGGTGAAAGAGAATATTATGATTTTATCCAAATTGATGATTCTATTTATCTCTCAGGAAATGATATTTTTGGAACACAAATAATTACTTCAATTGATTTTTCTGAAATGACTCAAAATTGGGAAATATCATATAGTGGTAATGGTAAATTATACAAGTCTGTTCGTGATTCTGAAAATAATCTTTATGTAATTGGTACAGTTAATAATATAATGAATATTTATAAGATTTCATCTGAAAACGGAGAATTAATATGGGGTTATTTCGAAGATTCCTTAATTAACCCAAATACAGTCCCATTAGATATGGAATTAATTGAAGAGAACAATTGTCTGGCAGTTGGAAGTGCAAAATACAATTCTGATGAAAACTCAGATGTTGTCATGACTTTTTTAAATTTGCAAGGAGATTTATTAAATGAATATACCAAAACAGATGAGTTGGAAAATAAAAGTCAGGCTTATGTAATTGAAAAAGTTGATACTTTTTTTTGGATTGGTGGAGCTTATAATAGAGTAACGTTTTCAAAAGAAGGATTTATATATCAAATACATTTAGATTATAGTGATGATTCAACTGTTAATATTGTAAATCCAGACCATGGAGAAATATCACTTTTCCCAAATCCTTCAGAAGGTATAATAAATGTAAAGTATGAGAAAGGAGAAGTTTTAAATTATGAAATTTTTGATTTAATTGGAAGGAAAAGAATAGAGGGTAGATTTATTAATAATAGAACAATGGATATTTCATGTTTAAGCGCGGGTGTTTACATTTTAAAAATTAGATTTCAGAATAAAACAGAAGTGTTTAAAGTGGTAAAAAAATGAATTAATCTGATATTAAATTATTGAAATTTGTGAAAATTAAATGTATAATTTTTTTATTTTTTACGCTTGTTCAAGTAATAAGCTTAAAATCACAGGAAAATTGTGAGGCTTTGTTAATAGGAGATACAGTAAATCTTTCCGTTTCAGGTTATAATGGTTCAATTCAATGGCAGCAAAGTAGTGATTGCATTATTTGGACAGATATTGTGGGTTTTGTTAATGAAAATGAACAATATATAGTAAATTATCCGGTTGGAGAAAAATATATTAGGGTAAAAATCACAAATTCATTAATATGCGAATATTCTTCGTGGTTCGGAGATATTTTAAAATTAAAGGTAATAAACTCAACAAATGACCTACAAGTTGGAGATCGATTTCATGGGGGAATAGTTTTTTATATTAACGGTTTAGGTGAAGGAGTGATTGCTCCTCAATCAGATCAATATTCAGAAGTCCAATGGGGTTGTTTTGGAACAAATATTTCAGGGGCATCAAGTACTTCTAATGGCTTTTCAAATACAAACGCAATAGTAACAGGGTGTGCTACAAGGCCAATAGCTGCAAGTATTTGTGATGAATTGAATTTATTTGATTATTCTGATTGGTACTTACCTGCTATAGATCAAATGGAGGAATTGTATATTCAAAAAGAAATAATTGGAGGTTTTACAAGTGAATTATATTGGTCAAGTTCAGAGGTTAGTGCCAATAATGCTTGGAATAAAAATATTTTAACGGGAGAAAGTAGTCCATTATGGAATAAAAATCAAAGTTACTGTGTAAGATGTATCAGATCATTTAATGGTACTGAAGAAAATAAAAAGACTTTTTTTAATTGTATTGTTGAAGATCCTCAACCACTTGAAATTACTGCACAACCAACTTCTATGGTGGTTTGCAAAGGCGATAATGCAAATTTTTTTGTTGTTATAAGTAATTCGTTAGCTACTTTTCAATGGATAAAAGATGGAGAACCACTTTTAGATTCTATTAATAGTTATATTTCAATTTCTGATGCTTCAGCTATTGATGAAGGCATATATAAATGTGAGATAACTGATTTGTGTTCTAATAGCGTGACTGAGACAATAAATGCTGAATTAAATGTAATATATTTAGAAGTTGATGCAGGCGATCCATATGGACTATGCACAAGCGACACTTATTTAACTTTGCATGCAAATACTATATCAAGTCATCCATTTTTTTCTGGTGAAATTAATTATTTATGGGCACCATCATATGCATTAAGTTCAACAACAATTTCAAATCCTATTGCAAGTCCTTCTGTTTCGATTGAGTATAAAGTTTATATAAATGATGAAGTTGGATGCTCTTCATTTGATTCTGTATTTATTAATAAACAAAACATCTATAACGATCAACAAATATGTGTGGTTTCATTTGATAAAGAAACAGGAAAAAACAAGATCATGTGGGTGCCTAATACTGAGGTTGGTACAGAAAAATATATAATAAAAAAACAAATTTCACCTTTTAACTTTTATTCGTTAGGTGAAGTGTTATCTGGGGAATCACCAATATTTATTGATTACACATCTAATCCAAGTTTAGGTAGTAGCATTTATAAATTATCTGTTATTGATACTTGTGGAACTGAATCAAATATTGTTTTTTGTGAATATCATAAAACAATTCATCTTGATTTGACAATGGAAGGTAGTGACGTTGCTTGTTTGACATGGGAACCATACGAGGTTCAATATGATTCATTTATTCCAGAAAAATATTATTTGTATAGAGGGTCAAGTCCAGAGAGTATTGAATTAACGGATTCAATAGATGCGTTATCAAATTTCTTCTGTTATACAGAAGTTGATGGCTTGAATTATTTTATGGTTGCAACAGCAAGAGAAGATTGTGCTGGTGAGGAGGGTTCGAGGTACTTATCATTTTCAAATATTGTAGATAATTCTGAATACGTTGGAGATAATGAAATAATAATTGACAGTGAATTTTCAGTGTTTCCAAACCCTGCAGATGATATTTTAAACATTAGATCTACAAAGATAAATATCGATTTTAGTTTTAATATTTATGATGCTATGGGCATTGAAGTATTTGTTAAAGCGGAATTAGTGAATGAGATTATGAAAATTGATATTTCAAATCTGAAGCCGGGTGTTTATTTTATTGAAATAAATGGAGAAAAAACATCAAGAAAGAAAGTCGTTATTTATTAATGTTATTGTATTGATTAATAATTAAGAATTAAAGGTAAATAATGGGGGTTGATTAACTCCATTTTTCATTTATACCCCCTAAGATCCTTAATCTCCTTTACATTTTTATCTTTCATAATTTGGTCCATTCGGGCCGGTGGGTTCCATCCTTTTTTTCTTTGCCTGGTTAAATTCTGAGAGCAACGTTTGCAGCAGGCAAACGAACTTCGGCGGTTGCTCTCATGCCAGATTCTGGCCCTCCATCCCGAGCTTGTTCAAAACGACACCATCAGGATCCAGGACACGACCATCATTCCCGGAGTGAAAATTGACACATTGGTTCTGTTTTCGCAGTTGAAAGATACCATCACAATTACAAAAAAAAAGCTGCAAGTGAAGCTTTTTGCTGTTAATGATACGGTTTATTTGTGGGCTGAGCAAAAGGGGGATACCGTGGTGGTGGAGAAGGAGGTTGTGGTGGAGAGGGTGGTTTTACCTAAAACTAATAGTATATTTTTTGAATTAATGAAATTGCAATGGTTTAAAGAGATAAGTTATTTTATTATTGTATTAGTAGCTATTTATTTGATTAAAAGATTATTGAAAAATTATAGAAAAGATTGATAATTATTTTTTCTTATGAATTATTGGTTTATATTTACATTTATATTATAAAATTAAAAGTTACTTTTAATTTGAAGTTTTGAAATCAATTGATTAATTTTATTTTTTCAAAAATTCTTTTTATAAATAAAGATTAGCTCTTAACAAAAATTTTATGTCAAATGAAAATTATTATTTTATTAATAATTTTATGTATTTCAATAATTGGATATTCTCAATTTGAGGAAGAACATGTAATTGCAGGTCAATGCAAAGAAGCAAGATCTGTATTTGGATGTGATTTGGACGGAGATGGAGATAAAGATGTTCTTACAGCAGCAAAGAAAGATAGAACAATATCATGGTTTGAAAATACAGATAGCATAGGTGTTTTTGGAATACAAAAAATAATCGACAATAATTGTGTTGGAAGCTCCAGTGTTTTTGCTATAGATTTAGATGGAGACAATGATTTAGATGTTATATCTGCTTCAAGAGAATATCACACAATTTATTGGTATGAAAATATTGATGGTTTAGGTAATTTTGGATTAAGAAAGATAATTTCAAATAATGCACAATGGGCAATGTCAGTATTTGCAATTGATCTTGATGGGGATGGAGATAATGATGTGGTCTCTGCATCACAAAATGATGATAAAATAGCCTGGTATGAAAATACTGATGGGGTTGGAACATTTGGGATAGAAAAAATAATTTCTACGAGTGCAAATGGCGCAAGTTGTGTTTTTTCATGTGATATTGATGGTGATGGAGACAATGATGTTCTTTCTGCATCACCATTAGATGATAAAATTGCATGGTACGAAAATATTGATGGTATGGGAATTTTTAGTTCTCAAAAAATTATTTCAACAAGTGCAAATGGTGCTTGTTGTGTATATTCTGTTGATATTGATTTAGATGGAGATAACGATGTGATTTCTGCATCTGAATTTGATGGAAAAATAGCTTGGTACAATAACATTGATGGATTGGGAACTTTTAGTTCTGCAAACATAATTACGACAAATGCAGAAGGTGTATTTAGTATTTTTGCAAATGATTTAGATAATGATGGAGATTGTGACATAATTTCAGGAACAAATACCGATAATGATATAGCATGGTACGAAAATACTGATGGAGCTGGTAGTTTTGGAGTAAAACAATTAATATCTTCACAAACAATAGATGCTTATAGTGTTTTCTCATGTGATATTGATAATGACGGGGATAATGATGTTTTATCAGCATCAATGACAGATAATAAAATAGCATGGTATGAAAATTTAGATGGGAGTGGTAGCTTCGGTCAACAAATATGTATTGCCATTTCCCCAAAGCAAGTAAAGTCGATTTATAGTTGTGATATAGATGGAGATGGACATTATGATATTATTTCAGCATCAATTGGAGATAATAAAATAGCTTGGTATAGAAACCTTGATGGTAAAGGAAATTTTGGTTTTGAGAATATTATATCAAACAGTTTTTATTTAGCTTATTGCGTTGTTGCATGTGACATTGATGGTGATGGAGATAATGATGTTGTTTCAACTTCATACTTAGGCAATAAAATTGCATGGTTTAAAAATACAGATGGATCGGGAAGTTTTAGTACGGAATTTGTCATATCGGATTCAATTATAAGGCCGATTTCAGTAATTTGTTCTGACATTGATAATGATGGCGATTTTGACATATTGGTACCTTCATACACTGGAGGAAAAATTGTATTATATAAAAATATAGATGGTTTAGGAACGTTTAGCTCTGAAATTTTAATTTCTGCGTCTGTAATTGGCCCAGCGTATTTATATTCTTCAGACATAGATAATGATGGAGATAATGATTTATTATCTGCATCATTAACTGATCATAAAATAGCGTGGTATAATAATATTGATGGGATAGGAACATTTGGTCCACAAAATTTAATTAATTTATCAGATGGAGCTAATGTGGTTTATTCTTGTGATATTGATAATGATGGAGATTTGGATGTTGTATCTTCATCCACAAATGATAGAAAAATAGTATGGAATGAGAATTTGGATGGAAATGGAAATTTTGGCCCAGCTAAGGTAATTATTGATCCTTCTCCAAATTTTGTGAATAGTTTATTTATGTCTGATGTTGATGGGGATGGAGATAAAGATTTGGTATCAGCATATGATTATGAAATACCTGTTTTGTTTTGGTGCGAAAATATGAACGGATTAGGATTGTTTAGCGCACCAAAATATATTGAATCAAAGGTAGACAATGGTGAATCTGTATTTGTTTGTGATATTGATAGTGATGGAGATAATGATATTGTTTTGGCATGTGATCTATATGATAAAATTCTATGGTATGAAAATTATTTGTATGGTTGGTCTAATTATATCAAGGGAAGTGTTTTTTTTGATAGTAACCAAAATGGAGTAAAAGACAGTTCTGAGAGCACATTAAATTATATACAGACTCATTTATCACCAAACAGCTATGTGAGTTTTTCAAATACTTCAGGTAACTTTTGGTATGCAGTTGAAACTGGGGATTATCAATTATTTTGCGATTCAATAGATTTTTGGAGTTTAACTACAGATTCATTAGAATACAACATTTCTATTATATCTGAAAATACAATTGTTGACAGCTTAGATTTTGGTTTTTATCCAGATAGTCTTTTTAATAATATTAATGTATCTATTACTGGAGGAATCCGCCGGTGTGATCAACTTTCTAATTACTGGATAAACTATATGAATTGGGGAACCGTAACACCAACGGGAGTAATTGAACTTGTTTTAGATGATTCAATATCATTTATATCAGCAGAAATAGTTCCAGATTCAATAATTGGGCAGAAAATTTATTGGAATTTTGATACGTTAAACTATTTTTCAGAAGGAGTAATCTCAATGATTGTTAAAATGCCTAATTATTTAAGCATGGGGAGGAATATGAGATCAATAGTAAATATTTTTACAAATAATAATATTGGAGATAGTATTTTCTGTGATACATTGACTGAAGTTCTTTTATGCTCTTTTGATCCCAATGATAAATTAGTATCTCCACAGGGAATAGGCGAGGAAGGAATAATAAAAAAAGACGAAATAATGGAATATACAATACGTTTTCAAAATACTGGAAATGACACTGCTATAAATATAAAAATAAGGGATCAATTAGATTTAAATTTGAAAATAGAAACTTTACAAATATTGGGAAGTAGTCATCCAGTTGATGTTTATATTCAAGATGATAGATGTTTAGTTTTTCAATTTGACAACATTTTATTACCGGATTCTTCATCAAATTGGTTGTTAAGTCAAGGATTTGTTAAATATAGAATTTGTATTGATTCTCTGGTTTTGCCTAATAAAAAAATAAAAAATACTGCCAATATATACTTTGATAATAATCCTGCTGTAATAACAAATACTGTAACAAATACAATTGAGTGTTATATTAAACCGGAACCACCTATACTACATTGGCATATAAACCATTTAGAAGTGAATACAATTTATGATGTACAATGGTATTATGATAGTACGATAATTATTGGTGCTGATGATAATGGGTACATTCCAATTCAAAATGGTGTTTATCAAGTTATGGTTATCGATTCAAACGAATGTAATTCATTTACAAATGTTTATGATTTGAATTGCTTTATTTTGCCAAGTGTGCCAGAAATAGTTTTTAATGGGTTAGATTTAATTGCAATTTCTACAAATAATATTCAATGGTACTTTAATAATGAGCCTATTGATGGTGAAAATGATACGATTTATTCTCCGACACAGGATGGAGAGTATTCTGTACAGATAATGGATGATGATTCTTGTATTGCATTTTCAGAAATCTATCTGATTGAGTGTATCAATTTACCGTCTATTCCAGAAATATTATTTAATGATACAAATTTTGTAATAGAGACAACAAATGAAATACAGTGGTATTTTAATGATTCAATAATTGATGGTGCAAATGAGTTAACATATTATCCAATAGAAAATGGTGCTTATGTCGTTCAAGTAACAGATTCTCTTGGATGCAATGCCTTTTCAGATACTTTTTTATTAGAATGTTTTATCCTCCCTGAAACTCCAGAAATAATTTTTAATGGATCATATTTAGAGGTTGTTACTAGTTCTTATGTTCAATGGTATTTCAATGGTGAGCTTATTATCGATGCAAATGATGGAATTTACTTTCCAGAACAAAATGGTTTATACGAAGTAATTGTTACAGATATTTATGGTTGTTCATCGGATTCCGGTAGTTATTTATTGGAATGTTTTATTTTGCCTGAACCACCTATAATTTATTTTAACTATCCATATCTGCATGTAAGCACACCATATTTTATTCAATGGTATTTCTACGATATTTTAATTGAAGGATGTAATGACAGTATATATTTTCCAGATCAAGATGGATACTATTTTGTTCAGGTAACAGACAGCAGTGGTTGTTCGTCAATTTCTCAAGGATATTTTTTTAATTTGACAGAATATATTGAGAACGAAAGTAATAAAGATGTTTTTGTTTATCCAAATCCTACGGATGGACAAATAATGGTTGTTGCTAAAAATTTTGTTTATTTTGAAATTTATGATGTAAAAGGAATAAATGTATTAAGGGGAGAAAACAAAAGTATTAATTTGTCATGTTTTGAAAAAGGAGTGTATAATTTAAAAATAGTAACAGAAGAAATAACAGTAATTAAGAAAATAGTAATATTTTGAAGTTTAAATGAGAGTAAATTCTAAAAATTAAAACAGCTTTTTTAAACTCCTTCATTTCCTTTACTTCCCAGACATTTTTTACTTATTAATCATACACATTTGGGCATGAGGGTTTATTTCCTTTTTCGTAGCATAAATAAGATTATTGCAGCACTTGAAAGAGAATGTTTAAGAATTGTATTGTAAGGGCAAGTTACCACCGCCTAAAATTTCCAGTTAGTAGGTTTATTTTATCTTGCAGGCGGCCAACAGTCTTCCATTTTTAGTCATTCATTGAGAATCGATGTCTTTGGTAAATTTTATAACTCATTTTCATTTTTTCAAAACCCCTTCAATTCCCTAACCTCCCGAACATTCTTCTCCTTAGTAATCACATCCATCCGGGCTGGCGGGTTTAATCCTTTTTTCATAGCATACATAAGATTATTGCAGCACCTGGAGGAGCAGGCGTAAGAATTGTTCCCGAAAGCTTTCGGGATGAAGCTTTCGTAAGCGGATCCGCACATCCAACAAATTTTCAAGTACCTGGTCCGGCGAATGGTTTTTGTAATGGTTCCGGATTGGGTCCAGCGGTAGTCCCTTTTTTCATTTTCAACTTTTACGGCGATGATATTCTGCCGGCACATTTCTTCTTTAGTGATAATTGGTTTTCTCATGGCTTTTTATTTTCAAATATAAAACATCTGAAAAAACCACTTTCCGCTAAAAGAATTAAAGGTTTTTATTTGCTTTTAATTTCCTGAATTAACAATGAACTGAAGATGAAGCTGCATTGAAATCTACTTCACATTACCATGATATAATTATGATGATATTATAGGGATATCATCAGTTGTGGACTGTATTTCGGCATTCCACCTTTGCAGATGCTTTAGCATGCCGAAACTGATTAAGTTGCTTGGAATGGAATTTTGAAAAGTTGATGGGTGTGGAAAACTTTTGAAGATTGCGGAGGGGGAAGTGAATTTATCTTAACCCTTTGATTGTTATTAGTTTATTTTTTTGTAATATTGGGTATTATTAGAATAAGTAAAAAAATCATAAAATGAAAATAGTTTTTTACGTTTTTGTTGTGATTTCTTCAATTACAATTTATAGTCAAGAACAATATGGAATTATAAAAGTAACAGATAATGAAGGCAGGGTTGATTCTGTAATATTTGGGGATGGCGGAACAATGGGAATTGATGAAAGTATAGGTGAAGTTGATTTATATGGCATACCGTATGATAGTTTGGAAATTAGGTCAATAATAAGAGATACAATGTGTGCTTTTTATGTTCCATGGTTAGAGTATCTAATTTATGGGCAAAATGTTGATTTAAAAAAAGATTATAGAGGAGCGATTGGCGCAACATTACCAAGTTATAGCAACTTTACTTTTTTTGTAAATGCAATTGATTTTCCTGTTACTGTTGAAATGAATCAATTTAATTTTTATCTATCATACATTTACTTTATAAATTATGACAGCTTATGCCAATCACTAACAGATTCGATGGTATGGGATATTGATTTTGCAGAAATTGATACAATATTTATTTTGACAGAAACCTCATCGCCTTATTTAAGAGTATATCCTGAGGTAAATTACTTTAAGGCACCATTATTAGGGAATAATATTGAGTTTGAGATTTTACCAAATCCAAGTAGGGCAAATTTTTTTGTAAAAACAGAATTAAATGAAAAGTCAAAAGCAGAATTAAAAATTTGTGATCTATATGGACAAATTATAAAAGAAATTAAAATTACTTCAGGATTGACAGAGATAAACACCAAAGGATGGACAAAGGGAACTTATGTTTGTAATTTGTTTGTAGATGGGAAACTTTTCAAATGTGAAAAGTTGATTTTTATTGATTTATAAAGCTCAGATGATATAGGAGTTTTGATATTTAAATAAAATGAAATATTTATTGAATAAGGGTGACCTTTTTTGTATAACTTAAACCATTTATTAACCATTTAATAAAATAAGTTCCTTGAGATAAATATCTAAAATTTATTATTGATTCCCCTGTTTTTGCCAAATATGACATTACTTTATTTCCATTAATATTGTAAATATTAAGAAGAATGGCATTTTGGGTTTCGTTTAAAACAAAACAATTTTCATTAAACATACTAGGATATATCTGTAAATCCGAATATTTTTCTTTAATTAAATCACCAAAGGAAATAATAAATTCAAAATACGAAGAGCAATTTGCACTATCATTAACAATTAATAAATAATTACCAGAACAAAGGTCCGTAATTACAGGGGTTGAAAAATCTCCTGGAATCCATGTTAGATCATATGGTTGGAGCCCTCCTGTAATAATTGCTTCTGCTTGACCATCACAAAAACCAAACTCAGTTTCATCTATAGTCAGCACTTCAATATTAATGCTGTCAAAAAAAGTTATATATATTGTATCTGAGCAAGTTGCAGTATCTTGAGTTGTAATTTCCCAAATTAACGGATAAGTTCCAGAGCTATCAACAAAAACATTTGTATTATAATCACTAGGGTTAGTAAAAAAAACTTCTGAGTTAGGAGAAAGCCATGAAGAATATATAAAATCGGTTTGGTAATTTCCGCTTAATTCATTATAAAATAGTCCACAAACAGAATCTGAAATACCAGCAACTGACTCACAGCACAGTTCAACATTTACAGTAACTGTGTCAGTTTGAGGAGGGCATGATGAATCAAGAAAAGAAATTTCAACAATATAATTTATAGTATCTTGAGGAAAAACAATTGGATTTGAAATTGCAGTGCTGTTTATAAAAGTATCAGGAATCCAGCTATACAAGTATCCACTTGAAGCATGAAGCATAACAGAGTCATTTTTACATATTGTTATGTCTTCACCTGCGTCTATTAAAGGCATTCCGGCAATAGCATTGATAAAATACTCACAATAATTACCAGCAAATCCATCAATCATAATATAATAAGTTTCACCTGGAATAAGCGGTGAAGCTGTTAGTTGAAAATTATTGCCGGCTGAAATACATCCAGAAACAGGGGTAAAATTTAAACAATCTTCCGTTGAATAAATTTCCATTTGAACACCATCTCCTGAAGAACAATTAAAAGTACTAACATCAACTGTAATTAAGGTATCAATAGCATCAAATTTAAGCCACGAATTAATTTCAATACTTCCACAAAATATAGAACCAAGAGGTAGATTATTCTCAATTGTTGAATCTGATTCTGAATAAAAGTTGGTATAACCTGAATGAACAATTCCATGGTAATTGTTAAATGTACAAATATGTGTTGCTGTTCCACAATAATCACTTGCTACTTGAGAAAAAACGAATGAAATTTGTATAATAAAAGTTGTAACAAAAAAGAGTAATATTTTCATTTGGAGTAGTCTCTTGTTTTTTTTATAATATTTGTTTATCAAATATAGTATAAATTAGGTAGAAGAGAAGAGCAAATTTAAAATATTTTATTAGAAAGGTTTATAAAATAGTAACTTATAACAAGAGAATTAAAAAATGAAAAAACATCAGCATTCGTTTAAAAAACGAGAAACCATTTCCACCTGCCACGGCAACAAAAGTTTCCGGTTATTCAATTTCAGATCGTTTTTAATGGGTTTAATCCATCGGCGAAGGGTGTTGATGTGGATTACGTATTCCGAAGCAATCTGCGAAAGCGTCTTCATTGATTTTTCCAAATAAACCAGCACTGATTATTTAACTACCAAAAAGCCTTTTTAACACATTCATGTTGAAAATTAACTTATAGACAGATAATCAATGGTTTATGCAAGTGTAAGAATATCAATACTTTTTCAACAATACGTTGAAATGTATCTGTAAAATAATGAAAATGAATTTGTTATGTAATAAAACACTGTAAGATGTTGATAACCATGTTGAAAAGAAGATTAGGGCAAAGCTTAAGGCCTCTGTATCTTTGTAATCAATAAATTAAAAAAAAGCATAAATGAAGTTTGGACGCTCCCATTTATGCTTTAAATAAAAACCGTTTAAAATTTTTTTTATGTACAAATTAAAATTAATTTTCTTTAGAAAGCAAAAAAAACAATTAACTTTTGCTTATATCAGTCTCAGCGGAAGCAAACAATTGCTATGGAAAAGATGGTATGTTGAAATCTTTTTGTTATTCATTACTATTTTTATTAATAGTTAAAAATATGGCATAAAGTTATTCAAATTGCAAAATAAGTCATAATAAATTACAACATTATTGTAATAGAACCTTTATAGGTTTCTATTTTTGTAGAAAAAACAAAATAATAAGTTTCTGCTGGTAAATTTGAGGCAGAACAATCATTACAGGTTACCTTGATGTGATGCTAACTAATGTTGGGGCATCACTATCAGTGAGCAATATCGCTTACTTCGACGACACCCGAGTTTACCCCGTTGACGCAACCACGCCCTCATACTTGTACGATGAATGGGGCAGGATCAATACAATCATTTCCTTGAGAACTTAACGTAATAATAGTGTCTCTTCAAACCAAGACATTGATTGAAGAATAAAACAAAATCAAAAATGGAATCGGATTGAAAAAAATAGTTTTATTTCAATTACTTTTTTCCTTTTCTTTAATGTTTTTTTTGTGCTGATAAAAATTGTATGCAACCAAAACTATTACAGCCAAACTTAACAGAATGATGGGAACAATATTAGTGTTCTTTTTTTCTGGTTTTGATCCGAAAAACTCATTCACGTTTGTTGGATCTAAATAAATAAACTCATCCATAATTAATTACTTTATATGATAGAATAAAAAAAATTGGTTTTCAACTCGATAGTGAAATGGACCAATTACATACCATTGTGTATTATCGTCTTTTTTGATAAACCTATAAGGAGCTTTGAAATCAAAACCTAAACGTAAAATTTCATTTTGCGCAATCTGAATTAATTCTCCATGACTTTTATCCATTTTCAATAGAAGATCGGATAAAATTCGGTTGTTTTTTTTAAGCCCATTGGTTTCGCTTTTTATTTTAGCGTTATTTTTGCTTGCTATTTGATTATTAGCCGCTATTTTGCACTTTGGATGGTATTTCTGGTTTAATCTACCTAAGAATTCCGTTTTGCAAAATTTGCAGGTTATTTTATATTTTCCGGTTGCTTTATCGAAAACAGGAGTCATTCCCATATTATTAATTAGGTCACTCATTTTTGCAGGTCCATCCATTGGGTTCAGTATTTAGATAATTTGCATTTATTGCTTGCTTTTTTTGTTTTTCTGAAGATCTTCCAGTAATTGAGTGGCTGAATAAATGCACTTTCGGCCATATTGGCTATACCGAATCTTACCAGAGGTTTTTAATTTAGCAAATGTTACTGTGGACATTCCCAGGAAGTCTGCTGCATCCTTGTTCGAATAGAAAAGCTTATCTTCTTTCCCCCTATCTGGTTCATCCTTGGTTAAATGCATCTCATTTAGGAAATCTTTTAGAATTTCTTTAAGCCGCCCTTCACTAAATATAAGTATATCCATATTGATCAATTATACCGTAAAAATAGATCATACAAATACGATAATCAATTGAATGTAAAGTAAATAGATTGCCGGAGTTGCCGTACGGCAATTTTAGTGCGGCAACAAGCAGATAATCAGATTAAAACAATTTCAATCCTGAATTCTAGTGATATTATTTTTTTAGAAATTCTTTATAGTTAATGTATTCTGTATCCTTGCTGGAAATTATTCCAGGACTTTTTTCCTTTAAGTATTCTTCAATCGCGCTCAATGAAAAGCTTTTCCCACTTGCATCAATCAATATAGAATGAAAAAAAGCTGCTATAAACCCGGGTGTGTTTTGAAAAATGTAATCTCTTTTCATTTCATTAAATGGTGTGAGAAAGACTTTTAATGGTTTCAAAAGCATAACTTTCTTTTGTGCTTTCTCATCCTTTAAATGATTTATTAAGTCGTTTTTTTGCTTTGATTGTATGATTTTCTTTTCGCAAAATTTTTCGACTAATAAAATAGTATTAATATTGTATTTAATAGACAATCGCTCGTTTTTTTTGGTTTTCACAGGTTTTTTGCAAGTCATTATTTTTTTATATTTATCATTAATGTCCTTTATGCTTTTTAATATAAGAACCGTGCAGTAAAAAACCAACATATATTTAAATTCAGCAACTGAAAGTTTATCAATATAGAAAGTTAAATTCTTAAGCATATCTTCACCATCAGGTAATTTTATTTCAGAAAAAGATTCTCCTATTTTCTTTTTGTATTGATCATGGATTTCATTTGGTGTTAATATACTTGCATCAATTTTTCTGCAATTATTAATTCCCTGATATATAGGCAGACAAGCTCCCATTAATTTATATTTGTTTAATATGATTATCTCAAGCAATTTATTGAAATCATTAAGTATTATAGTATATTCCTTTGTGATATTGTTCTGCCAATAAAAGTCCTTGCCAGTTTGTATCACAATTTTATTAAGGGATTCCAATTCATCAATTTTTTTTTGAATATACTTTTTCTTGATAGTGTTTGAAAAATGATTATCCTTTAGCCATATATCAATATGCTCCGAGTGGGATGTGATATTATTATTAAATAATTCAAGAAAAATATCTATGTTACAGAGAAGTATAAGCTTTTGTTTTTGAGACGACTGTAAATTAGCGTAGTCTTCAAATATTTTTTTTTCTTGAGTTCTTTTATGGCTTACTTGAGATAACTTTTGCTGAAAAAAATCAGTGTTTTTAAACCATTCAGCCATTTCTTCAATTGTTTCGGAGATGTCAGTGGTCGATTTCATGATGGTTTGATTTACACAATTGTCAATTTACAAAGTAACAAAACTCAGTGAATTTGTCATTCTTCAGATCAAATAAGTTTTAAACAAACTCTATAAAATTCATATTGAATGAATAAAAAGTGTATGTAAATATGTGTGTAACAAAATAAAAAGCCGCTGTAAAAACTTGTTTTACAGCGGCTTAGCGGTTCCTCTTTGTTGACCTGCCAGGACTCGAACCTGGAATAACAGAGTCAGAATCTGTCGTGTTGCCAATTACACCACAGGTCAGTTTTCAGGGTGGCAAATATACTAACTATCATTAAATTTTTATAAAAAAGTGGATTTTTTTTTATTAATTTTATTCGTGAAACTCAAATTTCAAGAACGGAGTGAATTGAAATATGTAAGTTGAACAACCCTCGACAAATAAATTTGTCGGGGTATGAGATTAATACCCCGCCCGCTAGCCAACGGGGCGAATAGATATTAATTTTTTGTTGATACCCTGCTGCTCTGCGGCGGGGTAGTTCATTATTATCAAACTATCGTCCCGGTTCAACCAGACCAATAACTAAACAATAAAAAAAACACTTCCCCGTTTCCTTGTCATCATCAACCAAAAAATATGTATATGAAAACGTTTTTTTTATTATCAATGATTGTTCCTATGGTTATCTTTTCGCAGGAAACAACCGACAGCTACCGGCTCTCTGACTTTCATTTTTCAATGGGAAGACAAATGTATACCCATCATACAGATGATTTGATGCAGTTGTATGATAATGTGAAAACAGATTTCGGACTCAGCGATAATCTAATGGATAACAGCGGGTACTTTTATGGCAGGTCCAATACCGGCTTTTTTAATTTTATCTTAGGCTTTACCAAAAAACCAACCAGGAGTTTGAATGCCGGTATATCTTATTACACCGGTAATCGAAGAAATCTTAGCTTTTCATGCAGGGATAAAACCCGCACCGACACAGTGGATGCCGGTGATTACATTATTTATGTTGATTCGGTTAATAATACTTTTTATAATTTTAATGAAATAATCAGCGAAATAGCTTTGAGTTTCTCATCCATTTATCGTACTGCTCCCGAAAAAACAATAATAATGTATTCGGGATTTGGTATTAATGTGGGATATACAATTTACTCATCACTTGATTACTCAAAGTTTTCAAAAAATGCCAATGTATACAATATCAATGGAGTTGATTATGAAAATTACATTTTTATGCCTGATAATATGAATTTTACAACAAAAAATGATTATAAAAGGAGTTTATACACGAGACTTTTTATTCCAATGGGAATAAATATCCGCTTTTCAAAGGATGACAAGCTTTTTAGTAAATTTTACCTTGATTTTGCTGCATTATTTGGATTTGAATTTCAAAACCAGCCAGACAGCAGTCCTTATATGAGATCTTATTCGGCTTTTTCTTCAGGCATACGATATAACCTGAATTAAAATATTAAATAAAAAAGGCTGCGTCAGCAGCCTTTTTTATTTAATTTTATTGATGTGGAGTAATAACTTCAATCAGTTCGGGAAGATCCATTCCCAGCTTTTTAAGGTGTTCAATTTTTGGAACTCCGTTATTTGTCCAACCTCTTCTTAGGTAAACGGCATCCAATAATTTTTCATATTGTGACTCGCGGAATTTCCTGAGAATGGTCATTTTTTCCTGAGTGGATTTTCCTGCAGGGTCAATATTAAGGATGGTTTTTAACTGTCCGTCATACCTGTCCTGTCTTGATTCATATTCCTCTACGGTAACCGGACCGGCAGCCCTGTAAGGCTGAGCATCCCATTTGCGTACGCCGTATCCTCTTCTGAGGTTGAAAATACGCTGGAAGTTATAAACCCTTTCAGATTGTGAAATAATATCTTCTTTGGTAATTTTATTTCCGGTTACAGCATTGTAAATAGTCACGTAATTGTCAACATGCTCGGGAACCTTTGCAGGTTCAGCGTGGGTATGGTTATCTTCAGGTTCCACATCGTTCCATGGCAGTTTGCATAATCCCATAAGTCCGAACCATGTACGGAACATCGGAAAATAATGCAATGCTTCTGCTTTTTTCTCGAAAGTAGGAATCTGATTATTGACCATATCCATAAAAATGAGCCAGGCTTCGTCGTGTTGCGGACCTTTATTGGTCATTGCATAACCACCCTGTTGAGCAAGTGATTCCTTTGAAACATATTGAGAATATTCCAATCCTTTGTTTTCCATTCCGATATCCTGAATAAACTGAGGATCGCCCCAACCTTTTGCAATGAACATTTCTTTCATTTTGCGTACACCCAATCCGGCAATTTTACCAAATCCTTCGCCGCGGGCCATTTGATGAAGAACTTCCATGCAAGCATCAGCGTTACCAAAGTTCAGTTTTAATCCGCCGGTTCTTTCTTCATTCAGAATGCCATTTTCGTAGCATTCCATAACAAATCCCATCAGGGTACCGAAAGTTATGGTGCAAATACCGTATGTGTCGCAGTAGAAGTTTGTTTCGATGGTAAAATCGGGATTGAAAATTCCCAGAATTGATCCGTTTGATGAAGTTGTTTCATATTCGGGACCATCAACAATAACTTTTGATCCCTTATATGGTCCTGATCTCAGTTCATAATTGTCAACTCCTTTTGCGCAGGCCATGTTGCATCCTACCCAACAGCCGTCGGGAACTCCCTGTGTGAAGAATGATTTCCATACCTCTCCATGAATTTTATCGGCATCTTTATGTGATCCGAACTTGAAATTATTTACGGGAAGTAAATCGTAATCATTCATTACATTGGTGAGGTGGGCAGTGCCTTTCGATTTCATTTCACACTGTTTGTCATCAAGCTCGCGCATTTCTTTGTTGAAACGCTTTCCTCTTTCCATTATGGCTTCAAGATCAACAACGTTGTTCAAATTTCCTTTGATGCCTTTTACTTTGGCAACGATGGCTTTGATTTTTTTATCTCTTAAAACTGTTCCGATACCGCCTCTTCCTGCTTGTTTCAAACGAACCACTTTTCTTTTGCTGTCGTAGAAACTGAAATTAAGCATGCCAATCAGGGTATGGTCTGCAGCCAATCCAGCTGAAACAACAGCTATATTTTTTTTGTCTTTTTCCTCGTCGGCATACATTTCTGTAAGTTGCTCGGCCAGTATATGACTGTCGATGGCTTCGTCCGGAGCTTCAATGATTTCAACAACTTCACGTGTTTCATCAATAACTACTATGACTTCCTTTGATGATTTTCCCTGAATTTCAAGGGCGTCGAATCCGCAGAACTTAAGGAATGGACCAAAAAATCCACCCACATTACTGTCCATAACAGAATCAGTTTGAGGGGATATACTTACCACGATGGCTTTTCCGGTTCCGGAATATTGGGTAATACCACAAATCGGACCACCTGAAATAACAATCTCATTTTTAGGATCATTCCAGGGAGTTTTTGCATCTGTTGCATCCCAAAGAAGCTTTAAACCAAAACCTTTTCCTCCAATGAATTTTTCTTTCATCAGTTTAGAAACCGGCTTTTCTTCTACAGTATTGTCAGACACGTTTACATACAAAGTTCTGTTGTTGTAACCTTTATCAATGGGCGCCCATTTATACGACCAGGTTTTAAGAACTTTGTGCTTGCTTTTGATTTCCTGAATGTTGAATTCCATATAATATCTTTATAAGAGTTTACTTAAAAATTGCAAGATACAAAATTACTTAAAATATGGATACGATTGATATGATATATAGCAATATGTTTTTGGTTGCAGAACGGGTTTGAATGCAAAAGCTGGAGGTCTTTACAAACTCAAAATATTTCTAATCATATAAGGAAACAAACTGCACATTGAAAAAATCCCAGATAACCTGACATGCATCAATATCCCTGTTGGTATTTCCTATAAGTTTTTTACCTAAATACTGTTTTCCCCCGGGCCAGGTGTGACCTCCGTTTTTCACGCTAATCAATACCACATTTTTACAATTGCAGGGAGTAAAATAGGTGGTTTTTTCAATATTGCAGCTATCTGAAATATTAATATTCTCAATTTTAGTCGTTACAGGATCTGTTTTTACCTGGTTATGTTTTACCCAAAATTTTATAGATTCATCAGTTGAACAAACTTTTCCAAGTTTTTTTTTGCCGAAATGTACATATCCTCCATCATAAGGAACGAGCGGATCTTTTGTGCCATTGATAATCATCATTGCAACTGCATTTTTTGGAGTGCTTTCCAAATCTTCAGGAATATTTCCGCAAACCGGAGCAGCGGCTGCAATTTTGTCGCTTAGCTCGATGGCCAGCCTTTGACTCATTATTGCCCCGTTTGACATCCCTGTAACAAAAACACGTGTTGAATCAACATTATAGTAATTTACCATCGTATCAATGAGCGTTGAAATAAATCCAACGTCATCAATATTCCTGTTGTGTGCTTTATATCGTCCCGGCATATTTTTCCTCCCGTCATTCCAGTTCTTACCAATGCCATCAGGATAAACAACAATGAAATTTTCCTTATCCGACAACTCATTGAATTTATAGGAGGTAAGTTCCATCATTCTTTTCCCGTTGCCCAATCCGCCATGCAAAGCAATTATTAATGGCCTCCTTGACTTTTTGTCCATGTTTTTGGGAAAGTGAACAAGGTAGGTTCTTTTTAAACCATCGTGAATAATTGTATGACTTTCGTAGTCAGGAATGTCAGCACACATCATGCTGTGTGTGGAAAGCACATAAAAGAGTAATATTAATAAGTATTTGGTCACTAATTATTCGTTTATTCCATAAAACTAACCAATCCTGTTTCAAGGTCATAAAATGCACCAACAATGGAAATTTCTTTTTTCTCAACCATTTCCCTGATGATTTTGCTTTTTTTCAAAATATCTTCAATTGTCAGGCTTACATTGTTTTTGGCTGTTTCATCAACAGTTTCGGGTTTTTCGGGGTCAGATTTAATGGCTGGTTTGATTTGTTCAAGCAATTGTGTCAGGTTACCAAGTTCATAATCATGTACTGCTCCGGTTACTGCTCCGCAATGATTATGCCCCATCACGACTATGAGCTTTGATTTGGCATGTTCCACTGCATACTCCATGCTTCCAAGTACATTGTCATCTTCAATATTTCCTGCAACGCGAAGGGTAAAAATATTTCCAATTCCCTGATCGAAAATAATTTCGGGCGGTACTCTCGAATCCATACAGGTTAACACTACAGAATGAGGCGTTTGGCCCTCTTTGGTTTGCTGAATTCTTTCGGGATAATTGGTGTTGACCAGTTTGTTTTCGGTGAATCTGATATTTCCGTCTTTTAGTGCTTTGATGGCATCATCCGGAGTATTTACAATTATTGGGGCCGGACTGGCAACTGAGTCCTTTTTTTCGACAGTTTCTTTTTTTGTTTCTTTTTCAGTTTCTTTTTTTTCCTGATTGCATGAAACAGCAATGAATATAATTAGTGCACAACTAATAAATGTAAATAGATTTTTCATAGTGTTTTTTTTGGCAATATATTAAATGGTAATTAATAATACAAACTGTTGTTTGAAAAAATTCTATATATGAATCCCCTGTGATGTTCATTTTTGTTCACGGCAAACCTGATAATATATTTCTGCCTGTTAAGTTCTTTTACCGGTTGCTGGTTTTTGTGCTCGACCACTAACAGCATAATGTAAATATCGCTGCTGATGGTTTCAATTTTATAGTCTGTTTTATTAGACCAGTAATTTTCTATTGTCCTTTCACCAATAATGGTGTCGCCAATTGTTGTGATTTTATCGAATGTATTTGTGAAATAGGGGGGCAAATCTTCGGGACAGGAGCACCAGAAATGAAATGCAACAGAATCTATATATATTTCCTTTTCCATATTTTTCCCATATTCGGGAAGGATAATGGCCGGCAATCTTTTCATATCAATTGAATCGGTGAGATTGTAATAATAACCATCAAATGAGGTGCTGACATAGGCCCCGTCAATATTGACCATTTTTAACCGGATGGTAAAAGGCGATCTGTTCAGACTAAAAATATTTTTTTCGGGTTTTATATTGACTCCGTTTTGTTCAATCTCAAAAATTACCTCCGGAGTTTTTGTTTTTCCACCTTTATCATCTTCGTTTTTTGATTTTTGCCCGGAGCAATAACTCAGCAATACTGATAACAGAATGAGTATTGTAAGTATTTGTTTTTCAGAAGGTGCTTTCATTTATGTATTTTTTCAGATTGGGTTCATTTAAAAGATCTGATAAGGGATTTTTAATTAACAGACTATTCATTTCCTGCTGTGGCGGATTGTTTTTATAATAATCCAGATTTCCTAAAACAAATTTCGCAATAAAATTAGGATGGTCAAATATGATATCAATTTTTACATGGCCATGTTCCGGATTCCAGAACTCAAAAGGAAGACCATCAAAAAATGAATTGATTGAAACATATTTATCCTGAAATATTATCAGGTTTTTAAGATAAAAAATTCTGTTTTGCTCGCTGTTGTAGAAATTATAAACGCTTTGCCCACATGACAAAACCAAATGGGACCAGAAATTTCCCATCATGTCAGAAAAAAAATTCTGTATTAATTGATTAAATGTTTCATCTTTTTTATTGATTCCTTCAAGCATGGGAACCACCAATAATCTGGGCAAAGCAAACAAATTAAAATGCTCCTGGATTCCAGTTAGTGGGTTTGGACCGTCAAGAACCAATTTTCCGGGTACAGATCCAATTTCAATAAAATCATAATTAGAGACGATTTCACCAACAGGAACGCCTTTTTTGAGTCTCGAAACCACTTTACCTGTTTCACGCTTCACATCAGCAAACTTTCCATATAAAAACGATGGGACTGCTATTTTTTCATTATTTGAGTCATTCATTCTATCTATAAATCGTTTCTCAATACCTCATCAATAATATTTTCTAAAACAAAAACCTTTTTTTCTTCTACATCGGGATATATCATTGGCAACATATAATAAGACTTATTTGAAAAATACCAGGTTTTGGAAATGACAAAAAGACTGTAATTCTGACTGTTGTAAATTGGAATTTCTGTTATTTTCTGAAGTATTTTTTCTTTTTCAATCTTGTATTCTTCAAATCTTTTTTCTTCATCTTCGGTTGCACCCCAGATCAGCTCTTCAGAATACCGGTACGACCGTTTTAAATGATCGAGTTTATATTTGTAAATGAGACTGTCGGTCTCGGCATATATTTTTTTATTTTCATTTTCAGCTTGTGAAATTTTTTGGGCATCCCACTTATTCTGAATATCGAAAAGAACAATCATTTTTGTTTTTCGGCCGTTTTTTTGCAGATATTCATCGGTAAATTTTGCATATTCCGGATCATCATGCGGAGCACCTGCACTGTTGTAAAAATCAATCCAGATGTAGTTTTTACTTTCTGTAAAAAGAGTGTCGTTTGATACTTTTAAATTCCAGTCATCTATGAGTTTTGATTGAAGTTTGTTAAGCAGACTGTCATTTTTTATTACCGGATATTCATAAAAATGCCATTCAGTAGTTTGTCCGAATGAACAGACAGATGAAAGCACAGAGACGATAATTGCAATTGTTATTTTCATTTTTTTAAAATCATTTCCATAGGTAAATATTTTATTCCGAATTGTTCCTGCATCACATCAGTTTCAGTAAATCCAAGTTTTTTGTAAACAGGAATAGAGTAGGGCGATGCATGTACATAAAACTTATCGGGCAATGAGCCGGCAGGAACACATTTTTTCAGAGATTCCTTGAATAAAGCTTTAGCAATGCCTTTTCCCTGGTGGTTTTTATCAACAAAAAGAAGGGAGATGTTGCGGTTGTCCCTGAGTTCAATCATCCCGACAATTCTATTATCAATCACAGCCAGCAGTATGGTGTTTTGGTTTTTTTGCCTTTCAGCAATTTTTTCAGGATCAATCCATTCATAAAAAAAGCGATTGCCCTCTTCAGAGTAATCGCCTGAAACAAATTCATCATAAACTTTCTTAATCAACAGATGAATTTCATGTTCAAGTCCGGGCTCATATTTTGAAATCTGAAAATAATCCATAAAGCATGTTTGATAAACAAGTTTTCTGCAATTTATTAAATCAAGGGCAATTAAACAAATGGTAAATAAATGATTCTTTATAAATTAAGAAACATGTCTGAGTCTCTTAATAAGTAATCGTATCTTAAATGGAAGATGGCTTCGTGCTTCGTAATGATAAACTGAACTGATAGGGATATAAATGTGCTGTTTTTGTGGAAATATTCAAAGACAAAATTGTAATTATAAGGTAATAAAATCCTTATCTTTATTTTTTTTTCGATGTTATGAAAAAATCAGAATTAGCAAATCTTCCAAATTTGGGAAAGACACTTTCTGAAAAGCTCAATTTGGTTGGCATTGAATCAGCTGAGGATTTAATTGCTGCAGGAAGCGAAAATGCATTTATTAAACTTGCCACGGTCGATCAATCAGCCTGTATAAACATGCTTTATGCTTTAGAAGGAGCTGTTCAGGGAATTCGGTGGCACGATCTGGACAAATTAAGAAAAACCGAGTTGAATGAGTTTTTTAAAATAGTTAAAACAAAGCAAAGTCCTGCAAAATGAATTCCAATCAACTTATCTCCAAAAGATTAGTTATTCGCCCAATCCAAAAAACCGATGCCGAATCTGTTTACTCTTATCGTTCAGATTCTGTTACCAATAAATATCAGGGCTGGATTCCAAAAACAATTGATGATGTTGCCGATTTTATTGAAAACAGGGTTTCTTCAACCATCAATCTTGATGGCACATGGTTTCAGTTTGTCATTTTAATTAAGGAAACCGGAGAACTTATCGGCGATGCCGGACTGCATTTTTTTGACCCTGAATATAAGCAGGTCGAATTGGGTTGTACCATTTCAAAAAAACATCAGAATCTTGGTTTTGCAAGCGAAGCCCTGACCGAAATTATGAGGTTTCTTTTTGAAGATTTGAATAAACACCGGATTATTGCTTCCATCGATCCCGAAAATACCGGTTCAATAAAATTGGTGAAAAAGTTGGGATTCAGACAAGAAGCGCATTTTAAAGAAAGCATTTTAAAAAATGAGGAGTGGGTGGATGATTTGGTTTTTGCGATTTTGAGAAAAGAATGGGAGGTTAAACTTTAACAATCATAGAAATGAAAAAAGCTTTATTTATTTGGACAATTTTGTTTTCTGCCACATTGCTGCATGCACAAACACCGGAATGGCTCTGGGCTGAAAGTTCGGAAGATAATTATTATGTTGAAACAGGAAGGACGGTTTGCACCGATGCTGACGGAAATGTTTTTGTTGCAGGAGATTTTCTGGGTCAGAATATGATTGTTGAAAACGACACTTTGATAAACACTATAAGTACTGGAGATAAAAGTGATGTTTTTATTATAAAATATTCACCTTCGGGTAATGTTATTTGGGCAAAAACAGCCAACGGAAACTCATGGGATGAAATTTATGGTGTATGTACCGACCCTGACGGAAATGTATTGATAACCGGAAGATTTGCAAGTGATTCCATTTCCTTTGATGATTTCACACTGCTCAACTCCGGAGTAACCGATATTTTTATAGTAAAGTTAGATAGTAATGGAAATGTTCTTTGGGCAAAAAATCCTACCGGCATATTTTACGAAAGAGGGTATGACATATGCACAGATTTAATGGGTAATATTTATATTACAGGGGGGTTTTATAGTCCGGAAATTGTTTTTGGAGACGACACGCTGACCAGAATCGGAACCAATGGCGATTTTTTTATTGCTAAATACGACTCCTCTGGAACAGCTTTGTGGGCTAAAAATGCAATTGATGCTCTTTCTAATAGCATTTGTATCGATTCCCAGGGAAATGTCCTGGTCTCAGGTTGGTATACTAATACATCCATAGTATTTGAAAATGACACCCTCATATCTATGGGCTCCAGTGACATTTTTATTGTAAAGTATGATGAAAACGGCAATGTACTTTGGACAAAAACTGCAGGTGGTTTAAATGAAGAAAAATGCAATGGAATAAGTTGCGACACATATGATAATATATATATCACAGGCTATTTCAGAAGCCAAATCGCTATTTTTGGAAATGATACTTTAACAAATAGTGCATATACTGGTTATGCTGATGATATTTTTATTGCAAAATATGATGCGTCTGGAAATATGATTTGGGTAAAAAGTCAGGGAGGAATTGGCGGAGACCAGGGGTTTGGTATTGATGTTGGTCCGGATGGCAACCTTTGGGCAACCGGATTTATTGCTGATACTTACATTTACATAGCAAAATATGATTCTTCTGGATTCAATCTATTTACCGATAGTATTGGAAACTCAGGGAGTGGTGGAATGGGCTTTTGCATAACAACAGATACCTACCAGAATGTATTGGTCACAGGACAGTACATTGGCCCGACTCTTGCCTTTGGCTCCAATATATTAACCAATGCAGATGCTTCAGGAACTTATCCAGATTTTTTTGTGGCAAAATTGCATGATAACATTACCTCTTTAAATGAAAATCAAAATACCGGGATTGTGCAAATTTTTCCCAATCCATGCCATTCACAGGCGGTCTTACAATCTGACATTCAATTGAATCAGGCAGTAATTACTGTTGTTGACATTTATGGTCAAACGGTAAAACATATAAAAAACATTGGCGAACGGACTGTCACCTTGAACTTCGATAATTTGAAGAGTGGACTTTATTTTGTTTTCCTGACCATGGACAATAAAATCATTGCAACAGAAAAATTGATGATCATTGACTAAATGAAACTATCGCATTTATTATTTTTCAACAAATCAAATTAATTAATAAGTCATCAATGAAAATAGCAATAATCGGAGCAGGCGGAGTAGGTGGGTATTTTGGAGCCAGAATGGCAAAAGCCGGTTTTGATGTTACTTTCCTCGCCAGGGGAGAGCATTTAAAGGCAATTAAAAAAAACGGACTGACAGTTAAAAGCATCTCCGGTGATTTTCATTTAAACAACGTAAAAGCTACAGACAATATTCAGGATTTAAAAGAAATTGATCTGGTTATTCTTGCTGTTAAAGCATGGCAGATTAAAGAAATCCGTGACGATATAAAAACCATAATTCATTCGAACAGCACGATTATCCCTTTGCAAAATGGAGTCTTAGCTACTGAAGAATTAATGGAATCAATTGATAAATCAAATATTCTTGGCGGTTTATGCAGGATAATCAGCAAAATTGAAGCACCTGGTGTTATTAACCATTTTGGGGTGACTCCGGCAATCGTTTTTGGCGAACTTAATAAATCTGATTCAGAACGAACCCGAAATCTCAAAACAATTTTTGATAAAGCAGAGATTGGCTCAAAAATATCCAACGACATCGAATCAGAAATCTGGAAAAAATTTATTGCCATTTGCGTCAGCGGTCTACTGGCCGTTACCAAAACAACTTATGGCGAATTAAGGGAATTAAGAGAAACCCGGCAAATGATGATTGACTTGCTGAATGAGATTTATCTGATTTCTCAGAAAGCCGGAGTGGCCATTGAGTCTGGCTTTGTTGAAAAAAGCGTATCTTTCATTGAAACATTCCCTTATGATTCAACTTCTTCATTAACCCGCGATGTATGGGAGGGACGACCTTCTGAAATTGATTACCAAAACGGAACAGTAATCAAACTCGGTGAAAAATACGGCGTTGAAACTCCGGTCAACCGATTTATTTATAACTGCATTCTGCCGTCGGAACTAAAGGCCAGAGGGTTGAAAAAATAAAATCCGAATCAGAACAGGATCTATGCATCCTTTCCAAAAATTAATTGTCTTTAAGAGAAATAAAACCAAATTATGACCAAAACATTATTCTTATTTATTGTTGTAATTATTTTCGTGAGCAGTTATGGTGATTTAAAAGGACAGGAGAGGGCCATTCCCGTAAATATTTCCCTGTTTAACGAATCAACTGCCATTCCTTTCACAAGATTTTTTTCCACCCCAGCTCATCCCGGCATTCTAGTCGGAACTGAATTTAATTATAAGGAAAAGGAACATTCCAGACTTTTTCAAACGGCCAATATATCATACTTCTATCACAATTACCTCGCTCAGGGAGCTGGAATTAATACTGAACTGGGTTATGAACGCACGTTAAAGTCAGGTCTGGCTTTTGAAGGTCTGTTCGGGATTGGTTATATGCACACTTTTGCCACAACCGAAGAGTTTTCATTTTCAGATGGGCAATACCTTAAAAAGACTGACAAAGGAAATGCAAGATTATTCCCTTCTTTCTCCATTGATATTGGGTATTATCTGAAAAAAGGAGAAATAAACAATGGTAAAATTTTTATCAGGTACCAGTTATGGGCCGAATATCCTTATTCTCCTGATTTTATTCCAGTCATGACTCATGTCAATTTGCATGTCGGGGCAAAATTCTTTATAAACAAAAAAGCAAAGAAAAATGACTAAAATAATATACATCTCACTTGTGTTGCTCCTGTTGTACTCCTGTAGAAAAGGAGAGGACATCAAACCTGAGTTTTATGACTGTAGCTTCAATTTTGCCGACAGCAGTGCTGCAAACCCTGACAATAATAAATATCAGGCATTATTGGATGAAATGACATCAAACGGAGTGGTGGGAGTGACCATGTCGGTGTATCGCCCGCAGACAGGTATGTGGGTCGGGGCAAGCGGAAAATCTGACCTGCATAATGACGTGGATATGAAGCCCTGCAATATATCCAGGGTTGGCTCCACGGTGAAAATGTTTACTGCTGTTACTGTTTTGCTGCTTAAAGAGGAAGGTAAACTTGATCTGGACGATAAAATTTCCGATTATTTGCAGGGAGATGTAATTGATAATATTGAAAATGCCGATATAGCAACCATCCGGCAGTTACTTCAACATTCATCAGGAATATACAATTATATTCAGAACCTTGAATTCCAGACTGCCTCGCTGAATGACCTGATCAGGGAATGGAAACCCGAAGATTTATTGAAATACGCATATAATAAAAAGGCCTATTTTCAATCGGATGAAGATGTGAGATATTCAAATACCGGCTATATTTTGCTGGGAATGTTGATTGAAAAAATTGAGGGAAAACCATTTTATGAGGTTTTTGAGGAGAAATTATTTGGTCCCTTGGGAATGACACTGACAAAATTTGCAGCTAAAGATCATGTTCCGGAAGGAATAGTCCGGGGTTATATTGACATGTACAGCAATTTGCAGGTTCTGGAAAGCACCTATTTCAGCGGTTGGGATTATTATACTGCCGATGGCGGATTGATATCAAATCCTTACGACATGAGTGTTTTCTTTCAGACATTAATGAATGGGCAGATTGTTAGTGATCAGTCACTAAATGAAATGCTGACATGGAAAATGCCTGATGAAACTGACCCTGGGTTCTTTCCAATTTACTACGGATTGGGAATCTTTAAAATTGAAACATCTAAGGGAATTGCTTATATGCACAGTGGTGATGCTATCGGCTATTATGCCAATATGCTATATTTTCCTGATGACAGCACTACTATAGTGTATGCCGTAAACAGCAATTACGGAAAGATTGACCAGTTTGTATCGACAAAAGAAGCCATGGAAAACATACTTGATGTATTGAAATAAAAGAATAATACTAAAATTTTTTGCTGGTTATAACAGACATATTTATGAAATGATTACCTTTGTGGCATGATTAAGAAAAATCACCATATCGTTGATTCATTTTCAGGTTTACTGGTTGCTGTACTGTTTCTGCTGTTGATGATTTCTTTTTCTGAAAAATCTGATGTAAGAAAAATAAATCTTGCACAGGATGAACTTGCACAGGATTTATTTTCAGATAACCATCCAGCGATAGCTTATTTTCCGGAAAGTAATACCAAACTATCAAAAGATGCATTTTTATTGACAGATAAAATTTATCTTAAAAAGATAACTGTCAACTTTTTGATTGATCTTGAAAATCAAAAAACAAAACTAGCTTTATCATGTTTCCGGAATATTCATTTTGCTATTGATATATTATCAGTTTACAGAAATTATAATTTATTGTTTTTACCCCGTTCGGTTGAATTACCACTTGTTGCATAATCCGGAACAATATTTTTTATGACGCCTTCTCAGGCAATTTATTACCTTAAATTTTATTAAAAATGAAAACAATAATATATTTATTAATAGCAATTATCCTGTTTGGATGTATTGCCACTTGTGAAACAAAAAAAACTGCACCCAAGGAAAATTCGATAGTAATCGAGACAGTTGATAAAGGCATTTCGGATGATTTATTAAATGAATCAGCGGAAATTATTGCAAAAAGATTGAAAAGTTTCAGTAAGGAAGATTTCAACATTGAAGTCAACGAAGAAGACAATCAAATCATCATTTTATATTCAGGGAAGCCTGAAATGAGTTTTATTAAGAAGTTGATTGTGCAAAAAGGTAATTTTGGTTTTTATGAAACCTATGGACAGGATAGTTTGGCAATTCTCCTTAATGACACCAATAAACTGTTTTCCCTGCTTAAAACCAACCCGGGAAACAATTCAGCTTCAATAGCAGGTTGCGTTACAGTATCTGAAGTTGCAGCAATTGATGAGTATCTATTTACAGTAAAAATAGAAAACTGTAAATTTGCCTGGACTAAACCGGGAACATATCAGGAAGTCTGCTTATATGCCCTTAAAACCTGTAAAAACAACATAGGTGTTATTAGAAACTCTGGTATTAAGAGTATCAAATATGCCAGAGATAAAGTAAGCGGTGGACATGGAATAGAAATCAGCTTAAAGAAGCCTGAAGCCGAAAAATGGGCAGAAGTTACAAAATTGAACTTGAACAGGGCAGTGGCAATTGTTTTGGATGGTGAAGTGATATGTGCTCCTGTTGTTAAATCTGTTATAAGTGGAGGAAATTGTTCAATTACCGGTGATTTTTCTGAAAATGAAATGCTTTATATTGTTGCAATGGCAGGCAACAGTATGCTTCCTGCAGATTTTGAAATTGTAGAATAAATAAACTGCATAAACGGGTTATACCGACTGCATATATGTATTAGTCCAATTTGCATTTATGCTTATTGGATAATACATATATTGCATCGGTATTTCCTTTGTAATTACAAAATTTCCTTTGTATTTTACAATTGTTATTTTGTTTGTTGCATGAAATCAATAAGTTTTTTGGAGTGTGTAATATTGCTGAAATTATAGAATCACAGGATCATTTGGTTTCGTTTTCAGCGAAAATACTAAAATGCACCTGTCCGTATTTTCGCAATTCTTTGAACCTTTCATGGTCAGCAAAAGAATTTCTTTCACCGTGTTCGAGGATAAGCCATCCATCTTCTAAAAGCAATTGCCTTTCAAAAACCAACTGGGGTATTTTTTCAAACCCGTCCATGTCATAGGGCGGGTCGGCAAAAATGATATCGTATTTTTCTGTAGTGTTTTTGAGAAATTTAAAAGCATCGGATTGAATTGCCCTGAAGTTTACGAACTCCATTCTCGCTGATGTGGATTCAATAAACTGGATTTGTTTGTGGTTGATATCCACCGCCCTGACGAAAGGGCACCCCCTTGATCCGAATTCGTAGCTTATGCATCCGGTTCCGGCAAACAGGTCAAGCACCCTGATTTCTTCAAAATCAAAATTATTATTCAGGATATTGAACAATGCTTCACGGGCAAAATCGGTTGTGGGCCTCACACTCATGTTTTTTGGTGCGATTATTTGTTTGCCCTTGTATTTTCCGCTGATTATTCGCACTGTGGTAAATTTAAAAAATGAGTAAAAGCATGAACTGGCAGTTCGTTGAATTTGTATGATCTTGATTGAATGTCAGATGGTATTTCAAGCGAAATGTTTCGAATGTATCTGGAAAAGCCTGTCCACAGTTCATCATGCTTCTGTATCTCGCCTGAAAGACAAAGATCTGATTTGTCAGGACTAATTTTAAACTGCTCATAAAGGTTCAGGGTATAATATAAAATATCCTGAATGGCAGAAAAACTGTAAGAATTGAATAGTTCAAACCTGGCAGATTTAATCAGACAGATGTCAATATTATTTCCTGTTACAGAAATGTGAATGCGGTCCGAATTGCTTTTGCCCTTTCCCTGATGCAAAGCATTTTCAATAAGCGGCTGTGATTGGTGAAAATATTGGACATTGCTGAATTTTTTATCTATCAGCTCTTTGATTTTCAAACTAACAGGAAATAATGTATAACTGTTTATTTTATGTATTTTATTAAACAAAACAGTTTCATCTTCAATTGAATCAAAATTAAATCCGGCAAGTTCCTTAATATGTTGCTGATCAAAAAGGGGAAGTGGAATCAGAGTGGACCTTGATTCCTGAAAAAGCACCCTTACTTTTTTGTAATTTCTTGACAGGTATTCTTCGTTTTCAAATATCTCTGAAATTTTTTCAGGATAATGCTTGGGATCAAAAGCGATGGGAAAATGTTTAATCCCGATATATTTATTTCTTATTTCATCGAGAATACAAAAAGAAAATCCATCCGCTGATAAGCGGATGGACAGACTATAATTTGATGTTTGATTTATATCTGATGTTTCGTCGAAAGCAACTATGTTGTTCAATCCAGTAATATTATTTAATTAATATCAGTATATATAGTCGAGTGTCTGAGCTATAAAGTTCGATAACGAGGCCTGCGAAACTCCAAAAAGCGGAGTTTACTAATGTAAATGAGCATTTTTGGAGTAAGCATAACGAAGTTAGCGGGCTTTATAGACAGACGCTATTAATCCCAGTTACCTGCGCCACCATTAGGCGTAGTAATATCTCCCACTTTTAGCCCCTGAAATCTGTTCAGGTTTTTCAGTTCATCGTTAAAATTTATAATCAGCTGCTTATCCATTCCGTTAAGAATCACAGTGTTTAGCACACTAACTTCAAATACAGGCTGTTCTGAAGCCAAAGCGGTTACCATTCCAGCCTGTAACAAAAACGATTCGTTTTCAGCAAATGGTACAATCATAATTTTATCTACATCATAACCCTTAGGGTAAAGGTCTTTCGGGAATAATTTTTCATGAACCGGAATCATTGTTGTATCCCTGATAACATAGCCTTTCCTTACAGCTTCATCTTCGGTCATTCCTTCAGGGGCTCTGCTCCTGATCAGACCAAGTGCTATTCCGCGAGCTTCATCTAGTTGTATTTCCATTATGGAATCAGGATTGTTGTCCATTCCAATTCTTTCGAGCACATCCCTGGTAATTTCTATATTTAGTTCTTTAGCTTTATCCTTGGTTAAGGATTCCATCAATTCACCGTTCATTCTTACAAATGGCAGTGAGTCATTTTTGATGAAATTGACTAACACGTCCCATTTGTCGGTGTATTTGCCGTATTTTTCCTCATAAGCAAATTCTGCATCACGAATTTCAATAAGTTTTTTCTTAACAGCTTCATATCTGATTTCTTTTTCAGCGTTAAATCTAATCGGTTGCATGATGCTTTCATAAATAAAATAAGCTAAAGCTAAAGTACCCACTGATAATACAATTATAAATGGTATTTTTATCGCAGGAACAGCAACAAGAATTTTATTTGTGAAAACTCCCAGTATTATTAATACCAAGACCAGAATTACTAAAAGTGTTGACATATATTTTTACTTTTTTTAATAATTAATAATGCGGTGGCAAATTTAATTTTTTTTTTATTCATATTATTGCATTCGTAAAAATTTAACAGAAAAAAATGCTGCATAACCATATTTCAGAAATATTTCTTAAAAACATGGGTTTTTTGCCCACCATCGGACAAAAAAATCTGATTGCACATCTTTCCGCTTTTATTTCAGACAGCAAAAATCATGCAACTTTTTTAATAAAAGGTTTTGCCGGAACAGGAAAAACCACTATGGTCAATGCCCTGGTTAAAACTCTGGCTGAATTTTCAATTGATGCAGTTCTAATGGCACCAACGGGCAGGGCAGCTAAGGTCCTGTCTTCTTATACCGGAAAAGATGCCTTTACCATACATAAAAAAATATACCGACAAAGAAGCAGCAATGAGGGCTTTGGAGTATTTGCAGTTAATTTTAATCCCGCAAAAAATACTTTTTTTATAGTTGATGAAGCCTCAATGCTTTCTAATTCCCAGGGTGATTTTTCACCTTTTGGATCGGGAAAGCTGTTAACTGATCTTATAGATTTTGTTTTTTCAGGGCAAAACTGTAAATTGATTCTGATTGGCGATACAGCTCAGCTTCCGCCTGTCGGACTAGATATTTCCCCTGCACTTGATATCCGCGAGTTAAGATATTGTGGTCTTGATGTGAGTGAAGCTTTCTTAAAGGATATTGTCAGGCAATCAGAAGATTCAGGGATTCTCATGAACGCAACAGCTATTAGAAATATTATTGATTCAGGAAAAGTTGACATTCCCATTTTGCATATTGATGGATTTGATGATGTGGTGCCTGTCACTGGAAATGATTTACTCGAATTTATCAACGATTCCTATGACAAAAACGGCGTGGAAAACACTATTGTTATTACAAGGTCAAATAAAAGGGCAAACCAGTTTAATCAGGGAATACGCAACAAAATTCTGTGGCGTGAAAGCGAATTGGAATCAGGTGACCTGCTGATGGTTGTCAAAAATAATTATCATTGGATGAAAGACAATCGTGAGATTAACTTCATTGCAAACGGTGATATTATCAGGGTGGCAAGAGTTAAAAAAATTTATGAACAATTTGGTTTGCGTTTTGCAGATATTACCGCTGTGTTTGCAGATTATAATGATCTTGAGGCCGATATGAAAATAATTCTGGACACCCTGACTTCTGAAGGCCCATCTTTAACAGCTGATGAAAATAAAAAACTTTATTATTCTGTACTCGAAGAATATGCAGATGCAAAAAACAAAAAGGAACTTAATGAGAAAATTAAATCCGATCCTCATTTTAATGCCCTTCAGGTAAAATATGCTTATGCAATCACCGGACACAAAGCACAGGGTGGACAATGGGATACGGTTTTTCTTGATCAGGGGTATTTTAAACCCGAAATGAATAATACTGAATTTCTCCGCTGGCTTTATACCGGATTTACCAGACCAACCAAAAAACTGTTTCTGGTTAATTTTAATGCTTGCTTTTTTGACAGTCAATAGTAAATCAAAGGAAAGGAGATACCGTGCATAAAATACACGGCAACCCCCTAGGCATCTACGTTGCAGATAACAACCAACCACAAAGTGGTTCCCCAACCATACCTATGGGTTTCAACCCGTAGAAGAGTATAACTCGCATAATTTGACTTTAAGTTTTAAATACCGCACATAAAAACACACGGCAACTCCCAGGCATCTGCGTTGCAGATAAAACCAACCACGAAGTGGTTCCCCAATCATACCTGCGGGTTTTAACCCGTAGAAGCCCATCAATCTACATATCTACATTTGTCTATTATTTATAATTGTTCCAAATTATTTCAATTTGTGTAATTTATGATTTTTTTAACAATCAAAAGATATAATTTTGCGAAGAATTGGTACGATAATGGTAAGTATTATTAAAAAAAATAAAAATGAAAAAAATATTTTTAACCGGACTTTTATTCTTTTTCATTGCAGGAGCGACAAATTTGTTCGCCTGTGAATTTGAATTTGAACTTGTTTCTGAAAAGAAAGAGATTTATAAAGTTGGAGATGAGATTATTGTGCATGTTAAAGTTACTTTTACTCACAGAGTTTGTCCATTGGCAATTGCTGATACCAAGTTTAAAACCAAAGGGCTTAAAGTTGTTGGAACTAAAGATTGGGAAGAAGTTTCAAGTGGTGTGTATGTAAGAAAACTGAAACTTGAGGTTACCGGAACCAAAGATGGAAAAATCCAGCTGATTGGCTCACGTACCTGCGATAAAGAGGGTGGATTTGGTTCCCTGACTCTTAAATGTACACCTGTTGAGTAAAAACCTGACTGTATGAAAAAATTTTTGGGGCTGATTATTCTGCTACTAATAATGAATTTTGCCGGCATCAATGCATATGCCGGCTTTTCTGTTGAAAAGGATACCATCAAAACTGAAGCGGTTGATGACTTCGAAGCAGTTGATGACTTCGAGGAAGTGGATGATTTTGAAGAAGCCGGAAACGAATTTGAAGAGGTTTCTGAGGAGGAGGAACTTCCTCAAAACATTAATGAAGTTAAGGAAGAAACCGGCACTCCCGACTATGTTTATGATATTACACTGGAATGGTCATTATATGCTCTGGCTTTTGCCGTTGTTGCCGGATTTCTTGTGAGATTCAGGCAAACACGTAGTCTGCGCGGACTGATTCTTCTTGCTTCATTATTCCTTTTTGGTTTTTACCGTGGTGGATGCCCTTGCATGCTTTCCAGCTTCCAGGATACCCTGTTGATTGTCATGGGAAATGATGTTGCATGGCAAAATCTTGTGTGGTTTTTAGGTCTGATTCCAATTACCTATATCTTCGGAAAAGTATGGTGCGGATGGGTTTGCCACCTCGGAGCCGTTCAGGAATTCCTTTTCCTTCCATCTAAATATCATATTTTTAAAGGGGAATTGGCTGTAAAAATCATGAAAATAATCAGGTATGGACTTCTTGCTGCTCTTATTGTTCAGCTGGGTGTAATGGGAAGTATTTATTTTTGCAGCATCGACCCGTTTAAAGCTATCTTTAATATGCATATTGAAGAGGAATATCTGACAATCACCGGAATACTTATGGGATTGATTCTTCTCACATCATTGTTTTCTTACAGGCCTTTCTGCAAATCTGCTTGTCCGGTCGGACTTACCCTCGGATTGGTGAGTAAAATTCCGGGTGCCTCAGTTGTCGGACTAAAAGGAGAGTGTGCCGGATGCAAAGTGTGTAACAATGCTTGTAAATATGATGCTATTATTAGAAAAGACAAACATTCTGTTCTGAATAACAATGACTGTATTGCGTGTGGCGATTGCATGGATGCCTGCCATCGCAGCGGATTGGGATTTTTCAGAAAAAACAAGAAACATAAAGACATTGTATATTGCAAAAATGAGTGCACAATTGACTAAAAAGCTGCTGCTTTTTATATTCCTGATTTCAATTATTCCCTTATCAGCCCAATGGTCATGCCCATCAAAACTTGGTGCGCACCTGAAACCTTTCTGTAAAAAATTTCCGGTCGAATGGGCTGTCGAAGTGACAGTTGGACAAGGATGGATGAATGACCGCAGTGTTCGCAATGCCATGATTTTTGCCGGGTTTAACTATTCCTTTAAAAAAAGCACTTTTTACCTTGAAGGCGGAAATAAAGCATGGTACAACTCACTTGATGCCCCTGAAAACCTTAAAGGGCCTTTCCAAAATACAAAACCTGGCTTACGTGAACTGTTTTATAAGTATGGCAACAAGAATAAAAGTCTGATCGCCGGATTGCATTCTATGAAAATTGATGACTATTTTTTGGTTAATGAAAGAGGTGTTGGGTTGTCTTACAGACAGAAAATGGGAAATTTTAAATTTAATGCTGGTCTGGCAACTGTTGGAAAGGATTTTTCCCGTCAGGGCTCTTTTTGCAGTGTTTTCTTTTTATATAATGTTGTTAAGGATAGGGATCTGGCTCACCTGGGAAACCGGCCGGGCCAGACTAACTTCGGAGCTATGGTTCTTACCTGGACTCCGCCCGAAAAGAAAAAAGGCAGCGATGAGTTTTCATCAACCGACGAATTTGAATCTGAATCAGAGCCCGAAAAAAAGCTTATTAAAGAAGCCGGAGCTGTTTATTATCAGGAGTTTGGTTCATGGGTTAAAGAAATGCCAATCTATTTTGGCGGATTTACAACCCTCAATATTCATGACTTTGAGTTTCAGATAGAAGCTCTTGGACATTTGAAAACCGATAACAATGCAATTGTTTACAATCCTAAGATTAACCGCACCTGGACATGGGATTCGGGAAGTCAGACATTATTCACTTTGGGATATATCGGGAAATACGATTTAAATACTGATGCAAAGGTTTTTCCACTTTTCAGCAATCTTTTTGCCGGTGAAGTACTTCGTCTGGATGCCGTGGATATGCCTTTTATGCAAGTGGCAGCCCGTCATAATTTTCCAAAAATAAGGGTGCAGCTTAAAGCTCAGGTTGTTGGCCAGTTCGAAAATCAGCATTTCAGGGAATATGATTTTTCCATTGGAAAAACATTATATAAAAACTTTAAACTAACCGGCATGTTCAGTAGGATTGAAGCCGACGTGCTTGATGAAATTTATTACATGGCAAGGTTTGAACTCAGGTTTACATTTTAAGTTCTTGTATGAAAGACGAAAAAGAAAAAAACGAAAATGTTGACCGTCGGGCATTTCTGAAGAAAGCCTCCCTGATGGTTGTGGGTGCAGCTGTTGCATCGGCACTGCCCGGATTGCAGGGTTGCAGAAAAGAGGACAGTCCGTATGGAATGTATCATGTTGATCCCCATAAATGTATTGGTTGTGGCGAATGTTTGGATCCCTGTTATTACAATGCCATCATTCTTCCACAGAAAACAGAATATTTCATAGATACAGAGGATTGCATCGAATGTCAGGTATGTGTCCCGGTTTGTCCCGAAAAAGCTATTCATATAAGCAAAATTGGCTATTCTATTGACCAGGCAAAGTGCAAGGAGTGCGGACTGTGTGTTCCTGTTTGTCCTGAGAATGCAATTAATATTTCGGTTGTTGATTATGTCATTGATGAGTCAATTTGTCGCCGCTGTGGCGTGTGCATGCCTGTGTGTCCCGAAGAAGCAATTGATATTGTCAACCTTGATTACAGCATTGATGAGCTTAATTGCCGAAATTGTGGTCAGTGTGTACCATATTGTGCTCAGGGAGCCATTGACGTAACACCCATAAATTATTACATTCTGGCTGCATATTGTATCAATTGTGGACAGTGTGTTCCGGTATGCTCGCAGGGAGCCATTGACATTTCAATTATCAATTATACGGTAAATTCTACCAATTGTGTTGGCTGTGGCGATTGCATGACTGTTTGCGCCACGCAGGGCGACTGCCTTTCATGGGTTGGTGGTTATGATTATTACCGGGTAAAATCGACTTGTGGATGCGGTCCACATTATTGTGTAAGTGCTTGTCCCGAGGGAGCCATTACTATTGTAGGCGGAAAAGCCCAGATAAACCATAGTTTGTGTACCCGCTGTGGTGAATGTGCCGATGCCTGCCCGTGGAACGAAATTATTCCCTGCAAAGTTCAGCAGGATGCTGCCAGTTGCAATCATTGCGGTCAATGTTACACAGCCTGCGAATATAATGCAATAAACAGAATTGTACCTTCCGACTCACATCCTTCAGTGATCAATACTGAACTTTGTAATCATTGCGGAGATTGTTTTAATAATGGTGCCTGCACCTATGGCGCGATAAGAAGTGATATTCCTGCAGATTTTCATACGCCATTTATAAATCAGGATTTATGTACCCATTGTGGCTCTTGTACGGCAAACAATGGCTGTCAATATGGGCATATTCATACCGCAGAACCTACGGGATATGAATCGCCGGTTATTCACGGGGATATTTGTACCCGATGCAATATCTGCATAGAAAATATTGCGTGTCCATGGGGAGCAATTTCAAGGATAGAGCCGCCGGGACATCATTTGCCGGTAATTATCACTGAAAATTGTACAAGTTGCGGTGATTGCATACAATTAGATGCGTGCCCCTTTGATGCAATTAATAATGTGGAACCCGATGAGTATATTCCGCCATACATCAGCAATAAATGCACAAGCTGCGGTGAATGTATTATTCAGAATGCCTGCCCCGATTATTTTGCCATAAAAAGAGATGTCCATATAGCTGAAATAGATAAAAAGGCATGCGCCAAATGCGGAAAATGTGAATATACCTGTCGTTTTGATGCAATCTCCCAGGGAGGAGATTAAATCACAAGGCAAACAGAGATAAGCCATATAACCCCGATTTTACCTCGAGTTATAGTTGACTTTCTACTTAAGGCATATAAAAATATACCACAGCTATTTTTTTTAAACAAGGAATTATTTAAATTTGATCTGTTTAATTATACACTTATAAAGCAACGCTTATGAAAAAATCTTACTTATTGATTACACTGCTTGTAGTGCTGTTTGCTGCAGGACTTTCATTCAGCTCCTTTGCTCAGGTTGGCAATGGAGGAACGCCACCCAGTTTTACCCAAAACCTGGGTGATGATATTGATGTTATCACTTTACCTGCTCCCGATGTTCAGGCTCTTCAAAGAGAAGATGAAATTGCTGAACAGGAAAAGGAACTGTATCGTTTTGGAAAAGTGATATGGACCGATCTTACACCTGAAAATTCAGGAACATGGACCGAATTGCCCGACGGAGGCAGAGTATGGCGCCTGACAATAAAAGCTGAAGGTGCTCTGGGTTTGGGTGTTTTGTATAAACATTTTCAGATACCTTACGGAGGAAAACTGTATTTGTACAATAAAGATAAAAAACAGCTTCTTGGAGCATATTCAAATGCTACAAATCTAAAAGGCGAAGAGTTTGCCAATGAAGCAATCAGAGGAGATGAAGTAACTCTCGAATACTATGAATCCGGAAAAATTCTTGGAGATCTTAAACTGTATATCCATGGAATAAATTATATCTACCGTTCACCCGCATTTACTTTGGAAAGTGAGAAAGCTTCAGGTGCATGCGAAGTGAATATTCAGTGCCCTGAGGGTGCAACATGGCAAGACGAAAAGAAAGGTGTTGCAAGGATTGAAATCCTAATTGGCGGTGATTCATACCTCTGTACAGGTTCTTTGGTTAACAACACTTCCAATAACTGCACTCCGTATTTTCTTTCTGCATACCATTGCAGTGAAGGAGCTTCAGCTTCGGACCTCAATCAATGGGTATTTTATTTTGGCTATGAAGCATCAACATGCGCAGCAACAACAGGATATTACCAGGTTTCTATAACCGGTGCAACTAAAAAAGCTGAAGCAGCAAACACTGTTGGTTCAAAATCGGATATGCTCCTGCTTCAATTGAACAGCACTTCCTTTGGAACTTATGTTCCTTATTACAATGGATGGTCTAAAGCAACCACAGCAAGCGCCAATGGAGTTGGTATTCACCATCCGGCCGGTGACATTAAAAAGATCTCAACTTATACAAGTGCACTTACCAATTACTATACCACCCACTGGCAGGTTATCTGGGCTGCAACTGTTACCGATCATGGTGTTACCGAAGGTGGCTCTTCAGGATCTCCTATTTTCAACAACAGCAGTCTGGTTGTTGGTACACTTACCGGTGGTTCTTCATATTGTGATGCACCAAACGATCCTGATATCTATGGAAAATTTTCATATCATTGGGAATCTAATGGCACAACATCTGCAGCACAGCTAAAACCATGGCTTGATCCTTCAAGCACCGGTGCAACAACCTGTCCGGGTATTGCATATCCTTGTACTGGTACTTCTCCTGTCGCTAATTTTTCAGGAACACCAACCACTGTAACAGTTGGAGGAACAGTTGCTTTTACAGATTTGTCAACCGGAACCATTACAAGTCGCAGCTGGTCATTTCCCGGCGGAACACCAACTTCATCTACAGCAACCAATCCATCTGTAGTTTATAACACTGTTGGTGACTACAATGTGACTCTTACTATTAATGGCGGCGCTGATACTGAAACTAAAACCAACTATATTCATGTTGTTCCTGCCGGAACAGGTGGATGTGATGAACTTCTTTATCCGCTTGCAGGAACCATGACTTATTCATATATGAATGGTAACAACAGCTATAGTGATGAAGCTAAGGCAAATTATATTTCTTCATTTTCACCCTATGATTATATTCAGGGTGTGTACATTGATTTTTGCTTTACAACAAATAATACAGGATCAGGAAACTGTACGGTAGCTGTTTGGGATGATAATGGCACAGGTGGTGCTCCAAATACTGTCCTTGGTCAGAAAGTTGTTCCGATTAGCTCAATAGTAGCCAATCTTCCTTCAACAGAAGATATTGCTGATTTTACCTATGTTGAATTTGCTTCCCCGATTGATATTACCGGACCATTTTATGTTGGCGTAATTCTGCCCACTACAGCCGGTGATACAGTTATTATCACCTCCAATGCCGACGGTGAAACTTCACCCGGTATTGCATGGGAACGTTGGGATGGCGGAGCCTGGTATGCATATACTGATGCAAGTTCATGGGAACAAAACCTGGCTTTGGCAATTTTCCCGGATATGTGTGAAGACGCTTCATCTGCTGGTGAGTTCTTTGCAAATCAAATTTCTGTTTATCCTGTTCCTTCTACCGATATTGTTTTTGTTGAGCTTAACAATGACATGATAAAAGATGCTTCCTTTGAAGTATTTGATTCATTTGGAAGAAAAATTGACGGGATTAGCTCGAAAAATATCACTGATAACAAACTGCAACTTAACTTTAACAGCTGTGCGGATGGAATTTATATTATCCATTTCAATACCCCGGCTGGTAAATTTATTAAGAAAGTCTCCATCATAAGGTAAGTTTTATCTTATTGGCATCATATACTTTAGCCACGAATACATTACAAATTTGTATTCGTGGCTAATTTTTTTAGTATTTTTGAAAAAAAATTAAAATATATCGCATGAAAGTCATTTTTGTACTGCTCCTCCTTCCTTTATTGATTTTTTCTCAAACAACACCTGATTTTTCAGAAACAAACCTGAAAAAACACCTCTTGTTTCTTTCGGGTGATTCTCTTAAAGGTCGCTTTCCGGGTACACCCGAAGATAAAGTGGCTGCTGATTATATTGCCGGTGAGCTATTGAATGCCGGACTGATGCGGTTAAATAATGTTCAATTACAATCTTTTAAAGTAATTACAGGCTTTGAAACAGGGCAAAACAATAAACTTTCATTTGATGGCATTGATTTCATCCCGGAAAAGGATTTTAGTCCGGTTTCATTTTCATCAGATACTTCATTAACCGCCGAAGTCGTTTTTGCCGGTTATGGTTTTGATATCTCTGAAGAAAAATTTACCTGGAATGATTATCAAAACATTGACTGTGAAGGAAAATGGGTTTTGATTTTAAGAAGTGATCCTGAAAATGACAACCCCGACAGTAAGTTTATTAATTATGCCAAACTCAGATCAAAAGTAATTACCGCTGTGGATCATAAGGCGGCCGGAGTGCTTTTTGTGACAGGTAAAAGGGTCGAAAAAGATGACCAGCTTCCACCACAGAGCTTTGATAAAATTGCAGCTGATGCAGGTATCCCGGTTATCAGCATAACCAGAAAAACAGCTGACCAGATTTTGATCAGATACAACGATACCATGATGATTGATAATCTTGAGAACAGAATCTGCAAATCAAAAATGCCCTTTTCGTTTGAAACAGACCAGATTTTAAATGGTTCGGCTGAGATTAAAATTAATGAATCTGAAACATATAATATTATGGCCTATATTCCGGGTTATAATTTAATGTATTCTGATCAGTATATTGTTGTTGGGGCTCATTATGATCATTTGGGAATGGGCGGACAGGGCTCCGGTTCACGCGAGCCTGATGTAAAAGCAATTCATCATGGGGCAGATGATAATGCTTCGGGAGTTGCGGGAATCATTGAGCTGGCACGGGCGTTTTCAAAAATCAGCACCGACAGAAGCATCATTTTTGTTGCATTTGGAGCAGAGGAAATGGGCTTGCTGGGTTCAAAACATTTTGTGGAAAATCTTCCTGTTCCAAAGGAAAAAATTGTTGCAATGCTTAATTTTGATATGATTGGACGATTTGAGGAAAAAATATCAGTGGGCGGAACAGGTACAGCCTTGCAGTTTGATTCATTGCTTAATATGGTTTCTGAAAAATCAAAAATTGAAATTGTCAGATCTGCCGAGGGATATGGCCCTTCTGACCATGCCTCTTTTTATTCGGAGAATATTCCGGTGCTTTATTTTAATTCGGGAATTCATGGCGATTATCATACACCCGCTGATAGCGAAGAAAAAATTAATTATAAGGGAATGAAAGAAATTTTGGGTGTTTCCTTTGAGTTACTGAACCAGATTCAAAAGGGACAAAATAGCTTGAGTTTTAGGGAAGCCGGCTCAAAAACAAAATCTTCAAGAAATAATCTGAAAGTTACTTTCGGAATTATACCCGATTTTGCAACAAAAGTAAAAGGAATGGGAGTGGGAGGTGTAAATAAAGGAGGCCCTGCTGATCATGCCGGTATTGTAAAAGGTGATGTGATAGTTGCTATAAATGGCGAAAAAGTTGAGGATATTTATGAATATATGCAGCGCCTTTCTAAATTGAAACCTGGTCAAACAGCAGTTGTTGAGATAGTTAGAAATAATGATAAAAAAATATTATTGATTCAGTTATAACGAAATAGTAATGAAAAGATGGCTTGGTTTTTGCGTTAATAAATATATGGGAAACAAATTGACAATTATATTTTTATATGCTAAATTGCATTGTTTTAAAGCAGTTCTTTTTATTCTTGGATTGACAGTTGCAATAAGTTGTACTTCAAAAAAGAAAAGTTCAGAGGTTAACAATGATAAGTTAAACGACTCTGTGGCAAAGGTTGAGAAATTGGATACAGCTTCTCTGGTAGTAAAAAAAGACAGTTTATTACTGGATACTGCCAAAGTCAAGATAAAAGTGCAGCAAGAACAATATATAAAGGAAAACCACCCGGTTGCTTATGGTACCGGAGTTGATGAATATAAAGTAATAATAAAAAATGATGAAGATTAAAATCATAAGGTTGCAATCACGTTTGTACCTGAAAGTTCTGACATATATGGGTATTATTGGTTTTTTTTCAATGACATCCTGCAAAGGATCTGAAAAAACTTCTGCCAAGGATGATACAGTAAAACCAGCCAAGGACTCCATTGCTGTTACCGTTAAAGATACAGTTGTTACTTATCCTGCTAATAAATACGGTATTCCGGTAAATTTTGAACCCATCAACAATCCAAATAACGTACAACCCACAAAATACGGAGTGCAACCGGTAAATGAGATTGAAGTAAAATATGGTATACCCAATAACACCTATTGATTATGAAAATAATTTTAAAATCAAAGTCAAATTTTTTCAGGCTAACCCTGGTTGTTGTCGGTTTGCTTACACTTTCATTGTCAGTTGCTTCCTGCCGCACCAATAAAAAACAAAAATACGGTGGTCCGCCTGTTGATTATAAAGCCTTAAACATTGTGGAAAAACACCTTGACAATAATTTTAATTCATGATTATGAAGTCATTTAAAACAAAAATATTACTACTCAGCAGTGCATTTCTTATTGTTCTTGTAACAGTTTTTACTGGCTGCCGTTCTAAAAAGTCTGTCAGTGTGAAATACGGTGTTGATATAAATTCATATATGCCAGTTCCTGAAAACAACCAGAATATCCCTACTGAAACAAAGAGCAAAGTATAAGATGCGTATTCGACCTTCCTTTAAAAAACGTCTGGCATTAAATGTCTTCAGAAGATACGTTAAAACCCAGGCAAAACTGCATGATCTGAATTATTTTTTCTGGGAATGTACCCTTCGTTGCAATATTAATTGCCAGCACTGTGGCAGCGACTGCCATAAAGATGTCGCCATACAGGACATGCCTGCGGAAGATTTTCTTAAAATTACCGCTCAGGTTGCAAAAAAATATAATCCAAATAAAATAATGATTGTGATTACCGGTGGCGAACCCCTGGTAAGAAAGGATCTTGAACAGGTTGGATTGGAACTGTATAAACAAGGATATCCCTGGGGATTTGTTACAAACGGGATTGCTCTTACACGAGAACGGTACACCAATTTACTGAAATCAGGACTCAGATCGGTTACTGTTAGTCTCGACGGAATGGAAGCGAGTCACAATTGGCTGCGCGGACATAAAGATGGTTTTAATAAAGCGGTTGATGCAGTAAAATTGCTGGTTGGCACTAAAGATCTGGTTTTTGATGTGGTTACCTGTCTGAACCAACGTAATTTCAATGAACTGGAAAAGGTCAGGGATTTGCTGATTTCACTTGGTGTAAGAAAATGGCGAATTTTTACCATCGACCCAATCGGCAGAGCTAAAGAAAATCCTGAATTATTGGTAAATGATGAACAGTTTTTGTCTCTCATGGAGTTTATTAAAAAGACCAGGCAGGAAGGGAAAATCATTGCGTCTTTTGGCTGCGAGGGCTTTCTGGGCGAATTTGAAAATGAAGTGCGCGATGGCTTTGCCTATTGTCGTGCCGGAATAAATATATCATCCATCCTTGTTGACGGATCCATTTCTGTTTGCCCGAACAACAGCCACAAAGTGGTGCAGGGCAATATTTATAAGGATGACTTTCTTGATGTTTGGGAAAATAAATATCAGCTCATGCGCGACAAATCCTGGGCAAAAAAAGGTGTTTGCAAAGATTGCCGGGAATTCAAATGGTGCAGAGGCAATGGCTTGCATTTATGGGATTTTGAAAATGATGAAGTGATGATTTGCCACTATCACAGAATGGAGGATGCCATTAAGCAAAGAGGGTTGAAGTAATTTATATTTGAATTTTTATGGAGCAATAACTACTTCTTTTTCAGTAAGTTCTTCCTTAATCACATTTTTCTTTTTCCATCGTCCGGTTTTGTAATACAGGAAAGTTAATAAAACACCCAGTGCCCATGCAATTGGAATTGACCACCAGATACCGTGAACACCAATATCGGTTTTTGAAAGATAATTTGCCAGAGGAATGCGTACTGCCCAAAGTGCGAACAGCGTAATGAACATTGGAATCAACGTGTCTCCAGCACCTCTGAGCACTCCGCCAATCACAAACATCGTGGTAAACAAAACGTAAAAAGAACTTACAATAATTAAATATTCATGGCCTATTGTTATAACAGCAGGATCATCTGAAAACATACCCATCATAGATTCCCCGAAAAATACCATTGTTGCCGTTATGATCAAAGCAAAAATCGTGGTCATTAACAGGGTGACATAAAACCCTTTTCTAACTCTGTCAAGTTTTCCTGCACCAATATTCTGACTAACAAAAATGGACAGTGCTGCAGCAAAATTCATGGCAGGCATACCGGCCAAAGCATCAAGTCTGCTTGCTGATCCGAATGCAGCAATAACTGTTTCTCCAAACGGGTTAATGATCCAGAGCATAGCCAGCATGCTAAACCCTACCAAAGCCGACTGTGCCCCGGTGGGCAGGCCGATTTCAATGGCTTTTCTAGTAATGTATTTATCAAATCGCAAACGGTCAAATGAGAATCTGATAATCTTATGTGTTTTGTTCAGGTAAATAATTGAAGCAATGAAAACCGCACCTTGCGAAATAATTGTTGCTAAAGCAGCCCACTCAATGCCCCACTTTAAAACAATGATAAAAAGCCATTCGAGGATGATGTTGAGTACAGCTGCCACAATCATCAGATATAACGGAGTCTTCGAGTCTCCGATTCCACGCAGGATTGCTGAAATACCATGGAAACCAAAAAATGCAATAACGCCCATGAAATACACCTGAACATACCTTACAGCCAATGGCATCACATTTTCGGGCACATTGACAAGGTTAAAGATCGGTTCGGCAATAAAAACACCCAAGATTGAAACACAGATCGATGTAACGAAAATTACCACCAGCATGGTGTCGATGGTTAGTTTGACCTTTTCAATCTGCTTTGCTCCAAAATACTGTGCTATAATGATGTTAAAGCCCATGGCAATGCCAATAATCAGGGCAATCAGTGAGAAAATAATGTGAAAGGAATTTGTGATTGCAGCTATTCCGGGCTCTCCTATATGCGAATTCCCGATTATCACAAGGTCAATTATGGAATAGGCCTGTTGAAAAAGGTTTGCAATGAGCATGGGCATTGCAAATTTGAAAATCAATCCGGATTCTTTTCCAACCGTTAAGTCTTTCATAAACCATAAAACAGTTTGCAAAAGTAAGACTTATTTTTTCTTGGGAATGAATATTTCCGTAAAAAAGAAAGAGACACATGATTTTGTGTCTCTTTTATTTGTTTAGTGTCTGATAATATGCTATTTAAAAGCCTTTTCCGGTAATCCGTCGCCTGAAAGTTTTAACCTTTCGAAATATGCTGGCACAGGTTTTCCGAGTGCTTTATCAACATACATTTTGGCAAGGTACTGACCAAGCATGAAACCCTGTCCACGCAACCCAACAAACAATCCAAGTTCATTGTCAAGAATCATTCGGGGTTCAACGTAATAACCCGACCAGACTGCCTGGTATCCAACTGATGAAAGCTCTGGAATCCAGTCAACAAAAACTTCAGAAGCAATTTCAATAAACTCTTTACTGTTTATTTTCAAATTTTTATCTGCTTCCATGTATTCGTTGATAGGAGAGGCACAACCAATAATCTGACCGGTTTCAGCAAGCTGCTGGCCATAAACTGCTCCAAATCCTTTATATTTTCTGCGGTCGATGAGCATGTTCAAAGGCTTACCGTTTACACCCATCATTGGGAGTCTTCGTGTTATAAACGCCTGATGCTTAACAGGAAATAGTCCTGTTTCAATTCCCAGTTTTCCGGCAAATTTATTTGCCTCAGGTCCCAAAGCATTGACAAAAACATCAGCATGATATTCAATATATTCTTTGCTATGATTCTGAACAAGAACAACATAGCTATTGCCTGATTTGTGAAGGTCAATAAGGGCACAATCTTCCAATACTGAACCTCCCGCATTGATTCCTATTTTTCTGATCAGGTCAACTACTTTGCCCGGAGTGGCCTGCCAGCAGTCTTTTGTAATTAAAGCTGCAGAGTATTTATCAAGATTGGGATTAATAAATGGCGATATCTGTGATTTAAAATCCTTCGGTCCGATCATTCGTGCATCCGACCATGCCATTGAGGCTTCCAGCGCCTTATAGGTAGCTTCATCATGCGCAAAGTTTACATATTCGATGGAATGAAAATCAATATTTGACACCTTTTGCAGGGATTTGAAAATTTCAAGGTTGTTTTTCGCAATGTCAGAGAGTTCGGGTACTGAGAAAGCCGGACGACCGCCTGCAATATTTCTCCATGAAGCACCCCTGCCTTCGTTAATAAGGATAGGTTTTTTACCTGCTTCGGCAAAATATCTGAAAAGGGCAGAGCCACCAATACCACCACCTGCAATCAGAACTTCGGTTTTAACAATTTTATTTGTTTTTCCGGTAGCGCTGGTAATAATTTTTTCTTCCCTGTTTTGAGGATACAATTCGCCCATGCTCAGCTGGTTAGACAGTGGTCCGCGCGGAGTGGCATCACCCACAATGGTAATCCCGTAATCCCTGATTTTTTGTTTCAAACGGGGAATACATCTTTTTCCGCGGCATGCACCCATTCCCAAACGGGTAGTATGTTTTATTTCATCAACCGAAATGAACTTACGGTCACCAACTATTTTTACTATGTCCTCAAGTTTTACATCATCACAATGGCAGATATAAGATTCTGTTTTTACAGGCTCATGCGATTTAAACTGAATTTTCTCAGGGTATTTCTCTTTGAGAATAAAACCGCGCACATCCATAAGTTTCTCGCCATGTACATCATAAGATTTTACTCTGGCAATATGGGTTTTATTTGACTTTCGGAGAACTTTTTCAATTACCCCTTCACCAAGTCTTTTTCCATTATTATCAACAAGAAAAACCTTTGAATGTTCTTCCATATCAAACTCAATGGGGAGGAAAAGCCAGTCTTTTTTGAGGTTGTATCCGAAAATTGCGAGCCCTGGACATTGGTAAACACAATCCATACAGCCAATACATTTATCAAAATCGATTTGGGGAACAGTACTGGTCGATGATTTGGTAATTGCTCCGTGCGGACAGGCAAATGCGCATGGATTGCATGCAAAACCGTAAATACAATCTATAAGAACAAAAGGTTTAGCTTCAGCCCTTTCAGGTGAAGGCAGGTAAGCATCATCGATAATTTTTACCGGATGTTGTTGGGAATCAATATATTCTTTTGAAACGGTAAGATAATCATGGTAATTGTACCTTACTTTCATGCTTTCAAAAATTTCAAAAGCAGCTTGTTTTCCTCTTAAAACAGCCGAGGTACCTTCTCCAATTCTTATTGCATCACCAACTCCGAAACAATCTCTTCCAAAAACCTCATTTCCTTTAATGAGCAGTTGATCATCGGGAACAAGTCCGGTACATATATTGATAACATCAATTCCATCAATGATTTTTTCGGTACCTGGAATGGGTTTGAAGTTTTTACATTCCGCAACAACCGCTCCGGTAATACCATCGTGGGTTTTATTGGGAATTGCTTCGATGAGAATATGTGATAAAATTACAGGAATACCCTGTCTTCGCACCCTGTTTGCCTGAACCGGAAAGCCACCTTCCTTGTCCTGAGCTTCGATGATTGCTTTCACATTAGCTCCTGCCTGAAGCAACTGATATGAAGTAAGGTAACCTATGTTTCCTGCACCAACGGTTAAAACGTTTTTGCCCAGCAGTGTAAGTTCGTTGTTCATCATTTTTTGTACAACTGCTGCGGTGTAAACTCCGGGAAGGTCATCATTTTCAAATGCCGGCATAAAAGGAACTGCTCCCGTTGCAACGATCAGATGGTTACAGTCAACATAGAAAATTTCATCAGTTTCGATGTTTTTAACAGCAACCCTTTTACCCTGAAGAATATCCCATACGGTAGAATTAAGGAAGATGCCCTCGTGGTTGTCGCCGGCTAGAGTTTTTGCGATATCAAACCCGCGCATACCGCCAAATTTTTTCTCTTTCTCAAAGAAAAAAAACTGATGGGTTTGCATAAGAAACTGTCCGCCGATTTTATCATTATTATCGATGACAATATTTGAAATATTTAACTTATTAAGTTCCTCACGTGCAGCCAATCCGGCTGGTCCGGCCCCAATAATCACCACTTCGGTGCGGAATACATTAACCGGTGAATCTTTTTTGATGAGGTTGAATTGAGGAGTAAAGTCGGCCGGAATTTCCTTTACCTCTTTAACGTTGTCAATTTTTGTGATACAGATCCTTTTTATTTGACCATCGACAAGCATTTCGCAGGCGCCGCATTTTCCGATGCCGCATTCCAGACTTCTGTTGCGGTGGTGTATGGAGTGGGAGTGAACAGGAAAGCCTGCCTGGTGAAGGGCTGCGGCAATAGTGAATCCTTTTTCTCCTGTAACGGTTTTGCCATCAAAGGAGAAAGATATTTTCTCAGGAATTCCAACTTCAATAATCGGATGTTTCGAAATCTTATACATATAACCTCATTTACAATAAGTTAATCAAAAAAGAACGAAAATTCAAAATTCAGCAAAAATACCATTATTAATAATGATAAAGGTCATTATTGGCTATGATTTTAAACAGTAATGAAAACCTAATAAAAAAGAGGAATAATGAACTTTATAGGAACCTGATAACTGACTCTGACTAATCTATTGTGCTGAATCCCCGGAACCCAAAGAGGCATTTTTCCAACGACTTTTTTTGCTTCCTGGTCAAGAATAGGATGAACAGATTTTAATATTACAATTTCGCACACTTTTCCGGTTGTATCAATTTGAAAACCAACCATTACGGTGCCTTTTAAATTTTTATTAAGAGCCTCTTCAGGATATTTGGAATTGGCTGATAAAAAGTCAATAAGCCCTGAATTACCCCCCGGAAATTCGGGAAACCTGTTTAAAATGCAAGAATCCTTTTTTGCACCATTTTGATCGAAACATTCATAACTCAGCAAAGAATTATCTAGGTATGTCTCTTTAGAACATATTCCGCCATCTTTATAATAGTAAACCCATAAGCCATTTTGTTTTCCTTCCTCATAGTACCCTTCAGATTCAGTATTACCATTTTCGTAATAACTTATGTATTTCCCAACAAAGAGTCCTTTATTAAAATTTTTTATTGATGATATTTTTCCGGATTCAAAAAAATCCTGACACTCGCCTGAATATTTATTTTTTAATAAAGTGCACTTTTTTTTGACATTTCCGTTTGAGTAATAATATGTGTAATCACCCGTTCTGTTTTTTTGCTTTTTCGTCTTGCTGATTGCCAACATCTGAATTTGACCATTCCGGAAATAATCCTTTATAACCCAGGCAGAATCATTTTTAAAACATTGTCTGTAATATACCCGTTTTTTGAAGGAAGTTTTTTCCCAGTGTTCATCAAAGTAAGAATATGTAGTATCTTGTGAATAAACATTATTTGTTAAAAAAATAAGAGAAATTAGAATGAAGATATATTTCATATGCAAAACGAGTTATAATTAAATATTCTCCTTATAACTTTTAGCCAAAAAAGCCATCATCCCGCTAACAGTAGCTAAAGCCGACAGGGTTTCCTGAGATATTTGTTTTCCTTTAAGCCGAAGCATCAGCACGCCATACAGCATGTTTAATGCATACTCAATTTCTGATTGGTTTTTTTCTATTGATTTTTCTTTGATTTTTTTAATGTTTACAGCTGCCCATGCATAAAGTTCATGATATTTGGCTTGGTCTTTATTTTTTATCAGTTGTTCATGTTTTTTTTGAAGGGAATTTACAATTTCATTCAGGTAACTTAAATGGCCTGTTTTGGTCAGTCCTTCCTGCTTCATGCTGATGATCAGTTCTGAATACCATTCGGTAATTTCATCAAGGGTTTTTCTGTTTTCCTTGTATCCTGAGATAACTTTATCATACAGCAGGTTTATGTCAAAATTTGAAGCCCTGATTAAATCTTCTAGCTGCCACATGTACAGCAGGTATTCGACAATATTTGTTTGTTTTTTTTGGTTTGCAATGAGCATCGTATTCTTTTTACCTTGTTAAAACCACATAATCTTTGAGTAATGTCTGAAGGAAAACAAGCTTGTTTTTTTCCGGTTCGCTTATCAACAGCAGCGCACAAACTTTTTTAACCAGCAACCTGATGGCTTCGGTGTGTGCTTTGTTCGGATGCCTGTTGTATCGGTCAATGGTTTTTTTAATTAGCACCATATCCTGTTCGGGCAGTTTCTTAACTTCGGGATAAGTAACCTGATAATTTTCAGAAGATTTTATCGACAAAATATCCTTTAAGCTAAACTCCAGTTTTGATTTCAGTCTGACTACCGCAGTATTGGAAAGCTGACAACCAAGTCTCTGTCCATATTGTGAGGAACTGATCAGCACTGTGGCAACCGATCCCAAAGAAAGGTAGATATCAATGGACCTGAATGCCCATCTGATAGCAATATCCGTTATTGAAAGTTCTGACCCGTCGATTTTAAATATTTTAATTCCCATAGCCTTTTTTCCAATGGATTGCCCGCTGAAAATCAACTCTGATACCGGAGTATAAAGGAAAATAACGGGCAAAATCACAAAATACTGGAAATAATCCAGAGAAAGGGAATTGAATAATAAATTGGTAAGAATTCTGAAAATCAATATGCTTGCCACCATAACCAGCACATCAATGATATAGGCTACCATTCTTTCCTGATATGAAGAAATTTCATAAGAAATGGTCACTTTTTGTGATGTTGTGATGTCAATCGTGCGCATATAAAATTACTGGTTTTCAAAAATACTTTTTTTTTGCAATAACTCACCCTTACATGTCTTGTTTCTCCATTATTTTAATATTTTTACAAAATTAAACTTGGTATTTGGGTTATGCAAGAAACAAAATTCATTGAGCAAAATAAACAAAAATGGTCAGATTTTGAGAAAATCTTGCAGGATAAAAAGAAAGATCCGGATAAGCTCAGTGAGCTTTTTATTGAAGTAACCGATGATCTTTCCTATTCCAGAACATTTTACCCAAACCGCTCGGTGAGTGTTTATCTGAACAATATTGCCCAAAAAATATTTCCCGAAATTTACAAAAGCAAAAAAATCAGTACAGGCAGGTTTGTTACTTTCTGGAAGGATGAGGTCCCTTCAATGATTTGGTACACACGCAAACAGTTTATTCTGGCTTTCTCGATTTTTGTAATTTCCATGCTTGTGGGCATTGTTTCATCTGCCAATGATCCTTCATTTCCTTCAGTGATTTTAGGCCAGGATTACATCTCAATGACCGATCGCAATATCGAAATGGGCGATCCCATGGCTATTTATAAAAGCCGAAACGAGGGCGATATGTTTCTTGGAATAACCTATAACAACCTGATGGTGGCTTTTTACACTTTTGTGATGGGTGTTCTTTTTTCAGTGGGATCGGCAGCTTTTCTGATATTTAACGGAATCATGGTGGGAACTTTTCAGTATTATTTCTTGCAGAAAGGTCTTTTTGTCGATTCGTTTCTCACTATCTGGCAACATGGTACCATTGAAATTTCCTGTATAATAATTGCCGGAGCAGCAGGCATTACACTTGGTCAGGGATTGGTTTTTCCCGGCTCATATTCACGCGGGCAGTCTTTTCAAATGTCGGCACGACGGGGCATAGTTATTATGCTGGGAATTGCTCCGCTTATAATTCTTGCCGGATTTATTGAAAGTTTTATCACCAGACATACAGGTGTGCCTGATGCAGTGAGGTTAACAAGCATCCTTCTTTCATTGCTTTTTATTTTGTTTTACTTTGTTTGGCTTCCCTGGCATAAATACCGCAGCGGATCACTGGTTCCGGTAAAAACCGCAAAATTGCAACCTGAAAACCTCATTGTGCCTTCGGTTAATACTGTTCAGTCAAATGGCGAATTGTTTATTGATACTTTCAATGTTTTTAAGAAAAATTTCGGCAAATTGATTTCAGTTGCTGTTTTGACTTCAATAATATATGTCCTTTTTATCCGCTATTACCTTCCCGAGGGATATACATACAATTTCAAGGTTTCGGATAATAATGGCGGATTGAAATTTCTGTTCTCATCCTTGCCTTATCTGAAAAATTACTTTTTGTATAATGATTACAATTCGCTGATGTGGATTAACACAACAGTGATGTTTGTTTTAACGTTTGGAGTACTGTTTTATATTAAGAAACTTACTGAATCAGGATCTTACAAGGTTAAAGTTAAATTTTCCGAGTTGGTGATTTTTGCTTTAATGTCAATCTTAAATATTCTTCCTGTTCTTGTTCTTATTGCCCTGGCTTTGATTAAATCGAATATACTGGTATGGATATTATTCCTTTTTTTCTTGCCATTGGTGTCATTGCTCTTTTTTATTGTTGTGAAGGAACGGGTAATGATTTTTACTACTTTTAAGAAAATGAACGGACTGATTGCAGGAAATTTTTCCAGGGTATTAGGGCTGTATGGGGTTATTTTTCTGCTTGGATTTGGATATTTTATGATCGTTTGTTCTCCGATGATATCCTTTTTATTTGATTTTTTAATGCAAAATATCACATTGGATCCTGAAATGTTTCACATGGCTTTTGTTTTATTTACAACCTTTTTCATTGTAATTGGTTTTGTTTTGATTTATGCTTTTCTGATGGCAGGAGCAGGATTGTTGTATTACACACTTGTTGAAATAAATTTTTCACCCGCTTTGATGGAAAGCATCCGGAATATTGGAGAAAAAAAGAAAAATGGGAAAAAGTAAATGCCTCATATTGATTTTATTTTTGCTTCTGTTTTTTTTCTCAGCAAAATCAGCAGCCGGAGAGGATTTGCGAAAATTTGACCGTGAAGAATGGGAAGATATGACCGAGGGGGTTGATTATACTGAGGAGCAGAAACCACCCGAGGACCTAAATTCCAATCCCATTGAATTGCCCGGTCAATCATCTTGGTTTGGTGATGCCGGACCAGTTTTACAGATAGTATTATATGTACTGATTGGTGCTCTGATAATTTTTATCCTTTACAAGCTCATCAAAAGCAACATTTTTGTCAGAAATAAGAAAGTATCGGCCAAAAAAGTTTTTTCCATTGAGGATGCAGATGAGCATATCCACGAATCCGACCTTGAGCGTTTTCTGAGGGAATCTCTTGAAAATAAAGATTACAGACAGGCTGTGAGGATATATTATCTGATGGTAATCCGCGGACTGTCAATGAAAAATTTGATAAACTGGCAAAAGGATAAAACAAATTTCCAATATCTTATGGAAGTCCGGAAATCTGATTTGTACACCGGATTCTCAGATCTCACATTGTTTTACGAGCAAATCTGGTACGGAAATGCCATGATTGAAGAAAATATTTTCAACAAATTGTCACCTGTTTTTAAAAGTTTTATTGAGGAGATAAACAAAAAGAAAATTTGAAAAAAAATTATACCATATTGATTGTCGTAGGTATAGCTGTTGCTGTTATTGCATTGGTATTTTTTAGTATGCAGAAAAAAAAGGATAAAAATTTTGACTGGTCACAAACCTATATGGATCAGGATAAAAATCCTTATGGTACATATTATATTTATGAAATGTTACAGGGTTATTTCGAAGGTTATGAATTCGAAGACCTGAAAACAAATTTTGCCGAAACCGACCTTGAAAATCTTGAGGAACCGGCCATCTATATTTTTGTAGGAGATTATCAGGGATGGGATTACAAAGATTGCAGCGATTTCCTTGATTTTATTTCAAAAGGTAACCAGGGGTTTATTTCTGCCCGCATTGTTCCTGATGATCTGATGAATATGATAAATAATTGGTATTCAAAAAAATACGACGGCAATTTATTTTTTACTGCCCGCAAAGCAAATGCAACTTTCACTGAATATGAAAATGCCGGGCCGTTTTCTTTTAATTTTAAAGAAAAGGATTTTGATTCATTTTATAAATGGGATTATTTCAACAAAATTGTCACTGAACATGAGATATTGGGCTATATTGGAGAAAAGGAAAATTTTGTAAAAATCCCATATGGTGAGGGTGTTTTGTATTTGCATAGCACGCCGCTTACTTTTACCAATTTTCATATGATAGAAGATAAGGGATATGAGCATGCCTCACTGGTTTTTTCATATCTGGAACCTGCCAATATTTATTGGGATAAAAAGTTGGCTGTTGACCGCAATATAACTGAAAAACCCAAAAACAGAAATTCCGTTAGTCCGCTCAGCTATATCCTGTCGCAGCAAAGTCTCCGCTGGGCATGGTACCTGCTTGTTTTGCTGGTTGTAATGTTTTTCCTGTTCAGATCAAAGCGCCGGCAGCGAATTATTCCGGTTATCCTGCCAAACGTGAATACCTCGCTGGAATTTGCCAAGACAATAGGCCGGCTTTATTACAAGCAAAACGACCACCAGAAGCTGGCTGGTTATAAAGTACGGAATTTCACACTTTTTGTCAGAAACCGTTACCGGATTTCAACAAAAACCATTGATAATAAATTTGCCGAGCGGCTTGCCGAAAAATCGGAAACATCATTAAAAGACATACAATATATTGTAAATACAATCAATTATATTAATGAAAATCAGATATCCGGCGACCTGTTGATTCAGTTCCATCTGGCCCTGGATACATTTTATAAAAACTGTAAATAATATGGAAGAAAACAATTTTACACCTGCAAATGAAAACATTCCGGCCGACGGAACCCATTCTGAAAGCGCACAAAACCCAGGTCAGGTTGCAGGCAATTTCGCAGCCCCTGAAATGATGTATGGTGGAGCAGCAAATCCCGGTATTGCCCGAATCCGTGAAATGGTTCAGAAAATAAGGACCGAGCTTCATAAAGTTGTTGTGGGACAGGATGAAATGATAGATCTCATGCTTGTTGGGTTATTTACCAACGGTCATATCCTGCTCGAAGGTGTACCTGGAATTGCAAAAACAGTTTCAGCTAAACTACTCGCAAAGTCCATTTCCACAGGATTTTCGAGGATGCAGTTCACGCCTGATTTAATGCCAACAGACATCGTGGGGACTTCTATTTTCAATTTGAAAACATCTGAATTTAACTTTGTTAAAGGTCCGGTTTTCTCAAATATCGTATTGATTGATGAGATAAACCGTTCGCCTGCAAAAACCCAGGCAGCTTTGTTTGAGGTAATGGAAGAGCGCCAGGTAACTGTTGATGGTACCACTTATAAAATGGGATTCCCGTTTATGGTATTGGCAACACAAAATCCCATTGAGCAGGAGGGAACCTATAAGCTTCCCGAGGCTCAACTCGACAGGTTTTTGTTCAGGGTAAAGCTGAAATATCCGTCACTTTCAGAAGAAATACAGATTCTGACACGTTTCCGCGAAGATTTTTCATCAAACGTGATAAATACGGTAAATCCGGTTATCAGTCCGGATGAAATAAAATACTGTCAGAGCGAAGTTGAAAAAATCTTCATCAAGGATGAACTCATTAAGTACATTGCTGCAATTGTTGACAGCACCAGGAATAATCCCGAGCTCTTTCTGGGGGCATCACCCAGAGCATCCCTTTCAATAATGAAATCTGCAAAGGCACTGGCAGCAATCAATGGTAGGGGATTTGTTACGCCTGATGATATCCAATATGTTGCCGTTCCGGTAATGAATCACCGAATGATACTTTCGCCCGAAGTAGAGCTTGAGGGAACTGAAATAGAAGATGTAATTAAATCAGTAATTAAAAAGATAGAAGTGCCCAGATGATAAGGCTGTTCAGATATCTATACCTGCCCGACAGGTTTTTTGTGCTGCTGGGAATTGTGGTGGCGGTTTTTGCCATCAGCTTTTTTCTGGATCTGTTTTTTTATGCAGGCCAGATTGCCCTGTTGAGTTTGTTTGCACTGACTTTTGTGGATATCCTGTTCCTTTTTGGGAAAAAGACTATTGTTAATGCCGGACGCAAAACACCCAAGATATTTTCTGTTGGTGATGAAAACGAAATTCATATCAATATTGAAAATAATTATGGAATGCCTTTGTTTATCAATTTAATAGATGAAATTCCGGTTCAGTTTCAGGAAAGAAATTTTTCCATGAGCATGTTCCTTGCTCCCGGTGCGGTCAAAAAACTCAGGTATTCACTAAAGCCATTAACTCGGGGCGAATATGAGTTTCAAGACCTGAATGTTTATGTGAAATCGTTGATTGGATTGGCAGAAAGAAGAATCAGGGTGAAGTGTGGCAAAATGGTGCCGGTTTACCCTTCGGTGATTCAGATGAGAAAATTTGAACTCAAGACACTCAAAAAGATGTCGCAGTTTTATGGGATTAAGAAAATCAGACGACTGGGAGGAGGATCTGAATTCGAAGAAATCAAAAACTATGTAACAGGTGATGATTACCGCAAAATAAACTGGAAAGCCACAAGTCGACGAAACTCGTTAATGGTTAATTTATACGAGGACGAAAAAGCCCAGCAGGTTTATGCCCTGATTGATATCAGCAGGTCAATGAGTCTTTCGCACGAAGGAATGAGTCTGCTCGATTATTCAATCAATACTTCACTGGTAATATTGAATACAGCTTTGCAGAAGCATGATAAAGCCGGACTGATTACTTTTTCAAATGAAATTGACCGGGTAGTGCCGGCAGAGCGGAGCCGCAACCAGTTGAGAACTGTTTTGGAAGCGCTTTACAAAGTACAGGAAAGCAAGTTAGAGGCAAATTATGAAAAACTGTATATGGTTTTGAAAAATGTGGTACGTTTCAGATCCCTGATTTTCCTATACCTGAATTTTGAAAGCATATACTCCTTGCATAGAGTGTTGCCCATTCTCAGGAAAATAAACCGAAACCACCTGCTTGTGGTAATGTTTTTTGAAAATACTGATATAACTGAATATTCAAAAACCGATAGTGCAAATCTTGAGGAAATATATTTGAAAACCATTGCTGTAAAATTAGTAAACGACAAGCATCAGATAATACATGAATTAAAACAATACGGTATACAGGTAATTATGAATAAACCCAATGAATTAGCGGCGAATTCAATAAACAAATATCTGGAATTAAAATCAAGGGGATTAATATAGGAAAGCATTAAGAAGTAAAAAAAAAGCCCGGACAACCGGGCTTTTTTTTATTCTTTATCTTTTTCTTTGCAGGCTTCGTAAGTTTCTTTGTAAACTTTTTCAAGTTTTTCCTGTTCGCCTTTGTCCATGTCTTTTACCTTTTTTTCAAGGCCTTCTTCCATTTCATCCAGCTCATCTTTGCATTTGTCTTTATCATCACCATCCAGTTTTTTGCATTCGCATCTTTTTTCAGCTAATGCTTTTACATCACCTTCAAGTCCTCCGCCGCATGAAGGCAGAATAAAAGAAATTGCGAAAATCGCAACAATCAACAATGTTAAATTCTTCATAGTAAAAAATATTAAAGGTTAATAATCAATTATGTGCTAAAAATGGGAAAAAAATATTAAAAACCAAAATTATCTTATTTTTTTTTATTTCAGGAACGGTACAAGAAAAGATTTCTTTTTTAAGACATGCTTTTCATAACACTGTATCCCTGAAGTTTATCTTTGTCATTGTATTGTTCTGAGCGAATAATACCTTTTCCGGGAACCCAGTATTCAACTGTATGGGTTTTTACTTTGAACATCATTTTAGTTTCAGTATCATAAGTTAATTTGTACGCTTCGAATGTACCTGCAGGAACGGTAATGGTTTCCTTGCTTTCAATTTTGCGGTTAGTAGTAAATACAGTTATTGTCATAAGTGTCATACCCTGATTGCTGATGGTCATTTTCAGACTTGCATCCTTAAGGGTTGTTCCAACTGTCAGGCTCGATGGCATTTCCATATCAGTTACATCATAAGATACCTGCATATCTTTGTATTGTTCAGAAACAGTTGGATCAAGAAAGTTTTTCATATCAATGTAAAAAATCCCATTTTCACATTTCATTGCATAAACCATCTTAACAGTATTTTTTCCTTTATCATCAGAACTTTCAGTTTCAATACTCATATTATATCCTGTGGCCGAAGTGGTGTAGGTTAATACTTTTGATTTGGTTGTTCCGGTAATTTTATCTTTCGCATCAAAAGATTGAGTTTCCCAACTGGAACCCATGGTTATTGGATAATACTGAGGACAATCCTGAGCAAAAATTTTTCCTGAAAAAACGAATAATAAAAGAGCGGCTAAAATAAAATTTGTTTTCATTTTGAATAAGTTTTAAATAAAGTGCAAAGATAAATTAATATTTCTAAGCATAAAGCAAAGAAAAATAATTTATTTAACAATCACATTTACAGTGCGTTAATAAAACAATAGAAAAATAATCATAATATTTGGACTGTTTTTGTCGATTAATCAATTAATTAGCTTATTTTTGCATAAAATTTAGTACTAATTAATTAATTTTTTATGAACATTTTCGTTGGAAGCCTGCCCTATGATATGGAAGAGGCTGAATTAAAGCAAATTTTTGAAGAGTACGGGGAAGTTACCTCGGCTAAAATTATTAAAGACAAATTCTCAGGCAGGAGCAAGGGTTTTGGTTTTGTTGAGATGCCAGATGATGAAAAGGCACAGAAAGCCATCGAGGAATTACATGAGGCTGAAATTGACAGCAGAAAAATTGTTGTTAACAAAGCAGAAGAAAGAAAACCCGATCAAAGAAAAGGTGGTTTTGGCGGTGGAAACCGTGGTGGTGGATTCAACCGTGGCGGCGGATTTAACCGTGGCGGTGGTAATTATCACGGAAATTCCGGCGGCGGCCAGGATAGGGGTAATACCAGGAGATCAAGCTATTAATAATTTCTTTGAAAAAAAAATTACGGGCTGCCTTTGGCGGCCCTTTTTTTTGAAAAATTTTCACTACTGACAGACTAAAATTAGTTGTCAGGTTAACCACTTTCCACTAACATTTCATTTATATCTTCAGTACAAATTACAATAAACACAAGTTTGTTAATAAACTAATCAGTTTTTAATACAATATTATATCTGCTTTTTTATTTTTGACGTTATAATTATTTGTAAATAAGTTTCCCTTGAAACTTTTTTAAATACTGACTTTTTATGATATTCAAAATATTTGCTCTGGTTTTATTAAGCTTTTTTATTTCTGGTGCTCCTTCAACTGAAAATAACGATTACCGACAAATTTTAATGACTGAGTCGGATCCTGCTTTTTTGAGTGCTGATACCGTATGGGTTAATAAGGTTTTTAACAATTTAACGCCCGACGAAAGAATTGCCCAGCTTATCATGGTTTCGGCATATTCCAATAAGGATCAGGTGCATATTGATGAAATTACCAAGTTGATAAAAGATTATAAGATTGGCGGACTTATTTTTATGCAGGGCGGACCAGTAAGGCAAGCCCAACTTACAAACCAATATCAGTCTCTTTCCAAAGTTCCGCTTTTTATTGCAATGGATGCTGAATGGGGATTGTCAATGCGGCTTGATTCAACTTTTAACTTTCCCAAACAAATTGTTTTAGGCGCTATTCAGGATAATACACTCATTTATAAAATGGGTGTCGAAATTGCCCGTCAGTGCAAAAGAATGGGAGTTCATGTGAATTTTGCCCCTGTGGTGGATGTAAACAACAACCGAAACAACCCGGTGATCGGATTCAGATCTTTTGGCGAAAATAAAAGAAATGTGGCATCCAAGGGAATTTCTTACATGAAAGGCATGCAGGACAATGGTGTGCTTGCTTGTGCCAAACATTTTCCCGGACATGGTGACACCGACACAGATTCACACAAATCATTACCGGTAATTAACCATTCAACTCAAAGACTCGATACTTTGGAATTTTTTCCATTCAGAGAGTTGATCAAAGAAGGAGTGGGCAGTATGATGGTGGCTCATTTATATGTTCCTTCACTGGATGCTACAGAAAATCTTGCCACAACTCTTTCAAGAGTAGTGGTCACAGAATACCTTAAAAATAAACTTGGGTTTAAAGGATTGATATTTACTGACGCGCTCAATATGGGCGGAGTTACAAAATACTTTCAACCCGGAGATGTGGAAGTAAAAGCCCTGATTGCCGGAAATGATGTTCTCCTGTTTCCTCAGGATGTGCCCAAAGCCATTCAAAAAATTAAAGAGGCTATTGCAAACGGAGAAATATCACAAAAAGATATTGATGACAGATGTAAGAAAATACTGAAATTTAAAAAATGGGCTGGTCTAGACAAGTATAAACCCATTGACCTTGCAAACCTTCAAACTGATCTGAACTCTTCTGAAGCTACATTGCTCAACAGAAAGCTTATCGAAAATGCACTTACACTGGTTAAAAACAAAGATGGTCTCATTCCTCTTAAAAGTCTGGATACCCTAAAAATAGCATCTGTCGTAATTGGAGATCCGGTTAACAACAGTTTTCAGAAAACCCTGACCCGCTACAAAAAAACCGATAATTATAGTCTGCCAAAAGCCCCAACCGCCGAGGAATGCAATGCCCTTCTTAAAAAACTTACTCCTTATAATCTTGTGATAATCAGCTTTCACAATACAAACCAGGTTATTTCAAAAAATTATGGAATTTCAACCGTTGCAGTTGATTTTACAGGTAAAGTAGCCGCTACGAAAAAAGTAATTCTTGATGTGTTTGCAAATCCATATTCCCTCAAACTTTTTGATGATGTAAAAGGAATTGAAGCCATTGTAATGTCATATTTCGATACAAAGGTTACTAATGATCTTTCTGCACAACTAATTTTCGGAGGTATCCCTGCTAAAGGAAAACTTCCGGTTACCGGATCTTCAAAATATCCTGCAGGAACAGGTTTGCTCGTTGAACATGCAGTCAGATTAAAATATGGTGTTCCTGAAGAACTCGGAATAAATTCTGCCGCATTATATAAAATTGACTCCATTGCCAATCTGGCCATTAAAAACGGGGCCACCCCGGGATGCTCAGTTCTGCTGGCAAAGGACGGAATAGTTTTCTATGAAAAAACATTTGGCTACCATACTTACGATAATATTAAAACTGTTGACAGCTGTGATTTGTATGATCTTGCTTCTGTAACGAAAATCACAGCTACAACTGCGGCATTGATGCGCCTTTGCGATGAAGGAAAATTTTCCGTTGATTCAACAATGGGCAGCTATTCTCATTATCTTGATTCATCGGTACTTAATAATTTGAGGATAAAGGATGTTTTAGCACATCAGGCCGGACTAAAAGCATGGATTCCCTTTTATAAGCGCACAGTCAAGACAGATTCCATAAAGAATGAAATTTATAGCAGTTTACAATCCACTGACTATCCTGTCAAAGTGTCTGATAATATGTATATTCATAAAAATTTCAGAGATTCCATATTCACCCGAATCGCAAATTATCCGTTAAGAACAAAAAAAGATTATCAGTACAGTGACCTTGGTTTTTATCTTTTTTATGAAATGATAGAAAATATCACCGGAGTTACTTTTGATAATTATCTTGATTCGGTTTTTTATAAAAAATTGGGCGCAGACAGATTGTGTTTCAATCCATTGACCAGATTTGACAAAAGTGAAATTGTGCCTACCGAGAATGATACTTCTTTTAGAGATTGTCTTGTGCATGGTTACGTTCACGATTACGGAGCTGCAATGTTGGGAGGCGTTTGCGGTCATGCCGGACTATTTTCAGATGCCAATGATCTTGCTAAAATGATGCAGATGTTTTTGAATGGGGGAGAATATGGGGGAGAAAAATATCTTTCGTCAAAAATTTTAAATGAATTTACTGCATGTTATAATTGTCCTAAAAATCGCCGCGGATTAGGATTTGACAAGCCTCAGAAGAAAGGCGAACCCGGTCCGGTTACCTCTGTTGTGCCAAAATCAAGTTATGGTCATTCAGGTTTTACAGGAACTTTTACATGGATTGACCCGGAAAATAAAATAGTTTATATATTTTTGTCAAACAGGATTTATCCTGACTCAGAAAATAAAAAGTTAATTAAAGATGACGTCAGGGCCAATATTCTGGATGTGGTTTATAATAGTATTTTAAATTAATTTTATTTCTAACTTAGTGACAAAAAGATAGTTATGAGGTTTTTATTTTTATTTATTTTTTCTTTTTCAGCACTGGTTGCTTATACTCAGAACCCCGGAAAAACACCGATTGATACCATAAAATTCAATTCCATTCCCATAATCATGTACACTGATTTTTCATGGGATTACCTGTATCCTGATGATGCAGATGAATATTTCAATGTTCAGAATGCTATGTTTTTTGATACTGTATGCTTTTTTAATGAGTATTGGAAAACTGATGAAGTATATGTTTATGAGGATACAACCGAATTTGAGGATTCAATATATGTTCCTCTTTTTGATGCTTATCATTCAAAATACTTCTTGCCTAACAAAGGCAAATTTATTTCTGAATTTGGTCCGAGGGGAGGTAGAATCCATTACGGAGTGGATATTGATTGTGAAGTGGGGGATTCCATTTTGACCACTTTCGACGGAAAGGTGAGATATGCTGAATATAATAAGGGTGGGTATGGTAATTTTGTAGTTATAAGGCATTTCAACGGATTGGAAACTTGCTATGGACACCTGGATCAAATTTTTGTTGACGCTGATCAGTATGTGAAAGCCGGGACTATTATTGGAAAGGGAGGAAACACAGGAAGATCCAGAGGACCACACCTTCATTTTGAAACAAGATACAGGGGCTTTGCTTTTGATCCTGAAAAATTGATTGATTATGAAACCGGTTTGCTCAAAAATGATACTATTTTGCTGACATCAAGGAATTTTAATTACAAATCAAAGCAAAAATACTACCCTCCGGTTGCAACCAGCGGAAAAGGAACATGGTACAAAGTAAGATCAGGTGATACCCTTTCAGCTATTGCCGGCAGATACGGTACTTCAGTAAATACCCTTTGTGCACTTAATGGAATTTCAAAAAACTCAATTCTTCAAATTGGTCAAAATCTCCGGGTGAGGTAAGGTATCAGGATTAGATTCTCGTTCAAAAATTCATGAATTTTCAACGGTATTTATAGAATTTTAGCTCAAAAAGCTTCTCTTTAAAAAATTACCGGGAATTGAGCTTATTGAAGTTAAACCGGCTTATTTTGGCTGGCCAAACAACAATTCAAAGAATGCAGAAAAATCCCACATACCTCCATACCAGCAACCATCATAAGTAAAACTTAGTTTAAGATTGTATATTATTAATAGTGCTATCAGGGAAATATTAAATATTCCTGAAATCCCCTTACTTTTTGTTTTTTCTATAATGAAACCGAAGGGCAATACAAGTATTGAATAATATTCAACAAAAGGCCTGCTGCCAAAAGAACAGCCATACGTCCAGTCATGCCAAAAAGAAAAAATTAGTGAAATGACTAAAAAATAAACCCCTATGAGGATACTTTTTCCCGGTGATTTTTTATAATAATAAATTAAGCCTGCTAAAATCAATATAATTAGTGGGTTATAAGTAATTAGTCCGTTGTTTGTGGAAAACCAAAGTTGAATAAGTTTTGGTGAAAGTATATTTGTAAAACCCTCATCTCCATATGAATAATGAAAATAATCGCCACTGGAGTATTTCCAGTATAACAATTGGGGAATAATTACAATAATTACCGATAATACTAATAGTACATATTTGCCTGAATTGGTTCTTAAATCGGAAATTTTAACCTTGTGAAAGATGAAAAATACCGGAAGGAATAATATGTTTAGTGGTCTCACAGCAATAATCAGACCTGCAACCAATCCGAATAAAATAAAATATTTTAGTTTATTTTCTTTTTCAACGATAAAGGGAGCCAGATAAAGATAGCAGGAAAACAGGAAGAACGAATAAATATGCGACATTCCTGTTTCAAATATTGAATAATAGAAGATATTGGTTCCAAGGTATAAACAGACCACTGTGAAAACAGCGGCTTTTTTACTAATATAACGAACAAGAAAAAAATAGAGGAATAATAAAGAAAATAATGAATAAATTACTGCTGAGATATTAATCGCTTTGTGGTATAAAAATGAAAAACCATCGGAAGGATATCCTGTAAATTTTGAAAGTATGTGCGCTGAAAGAAAAAATGGACTCTGCATCAGAGCCACCCCATAGGTGTACTTTGTTTTAATCTTATTATCTTCAATAGCAAATCCTTGTCCTGTTTTCTGATCTATTTTATCAGGAAAACTTTCGCCTTGAAAATTATAAATAAATACCGAGGGCAGATACACATAATAACCGGCTTTATCTGCCCAGATTTCACTGTGGTAATTCTGTATGCCTGACTTGCTATGCCTGTTTAGTGAAAGGAAAACCAAGAAGCATATACTAAGAAAAAACAAGGTGTTTTTTATAATTCTTTTTCTCATATTAATTATTGTCTGTATTCAATTTTTAGATAAAATATTTTAATGCAGGTTTGTAACTAAAAATCAGGTTTTAGAATGCAATGTTAATTAAAAATGGAAATAAAAAAAATACGGTGAGGGTTATTATATCGGATCAGGATAATAACTAAAAAATTAGTAGGATTGAAAAAATGTATTTATATTGATAAATATATATATAATAAAATAAAGTTATATAAAATATTGAATAACAGCTATATACATTGTGAAAATGCACTTAATTAAAATCAATTAAAATTGCTTTTTTGGACTTGTTTATTTAGTGAAATTTTTTAGCTTTGTAGTTTATGCACAAGTAGTTTGGCTTTTTAATTTAAATTTTTGTCCTTTGATTAAGTCGGTTTTTATATTGTTATTAACATTTCTTTTAGTTGCACCGGTTTTTTCCGGCACAATTAATAAATGGTTAATTGTTTATGAAAAGGTTTGTACTAATGAAAATCAACAGGAAGATACTTTATCTGTTGATACCTTAGGTGTTGTTAATTCACAAACTGAAAATTCCAAAGACTCTGTCAGTTTTCTATCGAAAGTAAAGGAAAAAGTTAAGATTCGTGGGGGAATGGGCCTCTCAACAGCTTTTTATCAGGCAATAGGTATACCTGACCAAAGGGATCCTTTTTATTGGCAGGTGGCAGGAAACGTTGAAATTACCATTGGCCAGGTTTCTTTACCTTTTTCAGTGACTTACAATCAGCAGGAAAGAAACTTTACTCAACCTTTCAACCAATACGGGGTAAGTCCAAAATATAAATGGATCACCACACATCTTGGATACCGTACCATGTTTTTTTCAGAATATTCTTTAAGCGGTAACCAATTTCTCGGGGCAGGGGTTGAGCTCAATCCCGAAAATTCAATTTTCAAGGGCAAATTCCTGTACGGAAGGTTTTCTAAAGCGGTTGATGGTTATTATACCGACGGTCATGTGAGCGGCACCCCAAGCTTTGAACGCATTGGTGCAGGCGTGCTGTTTTCTGTTGGCAAACCTAAAAACAGTATTTCGGCATATTTGTTTAAAGCAAAAGATGATAAAAACTCAATTACCGCCTTTGCAAACGATGTCTCCATTAAACCGGCCGAAAACCTCGTCATGGGCTTTTCAACAGTTCAGGATCTTTCAAAAAAAATATCTTTCTCTTCCGAAATCAATTTCAGCGCATACACCCGCGACACCCGCATACCCGAATCTGTTCTTGACGGCTACACCTTTATCAACAACATGGGTGACCTTTTCTATGCCAATTCAACATCAACGTTTAATAAGGCCATCAAAGGGGAAATCAGCTATACCGAAAAAAAATACAAAATAGGTGCGGTTTACCGCAGGGTTGACCCCGATTACCTGACCATGGGTTCGGTTTACCTGAACAATGATTTCGAAGACATCCAGCTGAAATCAAATTTCAGGGCCATTAAAAATAAACTCAATGTGACCTTGTCCGGCGGTTCCCAACGTAATAACCTCAATAAGGACAAAACCACTAAGATGAGTCGGCTCATTGCTTCCATTTCTGGTGCTTATACCATTAGCAAGAACTGGACAAGCATGATCACCTTCTCCAATTTCAACACATCCAGCTCAATGATGGTGGTCAATACCCTCGATACCATGCGGTATGCCCAGGTTACACAAAACGCCTCTGCTCAGTTGATGTACAACAAAGTGCTTAAAAAGGTACGGCTTGCTACCGGGTTAAGTGGAAATTACCAGAATGCCAATGTTTTTCAGAACCAGGAGCTGAACACCAACTCAAGTTCCCGTCTTGTGAATGCCAATTATTCATTTCAGATGGAGTTTCTGAAATCAGGACTGAATGTCTCAGCCAATTTATCAGGTGCACAAAACCAGTCTGGTGAAAATGAGGTCTCCACCCTTGGCCCTACATTGGTTGTAAACAAACGTTTTTTTACAGGAAAACTGAATTCGGCCGTTTCGGTTTCTACTTTAAAATCCTTCATGAACGGCGACCATTTGGGCTACATCTTAAATTTGAAAGGAAGTAACAATTTTCTGATTAACCGCCATCACGCTCTGACAAATACCATATCATATATAAAGAAATCATCGGATACATCAGTATCTGAGCAGTTTATTGTAACCTTAGGATACAACTATGTCTTTTAAAAGTAAAATAAGAAGCGCACTTCTTTGTTTTTTTGTTTTTTTCTTAATTGGAAACTCAATAAAAGCACAGATGATGCCGGTTGGGGTTAATGTGATAATTAACCCGCCAAGTTCGCCTTATATTGCAGATTATTACAGCATGGAATCTGCCGGTTTGCAAGCCTTTGTTACGCTCAACGACTTAAACGAACCATCATGGAATGTGCGGCTGATCATCAGTATCGAAGGCCAGGGCATTGTGATCGAAACAAAAAAGACCTACGTTCCTCCTGTACCCATTACCCTGCTTCCCGGTGTTCCCCAGGTGATTCAGGGCTCTGATCTCGCTCCGTATCTCGATATTAACAACTTAAATCTTCAGGGTATTTCGGCCACCACACTTCAAAACGGCAAGCTGCCCGAAGGTGTTTACCAATTTTGCGTTCAGGCACTCGATTATAACTCAGGCACTCCCTTAAGCATCAGCGCATGCAGTCCGGCTTTCATCTTTTTCGAAAATCCCCCTGTACTGCTTGTTCCCGCATGCGAATCGTCCATTCAGCCCACTAACCCGCAAAACATCTACTTCCACTGGGAACTCGCAGGTGGCTCTTCCCCGACAATTGCTGCCACAAGTCAGTATAAGCTTTTTGTATATGAATTGACTGATGAATCAGAAAACCCGTATTTTGCCGTTCAGAATAACAAAGCACTGCTGATTTTTGAATCCGAATTTCAACAGGGAACATCCCAGACCATTGACTTTGGAATGTCAAACTCTGCCCCTCTGATACCCGGTAAAAGATACATTTATAAGGTTCGCGCCCTTGACGCTGACGGAAAAAATATTTATAAAAACGACGGGTACAGTGAATATTGCTGGTTTTATTATGGCTATCCTTCCGATGGGATCATTAACCTGACAGCTCCTTCCGAAGCCCACATCTTCTCAAGGATGGAAAATAAAATGTTTAGTTGGGAAACCAGCGATAAAGCGGTTCCCGGACAGGAATTTTCCTATGTACTGACCATCAAGGAAAAAAATCCCGGCCAGACCAATGAACGTGCAATGGACCAAAATCCCGAGTGGACTTCTGTGAACCTGCCCACATCTACCTCTGTAAATGGTGGTGACTACCTTTTGACGCAGGAACTTGAATTTGGAAAAAACTATGTTTGGGAGGTGCGGGCATCCACCGGCGCCCAACAGGTTGCTATTAGTCCGGTTCACGACTTTTTTTCCCCCTCTGTAATGGAACAGTTTCTTGCCGGAAATTTTCCGGTTAAAATTCTTACCATGACCAGCTTTGATAAATCAGGCGATACCTATAACAACCTTACAGGAAGGGGCAGAATACAGTTGTCTGAAGACCCCGATGACTTTGCTGATGTTGATTTTTCAAATATTACCGTTGTTGACTACTCCGGGACCATGATCATGACCAATGGCAGTTTCTCCATTGACCTTTCATCAAGGGAACCGAAGGAGCTGCAGGGAATCCTTCCTGAAAACGGATCTGCTTTTTTCTATTATAATAATGGCCTTGTTGATAATTCCGGTTTAAAAATTAACGGAAGGATAGAATGGCCATTCCCGCATGCCACCACCTCACCCGACCTGCAAACGGTAAAATCAAAAACTGCGTCCTTTGTGCTCAATTCACAATTTTTGCTCAATGGCCAGGTCAATATTGATGAAGCACGGGCATTCACTCTGTTGGAACCCGACGGACTGGTCATCAGTTTGGATGCAACAACCCAGTTTAACCTGTCTTCTGATCGCTTCTCGCTCAAACTTAACGGTAACATCCTGGCCGGTTCTCAGGTAAGGACCAACAATGGCAATCCATTTTCAGTAAGAATGAACCAACAAACGCAGTTATATTATTTTAATGTAGATAACCTGCTGATTACCAGTTCTAATTTTATTGCTCCCATTGAGGCTCTGAACATAGGGTTGATGCCGAAAGCGGCAGTTATTGATTTGAGTGATGAGGTTTCTCCCGATAAAATGGCTTCAAATCCTTCATGGAAAGGACTGTATTTTCCTGAGTTTCAGGTGAGATTATTCAGTTCGCAGTTTGATAACTCCAATCAGGTTGTATTGCCCTCCAATATTGACTTTCACGAGGACATCACCATGTTTGAATTTTGGGTTGCCAATCAGGGACTTCAGTTTAATTATGAGTTTTCTACTTCTGAATCAGGAATCATGTTCAATAAGTTTAAAACTGCTTTGACCGGAAAAATAAAAATCACCGATAACATTGTATCTGATTCATATTTTCGTGGTGCAGTAAAAATACCGCTGATAAACGAACAGGATAACTTTACTTTTGAGATACCATTAAACAACGACGGTTTGCAATCGGGATTTCTTAATGAGGATCTGACCTTGCGCGAGATTGTGTTTAATCCGTTTGGTGGCGAAAACCGTGTCAATGTCTCTATTACCAGAGCCGTTTTTGCCGATAATGAGCGCATTGATATGGAAATAAATGCCGAACTGGTTGGTTTTGCTGCCGAAGTGAATAATATAAATGACTTCAGGATTTATGGCGACAATGTAATCGGTATCGGTTCGCGAAACGGCGCAAAGGAACTTGATACAAGGGTTAACGGCACTTACAAGGGCTTTAATGCCTACATCACTGATGTTGGAGCATCTCTGTTCAACGGAAACTATGTTTTTTCATATATTGCAGAAATGGACCTGGGTGATGATGTTACTGGTCAGGATGGCCCTCCCTTACTTTCAGTATCCAGTGTTTCTCCGGTTGGAAGTGGTGTCGAGCTTCCTTCGTTTTCTGTTTCAAACCCTCAGCCCGAGCCTGCCATTAATGTTCCAACTGATCCCGAAGCCGCTACAAGCCAGACAATAACCTCTGTCGAAATGTTCATTGGCATTAATAATTCTGTTGTCGAAATAAACGGCTATCTGAAATTAAGAGCCAATGACCCCGTTTGGGGAAGCTCATTTTCAGGAGGTATCAACGGAAAAATAAAGATTCCGACCGAAATCGAGGCAGGAGCCAACATGATCCTTGGAAACAGGGAAGGACTGAAGTTCTGGTATTTCGATGCATGGTTCAACGACAGGCAGGGCACCGGATTGCCTGTTGGAAACCTGTTCAATATCACCGCTATGGAAGGCCGTATCTATCACCATATGGCAAAAGCCGAAGGTGAATTCGTCATTGACCCGTCACTGGCTTTTGGCGGTGCTTTATATATGCAGATTATTGATCCGTCGGGCGGACGACTATTTGCCGCCGATATCGGAGCAGAGCTAAAGGTTTATGAAGATGGTGAATTTACTCTTGGAATGGATGGCGATGTTGCTGTCCTGAATAAAAATACACGTACTCCGGGTGCTGGCGGAATTGTTTCTGCTGTTGGTGAGCAAATCGTCAATGAAGTTATTGAATCTGTTGGTCCTTTGTCATTATCGCTCGATATTAATGGTGGTACGCTTACTGTTGAAGCACAGAGTCTGAAAGCCGGCTCCCTTCAGTACACAAAAAGCGATTATTCTTTTGGCGTTTCTGCTGATGTATCTTCAACACCTAGTCTGGGCTTCAATTTTGCCAAAGGAAGCACAAACTTTAATATTAATGCCGATGCTGCCGGGGAGTTTGACCTTGGCGTCGGTTTCAACGGCAATCAGGTAGGACTTGGAATCAGCGGAACCAATGGCGGTAACCTTAATTTCAATATCGGAGGTGCTGTACTCAATGCAGACATCAACCGTGCCAATAAAACTGGTAACTTCCTGTTTGGGTACGACGGAAAAGAAATTGGGATCGGTGTAACCCCGAACAGTGGTTCACTCAGCTTAAAACTTTCACCCACTAGAACTTTCAATGCCGGGTATAATACAGCAGGAACAGCAAATATCGGTTTTCAGTATGATAATAATATATTCAGCTTAGAAGGGGATAAAGTCGAAAAATCCGGACGTTTGGCAATGACTCTGGGCAGTATGGAACTTGACTTATCGGCCAATGCAACTGAAAAATCAGCATCCCTGCTTTTCAATTATCCCGGAATTGGCATTGATATTTCCGGCAAAAAAGATGTTGGTGGCGCCTTTCATCTAGCTACCACTGATTTTAATGTAGATGTGGAATGTGATCTCCCCTCAAAAACAGGATCACTGGGTTTTTCTTTCGATGGAGGCAATAAAGCTTTTCACGCCGGACTTGATGGCGGGTCACAGGGTTCACTGAGTTTCAAGAACGGGTCACAGGAGTTTGGAATATCAGGAAATGCTGATGGTTCGGCTGGCAGTGTAAGCTATAAAGACGGAACAAATGAGTTTTCTGTTGCTGCTGACCGTATTGCACGAACAGGATCACTCACTTTAATGTTAGGCGGAAACGGCATCTCTTCAGCACTCACACCCGATTCGGCCTTTGTTAATTTCAACTATAACAATTATTTATTCAGCGCCGGAGCATCATCTGCCGGAACAGGTGGATTGAATTACAGTGATGGCAGCAATTCCTTTGGAATCTATGGAAACCCCTCACAAAAAAGAGGTTCCTTTGACCTGCAATGGAGTGGCAACCAGGTGGCCCTGTCAACCGATATACCAAACAACGAACATTCCATCAAAGTGGATGTAGGTGAGTTTTTACTTGATGGGAAAATAAGCAATGAATCTGATGAGCTTTCTGTTGGATACCAGAATTACCTCGTAAAGCTTGCTAAAACACAGAGCAGCGCAGGCTCTGGCGGGGCAGCCGGCAGCGTTTCCTATGCCGATGGCACAAATAATATTGCCCTCAATGCTGATCCCGATGCCAATTCCGGTTCTTTGGTTATTGACCTGAATGGTAATGGAGTTAACTCTTCCGTAAACAATGACACTGCTTTTTTGAATTTAAACTATGAGGGATATGCTTTTTCAACCGGAGTTTCGGCCGAAGGATCAGGAGCAGTCAAGTTTTCCGGTCCGGGTAATTCATTCAGCTTAAGCGGAAACCCAAGTCAGCAAAAAGGTGCCGTTGATCTTACCTTTGGCAGTAATCACATTGCCGTTAGTACTGATATTCCCGATCAGCAACATTCCATAAATGTTGAATCTTCAGGTGTTACATTCAGTGCATCAACTTCCCCTACAGATAAGTCAATTGATGCAAGCTATAATGGCTATGCGGTTCATGCAAGCAAAAAATCGGACGATTATCTGGTGGGGCTCACAATGGATGGAAAATCCATTGAAGGTGGTATAGAAAGCGGTGTTCCTCATGTGGCTTATTCCGACGAAAACCTTGAAGTAAGCATCAGCACCGAAAAGATCATTCTTTCAGCCGGTGGAAATACCATGAATGTAACCGCAGATGGTATTACAGTGAATGGCTCATCAGTCGAAGAGTTTTTAAGCACCGTCAATGCCAGTTTCACCGTAGCTGTTGGATCGGTTAACACAACCGTTGAACTTAATTCGGGTGTATATTCAGTCCTCTTTGCAAGCAATGGAAACAGTTTCAGGATTACAACCTCGGATTTTTCAAACGGTTCGCTGCTGCTGACAGTTAACGGTAACAACATCGGACTGACCCGTGAAAGCGGAAAATATACCCTGACAGTAAACGATATTGAGGCCAGTTATGAGCCCGGAATAATATCACTTAAAAAGGGATCAGAAAGACAGCTCATGCTCAATGGCGATGTCCTGAGCGTGGCTTACGACGGATATAATATGTCAGTTTCTCCATCTGAATTCAATTATTCTGATGGTCAGAATACAGCTAAGCTTTCCTCTGAAGGACTGGCGCTTGCCAAAGATGACAAAGAGCTTTTCGTCGGACCTGAAAAGTTCGGACTGAAACTGGGAACAGGAAAAAGTCTGGATCTCACAAAATCATCAATAGAGGTAAACTATGATAATTTTGCAGCCGAATACACTGTTGGTGAAAAAGTTTCTGCCTCATACGATGCCTATTCATTTGAATACGAAGCCGGTAAACTTACACTTAAAAGTGGCGAAGCCCGTAAACTCGAAATCAGCAACAGTGCACTGGGAGTCACTTTTGACGGATATATCTTCAATGCCGGCTCAAACGGATTTTCATATACCGACGGAACCAACACTGCAGCTATTCTTGACACCGGACTGTATGTTGCACGCGGCGCTAACAGTCTGTTTGTTGGCGAAAGCGGTTTTGGATTAAAAATTGGTGATACCAAACATGTTTACATCACAGGAAACTCACTTGATGTAAAATACGATAACTACGAGGCCTCCTTCAGCAGTTCCAATGCACTTTCATTTACCGACGGGGTGCGCAGCTTTGCGCTTTCTACATCCGGACTGGAAATGAACGATGGTGATAAACATATTGCAGTCATTGATCAGGGAGGATATCCGGCTATTGAGCTTTCAAAGGGCGCAGACCTTTTCCAGTTAAGCCGTTCGGGTTTTGCAATTGAATATGGCGGAAAACGTTATGCTGTGAACGAAGAGGAATTCCTCAGAGTTGAAATTGACAACCAGCGACATATTGAGGTAATGAATAACGGGGCAAAATATGTTGACGGTGAGTATGAATTCATTCTTGGCGGAGATGAAAATCTTGTAGAACTAAAAAATGCTTCATACAGCATTGCCCTGTCGCAGGATGAAAAACTGGTGTTGAAGGGCGGAGTTTATACAGCTTCACTCAGCAGGGATCTGACAGTTGAATTCAGTGATGGTGTAAGGGAAATAGCTTTATTCAAGGATTCGCATTATCTTTCATATGCCCAGGATGGTTACACTTTTGGAATTCGCGGTGCTAATGGCAGCTTGCCCGGAATAGATTTCTCCAATGGCGATTATACTTTCTTTGTTGAAGGACAGAGGAACAGTGATGTGACAATCGGTGTTTCCAACTCACAATTCGGAACCATGAGTGCCTCAGTCAACAGCAAGATGGAAATAAGAACTACTCTGGCAACCGGACCCGAAAGCATTTACGGTTTTGCAGTTAAAAACGGAAATATTCAGCTGATTAATGGCACTGATACCGAACCGGTAGTAGAAAATCTGGAAGGTGCACCAACCATTCCTGCACAGGATGGCCCTGTGCATCTCACCAACAGCATTTCTGATGAAGCCGGCGGAAGCATCAAAGGTGAAGCTACGGTTTATTTTGATAGCCGCAATTCACGTTTCATGATGACTGCAGCAGTTGCCGGCAACAATCCGGTTTGTATTAACGGTGCAATGGCTATGGATGTGTCGCCCGGCTCTTTTAACCTTGATATTGGTACCGAAACGCAGAGAGTTGAAGTGTATCCCACATGCAGCGGATTTGGCGGTGGCGGATGGTTGGGAATTCATAACACAAATGTAAATGTTGGTGTTTTTGCCGGATGGCGTGCAAGCGCATCTGTTTCAATTGGCAGCGATGCAGTGGGAGCCAGTCTGAGTGCTACTGCAAATGCCGAGTTGGGGGTGCGGGCAAATCTGGACCTTGATCCGTTTAAAATTAACAATGCAGGAGTTTGGGTTGATATATATGCCGGTATTTATGCAAGATATTGGGCTGTGGGGGTATCAGGTTCACTCACAATTGCCGAGATCAGATTACATGGCGATTTGATGCTGTATTTCGCTGATAAAACACGTGTTGAGGGAAATCTCAACGGAAGTATTTGCATCCTGGATATTATTTCAGCAAGTTTTGATATGTCGTTTAGTTCTACTATTTAATTGATATGAAAAGGGTTATTTTATTTATAATGATTGTTGTTCCGTTGATTCTGAATGCCCAGCAGGATAAACTTGCTGAGGTTTTTTGTGCGGTGGATAACAGTGTTCAGAATGCCATCAGAATAAAATGGTTATATAAGACTGTATATCATCCGGGTGGATTCGATATTTATCGTCAGGAAAAAGGAGGCTCTGAATGGGTAAAACTCAACAGTGATGCAATTAAACCAACAAAAGTCCTGCCTGCTTCAAATAATCTTGATAAAGAAGCAAAGGATCTGCATAAAGCAATGGTTGAGTCAAGTTTTGAAGAGTTCAGCACCAGCATCATTCGTGCATTTGTCCTGATCAAGGCCATTTATGAAAATGAACTGGCGGATTTTATTGGTGTGAGTTTTCTTGATAAAGCAGCACAAAATAATAGGGAATATCAGTATAAAGTATGTCTTGCCGGCAGTACTGAACCGTTGGGCATAAGTAAACCATTTGTTTTTGAGGAATTCAGTCTTCCCGGGTGCCCTGAGGGTGTTAAGCTGATCAGGTCAAAAAAACGGGTTGATATCTCATGGAAGCCCGATATTTACAGATATTATGCAGTTGATGTTTACCGTCGGTCGGATATTGATACCAGTCTGGTAAAACTAACCAAAGTTCCCCGTGCCATTCAAAAAGAGCAGGCAGATAAATATTCTGAAAATTCTGTTTTTTATCAGGATACAGCCATAGATTATAATGCAAATTATTATTACCGGTTCAAAGCTATTGATTATTTTGGCCAGTCATCAGGCCTCTCATCTGAATTCAGCGCTCCGGCTGCCGATTTTATCCCGCCTGCCCAGCCATTTTCAGTTACCCCTACATCTTCCTCATTAAATTTATTGGTGCGCCTCGATTGGAAGGTAATCGATGAAAAAGATCTTGCAGGCGTAAATATTTATTGGAGCAATTCGCCCGATAAAAAATATGAGAAGGTAAATAAAGAGCTGATTCCGAAAACAACCCTTACTTATAATCACACAAGCGTGCCAGTCGGAAGTAATTATTACTGGGTTGCAACAGTTGACCTTGCAGGAAACGAAAGTGTAAGTCCGCCCGTTTTTACCGAAATCCGCGATGTTACTCCGCCCGCTAAACCAACCGGATTGGAGTCCGAGGCAGGAGAGGGGTTCATAAATTTAAAATGGAAAGCAAACAGCGAACCTGATCTAAAAGGTTACCACGTGCAGCGTTCCCTTAAAATAAAAAGTGACATTGGAAGCAGTTATATTAATGTTACAAAAGAACCCATCGTACAGACAAATTATTCTGAAAAACTGCCAAAAAATGTCCGTAATGAGTTTGTTTACCGGGTTGTGGCTATTGATACCAATTTTAACCGCAGCATTCCATCAGATAACACATTGGCAAAAATGCCTGATGTAACCCCGCCATTGCAACCGGTAATAAAAAGCGCTTCCGCCGATACAGCAAACGCCAAAGTTTCATGGCTTGCAAATGCCGATGCTGACCTTGCCGGATACAACCTTTTCAGGACACTCTCAGGCGATACTTTGACAATGGCAAAGGTGAATTTCAACCTCATTCCATCAGACATGTCAACCTATACCGACCGTGATATAAAGCCCGGAAGCGAATATGACTATTATCTGGTGGCTGTTGACAGTAGTGGGAATAGTTCAGAAAAATCCCAGGGTTTTGGCTGCAAAACACCTGAAAAAAAGATCACAGGTACGGTAAAGATAGATTCAAAAAACTTCAATGTTAAGAAAGGTTTGCTCAAGCTTGAATGGACTGCACGACTTAACGAAGATGTAAAGGGATATGTGGTTTATATGCAGGTTAAACCCGATTTGCCATTTAAGCCTGTAACAGGCATGCTGACAGATAATTATGCTGATATTTCAGTAAATGACAATGTTAACGGACTGTTTTATATTAAATGTTATACAGTGAACGGAAAAATAGTTCAATCTGAGACTTTTGGGATTCAGAATGAAAAAAAGGAATAAAAACCAATGGTTATGAGAAGATCATTTTTAGCGATTATCGCAATGATGACAATAAGCCTGAGTATTTCAGCACAGGTGGGAATTGGTCAGACGCCAAAACCGGGGAGTATCCTCGATTTGACGAATGTTAATAACAAATATCTGGTGTTGCCGGTTTCAATTTCGGAGCCAACGCCGATTATAATGACAGACTCTGCTGCTGTTTTATACTATAATGGGAATGTTTATGTGAAAACGTCAACCGGAATTAAGGTTTATACACCGTGGGACTGGGATGGAGACAATTCCCATCCGATTTCATCACCCGCTGGTGCACCGGTCGGGATTGGAGCAACACCCGGAATAGGAGATCCCTTCCGGCTTTTGGTTGCCGATGCTCCGGCCGAAGTGACCCCCATAGGAAGCAATGCATCAATAATTGTCGGAAATCCCAATTCGTATCACCTTGCCATAGACAACAACGAAATCATGGCGAAAAAAGATGCTACAACCGCTGAAGTGTTGAAATTACAGGAAGAAGAAGGTACTGTTGAAATCAGAACCGGTGCAGCCACAACAACCAATACTGTTCTCAATGTTAATGGAAGTGTTAATTCAGTTGGCAAAGTGAGGGAAAACGGCAATGATCTATTACCAGCCGGCTCAATTATCATGTGGAACGGAACAACACCTCCCGCCGGCTGGGTTTTGTGCGACGGTCAACGGTACAATTCCTCAGGAGTGGTAGTCCCGTCAGGAGGAATCCTCACCCCAAACCTCAAAGAGCGATTTATTGTCGGTTATGGAAACAATGCGGCTTTGCCTGGCGGACCGTATAATTCAGTTGGGCTGACAGGTGGTAAAGACTCTGTAACATTAACAACCGGACAGATGCCAAACCATAATCATCCAATTACAACAGATGGCAGTCACACACACAGTTTAGAAGCAAGTTCAAGTGAAGGAGGAGACGGAGATGCAACTATCCTTACTGATGACGGAATAGGTTCTTATTACGGTTGGATTATTGGGGATGATCGTATTGGTTATGCCGGATCACACACCCATACATTAACAGCCACTGGTGGCGGCCATGCTCATGAAAATCTTCCACCGTATTATGTTTTGGCGTTTATTATGAAATTATAGAATTAAAAAACTAAATATGAAAAAAGTTATCAGCTTTTTTGTTGTATTGGCAATGATAGGTGTTTCAGTTAGTGCACAGGTTGGCATAGGTAATACCCCAAAGCCCAAAAGCATACTTGATCTGTCAAATTCAAATGACAAGTATCTGGTAATGCCAGAAACAGCGGGGGATCCTTTTTTCCTGCTTACCGATACGGCTGCAGTTATTTATTATAAAGGAAACCTTTACATGAAAACCGATAACGGTATTAAGGTTTTTACACCATGGAAATGGGACGGTGATTCAACCCATTTCATCTCATCCCCTACGCAGGCCACAGTAACCATCGGAATGTATCCAGATACTCCGGTACCATATAAACTTCAGGTGGCCGATGCAGGTGAAATAACTACGGCAGGGGCTAGTCCGGCTTCGATTGTTATCGGTGAAGTCAATAGTAATCCTATTTGTCCTCATGTACTGATCGGTTCGGATGAGATCATGGCTAAATCAAACGCTACAACTGCCGGAACACTTAAGTTTCAGGAAGAAAGTGGTGTGGTTGAGATCCGTAGCACTGCAACTGATGCCGGAACTTCAAATGTGCTTAAAGCATATGGAGGTATTGAAGCCAACAACGTCAATGCAACAGGGAAAATTCAGGAAGGAGGCAATGATTTATTGCCTCAGGGCTCTATAATCATGTGGAGTGGTGCAGTGGTACCCAATGGTTGGACTCTATGCGACGGGGTTAATCATGGCTCTCTTATTGTACCTGATTTGAGGGATAAATTTATTGTAGGATCCGGAAATGGCTATGATAACGGCGATACAGGCGGGGAGGATGTCAATAATCACAATCATACCATAAATTTTAATCCGTTTTTGACTTCTGCAACAGAAGGTAATCACGGACATTCAGGAACTACTGGTGGTCCCAGCGGAACAATGACAAGATGCTGGTGTATAGATGGACATGTTGGAGATGGTTCGCATACTCATGGATTTTCTGTTTCCGGACAAGGTGACCATCAACACACAATTAGTGTACCGGTTGCTACAACCCTGGCACCTTCTGATAACGAAAATCGACCTCCGTATTTTGCCTTAGCATTTATTATGAAACTGTAAAACAGTATATATGAAAAAGCTTTTCGCAACTTTGATTATAATTCTTGCTGTTAATTTAATAACAATAGCACAAGTTGGTATTGGAAATACTCCAAAGCCCAAAAGCATTCTTGACTTGTCAAATTCAAATGACAAGTATCTGGTTATGCCCAAAACAACGGTTGATCCTTTTTCCCTGCTTACCGACACGGCTGCAGTAATTTATTATAAAGGCAACATTTATATGAAAACCGAGGATGGCATTAAGGTGTTTACTCCATGGAAATGGGACGGTGATTCAACACATGCCATCTCATCTCCCACCCAAGCCACTGTAACCATTGGTATGTATCCTGATGTTCCGGTTCCATATAAACTCCAGGTGGCAGGAACAAGTGAAATCACTACCGCAGGAAACAGTCCGGCCTCCATTGTAGTCGGTGAAGTCAACAGCAACCCATCCTGCCCGCATGTTTTAATTGGTTCAGATGAAATTATGGCCAAATCAAATGCTACGACAGCCGGAGTGCTGAAAATTCAGGAAGAGGAAGGAACGGTTGAGATAAGAACATCTTCACCAACTACAACAAATACTGTTCTGACAGCTAATGGAAGCATTAATGCAGCTGGAAATGGTAGTATAAAAGAAAACGGATTCGATTTGGTCCCTTCAGGTACTATTGTGATGTGGTTCGGAACATGTGATATAAGTGGCTATCCTTTGATGGCTGGTGTGGCAAATACCAACTGGCATATTTGCGATGGCACTGCCGGAACACCAGACTTAAGGGAACGGTTTATTGTCGGAGCTGGAGGAGACAATCCTTTGGTTTTAGGAACTTCCGGCTATTCACTTAATTCAACAGACGGTCTGAATACTGTTGGATTAACGATAAATGAAATGCCAACCCACGATCATCCTGCCTCAAGCTCAACCGATGGTAATCATTCCCATTCCACAGGGAGTATCCCAAATTGTGGTGAAGGATATGTTGCTGCTTATAATGGTAATAATGAGGTTTTTGATTGGGACTGTACCGGTGCGGTTACCAGTTCGACTGATGGAAATCACAGCCATACAATAACTGTATCTGATAATGGTTCAGGAACAGCACACGAGAATCGTCCACCTTTTTATGCATTAATTTATATAATGAAACTTTAAAAGCGTAATCGCCCATGCTTTGCTGTTTGAATAATAATTAAAAAAACCAGAAATGGAAAAGAAGAAAAAACTACCGGACAGGATATTAAGAAAGCAAACATTGCTTTTTGCCCTCCTGTTGTTTTCACTCATTGTACCGGCACAACAAAATGTGATCCATACGGGTGAAAGAATTCAGGTTATGAACGGAACTAATGTGTTTATCATGGGTTCTTTAAAAGATACAACTACTGCTTCGGGCGATTATATTATTAATCAGGGGACAATCAATATTCAGGGCGATTTAATGAATAACAGTCCGCATTACCTGTTTAACAGCAACATTGCATTTCCTCCGACTGCCGGAACGCTTAGGTTTTTTGGCGGATCACCCGGAAACGATGCCCGCATCCTCGGAAATACCATCAACCTGAAAGGTTTTGAAATTAACTTGAACAATTATGCCTTGACAAGTAATGTGCTGCTCAGAACCCAAACACTTAACGCTTATGGAAATCTGAATTTTTATAGGGGCGGATTTGATCTTGATACCAACCATTTGATATTGATTCATGATCCCTTGAATATTAGCGATGGTATCGAACGTGAATCTGATACAGGAAGAATTCTATTGCTTTCAAATAACACCGAAGGAAAAATATCCCTTCAGAATTTTCCTTTTATTTCGGGATCATCTTATGACAACCTTAAAGGTATGGGCTTGGGCTTTACCCAACCCGAATCTTTGGGCGGGACTCCGGTTTTTACCCGGACTTTCGTTCCCTTGCCCTGCGGCGACAGTATTGGCCATATCGGCAGTATTCAAAGGGTTTATAAACTCGAAAACAACTCGTATGCTGCTCAGCTCCGAAACCCCAGAATTGATTTTTTACCTTCTGAACTTGCCGGCAATCCATACGGAGATTCATTGCTGATATTTGTTAGTAAGGACAAAGGTCAGAGCTGGAGGCAGATCAGGGGTGGATCGGATGATACCCTGACATACAGTTTTGGAACTTCTGAATTCTCAGTGCCATCTAACTATTCGGTTATAACTGCTGCAACTAATCCCTGTGATGGTTTGCCTCCCATTCAGGTCAATCAGATTTTTACCGGCATCTACCCGAATGACACTTTGACCGATATCAATGAGATAAGGGTTTGCAATGCTGCTTACCTTAATGCCAGAGTGTATGCAACAGGCGAAGAAGGTGCTGTTTTTGAATGGAAAAACCTTGCCGGCTATTATCTTCCTCAGGAACCCATTGGGTACTTTGATATTACAGCTCTGGGAACGTATTGGGTAAAAATGACAAACATCAGAGGATGTACTGATTCTGTTGCTATCCCTGCTGTCACTGCTCCTCAGGCCAACTCAGATTTTACCATAACACCCGGCTCGGCCTGTCTTGGTGATTTTATCTCAGTTGCTCCGACCGTAATTGATCCCACTGTTTCCTATGAATGGGATTTTGGTGACGGAGGAACTTCAGTTTTGGATTCTGATACGCATTTATATACTGTTCAGGGTACTTATACCATTACTCTAAAAGCTGTGACTGCTGATAGTTGTATGTCCGAGACTTCAAAGAATGTTGTGATTTATTCCATTCCTGTTGCCGGGTTTTCAGCCGGAACAGCATGCCCCGGAGTCAGCATTGATTTTATCAACAGCACAATTGTGAATTCGGCCCCGACATGGGTTACGCTCACATGGGATTTTGGCGACGACTCGATTGCTACCCCGCCCGATTATTACAACAACGGAATTCCGGGTGCTGGCGATATTTCACATGTTTACACTTCAGGCGGTACATATAATGTGACTCTGATTGCCGAAGCAAACGGCTGTTTTTCTGATCCGGTAATATTGCCTGTCACCATTAACCCCAATCCGGTTGCCGCATTCTCTTATAGTCCGGCCTGCGAAGGAACCTCAATCTCATTTACCAATGAATCTTATGTTTCCGATTTAAGCCCGCTCAGCTATTTGTGGGACTTTAGCGGAGGAGCCGGTCCTACAAGCACCACCGAAAATCCCGAATATACTTATAACACAGAAGGTTCATATTCAGTTTCTTTATCCGTGACAAGTGCTTATGGCTGCTTTGACGAAATAACAATTCCTGTTTCCGTTTATGAAAATCCTGTTGCCGGATTTACCTCTGCAAATGCATGCGTTAACAGTCCGGCCTCCTTTGCCAATACATCTGTTCAGGATCCGGGTCTGACTTATTCTTTTTCATGGAATTTTGGTGATAGTGAAACAGGTACCCTTGAGAATGAATCTCATGTTTACACAACCTCCGGTACTTTTGAGGTTTCAATGACTATCACATCTGAATTTGGCTGTTTTGATGCTACATCAGGTAGTGTGACCATTTATCCCGAACCAATTGTTTCGTTCTCTGCCTTAAGTAATTGCGTCAATTCGTCAATTAACTTTATCAACACATCAACCGGTGCGGCTTCTTTTCTCTGGGATTTTCCGGTTTTAAGTACTACCGAAACTTCGGTGAATACTGTCCAGACTTTTGATGTGGCAGGCACTTTCCCCGTTTACCTGACTGGTACATCGAGTTATTTATGCAGCACTACCGATACCGGTTACATCACCATTTACCCGCTTCCCGAAGTTGATCTGGGTGATTTGGCCTCTACCTGCGGATCTTCTTATATTCTTGAGGTGGATACAACCGGAGTAAATTCGGGCTGTTCGTATGCATGGTCAAACGGAAGTACTGATTATCAGTTAACTGCCTTGTATAACGGAAATTTCAGCGTTTCTGTGACCAGTCCTTATGGTTGCACTTCTACGGATGATGTGACCGTGGTCCTCAATGAAGCGGTTGTTCCCGAGCTTGGCACCGACAGCGTTTTTTGTGATTTTACCGTTCTTGATGCGGGATATCCTTCTCCGTTGACTCAGTATATCTGGAGTACCGGAGCAATAACTCAAACCATTGATGTTTTAACTTCAGGTACCTACTCGGTTACAGTAACCGACCAGAATAACTGCACAGGTACATCATCTATCAATATTACAATTTACTCCAGCTCACCTTTGTCTTTAGGTGCTGATACAACTGTGTGCGATTCGGACGGTTTGACTCTGGATGCCGGAACCGGTTCAGATTTTCTGTGGAACGACGGCTCTACTGAACCAACCCTTGTAGTTGAAGCAACTGGTTATTATTGGGTGCAGGTTACCAATGGGGCGGGTTGTAATTCATCCGATACTATTCATGTCGTTGTCAATCTGGCTCCCGTGTTTACCCTTGGCGATGATCAGTTTATATGTGACCAGACGGTTCTGAATGCCTTTACAACCAATTGCAGTTATGAATGGAACACTGGAGCCACAACACCTGCAATATCGGTTTTTGAATCAGGTACCTATTTTGTAACCCTGACCGATCTCACTTCTTCCTGTGTCGCTTTTGATACCGTCAATGTAGTCATTTATCCGCTGCCGGTTGTTGATTTGGGAAGTGATACCATTTTATGCAGTTACCAGACTGTTTCCATCGATGCTGGAAATCCCGGTTCATCTTTTCAGTGGAACAGCGGCCAGACAACCCAGACAATAACAGTTGCTGCCGAAGGTGTTTATGATGTTGTGGTTACCGATATCAACGGCTGCTCAAGTGCCGACAATATGGTCGTGCAAATACAGCCGGTATTTACTATTGATCTGGGACCGGAAAAGCAATACTGCCCGGGTTCAACAATTATACTCGATGCCGTTTTGACTACCACTGGAAATTCATTTGTCTGGGAAAACTCTTCTGAAATTATTTCCTCTGAAGAAACTTATCAGATTGCTGATACAGGTATGTATTACCTGACAGTTACCGATATGTATGGATGTGTGGCGGAGGACTCTGTTAAAGTAATCCCGTCAAGCACCTCGCTGTTTGCCTATTTTCTTGCTGATTCAAAAATAGAGGTGGGCGATACCGTTAAATTCGTTAACCTTTCTTATCCAAAGCCATTCAACTCCATGTGGTATCTTGATGACATGCTCGTTTCGACCGATTCTTGTCCCGAAATTCCGTTTAACATGACCATCAGTCCGCCATCCGATACCATAATGGCCAAGCTTAGGGTATATAACGAATATTGTGTCTCTTATCTTTCCAAACCAATTATTGTCGATACCATGTCTGCGGCTCCGCCAATCGCTGAGGAACCGGATAAACCCAATGAAAATACACCGGTATTTATCAAACAGTTGACACTTTATCCAAACCCCAATACCGGATATTTCAACCTGTATGTTGAGCTTGACTACGAAACTCCTTCACAGATTTTTATCACCAGTATGGACGGAGCTATCGTATTTTCTGAAAAACGGATGATGACTACCGGCTTATATTCATTCAGTCTGGATAACTTAAGACCAAGCATGTATTTTCTGACCTTAGTGACCAAAAATGACCGACGCACCGTTAAATTTATTGTAATACCTAATTAGTATGAGAAGAATTCTTTTTGCTTTTCTGATTTTCTTTTTCGCGTTTACCAGCGGGGGATTTTCTCAGGCATGTCTGAGCAATTACCAATTCAGGGTTCCCGTCCGTATCACAAACCCGAATGGAGTCCTGTACAATTTCCAGGTAAAAGTTATTGTAAACACGCAGGACTTGTTAAGTTCCGACAAATTACGGCTTGACGGGGGTGATATTCGCTTTACCAGTGAAAACGGAACAATCCTTTCATATTGGTTTGATCCTTCGACATTAAATACAACAACTACCGAGTTTTGGGTAAAAGTTGATGAATTGGAAGCGGTTGCCGATACAATTTACCTTTTTTACGGTAACCCTTCGGCTGCTTTCATGTCGAGCGGTGATGCCACCTTTGAGTTTTTTGATGAATTTGACGGTACTGCAATAGATTCTTATAAATGGACCCGCTGCGGGGATATATCAAATGTGAGCCTATCTGCCGGAACAATCTATTTTAATGATTCCAATACTAAACCTGACGGCATCGTTTATTCAAATATCACTTTTATGAATAATGTGATAGTTGAGGCAGATGTCCAGAATGCAGCAAACGGTAAAGCTATTTTGGGTTTGGTTGACAATTCGAAGCAGGGATATGCTACCACCATGGAAAACACAGGTTCCATTGTCATGAAAATGTCAAAAGTCAGCAATGATGCCGGTGGCTGCCAGTTTCTTGATGATGTTTTTCCTCCCACCGGCACTCCCGCTATCACAGGTGTATGGTCTTTTAAATGGCCTGCAGCTGCCAGTCAGGTCATCAACTGCTCGGGTGTTGAGCTCAATTATTCTGATGCCAGTTATTCTGGCGCATTCGGAAACCAGAAAAAGGTGATTCTGGGGACTCATCTCAATGATGCATCCAGCGCAGGTTCTCTCTCGGTTGACTGGCTCAGGGTGAGAAAACTTGCTGTTGACCCTGTGGCAACTCCGGGGTCTGAGGAAGAATTTCCTGTGTCACCCAATGCCTCAAATGACGGTCCGTTTTGCGGTGGTGATACCATTCATTTTAACTCCGTTCTGTTTGCTGGTGCCGATTATATCTGGTATAACCCATCAAATATACAGTTTGCAAACGTTTACAATCCTACACTGGTAAGCACTCCGGCCATGTCAGGCGAATATAAACTCGAAGTTTCGGTTCCGGGTTGTCCTGCTGTTGTTTCCTATACAATAGTTGATGTCTCCCAGACTTCTGTAGCCGGCACCACATCAGGAAATGCCATTGTTTGCTCGAACAGCAATTCGGGGAATGTTTCGGTAACCGGAATCACCGGTGATGTGATACGGTGGGAGATGGCCAATGCGGCAACCGGACCATGGTACACCATTTCCGGAAATAACGATACCATCAGCTATTCAAATCTTTTGCAAAACACATATTTCCGTCCGGTGGTCAAAACCAGCGCCTGTCCCGAAGCCATTGGCTCAGCTGCCATGATTACCGTAAACAACACTACTGTTGGCGGATTCATTTTGGGCAGCACTGCTGTTTGCTCCGGAACAAACGGAGGAACGCTCAATCTTGTTTATTCAACAGGAGCCATCAACAGGTGGTGGCGGTCAACAAACGGAACAGACTGGACTGAAATCATCAACAACAATACCAACTACAGTTTTACAAACCTCACTCAAACAACTTATTTTAAAGCTGAGGTTCAAAACGGCTCCAGTTGTCCGGTAATGTTCTCCGATTCGGCAATTGTTACCGTTAACCCGCTTCCAGAGCCATCGTTCACTGCCACCACAGTTTGTGAAGGTCAGCCAACTGTGTTTACCAATACATCTACCATTGCATCGGGCTCAATAAACAGCTATCAGTGGAACTTTGGAAACAGCAACAGCAGTATTTCTGCAAGTCCTGCCTATACCTACCCGTTGCCGGGATTGTATCTGGTTGAACTTACCGCTGAATCTGCTTCGGGCTGCACTGCCAGCGCCAGCATGCTGGATACCATTAACCCGCTGCCTGTTGTTAATTTCACAGCCCCACCGGGTTGTTTGGGCAATCCCACTGTCTTTCAGGCACTGGTTACCGTTCCGGGAGGCACCGTTTCTTCCTATTTCTGGAATCATGACAACGGAACCTCATCAACATCCGGAACTCATTCTTATACCTATCCGGATGCCGGATTGTATGATGTTGTGCTTACTGTGACCACAAACAAAGGTTGTGTTGATTCTCTTTCAAAGCAGATCGAGGTTTCATCGCCTGTAAACGTTGGATATTTAGCCGACAGTGTTTGTTTTGGTGAATACATCACCTTCATTAATACATCTTCCAGCGGTTTGCCGGTTACCATTACCTATACATGGGATTTTGGCAATGGAGCTACTTCAAACCTGACCAGCCCCAATTACATTTATCCTGAGCCCGGTACTTATGCTGTAATTTTGCAGGCACAGACCTCAGGATCATCATCTTCCTGCATTTCAATGCATCAGGATACTGTGGTAGTTTATGAGATTCCTTCCCCGGATTTTTCTTTCGAAAATGTTTGTCTTTCTGATTCGGCATCCTTCCTCAATTCAACGTTCTATAATGGTCTGCCGACCGATTTATCCTATAACTGGGCTTTCGGTGATGCTGTTTCAAATTCAGGGGTTAATCCTTCTCATTTGTATAATACTCCCGGCAACTTCAATGTCACTTTGACCGCCAATACCACTAACGGTTGTAGTGCCGATAAAACAAAACTGATTTCAATTTATCCCATGCCGGTTGCCAATTTCAGCGCCGATGATGTTTGTGATGAGAACAACGTGAATTTCATTTCAACATCCACAGTAAGCACCGGTACTCTGACATATTTATGGAATTTTGGCGACGAAGGAACATCTCCGGTGCAAAACCCGCTGCATTTGTATTCTGGCGAGGGAACCTATGATGTCACTCTGATCACCACCACCAATAACAATTGTACCGACACCATAATGAAAGCGGTAACAGTACATCCTTTGCCGGTGGTTGATTTTCTGAATTCACCGGTATGCGATGGGTTGCCAAGTTCTTTCTCGCAGAATGTGACCATTTCAAGCGGTTCCATTGTTTCCTATTACTGGGATTTTGGTGATGGTTCCAGTGCTGGTTCATCGGTTGCCGAACACCAGTATTCGGTTCCGGGTACCTATAATGTAAAATTAAGAGCTACATCAGATTTTGGCTGCATCCATGATACCACCAAATCGGTAATCGTGACACCTGTTCCGGTTGCAGGTTTTTCAGCGGAAAATGCCTGTCTCAATACACCGAATATTTTCACCAACAGTTCATCCATCCTGGGCGACAGTCCGCTCACCTATGCATGGTCTTTTGGTGAAGGCGGAACATCATCGCTCACATCACCGGGATATATTTATGACAGTCCGGGAATATACCAGGTGTGGCTGGTAACTTCATCGGGACCGGGATGCACCGATTCAATCATGCTCACCGCTCAGGTTTATGAATTGCCTGAAGTGAATGCCGGACGAGATACCACCATCAGCAAGGGTGATGAAGTCATGCTCAACGGCTATGCACCTTCGGGAATTTACTATGCATGGGATCCGTTCTCAACACTCACCAGCTCCTCAATTCCAAACCCCGTGGCCCGTCCGGATGAAACAACAACCTATGTGCTCGCCATGACCGATGTTTTTGGCTGTCAGAATACCGACAGCATCACGATTACGGTTGAAAATGATTTTAAGCTTCTGATATATAACGTCATCACACCCGATGAAAATGGCCAGAACGATTACTGGGAGATAGAAAACATTGAGTTCTACCCCGATGCCAAAGTCCAGATTTTTAACCGCTGGGGTGAAATGGTATATGAAAAAACCGGCTATCAGAACGATTGGCAGGGAACTTACGAAAATGACCAGCTTCCTGATGGAAGTTACTATTATGTGATCTCATTTCCCGATACCGATTTTAACTACAGAGGCAGCATTACATTACTCAGAAACAAATAAGCTATGAAAAAGATACTCTATACGCTCCTTATAATTGGAGCATCAATTTCAGCAAACGCGCAGCAGATTTTTACATCCGATCATTATCAGGTACAGCAATATTTGGTAAATCCTGCGGCAGCCGGTATGAACGGATCAAACCTGTTCCTCGATTACCGGAAACAATGGGCAGGATTTGTGGGCGCCCCCGAAACGCAGATTTTTTGCCTGGACGGTTCCGTCAATCATGATAAGATCGGACTCGGACTGTCTGTGATCAATGATCAGGTGAATATTCTGGGATCCACAGGCGTGCTTTCCACATTTGCCTATCGCGTGAAGTACGGTGAAGACCATTTTCTCAGGTTTGGATTGTCAGCAGGATTAAACAATAACCGCATAATTTTTGACCGTATTGTTGCCAAAGATCCTTCGGAATTGCAGTTGTTCAGCAACAACCAGAATGCCACTTCGTTTGATGCAGCAGGCGGACTTTTATATCAGTACCAGAGGTTTATTTTTGGTATTTCGGCATCCAATCTTTTTCAGCAGGACTTTTACTATGAAAACAATTTCAGTTCGAATAACCTTAATTTCCAGAACATCAGACATTACATGATCAATACACAATACCGCTTTAACCTGAACAAAGGAAAATGGGGTATTATGCCCTCGTTTCAGATGATGACAGCACAGGGTGTAAAATCATTGTTTGGCGGCGGAGTTACAGGTTTTTACAAGAAAGATGTGTGGCTCAAACTGGGCTACTCGCACAAAGTCGGGTACTCAGTGGGTTTGGGCGGAGTATTAGGCAATGTCATCATTGGTTATTCCTATACCCATTCCACAAACCTGGTGGGATACAATCAGGGAACCCATGATGTTATTCTGGGTTTGCGTTTAGGCGGTTCTTCGAAGCAGGGCGGGGGATATGGCGATCTGAAAGAAATCGATGATCTGAAAAACAAAAACAACGAACTGTACGAAACCACCGACATCCTGAAAAACAAAAACGAAGAGTTGAAAAAGGAAGTTGAACAAAACAAAAAGGACATACTTGAATTGAGAAAGCAGCTCTCTGAATTAAATCAAGGTGGGGGGCTATCTGAGGAGGACCGGCTGATGCTGATGAAACTCAAATCGGAGTTTGAAGTTGATGCAAAAGAGCTGGATAAAATGAACAAGACCAATGAAAAAGACAATAATGTGTCCAATGCAAAATTCAGTTCCTATGATTACTGTGTTATCGTTGGTGCCTATACCGACATGGAAAACGCCAAAATAGGCCAGGATATACTCAAGCAGCAGTTCGGACTAGAAACCACCATCATTGGCAAGGAAAACGGAAAGTACCTGTTCCTGTGCTCCGATTTCTTTGAAAGTCCCAAGGAAGTAAAAGCCGAATTCGAACGCCTTAAAAAACTCGACATTGAGAAATATATAATTGGTGAGCCGTGGATTTATAAGGCGAAGTAATTTTAATAAAGATCATAAATACACCTTCTTAAAAGGTAATTGTACAATAGTGTATTGGCCTTATAAATGAGTATGATTTAAGAACAAGGAACACCGATTTTAGATTTATGAACAAAACTTCTAAAATCGAATATCGATGTTCCTTGTTCCCTGCTTGCTGCAGGCAAGAATATTCATTTTTTAAAGGGTTGTATATTAAAGACAACGTTTCAAACGGTGGTAGTGTGCTTTTTTGCATTTGAATTATTTGATTAAAAATATTATTGTTTCTGAATAAAATGACAGAAAAAGTTACAAATAAGGAATAGTACAACTATTCGAAATTTTCGAATAGTTCAAACTGAAGGAAAAAGAGAGGTAAATCGACAAGTAGAGCTTTACAGTTAGATGTAATATCATCTATAACAAACTTTTTGAAAGCGATTTTGATTAAGCTGTAAAAAAAGGCCTCATGATACTAAAAAGTTTAAAATAGTTGAAATTCCGGATTGATTCCGGTTTATATTTATTACATAAATTTCAATGTAATACTATATCAATTGCCTGAAAGGCATATACAATTCAGCCCCGGGCAGCGCCCGGGGTTTATGATGTGTGGAGAAAACCGCCGGCCGGGATCTTATTAGAACCATGATTTTTTTTCCGGCGGAAATGAAAACTAATCTTTTCTTTTTTTTAATTGAGTTTTTCCTTGGTTTGGGTTTTGATTATTTTCTCGAAATTAATTCTACTTTAACAGATTAACAAATCAATCTGTTTTTACCCTTAATCCCTAAAGGGAACAGGTTGATTTTTCAGTATTCACCCTTTAGGGATGGGGCAAAAAGGCTGAAAAATCCTTAAAAACTCAAATGTGTTAAAGTAGAATTAAAAACAATAATTAATCCCAATATCAACTTTTACTACATCATTTATTTTCTGTTTATGAACTCCTTTTTCAAATGTAATATAGTAATAAAAGTTTTTTTTCAAATAAACACCAAAGCCACCAAGTATTTTGTTTACAGGCTTTCCTAAAAGTGTATAATGAGAATAATGTCTATAATTCTCTAAAATAAGTTCTAATTTTTTTCTGATTAAGTATTTGAACTCCACAGAATATGTTAAAAGAATATTGTTTTTGCTGAAAAACAACCCGCCAATATTTGATGAAAAGCACAGGTGTTGAATTATTCCTCTGGAATATAGAAATTTTATTTCAGAAGTTATTTTTTCATTTATTTCTCTTTTGGGAAGAGCCATTTGTCCAAAAACAGCAAAGTTGGACTTTGACTTTGTAAATGAATATTTGGTTCCTAATGAAAATCTTGAATACGGGTTTTGTCCAGCATAATCTTGAATTTCATAGCCAGAATAAATAATTAATTCATGGAACATCAAATTGAATTCAAGATTACTCGCTAATATAAAGTTTAATCTGTGACTTGAATAGACGTTGAAAGTTAAAATCTCCTTATTTAATTCAGGTGCTTCAATATATTCATTATTAAAGAAAAGTACAGATTGAAACAGCATTTTTTTGTATCTGCTAATTTTTGGATTTTCAGTATGATTAATCCGACAGCTGCTGATGTCATTAAAAGGGTTATATTTTGATGCCTTGAAAATTGAAGATTTCTGATTTTCACACCATTCCTGACTATTAACTATTGAAGTCCCTAAAATAAAAAGAATAAATATACCTATAAACCTTTTCATTTATCAACTAACTCAATCCTTTAAAAAATATTGCTTATTCTTATTAAGCATTTATTACTTAGACATTCTCATGCCTAGTGGCTAACACGTTCATTACCAAATTTTGAAAGCGATTTTGAAAAGCTGTAAAAAAAATCATGCATCCTGATACTGAAAAATGAAAAATAAAAGGCAAACAATATATGTATTTTCATAATTTACTTTCATATATTTAAGAAGTGAAATATTACTACATTTCTGTAAATATTAGTGAAAATATTGTTGAGTAATGGACAGACTTTGTATAATAGGGTTTTTGCAAAAAAGAAAATTATTATTATTGTTATTGTCTCTTTTTATTACCTTTTCATCTGTCTTTTCGCAGGATATAATTCATACAGACTCAATTCCATTAAAAAAAGGAATCTACAGGAGTTTTTATGAATTTAAATTCAATAGTCCTTCCGTTGAGCTTAATTGCAATGTTATAAAGAAAGGAGTAAAATGCACCGATGGTAGGATATTGGATATTTTTAAACTTGATATTTCAAGTACAGAAGCAATAAAAGTCGGGAAAGTATTTGGGTTTTGTGATGGGAAATCAGTTTATTTTAATTCGGAAAAATCTATGCTTTCGAGTAATGTAGTTTTTACAAAAATTGATTTTATAGGTATTTTTTCAATTTTTGAAAAGATAACAAAGTTCAAAAGTGATCCAAAAGATCTTTCATTTTTTCAAACAACAGATGGTTATGAAAGTAAAATAACACAAGCTGCGATTGACTTAAGAACCGGCAAATATTTTCCTGTTAAGGAAGATTATATATTTGATAAAATAAAAGACGATAAAGAACTATCTGCGAAATTTATGAAAGGCTTCAAGGGAGAAGATGAATGTGAGGATATTTTAATGGATTATTCAGTTAAACACAAAGGCGAACCATTTGACAGGACTAATTTTATTGATCTTTCAGATTTAAAAGTTATTCAGTATGATTCTGTTAGTGATAAGAATTTTGAGAATTATTATAAAAGAATGGAAGGGTTCAATAAAAAATATGGTTTTAAAAAAGTTGAAATCACAGAAAGTAAATACAAGAACGGTTCAATAAAAAAAATTGGTCCAAAATCAGAGCATTCGTTTTCTTTTAGCGAAACATATAGTTATAAAATAGGTACCTGGAGATATTATTATAAAAACGGGAAACTAAAGTCAGTTGTAAATTATGACTTAGCTGAGAGGAAACATGGGTATTTTATTCTCTATAATATGGATGGTAGTATTAAACAGAAATTTATGTATGAGTATGGAGAATAATGTACTTTTTTTTGATTTGATATATCTTCATTTTGCTTATTCATTTATGCAAAAAACCCAAAAAATGCTGAAATGAAACAGCAATTTTAAATAATTCCACTAATCATTAAATAATTCAGCGATAAATTAGAAATACAGTTTTATCTAAAAAGTTCATCAATAGTTCCGGGAGTATTTTCAACAGTAAAAAGCTTTTCAAAATCGGGAAGTCTTTTCAGTACCATGGCAACCATAAGCAAAGATTCCAGTGATATTTTTCCTGTTGATTCAAATCTTTTTATGCTCCCAAGCGATACCCCTGATCTTTCAGCCATCTCCTTTTGTGAGATTTTCTTTGACCGTCTTAATGCTTTGGCGTTAATGGCCAGTTCGGTTAATATTTCTTTTGGTGTTTTTAACATATGGCTAAAATATTAGCCAAATACACGAAAAAGTTTATATAATAGCTAATATATTGGCTAAAATATAAAGATATTTAAAAAATTGCGACCCCTTCTTCCAACTTTACAAACTTCCGACTTAACGGACTTTACGAACTTTCGACTTTACTGACTTTCGACTTTACTGACTTCATCATTCATTTCCGCCGGAATAGGTTTTGAGGTTCTGATTTGCTCACGGCCGGCGGTTTTTCTTTTCATGACATTTGACCCCGGATTTCATCCGGGGCTATTATTATTCAACTCCTCCGGAGTTGCCCACCGACCATGTCCCTTTTCAACCCCTCTCAAATCGCAGCTGAACTGAAATCAGGTGAACCCGAAACCCGGAACTATAAACAAGAAACTCCGAACTTTAATCAATCCCCATAATCATTCCAATCTCCCCCGGTAAACGCATGATTGGTCACCCAAAACTCAAGCAACCTGCGCTCCATGGGTGATAGTTTTGTTCCCGTGAGGTTCATTTCTGTAATCCTTGGACAATCCAGAATTGACTCGGGCATTTTTGTGATGGGATTATCCTCCAGTCCCAGGTTCTGCAGATTAAACATGTGCTGCATGCTGTCGGGAAGGGTGGTGAGCTGATTGCCGCCCAGACTAAAAAACTCGAGACTGCTTAGGGAGTCGATTTCAACGGGAAGACGTGTAAGGTTGTTCTTCTCAAAGTCAAGATATGTCAGCGATTTGAGCTTGCCAACCTCGGGTGGGAGGTAGGAAATATGGTTTTTCTCAAAATCCAGCTTGGTCAGATTCAGACAATTGAAAAGCTCAACCGGAATCTTTGTGAGGTTATTCGAATCGACTTCTAAAACTGATAAAAACTCAAGTTTGCCAATTCCCGCAGGCAGTGAGGTGAGCTCGTTTTGTTCAAGTATGAGTTGTGAAAGGTTTGTCAAGTTACCAATCTCTTCGGGCAGCGTTTTTAGTTGATTTTTCCATGCCGAAAGTATAATCAGGTTTTCCAGTTTGCCTATTTCAGGGGGTAGTGATTTAAGCTGATTTGTGTCAAGCAGCAGGGTGGTAAGGTTAGTCATGTTGCCAATGGAAGCAGGTAAACTTTCAAGCTTGTTATTGGTGAGATTAAGTTCTGTTATTTGTGATAGATTTCTGAAATTTTCGGGTAAGGCGGTGAGTTCGTTATTGGAGATGTACAGAGCGAACAGATTGCTCAGCTTGCCAAAATTTTCGGGTAGCGATTTAAGCTTGTTGTTATTGACCATAAGAATTTGAAGACTGTCAAGCTCTCCAATGCTTTTTGGCAGACTTACAATATTGTTCTTCTGCAGATAAAGATTCTTAAGGTTCTTAAGCTTACCGATTTCTTCGGGCAGGTTGATGAACTGGTTGGAGTCAAGAGATAAGTTACTGAGGTTTTCTAAATTTGCTATCTGTGCCGGCAGGGTTGACATTTTATTGATGCTCGCCACCAAAACTTTAAGGTTTTTCAGTTGCCCTATTTCGGCTGGCAATCCGGTAAGTTTATTGTTGCTTATTTCAATTATTTCCAGACTGGTACATTTTCCAATTCCCGAAGGAAGTTTTGTGATTTCATTGTTGTCAAGATCAAGCTTTTTCAGTTTTTTAAGTTTTCCGATAGCCGCAGGAAGGGCTTTCAGTCTGTTGTTATCCAGATCAAGTTCCTCAAGATTTTCAAGCTTTCCGATGCCCGAAGGAATTTCTGTGAAATAATTCTGGTCCAGATCAAGCCGTTTCAGGTTTTTCAGTTCCCATACTTCTTTCGGAAGCTCTTTTAACTGGTTGTCTTCAAGCTCCAGTACCTCCAGATTCACTAGTTTTGAAATTTCAGGCGAAAGGGATTTCAGACTGTCTTCCTCTAAACTGAGATGGTACACATCTTCAGGGTTTTCAAGTGCTTCTTCAAGTGATTTGTATTCTTTATTATTCTTAACATCAGAGTTTTGGGTATAGCATGAATTGAAAATAAAACTGATGATAATCAGAAACGGAAAATATTTTTTCATAGCGGGTCAATTTTATACGTGTACTGATTGCAACAAAAAATGTTCCATTGCAATCTAGGTTTTAGGGAAAATATTTGTTATCGCAGAACCGCAAAGAATAATTAAAAAAAATTAGCTGCAGAGAGACACAAAGAAATCTATTTAAAAACATTCGCGTCAATTCGCGTAATTAGCGGCGAAGAAAAAAACACAACTTTTCATTCCCTTTTTACCAGCTTTTGACCAACGTAAATGCCGGCTTATCTTTTTTTTGTAATATTGTATAGTTCTTTTAAATAAACGACTTATGAAAAAAGTTTTATTCTTTGTCCTGCTGCTTTCAGCAATTTGCAGCAACGCACAAATCCTGCAGAAACCTTCTGCTTCCGAAATTAATTCAGCCCCCGCATGGGCCAAAGAAATGTATTCCGAAAATCCCTGTGTCACCAAAGTGGACGCTCTGTATCAGGAATACTACAGGTCTCATATTTTTGCTAAAAACTATCACACTCAGTATTATAAAAGATGGAAAAGGGCCATCCGCGGCAGGGTAGATGAAAATGGTTATATCATTGACATTTCTCCCGAAAGTGAAAAAGCTTTGGCTTCTCTTGCGAAAAACAAAAGACTGGCTTCCGGCAGCGATAAACTGAACCCCTGGACTCCCATTGGTCCTTTTAACGTAAAAAACAGTTCGGGCAATCCCACCGGCGAACAGTCAAATATCTATAGTTTTGCTCAGTGTACAAACCATCCCGAAATTCTTTTTTGCGGTTCTGAACCCGGCGAAATTTATAAATCTGCTGACAACGGAGTCAATTGGTTTTGTGTGAGCGAAGGTATCCCAATTACTTCCGGAATAACCGCCGTCGCGGTCAGTGATTTCTCCGGAGATACTGTGCTGGCAGGCAATGGCAGTGCTATCTACCTTTCGGTGGACGGGGGAAATACCTGGTCGAATGTGCTGAGTGTTTCAGGTCTGAATATTACCGAAATACTGATTCATCCCCTTAACTCGCAGATTGTTTTTGCAGCAAGTCTGAAAGGTCTTTACAGAAGTACAAACGGAGGAAGTTCTTTTTCCCAGATTGATGCTTTTCCCTATTACGATATTAAAATGAAGCCCTCTTCGTTTTCCACTTTTTTTGCGCTCAGGGGAAATACCACACTTGTTAAAGCTGAGTTTCTGATCAGCAATGACAACGGAATTTCATTTGATGTTCAATCTTCAGGATGGTACGATTCCTCCGATCCGCTGCGTTCCGATGGTGGCGCTCGTCTGGCTGTTAGTCCGGCTAACCCCGAAAAGGTTTATGCTTACCTCATTGGTCAGGCTAAAGCCGATGATTTTGGTTATATCGGTGTGTATCGCAGCGACGATGGCGGTGTAACCTGGACATTACCAAACGGTCCGGCCGGCGGCCCATACACCGGTACCCATCCCAATCTTGCTTACGGGTATCCTGCCTGGACTTACCATCAGGGTTTTTACAACTGTGCCATCATTGCTTCACAAACCAATGCTAATGAGATTCTTATCGGCGGACTCAATTGCTGGAAATCAACTGACGGAGGTGCAACATTTTTTCCCGTTGCCGGATATGTGGGAGGCTATCTGAACCTTCATGTGGATATGCAGGATTTCAGGGAAACTCCTTATGGCACCTGGGTGACCACCGATGGCGGTGTGTATTTTTCAGAGGATTTTCTGGTAACACAACCTGCTGTTCTGAACAACGGCATCCGCGCAAGCGAATACTGGGGATTCGGTCAGGGATGGAATGATGATATTACCATTGGCGGACTGTATCACAACGGGGTGATGTCAGGCTATGACAACTATCCTGCAGGAACCGGTCTGCAACTGGGCGGAGCAGAACCTGCCTCGGGGTATGTAAATCCGGGTCCCGGACGAAAAGTTATGAGCAGTGAAATTGGTGGGAAAATCCTTCCTGAAAATATTGGCGAAACCATCAATAATTTTACTGTTAGCATGTTTCCCAATGAAAGTTACTGGGCTGCCGAATCAAGCGAAATGGAATGGCATCCCAATTATTATAATATTGTTTATCTGGGCCGCGAAAACAAGCTGTGGCGCTCTGAGGATAACGGAACCAGCTATGAATTGGTTAAGGAATTCGGGACTATCACCACATCCAATGTTCAGCATATTGAAATTTCTGCTTCAAATCCCCAGATCATGTATGTCAGCCAAAGACCGGCTTCCGGTTCGACCGGAAAAATCTACCGGACAACCAATGGCGGAGAAACCTGGGCCACCCTCACCATTCCTTCGGGAAACAGCAGCAGGATTATCATGAGTCTGAGCCCCGTTGATCCTTACAAACTATGGATTGCCTATCCCTCGGGAAGCAACGGCAATAAAGTATATGTCACCGAAAATGGCGGAGGTACCTGGACAAACATTACAACCTCCATGCTCGACGGCGAGGAAATCAGGGCAATGGTTTGTATCCCCAATACAAATAACGGAATTTATTTATTTTCCTATTACAATGTTTTTTATCGTGATGATTTAACCGGTAACTGGGAAGTGGATGCCGACGGTTTGCCCGATGTGGTGAATACCTGCATTGCGAAACCTTTTTACCGCGACAGCAAGCTCCGGCTGGCAACCTACGGCAAAGGAATTTGGGAAAAGGAATTAAATGTAAGTCCGGCACAGCCCGTAGCCGTGATCATGCTCGATAAGGATAATCCTTTTGTTTACTGCGCATCAGATACCATCAGATATGACGATCACAGTTTTATCAATCATGACGGAGCATCGTGGGAATGGACATTTGAAGGAGGTGAACCTACCATATCCACACAAAGAAATCCATTGGTGGTTTATGCGGTACCGGGCACATTCATGACCACTCTGAAAGTAACTGATGCCTCAGGTCAGACCGATTCTGATACCATTATGGTGACTGTCACTCCGTATGTTCCTGCAGTTTTTATCGAGGAAGATTTTGAAACAGGGTTTTTGCCCTATAACTGGATGAACGAAAGCAGCGTAACAGGCGGTTCCTGGACACTCACCAACAGAGCAGGCAGTTTTGGATTAAGCACCCACTCGGCCTTGTTTGATAACTTTAACTACGACGCTCAGGGCGGATGGTCGGATATTTATGCCGGATGGAACCTTGAAGCCTGTGCTGATTATAACCTTACATTTGACGTGGCATACAGCAGGTACGGAGGAATTTATTCTGACTCACTCGAAGTACTTGTCTCGGCCGATTGCGGGTTTACCTGGGAATCAGTTTATTTCAAAGGTGGCGATGAACTGGCAACAGTGTCTTCCATCACCGATTCACTCTTTGTTCCGCTTGCCGACCAGTGGCGCACCGAAACCATTGATCTTTCTGCCTACGCAGGAAATGACAATGTCATGGTTAAATTCAGAAACCACGGAAGCTGGGGACAGGGAATATATCTTGACAAAATTCTGTTCAACAATACCGTGCCTGTAAATACCATTGGAAATAAATCATTTGCAGGTGTTTATCCGAATCCGGTTGTGTCGGGCGGAGAAGTATTTTTTGGAGCAGTATCCTCAGAACCCGAAAGCTTTACATTGTTTGATGCAACAGGAAAAATGGTATTTATTGCCGCTCATCCGGGCACGGAATCAATTACCCTTCCTGAACTAAAACCCGGTCAATACTATTATCAGGTTATCGGAAAAGATTATATTAATAACGGAAAACTGAGTATTGTTTCAAAAAGATAGAAAACAAAAATAGCTGGAAAATTTTGCGTGTTTTTCGATTTTTATGTATTTCGGGAAAGATGAATAATGTAAACTAAGAAGTTTATTATTCTTTCTTACAATTTGAGATTTTTCATAAATAGAGTTCGGTACTCTGTACCTTTTAATTCATTTTAATTTTTAACCTACAGAGAGTTAGGTGCTCTGTACATAGCCGTCAGGTTAAGTTTTTCTGTATTAAACTTAGTTAATTTCCAATGAGATCCCTCACCGCTTTGGGCGGTTCGGGAAGACAATGGTCTCTATGAGATAGTGTCAGATGGGATGGGGAAGGCGGCTTTGCCGCCTTCCCCATCCCATCTGACCAATCCAAAACATGAATTGTCATCCCGAGTGAAGCGAGGGATCTCTTTGTTATGAATTGATAATCATTTTGTTGCAAAATAAGCCTGACGGTTATTATTGAATTTTTATCTAGGTGCAGAGCATCATGGATACTCGAAATTTATTTCGGTATCATACTCTCTGTAGAATATGAATTTAAATTAATAAACCGCCGATTCAGATTTTTCGGAAATTCCTTAATTACTATTTTTTCTTTTTCTGTCATATTTGACACTGAATTTCTTAATCCAACAAGGTAACCTGACTTTTAAATTACAAACATCAGTAAAAGTATTTTCTTTTTTCGAAACAGCAAAGTGAATTGTATTTTTTTAAGCAAGGGATGCCTTGCTGCTTTCATAAAAATCAGATAGCTTTTTGTCGGTTAAATTTGTTCTTTTTAAGATTTTGTTAATTGTTTTTTTTTTTTTGAAAAACAAAGCAAAATATTTTTGTGAATGTTGATTGTTTTAATATATTTATACTCTGTAAATCTCAAAAAAAAAAATAGCGATGAATAAAATCTGTCTTTTATTTATTATTCTGCTTTCGATTATCTCATCAGTTAATTCTCAGGATAGTAATACGGGAATATATATCGGCTACGAACAACTTAGGGGTGAAGATTATTATATATTTAAACCTGCTGTCAGTATTAATTATGAATATGAATCTGAGGGGTTTTTAGTCGGATTGGGTTATATGAAGTTTAAACCTGTAAGTGATACCTTTTTTTATATTGATACTACAAGTATTACAGGTTACGGACAGGTTTCCTTTGAAGATCATTATGTAGTGCCTATTTATCTTGGATATATCAAATTTATTGAGGTTAATGAAAAGTTTTCTGTTAAACCCGGATTTCAGGGGGCATATTTTTTATCCTATTATGCCTATAACGGAAATACCAGTGTTGGAAGGTTTGGAGCTTCAGCCAGATTTGGTGCTACTTATAATTTATCTGAAAAATTTTATCTGAATATTATTATCAAATATACGGGAATGTTTGACCTTGACGGGGGATATATGGAGGAAGGTGCCTATACCCCAAGTTTTTTCCATCATTATTTAACTATTGGAGGAGGACTGTCCTATGTGTTTTAAAAACTTATATAAGATTAGTGTTTCTGGCTTTGTTTTACTTGTTGCCTTTGTGTTCCCATCCTGTTTGCCACAAAACCCATTTCTTTCTGAAGAGGATGCGGAAGAGATTAAAAAACCTGACTATTTTAAATTGGCCTTAATAATCGATGACAATATTTATCTTGTTTCTGATTATGCCTACAATGATCCCTTGCAGCTTACCTTTGACATTTCTGATAAAAAGGAAGTAAAAATAAACTGGTCGGGTGATAAAATTGCCTACATAGACAACAATAGTGATGTTGTGATTATTAGCGATGACGGAACCGTGTTGGAACAGCAAAATCTGGAAAATCCTGTAAAACAAATTGATTGGATAAATAACTCAACATTATATATGTTTGACGGTGCGAAAATTTATTATAGTAATGGAATTGTTGATGTTGTTGATTTACCTGTGCCCTCAGGCATTTCATCGTCATTATATACATCTTCTTGGGTTAAAACAGCTTGTGTTAACAATAACTCGGAATTAATTTATGTCAGGGGATTTTTCAATTCATATACTTACGACAGATTTTTTAAGTTAATTGTGAAAAATTCTGTTAGTGAAAAATATTTTGCATTGCCTGATTATGATTACTGTTTAAAAGTTTTTTTTGATGGGGAGAAAAGACCTAATATATGGCTTTCAGACAGCGAAACAGAAACATATATTTTTACTCAAAGAAAAATATTCGATGACTTTTATTCTCTCTTAAATGCAAGCGATATTTCATTTGAAAGCCTGTATAAAGATTATTTCGGCTATTATTGGCCCCAAAACAAAACCGTAACTTTATTGGGATATATAAATGAATATTCAGGTGGCACTGACCACTATACTCTTGAAGTTACCGATTATGGGAAGGCCGATTATGAGCATCTTTTTGAAAGCAGTTCTCTTGAAGATAAAATATACTTTGATTTTAAATAGGATCGTTTGTAATTGAAAAAATGTTAAGTCGGAAGTCGGAAGTTGGAAGTCATTGTATTGAGTAATTAGTAGCAAGTTTAAGGTACTAAGTTAGAGGTTTTAAGTTCCAAATCAGGAACAATGAATAGTGAGTAGAAAGCAACTCCGGAGGAGTTCCCCAATCATAACCCCGGCATTCAGTCCGGGGAAGCTAACCGCCCATTGGTCACCAAAGGTTTGTCTTCAGACTTGCCAACGGTGATACGGCCGAAAAACCATTAAAACCATAAATGAAATTCCGGCGGAAATGAATATGAAAGTAATTACTTGCTATTTTCATCCCTCTCAGTAAGCATAAAAACCTCAGCCGAGCAGGGTGGGAGAGTCAGTTCAAACCGCGGACCGGGGAAACTGTCGACTCTTTCGCTTAACAGCTCGCAATATGTAATTGACTCATCGGTTTCGATGGTTTTTGTCAAATCTATATAAATGCGCTGCTCGTGGTAGATGTCAAAATTACATACCACCAAAAAGCCGAAAAGCTGGCTTCCGGTGCTTTTCCTGAATGCAGCCAGAATGGCATCATGGCTGTTGTCCACAAAAACACAGTTGCCACCTCGTCTGAATGCCGGATAATTGGCCAGAATGGCATTTATTTTTCCGATAAACAATCCAAAAACAGCTTCGGAGGGAAATTTCATCTTTGGTTTTTTCCCGATAAAGTCAATCTTTTCTTCTTGTCCGTATTCCACTCCCTGAACCATTCCGCTTGCTCCGGTTCCCATCAGGGCAGCGGCAACATAGCGCGGAATTGTGGAGTAAATGCCTCCGAATTCCTGAGCCGGAGTGCCCGAATCGTGCGAGGTAACCGGCATAAAATATCTGATATGCATGGAGACACGATGAATGTAATTGAGATATTCCCTGAGCTGCGGAACAAATTTAAAGTTCCACGGAGTAGCCAGATTCAGGTTTAATCCCCATTTGGGCGCCGTATGCAGCATGATGTTTTCATCGGTGAAATATTCAGCAATGATTCCAATATTGGGATATCTGGCATGAAGCTCTGAGGTCAGTCCCTGAATAAACTCAGGGTTGCTGCTGTGCAGATTGTCGAAACGTACAAAACCATTGGTGTCGTTGGCATATTTGGCCCAGAAAAGTGCATATTCGGTCATGTACGACCAAATCTCGGCCCTGATGGAATCCGAAGGATGTTCATAGTTTATCAGCACCAGATCTTCCCAAAACAGCCAGCCCTTTTCGCACCAGTAACCGGCACGTCTCAGTCCGTCGGAACGTTTGGGATCAGCCATGATCCAGTCCGGCGCCTGTTTCGACATGGTGCTGTTCAATCCGATGTGGTTAAGCACCAGATCAAAGCACAGTCTGATGTTGAGCGTCCTTGCTTCTTCGATAAAGTCCTCAAGCTGTTCCAGTCCGCTCAGTTTAGAATTCTTATCCAGATAGGATGGATCGATATGAAAAAAGTCTTTTGCCGAATACGGACTTTTTGAAGTATCCTGAAGTGTGAGCGGCAGCAGATGGATGGCGTTGAATCCCATCTCATTTATTCGTTTTAGATCGGCTTTCCAGTGGGCAATGGTGCCGGATATATTGGGAATGAGGGTGTACATGCGCAGACTGTCCACCTGTTGCGGATCGACCAGCACCCAGGCATCGGGAACGGTGTCGCGGAACCAGGTGGTGCCGTTATCCATGGAGAATTCGGCTCTGAAGGAATGCAAACCGGGTCGTTTTGGTTTTAGCTCACATTCCATGGTTTTTTTGTGAGTACGCACAAAGGGAATTTTTTGCCATTCGTTGCCATCCTTCGAGTTCATTGTAGTTAAAATGTTGGCTTTGAGTTTAGGAGGCAGGCCTTCTTCCATGGTGATCACCAGCGACATATTTTTTCCTGTACAAGCCCTGGAAAAACTCTGTCTGCCCACAGGATAAGAACGAACGATCTGACGGGCAAAGGGATGGGTAACAGGACGGTTGGGTAAAACGGGAATGCGGCGGTGTTGGGTCTTCATACGGGTAAAGTTTGTTAATTGAGGTCAAATTTAATAATTGTTTGCTTATCTCAATGATCAAATGATAATTTACCTGTTTCAAACTTTATTTGCAGCAGAACAAAAGATATTCGCAATTTATCAGACTATTCCTTTATAATCTTAAATACCCGAATGCTGCTGCCGTCTGATAATTTCACCAGATATAAACCGCTTTTATATTCAGAAATATCAATGGATGTTGCAATATCATCGGTATTCTTTCTGAATTTAATTTTACCCTCTGAATTTATAATTTCAATTTTAGCCTGATTACCTGTTTTTATATTAATTATGTTGGTTGCCGGGTTTGGAAAAACTACCCAGTCAGAACTAACCTCTGTTTTTGGTGTTTTAATACCAGTGATATTACAATATGAAGGATCGGGAATTGGTGCTGAGGTACTTATGTATGACTCCGCACCGGTAAACATGGTTTCACAGGTATTGTAATCTACAAAAAAATGCCACATATACCGGTTGATACAACCCGAAGGACAATCGTCCCATTTCACTGAAAACGTGAAAAATAAGTTATCTCCGATCCTGCTGTAATTAATTTGGTTTGCATCACCAATGCCATAACTGGGTTCAGCATAAATAACCCCTTCATTTAGAGCCATCTGTTCACAAAAAGCAATCGCATTGATTAATTGATCTGTTTCCAGGGTGGCCACATCGCTAAATGACGAATAAGATACCACTGTAAAGCCATAAGTGTTTACAAGTTCATCAACTGCAGCATTTCCTGTAACTGTATTCAGACTGGCCCAAGCCAGAGGCCATCCGTATGATTCATTCACTTTTACCATGATTCTTTTGTAAATTTTTGAATTTATTGGGGATGAATTGTGAATACAATGAATATCAAAAACAGTATCTCTTTCAGGAATTGAAAATGAGTTAAAAATTGCTGCAAGACCAGCCCATACCGTATCCTGCCAGGCAGAAGGAATGTCAATTAATCCGGCATCCTCACTGTCAAAGTAAATAATTCTTTTCAGTGCAATATCTTTAACGTCCTTTTCATATTCTGATAATAGAATTGAAGGTGCAGTACAATCTGAGGTTACCTGAGAATATCCGGTAACAGAAAGTAATGTGATTATTAGTAGTAAATGTAATTTTTTCATAGGGTTTCTTTTTTAGATTAACAATCTGTATCTGATTATTAGACAAAAAATAACACCTGATGGTTGCCTGAAATTATATTATTAGTAAAACTAAATTTTTGAAAGTCATGGACATTCAAAGAATGTTTTTATAATAATGAATTATGTTGTAGTTTTGCATTAAATCAATGGATTGATATGTAGAAAATACTTGTTGATTATATTACTAAGAAAGAACGTAAAATCATGAAATGGATTGGTCTGATAATATTAGCTTTAATTTGTATTGCTTATTATGATTCAATTTTTGTAAGTAAAGAAAACGAAGTGCAATATGAATATTATGAGACAGGAGAACTAAAAATTGCTATGCCATTAAAGGACAATAAACCTCATGGACAAGGTGTTCTTTTTTCAAAGGAAGGTGATACTTTAGTTATTTTTCAATATTTACATGGGTTGAAAAATGGCATAGAAATACATTATCTATCAGATGGATTTGAAAAAAGATTTTATAAAAGGGATACTATTCAATGGTTAAGGGTATACAACGAAAATGCAAATCTTGTTTTTTTTCAATTGTTTAAATATGGAATAGTAACACATGAATTTCATTATGATTCTTTAGGTGCAATAATCAATCCTAAGCCATTTATTTCATTTCAACCACCAGAGGATTCTTTTGTTTATGGTGTTGAAAATAAAGTTGATGTTTATGTCTTAAATTTCGATACAAATTCTCAGATTGATTTTGAACTTTATAGGACTTTAAAACTGAAAGATTCCGTATCAAGAGAAAAATTAATATTTGATTATAAAATAAATAATACAGGTAGAATTACAATTATACCTCAAAAGCAGGGTAAATATTTTATGACTGCAGTTATTAAAGAAGATTTTCCAGAAGAAATTACTTCGATTAGTCAAGGGGATACTTCATTTAAACAGACAAGTATTAAAACATGGTATACTTTTGATGTTTATTTTAAAGATTAACCGGCAACAAAAATTAGTTAAGTATGCTAACGCAGATGTTATAAGTAAAAACATTTTAAAAACCGTTTTTATTATTGAAAATTACATTTATATTGCATTCTATATAAAAAAATAACATGTGGTATCTGATCGTAATATTGGTTTTGCTTGCAGGAATTTTCTTTACAAACAAAATTCATGCGCAGATAAAAAATGAGTCGGAAAAGGAACTCAAAACAAAGAAAAAATCTTCTGTGGAAAGCGATACCCTGACACCTCTTTACACAAAAGAGCAAATTGAAGAAAAGCTCGATTATTTATGCAAAACTCCGCCCCCTGACGAATTGTCCTTCGGAGCAATGTGCTATTCGGTAATAGTTACAGCCGTTCAGGAAAAGTACACTTATGTTTGTCCGGTGTGCGGAGAAAAAACAATTTACAGAAGAAGGAAAATGGAAGATGACAAATGGGGGGGGGGAAGTTTTTGGGCACTTGAATCAGGTTTAAATGCCTGTCGGCGCGAGGTTGAGAAAGTAAAAGGAATAAACATCAGATTGGATGAATCAGCGTTTTGCAAACATTGTTCACCCAAAATTGAAAAGCATGAAATTTGCTTATTGATAAATATTCAAGGCGAAAGTGATACAACACGGGTTTGTGACGTTGATTACGAGGACATTGTAATTATACAAGAGTTTCTTAGCGGTCAACTGATGCACAAAGGAGGAAATGACAGCAAATTGCCCTTGGTTAAAAATGCAGATCGGATAAAGCAATTGTTGGGGTTTGCATTTAAGGAGGAAAAAGCTGAATGAGTTTGATTTTGTACAGAGTCACTTTTATTAATTATTCAGTTACCCCGTTGAGATGGCTTGATCCATGCTATGGATAACATTCAAAGAATTTGCCTATACTTTTTTTGAATATTTGAAGGTCTTGAATGATTTTAAGTTAATCTTTAACACATCGGCAGCTAAAGCCACTTTCTACTGCATAACTTGATCGTCCTACAACTGTTAAACTGTAATTTAACGCATGAACCCATGACATGAAAAAAGTTTCGGTGGTTGTCCAAAAGTAAGCACTTTGGCCAAAATCTTCGAAAACACCATTCCATGTATCTCCGCCGGGCAGAGCTGAAAATCCGGTCAAATTTGTTGCCCCGGTATTTGGAGCCCACCAGAAAGATGTGCAGGTTTCCTTCAGGTTGCCACCTTCGTCGGTTCCGAGCAGACTGATTGTTGATTCGTTATAAGGAAAAGCACTTGGGTTGCTTCCGGCATTTCTTTCTAAAGTTGTCCACTCATAATGCGATGGAATATGCCAGCCATTTGGACACAATCCTTTTACAGGTGTTGAACACTTGTCGTTTGGCGGGGCACCGGAGCCATTACATGGAGCGGATCCCTGCATGAGGTTTGACCATTCATACAATCCGCCCATTGGACAATCAGGATCGGCCTGACCGTAAACATCCATGCAAAATTTTGTTCCTGAAACCTGCGGACTTGTTACAGGAACATATGTGCCTGCGTTTAAGTTTTCTGCCATCCACCATTGATTTCCAATTTGAACAATGGTATAGTTGTTTCCATCGGAATCTGTGCAGGGAATAAAGGTGAAATTAACAGTCTGGCTGGATGTAGGAACAATCATAAATACAGTGCGGTAAATGCCTGATATTCCTGTAAGTTTTATAATATCTCCCGAATTATACTGCATTTGAACAACGGAGGTTGTGTTTTTTAAATTATTGGAGTTTTTAACGGTTTTGATTTTTTGGCTTTCAGAACCGTCGATTTTGGTGCTTTGAAGTTTGATTTCAGGAATACCTGCTTCTTCGGAAGTGCAAATAATTTTTCCGGAGCAGGTAAATGATTCCGATTTAATTTGAATTAAATACACACCAATGGATAAACCACTTAATCGGAAACTGTTTTTGCCCTTTTGTAAATCGTTTTGAATTCGGGTAACTATTTTGCCTGTCATGTCAGAAATTTCAATGATGGCATTAACTGAAACAGGGGTTTCAAATTCAATGTTGCAAAAATTAATAAAAGGGTTTGGGAAAATGCTTAATGCGCTGTTCCTGCTTTCAACAACATTGCCAATTCCTAATTCATTAACGAGATTTAAAATGTCATCTCCTAATATGCTTATACTGGTACACTGTGTCAGATTTTCAACTTTTACAGAGTCAATATCGGTTTCTGCCCCTGTTGCTGTAAAGCTGATCTGGTAATCCTGTGCCTGATTAAAAAAAGCAATTATTCCAAATATCAAAACAAATAATTTTGATTTCATTGTATTATGATTTAGGCTTCGCATAAAAAAAATGTCTTATGCTGTTTCATTAAAATAATGGTCTTAATTTCACACAAATATAATGAAATGCAGCATTATAACAAGTTGGATTAGATAATTATACTTCATTAATAGAGATTCAAAAACAGAATTTATTTTTTTTTACAAAACATAATCGTGATAATGCAATATTCAGTAAATTTGTAAATTCACAAGCAGTAGATTAATTGAAAAAAATGAGTATGAAAAAAATTTATTTATCTCTGGTATTACTTCTTTTTATTATATTTTCAAACGCACAGGAGTTCGCTTTTCCCATATATTTTGAAGATGCAGCAGGTTACAAAGATACATTGGTCCTGGGATATGACATCACAGCCACTGATTCGGTTGACATTGCATTTGATGAAATCAATATTATCTCAGAGCCATTGAACGATGAGCTTGATGTGCGTGTCAGCAATGCTTTTTTCAGGGGTTACGGCGAATTGCCAGCAACATACCACACAAAAAAACAAATTATTAAAAACTCATGCGGTTATGGATTTCCTGTTTATCCGGTTATCTGTATTGACATCAAATCAAACCATTGGCCGGTAAATGTGATGTGGGACAGTACTTTATTTGTTGATACATGCGTTGCCGAGAGTCAGTTTGCAAGTTTTTTATATTGGAGTTGGGATATTACCTGGCCCAATGATTTTAATCTGTATTTAAACCAGCAAAGTTCGCAAATCGCCAAAACCGAAAGCGATCCTTCCGATGATTTGACTTATTATATAAATGATAGCGGGGACACCATCCGGGTGTTTTTTATTGTGCTGGATGATGAGCAATACACCGAAAATATTGAAAGTCATGAAGTTTTTGATTTTAAAATATTCAACAACAAAGAAATTCTCACAGTCAGTTCAGATCAATTTGTCATTGGTAAAATTGAAATACTCGATTTAGCAGGGAAAACCGTAATTGTTGAAAATGCTAAAGCCATTAGCATTGCAGGTTTGCCTGAGGGATTGTATTTATGCAGGGTTTATGTCAGTTCCGGCATAATTAAGACTTTTAAATTTATAAAATAATTTTTAGGGCAAAAAAAACTTTTATCTACATGCCATTTATAATTTTCAGAAAAAAAAGAATGCTATATTAATTCCGAAACTGGTGAAGCTGATTAGGGAGTTTTTGGGGTAGGTTATAAATAAATTCCAAATTCAAAATTTAAAGAAGGAGTATTTGTTTTTGAATAGTCTTTCTCAAGTGCATAAGTTAAACTTGTTTCAAAGGAAATATTACTATTAATAAAATAAGCATAACCAATTCCAGAGATTTTTTGTTATTGTTAACAACATCTCTTATCATAAAATATTTTTTTAATATAAAAGGTTCTAAAAAAAAGAAAAATTATATATTTGCCTCAAAATAATATTATCATAAAACAAGCAAAAGTTAATATGAATAAATACATTGAGCAACTAATTGAGCAGTTTGATGAATCAAAAAAAAGAATTGTCAGTCAGGAAGAAGCCATGTATATAATTAAAGGAACTAATCCTGATGAAATTGATTTTGAAGAAGTTGAAAACTATATTTATGGAGAAAGGACACCTTTATCTGAAATATTGGGAATAGATAAATCATCTTTGCCTGATGATTCACTGCTGGATGACAAACAGGTTGAAACCCTTGCTTTAGAATGCGAAGAATTATGGAATTGCTATAATTTTTATGCAGATTTTCCCGAAAATGTACCTCCAAGATTGCGATATAGAAAATTTAGGGAAAGCTGGGATGAGCCCTCTATGTATATGAGCAGCGGCCATTCTCATTTTGAATTTTGCAACTATGATAAGGAAGAATGTCCATTTCCTGAATATTGCAATAAGTGCAGTGAATTAGAGGAAGAATATAAGTTGTATGAAAATCCCGTTCAGCCCGGGGATACCATCAGTGATTTTATCGAGAAACAAGGCGTAACTGATGGACCGGGCAGGGTAAAGGTGTTAAAAGAAAAAATAAAGGATTTTGACCATGCCAAATGTATTCCGGGAATACACAATTATTGTGACAGATGGTGTGAAAGGTGCCAATTTACCGGAAATTGTACTGTGTTTCTGTTTGAAAAAGACATCAGTGAATCAAACCAGCAATCCAATGGGAATGATTTTCTGGATTATTTGTCCCTGATGTTTGAAGCAACGGGTGAAATATTATCGGAACAAATGAATAAGTTTAATGTTGAATTTCATGAAATAGTGCCGCCGCACCCGGATTTTATGCACATTGATCATCCGTTGGTAAAATTTTCGGCAGGATATTCTGAAAAAGTAAACAATTGGTATAGATCAGGATGTTTTGATGTAATAAATAAAGAAAATCAAAATGAAATAAATTGTGAAGCGACAGAGGTTATTTTGTGGTATCACCTATTTATTACGGCAAAATTAGAAAGGGCTTGTCTGGATTTTAAAGATTTTGAGGAATTTGAGGAATATGATGGTGCCCAGTATGATTCCAATGGCTCCGCGAAAATTGCCATGATAGCCATTAAAAGGTCAATTGCCGCATGGGGATTATTGCTTGAAAAGCATTTAAACCATGAAGATGAGATATATTCGTTCCTGAAAATATTAGGTGAATTGCTCGGGAAAACAAAAACAGCTTTCCCCGATGCTGAATGTTTTATCAGACCAGGATTGGATGAATAGAAATAAAGTATTGTTTTAATCACTTGCTATTAATGTTTTGTGACGTTTTTTCTTTTTTATTCTTTGAAAGCATATATTCATGGGCTTTTTGTAGTCATTTAGGATGGGGCAGATCCATGAACCCACTCGTGTTTACAAAATAAATGTCAGGTAATTACCGGTAGTTACCTGACTTTTTATATCTTTGCATCAAATCTGATAAATAATGAAAATGCCTGATATTATAGAAAGTAAGATACGACGCCTACCGGTTGGCTATGTTTTCACCTATGAGGATTTTGATATTCCGGTGGATAAGGTCGATGCCCTTACCAAAGCACTCAGTCGTATGGTACAGGATGGCAAAATTCGCAAGCTGTCACCGGGGCGTTTTTACAAACCCCGTTGTACAGATTTTGGCGAGTTAAAGCCTGAAGTTTACCAGGTGGTGAAAGACCTTTTGGAACAGAACGGTAATATTCTCGGTTACCTTACTGGCTATTCTTCCTTCAATAAGCTTGGGCTTACAACACAAATCTCAAGCATCATTCAGATTGGTGCCAATGAACCTAAAAAAAGCATCACACGTGGCATTTATAAAATCCGGTTTATTAAGCAGCCAAATACAATAACAAAAGAAAACATACCCTTGTTGCGCATTCTCGATGCTATCCGGAACATCAAAGAAATACCAGATACAACGGTGCAGGATTCATGCAAAATACTTATCAATATTGCAAAAAAAATCAACAATGATGACATAGAGATTATTGTACGGCTTGCAAAAAAATACAACCCTGCCACCCGTGCTTTATCGGGTGCAATTATTGATTTGTGCTACGGCGGGAAGGTTGCAGAACCTTTGCTAAAATCATTAAACCCATCCTCAGAATATGAGTTTGGAATATCAGACAACATATTGCCCAACAAACTTAAATGGAACATAAGATGAACCTGCATAATGATAAAAATTCGTTTTTTGCTGCTGTTCAGGCAACTTCCGATAAACTGGAAATATTACCTGTGTTTATCGAAAAGGATTACTGGATAACATTGGTTCTAAAACGGCTCTCTGAGAGTAAATTCAACGATGGGGTAGTGTTCAAGGGTGGAACATCTCTGTCAAAAGGGTACAAATTGATAGACCGTTTTTCTGAGGACATTGATATTGCTGTACTGAATGTTTCCGAATTGTCTGGCAATCAGGTAAAGAATCTTATTCGTGACGTTGTAAGGGATATATCTGTTGATCTTACAGAAATTCCTGACCATCCCGGAACAAGTAAGGGCTCAGGTTTTCGCAAATCATATTTCACTTATTCTAAAACTGGTGATTCTCGTTTCTATGAAGGTTTTTCAGACAAACTTATCATCGAAATAAATTCTTTTGCAAATCCCTTTCCATATGAAAAAAGGGAAATAAACTGTCTGATAAGTACATCGCTTGCAATGAACAATCAAAATGATCTGATAAAAAAATATGAATTACTTCCTTTCAGGATTAATGTTCTGAATAAACAACAGACTATGATTGAAAAACTGGTTTCTTTGTTTCGTTCTTCTTTTGAAGAAAATCCGAATACAGGTGTATTAGCCAAGATTCGTCATTTTTACGATTTGTATTTTCTTTTAGCAGACAAGGATTGCAGGGTGTTTATTGATTCTTCTGATTTTGCAAAACAGTTCAGTGAAATATGGCTGCATGACCAGACTATTTTTGATGACCCCACCGGGTGGAAAGGTCAAACTGTTTCTCAATCACCGTTATTCAATGATCTTTTGGCAATATGGGATTCTGTAAAATCGACGTATAGACGTGAATTATCTGGTTTTGTATTTAAACAAATACCTAATGAAGAATTGATTATTGATTCTATTTACTACATTATTAAAAAGTTACCAAAATAAAAAATATAATTTATCAGGAATGATGCACAATTTTGCATTAAATTACTGATACTTTGCAGGCCGGAAAAGTGCTAGCAAAAATAAACAGGCACTATACCATGATCTTGAGCAAAATGGGTTTTACTTTTGAGATTATTCCTTGGTCCTATTAGAAGTGTCCCACCAACAAAAAAGCCCACCCTTCGGGCAGGCATTTTTAGGTTGCGGAGAGGGGGGGACGTTGAACCCTTCCCTAACCGATTATATTATAATATTTTACAGCAATGCAAAAAATAGGCCTACCGATTTGCACACCTGATTTTTGCAAAATTTTTATTTTATGTTAATGAACCTTTTACGTCGTTTTGCAACGTGTTGACAAATATATAAATAAAACTTTTTCCGAACAAATAATTTTGGGTTCATTTTTTTGAAAAATAAGCGTCTCCCCTATTTTTGCGATTGTATTATGCAGATAATCTGTTAGTTATTTTTAGTATTAAAGTATATGTGCTGGGGACGGTAAATTTTGGGCGTTTTTTTCAGCGAGGATTTATATCGAAAAAATAGATCATAAGATGTGATAATTTTTCAATTCATTTTGTGGATATTTTAAGAAGTAAATTTAATCCATTAATAAACAAATATTTAAAGATTTAATTAGATTATTATATTGAAATACAATATGATGTGAGTTATTAATAAGTGACGCAAATAAGTGTAATTCAATGTATTTTTGTAAATACCAAAAAATCATGGCAGCGCATTGACGTTAATGTGCTCGGAGATCATTAAATTGTCAAGTTTTTTGCTCCATAAACTTGACAATTAGAAAAAATAATTATCTTTGCAATATGAATTTGGCTTCACAAATAAGAAATAGAATTAAACAATTACCCGAAGGCAAAACTTTTGGGTATGAAGATTTACGTATTGCAAAGGAAGAATACTCCACAGCCGCCAAGGCACTGGAACGCATGCAAAAAGAAGGTTTGATTAAGAAAGTTTCCAAGGGTGTGTTTTATAAACCTGAACAAACTGTATTTGGAGAGTTGAAACCAGATTATAGTGAATTACTTAGACCCTTTTTGTTTGAAAATGGTAAACGCGTGGCGTACGAAACGGGCACATCCCTGTATAACCGTTTGGGTTTGACAACTCAAATGGCTTTTCGAATTAAAATTGCCAGCCGGGGCAAACGTATTTATATTAATCGTGGATCTTTAAAAGCAGATGCCGTAAAAAGCTATGCCGAAGTAACCGAAAGTAATTATGAAATTTTAGGGTTGCTGGATGCTTTTAAAGATATCAAACGCATTCCGGATTGTACTTTGGTCCAGGCAGTCCGTAGGTTGAGTGCAATTTTAAAGAAGCTCGGCGAAAAGCAAATCGAATCATTGATTAAATATGCTTTGGTCTATCCGCCCAGAGTAAAAGCATTGGTTGGGGCAGTTTTGCAAAATAACGGCTATGAAGGAAAAGGATTGGAAAAATTGAAAAACAGTCTTAATCCATTAACCACTATAAAATTGGGAATAAAGGAGATAGATTTACTCACAAAAAATAATTGGTATATCGAATGAGATTGCACGAAAACAAAAACTTATACAAGGATGCCATTAGGTTTACCGCACAACAAATGAATCTGAAACCAGAATATGTTGAAAAAGACTATTGGATTACATTTGCTTTGTATACTGTTTACCATCATGAAATTGGAAAAGACATGGTATTTAAAGGGGGAACGGCACTATCCAAATGTTACAAAATGATAGACCGTTTTTCTGAAGATATTGACTTGGTAGTAATAAGACGAGAAGGAGAGTCAAACAATAAACTGACTACAAAAATCAGAAAAATTAGCGATATTGTTAATGCCGTCTTGCCGGAAGTAATTATTGAAGGAATTACACATAAAATGGGAATGAACCGTAAAACAGCACACTCATACAACAAAGAATTTTCTGGTGATTACGGACAAGTAAGAAATGTTATTGTGGTAGAAGCAACCTGGTTGGGTTATTACGAACCTTTTACCACAAAAAGCATTGTTTCCTTTGTTGGTAGTATGATGCTTAATAACGGACAAACAGAAATAGCCCAGGAATACAATTTAATTCCTTATGACCTGCAGGTATTAGAGCCCATAAGAACTATTTGTGAAAAGATAATGAGTTTGGTTCGTTTTTCATATAGCGAAAATCCTTTGGAAGATCTGAAAAATAAAATCAGACACACCTATGACTTAAATCAGTTATTGAGGCAGAAAGAATTTTCCGTTTTTATTGATTCTCCGGTTTTTGATGAAATGTTGTTGAAGGTGGCAAAAGATGATGTGGTAAGTTTTAAAAGTAATAATGAATGGCTAAATTATCATCCAGGTGAATCTTTGTTTTTTAAAGATCTTGATAATATTTGGAATGAATTGAAAGTTGTTTATAACGGAGAATTTAAAAATTTGGTTTACGGAGAATTACCAAATGAAGAAGAAGTCTTTAAGACTATGATCAGAATCAGGGAAAGGTTAAAGCCGGTTATTTGGAATATAAAAATTTAAACTTAGAATTGAGATTTAGAAATAATTTATAAAAATCATACAATTCAAAATTTCGGCAAAAAAAAGAATTGTTTGCCATTGTTTTGTGTATTGGCTTTTATTCCGGTAATAAATCATAATCACCTTGATTAAAGCAACTTGTTCGCTGTTAATAAAATTTTCTTTTTAAAAATCAGATCATTAGAAAAACAGATATATTATTAAATTGATTTACAGTAGTGTATGATTTATTAACAAACTAAGCAAATAAGTGCAATTCGATGTATTTTTGTAAATACCATTAAATATTTTTTACAGAAATAACATTGTACGATGACCAAAAAACCCTGGCAACGCATTGACGTTAATTTGCTTGGCGATATTACTAAAAAGGAATATTGTGAAGATGCAAACAGCGGGAATCCTAGGAACCTGCTGGAAATTATTCAGAGGATACATTCTATTGAAATTATTATTTCCGGATTGGACTTAAACAAAAGAAAAGAATTCGATAAGATAAATATCAAAGAGTTTGGATTCAGAGAAAGAAATGATGTAAAATTTGACATGATTCCAGATGTTTTTGCATGTGAATCTAAAATTACTATGATTCCAAAAACTGTTTATTACTTGGAGGATAAAATCATTCTACCGGATCCATTTAGCAAAAAAGGTGAAATGTGGTTGTCTGTTATGGCAGATGCATTTGAAAGACTTAAAGTCAAAGCCGAAAACATTTTGCATTCTGCCGATAATTTTAAGAATATTGAATTGTATGCGGTAAAAAATATTCAGATGGCTCGCCGCATGTGTTATGAATCAAAAGTAAAAATGGAGAAGATACAGAAACACGGGTCAAAGGAAGCAATGTTTATTGTTTATATTCAAAATTTGTTTATTATCAATGTGTTGATGTATATGCAGAATATGTTTAGTAATTTTTATTCTGAGGAAGTTCACTCTAAATATGATTTAAAATTAGAACTATTTGAGACAATGAATATGGGAAAGATTATGGAACCTGAAGTAGATTATATTAAAAAAACAGACAATACTGAAAAGGAAATGAAGTTTAAATGGAACGGACAGATAAATACTCTGGTTACATATTTATATGATCTTATGAATATGAAAATTGATAATGAATTTCTTCTTGAAACAACAAATAATGATGTTGTGCATCTTCTTACAAATTTCTTTGTTGACAAAAATGGAAATCCTATGAAAGAATCAACCGTTTCCACATGTCTGAAGGACGGTAAGGTTGAAAAAAGAGTAAAAGGAAAAAAGAGAATTGAGATAAAATAAATTCCGGGATCAATAAAGTTCTTGCTGACACTACATATAAGCAGCATATGAAATGATTACTTCGCAGTTAGGAAAAAGTGATTCAATTTTTTCAACTTCTTCATCAGGAAGACTGCCTTTGATTTTTAAAAGTTTAAGCTTGGGAAAACCTGAAATAATTTTTATCATTTCATCATCTATGACCGGAAGGGAAATTTTCAAAACTTCAAGGTTGTCGGGATAAATCTTTTTAAGTTCGGTTTTTAAATCAAAATCAATTAATCCCATAAGATCAAGCTCTTTTAGCTTTTTGAAGTTTATAAACCAGTCCGGAAGTGATTTTATTGAAGATGCCTCAAAACCTACAATGCAGGGACGATGACCAGATGGCATTGCCCACATGTTTATTCTTGGTCTTAATGATATGTATTCAAGATTGTAACACCTTTTAATACGTGTGGGGACTTTTGTTTTTTTACATACAATCTCTGATAATTCAACTCTTATAACACGGTGTTTTCGGAATGAATCTCTGGCTTCCTTATAACTATAAATATAAGTGGAATCAAATTGAGAAAATGAATTCAAAATAGTAAATGAAAGAAATGCCATTAAAAAAATAATTCTCATTGTGTTTCTTGCTTTCTAATAAGACAAATCGAGTATCGAAATGGTTGTATGGTCGGGGACTTTTTAAAATTTTCCGGGGACTTTTTTCTTGTTAATAAATTATTAGTTTGTAAATCAATTGAATATAAAAAAAACAGTCCCCAAAACACCTCGGGGACTTTTTTAGACCAAAAAAAGTTTGATTTCTGAAATACAATCAATTAAAAATATTTTTTATTTTTTTTAGAAAAGGGACTTTTTAGACTTTTTCACTTCCATAATATTGCAAAAGGTTTTTGTTGCAACAAAACGATATTTGGTTCTGGTGAAGGCCAAGCCGGACCATAGTATTAATTCAAAAACTTAATAAAATGGATGTAATAACAATTGAAACTGTTGCCTTTACACAGATTATGGCTAAACTTCAAAGTCTTGAAGAAAAATTTATAGAACTAAAAGAACAAGCATCATGTCCTTTAAATGAAAAATGGCTTGATAACCAGGATGTAATGCTATTGTTGAAATTGAGCAAAAGAACTCTTCAGAGTTATAGAGATGAAAAGAAAATTCCTTTTTCTCAAATAGGTGCAAAAATATACTATAGAGCATCTGATTTTGACAAGCTTCTGAAAAAGAACTATCAAAAAACAATTACAAATGGTTTATAAAATGACCGAACTAACAATCTTCCAAAACTTCACAAAAGTTGTAGCCAACCTAAGCATTGAAAAAATTGTTGCTGTTATAAAAAGCAATAAATACAAAGCTCAGGTTGCAAAGCTCCAACTTTTGTTGAAGCAAGGAAAAGATAAGGAGTACGCCCAAAGCAAAAAGTCGCTGCCGGCGTTTACTCCTTCGGGAAAATTCAAGGATGGAAGAAAAATGGAATTCCTCCAGGAATATTCCCGCATTATCATTCTCGACATTGATAAGGTTGAAAATATTACCGAAATCAGAAAAAAAGCAGAAAACTGTGTGTTTACTCATGTTTGCTTTATCAGCCCCAGCGGAAACGGCTTAAAAATCCTTGTAAAAACAGATAATTCTGTATCAAAACACAGGGAAGCTTTTTTGGAGGTCCAGGAATACTACGAAAAACTCTTGAACATTAAAATTGACCCATCAGGCAAGGACGTTAGCCGTCTTTGCTTTTTTTCATGGGATCCGGAAATTTATGTGAACAATGAATCTGAAATTTTTAAAACAAAAAAAGAAATGAGTATAAAAAGTGATATTGAAAATCTGATTGAACAGATTGACGGAAAAAAGGTGGATATAACCGGTGATTACGATGAATGGATAAAAATTGGCTTTGCCCTGGAATCGGAGTATGGCGAATTTGGCCGACCATATTTTCACGACATCAGCCGGCACAACCATACCTATAATGCCGAAGCATGCAATGAACAGTACACAAAATGTCTGAGGAATAACCGTTTCGGGATAACTATTAGAACATTGTTTCATATTGCAAAGAAGTATGGAGTGGTTGTTAAATCCATTAATAAACGAGTGGAAAATAATGAAAAGGAGGAGGATAATTTTCCGGTAAAGGAATCTAAAACAGTTAAAATTAAGGAGAGGAAAAAGATCACTTCAAACAAATTCAATATAGCTGAAGAGTATTTAAATCAAAGGTATGATATCAGGTATAATTCTGTAAACAATAAATTTGAGTATAAGGAAAAGGATGCGAAAGAATATGAGGATCTGAATGAAAACAATCTGTACGTTAAGCTTCAGAAAGATAATATCAATTTGAGTTTGAATAATCTTGTGGCTTTGCTTAAATCGGATTTTGTGAACAAGCATGATCCTTTCCTTGAGTACTTTAAAAGTTTGCCTCAATGGGATGAAGCAACAGACTATGTTGAGCATCTTTGCAGTTTTGTAAAGGCAAAGGAACAGGAAAGGTTCAACCATCATTTTTTAAAGTGGTTGGTTAGAACTGTAAAAACAGCAACAAATCCGGATTCCTATAACAAACAGGCATTTGTTTTAGTAAGCAATCGCCAGAATTCCGGTAAATCTACATTTTGTCGTTTTCTTTGTCCGAAGGCATTATCCGGTTACATTGCTGAAAACATCGGAACAGATAAGGACAGCCATGTGGCTATTACAGAAAACTTTTTGATTAACCTGGATGAACTTTCTCAGGCCGAAAAAGCAGAGATTAATGCTTTTAAATCAATGTTTTCAAAAGACAGAGTAAAAGCCCGGCTTACCTATGACAAAAGAGCTTCAATACATGTAAGGCGTGCAAGTTTTCTTGGTTCCACTGACAAATGGGAATTCCTTACCGATGAAAACGGAAGTGTGCGCTGGTTGTGTATGGAAATAGAGTATATTGATTGGAATTACAGCAAGGAAGTGGACATGGATAATGTGTATTCAATGGTATGGCATCTGGCAAAGGACAAAGAGTTTGTTTCAGAGCTTACCAGAGATGAAATTGAAGAGAATGACAGGATAAACAAGAAATTTCAGATTTCATCTCCTGAAGCAGATTTGGTAGAACGTTTTTTCGAGCCGGCTGGGGAGGACGAGGACGGTTTTTTTACAACGCCACCGAAATCTTAGAGCATATTATGACAAAAACAGCCATAAAACTGGCTCCGGAAAAGGTGGGGAAAGCACTGAGGTTTCTTAATTATGAGCGCACAGCAAAAAGGATTAATGGTAAGTTAAAGCATGGCTATTATCTTAAAAATGTAAATGAAATTGCAAATAAATAGGGTATGTACTTATAACCTTATATCAGTGGTTTGTAATTATTTGAAATACAGAAAAATAAAGGTTGATATAAGTATAATATTTCTGCTTATATCAACCTTATAACTTATATCGATATAAGTTATAAGGTTGAAACAGGTCAAAAAAATAAAAAAATCTCTACTTATAACATTTGAATATCAATAACTTAAAAAGGGGTGATATAAGTGTATAAGTGGAAAATGCAAAAAAAACTTTTTTTTATTATAAACACAAAAAATTAAAGTTGAGTAAAAATTATTGCCCTTTAAGAGATTTACAAATTGTCAGACAGTGTCTGATAAATTAAGAATAAAAACACAAATTACTGAATTTAAAATGTTTAATTGAAAAATACTAATGAGTAAATTGCATTAGAAAATAAAATATAAGATATGGCATTAATAAGTAACTTCTTTAGGTATGAGGTAAAAAGCAAGGAATTTATGATTATAAAAGAATAAAGGAATTACAGAAGTTTTTATCTTAATAAAGTAACATTAATTGAATGTGGTATTTTTATTTGACAATATGGTTATAAATTGTAATTTTGGAACTACGGATTTTGTCAAGATAAAATAGTCCGATTTTCTATAATGTCAAAAACTGAAACTGAAACAAGGAAAGAGATAATTGACAACCGACTTAAGCAAGCGGGATGGAATATCAACGACCGTACTCAAGTGATGGAAGAATTTGATATAATTATTGACAAAAATTTAGTCCAAGAAGCACCAACTCCATACGCCGGACATCAATACAGCGACTATGTTTTATTGGGAAAGGATGGCAAACCACTTGCAGTTGTGGAAGCTAAGAAAACTTCAGTTAATGCAGCACTCGGACGGGAACAAGCCAAACAATATTGCTACAATATACAATCTACTCAAAGTGTAGAGTTGCCTTTTTGCTTTTATACTAATGGTCACGATATTTATTTTTGGGATTTAGACAATTATCCACCTAAAAAAGTATACGGTTTCCCGACCCGTGACGACCTTGAACGTTATTCCTACATTCGCAAAGCAAGAAAGCAATTAGCAGGTGAACTGATTAATACTAAAATTGCAGGACGCAATTATCAGATTGCTTCTATTCGTGCCGTAATGGAAGCTATTGAAAAGCGGAAGCGCAAATTTTTGTTAGTCATGGCGACTGGCACTGGAAAAACAAGAACTTGTATTGCTTTGGTTGATGCATTAATGAGAGCTGGTTGGGCGGAAAGGGTTTTGTTTTTAGTGGACAGAATTGCGCTTCGTGATCAAACATTGGAAGCATTCAAGGAACATTTACCCAATGAACCCCGCTGGCCAAAACAAAGTGAAAAAGAAATTGCAACAGACAGAAGGATTTATGTTTCGACTTATCCGACTATGTTGAACGTAATTAGACATGAAGAAAAATCGTTAAGCCCACATTTCTTTGACTTGATTGTGGTAGACGAAAGCCACCGTAGTATTTACAACACCTATCAGGAAATACTTGATTTTTTCAATACCATTACTCTTGGTTTAACAGCCACTCCAACGGATGTAATTGACCACAATACGTTTCAATTATTTGAATGCGAAGATGGCGTGCCGACTTTTGCATATTCCTATGACGAAGCAGTAAATCACATTCCGCCATTTCTGAGCAATTTTCAGGTAATGAAAATTAAAACCAAGTTTCAGGATGAAGGAATAAACAAGAGGACAATTTCATTGGAAGACCAACAAAAATTGATGTTGGAGGGTAAAGAAATTGAAGAAATCAATTACGAAGGTACAGATATTGAAAAGAAAGTAATCAACCGGGGGACAAATGCCTTGATAGTCCGTGAGTTCATGGAAGAAAGCATCAAAGATGCCAACGGAGTATTACCAGGTAAAACAATTTTCTTTTGCATTTCAAAAGCACATGCAAGACGTGTTGAAGAAATATTCGATTCACTTTATCCCGAATATAAAGGCGAATTAGCCAAAGTATTGGTAAGCGAAGATCCAAGAGTTTACGGCAAAGGTGGTTTGCTTGACCAGTTTGTTCACAATGATATGCCACGAATTGCAATTAGTGTTGACATGCTCGACACTGGCATTGATGTTCGTGAGTTGGTTAATTTAGTTTTTGCAAAACCTGTTTACAGTTATACTAAGTTTTGGCAGATGATAGGCAGAGGAACTCGTTTACTCGAACCTGAAAAAATTAAACCATGGTGCACTCAAAAAGATAATTTCTTGGTTCTTGATTGTTGGGACAATTTTGAATATTTTAAACTCAACCCAAGGGGTAAAGAGATAAAAGGACAGATTCCTTTACCCGTTCGATTATTTGGTGTGCGATTAGATAAAATTGAAGAAGCCCAAACACAAAGCAAATTTGAGATTGTAAACAAAGAAATTCAGAAAATCAGAAAGCAGGTTGAGTTGCTTCCGAAAAACTCCGTGGTGATTATGGAAGCTCGAAACGAGTTACAGCGATTGGAAGATGAAAACTTTTGGAACAACCTGACTTCCGGCAAAATGGAATTTTTGGAAGCCGTTGTAAAACCATTGCTACGCACGGTTTCGGATGTTGATTTCAAAGCCATGCGATTTGAAAAAGACATTGTTGAAGTTTCGTTGGCTCATTTATCTGGTGAAGCAGAAAAATTTGAAACGCTAAAAGAAAGCATCATTGAAGAAATTGGCGAACTGCCTTTGAGTATTAATATTGTGGCACGAGAGCAGGAATTAATTCGTCAAGCACAAAGCAATCATTATTGGTCAACCATCAATGAAGATAAGTTTGAAGAACTGATTCTAAAACTTTCACCTTTGATGAAATTTCGTGAAGCTGTTATTCCTTTAGCACCTGCAAAATTCAACCTAAAAGATATTGTTGCTGAAAAAGAATTTATTGAGTTTGGGCCACAACACGAAGCATTGAGCGTAGCTAAATACCGAGAACTGGTTGAAAAGAAAATCAATGAATTGGTTACAGGCAGTCCGATTCTACAAAAACTAAAACAAGGGCAAGAAATTACATCAGATGAAGCTGAACAATTAGCCGAGGAACTACACAACGAACATCCGCATATTACCATTGATTTACTTCGCAAGGTTTACAACCACCGCAAAGCTGCATTAGTGCAATTTATCAAACATATTTTGGGTATTGAGCAGCTGGAAACTTTTGCAGAAACTGTTTCTAAAGCATTTGATGATTTTATTTCAAAACATAGTTACCTTACCAGCAGACAACTTCAATTTCTTGACTTGCTAAAGAATTTTGTATTGGAAAAAGGCGATGTAAGTAAGCGCAATCTGATTGAATCTCCCTTTACAATGATTCATCCCGAAGGCATTAGAGGAATATTTAATCAAAAAGAGATTGACGAAATTTTAAGTTTAACGGAAAAAGTATTAGCAGCATAAAAATGAAACCGTGACAATTCGTCACGGTTTGAATAAACTGAAAACGAACAGAGTATATGGAAAAGAAAAATGAGATAAAAATATTTGAAGACAGGAAAGTAAGGACTTTATGGGATAATGAACATGAAAAGTGGTATTTCTCGATTATTGATGTAATTGAAGTGTTAACTGACAGTCCAAGACCACGAAAATATTGGAATGCCTTAAAAACAAAACTTAAAGCTGAAGGAAGTGAGTTGTCCCAAAATTTGGGACAACTGAAAATGCAATCGGCTGACGGGAAGTTTTACCTTACCGATGTAGCTGATACCGAACAACTTTTCCGATTAATACAATCAATCCCATCACCCAAGGCCGAACCCTTTAAGCAATGGCTGGCACAGGTAGCAGCAGAACGATTGGACGAAATGCAAGACCCCGAACTCAGTATTGACAGGGCACTAGAACAATACCTAAAACTTGGCTATTCAGAAAATTGGATTAACCAACGCCTCAAAAGCATTGAGATAAGAAAAGAACTAACAGACGAATGGAAAAAAAGGGGATTGAAAGAAGGTGTTCAGTTTGCTACGCTTACCGATATTATTACCAAAACCTGGAGCGATAGAACCACCAAAGAATACAAAATTCTGAAAGGTTTGAAAAAGGAAAACCTACGGGATAACATGACCAATACAGAACTCATCTTAAACATGCTTGCCGAGGCATCCACAAAAGACATATCAGCCGCAACCAATCCGAAAGATTTTGAAGAAAGTAAGAAAGTTGCAAAACAGGGTGGCAATGTAGCAAAGGTAGCACGTAAAGAACTGGAAGCTAAAACCGGTAAAAAGGTAGTTACTGCTCTAAATGCCAAAACCGCATTGCAATTGAATGAAGGTGGCAAGAAAAAAACGAAAAGCAAAAAGAAGTAGATGTTACAAAATAATGCACAATTAAAATCGCTTATTGAAAAGCTTTGGCAGAACTTTTGGGAAGGTGGCATTGCCAACCCTTTAACTGCCATTGAGCAAATTACCTATCTTATTTTCATGAAACGTTTGGACGATTTAGAAGCCAAACGAGAGCGTGATGCCGAGTTTACAGGAGAAAAATACGTTTCGCGATTTGCAGGGAAATTCAACGTTCCGGGCAGTACCGAAAGCATCGATAAAAATGAATTACGTTGGAGCGTATTTAAACACAAGCCGGCAGATGAAATGCTATTCCATGTGCAAATGAAAGTGTTCCCATTTCTTAAGGATTTGAACGGTGAAACTTCACCTTTCACCAAACACATGGCAAATGCTGTGTTTATAATGCCCAAAGCAAGTTTGCTGGTTTCTGCCATCAACATTGTAGAAGATATTTTCAAGGAGATTGAAAAAGATGCCACCGAAGGCGGACATGCATTTCAGGACATTCAGGGAGATGTTTATGAAATGCTTTTGAGTGAGATTGCTACAGCAGGTAAAAATGGACAGTTCCGCACACCTCGGCACATTATTAAACTGATGGCTGAGCTAGTTGCTCCCCAATTGGGACAACGCATTGCTGACCCTGCCTGCGGAACAGGCGGTTTCTTGCTTGGCGCTTATCAATACATTCTCACCGATTTAGTGAGGAAAAAAGACCCTGCAAAACTGAGCAAAGACGAAGACGGATTTGAACGTGCCGCTATTAGTGCGGTTTTAACTCAAAAAGTAAAAACCATTCTCGACCAAAGTTTTGTGGGCTATGATATTGATACCACCATGGTACGTTTGGGTTTAATGAATCTTATGATGCACGGCATTGACGAGCCCAAAATTGACTATAAAGACACCCTGAGCAAAAGCTACAACGAAGACAGCCAATTCGACATTATTATGGCAAATCCGCCATTTACTGGGAATATTGACAAAGGCGACATTAATGAAGGGTTAAAACTACCCACCACCAAAACGGAACTACTCTTTGTAGAACGTATTTTTAACATGCTCAAAATGGGTGGAACGGCTGCCGTTATTGTACCAAGTGGTGTAATACAAAACAGCGGTAAAGCATTTGAAGCCTTACGGAAAATGATAATTGAAAAAGCCGAACTAAAAGCCGTAGTAGCTGTTCCAAGTGGAGCCTTTAAACCTTATGCAGGCGTAAGCACAGCCATATTGATTTTTACCAAAGGCGGAGAAACCAATAATGTATGGTTTTACGACATGCAATCAGACGGCTATAGCTTAGACGACAAACGAAACAAAATAGCTGAAAGTGATTTGCCCGACATTGTGCAACGCTACAAAAGTAGAGATGCCAAAAAAGATAGCGACCGCAAGTTGAAATATTTTATGGTTCGGAAAAAGGAGATTGTAGAAAACAATTACGACCTCAATCTGAGCACCTACAAAGAGGAAGTGTATGAAGAAGTGAAATATGAGAAGCCCAATTTGATTTTCAAGAAACTTGAAACCTTAGAAGAAAGTATTCAAAGTGGATTAAAAGAACTAAAGCCGCTTATTCAATGACATTACTGAAAGACATAGCTCAAATAGAGAAGGGAAGAAAATACAACTTACTTGAAGAAAATCAAGAAGGTGCAATTCGTGTGTTTCAGGCAAATGATTTCAGAAATGAAAACAAACCGCTTTACACTTTAGATGATGATGGAGTTTTAGCACAAGAAGATGATATTATGATGGTTTGGGACGGTTCTGTTGGGCAAATGGGTTTTGGTAGAAGCGGTTATGTGGGAAGCACGATGGTAAAATTGAAAGTGAAAAACAAAAAACAATTTTCGCCATTTTTTATTTACAGATTTCTTCAGACCAAATCGGAATATCTAAAACGTAAAGCTACAGGGGCAACCATCATGCACATAAACAGGAAATCATTGGAACAACTTATAATTCCTGAATTAGATTTATCAGACCAACTCCACATCGCCAATCTCCTCAGCAAAGCCGAAAACCTGATAAGCCAACGCAAAGAAAGCATTCGTCTGTTGGATGATTTTCTGAAAAGCACGTTTTTGGAGATGTTTGGAGATATACAAAAAATGAAGGAAATGAAGTCTGAAAATTTTTCAGATCACATTGAGTTCTTAACAAGTGGTTCAAGAGGTTGGGCAAAATACTATTCAAATACTGGTGCAAAATTTTTAAGAATACAGAATGTTTGGAAAGGGGCATTGAGGATTGATGAACTGCAATATGTAAATGCTCCAAAAACACAAGAAGCAATCAGAACAAAGGTGCAAGAAGGAGACCTGCTTATTACAATTACAGCGGATTTGGGTAGAACAGCAGTAGTTCCAAAAAATTTTGGAGAAGCATACATCAATCAACATATTGCTCTTGTTAGGCTAAAGAAATCTGTTAACCCGACCTATGCTGCATTCTATTTTTTCATGCCTTTTGGATATTCAGCAATTCAAAAGAAAAATAAATCAGCGGTCAAATCAGGCTTAACTTTTAATGATATTAAAACATTACCAATAATAGTTCCTCCTATCAAACTCCAAATCCAATTTGCCCAAATCGTAGAAAAAACAGAAGCCCTCAAAATACAATATAAACAAAGCTTGCAGGAGTTGGAGAATTTGTATGGGAGTTTGAGTCAAAGGGCGTTTAGGGGGGAGTTAAGCATAAAAGATGAAAGTTTGTTAATGGCTGCGGAGCCGGAAACTAAATACGGTGAATAAAAATGGCAGGTGAAGAATTAATGACATATCAACAAGTGATAGAATCTTTGAATAAAAAAGGACGACAGAAACATTTGTTGCTTGGGAATGGATTCAGTATGTCTTATGATTCAGGTATTTTCTCATACAATGCATTAAGTGAGTTTCTTGAAAACTTGGATAATGACGTACTTCAAAAGCTTTTTCAGATAATCAAAACAAGCAACTTTGAATTATTGATGGAGCAACTCGATAATGTAGCTCAAATAGCAGAGGTTTTTGAGGCAGATAAAAAGGTTGTTGCTAATATTCGGAAAGCCACAGAAACACTTAAAGAAAGTCTGATTGATGCCATTAAAGAACTGCATCCTGAACATGTATTTGAAATTCCTGAAAAAAAAAGTAAAGCATGTGCAATTTTCCTGAATGAGTACCTGTCAAAAGAAGGTAACATCTTTACCACAAATTACGATTTATTGCTTTATTGGGTGTTAATGAGAAACCAACTTGACCGAATAGGCGATGGGTTTGGGAGAGAAACAGATGATACTGATGAATGGATTGCGCCCGAAGATAGAGATTGGTCGGAATTGCGTTGGGGCAAAAACAGCGACACACAATCTATTTTCTATGTTCATGGTGCTCTTCATTTGTTCGATACTGGAATTTATGTTATCAAAGAAGAATACAATAATGAACATGTTTTGCTTGAGAATGTGAAAAGAAGAATGGAACGGAAAGAATATCCAATTTTTGTAACTGCCGGAAACGGAGAAGAAAAGCTAAGTCACATTCGCCACAATCGTTATTTATCATATTGCTACGAAACGCTTTCAAACATTGAAGGAACTTTGATTTGTTTTGGTTTTGGTTTCGGTGCATATGACGAACATATTATTGCTGCCATCAATAAAGCTGCAAAAAAGAAGAAAGATAAAGATGGTAAATGGCACATATTAAATAGTATTTACATCGGCGTTTATTCTGATACAGATATGAAGCACTTAAAATCAATAGAAAACAAGTTTAAATGCTATGTCAGATATTTTGATGCAAAAACTGTAAATGTATGGGAATAAGCAATGATTGTAATATGAAAAATCTTTAAATAGGAGTCGACTTTAAAAGATAAAAGTTTTCAATGGCAGTGGATCCTGAAATGAAATATGGAAAAATAAATAATAAAAAAAGTAATTATGAATTTGTGAGCAGTTGAAGAGCTGAAGTATGCGTTTTAAGGTATAAACGAAAGTTTTGTCTCGCCCAACACGAAAAACTGTTGGTGGAAAGGTATTTCAGAAATGCAAGGATATAATGAATTTATTTCATTTACTCCTAAAGCAATAAGCTGAACCAGTAAGTTAACAACTAACTGGATTACCTTAACGATTGGATGTTTCTTTAAGTTCATATTTGAATTTATAAGTAAATATACAATTAATATTTCGCTACCCAGCTTGAGTCGGAGCGGCACTTAGGTGTCGAAAAAGCATGCATACTTCGGGATTTGGGTAACCAAATCTAAAAGCAAATAGCTTCGCATTGGGTCTTCACTGCTCACTTCTTTTTGAAAATTAAATGTTAAAGAAAAAGGAAAAAGATTGGTTCAAGATTAAACGGTATCCTCATATTGGGTTGCCCTTAAACCCTAATGACCGATACAAATGGATTGAAAAATATGTAACCGACCCTGAATCGGTTGCAATTCATTCCTTTTTGCCTTTTATTCACAAAACATCAAGAGTTAAGAAATTCCGAAAGGTATATTCTAAAGAAAACGGTAAAATAAATTCTGACTTTGTTAAGGGTTATAAAATACTTCGAAATCCCAATGAAAAGAAAAGGGAGCTTTTTTACGCAAGTCATTTAGATTCATTGATATTCAGTTATTATGCAAAAAAACTTTCTGAACAATACGAAATAAAACTAAAAAGCAAAGAATATAATTTAAATGAGGTTGTAAATGCATATCGTTCAATCCCAATTAATCCTAAGGATGAAAATAGTCCTAGCAAATGCAATATCAATTTCGCAAACGACATTTTTAAATACATACTTAATTATCCGGAAAATCAATTTACAGTAATAGCATTTGACATTTCAAGTTTCTTTGATAATCTGAACCATAAATTACTCCGTGACCGATGGTGTGATGTTTTAGAAGTTGACAAACTGCCGCCAGACCATTTCAACGTTTACAAAAACATTACACGTTTTAGCCATGTTGATATCGTAGATATTTTTAAGGAGTTCGAAAACAGAATTTATACTCGCAAAATAAATAAATTTGGAAAACCGTTAGAAATCAACCAAAAACCAGTTGAAAAGCTAAAATTTCTTCGCAATCAAAATGCTATTGCTTTTTGTAAGGAAAAGGAATTCTTTAAAGTTAAGGGTAAACTTATACAGCCATCGAAGACAAAGAAATTAAAAGATGGAACGATTGTTTATCGCGATTTTGGAATTCCTCAAGGTTCTCCAATAAGTTCCATTTTAGCAAATATATACTTATTGGAATACGATAAGAAGATTAACGATTTTATTCAGGTTAATGGTGGCATTTATCGCCGTTATTCCGATGATATGGTTGTTGTTTGTCCTACACATGCAAAAGATGAAATTACTGAATTGATTAGCAAAGAAATATTAGAATATAAACTTGAAATTCAGGATACAAAAACACAAGGTTTCCAATTTAAACGTGAGGGTGATAGATTAATTTGCGGACAGGAATTTCCTGAAGGGATAAATTGGAATAAAAATCTTATATATTTAGGTTTTGAATTTGATGGCCAAAATGTTTTATTAAAATCAGCAAGTTTATCAGGTTTTTATAGAAAAATGAAACGCTATGTCAGGCGAGCAAAACGATATTCGAAATATAAACATGCAAAAAATAACGGTGAAATTTTCAAACATAGAATTTTCAAGAAGTTCTCATACAGAGGAGCTAAACGGATTCGAAAATACATTTGGAGTAAAAAGGAAAATAAATTTGAGCGAAGCGAATCATATAATTGGGGCAACTTTCTTTCTTACACTAGAAAAGCCGCCAAGTACATGGTAAATAATAAGATTAATCAACAAACAAAAAGACATTGGAATATTTTAAATGAACTTATTAAATAGGCAATCCACATTTGCAAGCCCCCACGAAACAAAGCTCAAAACAAATTTTGCGACAAGTGAGGGCATAGCTAAACTTGTTTGAGCTACACACATTAGTTGGAATTAATAAAAATACAATTTACCTTTGATAAGTATACTTGTCAAGTATTAATAATAAAATAAAAGGAACATGAAAATTGCAAATGTTATTTATGTTATTTTGATTTTTTCTGTTTTCATTGGTTGTAAAAAGGAAAATGAGCCATTTATTAATACCTTAAATATTAAAATATTAAATGAGTCTGGGAAAAATATTGATTCAATATCCATTTGTAGTGAACAATGGGATCTTGCTGGTTCAGAAAAAGCAAAATATTATAATATTGAAAATAATTGTGAAGGTAATTTTATTGAATTTATAAACTTAAAGTCTGATTTTTTATTTATTACTTATTTTGATAGTACTTTTTATAAAATCATGTGGACAAATCCTGGATCTGAATTAGATAAAGAAACAAGGACTAGGTATATGCCAAGTGGTTATTACACATATACATTGTTTGATTATGATTCTACAAATTCCTCAATAAGTATTGGTTTGACTGATTATTACAATTAGGGGTTGGTGATGTTTTTAATTCACCAAACCACCCCCTCCAACCACCCCTCCCCAACCCCATAAACCTCAAAAATCTCCCGTTTCAACCTTACCAAATTCACCACATCCTCCAAATTATACTTCAGCACATTCTGCTTTTTATAAGGATTACGCCAGTCTTCCATGAGTTTGAAGATATTGGTTTTGTATTGCCGCTGCGTGCGTTTAATCTCAAACATATCTTCGAAAGAAGAGAGCCGGTATGATTCCATGCCGGGCATTATTTGTCTGAAAACTTTCAGGAGGTTGACGCAGCGGTAGTTGTTTCGGATGTCTAGACCGGTGCATTTTTCGAGCATTCCGATATCCGGACCGTAAAAGTATATGTATCCGTCAACGGGCTGGAGGATTGTGAGGATGTTTTCTATGGTCAGGGTTTCGTCGTAGAGCTGGCCGTGGTCGGTGATGGAGTATGCGTAGCCAACGAGAAAAAGCTCTTGGGTGAAAAACCATTCGAGATCGAGGTAAAGGTCTGTTTGCTGCATAATATTCTTTTTTGATGTCAAATGTCAGATGTCAGACGTCAAATGTCAAATGTGGGTTTCTTGCTCATTATCATGTTTTTGCGAAAAAAATTAAGCAAAAGTTGTAATAAAGGCAGAAATCTATTTTTTATCAGTAATGCCGGTAAGAACAGAACATTTGACATCAGACATTTGACCTCATACATCTGACATCAAAATTAATCCATATTACATGGATTAATTTTGTCTCGGTGCGTTTGCGCTCGTATGGTTCCTTTTGCATTTTACTTTTATAATTGGATGCTGTAAATTTGTTCTCATGGAAGAAAATCATTCTGCATACACGCTCAAAGAACTTGCAAAGTATTACAATGTTAATACCCGCACGTTATACTCCTGGCTGGTCCCCATCCGCCAACAATTGTTCGACATGAACCCCATCAGAAAAAAAAGAATCCGGATTTTAATTCCTAAACAGGTGAAGCTGATTAGGGAGTTTTTGGGGTAGGTGTGAAAATAAAAAAGCCGATAATTAATCGACTTTTTTTAATCTAATTTGCTTTCGGTTACTTTTCCTTGACATTTTTTTTATTATTAATGCTGTACATTCACTTTGATCGAGTTTTTGCTCCCTAGCTCTCCATCGGTTACAATATAGGTTCCAGTTGGCAGACTGCTTACATCAACTTGCTCAAACCCCATTTTGTCTTTAATTGGAATTGTTATTAGTTTCCTGCCCTGAAGATCATATATGTTAATTGACCCTGAACCTGTTAAGGATATATATTCTATCTGTAAAATATCATTCACCGGGTTGGGAAATGCCTTAAAACTGATGTTTGGCTCTGAGATTTCCTCTACATCATAAGTGTTGGAAAAAATTATTTTATATGAATACCAAGGACAGGAGTAATCAAAATAACCTTGAACGGATGATGAATAATATGTTGAATATGCAACATAAACACTGTCCAAAGGCTCCCCAACGTTTGCTGCAACCAAACTGTCATAATTAATAAGGTAACTGCAAATGCTATCAATTGCGACAAACGGGTATTCCACCCGAAGAATTGTTGTATGTTGTGAAGTCCTAAAGTACAAACAAATATTATATAGATACTCTTGTCTGTCTCCAAACAATCTAAACTGCAGATTATAGTCTGTTCCTATTTTTACAGTATCTGGCAAGTTGAGAAATTGAACATGGAATGTAGTATCGCAGGAACCAAAATTATCACAATAATCCTCATCCGTTTTAACCAACCAAATATTTTGTGATGCAGGATAAATCTCATTTATTCCCGGGTTGATGGAAAAACCCACCAAAATTATTCCGTTTGGTTCCACAAGCAAATCTAAAAAACAGTCATTCCATGCAACCATAGGGTAACCTTCTGTTCCAATTACAATTGAGTGGAACGGTCTTTTTTTTAATACTTCCCCGTTTGGAGAAAGCTCATATAATTTTGGAAAAAACCTATATTGTTCTGGCAAATCAGCAGTCATATTTATTGTTAAAAGATTTCCATTGTCCATTTCAACAATTTTAGTGAATTTCGAAAAGTATGGATATTCTTCGTTATTGTAATTATAATATGGTTCTAAATATAATGTGTCTTTGATGACATTTTTATTTATATCAAACTTTAACAAACGTGAATATGAAAAATTATCAACATAATCACTACCATAAGTCTTGCCTCCAACGGCAATAAAATTGCCATCCTGAGTCTGTATCAAATCATTGATATAACCATCATCGAAGCCGGGGTTTTGTATTATCCAGTCCCAAACCTGATTTCCTAAACTGTCGGATCGGATTATATACCAGTCGGATCGGTACATATCATATTTCCTACTGTCTCCCGCAAGCATGAAACCGCTGTCGGGGGTTTGGATCAGGCAAGTTGCACCATCTGTATTAGCATACCCATAGTATTTTACCCATTCTTGGTTTCCTAAACTGTCCGTCTTTAATAAAAACACATTATAATCTGTTGTGTTTGAAAAAACTGCTCCACAAACTGCATAGCCCTTATCAATTGTTTTAATTATTTCAAATGCTGCAATATCCATGGTATCTTTTAGATAATTGGCAAACCAAACTGTATCCAAATATTCATTCAGACAAGTAATAGTTATATTATTAGAGTCATTACTATGGTTAAAATCCGTTGTTAAAAGAACCAACTGTTCCTTGTCATTAATAACCATAGGAGTTTTACCTCCTTCATAAATACTAAGTTGCTCAGGAACAATTAATAATGAATCTATTTTATTAAAGATCTCGTCAAATTTATGAAGTTTTACACCCCTGAAATTACCGTCATCGCTTGAACAAACAATAAATGAAGAATCCATTTTCACAATGGCATTGCAAAATGTATTGTGGGTATCTGGAAACAGTTTATTAAATACAACCTGGGCATTTGTACTGCAAGCAGACCAAGCAAAAATTATGACGGTTGTTAAAAGTTTCATACGAGTGTTATATATTAGCAGGGGAATATATTCCCCTGCTTTTGTTTAACTTTTTTAGTATTAATGCTGTACATTCATTTTTATTGAGTTTTTACTTCCTAACTCTCCATCGGTAACAATATAGGTTCCAGTGGGCAGACTGCTTACATCAACTTGCTCAAACCCCATTTTGTCCTTAATTGGGATTGAAATTTGCTTCCTGCCCTGAAGGTCATAAATGTTAATTGTCCCTGAACCTGTTAATGATATATATTCTATTTGTAAAATATCATTTACCGGATTGGGGTAAACTTTTAAAGTTAGGTTGGGTATTGAAAGTTCGTTTACATTGTAGGTATCAGTAAATACAATTTTATTTGTGTACCAGGGACAGGAGTAGTCAGAATAACCTGAAACGGAATCGGAGTAATTTGTTGAATAAGAAACAAAAACACTATCAATGGCAATACCGTTATTAAAAGCGACCAAACTATCATAATCAATAATATAATGGCATATTGTCGATAATTCTATGTTTGCAAACTGGACCGTATGAATTAATGAGTCTGTTGTACGAACCTTAAGATTCACATTATATAGAAATTCTGCTCGATTGCCAAATAACTGCATCTGAAGATCAAACTCATTACTTCTATTAATTGTATCTGGTAAATTCAAAAATTCCACATGGTAAGTAGTATCGCAAGAGCCCCAGTTATCACAATAATCCAAGTTGGTTTTAACAATCCAAATATTTTGAGTTGCCGGATGTGGATTATAAATCCCAGAATGTGAGGAGAAGCCGCACATTATAACCCCTTCTGGTTCAATAACCAAATCAAGCAGACAGTCATAATAGGGTATTCCAATTGTAACGGAATGAAAAGATCTTTTCTTTAGAAGTATGCCATTTTTAGATAACTCATATAATTTTGGAAACGATGAAAACCTTTCTGGTAAATCTGACGTCATATTAATTACCAACAGATTTCCGTTTTCTATTTCTTTGATTTTCAAGAACATTGACTCAAAGAGATATTCAGGACTGTCATCGTTATAATATGGTTCTAGGTACAAGGTATCAATAATAGTGTTCTTTTCATCATCAAACTTTAACAAACGTGAATATGAAAAATTATCAACATAATCACTACCATAAGTCTTGCCTCCAACGGCAATAAAATTGCCATCCTGAGTCTGTATCAAATCATTGATATAACCATCATCGAAGCCGGGGTTTTGTATTATCCAGTCCCAAACCTGATTTCCTAAACTGTCGATACGGATTATATACCAGTCGGATCGGTACATATCGTATTTCCTACTGTCTCCCGCAAGCATGAAACCGCTGTCGGGGGTTTGGATCATGCAAAAGGCACCGTCAGAATTACTATAACCATAAAATCTCTCCCATTCTTTATTTCCCAAACTATCTGTTTTTATCAAATATGCATCAATATCATTTGTTTCAGTATAAGTTGCACCTGAAATCGCAAAACCATTATCAAATGTCTTTATTACTGTATAAGCCGATTTAATGAAAGTATCATTTAAATAATTCTTTGTCCATAAGGTATCCAGATATTTGTCTAGACATGTTAATGAAATAAAAAATGAATCAGTGTTATAGTTATAATTACTCGTACTAATAATAAGGTTATTATTGTTTGCAATAATTGGATAATGAGCCCCTTCATATATTTCATATTCGCTAGGTGTTATAATAAGTGAATCAATTTTATTAAAGGCCTCGTCAAATTTGTGCAATTTTACTCCTCTAAAATTTCCAATATCACTTGAGCAAACTATATATGAAGAATCCATTTTCACAATGGCATTGCAAAATGTATTGTGGAGCTCTGGAAACAGTTTGTTAAATACATCTTGGGCATTTGTATCGCAAACAGACCAAACAAAAATTATGACGGTTGTTAAAAGTCTCATACGAGTGTTATAAATTAGCAGGGGAATATTTCCCCTGCTTTTGTTTCAAATTTTTTAGTAATATCCACCAAGCAAGAGAATGAAAGTTTTAAAAAAAAACTAAAGAATAGAATTTTCATGAAATAGCTTTTAGATTTCTAAAATATAAGCAAATATAAATAAAAGGAAGGTTAATAAGATATTTTAAATAAAGTTTTTGAATTAAAAGAAATTATCCCCTCTTAACCATCAATTACCCCCATTACCCCCATTAAAAGAAAGCACCATTTTCCGCCATCATAATATTGCAGTAGATTTTATTGCAATATATGTTCAAACTAAAGACCATAATCATCATTGTAATTGTAATCCTCACCTTGGGGATTGCTTGGAAATATTACCGAAAACTTAAGGATACCGAGAAGCTGAAGATCGGTGAGACTTCTCTCAAACCGGTTAAGGAAATCAAGGATTTTAATGGTATTGTTGATGTTCTGAAAAACGGACTGCGACTGACCGGGTTTATAGAAATCAGAAATCTTTCGGGCCAGGATTATACCCTTAACCAGTTGAGCGTGGATTGCTATACTCCAAAATCGGATAAGCTGATGGCTGAACAGACTAATATCCTCCAAAACAATATCATCCTCAAAAGCAAACAGTCAACCAACATTCCGCTTGAATACAAGGTGGATATTGTTAAGGTTTTTATGCTTTTCAAAGAGTCCGGGGTTATTCCGGAGGATACAACGCTGTGGCAGGTGATCACTCATCCTGCTCAATATTACAGTTCAATAAAACTGAGCAACCTGAAAATGAAACTCAAGGGTTTTATCCAGGCCGAGGGCATCACACTGAGTATTGACGAAGACTATATGCTTTATGAATAAAAATTATGCGGTATCGGGAAAGTCTGTCACACTAAAGCATTACGCTGATGTGAATGACACCATTGCCGCTATCAAGCGTATTGTCAGGGAAAATTACCCGGCGGTGGCCGATCTTGCTCAGTCGCTTCAGGGGGATTTCTGCCGGATCACTTTTCAAAATATATGGGATTTTGTCAGAAGGAACATCCGATACGAAAACGACGAGCCGGGCAAAGAGCAGCTACGAACTCCGCAAAGGACACTCCATGATGCAACGGGCGACTGTGACGATATGAGCATCCTTATTTCATGCATCCTGACCAACTTGGGACACGAACATGAGCTTTGGGTAACGGCATACAAAAAACAGAACTCGTGGCAGCACATCTATACTGTGGCATACGACCGCCGGGGCGAAAGATATGTCATCGACTGTGTTCCGGAGATACCATACTTCAACTATGAAGCACAACCAATCAAAAACAAAATAGTAATTAATATGAGACTAGAGGAATTAGGACAAGCCGTTTCCACTGACATGATCAGTGAGCTTACTCAGCCCTTTGAGCAAAACATGCTGCAGGGTTGTGGAACGGAGGAAGACCAGATGGAAGCCATCGGCGGACTTCTTGGCACTGTTGCCATTGTGGATGAACAGGACGGCTACCAGACTGTTCTTTCGGGATCGGAACTTCAGAGCAACATCATCCTGAAACAGTTGATGGAGGCAAAAACTGCACTTGAAAACGAGGTGAAAAACCCCACTGACATGTCGCAGCTCAACGACAACCGCATTGATCTGGGTTTGATCGTGAACATCATCAACAATTTCAATGACGAGGATGCCCGGGACGAGGCCATCGATCAGGCCATTGGCAAGGGTACTTTGTATCTGAACTTTTACAAGGCGGTGAAATACGGTCTTGATGATGTGGTCAACGGTCTGGCCGGTGAGGATGATGACGATCTGTATTATCTCCAGGTGATGGAGGAAAATGATCTCTATGAAGATGTTGATGGCATCGGGATCCTGAAAAAACTCCGCAAAAACATCAAGGAGGGAATGCAAAAGCTGAAAGAAAAACATCCGAAACTTGCCAAAATTGGTCATGCGCTGAAAAAATACAATCCGGCCACTTTCACCATCAGAAAATCCATGGAAGTGTTTATGAAAGCCAACGTGTTCAGCATGGCCGAAAAGCTTTCCATCGGATATGCCACTGAGGGCGAAGCTGCAAAGCAGGGCTACTCAAAAGCCGAATACCAGGAGTTTGTTAAGGCAAAAGATCAGGCAGAACAGAAATGGTTTGCCCTGGGCGGTGAAAAGGAACATTTCAGAAAGATGATCCAGAACAGCAGGGGTGCAAGAAAAGCCGGACTGAAAGGTCAGATGGGAGTCGCTCCCGGGATTATCTCTGCAATCACATCCGCATTCGGAGCAGTGATCGAGATGTTCAAAAAATTGAGGTTAAAAAAGAAAGACGGATCATACCGTGAAGATACTAACACAGAATCAGAGGAAATTATGGAAAAAACTAAATCTATCGGGGCAGATACCGTTCCGTCCACAGAGACCGAAACAGAAAATGCCAACATCAAGACTGATGAAAAATCGGGAGTGACAACTGAGGTGGTTACCGATGCCAATGGCAACCAAACAACCATCTACCGTGATAAGGACGGCAATGAGATTAGCCGTTTCAAGGCGTTTCTGCTGAAAAACAAAACGCTGATCATCATTGTTTCGATCATCCTTGTGCTGGGTATCGTTGCCCTGGTGATCTGGAAAATCAGACAGCGTGCATTAAGGGGACTTGGCGAAGCGGGTATTTCTGCAAAACAGGAAAATTTCATCAAGCGCCAGGGATTGAACAACCGTGCGTATGCTTCGCTGATCCGTGAGGAGATCAAGAGGGACAAAAAGCCCTACAATCAGGACAACCGAAAGGCATACTATAAAAAAGTTTTCAGTGATGCATTTTCCAGACCGCTTTCTCAAAAGCAGGTTTCTGCTGCACAAAACTACAATGGAATGTACCGTGAGGTAAGACAGCTTGCCAAACAAAAGGGCGGCGGATCGGCTGCATGGAAAGAGGCATGGAAGGAAGTCAAAAAAAAAAGGTAGGGTTAACTGAAGATATCTCCGGAGGAATGAGAACTGCAAAAAAACCAAAGCCCAAAAGCAAGGGTAATGAATCTTCTGCAAGGTTTAAGATGATTACCGAAAGGGCAAGAAAGATCAGGCAGGGACATCCTAAGATGAAGTGGAAGAACTGCGTTATCCAGGCATCTAAGGAACTATATGGTTAAAAAATTGATGTCAAATGTCAGAGGTCAAATGTCAGAGGTCAAATGTGGGCTTTACGGAAAAGAACAATGTTCATTGAAAAAACAAAAAATTGACAGATGAAAGAAAAAAAGTCAAATCAAAAACGGTAAGTCATTAATTACCAATGAACAAAAACATTTGACATTTGACATCATACTTCTGACATCTGACATTCGAGTTAAACGAGAACTCAATTAAAAGGAAAATATTAATAATTTAAAATAAAGCAAGTATGAAAGAACTTACAAACGAGGAGATTATCCTCAGCGGATTGGCCGGCAACGTGGAAACCGGTTTGGAGAGTAAGAAAAAAGACGCTCAGGTGTCAAAACTCGGAGCAAGCATGTTCCGCAAACAGATGATTGAGAGAATTCCCCAGCTTCCTGCCACCATGCAGAAGAACCTGAAGGATGACAGGGCACAGATTTCCGACAAGGAATATTTTGTGATCCGTGAGCTCACCGGTACCAGTACCGATGTGATCAAGAAAAATGAGAAATCTGAGGCCGGACTCAGGAATATTGACGATGCAGAACTTGGTGAAAACCAGTTTTTCCTGTTATCGGCAATCTGCCTGCAGTACCGCAGTGGAAATACCGGAAGGTTTGATGAATTGTTTCCAGATTTTCTGGCAAACGCAGTGTTCACCTTCAAATTGGGAACCCGTGAGATCATGAGTAAAAATCCGGTGGATATGTTCCAGAGCCCAGTGTTCGGTTACAATAACCACAAAGATTTTGGAATCATTGTCCTGAACAATCCCAAACTGCTGATTCCGAAAAAAACCATCGCTTTTGATATTGAAGATGCTCCGGCAAGTATGTCCGGGTATGTTAAGCTAAAGCTCATTGGCACAGAAGTGAAGAGCTATTAGTGTGCGGAGGTCCCGGCTTGCCGGGCCTCTTTTTTAAGTTTTGTTTAATCAATAAAAAAAAGTCAAATGGCAAAATTCAACATCAACGAAATCAAAGGAACCTCTAAGGAGGAAAGACAGGCGATTGCAGAGGCAGTGCGTCAGGATCCTGAGATATGGAATGCAGTCAACGGCATCGGCGGACTGAGTGAAAAATCACAGTCCGGAATGATGGTCGGAACCGTCACCGACGGTCGCGATCCCATCAAGGATGCCACCGTTGATGCAAGCGGTAAGCTGGGGATGAAAAAATCCACCAAAACAAACCAATATGGTTTTTACAGGTTTGAACTCGATCAGGATCTTTATTCTGTGACATTCACCATCAACGGTCAGGTATCAGACCCCAAAGAAATTGATGTGAAGATGGGACAGACAACAATCCTTGATCAAATTCAACAGTAATGAACTGGCTGAAAAAATATCTGGAAGAGAAAAAGGGTGTCGATTCGCTGATTCGTCTGCAATCGCTGTTGACACTCATTTTTTCTTTCGTGATGATCATCTGGCAGATGGCCCAGGGGAAAATCTACATAGAACTGGATATTCTTCTGATCACTGCCTGTTTCGCACCAAAAGCCCTGCAAAAATTCGCAGAGGCAAAAATGTATAATAAGGAGGACGACAATGAGCAGTGAATATGTAATGGGAATCATCATCAGCGTGCTTTTATCTGCAAACGGCATCACACTGACGCTTTTTGTTTCCAACATCAAGGAACTAAAAAAAGTAATCCAGGAACTTTCGCTTTCCATCAAGGGAAGTCAGAAGGACATTGAATATCTTAACAAATCAATTGATCTGCACGACAAAATTCTGGAAAAGCATAGCGAAGAAATTGAAGAAATCAAATTATCGGCAGAAAGACAAAAAGGGAGGAACTAAAAATGGCAGAAAAAGTAAAACCAAAATTCATCATCCAGTGCATTGACTTGTTGATCACTTCGGACCAGGTTCATGAACTCAGGGATGAGCTTGACAAGGACTATTCACACATTGTGGGCATTGCCATTTCGGATATCTACTGCTCAAAATTGTCGGTTCTGGAGGTGGTAAAGGTCAAGGGACTGGAGCTGCTGCCCGAGGGTTTTGAAGCGGCACATGTCATGTCATCACTGGCAGTGGAACCAAACAAAAGGTTCTTTTCATGGTTTAAGCCCATGCCGGTTTCGGGTGATGAGATGGTGATCCGCTTCCGCGATCCAGAATACATCAAAAATTACAATCTGCAGGTGCAGGTTTTATTGACCAATAATCCGGAGGAAACAATCAATGTACTCTTTGGTTAAAATATATCAAGGTAACCTAAAAAACCAGAACAATGAAGCATTTCGCTTTACTGTGAAGGATTACAAGAAAGTATGCGGAGCTTTTTGCACGGGCGGGACTTACCTTTCCCTGGCTTTTGACAATGAAAGGGATGTGATGCTCAGGAGTTTTGAGCAAAGGGAGATGATGGATGTCCCGCCCAACAAAAGGCCTGTTTTTTTTAAGCGGAATATCGAAATGGACATCATCAAGGGAGTGATCACCAAAAAAGGGACTTTCAAGCCGAAAGATGTTTTTTCGGTTTATTTAATCATGCAGAAATAAATGAAAACACCGGACAACATACTGGAAAAGATGATCGAAAATGAGCTTGGTGAAAATCGGGCTTTCAGTATTTCGCACCATTTTGAAGATAATCCCAAAAGGATTGATGTTAAAAGGGATGAAACAGTTTTTGTCACAAATATAAAGATTGTTGTATCGGCAAATTTTTGGTTGGAATATCATTCTGCCATCGAGAGCCGGTTGGTGGAAAAACAGGTGAACAATACCGAGACCATTTTTTATGAGATCATCACCAAACACAAGGGCAACGTGTATTTCACCAAATCGCACAATTTCGAATACCAGGTAAGTTATACAAAACTCAAAATCATCAAATAATGCAAAACATCTTCGACATACACGACTACGACGAAAACTTTCTGGATCAGTTTGTGAACAACACCATTCCGATCTATGATCTGTGGAGCATCCGTCCGCTTCAGAACGAACAGCGCGAGCATATCTCCGGAAAGTGTGATGAGATTTTGAAGTTCCGGAATTTCATCTCAGATCATTCTGCAAAAGAATTTCCCCATCCGCTGGTTATTGTGGTTGGAAACTGCGAAAAAGCCAATCCGGGCAGCATGCTCAACAGTACCAAAAAGTATTTCAAGATTAAGTTTGACAAGTTCAAAGGCAACGATCTGGGCACTCCGCTGATGTTTGGCACACCGCAGCCCTATCCAATGAGTCAGGAACAGATGATTCCGCTAGGATTTGGAGGTTACGGACAGCGTCCGCCGGCAATGCCAATGCCGGGATATTCCATTTCTGACATTCAGGGCATCATTGATAGAAACGTCACAGACGCCACCAGGTCGATAAAAGCAGGATACGAAGAGAGCGCTGCAAGACGTGAAGCAGAGTCCATTCGCAGGATCGCAGATCTGGAGATGAAAATGGAACTCTACAAGCTTGACCTAAGGGCAAGGGAAGTGGAGGAAAAGGAAAGACAGCTCCGTGAGGAGATGGAAGACTTTGACCGGAGAAAGGCCGAAGGACTTGGCTCGGTTAAGGAATACACAAAAACCATTGCCGGTGGATTGCTTGAGCTTGGAAAATCAGCATTTGGCATTGACCAGCTGGACAAAAAATCAAAAAGCAAAGATGAGCCGGTAAAGGAACTCAAGGGTGCATCAAGCAAGTCATCCCTGAATGACGACGGCTTTGAGGAACAGAAATCTCCTGAAGAAAAGACAGACAGTTTCAAGGAACTGGCCTGTGTGGTCGCTGAGCTTAGCGAGGAGCAAAAAATGCAGCTTCTGGACATCCTGATGCCCGATGACAGTCAAAACGAAGAAAAAACAGAAAGCAATAACCAAAATAAATCTGAAGAAAATGAGGACATACCATCTGAACATAACGATTAACGAAGGAGACAGGCAATTGCAAAAAACTCTTTCACTGGAAGCCGAAAATGCCAATGAGCTTTCACAGAAACTAAACGCACTCAAAGTGCTCAACCAATCGGTAAAGCATGAAGATTTGATATCCACCGTTGAGATGATCCACGAAAAACCTGATTTGATTCCGGTTGTCAAGGACATGATCGAGGAAGGAGAGAGTCTTTCTGAAGCACAGTTATTGCTCCGGCTGCCGAAATATGTAAGGCAAGTGTTGAAAGTATTAAAATCATAGCAAGATGAACGATTCGATTACAAACGCAGGCAGCTACATCAAAACAAAATACAATGAGATGCCTGTTGCAAAGCGCCGCCGGCTCAGAAATATCATCATCATCATCATTCTGTTTCTGATATTCAAAAACAGGATCATTGATGGTTTTAGAAATCTGTTTCACCGGGATATCTCAAAGATCGATGTGGATAAGGGCAACCTCACCTTTGAAAACGGTGAATATTACTCCATGTGTTCAACCCTGGAGTCGGCCATGGAGGGAACCGGAACCGACGAAGAGGCGGTGATGGGAGTCATCATGCGGCTCAGGACACAGGATGACTGGAACTATCTGCAAAAAGCGTTCGGAATAAGAAAAAAAGATGGAGGCACTTTTTACGCCGACATCACCGGTGATCTGAAGATGTGGCTCGGTGACGAACTGGACAGCTCGGAAATGCAGGAGTTGAAGGATACTTTGATATCATCAGGAATTAATTATTGATGGAAACGATGAACATCTGTTCGATATTCGAAATTCAGCGTTCGACATTCGACATTCAAGAAAATGGAATAACGAACACCGAACGCCGAACAAGGAATGACGAATGACGAATGAAAAAAAACAAAACAATGAACAAGAAAAAAACAATAATCGCTTTACTGATCCTGGTTGTGGTGGGCACGATTATCTTCTGGAAAAGATCATGGATAAAAGAAAAACTCGGATTTGGACCGACCGCGGAAACAACCTCTGAAGATCCTGCTGAAACAAACAATGAGATTTCACCAAGGCCACAGCCATCACCAATCTACATTCCCAAAACATTGTATACTGAATGTTCTGCAATTTTCAAGTTGGGCTGTAAAGGAGATAAAGTAAAAAAGATCCAGGAATCTTTAAATAAAAATTTCAATGCCGGACTGACAGTGGACGGGTATTTTGGTCCACAAACAGAAAATGCTCTGGTAAAAGCCGGGTTCAAAAAAGAACTCAGCGTTTTTGAAGCAGTAAGGTTAATGTACATGAACAAAAAATCATAGCAAATGTCAGAAAGAACAGATTATATAAAGAAATTTTCGACTATGGTGGTCAAAGCAGCTAAAGGAACAGGATTGTTCCCTTCATTGTTTATGGCCCAGGCGATACTTGAGAGTGGAAACGGCCAGAGTTCACTTGCAAAAATCTACAATAACCATTTCGGGATTAAAGCAACACCGGACTGGAAAGGAAAGGTAGTTAGAATGAGTACCCGTGAGGTTTTTAATGGAAACGAAGTTTACATTAAAGATGGGTTCAGATGGTACGAGGATCCGGCAGACAGTTTTAAAGACAGAGTAAAGTTTCTGCAGGAAAACAGCAGGTATAAAAAGAATGGTGTTTTTACTGCAAAATCTCCGGAAGAGCAGGCCGATGCTTTGCAAAAGGCCGGTTATGCCACCGATCCGAATTACGCATCAACATTGAAAATGCTGATAAGTAAAAACAAATTGAAGGAGCTTGATAGCATTTCAGATAAAAAAAAAGACTGATTGCAATTGTGGTTGTTTTGACCATAGGTATTGCCTGGTATTTTAGAAAAGAAATTGTAAGATGGATTAATAAATAAGCATGAATATACTGACAAAAGCCATATTGATAGTAATTTTTGTTTTTGCGTTGCTGATTTTTTTTGATTTAAAAGCAGCGAACAAATTAAGCGGATTGGGTTTTTTAAACAAGAACCGTCCGCCGAAAGTCCGGATAGTATATTCCAAAAAACTAAGCCGTGACCAGATCAGAAAAATATCCAGTTCCCGCGATGCCTACCAGGTATTCAAAGACATCTGGAGCGGACAGATGGACACCCGTGAAGAAATGATGTTTTTATTACTAGACCGGTCGAACAACGTCCTCGGATATCACATCCTGAGCATGGGCGGCATCACCGGGACCGTAGCAGATCTCCGGCTGCTTTTTTCCGTTGCATTAAAATCCCTGGCAACATCAGTAATCCTTGCCCACAATCACCCATCAGGCAACCTCAGTCCCAGCGAACAAGACATCACTCTGACCAGAAAAATCAAAGAAGCCGGCCAGATCATGGATATTCAGCTTTTGGATCATTTGATTATGACTCGGGATGCTTATTATTCGTTTGCTGACGAGGGGATAATTTGAAGTAGCAAGTAAAAAGTAACAAGTAGCAAGTAAAGAGATGAAAAATGCGATTATTATTTTGGTCATAATATTGTTACTGATAGCGGTGATGGTTTATCGAAGGAGAATGAGCGTATTGTCTGGACTGGGTGTTGTCTCAAAAAGAATAAAGTTGATCGATGAAAAAACGAATTATCCCGGAGATTCCATTCAAAAAGTTTTCGAGTATGCCAGAGCAGAATGGGGGGAAAGGATTGACTGGGAACAGGGAGTTATGATCATTTTCACAGATACAAATGGTTATCTGGACAAAACAATTTACAGGAAGATAAACGACTTATCTGAAATAGAGTCGCTGATAAAACCATTCAGAGGAAAGAAAAAGCTCATCATCATCCGGAACCTGATCCGTGGTACCCATTATCCGGGAAGAAAAGAGGAAGAAATGATAAGAAGGATAGCGAAAGCCAACAATCTGTACGACTATTTGATCATCAACAAACAATACTATTTCTCAGCAAAAGCACAAGGAATGACAAACTAAAACATACAGCCATGAAAAAAAACAGCCCAAGTATTTACATGATAATCAGGATCTCTATCCTGATTTTTTGGATTTTATTAGGAATAATCATGATCACATCCTGCAGTCCGGAAAGACGGCTTCACCGGCTTCTGGCACTTCATCCGGAACTGGTTCAAAACGACACTATCAGGATCCAGGACACAACCATACTTCCCGGGGTGAAAATTGACACCTTGGTTTTGTTTTCGCAGTTGAAAGATACTGTCACAATTACAAAAGAAAAGCTTCAGGTGAAGCTTTATGCTGTTAATGATACGGTTTATTTTTGGGCTGAACAGGAAAGTGATACGGTTGTGATTACTAAGGAGATTGCGGTGGAGAGGGTGGTTAGGGAGGGATCAAGATCAAAATATGTAAGAATATTGAAAAAGAATTGGATTAAGGTCTTTTGCTTATTAGGAGGGTTGATGATTATAAGTTGGTTTTTTAAGAAATTTTAAAAAAAAGTAATACTGTTTATTATTAAATTAATTATTTCATTGCAAAAGATTTATTGGATTGAAAAGTTGTATCTTTACGTAGAGGAATTTAAGTATATAACAGAAGTTATTAAAATGAAAGATCGAGAATTATATAACATTAGTGATAATATTGAAAAAATTATAAATTCCAGTAATGATGAAGGAGTTGAAAATTTTGAATTTAGGGTGAGGGATTTATTAAAAAATTTAAAAGTTGTAGTAAATATAATTGAAAATAGAGAATTGAAAGAAATGTGTAATGATGCACAAGAAAATTTAAAGTATACACTTGAAAGAAATGAATTATTTTTATGTAAATTTACTTTTGATAAATATGAAAAAAAACAAACAAATAAAAATTTGAAAGAATATTTAACTAGTTTATTGAAAGCAAAAAATCAAATAAAATTTGATATTTATAAGTTAAACGATTATTTAAAAACTTATAAAGAAAAAAACGACAGATAATTTATTTAATTAGAAATAATAAAAAAGAGCATGAAGAAAAAATGTTTTGTATTTTGGTTATTATTGTTAATTGTTGTTGCTGTTGTAAGTTGCAAAAAAGAAGATACAAAAGAAGTTGATGAAGACATTCCTTCAGTTTCAGCACCTACCATAACAACTGATACTATAACAAATATAACATTGAATACTGCAATTGTTTCTTGCAGTATTACAAATAATGGTGGATCAAAAATAATTGAAAGGGGAATTGTATGGAGTATAAATTTTACACCTATGTTTTCAGATAATGTTTTAATATATGATTATAACGACATTATTGGTAGCTATTGTATGACAATAAATGATTTAATTTGCAATTCGACATATTATGTAAGAGCATACACAAAGACTGATGTTGGTATTACATATGGTAACACTTTAACATTCAATACAAAACCAAATTCAATTATTTTTAATTCAGATTTATTATATGGGACGGTTACTGATATTGATGGAAATGAATATAAAACAATTACAATTGGAACTCAAACATGGATGGCAGAAAATTTAGAAGTAAAAAGGTTTAGAAACGGAGATTCTATTCCATATAATATTAATTTTGGGATTGTAAATTCGGCTTCATATTATATTCATTATAATTATCCAAACGTAAGTTATGGATTGTATTACAATTGGTGGGCAGCACATGACGAAAGAAATATTGCACCTGAGGGATGGCATGTACCAACAATAGAAGAAGTTAATATTTTGATTGAATTTTTAGGAGGGAATGAATTTTCTGGTGGAAAACTTAAGGAAAGTGGAACTAATCATTGGTTGTATATAAATGCTAATGGTACGAATGAAAGTGGTTTTACAGCATTGCCTGGAGGCGGATTTAATTCAACAGGAAGTTTTCAATATATTGGTGAAACAGGCTTATGGTGGTGCTCAACAGAATATACAAGTTCTGATGCTTATATTTTTATATTATATAATGAATTAGGAAGTATTAACACCGGACCAATTCATAAGGAAAAGGGATATTCAATTAGGTGTATTATGGATTAAATAAAAAGTAAAAATGAAAAAAGTTTTTTTAGTATTATTTATTATTATTACAAAATGGTTATTTGCTCAACCAAATGCTGGGTATGATGAAACAGTTTGCGGGAACACAATACAATTGAACGGTTCTCTAGAGTATGCTGTTGGATCAACTTATTATTGGACATCGTCTGATGGTTGTCATTTTATTCCTTCAAATGATGTTTTAAATCCTTATACTTCAATTTCATTTGAAATTACAGAAGACATGGTGATAAAATTTTATTTATTTGAAACATATGGAAGCGTAACGAAAGTTGATTCAGTTCAGATTACATTTTTGTATGTTGTAAATAATATTGATGTTGGAAATGACACAGCTTTTTGTCAAAATCCGACTGATCAATATATTGGATTTATTGAAGTTACAGGTGGGTATGGAACTGGGATATGGAATACAACACAATGGGAAACGGGGTACGCATATGTAAACCAAAGTTCTACAGCTACTCAAGTTACATCAAATCATCCAGGGACTGAAAATTTTTGTTGGAGAGAGTCAATTTCAGCAGGATTTCCAGATCAATGTATAATAACTGATTGTAAGTCGGTTACATTTGAACCAACTCCAAATACCTCTTTGCTAATGGAAAATGCATATACTTGTGGATTAATGTTTGCATCAATTAACGGGAGTATTTTTGATGGAGATACTGCTTATTGGATTGATTCTTCTTTTCCTGGAACAGTTTTTTATAATAATAGCCCAAGTGGGTTAACTAATCCTAATAATGTGAATGATACAGTAGCCGTTGAGTATTATGGAATACACCAATTAAATCTTATTGCTTGTAACAGAGTTGAGTTTGAAACATTTGATATTTGTTGTACTGATACAGCAAACCCATTATTTATTACTTTTTATGAAAATCCAGTTATTAATTTTACACCTGCTCCAGATAATGACACAATTTATGCTGCTGATGCCGGGTTTGTCTATGTTGATGCTGGTTCTGGGGAGCATGAGTGGTCATACCTTTGGAATACTGGGGATACCACGCAAAATGTGGAAATAGATGATTGGTTTTCATGGTATTCAGTATATGTTGAAGACACTTTAGGATGTTCATCATATGATTCAGTTTTTGTAGTACTTATAGAAAATGTGGAAACAATAGATTATTTAAATAATTTTGAAGTATTTCCAAATCCTTCAAATGGTATTTTTTATGTCAATTATGAAAGCATTGAGAAAATTGAAGTTTATGATGCTAATGGTAAAGTTATTTTTAATGGAAAAAAATCTGAGGTAGACATAAGAAAACAAAGAAGTGGTATGTATTGGATAAAAATTGTAACTTCGAATGATATTTATTTAAAAAAAATAATTAAGAATTAACTTATTTAATCACATATTTCAAATTAAAATGAAAAAGACATTATTATTTACATTATTGCTTAACTCATTTTGGATGTTTTCTCAAGTAAACATTGATTGGCAGAAATCATATGGGGGTACATGGGATGAATATTCAAAGGGAGTTGAAGTTTTATCTGATGGTTCATACATTATCGGGTGTGTTTCTAGTTCCTCAGATGGAGATGTATTGTATCCTTACGAACCTGATGATTTTTGGGTAATAAAAATGGATGAATTTGGTGAGATTGTTTGGCAGAAGTGTTATGGCGGGTCAAGTGCCGATAGATTGAATGACATAAAAAAAACAAACGATAATGGTTTTATTCTTGCTGGACTTTCTTTTTCGTCAGATATTGATGTTTCTGCAAATTATGGTGTTTATGATGGTTGGATTGTAAAAATTGATTCACTTGGAAATATTGAATGGGAAAAAAATTATGGAGGTTCAGGAATGGATGAAATTCGCTCAATTAACTTAACAAATGATGGTGGGTATATTGCATGTGGATATACAAATTCAACAGATGGTGATGTTTCTTATACAAATGGTTACTCAGATGCATGGGTTATTAAAATTGATAGTGTAGGGAATTTGATAAGTTCAAAGGTTTTTGGTGGACCAAGTGCAGATGGTGACATAGCAAATTGTATATTACAAACAAAAGATAATGGTTATATTTTTATAGGAAATTCAAGCTCAGAAGGAGGTGATGTTACTTCAAACAATGGAGAACTTGATTTGTGGATAGTAAAGCTAACGGCCATTGGTATTATAGATTGGCAAGTAAGTTTAGGAGGAAGTACAACAGAATTAGGTAAAAGTATATGTGAAGGCGTTGAAGATGGTTTTTATGTGGCTGGTATTACATATTCAGATGATTTTGATGTAAGTAATTCTCATGGATCAGAAGACGGATGGATTATAAATATTAGTGCTACAGGAGATACTGTTTGGACAAAAACTTATGGGGGTTCAGGTGACGATGAAATAAGTTCAATAAAAAGATTGTCAAATGGTCAAATAATTACAGCTGGTAACTCACAAGGGGATTGTTGGATGCAAAGATTAGATGTTGAAGGAAATATTTTATGGGAAGATTACTATGGGGGATCTGAAGGTGAATGGATGAATGACGTTGAAGAAATAGAAACTGGGTATATTGTCACAGGAGCATCAAGATCAATTGACTTAGACTGTTCAGAAAATAATGGTGGATGCGATGCTTGGACAATTAAACTTGGAGATCCCATTATTACAGTTCCTGAAAATTTTAGATTAAACAATATAAATTTTTATCCGAATCCAGCTTCAAAAATAATTTACTTTAATACTGAAAAGGAAGTAAGTATTAAGTTAACAGATTTAACAGGCAAACAAATTTCTTTTGTTAATTCAAATAAATTGGATGTTTCTAATTTTGAGCCGGGAATATATATTATTGCTGTTTATGATATGAAAGGAAATTTTTTAATGACTCAAAAATTGGTTATAAAATAATAATTAGAAAAGGATTTTTTTATAAAGCATTGCCTTTTAAGGCAGTGCTTTTTTACTTATACCCCCTCAGATCCTTAATCTCCTTAACATTTTTATCCTTCATGATCTGGTCCATCCGGGCAGGTGGGTTCCATCCCTTTTTTCTTTGCCTGGTTAAATTCTGAGAGCAACGTTTGCAGCATGCAAACGAGCTGCGGCGGTTGCTCTCATAAGAACTACCACAATACCAGCATATTTTTAAGTACACTGAGCGGCTGATTTGTTTTACGATGATTCCGCCCAGGGTCCGCCGGTATTCCCTTTTTTGTTTATCAATTTTCACGGCAATGATATTCTGTGAAAACATTTCTTGTTTTGTCAATGGTTTTTTCATGGTTTTAATTTTTGTTTTGGAAAGATACAACTAACGGAAAACTCGCTTTCCGTTAACAGTTTTATCTGTGGTTGTTTTCCTATAATTTCCTTTAATAGAGAATCAAAGCGGAGTCACATAAACTTCACAAAAAGCTAAAAACGGATTCATATTACATTCATATAAGATTCATATTTCCTTCATATTTCCTTCATATTTCCTTCCAAAAAGAATCACTGAAAAAACACAGAAACAAGGCGTGGAGCGTAATACAGAATGTTTTTTTGTACTATTATTTTTTTAGAGATTTATGTATTATAATAATATATATAAACAACCCACCGCACCACCCACCTTACCTGTATTATGAGTGATTTGGCTATATCGATGTGATTGTTGTTTGCTGTGGACTGCGGTGAGCAGTCAAAATGAGGCGAAACAGATTCTTCCTGGAAGAAAACCGACAAGGTCTGGGGTGTGCCAAGAAGTTAAAGGGGCACAAAGGTTCTTTAACATGCTGTGTATGAGATGAAGAAATTTACGAAAGTAGATTGGACTTCGGTAGCGATTTGTAGGAGTGGCTACCAAACCACCTTGCGGTGCTGTAATCAAAAGTTATGGTACTGAGCGGCAAGGAAAAGATATTACT
>MEOH01000012.1 GCA_001769535.1 Bacteroidetes bacterium GWF2_38_335
ATATCCATTTATCTTCTGTTGTGGATGGCATTTCGGCTTTCCACCTTTGCAGATACAAACCGAAAACTAATTAAGTCGCATGAACTGGAATTTTAAAAAGGAGATGGGTGCAAAAACTTTTTGGGGGATAAGCAGATTGGGAGGTGGATGATCTAAAATGCTTTGGTTGCTTTTAAATATTTTAGTAAAAAAAATGATTTCTTTTTTTTTATAGAAAAATGTGCTATCTTTAGCCTTGTAGAGGTTGATTGAGGTATAAAAAAGTAAAAAGACAACTAAAAGAGAGCAACATAAAATTATAAACAATTACAAGTTATTTGACAAAAATTGTTGCTGATTTGTTACTTTGAACAACGAATAACAAAGTTATAATGTTTAATTATAGCTTGTTATATATTGTTAGATAATTCACCTTCGGTGAGCTAATCGCAAAGTTGCTTCGTTCCTCGCAATGACGACTCCATTAATATAGTTTACCGATAGTCATAAAAAAAAAGCCCCGCCATACCCAAACATTTTACCCGGTTCGTCTGATCCTGACTGGTATTTTCTTTTTTATCAAAAATTATGAGAATTTTACAAATGAATCCATTTCCGGTTTATGGGGAATTGATTATATTTACATGGTAAACGAATGGCATATTTGGGATCAATAACCCTGCTCCAGAAACAATACAGGATAGTGCTAATTTTTTTCATATGTATTGGTCATTTTGTGGAGATTAAGAAATAAGTAATTATATGAAAAAATTTATTTTTTATTGTTTTATTTTAGTTATTATATTCTGCGGTTGCAAATCTTCAAATAAAGAAAATGCTGTGATTTATATCGCTAATAAATCCTACTTTTTATGGTTTTTTGACAATGAGTATCAAGATGTAATTTCATTTTTTCCAGACAGTTTAATAAATCATTTTCCAAAAAGCTACCCGATTTCGACAAAAATTTATACATATTCTCATTCTAAAACAGATGAAATATACTGGGTAACCTTGACATGTGATTATGTTGACACTTTTAATTTAAATAAAAAAAACTCAATCATTGTTAGCCCAAATGATAGTATGTTATATTTAGTGAACAAAGTCATGTGGGATGAGAATGATGGCTATTTTGAAAAATTAGAAAAAATGAATTATAATTTTATTGCTTTACCATATTTTAAAGAAGAAGAGTTTTCAACAAACTTAACGGAATGCAAACTACCTTTGGATTTTGTTATTTATATTATTGAAAGTAAAGAAGGAATCTTCTTGTCAAAAGAATACTTTTCTAAGAATGAGTATTCTGCAGAAAAATTAAAAAATGGTTTTTCAAGAGGTTATGCAATAAGTAATAAAAGAAACATAATAATATTTTGGCTGATAATATGGTAAACTTTGAAAGAATTTTTTAACAAAATAAAGATGAGAAAACAAAATCTGGCTTTAGTAATTCTTCCCTTAATATCCGTAATTTTTTTCCAAAGCCAATTATTTTGTCAAACGAAGGAATTTCTTATTCTAAAAACCAATGACACTATATACGGTCATACATTAGCACATGATTGGATAGCTGACCGGTATTGTCAAACGGTTAATTTTTTTAATGAAGAGACCGGGATTAAAGAGTATTGGGCAGATAGTATCGTCGGTTACTATAATGGATTAAGCTACTATGAGGCTTGTTGGGTTGATTGGGATTATCATTTTTGCAGGGTTATTATTTCGGGTGAGATCTCTCTTTTAAAAAAAGGCATTTATGAAGAAGATGTTGTTTATGACAATGGAAGTTCAACGGGCTCAATATTTATACCAAAAGTAATTTATTATTTGAAAAGGAATGGCGTTTATACTCCGATAATACGAAAGAAATTTCATAAAAATATGGCATATTACTTTTCAGAGGACTCGGAAATATATAGCAAAATAATAAACAGAAGTTTAGGGTTTAGAAATATAAATCAAATTGTTGAAGTTTTTAATAAACACTATTATGAGAATAAAAAAATAGAAAACTAATAACTATTTTTTGCACTGTTTTTTTTGTTATTGTACAAAAACTCAAACTCAAAACTTTCAACTAAAATCACTACCTTTGCCCTCATGATTAACGAAAACGCATTTTCTCAGAGGCAGCTCAAGGTATCACGGCTCCTGCAAAAGGAACTCGCCGATATTTTTATCAGGGAGGCCGCAGTACTGGCTCCTGGCTCCATGCTCACCATCACCGTTGTGAGGATCAGCACCGATTTAAGTGTGGCACGGGTGTATCTCAGCATATTTCCGTCGAAAAATGCCCCTCAGGTAATCACCAGCGTTGAGGAACAGGCCGGACATATCAGGTATGAACTGGGTAAAAAAGTGAAAAACCAGCTCAGGATTGTTCCCGAACTGAAATTCTTCAGCGACGATTCGGGCGATTATGCCGAAAGAATTAACACGCTGCTTAAGTAAACTAGGATGATCAAACTGGCCATCAGCATCGTAACTCGGTTCGTCCCCCGGCACCACCTGCACCGGGTAAGCCACTTTTTCCTTTCGGTGATCGGATTGTTTTATGAAGGAAATACCATCACCGATCCCATCGACGGCAGCACTTACCGCAAACTTTTACCCTACGGCCGCCTGCAGTCGCGGAAAAACGCCCTGGCACCCTATTCCATGTCGCTTGAGCGCCACCGCCTTTTATGGCTGTACTTTAAGGAAAAAACAAATTTTTTCACCAGCAACATCCGCTTTCTCCATATCGCCCCCGAATACTGCTTCATCAGGAAATTCAAAGCCATGAAAAACCTCGATTATGTCACCGCCGACCTGATTTCTCCCTGGGCCGACGTGAAACTCGATGTGCAGAATATCCCCTTCAAAGAAAATGAATTCGATGTGATCATGTGCAACCATGTGCTTGAACATGTGGATGACGACCGCAAGGCCATGTCAGAGTTTTTCAGGGTGATGAAACCCGGAGGATGGGGCATTTTTCAGGTCCCAATAAATTATGACAGCGAAGTCACAGCCGAAGACAAATCGGTAACCGATCCGCGCGAACGCGAGCGACTTTACTGGCAGGATGACCATCTGCGCCTGTACGGAAAAGATTATGGAAAAATATTGGCATCAGCCGGCTTTGATGTGGTTGAAGATGATTTCGTGAAAAAAATGGACCCGGCGCTGGCTGAAAAGTATGCCCTGCCGCTGAACGAGATAATATACCTCTGTAAAAAACCTGCAGGAAATTGAATATATCATTTTACATAGCAAAAAGATACCTGCTGGCGAAAAAATCAACCAACGTCATCAATATTATTTCCGGAGTAAGTGTTGTCGGCGTGGCTACCGTTACCACGGCACTCATCGTGGTACTTTCGGTGATGAATGGCTTCAACGGATTGCTTACCGAGCTGTACAATTCATTTGACCCGGATATAAAAATCACACCGAAAACAGGAAAAACATTTATTGCCGGAAATCCGGAAATAGAAAAACTAAAGGAAATAAAAGAAATAAGCTTTTTTGGTGAGGTAATCGAAGAGTCGGCTCTGCTCAGGTTTGATAAAAAGGAATATGTGGCCGTGCTGAAAGGTGTTGAAGATAATTTCAGGCACATGAGCGGCGTTGATTCCATGATTGTGGCCGGAGAATTTTTGCTGAAGAGCGGAAACACAAATTTTGCGGTGGTCGGACTGGGAGTTCAGCATTTTCTGGGAGTGGCGGTAGATCCCACGTACCAGCGTTCCATTGAGGTTTATGTACCCAAACGCAGGGAAAAGATTTCGCAGGATCTGGAAAAAATGTATAAGATTATGCGCATTGTTCCGGCCGGCGTTTTCAGCATCCAGCAGGATTATGATACCAAATATGTGATTGTTCCCATTGAATTTATGCGCGAACTACTCGATTACAAAAACGAGATCACCTCGCTCGAAATAAAGGTTAAAAATGAAGCCGACATACCGGCAGTTAAAGAAAAGATAATGGCCATTCTGGGCGATGGATATGTTGTAAAGGACAAGTATGAGCAACACGAATTCATTTTCAGGATCATGAAATCCGAAAAACTGGCAATCTTTCTCATTTTGTCTTTCATCCTGATCATTGCTTCGTTTAACATCATCGGTTCTTTAACCATGCTGATCATCGATAAAAAAGAAGACATCGGGATATTGAAAAGTCTGGGTGCAAGCAACAGTCTGATAAAGAGAATATTTTTAATCGAAGGATGGATGATCTCCATGGCGGGGGCGCTGATCGGACTTGTTCTTGGTGCATTGATCTGCTGGGTTCAGATTCACTTTGGGATTGTGCAGTTGCAGGGCGGCGGATCGTTTATCATCAGCGAGTATCCTGTTGAAATGCACTGGCTCGATTTTGTCACTGTTTTGGCAATAGTTATGGGCATTGGTTTTGTAGCTGCCTGGTATCCCGTCAGATACATCAATAAAAAATATCTGGATTCCGTTTCCTAAACCGGCAACAGCTATCCCAAGTCGCGCTATCCCAAGTCTCCAGACTTGGGATTGAGATTAGTATTACATCTCCATACTTTAAAAATCAGGCTTATTCACATTTTTTAACCATCACAAAAAGAACTTCTATTGTCTTCTGAAAAGATTATTTGTATATTAGCGCCCTGATTAATAATATGGCAGGAAAAGAAGAAAAATACACACGCCGCCGTTTACGCAGTTCCTACATCACCACCGTGATAAGCATTTCATTGGTGTTGTTTATGCTTGGACTGATGAGTTTTCTCATTTTAAATACACGCAATCTTTCCAATTATGTGAAAGAAAACATTGGTTTTTCCATTTATCTCAACGATGAAGTAAAGGAAGTGGATATTGTCAGGATACAAAAAATCATTGATGCATCCGATTTTGCAAAGGAAAGTAAGGTGGTAACCAAAGATGAGGCAGCAAAACAATGGCTCGAGGAAACAGGTGAGGATTTTTATGATGTGCTTGATTTTAATCCCCTTCCCGGATCCATTGACGTGAAACTTAAAGCAGAATATGCCAACCTCGACAGCATTGAGGTTATTAAAAAGCAGTTGTATGCTTATGATCAGGGAAAAAATCAGATCAGGGAAATTGACTATCAGGAAGATCTCATCGCAAATGTGCAGAATAATGTGAATAAAATCTCATTGTTCATTTTGGCTTTCAGCGCACTTTTGTTCATTATTTCCTTTGCATTGATCAATAACACCATCAGGTTGTCGGTATATTCAAAACGATTTAATATCAAAACCATGAAACTGGTGGGTGCTACCAGGGGTTTCATACGCCGGCCTTTCATTTTCAACGGAGTGTTGCAGGGCGTTTACAGTGCAATGATTGCCATATTATTACTTTCTGCTGTTATTTATTATCTGCATGAAGAATTTAAGGAAATTATCAGTCTGGAACAACTCGACATAATCGGATTGCTTTTCCTTATGGTACTGGTAATGGGTGTTTTGATCACCTGGATCTCGACCTATTTCTCGGTAAACAAATATCTGAATATCAAAGAAGACAAATTATATTTCTAAATACAAACACAATGAGCAAAGAAACAGACAAATCAAAAGGCACATTTGCATTCTCTAAGCAGAACTATATTTTTCTTGCCGCAGGCGTTCTGGTTGTGATTATCGGCTTTTTGCTGATGTCGGGAGGTAAATCAGATGATCCTTCTGTTTTTAACGAAGAAGTTTTCAGCGCCAGGAGAATTACTCTTGCGCCCATTGTGGTTCTGCTTGGATATGCTTTTATCGTGTGGGCCATTATGAAAAAGCCCGGTGAAAAACACGAAGAAGCAGAAAAGTAAAATCTAAAAAACATAAGCATGGATTGGTTTCAGGCCTTAATCATTGCCGTGGTTGAGGGTATTACCGAGTTTTTACCCATTTCGTCCACCGGCCACATGATAATTACCGAAAAGCTCCTTGGGCTGGAAAGTACAGATTTTGTAAAAACTTTTATCGTAAGCATTCAGTTTGGGGCAATTTTATCTGTGATAGTACTGTACTGGAAGAGATTTTTTAAAACCATGAAGTTTTATTACGTGCTCTTTGTTGCCTTTATTCCCGCAGCAGTTATCGGATTTTTGGCCAGCGATTACATTGATGAAATGCTTGAAAACGTTGTTGTGGTGGCGGTTTCGCTGGTTGTGGGCGGAGTTGTGTTGCTGTTTGTGGATAAATGGTTTAATAAAGCTTCTGAAAATCAGGAGGTGAATTATAAAAAAGCATTGAAAATCGGTTTTTTCCAGGTCATTTCAATGATACCGGGGGTGTCGCGTTCTGCCGCTACCATCATTGGAGGTATGACACAGAAACTAAGCAGAAAAACAGCTGCCGAATTTTCATTTTTCCTGGCTGTGCCAACAATGTTCGCCGCCTCGGGATATAAACTGGCCAAAAACTACGAATCAATAAATAACGATAATATTGGTATTTTGCTCTTTGGAAATGTAGTGGCTTTTATCGTTGCACTCATTGCCATTAAAGCGTTTATTGGTTTTCTGACAAAGTACGGATTTAAAATATTTGGCTATTACAGAATCATTTTGGGTATTGCGATATTAACTTTGCTGGCGTTCGGTATTGAATTAAATGTTGTGTAATGAATTTTATTGAGGGGAAAATACTTCTGATTGACAAGCAGACTGACTGGACTTCCTTTGATGTGGTGAACAAAATCAGAAACTTACTGAAAAAACACCTGAACATTAAAAAGATCAAGGTAGGACATGCGGGCACACTTGACCCGCTGGCCAGCGGACTCATGATTGTGTGTACAGGTAAAGAAACCAAAAACATTGATAACTATCAGGCCCTGACAAAAGAATATATTACCACCATTAGTCTGGACGGTACAACACCATCGTTCGACCGCGAAACCGAAGTAACTGAAACTTTTGACACCTCTTTTTTAACAAAGGATAAAATTCAGGAATGTCTGGACAGGTTCAAAGGCCCGATTCAACAGGTTCCGCCTGCCTATTCAGCCAAAAAAGTGGACGGACAACGTGCCTACATCAAGGCAAGAAAAAATCAGGACGTTGAACTTAAACCCGTTGAAATTGTTATAAATGAACTAGACTTAATTGACTTTTCAAACCCTTTGCTGACAATCAGGATCAATTGCAGTAAGGGAACCTATGTGAGGTCGTTGGCACGGGATATCGGAAAAGAACTGGGTTGCGGAGGTTACCTCACGGAATTGAAAAGAACCGCCATTGGACAGTTCCTGCTTAATGATGCAGTTACTGTTAAGGAATTTGAAGAAATGCTGAATAAAAATTAACTTTTTTGATGCGTTTTCGTATAAAGTTTGAATTTTAAAATTGTTTATTAACTAAAAAATAGAAAAAATGAAGTTATCTCAATTCAAGTTTAATTTACCTGACGAACTTATTGCTGCACATCCAAAATCAAACCGTGACGAGTCCCGGCTTCTGGTTTTGCATAAGGAAACAGGAAAAATTGAGCATAAGGTATTTAAAGAGGTAATAGATTATTTTGATGAGCATGATGTGATGATCTTCAATAATACAAAGGTTTTTCCTGCCCGTTTATTTGGAAACAAAGAAAAAACCGGAGCAAAAATCGAAGTGTTCCTGCTCAGGGAACTTAATCGTGACCAAAGATTGTGGGACGTGCTTGTTGATCCGGCAAGGAAAATAAGAATTGGCAATAAACTGTATTTTGGCGAAGATGATATGCTTGTAGCCGAAGTTATTGATAATACCACCAGCCGCGGCAGAACCCTCAGGTTTTTGTTTGACGGAGAATATGAAGATTTTAAAAAGACTTTATATGAGCTGGGCGAAACACCACTGCCAAAATTTATTAAAAGGGATGTTGAGCCCGAAGACCGTGACAGGTATCAGACCGTTTATGCACAGCACGAAGGAGCGGTGGCTGCACCAACAGCCGGAATGCATTTTTCGAGGGAACTGCTGAAAAGACTTGAAATAAAAGGACTGGATTTTGCCTATGTTACTTTACATGCCGGTCTTGGCAACTTCAGATCAGTAGATGTTGAAGACCTCACCAAACATAAAATGGATTCGGAACAGATTCTGATTACCCCCGAATCATGCAATATTGTAAATGCTGCCAGGGAAAGAAAAAATAATATCTGCGCTGTGGGCACAACAGTAATGCGTACCATGGAAAGTTCGGTATCAACCGACGGATATCTGAAACCTTTTGATGGCTGGACAAACAAATTCATTTTCCCTCCTTATGAGTTTTCTGTGGCCAACAGAATGGTTTCAAATTTCCATTTGCCATTGTCCACTCTGCTAATGATGGTTGCTGCCTTTGCAGGATACGATAACTTAATGGAAGCTTATAAAGTTGCCATCAAGGAAAAATACCTCTTTGGTACTTATGGCGATGCAATGCTGATTGTGTAGATTTTAAAAAAAAATATTAAAGCCGCGAAGCAAAATTAGCGCATTCGCGGCTTTTTCATTGCTATAAAAAAAAGGCCGGAATTTCCGGCCTCTTATATATTATTGCGTGTGTTACTTTTTGGTAATCTCTTCCATGGCATTGTCATAGTTGAGGTAGTATTTACCCTTGGATAAACTGCTCACATCAACTGTTTTTGCCGTTCCTTTTAGAACTATGTTTCCATAGGTGTCATAGATTTCATACATGGTCTCCTGTGAAAACTCCACCTTATCGTCAATTTTGGTTTTTGTAAGAGTCACCGGAGGTGCCAGTGATTTATATTCGGTTTCGGTGGAATAACGATGTGTTTTTGTGTAATCGGTCTGTTTTACCCGGAACTTGTTTTTGCCTGAATGTGGAGCAATATCAATTGAGTAGGTGTTTTCGTTTGAGGTTCCTTTGCCTTCAACTTCTCCAACCTTAACCCATTTGTTCCAACGGAACTGCTGAACATCAAAAGAAAGTTTTCCGGCTTCACCTGAAGTTGACCAGGTTAATTTTTTACCATCCTGGCTTACAGCAATAGAAACAGTTTCGAAAGTACTTTTTGGCTTAAGTACCTCGGGATTTAATACTTTTGGTTTGCAATTGTCTTTATGCTTGATTACAACAGTAAGTTTATCGCCCGGCTGGAATTGAAAGATTGAAAGGTCAACCTCAAATGCACTGGAGTTGATTTCATCGGTTGTGACGCTTCCGTTTACGGATACTTCATAAACACAGAAACCCACACCTGAAGATGCAAAGGGATTCATCACATACAGGTTTTTACCCTGAAAAATTCCCTCAAGTTTTATTTCTGTAGCCCGCACCTGATAAGCCGAAGCAAGCAACAAAACTAAAAATAACCGGTATAACAATTTTTTCATCTGCCAATAAGATTACTTCACAATATATGAATTGACGAATTTAACATCAATTTTTAAAAATTCAAAATTTTTTATACAATAATGCAGTATACATGTATTTTTTTTCTAACAGCGTCGAAATGAGTCAAATCTGCATTCTGTATTTAAAAGGCTAATTTAAACCGTATTTATATTGTACTGATTTTATTTGATTAAAATAATCACTTGAAATGAGGTTGATTTGACTAAAATCAGATTAATGGTGATCAACGAATGAAAAGTGGTGATTAAAATTTCATCTTTCTCCTAGTGTTCCATGTCCCGCTCAATAATTTCCACCAATTTATCAATGGCTTCCATAATATTCAGGTTTTTTAAAACTTCTTCGCTACCCTTATAAAGATTTACTTTGCCGGGTTTTGAACCCACAAAACCGTAATCGGCGCCGGCCATTTCGCCCGGACCATTGACCACGCATCCCATTACCGCAATTTTTAATCCCTTTGCCTGTGGCAATCTTGCTTTGATTTGTCTGGTAAGCGCTCCCACATCATAACCCGAGCGGCTGCAGGTGGGACAGGATATGAATTCGGTGCCGGAAATCCGGATTTTCAGTGCCTGCAAAATTCCTAAAATAGTGCGGTCAACTTCCAGAGGTGAAAAGTTTTTGTTGCTGACCAGAAATGCCTCAACTTTTTGGTTTCTCAGGTCATTTGAAAGTTCACAGGCAGCTTTTATCTGAAAATCTGTCAGATTATCCTCAAAATATTCCTTTTTAAGTAATCCCTTTTGTTTTAGAAAATCATCCTTTTTCATTTTTCTGAAACCGGGTGAGGTTGATTCCAAAAGATAATCCGTTTCAGGGTCCAGTAACTCTGGTTTGCCTGATTGGTTAGAAATGATAAAGGGTTTGTTTACCAAAAGATAGTTTGTTTCAGCCGGCACCTTCAACTGCTTTGAGTATTCAAGGATTTTGGCTGCAACTGGAATTTCATTTTCGGGCGGTTCGCTCAACGAAACCCTGATGGTATCACCTATTCCGGCCGCCAGCAAACAACTGATTCCGGCCGCCGACCTGATCCTGCCATCCGCGCCTTCTCCGGCTTCCGTTACCCCCAAATGCTGCGGATAAACATACCTGCTTTGCTCCATGGCTTTTTGAAGCATAATTCCGGCCTCTGTCATGGTATTCACGCTGCTGGCTTTCATGGAAAGGACCAGATTGTAGAATCCCTCTCGCTCACAAATACGCACAAACTCCATGGCTGCCTCAACCATTCCGGCCGCCGTATTACCATATCGTTCAACAATACGCCCCGAAAGCGATCCGTGGTTTGAACCAATGCGAATCACCGTTCCGTATTCTCTGCAGACCTTCAGCAGCGGCAATATCCTTTCATGGATTTTTTCTATTTCCAGATTGTATTCCGAATCTGAAATGGCTTTTTTCAGAACCCTTTTTTCGGTATAATTGCCCGGATTGATCCTTATCTTTTCAACAATGCGGGCTGCCTCCAGAGCGATTTCGGGATTGAAATGGATGTCGGCGATCAGGGGTTTCCCGTAACCAGATTTATGTAATTCTTTTTTGATGAGGGCTAAACTTTCACAATCCTTCATCGTTGGCACCGAGATGCGCACATAATCGGCACCGGCATCAAAAATCCGGATACTTTGCGCAACGGTTGCCTTAACATCTCCGGTGGGTGTATTGGTCATAGACTGCAGGCGTATCGGGTTGGATGAGCCCAAAGGCACATCTCCGATTTTTATTTCGGTACTTTTTCGTGTTGCAGTCACTTTTTACTTTTTTTGTCAAAGATAGGATAAAAGTCTGTAAAGTTGAAAGTCGGAAGTCCGAAGCCGGAAGACCGAAGTCGGAAGCCGGAAGTCGGCCCTCCTTCGCTGATGCTGCGGAGGGTAAAAGATCGAAATGAAGTATTAAAAAACCAATTCCTTTTAGCAATGTCATTGGTTAAAATAACTCCGAAGGAGTTGCCCAAACATAACCGTAGGTTTCAACCTGCGGAAATCCACACACGGTTATCAGCAGTATCCCTCACTCCCTGTCTTGTGCATCCCCTCGGTCGCCAAAGATTAATCTTCAGGCTTGCCGAAGGTGATACGGTCAAGAACATTTTAGAATGAAAAATCTTTTTCCGGCGGAAATGAATGACAGAACATAAATCAATAATATTCAACAAATTAATACATTTTTGTTAAACAATTATACTGAAATATTTTTTGAACCACTGCTTTACCTTTTATTTTAATACAGATATTGTAGTGTTACACCCAATTTTTCAGAAACAATTATGTAAATTATGACATTGGAAATATTTTTTGTATTTTTGTTTAAATTTAATTCATATGAGTACATTAGAATTAAGAAATAAACTAATTGAAAACATCTTCTTAATAGAGGATAAATCATTTTTAGAAGCATTAAAGACAATTGTTGACACAAAATTAGCTTCAACTACTTATGAATTATCAGATTTTCAAATAGACAGAATTAGAAAAGGCAGAGAGCAACTGATGAATGGGAATACAATTTCAAATGATACTGTTCAAAAAAAAGTTGACAAATGGCTAAGTACAAAATAAGCTGGTCAGTTGAAGCAGAAATAGATTTGACAGAAATTCTTGAATTCTACATCCAAAGAAACAAGACAGTATCGTACAGCAAGAAGCTTTATTCAAAAATCAAAAAAGACATTTCTGCAATCTCTAAAAATCCAAAATTAGGTATTAGGACAGAGTTTGATCCTGTTAGAGTATTGATTACCGGAGACTATCAAATTATTTATGAAATTACAGAGGACAATATCGTAATTTCAATGCTTTGGGATTGCAGAAGAAATCCTGAAGACAAAAAAATAGGAAAGAGAATAAAGAATAAATACAGGGTGTAAAATATTAAATAAAATGAATGTCATTTATCATTGAAAAAAGAATAAAAAAAATGATATTTTATTCATTTGCATTAATTAACAAGTTATTTAGTTCTTCAAAAAATATTATAACATTATCATCCAATTGAACATATCCAGTTTCACTACTATAGTTATAGTATTTATGTAATTTTATTTGAATTTCTTTAGAATATATACCTATTATTTCTGAGGCATCTTTGCAGCTATCAATATATATTTGTTTACCAGTTTTTATATCTAGTACTTTTCGGGATCTAAATAAAAAGTTTTTTTTGCTTCGGTAAACACCTCCTTGCGGATCATATTCATCACATATTAAATAACAATAAGGACCTATCGTTAATAATGGAGTAACTCGTCCATAATAACACGATTTTATATAAACTTTTTTTCCTGTACAAGCACCAAAATATTTTCCTTTAATTTTTTTATATTTCCCTGATTCGTTCTTTATTCTGATTTTTTCATAGGTAATTTTAAAATCTGAGGTAATAGACGGTGAATTGTTTTTGAATTCCTCAAAAGTCCGATAAACGCCTTTTTTATATTCCTTTGCTTGTAATATTGGTATTGAGTAATAAAATTTAGCAATTGTATCATTCTGCGATTTTGCAGATAATGAAACAATCAAAATAAATATGAAAATAAAAGATTTAGTCATTACTAATTTTTTATAAAGGAACTTATATCTCATTTATTAATCTTGATTAATTTTCTTGGGAACAGGAGCTGAAAGATTTTGAATCGACTCAATTCCATAACATATATTGTTTAATTTATATGAGACTAAACTTGAAAGTATTTTTAAAACTTTTAATAATTCTGTGCTTCCATTGAAATCAACTTCCAACGGAGATAATCTATTAATAGCATGATATTTGTCTATTGTCTTTCCCTCAATAAGAATTTTTGTCGCCCCATCCAAATAAGATATTGGAAATATGGATTTTAGATTCCAAAAATTCATCTCATTCATCAATAAAAAAACGCTATCTAATTTTTCTATTATATTTAAATTATTACTAGTATTATCATCTATTGAAACTATATTTATTTTTTTTTCAATATTTATTATATTGCTTTCATAAATATTATCAACGATTTCATAAAAATTAAATCTATAATATTGTGAACATTTTTCAATATAAAAAAGCGAAATTCTTTGGAAATCAGAGCAAATTAAAAATCTAAAAACTTGCTCTTTCTTTTTTGTTTTAATATCCAAGTGTTTTTGGTTAAATTTTGATAAAAAAAACGAATACTTTATTACTAAAAAACTATCAATTTTGGGGTAATTTTCAAATATTCCAAAATTAAAATATAGCACCGACTGCTTAATATTATTGTTAAGTTTTGATATAGTATTTTTATTCTCATTACAACAATAAAATAATATAGCAAATAAAAAAACGTAAAGAATAAATTTCATTTTCATCTTTTATTTTTTAAAAATATTTACAGCTTGTTACAAGTCTATCTGAGTTGTATTTGAAATAATTGTGTCAAAATAATCAAACTCCATACAAAAAACTTCTTCATTAAATTTGTTTCTTATAAGACTATCCCCACCGGAATCATGTGTAAACCCATCCCGTGTTGCTCTAAGTGTCGGATTGTTGATTCCTTTAAGCCATCCGTTGATGTTGTAAATATAATCAATTCCCTGAAAACCGGAAACAGTTTAGTTTACATTGTAAATGAACGCCGTTAAAAAACCAGAATTTAGAATAATAGCTTTTTATTTCTCATAATAAAAACCACAATTTTTTGTAGTTTTGCATATTCAAATATCCGAATTATGGCTATAAGTGTAAAAAATATTTCGAAAATATACGGGAAACAAAAGGCCCTCGACAATGTGTCCTTTGAAATCAGGACAGGCGATGTGGTGGGATTTCTTGGCCCAAACGGTGCCGGTAAATCAACCATGATGAAGATCATCACCGGGTTTATTCCGCAGTCATCGGGCGAGGTGTATGTGAACGGAAACAACGTGACCGAAAAATCATTGCTGGTCCGCAGGGAAATTGGCTATCTGCCCGAAAACAATCCCTTATATCTTGATATGTATGTGAAAGAATATCTGAAGTTTGTGGCAGGATTGTATGACCTTGAAAATGCAAAAGCCCGGGTTGAGGAAATGATTAAAAAAACCGGACTTACCGTTGAACAGCATAAAAAAATCGGAGCTCTGTCAAAGGGTTACCGACAGCGTGTAGGCCTTGCACAAGCGCTGATCCACGACCCAAAGGTTTTGATACTTGATGAACCGACATCCGGACTGGATCCCAACCAGATTGTTGAGATCAGAAACCTTATTTCGGAAATTGGAAAGGAAAAAACTGTGATGCTTTCAACCCACATAATGCAGGAAGTCGAAGCCATTTGCGATAAAATCATCATCATCAACAAAGGAATGATTGTGGCTGACGATACCACCAAACACATTCAGGAAAGTTTGTCCGCTGCTGAACAGCAGGTCACCGTTGAGTTTGACAGTATGCCCGATATCAACGAAATCAAAAAACTCCCCGGCGTTTCAAAGATCATTTCCCATAAAGAAAATACCGTTGTCCTTGAAAGTAAGGGAGATGCGGATATCAGACCAATTATTTTCAATTATGCCGTTGAAAAGAAACTTACTGTTTTGTCTTTACAGAAACAGGAAAAAAGTCTGGAGAAAGTATTTCAGGAACTCACAAAATAAACATGGATTACAAAAAAGCTTCAGAGCACATAATCAACTGGCTGAAAGGACAGCTTGAAACATCCGGTCAAAAGGGTTTTGTGGTTGGGGTATCGGGCGGAATTGATTCGGCCGTTGTTTCATCCTTGTGCGCCCGTACCGGTTTTCCGGTGATTGTGCTGAACATGCCCATTTATCAGGTTAAGGAACAGTTCAGCCGGGCCGAAGAACATATTGCCAATCTCTTAAAATCATTTAATAACGTCCGGACTTTCACCGTTGACCTCACCAACACTTTTCAGATGCTTTGTGATTCCATGCCTGATGAGGCAAAAGGCGAGTTGGCGCTTGTCAACACCAGGTCACGGTTGCGCATGACCACGCTGTATTCCTTTGCCAACACAAACAATTATCTGGTTTGCGGCACCGGCAACAAAATCGAGGATTTCGGCATTGGTTTTTTCACCAAGTACGGCGATGGCGGCGTGGATATCAGTCCGATTGCCGACCTCCTAAAATCGCAGGTTTACGGTCTGGGCCGGATTCTCGGAGTCCCCGAATCCATTCTGAAAGCCCCTCCCACCGATGGCTTATGGGAAATTGACCGCACCGATGAAGACCAGATCGGAGCCAGCTATGACGAATTGGAATGGGCCATGGCATTTTTGGGAGATCAGAATTTGAAAAAAGTTCAGATCGAAACATTGAAAGAAATCACCGACAGACAAAAGACCGTATTGAAAATATACATCTCACGCAACCTCGGTTCACAGCATAAGATGAAGATGCCGGCGGTTTGTGTTTTGCCAGAGGGAATGTAGTTTTGTAAATATTAATTTTGCTTGTCTATAATTAGTATAATTATTTAAGAACAAGGAACACCGATTTTAGAATATCGAAGTGTAATTCTGAAATCATAAATCCTTGCCTGCAGCAAGCAGGGATGTTCCTTATTCATTATTTTTCCTTTTGCAAAGACTTTTTTAATAATGCCACCGTCTTTAAAAGTGTTTGATTAATATCTTAGTCAGGAGACTTGACAAAGCGGTTCGAAATTATTATTTGGGTACAATTTTTGTGAAATATCTGATATGAAAAACTTATTCCTGATATTTTTTTATTTATTTATTTCAATATCATATGGTCAGGATAATGCTGATTCAGCAAAGGTCTATAGTATTGGCGAGGTTGAGGTTAAACCGGAATTTCCGGGTGGGGATGGTGCTCTGATTGATTATCTATTAAAAATTAATTTTAATGACATTTTTGAGGAATGTATGATTTTCACATTTTATTATTCTTTTGAAATAGACACAAATGGCAAAGCACAAAATATAACCATGCTCAGGAAAAGAGAAGATTGTATGGAATTATTCAATAATCTTGAGAAACAACTCATTACAATATTTTCAGAAATGCCCAACTGGACGCCGGGGATGATTTTGGGGAAAAAAGTCAGGGTGAAATATACTGTTCCGTTAAGAATTCATCCCGGGTAGGTATAATATCAAGTCAAAGACTTGATATAGTTGAAAAACAGTATTGGTTTACTGTATTTCCGGGAATTCACGGTAAAGATTCAAATAGGTTAAGAAATCCTTTTGGAGATTATTTTTCACGAATTTTTTCATGTCTTCATCCAAAAATTCACCCATTCCCTGCAGCAGGCCTTTTTCACTGTGTTTTTCAATGGTGCTGATGCATTTGCCCAAATAGTCTTTCCAAGGCATTTTCATTCTGTTTTCAACAAGCTCCAAATTTACCGGATAACCGTTTTTCATAAAAAACCAGCAATCAAAAATATCCCTGTTTGCCAATCCTTGCCTGTCCAATAAAGCACACAACTTATGCGCAAACATGTCGGGTAAAACCATGACTTTCATGTTGATTCCCAAAAAGTTTTTCACTTCATAACGGTCGCTAAAAGCCCTGTTTGAAATTTCAATTTTTAGTTTTCTTTCATTTGCACCGTAATCAAGGACAATAATCGGACCGTAGTGTTTTAATGCTTCATCATGAATGGTACCGTATTTTAAAACGATGTTTTTCAGTTTTTCATAGACATTTTTTTCTTTTCCCGGCTCAATCAGGTTAAAATCCAGATCAACTGAAAAGCGCGGAAGGTCATAAAAAAGCATCATTGCCGTACCACCTTTAAATCCAAGCAGAACGCATAGTTCGATATCAGAATAGATTTCTTTCAGCAACTGTACCAAAAAAAATCTGTGTTTATTCAGATCAATCATTTTTACTTAATAATTTTTTTACACGTTTGTTTAATGATCCATTTTTATAAATGGGTAAAAGTTCATATACTTTATCTTTATTGAGCACATTAATATTATCAAAATAAAAATCCTTCATAAGGTATAAGGTGTCAAGGAATGCTCTTTCAGGAGAAGCTTCATTAATACCTGAGGGCAAGCTGATTATTCCTTTGTTGTTTAGCAGAACATCATATTTAATTTTTCTGAAACTAATGGTAATCTGTTTCCCCGGAAAATCAACTTCAATTTCCCTGCTTAGATAACTCACCATAGTTTTAGAGGAATAATATTGAAAAATGACCCCGGATTTTTGCAAAACAGTCTCGGTCGAAATGTATGAAGGTTTATAAATTTTACAGGCCAATTCATCAATTTCAGGCATATCCTTGGTGTAGATTCCTTTTCGGATATTGTTAAGCTTCCCTTTTTTTACATAGTAATTAATTTTCTGTTTGAGTAAATTGATGTTGGTTTCCCCGATTAGCTGGGCAATATCATTGAGGGAAAAAACAGTTCTTTTATCCCTGTATATTTCGTATATAATATCCTTTTTTTGCAAGATAAATTCAATTTATGAACCAAAGGTATGAAATATTATTACATCAGGTTTATATTTTAATATTTTTTTTTATATCGAATCGTGAGACATGAAATTGCTTGTAGCAAAAAATCAGAGATATGACCGGGTTACTTTTTCGGGGTTGGATAAACAATAATTAAATTGAATGTCCGGTTTTGAATATACATCATAAAAAACTTCATCATTCATTTCCGCCGGAATGGATTTTTGGGTTTTAACGGATTTTAAACCGGCGGTTTTTTTAGCTTCGCTAAAACCCTGGGCGTTGCCCAGGGCTGAATTGACCTGGCCTTTCAGGCCGCTTGGGCCCAACGTTCTACCGTTCCAATGCCCAACCCCGTCACCCTGTTACCTTGTCACTCTGTCACCTTGTTACCTTGTAACCCATCACCTCCCCACCATTCCCCCAACAAACTCAGCAATAGCCAAACAGGAAGTCAACCCCGGCGACTCAATGCCGATAAGATTTATAAAACCGGGGAATCCCTTTGAGGTTTCTTCACAAATAATAAAGTCGCGGGCCGGTTCACCGGGTTTCTGGAGTTTGGGCCGGATGCCGCACTGGTCCGGACACAGGTCTTCGGGCTCGATGAATGGTAAGAAGCGTACGGCCGATTCGTAAAAGCCCCTCATTTTATTTTTGTCAACGGAGTAATCGTGGTTTTTTTGCGGCAGGTATTCAGCCGACGGACCAAGTTTCATTCTGTGCGAAAGATCAAGCGTTGCATGAATTCCCAGTCCGACCGTATTGGACTCAGGTACCGGATAAACCAGCCCGCTGATCATTTTTCCCTTGCCGTTTCCCACCGAAAAGTATTCGCCTTTCCAGTAACTGAGCTCATACTCCGGAATTTTTAAACCGAGCATTTCTGCAATTTTATCGGAGAACAAACCGGCCGAATTGATAAAATATTCAGCGGTAAAAGTGTATTCTTGTTTATTACTATCAGTGACGGTCACTGCATAGCCGTCATCAATTTTTTTAATGCAGGTGACCTCACTGCCATACACCATTTGTGTGCCGTTGATCACCGCATCGGTTTCGAGCTGCTTCATTAGTCCGTGCGAGTCAATAATTCCGGTCGACGGATAATGGATGGCCTTTATCGCATTAATATTGGGTTCGAGGGATAAAATCTCATCTTTTTCAATGATGCGGCTGTCGGTTACCCCGTTGGCTTTGGCGTTTGCATAGATCTTTTCAATCTGAGCAGCTTCAAAATCACTTGTAGCCACGATGAGTTTTCCGCATTTGCGGTGACCGATTTCATTTTTCAGGCAATAGTCATAAAGCAATTCTTTTCCTTTAACGCAAAGCTTTGCCTTTAAAGAACCTTTGGGGTAGTAGATTCCGGAGTGAATCACTTCCGAGTTGCGGCTGCTGGTTTCCTGACCAAATTTCGGATGTTTTTCGATGACAAATACCGAACCGTGAACTTTTGAAAGCTCGGCTGCAATGGCCAGACCAACTACTCCGGCGCCTGTTATGGTTATTTTTGTGTCCAGGTTTATCTTTACATCCTTGTTTAATAGTTACAAAAATACCTAAAAAAATTAATTTTTACTTGACTTAAATATTTTCACTTTTCCATCTTTCAGGCATTTTAAGAACAAAACCATCCCTTTTTTTAACTTCTTCAGGAAAAAGAATCTTTTTAAGGTTGTGCTTCCCAATTGTGAAATACCCATTTGCAAATTTTGTAAGTTCGAAAGAAAACCTGTCAGGAGGAAAAGCAAGAATTACTTGTTTATTGGCAAACAGATTTCGAATTGTTTTGATAGGAGCAGCTAAATCGCTATCTGCTGAAATTAATAATGCTGTTTCAAATCTATTTTCAAATGCGTCTTTTAGAATTTCAACTGCAATATTTACATCCGTCATTTTCTCATTTGGCTTAATCATTTTGTATTTGCAATTCGGACAAATAATATTATTTGATTGATATTTTCCATAAAATATTTCAATATCATCAAGCGATTCCAGTGCTTCAATATAAGTTTTCTGCCTTTTACTTTTATCGGGAGGAGATGAAACAAATGAAGTAAAATATTTTGTTTTTATGAGCTTTTGATCTGATTTCAACAAATTATTTGACAATCGAACCAGATCAGTCCAATAATATTTTTTCCATCCTTTTGATTTCAGCCCAAAATAAAGATTAAATCCATCAACATATACAATTACATTTTTCATTTCTTGCTTTTCTGATATTTATGTTGTATTTTTGCATCCATAACAGCGCTGAAGATAGCATCTTCAGTTTGACAGTCTGGTTCTGCCAGGCTGTTTCTTTTTATAGCATTTATGAAAATCAAATATATTAATAATAATTAAATATATGTTTATTTTTATTAATATTATAAATGATTATCGGAAAACCTTGATAATAAAGTCGTCATTGCTAAGAGCGAGGCTGTTTCAAATGATAGTCAATTATTGCAATCTCTGAAAAATCAATTGATTTTAAATGAAGTCATAGAAATTGATCCGAAAACCTATAAATGATTGCAATATGATCGCTGATTTTTATCATTCAGGGTAAAAAACAAACTCCTCTTAATATTAGTTTTGTTGTAAAAAACATTAATTTTGAACTGGTTAACAATTTAATTAAGGAGGTAAAAATGAAACACGGAGCAAGAAATACAATTACAGCCAAAGTAAAAAGTATTAAAAAAGGCGATATTATGTCGATGGTAAAATATGAAATAGTTTTACCGGCAGAGATGGCTTCTGTAATAACAACAGAATCACTCGAAGACCTGGATCTGAAAGTTGGTGAAGAAATTAAACTTGCAGTGAAAGCAATTCATGTATTGCCTTATAAAGAATAATAGTTCGAAAGTGTTTTAAAAAAAAGGCAACTCTACGTTGCCCTTTCTTTATTGTTTAATTGGCTGTTCCTGGGGTACCGGTTTTGCAGCAACATTGACATTCCCTTTTATTGTAATAACAGCATTTGAGTTGGTGGGATCATTGCAGGTCACTGTTATTGTTTTGCTCTGCTGGCCTGATTTTCCCGCCGAATTAAAAGTAACATGAAGCTTAGTCTTTTCACCTGATTTCAAGGTTGATTTTTCGGGGGTTCCTACGGTACAACCGCATGAGCCCTTAGTTTTCCTGATAATGAGGTCATTTTTTCCGGTGTTAGAGAAAACAAAATCATATTCAATCTTATCGCCCTGATTAATAGTCCCAAAATCATAAACCAGATTTTCAAACTGAATTTTTGGTGCATCTTTTAATTGTTTTGGGGTCATTTTTGAAAAGTCCTCAACAATATTTGCAGAAATGCTTATTGTCTTATCAGGCTGTAAACTGTCATTTGTTTTAATAATTAATCTGTCGTAAACATACCCGAAATCATTTCGTTTTGCGGCATTGTATGTTACCAGAATATAGCCTTTTTGATTAGGATTTAGCGATTCGGGAACTGATTTGCATGTAATATGCTCTGGTAGTCCCGGAAAAGAAATGGTAATTGGGGAATTCCATTCATTTAACATTTTTAAGGTATCAGTTTTAGAATCAGTCAGGTTAATATTCTGCATCATCAACTGATTGGTGTTAAATTTCAGATGGCCGATTTGAGTCGGATATTCATCGGTTTTCGGTTTATCCTGAGCCGAAACTGTTAAGACAGAGACCCATGCCACTGCCAATATAAAAAACATTCTTTTTTTCATAATTCTATTTTATTGATTTATATTATTTCAATGATTAATTTTTTGTCTGTTTATTTGAAGTACTTTAATGGACAGCAAATAACCATAAAAGAAATTCTGAGGTATTGTTTTGCTTAGTTCCCTTTTTAATGCAGAACAAATAATGCCCCGAATTAAAAATAAACATGTTCAGGTTATTATTTTTGTTCTTTGAGGCATGGGTGATTTTCTTTTTTAAAAAACGAAAGTGTTCTTCATTAAAAAGAGTAAAAGCGTAAACAACAGGGTAAAAATTGGGTACAGAAAGGGATGAAGGAATAAATACTTTTATAGACTTGTTAAGGGACGTGGAGAAATCAGATTCAGGTACAGCAGGGCTAAGACACAGCAAATAAAGATTTACCACAGAGGAAATTCCCCTGTGGCAAAGATCCAATATTTGTGTCAATGTTGCCAACATTTGAATAATCTGTATAAATAAAAGCTGAGGTAGTCCTTAGACAACCCATCACTTTTTCCTGCTGCATTTTACTAATCACAGCTCCTGAAAAAACTCAATATCTTTTATATATGATCATTTATTAATAAATTTCGATTTAAGCCATTACTGGCATTAATTATTTTACGCAAACAAAAATAGTGCAATTTTCAGTTTATTTTCTAATTATTTTAAACCTTTTGTTAAATTCATTATTTCTAATCTCAACAAAATAAACCCCCGGATTAAACATTGAAACGTCAATTGAATTTATTCCTTTAGTAAGATTTTTTGAGAGAAGCTCTTTCCCGGATACATCAGTAAGTATCATTTCAAATGGTTCTTTTACCGAAATATTTATAATGTCTTCAAATGGATTAGGATAAATAATTATTTGAGTTGAATTTGAATTTAAGGAATTTATCCCCGAGCAAATAGAAATTTCCACCATTGCTGTGTCTATGGTCATACAGCCTGTTATATTGGTAACAGTTACATAAAAATACTCAATTCCAATTTCATATTCATCAGAATTTATTGTCATTGTGGGTGTTATTCCGCCATTTGACCAATTATATGTATAGACTCCGGGTACCGAAGGAGTCGCATCCAATACAGCAATTTCACCGTAATTTTTGCAAAGTAAGGTGTCATGAAGATTCACATCAGGATGTTCAATAATGGTAACCAAAAAGGTGCAGGTATCGGTATTTCCGGAATAATCATAGGCAACAAATTCATAAACAGTTTCTCCGATTGGAGGAGTGCTTGTCGAAGGAAGTCCCTGTGTCTGGACCACGTAAGCACTGCAGTTATCGGTAGCTGTAATATTAAAAGTTATCGGGGTCACCGGACATCCAAATAAATCAGGCCAACAACTGATAACCGGGGCAATGGTATCAAGCACCTCAACCACAAAACTGCAAGAGGCTGTATTTCCATCATTGTCGTTAGCAGTAAGAGTTACTGTTGTACCGTTTATAATTTCAGTACCGGGCAAGGGATACTGATCAATCTGAATATCAGTATCACAATTGTCTGTGGCGGTTGCTAAGGAGGTATAATCGGGAACTATTGCTTCACAAGCTGCATTGGCATATAAAGCTGAGGGAGTTGAACAAGTAATCTCCGGATCAATGGCATCATGGACAATGGCATCAAAAAGGCAATAACCAACATTTCCTGAATCATCGGTTGAAGATAAATTTATGGTTGTTGTTTCATGAATAGTGGAACCGGGTGCGGGGAATTGAATTACGGTGAGCGAAGCATCACAATTATCACTAACACTTACCAAACCGGTATAATCAGGAAGAATCACATCACAATTGGCATCAGAATAGAAATCCTGATCGCCGGGATTGGTAATCACTGGTGAGGTGACATCAATTAAAAAAGCAGTGAAGGTAACCTGTGAACTATTGCCTGAGTCATCAATAGCCGTAATAGTAACTGAAACAGTTCCTGTCATAGCGGTGCCCGGAACAGGGGATTGGTTTTTAGTCACAGTGGCATCGCAATTGTCTGATGCAGTGGCAAGAGGTCTGAAATCAGGCAGTGTTGCGGTACAGCTGGCATTGGCTTCGACATTCTGATCTCCCGGATCGACAAGTAAAGGATCAGTATCGTCAACAATGCTCAGTGAAAAATTGCATGAAGCAGTATTTCCGGCATCATCGGTAACAGTGAGGGTAACGGTAGTGGTACCGGTTATGGTTGTTCCGGCAAGCGGCGACTGTGTAACTGTCGGAGTAGCATCGCAATTGTCAGAAACAGTGGGCAGGGTGGTTAAGTTTGGTACAGTTGCCTGGCATGATGCATTGGCCGAAACAGTTTGGTTTCCGGGGTTTGTAATCGTCGGGTTGGTAGCATCAACCGGAGTAGCAGTAAACGTGCACTGTGAAGAATTTCCCGCATCATCGGTGGCGGTAATTGTCACCGTTGTGGCTGAGGAGATGGTTGTACCTGAAGCCGGGGACTGGGTTTTAGCCACAGACACATCACAGTTGTCGGTAGCGGTAGCCATGCTGGTAAAGTTCGGAAGTACGGCATTGCAGCCCGATGACATGCTCACATTCTGGTTTCCAGGACAGGTAACTGTGGGATTGGTCACATCATTCAGATTCACGGTAAAACTGCAATTGGAAGAGTTACCCGAATCATCTGTTGCAGTGAGCGTAACCGTTGTTGAAGCCGAAATGACTGTTCCGGATGCCGGCAACTGGGTTATTGTCGGGGTGGCATCACATCCGTCGGTGGCTGTGGCCATGGAAATATAGGACGGCAGAGTGGCCTGACAGCTTGTATTGGCGTTCAGACTCTGTGTGCCCGGACAGGTAATGGTTGGTGCTACAGCATCCACCACGGCAACTGATATTGTCGGGGAATAAGCATAAACATCACCCAAAGCAGTTTTATATCCCCTTACACGGTAATAATATGTCTGTCCTATAGTTAAACCTGTTACATTTTCGGTCAAAGCTGTTCCCATATCTTTATAAGGATTATATCCTGTAATTTTATTGGTAAAAGCAGCATCGGTGGCAATTTCGAGGTAATATTTATCAACGGTTCCGGTTACCGGTGCTGCCCAGTTGGCAGTGAATCCGGTGCAGGTAATTCCGGTTGCGGCAGAAACCACCGGAGTGGTAATGGCAGCAGATCCGATCCAGTTTGAAGTACAGTCGGCAGTTGAAAGATCAAATCCTGATAATGCTCCTGTGTTTGCATTGGTTGTAAGATCGGTGAGAGAAGTAACTCCGGTGTTCACGCCGCATGCAGTACCATGGTTAAAACGGTAATAAGCAACCAATCCTGAGGATGCCGGATCCACCACATTGTCCAGATTATCCTGTATTTGCGCCTGGGTGCGGGCAACATTCCAAACCCTCAGTTCATCCATGGCTCCGTCGAAGCTGCGGTTAAGGGTGGTGCTGTTACCAACGGCCATCACGTTGTTTGCATCGGAATAATGGATTCCTGCTCCGGTTTGATGAATCAAATAGGAGGCTTCCACGCCGTTAATGTAAACCGTTGCAACTTTTGTGTCGCCATCAAAGACAGCGGCTATGTGCACCCAACGGTTGAGGTCAATTGTTCCGGCAGCTGTTTTGGCCCGGGCCGGAGTGGAGCAATGGACGTAAAATTCAAGGCATTCTTCGGCAGCGGAGTTATCCATTTGGATCATCCAATAACCGGTTGAAACATCACGTTTTTGTATAATACGGCCAAAATTGACTTCGCCAAAAGACCGGGGATTAACCCACACTTCGACGGTAAAGCTGTACATATCATCCAGAATCGCATTTGATCCACAGTTTACAAGATCATCCACACCGTCAAAATCCAGGGCATTTCCGGGATCCTGCGATTTAAGGTTTATTGTTGCCGAAAAGAAAATAATCAGCGCAAAAAGAAGTCTGCCGGTTTTCATAGTTGTAGTATTTTAATAATTTAAAAATACAGATTTTTTTTAATTAGACATTGAATTATCTCAATTAGTTGCCTTTTATGGTGAAAATTAATTTAACAAATATGTTATTACTGCTATAACTATGGCCTAAAGGCCATGGTTATAGGGAGACGCAAAATTTTGCGTCTCTACGTTATTCACAAATCATTGTTTATTAATTGACTTGCAAAATCCGTGTAATCACGTTTCTAACACTTAATTTTGTTTTATGAATTATCTGGATATTATTATTTTGATTCCGCTTATTTGGTGGACATACCGGGGATTTACCCGCGGACTGATCATTGAGGCCGCATCGGTTGCAGCCTTGCTTTTGGGAATACTTATTGCCAATGAGTTTTCCTATTTTGTTGCCGGCATTCTCGAGGATAATTTTGATGCGGATAAGGAAACGGTCCATTTGATTTCGTTCATCATTACATTTACCGGAGTGGTTATCGGAGTGCATTTTGTTGCACGGCTGATTGACCAGGTGGTTAAAAAAGTTGCTCTTGGTTTTCTTAATAAATTGCTTGGGGCTGTTTTTGGATTTGTGAAGGTGGCTTTCATTCTCAGTGTTTTACTGGTGGTTTTCAATCACATTGACAGCAAAGAAAAATACATTTCTAAGGAAACAAAGAAGAATTCTCTGCTGTATGAACAAACCTACAAGGTATCGCTGATGGTTTTTCCTTCGCTTGAAAAAGATGTGAAAAACTCAAAGGAAATTAACACTGCAAAGGAAAAGCTGGAAGAATACGACAAAAAGAACACTGAAAAAAAAGATACTTTAAACTAATATGACCATCCACGGCAATTTAAAAAAAATGAAAACCGAATATGCTGATCCTGTCAGGTACTATATCCAGACCGGAGAAGCGGAGGTTTGCATGAATGAATTGCTTGGTCATGAGATATCTCTGGAATTTCTGAACAGGATCAACTGCATTCATTGTGGAAAAGTGACCAAAACATCATTTGGCCAGGGCTTTTGTTATCCCTGCTTCCAGACTGCTCCCGAAGCCGATCCTGCAATTGTCAGTCCGGAACTCGACATGGCACACCTCGGAATTTCACGAGATATGGAATGGGCTAAGGAAAACAGTCTGGTTGACCATTTTGTATATCTGGCATTGTCGGGTGGACTAAAAGTTGGTGTGACGAGGCATACCCAGGTTCCAACGCGGTGGATTGACCAGGGAGCAAGCGAGGCAATAATAATAGCACGCACTCCTTACCGCAATCTGGCCGGACAAATTGAGGTAGCGCTGAAAAAACATTTTGCCGACAAAACAAACTGGAGAAAGATGCTCACGGGAAACACTGAAGGATTTTCATTTCTTGCTGATGACAAAAGTAGGGCACTGGCGCTGCTTCCCGAAGAACTTAAACAATATTCGGTAAACGGCAGCGAGGTAAGTAAAATCAATTATCCTGTAAGGTTCTATCCGGTAAAAGTAAATTCCGTTTCATTTGAAAAAACAAATCTGATAAAGGGAAAACTTAACGGAATCAAAGGGCAGTATCTGATTTTTGAAAACGGCGATGTTTTTAATGTCAGAAAGCATTCAGGTTATTTTGCAGAGATGAAATTTTGACCTAATTTTGAATCGTATTTTATATTGAAAAAATACACAAATACAGACAGTTGTTTATGATGACAAAACCCTTGTTGATGCTGCTGCTGATTATTCCGGCAGTACTTTTTGCCACAGTGGGAGAACCTTGTCTCATAAGCAATCTCTACTACAGCAAAAAAGCCAATCTGGTTTATTACGAGCGTGATTGTGGTTATTCGACTGAATTTTACAAGCTTGATTTACTTACAGGTGAAAATATTAAGGAAAGCTCATTTTCTGAAGGTGAGTATGAAGCCCTGCAGGCATATCGCAGTGCCAAGTTTGCAGGATTGAAAAAGCTGAAAGAAACTGACATCAAAGTGTTGCGGTTTTCAGTCGAAGCCCGGTCAGCAGGTTTGCGTGGCATATACGAAAAAGATGGAACCATGACAGAAGACATGGATGACATTTTCCCGGGAAATATCCGGCTCATGCATTCATGGAACATTTACGTGTCGGTGAGCGATCACAACGTGGATACTTTCACCATGCAAGGATGTTATTACATCAACCACATGCTGTTCAGGGGTTATACCATTCCCGGAAAAGCCGCTGTTATCATGATTTCATCAGCCGATCAATATTGCTATGAGGGAGGATATTACTATGAAACTGCCCATCTGATAAAGCATTCATCGCTGATTGACGCGCCCGAAATCGAAAACCCCGCAGGAATAAAAGAGAGCTATGGCGATTATTCTCAAAAATTTCCTTCATACCGGATAAAATGCTTTATTGACCAGAGTGAAGTGGCATCGCAGTTAAATGCAGCCGGACAACAAGCTATTAAAGAAGAAAAATACCTGCTTGCCGACAATTATTTTGCCGGTGCTTGTGACTTATATGAGGCAGGAACAGGCAATATGTACGAAAAAGCCATGTACAACAGGGCAAAGGCACTTTCTCTTTGTGAAAAGCCCGAGGAATCAGTCGAAATCATGGAAAAGCTTGTTTCTGTTCCCGGAAACAAAGACAAATACCTTGTAAGGTTTATTTCGGACAAGGATTTTGAGAAAACAAAAAAGACCTCCGTTTTCAAGATTTTCCTGCGGTCGAACCTGTAAAAAGGAAAATGCTTCGTACAGTTTTATCCAAGCCAATTTTTAACACCACAGGGTGAAACATTGTGAAACTCTGTGAATTAAAACAGCTTTTTACGCATAGGGTTGCATTTCATTTCACCCTACGCGGATACAATTCCAGGGCTTTGCCCTTGCTGTGTCTAAATTTAGGTCTGAAAGACCGGTTTGTAATACCACAGGGTGAAACATTGTGAAACCCTGTGAATTAAAACAGCTTTTTACGCATAGGGTTGCATTTCATTTCACCCTACGCGGATACAATTCCAGGGCTTTGCCCTTGCTGCATCTAAATTTAGGTCTGAAAGACCGGTTTGTAATCCCTGTGAAAAAATTTGAATAAATTACTAACTTTACAAAATGAATAACAATAAGGAAAAAATGAAAAATGTTCTGTGTGCAATTTTGTTGACTTTTTTAGTCTTTGGCACAGTCAATGCAATAGGTCAAAATACTAATGAAATGGGAAAAATAGACAAAACAACTGTAAAGGAACTGAATCTGGAAAAATTTCTGGGAACATGGTATGAAATTGCACGTTTTCAGCATTCCTTTGAAAAAGATCTGGTCGGAGTAACCGCCACTTATTCACTGAAAAAAAACGGCCGGATTGAGGTTCTCAATCAGGGATATCAGTATAAACTTGATGGTGTACACAAAAAAGCAACAGGAAAGGCCAAACAGCCCGATCCGGTTAATAAGCCCGGACAGTTGAAAGTATCTTTTTTCCTGTTTTTTTATGCAGAGTACAACATTTTGGAACTTGACAGTGAAAATTATCAGTGGGCATTAATCGGCAGCAACACACCGGGATACCTGTGGATTTTATGCCGTAAGCCGGTAATGGATGAGGAATTGTATAAACAGCTTGTTGAAAAGGCCCGCCAAAGGGGATATAATGTGGAAAATCTTGTTAAGGTTGAACAGAAACACCAACTATAACCGGCGGATTGACAGTAGAGAAAAAATATATAACTTAGCCGGCAAAATAAAAAAGTACAATGAACATTCTTTTAATCGGTTCAGGTGGAAGGGAACATGCCATTGCCTGGAAAATTAAGCAATCTGAAAAAAACGTAAATTTATTTGTCGCACCGGGTAATGCCGGAACAGCAGCCATTGCCAAAAATATTGCTCTTAACCCGGCAGATTTCCAACAGATAAAAGCCTTTGTTCTTCAAAACGAAATTAACCATGTGGTTGTTGGTCCGGAAGCTCCGCTTGTTGATGGAATACATGATTTTTTCCTCGCTGATGAATCATTGAAAAAAATTCCGGTCTTTGGTCCGGATAAATCAGGTGCCCGGCTCGAAGGCTCCAAGGACTTTGCCAAGGAGTTTATGAAAAAATATTCCATTCCCACAGCCCGTTATTTCACCGTAAATAGTCAAAACATTGCTGCAGGCCGTGATTTTATTAATTCACTCAACCCTCCTTATGTGCTAAAGGCTGACGGGCTTGCTGCCGGAAAGGGTGTGCTGATCATCAAAGATAAAAATGAAGCTCTGTCGGAACTGGATGAAATGATCACCGGCAAATTCGGGAAAGCCAGCGAAAAAGTGGTGATCGAGGAATTTCTTTCGGGAATTGAGCTTTCGGTTTTTGCCGTTACGGACGGAAAAACCTACAAAATACTCCCCGAGGCTAAAGATTACAAACGAATTGGTGAAAAGGATTCCGGTCCAAACACCGGAGGAATGGGTGCTGTATCGCCGGTAAAATTTGCCGATAAAGCTTTTATGGATAAAATTGAGCAAAGGGTTATTATTCCTACCGTTAAAGGATTGCAGACCGAAGGAATTAAATACAAAGGGGTGATATTTTTCGGATTGATCAATGTGGAAGGAAATCCTTTTGTAATTGAGTATAATGCGCGGTTTGGAGATCCCGAAACCGAAGTGGTGATGCCCCGGCTGAAAACCGATTTGGTGGAAATCCTTGATGCTGTTGCCAGGGAAGAACTGGAAAAAATAAATATCGAATTCATTCCCGGATTTGCCACCACTGTAATGGCTGTTTCGGGGGGGTATCCCGATGCGTACAAAAAGGGTTTGGAAATGACCAATCTTGAAAAAGTAAACGACAGTCTGCTTTTCCATGCCGGCACCAAAGAATCAGGCGGGAAAATTCTCACCGATGGAGGAAGGGTAATAGCGGTAACATCTTTTGGGCAAACCATGAATGAAGCGCTTGAAAAGTCGATGAAGAACGCAGAAATTATTACCTTTGAAGGAAAATATTTCAGAAGAGACATTGGATTTGATCTCAAATAATAGCCAATTATGGTCCTGAGTTTTGTTAAAAAAAACCACCCTTTGATTCTTTTTACTGCCCCCATACTGGCAGTAATACCCTTTTTAATTACCATAAACTACGACCATATTTTTTCGGGCCAATTGACTACCAATGTTTTTTTATGGTTTGCCGGTTTGTTCGATTCAATTGCATATGCCTGGATTATTGTTCCATATGGATTGATCATTGCTGTGTTTTTTCTGCTGGTGAAAATGAATTCCCGATATATTTTCATCGAATCGCGCACTTTCCTTGATGGAATAGTTTTTCTTTTTCTGGCATTGAGTCTTTTCCCGTTGAGGGTTTTAAATCCTGCACACATTTCAGGTATTTTTTTAATGCTGACTTTCTTTTCACTTTTCAGACTCGAAAAGGAGACCAATATAAGGGTGGCTTTTGATACCGGGTTTATACTTTCGGCTGGGAGTTTGTTTCACTGGCAACTGATTTATTATCTGATACCCGTATGGATTGCCTTTTCGGTTATTAAAACCATGTCGTTCAGGGAATATCTCGTTTCATTAGCCGGAATTATTGTTCCGTATATGTTTTATTTTTTCTGGTTCTTTTGGAATGATGATATTCAGGGTTTTGTAATATTGATGAAACAGCAGAATATCTTTGATTTTTCCATACCGGTATTAAATTTACGCGAAACCATATATTTTTCTTCACTGGTTCTGTTTTTTCTCATTTGTCTGCTTGCCTCCATGAGCAGCATGAAAGCAAAAAAAATAATCAGAAGAAAGTATTTTACCATTTTCTTTATCCTGGTTTTTTATTCTTTCATTTTATGCATGGTAAGAAATTTTGATACTTCGTTTATTATTATTTCTCTTCCCTGGCTGTCTGTTCTGTTGGCAAACTTTTTTATTTTATCAAAATCACGATTCTTTACCGAATTGGTATTTACAATAATGGCTGGGGTTTCGCTGTATAACATTTTTACCTGGTAACTTTCAGTTTTTCTAATGATTGTTTTTAAGTGTAATGGCGTTGACTCTTTGGATAACCCAGGCTTTGAGGTAGTTATTATTGAGTCGTGCAAACAAATCTTTTTTGAAATTTATACGTATAAATGACTTTAAAATTTTAGTAGTGAAAAATAAGGTATTTCTATTTGGGTTTTTGTTGTTGTCTGTTTTTGCCTTTTCTCAGGCAAAATCTGGCGGTGAAAAAACTGCAAAGGAATATTTTATTTCAGGAAATGAATTAAGGAAATCAGGAAATCAGGAACAAGCCAGGGAAAATTATTTAAAGGCCGAAGAAATATATAAAAACAAAAAGGATATCAGCGGGTTGTGCAATGTATATTCAGCACTTGGAAACAGCTATTATTCGACCGGAGATTATGAAAAGGCAATACGTTATTTCGATCTGCACTATAAAAACGCTTTGATAAATAACAGTTCAGAGGATAAATATCTTGCACAGATCAATCTTGGGGCGGTTTTCTATGATCTCAGCGAATATGAAAAAGCGATGGGCTATTTTGTAAATGCTGCTGAGATATGTGAGAATAAAAAAGATAAAAACTTGTCGTTTGCCTATACCAGTATTGGTAATGTATGCTATGCCATGAAAAAGTACGATGAGGCAATAGTATATTATAAAAAATCCATTGATATAGACCAGAAAATCAACAATACTGCGGGATTGGCAAAATCTTTGAATAACATGGGCAGTGTTTATCAAAGTTTTGAATGGCCCGACGTAGCCCTGAAATATTTCCGTCTTTCACTTGAAAACGAGAAAAAAATAAAAAATGAAGAGGGGATTGCCGAGTCTTGCAATAATATCGCCGGAATACTTATGCATCAGGAAAAGTATGATGAGGCAGCCGAAATGCTTGATCAAGCCGAAGAAATAAACCTGAAACTGAAAGACAGTCTGAGCCTTGCATGGACCTACCTGAAAAAGGGAGAGCTAAACAAATTGCTTGTGAATGAAGACCAGGCGCAGGCGTATTTTGAAAAATCATTGGAAATCTGCAAAAATAAAAGCCTTTTAAGCCTTAAACAAGAAAACTATTTTCAGTTAGCCTCTTCGGCCGAGTTAAAGGGCGAATTCAGGGATGCTTATAAGTATTACAAAATGGCACTGGAAATAGGCGACAGCATTTTTGACCAAAATACCGAACTTCAGATCACAACGTTACAGGTAAAATATGAAACAGATAAAAAAATCAAGGAAATCGAACTCCTGAACAGCCGCAAGGAAATTGATGACCTGAAACTCAGTCAGCTCAAGGAAAAAAACCTGAAAACAAACATGATTCTTACATCTGTATCAATAGTTCTCGGTATTATTTTCCTTCTTGCCATGTTGCTGTATTATCAATTCAGAACCAAACAGAAATTAAACAAAAAACTACTTTCCATAAAGGCAGAAATAATTCAGCAGAAAGAGGAAATAGAAGCCCAGCGTGATGAAATTGAAGCCCAGCGAAATAATATAGAACTTCAGAAAAACATTGCCACCGAGCAAAAGGAAAAAATTGAAGCCCAGAAACAATATATTACATCCGGGATTGAATATGCTGCAAGAATTCAAAATGCCATGATGCCTCCGGTCGAAATTCTTAAAAAGTATTTTCCCGACAGCTTTATTTTTTATCACCCTAAGGACATTGTGAGCGGAGATTTTTTCTGGTTTCATAACGACAACAGAACTATGGTTGTTGCTGCGGCCGATTGCACCGGACATGGGGTGCCCGGGGGGAGTATGAGCATGCTCGGACTAACATATTTATCGGATGTGGTTTCGGGTGAAAATGAGAAATCACCCGATTTGATTCTCAATAAATTGAGAGCAAAAGTGATTGAAATTCTTAAACAGAAATCCGCTGCCGAATCAGGGTTGTCGGTTAAGGATGGTATGGATATGTCTGTTGTCAGTATTGACCTGGATTCAAAAATCCTTCTTTATGCCGGGGCCAATAATCCGGTATGGATCATCAGGGCAAAAACCGGAGAGCTGATCGAACTGAACCCGGATAAATGTCCGGTTGGAATTCATTACCTCGATGAATACAAACCCTTTAATCTTGCTAAAATCCAGTGTGAACAGGACGATTGCATCTTTCTTTTTTCAGATGGGCTGGCCGATCAGTTTGGCGGACCAAAGGGAAAAAAATTCAAGTACCAATCCTTTAAAAATGTACTGATCGAAAACCATACAAAGTCAATGCTTCAGCAAAAACAGAAGCTTGAAGAAGCTATTAATGGTTGGATGAATTTCCCCGACCATAGCGGCAACCCCCATCAACAGATAGATGATATCCTTGTAATCGGAATTAAAATTACATGAGAATAGTTGTTTTCACATATTGCCTTTTGTTTTCTTTCGGATTGTTTTCGCAAACCGAACGTGCCGACAGTATTCAAAACCTGCTAGGCCATTCGCAAGGAAAAGAAAAAGTAAATATTTATCTGAAATTGGCCGAGGAGTATGCAAATATTAACTTTGAAAAAGCACTCGATTATGCTCAAAAAGGCTTGTCTCTTGCCCGTAAATTTAAAGACAGCCGCCTGATTAAAGAAGCACTGAATAGCTGTTCCTACTGCTGTTATAATCTCGGAGAATATGAAAAGGGATTAGATTACTCGGAGGAATCTGAAAAATTGCTTAAAAAACACCCTGAACCCGACCAGCAGATCACGGTGAACAACAACTTCGGATTAATTTTTACCGAGTTGGGAAAATATGAACTGGCGCTTTTCAGGTATAAACAGAATATCATTATTGCCAATAACATAAACTCTTCAGAAGACCTGTCCGTTTCTTACAGCAATATTGGCATTGTATATGAATATCTTGGTGAGCCTGATACTGCTTTGGTTTATTATTTTAAGGCACTTGAGATTGATAAAAAATCAAAAGACATCAGAGGACAGGCATTTTGCTACAACAGCATCGGAATTATTTATGAGTTTAAGGGAAACTATGATGATGCCATGCGTTATTACGAAAAGTCAATCCAGCTTTTTACCCAGTGTAATTATAAAATCGGGATTGAGTCGGTGCTTCACAATTGCGGAATAATTTTTACTGTGCGGGGCGACTACAAAAGGGCAATTGAATATTATAACAGGTCACTCGCCATTGCCGAAGAGTTGGGAAGCAAAGAAGGCATTGCTGCAACACTGGTGAATATTGGCGAGGTGTACAGTTTCTGGCGTAAATTTGATGAAGCTCTTGCATACTACAAAAAATCACTGGCACTTAACCATGAAATGGGCAGAACCGATGCCGAAGCACTTATTATCATGAATATTGGTTCGATTTTCGATCGAAGAGGGTTTTCCGATTCGGCTTTTTACTATATGGAAAAAGCAAGGGAAATGTACGAGAAAATAAATAGCTTTGAGGGTAGGGCAGGGGTCTATCACAACCTTGGAACTTTGTATCTTAACAGAAAAGAGTATGATAAAGCGAAAACATATCTCCATAAATCTGAAGAAGTTCTTATAAAAACTGGTGAAAGAAGAGGATTGGGAATATTGTTTATCTCACTTTCAGAGGTGTATGCCAGTACCGGAGATTATAAAAAAGCCTTGGAATATGTTGATAAAAGTGCTGAAATTTCCGATAGAATTGAGAACAGAAAAGGACAGAAAAATGTCACACTGGCTTATTCTTTCATTTATTTTAAAATGGAAGAATACGAAAAGGCATTTGGCTATCTGGTGGATTATGGTCATTGGAAAGATTCGGTTTTTAATGCAGAATCCACAAAGCAGTTTAGCGAACTCCGGGCAATTTATGAATCAGAAAAGCGCGACAAGGAAATCACCCTGCTCAATAATAATATCGAATTGCAAAATCTGTCGATAAACAATGAAAAATCCATTGAAAACCGTTACCGGATTATTTTAGCCTTTATCCTTGGCGGACTGTTGGTTTTTAGTGCCTTTGCAGTGTTTATCATCAGGTTGAACAGACAAAAGAGAATTCTCAATAAAGCATTGGCTATCCAAAATGAAGAACTAATGCAGCAAAAAGAAGAAATTGTTTCCCAACGCGATGAAATTGAAGCCCAGCGTGATCTTATGACTGAACAACGTGATATTGCCAATGAACAGAAAGACCTTATTGAACACCAAAATATCGAAATAACCGACAGCATCAGATACACACGCGGCATACAAAATGCTTTGCTGGGTTCTGAAAACGACATGATCAGTTATTTTGAGGATGCCTTTATTATCAACCTTCCGAAGGAAATTGTGTCGGGCGATTTTTATCTGTTTTCTTCCAATGAAAGAAACTCTGTTCTGGCTCTTGGTGATGCAACCGGACATGGAGTGCCTGCTGCATTTCTTTGTATGCTGGGCACGGCGCTGCTCAATGATATTATCAAACAGTTCGATATGCCCGATAAAATTCTCAACGAATTCCGACGTAAATTTATCGAAGCCCTTGAACGCAAGGAAGGCAATACCGAACAACGCGACGGCATTGATCTGGCGCTGGTAATGATTAACCATGAAACACGTGAGATTTATTATTCCGGAGCCAAACGACCGGTGATTATTACTCGAAAAAATGGCGAAACGCTGGTGCTGAATCCCGATAAAATGCCCATTGGCATGCATCGTCTGGTCGACCAGCCCTTTACCATGAAAACCGAAAAAATACTTCCGGGTGATACACTGTACCTGTTTTCCGATGGTATGACCGATCAGTTTGATTCGGAAAATAAAACCAAAATGGGCCTTGAGCGGTTTAAATCAGCAATTGAACACTATTCTGATATTCCTCTGTCTGACCAAAAATCAGGCCTGATAAAGTTTTACAATGAATGGAAAGGCGATTACAAACAAATTGATGATGTTTTGGTAGCAGGGGTTAAATTGAATTTTTGAAATGGAGTAAAAAACTTATTTTTGCATAAAAAAAAGCTATGGAAGAATCACTGGGTTTGCTAAGCAGTCTGATACAACTGATTAAATCTGATGGACAGATTAAAGAAAAGGAATATGTTTTTTTAACCGAAATGGCACGGATGCTGAATGTTTCGAAAGAAAAACTTGATGAGCTTTTTAATCAGGAAGTCCCCTTTATCCCTCCAAAACATGAATTTGACAGGATCATTCATTTTCACAGGTTGGTGTTAATGATGAATTTTGATCTCGATACAAATAAAAACGAGCTTGATTTCATCAATCAGCTTGGATTGAAAATGGGTTTAAATACCCTGGCCATTTCAAAAGTATTGATTGAGATGAACAACTACCCAAACAAGGTGGTTCCGCCTGAAAGGCTGATTGAGATATTCAGGGAGAATTATAATTAAAATTAACCACACCCCCCCGAAGCACTCTTCTTCTGCTTTTTCACCGGAGGATTGTTTGTGGCAGGTGCAGCAGACTGTGATTGTGAAGTAGTAGCCGTAACCTCAACTTTTGGAACTATTGTTTCGCTGCCGGTTATTACCGGAAAATCTCCTGAAGCTTCTGCTGAATATACCGGCCAGCCATTGTTTTTTGCGGTATTGTAAATCAATCCGTTTATTCCGTAGGCAATGGCATAGGCATCATAACCCAATAATCTTAAATAGGCCGTTACAAAGGCTGCCTTTGTACCTGTCTCACAGTAAACAACTATTTTTTTATCAGTGGGAAGGGTTTTTAATGAAGCAGTGCTCAAAAGTGACTCCCGGTTTTTGTACAACACAGCTCCTTTTAGATGCCCTGAATTGTACTTGTTTGTATCGGAATAGTTTATTATAAATAAGTTGCCCGAGTCTGTCAAAACATTTTCTGCCTTGACACGGAATGATCCCTGCTCTTCAGCGAACAAGGCTTCTATTCTTTTCTGAAGTATTTTTTCAGGTGATTTTGCACCGGTTTTTAACACAGGATAACTCCCTGCTGCAGGTTGACTTACTGCAACGGTGTCAAAATTTTTCTCATATGCCGAGGAGGTGTTTTCAGACCAGTAACCCGAAAACTGTTTGTTCCACGAAGCCATGCCCCATTTGAGTGCAAATACGTTTCCATAACCTGCCAGTCTGAGCAGCGCAGTAGCATAAGAAGCTGTTTGGCCATCCTTGCAAATCATAATAATTTTGTCGTAAAGCGAAGGGTTGATGCTGTCTCTGAAATGATTCAGCAGTTCCGCAAACTTGATGTTGTATGCTGCGCTGACATGACCTTTTTCGAAATCTTCGGCCGGACGCATATCAATAAAATAATATGCGGGGTTGGCCAGATTGGCAAAAACCTCATCTGCCTGAACAAGATTGGGTGTTTCTGCATCATTGATATAATTGCCGTGCTTTTCAAGAAAGCCCAGGAGCATTTCCTGTTCAGATAATTTATCCGCCGGTTTGATAACGGTGAGTTCCTTTTTTTCAGGGGCTTTTCCGCAACCTGCAAAGATCAAAATAACTATGGGAAGTGAAAATATCAGTCGTTTCATTTCGTAAGATTTTTATTTTATCCGCAACTGCCTTTTACAGCAGGTTTCTTATTGTTGTTTACAGGTAACTGTGGGGTGTTGGCTGGCGCCTGTTCGGCTTTTCCATCTGTTCCTGGTGTACTCATCAAAGCCCGGTAATTGTAATGAGGTGTTTCGTCGTTCGAGGCACCTGATCGCGGGTTGTAAGTTTCGAGCATGTCGCTTTTCCAGAAATTCATTCCGCCTTCAAGAACATAAATATTGGTACATCCAAGCTGATGAAGCAGCATCATGGCTTCGGCCGAATAGATATCCAAATCGCAGTAAAGAACTTTTTTAATGGTAGTGTCCAGGAAAAACCCATACCATTCTTTATCAAGGATTTTTTGAAAAGGAATGTTAACGGCATTATCAATGTGGCTTGCCAGAAAATTCTGAGGATTTCTGATGTCAACAAGAACAAATTCTTCCTCAGCGGCAGTGAGCATTCCGGCCAGCTGCTCAGGTTTGACCAGATATTCTCCTTTGCTCACGGTTTTAATCAGATCGGCATCATTTTTTTTCAGTTCGAACTCATTGCCTTCATCGGTTTGTTGTTTCAATACCAAAGCAATGATGATTAATGATGCAAGTGCCAGAATATAAAACGGAATGTTTTTCATTTTTCTGTGTTTAACTTGGTTTTGTCTTTTTTGTTTTTTCCTGTTGTGAAGTCTGAAATCGTCTTATATAATTTTTTGCCTGTAAATACAAAGGCATCAATAAAGATTCAGCCACCCGTAGTGGGGCAGAAGCTGAAGTTTGGTTTGGGTTTTTCGTCCATATTAAAAATCTGTAAAATGCATTTAAATTATTATCCGCAACCGCCCCCGACGGTTTTCTTTTTGCCGCTGTTGATGGGGGCAACCGGACCGGCAGAGTTTGTTTTTGCTTCAACTTTTGCTCCGGTAAAAAACTGTTTTGCCCCAAGGCGTTTCCTATATATGGCCATGGCAGTGCGGTCTTGTGTCGATTTTGGGGGCGTTGGGTTGATGATCAGATGAAACCATTCATTCAATCCGCCTTTTAAAATATAGTTGTTTTTATATCCGATGCTACGGCAGAGCATCCATGACTCGGAAGCTTTTTGTGTTCCGTTGGAAAAGAAAATCACTTTTTTGATTTTCTGGTTCAGGAACCCCGACCATGTTTCGCTGGTGACGCTGTCAACCGGAATATTATAGGCACCGGGAAGGGTAAACTCGGCATATTCCTTTGGAGTTCTTACATCAACGATAAAAACCGAAGAGTCTTTATTAATGAGATAAGACGAAAGGTCATCAACCGAAATCATGTTCGATTCGGTTTTCATTTCCTGAAGTATTTCACGGGCATCCGGAGCATAAGGGTTGTTTGTTTTTGCCGGGATGATGGCCAGCAATGCTCCAAAAACCAGGATAACAGCCGAAAGAATAATTCTCGCTTTTGCTTTCATAAGTTGAAAATATCAGGTTAAATTTCTTTAGTAATATCGGGACGGGCAAATTTCTTTTCGAGCCATTCGCCTCCCCAAAACATAACAATTGCCATACAAATAAGTACCAGGGCAAAAATTCCATCCGACAGACCAAGGGCATCAGAAACTTTCAGTTCGTTGTCGACAAACCACATGGAACCTTCTTCGGGGTTCATAATAGGCGCGAAAACGGGATAAAAGAATCCGAATACAAAAACACCCAGAAGGATGCCGAAAATAAAAAATATCGCATCCACCTTTCCGATGGCAGCAGCGCAGACACTTGTTCCCGGGCAATATCCCCCGGTTATAAAACCCACGCCCATGATTACCCCGCCGATCAAAGCGGCATAAACTGCTGCATCGTGAATGTAAACCATGGACAAATCAATCATTTCAAAATAATTAAGGAAGAAAATGTTGATCATGGCCACAATGGCAGCGGTAAAAAATACTTTTAAGACGGTTGTGTCATAACCGTAAAACATTCCTGCCAACCGGCGGCTTGATGAAAAACCTGCCTGTTCCAGAACGAATCCGAATCCCAGTCCTATTGCAAAGGCAATCAGAAATCCCATTTCTGTTGATATGCCTGCTATTGGTATTATTGGTCCCATAGTTATATGTGTTTTTCGTCATTGCGAGTAGAACGAAGCAATCTCCTAATTGAATATATATTTTTTATTTAGGAGACTGCTTCGTGCCTCGCAGTGACGTCTTAATTATTTTTTGTATTTATTTTTATTATTCATCTGCTAATTAACTAATTTACTAATCTGCTTCCCGATAGCTATCGGGACTACTAATTAATTACACCCAGTTCTTCTTAAAGATAAACGAGAACATAAAGGCGGTTCCGAAGATTGCCATCATGGCTATGAATCCCGAAAGTGCCAGACTTGCCATTCCGCTCAGAGCAGCACCGCTGGTACATCCTTTGGCAATCTGGGCGCCGAAACCGAAAAGCATTCCGCCAATAATTGCGAAAATAATCCGTCGACGGCGTGTGATTTTTGGTGAACGCTCCACTTTCCAGGTTAGTCTTCCTGATACGGCTCCGGAAATAAATCCTCCCAGCAAAACGCCTAGCACCTCAAAAACCAGCCATGATCGCATGGGACTTTCTTTCTGGTGGGAATATTTTCCATAAAAATCACTGTTCTTTGCATAGTCGGGAGCCACCGTGAGAACAGTGGAAGCAACGACCGATTTAGCGGCACCGCTGGCACCCAATCCTTGTCCTGCAAGGAAAAATGAGGCAGTCAGAACCAATCCGAGTAACACCCCTGCAATGTAGGGGTTCATGTACTTCCATTTTTTTTGTTTTTCCATAATTATTTTTTTTGATGCACTCGGTTTTTAATATAAATAACGGGAGGCCTGTCCGGCTTCCAATAAAATAATTCTCAACATTACCCCGCCGAATATAATCAGTCCGGCCGGCAGATAAACCGGAATATGATACCCCCGGTATTCCAGAAATTCAAGCAGCAGAGGCAATAGCAAGCCCATAAACACCACGGTAATCCAGAAAATAAGGGTGTAATCGCCCCCGAGGAACATGTTTGCTGTTTCGATCTGAACCTGTGTTCCGGCAAGGAATCCCATAAACATATGGACAATCAGGAACAGCTCAATAATAATCAATATCAGATCGATGCGACTGAGTAATTTCCTTTCTACCTCATTTTTTGAAAGCCACATCACGGTAGCTGCTCCGGTAGACAACCCTGATACCAGAAACAACATACCCAAAACCGAAGTGTTCCAGAGCGGACGGGCGTTGAATGCTGAAAGCAAAATACCTGTATAAACCCCAAGAACAATGGCCATGATCAGCATCACCCAAGCTATTATTTTCCTTTGTGTGCCAATCCAGGAATAAAAATCACGAACATTTTTCCATTTGAACATCAGCTTTTCAACCCATTTGAAGCGCTTGTAAACCTTGGGATAATTTAGTTTCCAGTGGTCAAAAAGCTCCTGTGAATAGCTTAAAATCCACATGATGGATAAGGGCGTGATGATCATTAAAACCCACGCACCCCATGACATGGGAGATTCAAATTTTATGGTAGTGTATAATTTCCAGAAATAAAGCTTGTGGGTAAGGTCGAGGAATAATGCGAAAAGACCTAATGCCAAGGCAATCGGAACGATAAACGGGGCAATTTTTACAGCGGTACGATATTTAGAATCGTTTCCCTGCAGATAAAATAATGCTGCAAAAAAGAGAATTCCGGCAGCCAAACCGCCGAGAAACAGGTAAGTGGGAATTTCCCAGTGCCAGGCTTGCAGCACGGGATCGATGTTTTCATTCATCCTTCCGCTTACGATTACTTCTTCTTTCATTTGAAAATATTTTTATATTACCGGTAATTATATTAAAAAATACACTTGTGGATTGGTTCCTGCTTCAGGAATCAGTGTTTTGTGTTTTCTCCTGGCAAGGATTAAGGAAACCTCTGAATTGGGATTGTCAAGATCGCCAAAATACATGCATTTTGTTGGACAAACATCCACACAGGCGGGTTTTTGTCCTTTGGTAACAAGCTGAATGCAGAAAGTGCACTTGTCAACATACCCTTCGGGATGTGTGTAACGGGCGTCGTACGGACAGGACTGGATACATGCCGAACAGCCGATGCAGTCCTGCTTGGTGACAGTTACAATTCCGCCTTCCTCATAATGTGACGCGCCGGTTGGACAGCATCTTACGCAAGGTGAATTTTCACAATGGTTGCAACGCTCCGAACGGTTTTCAAGAACCAATTGCGGGTAAGAACCATCAGTACTTTCAACAACCCAGTCGCGGCAAAAACCGATGGGCACATTGTTTTCTGTCTGGCAAGCCACTACACAATCACTGCAGCCGACACATTTTTTGGTGTCTATTGCCATTGCATATCTCATAATCAGGCCTCCTCAAAATTGGTGATAAATGTTACAAAATTCCCACGCATTCCGGTTCCTCCCATGATGGGATCGACCATTACATTGGTGATCAGTTGAGAGTCGCTGGCACCGCGGCCGTGTGCTCTTGAAAGCCGGGTGTTTGAATGGCCGAATCCATGGACCATGTAAACCGAGTCGTGGCGTATCCTTTCGGTTACCCTCACTTTTACGGCAAAATCAGAAATGATTCCGTCCTGATTCTGCAATTTCACATACTGATCGTTTTCCAGTCCCCACGATGCAGCCACTTTAGGATTTACCCAAACAGTATTTTCGTCCATCAGATCGGTAAGATTCGGATTGTTCGAAGTTCGGGTAAAAGTATGCATGGGAGCCCTTCCGTAATTCAGGCGGTAAAAACCTGCGGGTGGTTCGGGGTGCGGAGTATAAACCGGCATGGGGTCAAAACCGTTGTTTGCCAGTTCGGTAGAGTATAATTCGATTTTTCCGGTATTGGTATTGAATGTCACTTCATCGGAATCACGCATGTAAAGATCGTCGTATTCGCGTTTAAATTTTTTCACTCCGATTTTCTGCATTTCTTCCAGAGAAGAACCAACCTGGTTGAGTTGCCAGTCAAGGAGATCTTCAATTTTTTCGTGTGGGAAAAAATCGCCAAGACCAAGTCTGATAGCCAGTTCGCGGGCCATCCAATAGGCGGGTTTTGAATCTCCAGCAGGTTCAGCCGCAGGCATTCTGAGTGCAAGAGTTCCTTCGCGTTGGGTTGCTTCCCTGATCTCATCATATCTTTCGATGTAGGTACATTCGGGCAGCACAACATCCGCATATCCGGTAATTTCCATGGGCATGGTGTCAATCACCACCAATAGATCCAATTCTTCGATTGCTTTAAGAGTATTTGCCCTGTTTGGAAGGGTTTCGATTAAATTTGTTCCGTTAACAATCCAGGTTCTGAAGGAGCAATCGCGGTCGGGAGCCGGAATGGTGGCATCGCATAAACCGTTTGCAAGAACAGAATCGGCAAGTGGGAATTTTCCGGGGAAAGCATCCCTCCAGCTCTTTCCGGGTTTTGGATAAGGAGGAGCAGGATATTTTGGCAGATGTTTAATTTCAGGATTGAAAAAACCGCCTCTTCTTCCCCATGATCCCAAAAGGGCGTTGAGGATGGCCACAGCCCGCATGCGCTGGGTATCGTCACCATACCAGGTAACATGACGACCGGGGTGAACGATTACCGCAGGTGCTGCAGCAGCCATTTCGTAGGCTGCATCGCGGATAAGCTGAGGTTCAAGGGTGGTGATTCCATAAGCCCATTCGGGTGTGAAATCCTTAACATGCTGTTTCAGTTCTTCGAACCCATGGCACCTTTTGGCAACATAGTCCTTGTCGTATAGTTCTTCCATGATGATTACATGAATCCATGAAAGTAAAAGAGCAATGTCGGTGGCAGGCTTAATGGGAAGCCAGTATTTTGATTTGCTTGCAGCAATTGAAAAACGGGGGTCAACAGTGATGATGGAGGCGCCATGATCAATGGCATCCGACATTTCCTGAACCTGTGAGTTGTGCATGTTTTCGCCCAGATGGGAGCCAATGAGTACAAGGCATTTGGTGTCGCGTATGTCGGTGGGCTCAGGTGAGCCGATGGTTGAGCCGAAAGTAGTAAAAAACGCTACTTCGCGCGGACCACGGCATTGAGCATACGACGGAGCGCCAATATTGTCTGAGCCGAAAGCATTTAGCAGATGACCAAAATATTTTCCGCCAGATCCATGGGTAAACAAAGCCGTACATTCTGGGCCATATTTATCGGCAATTTCCCTCATGCGTTTGGCAATATAATCCAGGGCTTCGTCCCATGAAGCTTCACGGAAAGTGTCTTTTCCCCGGTCGCTGGTCCTGATAAGCGGTTTGGTAAGTCGGTCTTCGTCGTAGTACATACCCACGCCGCCGGTGCCTCTGGGACATAAACGGCCGTTGCAGTTTGGATCATCAACGTTTCCGGTGATTTTTTTTATCCTGCCGTCGGCAGTTTTGTGAATCCATCCGGCACATTTCCAGAAACAAATTTCACAATAGGTCGGTATGCGTTCGGTATCTTCATCCACTTCGTCATTCAGAAACTGGCCGAAAATATCCGATGGTGCCCATTTGTATAATGATGAAGCCAAGGCAATACCACCTAAACCAATGGATGAAATTTTTATGAATTCTCGTCTTTTCATTTGCTTTTCATTGAGTAGTTCCCTGAAAAATCAGCGAAAATATTTTAAATAAAAAGCAAATATCTTAAAAAAAACAAGCCGATGCAAGTATTAATTTGTTTAAATTACAAGTGTAATGACTTAAAAACTAATCGGTTTAATCACGTACTTTTAATCTTACAGACTTTAAATCAGAATGATACAAAACAATATATTTTAATATGAAGATATCTATATATGTTGAAAAACATATAATAAAATATATTTTCAAAAATTTGTATATTTACATCCAACCTAAAACAATGAATATGAAAACATTTTTAATCTTTTTTGCACTATTTATGGCTATTAATGCTGTATCTCAGACCTGCTGGACAAAGTATATAGACAATCCCGTTATGGAAAAAGGTCCTGAACTGTGGGACATTATCGCTATTGGTCAGCCAACAGTGCTTTTTGAGGAAGATACCATTAAAATGTGGTATGTTGGTGTTGGCAGCGACATGAAAGGCAGGATTTGTTTTGCTTATTCAATAAACGGAACAGATTGGTTCAAGCATTTTGAGCCGGTTATTGATGTTGGAGGTTCAGCCGAATGGGATTGCGGATGGCTCGACACACCTGAGATTGTAAGGGACAGTTCGGGTTACAAATTATATTATTATGGCGATACGGCGCAACAGTTTGCAGGAATCAGTTCCTCCATTGGAATGGCATTTTCAGCAGATGGAATCCATTGGATTAAGCATCCCGCGAATCCGGTTTTTACAAAAGGGGAACCCGGAGAGTGGGACTGTACCTGGGTGGAATCGCCTGCACTTGAATACAACGGTATTTCAGGTGAGTATTACATGTGGTATAACGGAGTAGATACTTCAACGTGGAAACTTCAGATTGGTCTTGCTACCTCGACCAATGGAGTTGATTGGGAGCGTTACGCCATGAACCCGGTTGTTGAAAACGGTTTTTGGGGAACTTATGATGACATTTGGATCGGGACACCGGCAGTTATTAAATATGACTCTGAGTATTACATGTGGTATTCTTCCACATCAACTAACAGTTACAATGGAGTTACAGAGCAATTTGACACAATAAATATTTGTTTTGCTTACTCAACAGATGGAATTAATTGGACCAAACATGAAGACAATCCTTTATTCCACACTTTTACCCCGCCCTATGACTCTGTTATTGACAGCGGAGGTCCATGGGCTCCGGATGCAATTTACCATTCTTCCACAGAGCAGTTCATGATGTGGTATGAAACATTTGACGGGTTTTGTTTGGCTGTTGCGCCTGTAGATACTACATCAAATATTATTCAGCAGGAAGGAACACAATCAGAACTGATCATTTTTCCCAATCCGGCAAAAGATTATATTAATGTTTCAATAAAAAACCCTGAAGATAATTCGGTATTGACAATAACCAATAGTTTTGGCCAGGTAATCCGAAAAATTAACATGGATAATAAAAGCACTACCATATTTGATACTGGCAAACTGTCTCCAGGTATTTATTATCTAGGTTTGAAGGGCAATAAAACAGTTATTGTCAGAAAAATTCTGGTTGAGTAATCAAAATAGAATGGTTCTTACTCTTATTCATCTTTTGTTTTATATTCAATTCCGTTAACCCCAATGACATACCCGTTTTTGTTTTTTCCTGTTTTGATGATATTCACTCCGGCACAAGCAGTTAAGCCCTGCCATTTGCAGTTAATTTTTGTGCAATGTTGTAATCCGTTAATTTGAATACCCACACATTCGTCGTGCGACAATTTTGACATATCTACAGTTTTCATTTTCTCACTTTTTTAGTGATTACACTGATGCCCATGTTCGTGGTCGCCATGTTGGTGGCATCCTTTGCCTGAGTCTTTGACCTGGCCTTCCAGGAACTCATCGACCAAGGCCTCCACATTACCTGAGCAGCCGCGGTAAACATCCATTCCCTGCTGTGATAACATTTGAAGTGCGCCCTCGCCCATATTTCCTGCAAGCATCACTTTTACGCCCAATTGCTGCAAAACTGCACCAATATTGCTTTTACATCCGCATCCCTGAGGTGCTTGTAAAAGTTCTGATTTTATTACTTTGTTGTCTTCAATACTATAGATCATATAATATTCACAATGGCCAAAATGGTCATCCACAACATGATTCCTTGTCGGAACTGCAATTTTCATTGTTTTCATTTTTCTTTTTTAAATATAATTGATGATGATAACTTCCTTCGCGCATCATTTTTTTACCACATTTCGGACAATCAGTTTCCCTGCACGGAACGCCCTTTTTATGGTCAATTTTGGTGTCACAGTGCACACAAATGCAAAACCCGTTAAATTCCTCGTTGCTCATTGGTTCAATTTTCTCAAAGTTTGTGACTTACAGTAATGACATTCCCTTGTTTCACTGGTTGAAATATTAAGTTTCAGGCATGAATCACAACGATACCAATGGTCGTCGGTATGGTAGTTTCCACCCTCAATAAAAATGGCTTTCCCTTCAACAAACGCTTTGGCAATGGAACGGCGGGCTTTTTCATAAATTCTTGTAAAAGTAGGACGCGATACATCCATTTGCCGCGACGCTTCTTCCTGAGTCAATCCGTCATAATCAGTGAGCCGAATCGATTCATACTCTTCAAATAACAAAATTACCGGTTCCAGGTCCTTGATTGGAATACCAAAGGGCTTAAATCCCTCCATTAACGGAGGAGTTTCAATTTTTCTATTTCTTTTTGGCCGGGACATAAAATTAATAAAAAACAAATTTAGATATTATATTGAACAAATGTTCATAATTATTCCTAAATTTGACAATATTTTAAAACATGATGGAAGAGAAAATAAACCAAAGTGAAGTGCGTCAATTCAGAACGGTTTTTCCGGGCACTATTAACTCGAACGGCTCATTATTTGGAGGGCTGACAATGAAATGGATGGATGAGACGGCCTATATTTCTGCCACAAGATTTTCACGAAGGGAACTTTTTACCATTAGAGTAGAAAAAATCAGGTTTCTTAAAACTATTCGTCCGGATACATTTGTTGAACTCATCGCAAAGGTGGAGTCTGAAGAAACATACAGAATAAACGTAAAAGTTGAAATATTTGAGGAAGATAGATATTCAGGCAATAGAGAAAAAGCTGTTGACGGGATTTTTATTTTTGGGTGTAGGGATGAAAACAGCAAATTGGGAAAAATTGCAGAAAAAGAATAAAACATTTATCTTTGCAAAATACCCGAGTCCGGTTTTTCTACGTGCAATCATATGAAAAACGGACCGATGGGTTTAACGGGAAACCGGTAAGCCTCCCGATTTCCGCTGTTTTGCGGAATGACTTGGAAAGGGAAAATGACTTGCTTTTTGGCAATATTCTTGCCGGTTTTCACATTATTTGTATTTATGGAAATTTACATTGCTGCAGCTGTGGTTATTGTTGCTTTTCTTTATTCGTCTATCGGACATGGTGGCGCCAGTGGTTATATCGCCGTGATGGCCCTGTTCAGCGTCCCTGCTTTTTACATCAAACCTTCGGCGCTGATATTGAATCTTTTTGTGGCCGGAATTGCATTTTTGATGTTTTACCGTGCCGGATATTTTAAATTGAAAAAACTGCTGCCTTTTGCCATTACCTCCATTCCCTTTGCATTTTTAGGCGGTTTGATGGAAATTAATGCGCATGTTTACAAAATAATATTGGGCGTTTTTCTGCTTGTTGCTATCAGCAGAATGTTTTTTATTCCCAAAGAAAAACTCAGCATTTCCGACAATCCGCCTTTTACAGTTGCTCTTTTTATTGGTGCCGGATTGGGTTTTATTTCCGGACTAATTGGAATTGGAGGGGGCATTTTACTTTCACCCATCCTGATTGTTTTTGGCTGGGCTACCCTGAAAGAAGCTGCCGCCGTATCTGCCGTATTTATTTTTCTGAACTCGGCTTCGGGTTTAGGCGGGTTGATTGTTAACGGAATAGATATTCACAGCAGTCTTTATTTGTTTATTTTTGCCGGAATGATAGGCGCCCTTGCCGGAAGTTACGAAGGAAGTTTCAAATTTAACACGGTCCAGTTGCGCTCTGTCTTGGCAATTGTATTAATTTTGGCTTGTTTTAAATTGTTTTTTAATTAGAAACTGGCTTCATGATTTCAAACCAGGTTGAATATAAAAACATACTATTGGTATCGGGCACCGGACGAAATGTGGGCAAAACCACTTTCGTGAGATCGGTTATAAGAAATTTCAGCAAGCACGGAATTGTTGCCGTAAAAATTACCCCGCATTTTCATAACGGGGATCCCGGTGAAATTCTCCTTCAAAATGAAAAGTTCATTATTGCCCGCGAACACAGGACGGAAACTGGAAAGGACAGCTCAAAATTTCTTGATGAAGGTGCCGAAAAGGTTTACTTTATTCAGGTTTTGGACAATCATTTGCCGGAAGCTTTCTTTGAATTTTTGAAAATTGAAAAGGAAAATCCCTTAATGGTGATTGAATCGGGCGGATTAAGAAATGTTTTAATTCCCGGTATTTTTTGTCTCATAACCGATGGAAAAGGCAATAAAAACAACCATTTCACAGAAATGGCTGATATGCTTGTTGTCAATGAAAAAAAGCAAAATATTGATCTGAAAGGAATTTTGGTTAAAAGCGGCACCTGGATTAAAGAATAAAGCCGGTAGTTTATTAAAATGACCGACATTAAAAGAGGTTACTATTCTGGTTAAAAATTGAAAATTTTCTGCAGAACAGTTTTGTTACCCGTATTTATTTGTGAATTGAAACTTAAATTTTGTAGCGGTATCTTGTTTGGAAATTTTGAAAAGAGCTGCAAATCAACATACACGAAAACATCATAAAAATCTTTGTTGTTACTGATAAAGGAGTTGTAATCGATACTGTCTACATCGGCAATTAAATAGCCAAATTCGCTTTCGGGATATTGGTCAATTTCGATTAAAACCTTTTGTCCGACCTCAACAATTCGTATTACTTCCGGGGGTACTTTTAAAACAAATTTGGCTGTATTGTTCTGGTAAAAAACTTCGGACTCAACAGTTAGATAATCAGGCTGCCTTAAAAACCCTGCACAGATGAACAGTGTTAAGAGCACAATAAAAATGGCTGCAATTCCAAATCTTATTACTATGGGGGGAATTTTTCCGATGATGTCTCTAACATCCTTGCTTCGAAGTTCTATTTGATTTTTTGCTTCCATGTTTAATCTACCTCCAGTTGGTTTTTAACAAGAGAATAGTATTTGCCCTTGAGATTAATTAATGATTTATGGTTTCCCTGTTCAACAATTTCACCATTTTCCAGCACAACAATGCTGTCGGCATTCTTAACGGTACTAAGCCGGTGAGCAATAATGAAGACGGTTTTATTTTGAAAAAAAGCATCCATATTTTGCACTATTATTTTTTCACTGTTGGTATCCAATGAATTTGTTGCCTCATCGAAGAACACAAAATCGGGGTTTTTGTAAATGGCCCTTGCAATTAGGATTCTTTGTTTTTGACCTTGACTCAAACCACTTCCGCTGTCGCCAATAACTGTATTATACTTTAATGGAAGCGACATAATAAAATCATGAATATTTGCCATTTCGGCTGAGTATTGCAGTTGACTCTTGTCGATTTCTTCCACTCCAACACAGATGTTTTTAGCAATAGTATCGGCAAAAATAACCCCGTCCTGAAGTACCGCTCCAAGTTTCTCGCGCCATAGTCTCGTGCTGATATTTTCCAGTGCAGTATTGTTAACAAGTATTTCTCCCGACGTAGGCGGGTAAAATCCCAACAGGAGTTTCATCAGGGTTGTTTTTCCGCTGCCACTTGCTCCAACAACAGCGGTAACAGAATTCTTTTTGATATCAAGGTTAATATTTTTCAATACCAAAGGAGAATAAGGGCCTTCATATTGAAAACTTAGATTTTTTATATTAATGTCATTGGTTGCAAATGCGTCATTTTCAAAAATTTTACTATTGGTGTCTTCTGGTTTTTTGGTGTGAACTTCAGCCAATCTTGACAAACTAAGCCGGGCATCCTGTAAGCTGTTAAAGAAAACAATAAGCTGTTCGATGGGACTGTTAAGTTGTCCGATGATGTATTGAATAGAAAGCATCATGCCCAGAGTAATTTCGCCATTAATTACGGCTGTTGCCGAAATAATGGAAATAAGCATGTTCATTATGCCATTAACAAATTTTGCTCCTGAGCTTTGCCATTGAGACAGAGAAAGCTGTTTGATGTTTATTCTAAATACTTTTGCCTGAACATCTTCCCATTCCCATCTTTTTTGTTGTTCGGCATTATGCAGTTTAATTTCCTGCATGTTGGTGATTAAACGATACAGTGCATTTTGGTTTTCTGCTGCCTGGCCAAATCTTTTAATATCGATTTGCTTTCTTTTTTTCATAAAAAGCAGAATCCACAACACATATAAAAAAGCACCAAGATAAAATACCAACAGGATTTTCAGACTAAAAATGCCAAGGACAATGGAAAAAACAATAATATTTAGGGCAGAAAACAAAATGCTCAAAGTGCTGCTTGTTAGAAATGATTCGATTCTTGAATGATCGTCAACTCTTTGTTTAAGGTCGCCGGTCATTTTTGTTTCGAAATAGCTCATCGGCAATTTCATGAGCTTAATAAGGAAATCGGATATAAGGGAAATGTTTACCCTTGTACTGATGTGGAGCAAAATCCAGGAACGGATTATTTCCACAAATGAGCTACTGAAAAACAATACCAATTGGGCAAGAAGGACTAAATAAACGAAAGAAATATCGGCTTTTTTTACCCCAACATCCACCAGGTTTTGCATCAGGAAAGGAAAAGCCAGTTGCAACAAAGTTCCGGTCAGCAGTCCGATAAAAAGTTGAAGCATCAATTTTCTATAGGGCCTGAGGTAGGAAAGAAGGAAATTTATGTCCGATTTCGGCTTTCGTTGACCCTCATCCGCTTTTTCATAAAATGCTGGCAGGGGTTGTAAAATAAGACACACTCCTTTTCTTTCGTTGTTGTCAACGGTTGTTGCCCAGCCGTTGGTGAATTCCTCACTGCTGATTTTGTATTTTCCAATTGCAGGATCAGAAACCCACACATATTTCGAAGTAATTTTATATACAACTATAAAATGATGTTGTTTCCAATATGCAATAAACGGAGTTGGATTTTCTTTTAACAATCTTTGATAGGATGTTGTTACTCCAAGGGTTTTAAAACCAATAGACTCGGCGGCATGGCTAAGTCCCTTTAAAGAAATTCCTTTGCGGGTATAAAAACTTTTTTCTATTAAAGTATTCAGCGTATACTTTTTCCCATAAAATTCTGCAATTATTTTTAAACAAGCCGGACCGCAGTCCATGGCATCATATTGATTAAAGAATGGAAAGCTTTTAAACATCTCTTAAATTTTTATGTCTTTTGATCCACGGTCGCCTTCTTTAAACATATAATAAATGTAAATCCTGAAATATCTTTTATAATAGGTGTAATCATAAATCAAATCGGTATTCACACCCATATAATCATAAGTTGATTTCTTATCAAATAAGCCATATAAAACATTTTCTATATTAAAATTGATAAACAGCTTATCATTGAAAAATCTTTTGGAGGCTGCCCAATGAAGGTGAAAATAGGGATGGGTCCAGCCCGAAAAGGTAACCTCTTTTGAGTCATAATTAAACCAAAAACTCATCCCGATTGTTTTTTTATTGAAATAATTGAACGATAATTTGCTGTTGTAACCAAACTGTTTTCTGATAATGTTTAGGGAATAATTGTTGAGCATCCCGGCAAGGTTTTGTAAGTCGCCACTTTCAAAATATGTATGCACTATGTTTGTGCTGAATGAGATTTTATACAACCTGTTGATTTGATACCATAGAGAGATATCTGCTCCAATCTTTTGGTTTGTTGAAAGGTTATAAGGCATTGTAAGAAAAGTGCTCTGATCTATTGGAAAGTTTACTTTTGAAATGCCGTTGTGTGTAGTCTTAAAAAACAGTTCTGTTGAAATATTGAAGGAATCTTTTATAAACCGGTGCCTGAAATATGCATTGTGATAATATTCGGGCTTTAAATCATTGTTTCCGCTATACCAGTTAATGGGATTTTGTTTGTCGACAAAAGACAGGTAATCTTCAGGGTCACCGGGCTGATTTGTATAATTATAACCCAAATAAAAATCATTTATTTTGTTTAAACTATATGTTATTCTGGCCGATGGAATTATTGACGAGTAGGTTTTATAAACATTTATACTGGTGTCATTTGTTCCCACATACCGAACAAAATCTCCGGTAATTTTATTGTATTTATAATCAATAGTTCCCTGTAAACTCAGTTTCTTTAATTTTCTGCTGATGTTTATGCCAATTTTTGAATTTGACTGTTCCTTGGCAGCTCCTCTGTAGAATGACAAGAGCTCCTCATCGTTCAATAAATATTGAAAAGAGTTTTCAGGATAATTATGAGAAAAATGCGTTCCATGGATATTTAATCCCCATTTATGGTTAAAAGGGTGATTGTAATAGAATTCATATAAAGTTGTACTGGATTTAGCTTTTTCGACCACCGAATAATTATAAATTGAGTCGGCATATAAACCGGCAGTATCATTCGACATGTTTACATTTGTTTTTGAATCTGAGTGCCCGGATAAGCGCGCATTGGTGTAGGTAAATGAAAACTCACGGTCGTTTTTAAAACTTTGTGTTATTTTTCCAAGATAGTAATGACTGTTGGCGTTTCTTTCGTTAAGCGAATTAAATTTATTACTAAAGGAAATAAGTTGACCGGATATTGATTGGTCGATGGTATTGGATTGTTCCTGGGCATAATCCTGAAACCCATAGGCAATAAGAATCTTCGTTGTTTCGCCGGGAATATAAATGCCGGAGTAATTGGTTAAATCATGGTTTTCTGATGACAATCCTGTTTTGGAATTTTTGATGAAAGACTCGTCTTCCATATTGATGGTTCCATTTTCATCCACATGGTTTTTTTCCCTTGTATTATTGAGACTCAAATTATTAAATAACAGAAAGGGACCCAGCAGGTAATTCAGATTGAGAAATGTTTCATCCTTGTATAACTGTTTGTCCTTGGGAGTGTAAGAATAATCTCCGGATATATAAGCGCTAAAAGTGGCAGGTTTTTTTGTTTTCAGTTTAATATTGATAATTCCACCCTGACCGCTTCCTCCAAACAAGGCTGATCGGTCAATTAATTCAACAGAAGCTATATCCTCCACTGAAATCATTTCAAGCTTGGGATATAAATATGCAGAGGGCATATTATCAACTAAAACTTCAGGTGACCCACCCTTAAACCTGATGGTCTTGGTCGATTCATCAACAACAACTCCGGGCATGGTTTTTAGGATATCATAAATATCCATAACATTTTTGGTTTTTTCTTCGGTAATATTGTAAACCTCCCTGTCGAACTTTTTTATTACAATATTGCTGTCGGCTTTAACAACCACTTCGGGAATGGAATTGGCATCCTGCACCAGACTGAAATTATATTGATTAACTGCATCTGGAAATTCATTCAGGTTGAATTCTTTAACCTTATAGCCTAAGTGGCTGAACCGGATTACGCCCTCCTGGTTTTCATTGTAGGTAATTGAAAAATATGCATTTTCATTTGAATAGCCGTATCTGACTATTGAATCTTTCTTATTGTGTATGGAAATATTTGAATAAGGAAGGATTTCTTTTGTAAGACTATCCATAACAGTTCCTTTAATTGTTCTTGACTGACCATAGGATTCAGCTTGAGAAAAAGCCATAAGAATCAGTAAGATGAGATATATTGATTTCATAAATATCTAAGACTTTTTTATTCTTGAATACTCATAATCTTTGATAATACTTGTCTCCATGGGAATTTCCGTATATTTCAGAACGCAGCTTTCCTGCCCGCCTCTTTCAATAATGTTTTGCGAACAAGATCCCCCGCACATGGGCAGGTAGATGCAATCAGGACATATCGTATTTTCGACAGTTAATTTACAAAATCTTTTTGCCTGAATACCAGCTTTTAATTGAACTGACCCGTCATCTTTTAATGTGCCGACAACGTAATCATCTGTATATCCTTTAGCCGTGCATTTATAAACTTTTCCTTCATGGTCTATTTCAAGGTGGTAGTATTTATCCACATAACATCCATAATGCCTGTGCGGCTGAAGTTTGGAAAAAGCCACCGAAAAACCTTCTTTTGCTGCATACTCCAGCCAATGAAGCAGTTCTGTGTTGCTTTCTGAGGGAGCAGAACAATCGGGCTTGATGGTTTGCCACACTCTTTGAAAATCTATTCGGATATTTTTCCTGATTTCTATGGGGAAAATCGTTAGAAATTCAGGGTTGTGGTTTAAGGTTTTATCATCGTAATTGATCCTGAGAATAATATTAACCTCAGGATTTTCTGTACATAAGTCGATTATATTACCGCAGATTTTATCGAAGGTGGGTTTTCCCTGGTGCCGTCTTACTTTATCGTGCTTCTCTTTATTTCCGTCGAGGGTTATCTGAAAACTGGACATTTCTATTTCCTTCAAATCCTTAATCATGCTTTTATTAATATAATAACCGTTTGTGGTTATGGTATTCCGGAATGTCAAACCTTTGCTCTTCATTAATTGCTGTCCGTATTTTGAGATGGGTCTGACTATCTCATTGAAATACATCAAAGGCTCACCTCCAAACCATGACAAATGTAATCCGGAAATTTTATTTGACATGTAATTTATGTGGTTAATTATCTTTTCATAGGTTTTTTCATCCACCATGCCCTTTGGATGCTCCTCATAACAATACCAGCAATTGAAATTGCAATCCAGCGTAGGATGAAGAAAAAGCCAGTATTCTCGATCTAAAAATACTGATTCTCTTTTGTTGAACATGACTTCTTCCTGCTCGTTTCTTTTTGCATCTATAATAAAGCCTGACTTATAAAACTTATGGAAAATATTGGGAAATTTCTTTTCAAATTCATCCAGATTCCTGAGTTCGTTTTGAACTGTTTCATGCTCGTTTTTATTCAATCCAACTTTGGCTCCGGTAAAAGTGTTAAAATATATGTGCTTATCCGAATTATTTACAATAATATTGTATTTGCTTGTTTTGTGTGCAGTCATATTTAAAAATACATTATAAAAATTATATTAAAAAAACAAAACCGGAGATAATCTCCGGTCTGTCTCCATTATTTGGTGGGATCAGGTACTGTTGTACAGCCCAGCCATCCTTTTACTTTGCAGTCATCGCCACAGAATAATTTGATGCATACACCATTGTAAGTTTCACATGTGTTTGTGCAATCACTGTTGTTTGAACCTGCATAAGTTTCCATCATTTGGAAATCGTCAAGTAATTCATCGGAAAAAATTTCCAATTCCTTTTCATTAAAACTGATTGTTGTTTTCATTTAAATAAAATTTGATTAGACAATAAATGACACTAATATTTTACAATAATAAAACATTTTTTGTAATAAATAATAACATTTTGTAAAATACATTAAATACCCTAAGTAGTAGATGGTATATGTTTATATGTTAAGTTTTGATTTAGAGCAAATTCAAATTTCGAACTAATTTGGCAGGCATAATTATAGTTAAAAGCCGTCGATATTTCATATTTTCCCAATTAATTCTTATTTTTGTTAAATCAGTGAGACTATAATTTCAGGAACGATAGTGAACTGAAATTGTTTAGTCGAACTGATCCCGAGGGAAGCCGAGGGATCTCTAAGGTTTTATTTGCTTCGCCGAACGCTTTCGCATTAAGCTTCAGCATTTGCGAAGCTCGTAAATTTATCTTAAGACTCGGTTCCTCGCCCCTTGGGGCGGATATATAATAAATCCTAAGTTGATACCCCGTTTGCTTGCAACGGGATAGTTCATTAAAGTTTAGCTTATGAAAAAATTAATAATATTCTCTGCAATAACAATCCTAAGTGGATTGCTTTGCATTTCAATAATTCCGGGCGTTACAAAAAAGTCAATGCCTAAACCTGCCAAAACAACGGTTCTTGAAAAAGATGAAGCCGGCGAAGAAAACGAACGGGATGCCCGGGAAAAATGGATTGAACAATTGCATAAAGCTGCTCCGGGTGTAAACTGGAGAATGATGGACTATGAAACACGGCTGGAAAAAGCCAAATACTACCAAAATAAAAACAGTGCTAAAAGCCAGATTGAGATTGCCGGCGGAGCACTTACCGGAAATTGGCGCGAAACAGGCAGCATGAATCAGGCAGGCAGAACGCATTTGGTTGAATACGACTACAATACCGATTCAATTTACTGCGCCAGCTCGGGAGGAAATATCTGGAAAGCTGATAAATCCGGCAATGGCTGGAGGTGCCTAAACAACTATTTTAAAATTCCGGATATCAATATGGTCCGGATCATCGATCATAACAGTGGCAGACGATTGCTCGTTTCAAGCGGTGGCTGGGGCGTTCCGTCGTTCTATTACTCCGATGACGATGGCCTTTCATGGGCGCATTCAAACGGACTAAATGAGATCTCCGACTGGGGTTGCTCACAGCGCACAATTGTGCTGAACGACGCCGACCGTACCGTTATAATGCTTGCCTTGCAGTGGGATTATGACAATTGGGAAAAAGAAACCAGTGTTTACGTTTCACAGGATCATGGCGAAACCTTCACCAAACACCACTCTTTCAGAGAATCGGTTTATGGAAGCGAGGGTGTTTTTGATATATGGACCGATAATGACGGCTCAGGAACAGCCTATTTTATCGAGAATGAAAACATATCAGTATTTGATGGCTCATTCAATCTGAATCCCATCGGCAGCATAACTCTTAGCGAGCCCGGCAGCATTCTTCTTACCGGATGCGAAACAGCAACTAAAACATATTTGTATGTTGGCGTTTATCAAAGCGAAAATATTGATTTTTACCAATCCCAGGATGCCGGTATTAGCTGGATGTCTATGGGGAATGTAGCATCCGGACCATTTTTCAAAACAAGTTTTTCCTGCTCACAGGTGTATCCTGAAACATTGTATTATGGAGGAATGGAATGTTATCGTTCTGCCAACGGAGGCGACACCTGGACAAAACTCAATGTTTGGTCAGATTATTACGCAGATATCCTAAACAAACTTCACGCTGATATTCCGTCAATCAATTCCTTTGTTGATGATTATGGCGAAGAATTTGCTTATGTCAATACCGACGGAGGAACTTATTTGTCACTGAATTCTCTGGAAACAGTACAAAATATTTCGCTCACAAACCATAATGTGGGACAGTTTTACTCGGTTTATTCACATCGCACCGACCCATCGGTTATTTATGGAGGGACTCAGGATCAGGGGTATCAGTTATGCATTGCAAATGATGGAACCGGTTCAGAAAGTTTTGAGCAGATCATCAGTGGCGATTACGGGCATATTGTTTCTTCGGATGGCGGAAACTCCATCTGGATGGTGTATCCGGGTTTTGCCGCTTACTACCCCGAAGCAGTTACAAATCCATATTTCAGCGATTGGTGGGATTTTCAATGTTCAGGCCAATTCTGGATTCCACCACTTATGGCTCATCCCGATAATCCAAATCAGGTGTATCTTGGAGGCGGTACCACCAGTTCGGGTACACACATGATTTTGCTCACATCCTTTTCGGGTTGGGTAACATACGAAGAAGATCCTTATGATTTCAGCGGGACTTCGGGTGCCACCGCAATTTCGGCCATGGCCTGCTCCCCGCTTAATGATGATTACCGTTATGTCATGAACGGCAACGGTGAGTTTTTTGCATCTACCGATGGAGGTAACACCTGGACACTCACTTCCGGCTTCGACGGTCCCGACGGCAATTATCTGAACGGAGCAGTTATTATTCCCTCGCCCACCACGCTTGGCAGAGTGTATGTTGCCGGAAGCGGATATTCAAATCCTCCGGTGTACGTTTCAAACAACAATGGTACTTCCTTCAATTCCATGTCGGCCGGAATGCCATCTACAATGGTTTTTGAAATGGCAATAACCCCCGGTGAAGAGTTTATTTTTGCCGCCACCGAAGTCGGCCCGTATGTTTATGTCGTATCTGAAAATTACTGGTATGACCTTGGACAAGGCGTTGCTCCCGATCAAACATACTGGACCGTCGATTACAGTCCGGCTACCAAAATAGTCCGCTTCGCAACCTATGGCCGCGGAATATGGGATTTCAATATTGAATCAGGTATCACCGGAAATAAGGAAAAAACCATCGCAGGTCTGACAATTTATCCCAATCCGGCTACTGATTATATCACAGTTCAGGGTTGTAATAACCAAAGTCTTGTGATTTATGATTTGAAAGGCCGCAAAAGGTTAGAAAAGGACATTCTGGGAGACAGGGTGAAAATAGATATTGAAAACCTGGAAACCGGAATATATATTGCAAAAGCAGGAAACCTTACACAAAAAATTATTGTTGAATAAGTGAGTTTCAGCAATATTTAAGAATCATTCAAGTAAATTCCAATGATTTTTATTGGTGTAAATCGTGATTTCATAAAACAAATCAGGGTAAATCATTTTTCTTGTGTATTAGTTCATATTTTTGTTCAATCAATTAAAACCCATATCTATGAAAAAAATTTTCGCATTTACACTGATTTTATTTTCACTTTCGGGAATAGCTCAGACCTATACCTCTTCGCAGGATGGCAACTGGACAAACCCCATGACCTGGTCTCCAATGGGCGTGCCCCTTCCAGGCTCAACGGTAATCATTAATCACAATGTTATTCTGGATACCGATTTTGGATATTCATCAGGGAGCATTACGGTTAATGCATCGGGAACCCTTGAGCAGAGTGCGGTTGGTAGAAACCTTTCGGTTGATGGCGGCGAACTGTACAATAATGGCGAAATCATCGTAACAAATTTTGCCTTGTTTAGCGGCTATTTTTATAACAACAGTTTTTTTTCATCACATCTGATTTACCTGACCGATTCGGCCGACAATTCCGATAATGGTATTTTTTACGACTGTGATAGTTTATACACAAACGTTTACTTATACAGTACAGGCGAAATCAATGCCGTGAAACTTTACAATGACGGATACTTCTTTAATGACGGATATTTTTTCGGAACAGATTTTTGGAACAACAGTGAGTTTTATTCAAACAGTGGAGTGCTGGTGACAAATTTCACCAACGCCGGTTACATGGAAAACAATGGCGGATTTCAATTCCAGAACAGCACAAACCTTAGTGAACTAATCAACAGCGGAGATTATATAGGAAATTATTTTACCAACACCGGCAAGTTTTACAATTATATGGTCACCGCTCTTACAATGGATTTTTTGAATGTGGACAGCACCGACCATGATGCTTTGCTGCACCTTGAAGGACCTTTTCTGATTACAAATGACATGCTGAATATTGACTCAATTACAGGAACCACCGACGGCAACATTTGTGTAGGCAACCTGTCTACCAACGCAGGTTTGTTTTTGGGCAACTTTGATTTCTGCGACCAGACAGGCAGTGTGCCTGATGTGAATACAGGAACCATTGACGCCGGAATCACATATTGTACCAAATCATGTGAAGTTGGTGTGCCTGAAACAGTCGATACCGGTACTCCGGTTTTATTCCCCAACCCATTCAGCACCCATCTGAAAATAAACAGTCAGGGATACGAAAATTTCAGTCTGTTTGATGCAGCAGGCAGGATGATCGTTCACGTGGACATTACCCAGAGTGAAACGATTATCAGCACCGAATCACTGAAAGAAGGAGTATATTATTACTCATTAACCAACAAAAATTCGGAGGTCAGGGGAAAGGTGATTAAAAACTGAAATTAGAATAATTATTTATCACTCAAAATATTAAAACACCGCTTAAGGCGGTGTTTTTTTTTAACACCAATTGTAATTATAAAACAGTCCCCCGTAAACGAGGGTTATGAAACAAACTGTTTTATAATTTTACAATGGCAGTATGTGCCCGAATTTTTATTCGGCATTAATACTCGAAATGCATTACAAAATAATTAGTCAATGGACTATTTTATAATTCATTTCGGTATAACAATACTTTTTTGCCTTTTCTTCTTTGAGAAAGAAAGAAATTTTACATAAATTGGCACAATGTTTGTTTTTTATTGTTTTCAGATAATAGAATTACTATGAATTCTGGCACAATTAAATTATTTGCAATACTTATTGCATTTATTTCAATTCTTTCGGGTTGTTTCTACGGGAACACTGTTTCAAGGGAATACACACAGACAGCGGGGGTTCCTGTAGGACCTAAGCCCGACCGGGTTTATCTGTTTTTTGATGGCGACCAGAAGGATTTCAATTATAATGAAGCAGGTTTTGTCAAAGTGTGTGGCGAAGAATTTTCGAAGGATGATGAATTGCTTGCCATGATGATGGCTCAGGCAAGAGACAACGGAGCCAATGGCGTAATCAACATCACATGCTCCTTTGTTGAAAGAGAAAAGGGCGTGATTGGCGATGAAGAGTCGGTTTCTTTTTATTGGGCAACTGTCTTCACCGGAACAGCAGTAAATATTGACCGTGATTCGGCCTTTTGCACTAAATACGGCTGTGAAACCGATACATCATTTCTCCAACCGGTAAAACAGATACAAGATGATGAATCATTTGGTTGTGCTGCACAGATTTTCGGAGCTTTTGCCGGAGCAATAATCGGATTGATAACCATTGCAAACGGCAATTATTGATTTGCAATATAATTTCAAGTATTTGCCCCCTATTCAAATAATTACTACATTTGATTTTCTTTCACGAAAAAGTATTAAAAAACTATGAAAAAATTACTCCTGATTCTGTTTATCATCGCAAACATTAAAGGTTTTTCCCAGATTTCTGCAGTATCAGGCGGATCAGATCAGGGGAGCGATGATAAAGTTTCCTTTACGGTAAAATTCGATAAAAGCCTGCAAACAAAAGACGGATATTATCTTAACGGATATGTGGTGCAGATCTCCGATAAACAGGCTGATAAATTTCACTGCAAAACAATCAAAATCAGTGGCAAAGTCACCGTTGTTAAAGGACTTGACAGTCAGCCAAAGGAATATGACGATCAGGGGAATGAAATTTTTTCACAGGGACGCCAGGGAGATACCAACTTTATTCTTTCCCCGAAAATAAAAATTGTAAAATGAAACACATTAAAATTTTACTGACCGCCCTGCTTGTCATTTCTTTTCTATCTTCATGTTTTAAGCAAAAAAGATCGGACAATGCCGGTGAAAAAATGCAGGAATTTATTATTGCAATTTCTGATTATGCACGTCAAACCGATTCTGATTTTATCATCATTCCCCAAAACGGCGCCGAACTTTGCTATAACTATTGCGATATAAGCGATGGATTCAATCAGTCCTACCTTTACGCCATTGACGGATTGGGCATCGAAGAGCTTTTTTACAACGGCACCTACGCTCCCGACAATGAACGGCTGGATATGCTTCGCCAGTTAAAAGATGAAAAAAAGATACTTGTTTCGGAATTTGTATCCGACAATTCCCTTATCGATGATGCCTATACCGCAGATTCCACCGAAGGCTTTGCCTGTTTTGTGCGGACAGCTGCCAATTATGATTATTTGCAGATTCCCGAAGTCATTCCCAACGAAAATAACAATGACATTACCGCTCTTTCACAGATAAAAAACTACCTGTACCTGATCAGCACCGATAATTTTTCATCAAAACAGGACATGATCGATGCTATTGCAGCAACCAACTTCGATCTGGTGATCATTGACCTGTTTTTTGATGATACAGAATTTACCTCGTCCGAAATTGCCATGTTGAAAACTAAAGCCAACGGGGCCAAACGTTTGGTCATTTCATACATCAGCATCGGTTCGGCCGAAAAATACCGCTATTACTGGAAAAAAAGCTGGGTAAGACACTTTCCATGCTGGATTAAAAAGCGATACGACGGGTATCCCGATGAATTTTGGGTGAAATTCTGGAACAACACATGGCAGGAAATCATTTACGGCAATGATGACTCGTATATGAAAAAAATTCTGAACGCCGGCTTTGACGGAGCTTATCTTGACAATGTGGAAGCATATTATTTTTTGTATTTTAAGGATTGATATTTCTTTGCTAACAAAATATTTTTAATTTTACTTCAAAATTTCTGGTTTGTCAGTTATGCGCGTATCTGCAACATTATTCTTTTTGCTGTTGACCTGGCTTTCTTATTCTCAGGTTTATCAGTATTATGATAAGGGAAAATCTGTATTCCTGAAAATTAATGGGGATTCGGCCAAACTGCAGTCATTTGGCAGATATTATCCTCATTTCTACTTTCAGGTTTCTGACGACATACTGAAAAAATCTGTAAAAGGTAAGGACACGTTGTATTCAAATGAAAATGTTTGTTTGAAAATCAGTGGCGACTGGATAAGGATAAAAACCACAAAAGGAAAAAAAACAAAAACACGCACCCGTTTTCTTTACCATTGCAAGATTTCAGATCTGGATTTCTACAGAATAAATGTTTACCTGTCAAAGATACAGTCTCCACTTTATCAATTATTTGACAGTCTCTCGGTAGATAGAAAAGCCCTTGACTCAAACTTAATTAAGCGGCAAAATATACTCAAAAGTCTGAAATATGATGATTTCATTAAACAGGCAGATGGATTTTATGATTCACTGCGACTTAATTATATTTCAAATAGAAATACTATCACAGATGTTTATTACAATGCCACTGACTCTATTTTGCTTTTGGATTCAGCAAGAATAATCAGCTTGTTTGAAAAGGCGGATTATAATCACTATTGCTGCAGATTTTTTCTACATCAGTGTGCCCTTCAAAGACCTGATTGTCTGATTTATTTTGCAGAAAAAGATACTCCTGCCAGAAAAAGCTTTTTGAAAGCAATCAGAAATCACCGGAATTATCGTGAAATCATTAAAAAAGTTAAAGAAACACCCATCGAATCGAAGGGAAAAAAACTCATCCTCAGGCAAAAATCCACCCGGGTTATTTCAGATGTAGCGATAGCAACTGCAGGAGTTATTCTTGTACTATCTAATATTTCTTTAATGGTTCTGCTTTGCATCTGGATTTTTTAATTGGAATAAGCAACTTTTATTTGAATAAAAGAGTCTTATTATAAACACACTATGAAAAATATATACCTTTTAGTCTTTGCATTAATAATTAATTATTCTGGTCAGAGTCAGCAGACAATTGATTTTGAATTCGGCAGTGCCTGGCAATTTTTTGTTGTTCAGGGCACTGATAGCACCTGGCAGGTAGCCGTGCCTTCAAAGGGTCGTTTTAACGGGGCCTATTCAGGCAATTACGCCATGATTACTGATTCGGCCAATTCAATAATGTCAGGCGACACTGCTTTAATTGACGTTTATATTGAAAATGGAGGTTGTCATAACATGTACTTTTCCTTTTGGCATAAATATTTTACCGATTCACTTCATTCAGGCGGAAGCGTTGAAATGACCTTTGATAACGGACTTACATGGATTAATCCGGTGTATGATACTATTTATTACGATATCTGGTTCAATAACTTTTATGGACCCCGCGATACACTGAGTTCAGGGATTCCATGTTTCATGGGGTCAAGTGATGAATGGAAGTACTCGTCAATCAACCTAGGCAGATGTTTTCTTTGCCAGCAGAATTTTTCCATGGGTTTTCGTTTTGTTTTTAATACCGACAGCATTGCATTGCCCCTAGAAGGATGGATGATTGATGATGTCAGTCTTTTTGTTTCTCCATGCAAGGTTAAAAATCCGGAAAAACAAAAAAGTATTGGGTTTGTCTTTAGTCAGAATGATGATAAAACCCTGACAATAACTCCTGATGAGGATTGCACACTGAATATTACCCAAATGTCAGGAAAAACAGTTTATACTGCTGAAGGCAAAAAAAAGCAAAAAGATATTATCCCAACAGAATCTTTGCCCCATGGTATTTATATCATAACCGCAATTTTTAAAAACTCAACCTGTTCAAGAAAATTCAGGATTTAGCAAAAGCTTTTTTAAGCCCGCTTATTTTTATACTTTTGTCGGGGGTTCAAACATGAGCCCGGTGAAAAATGAACCATCGTTTTACAAAAGCGGAGCGACTAACAGGCAAATACGAAATTGACAACATCTTTAAAAAGGGTAAGTCATTCTATGTTTTTCCTTTCCGTGTGATGTATTACGAACCCGAACAAAAATCTGAAATCCCTGCCCGAGTCATTATTTCTGTTCCAAAAAGAAAATTTAAGCACGCCAGTGACCGAAATCTCATAAAAAGAAGAATCAGAGAGGCATACCGGTTGAATAAAAATGATTTTTACGACAAACTCGTGGCCCGGAATCAAAACCTGCATTTCATGATCATCTATACCGATCAGGCGATTCAGGAGTACAATATTATTGAATCAAAAATAATTGTAACTTTACAACGTTTGTTACTCGAAAGCTCGACGTAATTTGAAAAGGTTTATGAATATATTACTCAGTCCGCTGAGTCTTTTGCTTATCGTTCCGGTAAAATTATATCAATGGGTTCTTTCCCCGATTTTGCCAAACGCCTGCAGATATACTCCCACCTGCTCAAATTACACCATCGAAGCGATCAAAAAACACGGTCCGTTTTTAGGCGGATATTATAGCATTAAAAGGATTATTTCATGCAATCCCTGGGGCGGGCATGGACATGATCCCGTACCATAAATAAATAAATATGAAGGAAGTTCGTTACAGAATCAGAGTCTTTGCCATTATTATTGCACTTGCGGTTTCCGGCTCAATTTTCCTTAATTATTACCAGGATGACGATACGGATTTTGAAGTATCCAAAAACCTCGACATCTATTACTCGCTTTTCAAGGAGTTGAGTATCTACTATGTGGATGAAACAGATCCGGGAAAGCTCATCAAAACCAGTATCGACGAGATGCTTAAATCGCTCGATCCTTATACTGTGTACATCCCCGAATCTGAAATGGAAGATTTCAAATTCATGACAACGGGCCAGTATGGTGGTATCGGTGCGCTCATTCGAAAATCGGGCGATTACATAGTAATTACCGATCCCTATGAAAATTTTCCCGCTTTCAAAGGCGGGTTAAAAGCCGGTGATGTGATTATGGCCATCGACGGAAAATCCATCAAAGGGAAAAAATCCGATGATGTGAGCGAATTATTGAAAGGACAGCCAAACACTGAAATTAAACTGACAATAAAAAGACCGGGAACCGAGGATGAGTTTGTTAAAACCCTTACCCGTGAAGAGATTAAACTTGAAAGTGTTCCGTATTATTCCATGCTCACACCCGAAATAGGGTATATCAGATTGAGAAGTTTTACCCAAAATTGCGGCAATGATGTTAAAAAGGCTTTTCTCGAACTTAAAGAGAAAAATGATCTGAAAAAACTGGTGCTTGACTTGCGGGGAAATCCGGGCGGACTGCTCATCGAGGCGGTCAATATTACCAATCTGTTTGTTGAAAAAGGCAATGAAATAGTTTCCACAAAGGGAAAAGTAAAACAATGGGACAAAACTTACCGGGCTTCTCAGGAGCCTATTGATACCCAGATGCCTATTGTGGTTCTTGTCAACCGCAGTTCGGCTTCGGCTTCTGAAATTGTTGCCGGAGCAATTCAGGATCTTGACCGTGGCGTGATTGTTGGTCAGCGCACTTTTGGAAAAGGACTGGTTCAGACTACCCGCCCGCTGAGCTATAATGCCAAACTGAAAGTTACCACTGCAAAGTATTACATTCCCAGTGGCAGATGCATTCAGGCACTCGACTATTCACACCGCAACGAAGATGGGTCGGTTGGAAAAGTTCCCGATTCTCTGATCACCGAATTCAAAACCAAATCGGGCAGGAAAGTGTTTGATGGCGGCGGAATTCTTCCCGATGTTCAAATGGATGCAGTGAAAATGAGCAACATTGCTTATTCCCTGGCCTCAAAAAATCTCATATTTGATTTTGCTACAGAATATGTTCTGAAAAACAAAGAAATATCCGATTCCAAATCTTTTACATTATCCGACAACGATTACGATGGATTTGTAAAATACCTTTCGGGTAAGGAATTTGATTATAAGACTGAAAGCGAAAGCATATTAAAAGACCTGGTGAAAAAGGCAAAGGATGAAAAATATTATGATCTTGCAACGGATGAATTTACCAAACTGCAGGAAAAACTTGCCCATGATAAGGATAAGGATCTGCGTACCTTTAAAAGTGAAATCATTGAGCTGATTGATGAAGAAATTGCAGGAAGATATTTTTACCAGCGTGGCAGAATTGAGGCACAAATTGAAAATGATCCTGAAATCAAAAAAGCTGTTGAGGTTTTAGGGGATATGAACAATTATTACAGTCTGCTTAAACCATCAACCGAAAAGAAATAATTTATTGCATTAAGGAAATTTCAGTTTTTTAATTTTTCATCATAAATGAACCGGGCATTGCAGTTTTCACGGTATTCGGGAAAATTTACTATGCATTGTCCGCGACAGTTGCTCTTGCAGAATTTGGTATAATCCTTTTTAATGAGCTTATAAATGGATGTAAGTTTTGATGCATGAATATTTCCGTAGGAATATGGAACGGGCGGACAAAAGGTTACTTCGCCCGAAGGCATTACGCAGATATGTTCATTTCCGCCACCCCGGCAGCAATCTGATTCATCTTTGAATTCAAGCAAAACGGATGGGTTGTTATTAAATTTGTTTCGGTAGTTTTCACGCTCCTCCAGACTTAAATTTTCATTCTGGTTTTCAAATAATTTTCCCGAAAGCAAAGGAAAAAAGACAAAGGTGATTTCGGCGCCGGCTTTTCTTCCCAGTTCGGCAATGGCATCGAGTTCGTTTTTTGAAGATCTTGCCACATAAGTCCATATTTGAGTGGCTATTCCAAATTCGCGGGCATATTTTAATGCCGATACAGCTTTGACAAAGCAGCCTTTGACACCACGCAGCTCATCGTGTCGGGCAGGATCGGCGCTGTCAATGGAAACAATCAGCTCGGTTAATCCGGCCTCTTTAAGTTCCCCGATTTTTTCCCGTGTCAGAAGCAGTCCGTTTGATGTAATACTTGATTTAAGTTTCAGAGAATGGGTGTATCTGATCAATTCCATGGCATCGCTGCGCATTAAAAACTCGCCACTGCAGAAATGACAAAGAACCCCGCCCATTTTTTTGAACTGAAAAATTACATCTTTCACTTCATTTGTTGAAAGATAGGCTGTTCCGCTTCCTGGAAATTTCTCGTAACAGTGAACACAGTTTGCATTGCACTGATGAGAGGGACAAATAAAAATGCTGAAAAGCGATGGAAGACCAAGTCTTTTTCTGAGAATTCTTGCCGATTCAAGCTTAATAAACGATAATCCGTAATACTTATATAACGAATAAAAATCAGAAGTCTTTTTTACAGGTACCATAAAATCCAATTATCAAATTAGTTTTCATGGTTTTTAGGTTTTTCTTTGTGCTGCAAGATTAGTGATTCCAAGCTGTTCTGTAAAATTTTTTCAGCAGTATTTATGGAAAGTGGTTCCATAACATGTTTTACGTGACAAACAGCTTCGTTTTATCCTCGAAAAGAATAAATCATTTGATAAAAGTAAATTATTTAAGGATCAGCGATTTATTTCCTCAATGGCACGTTCAATGATTTCATCTTTGGTAAGATCGGTCCAGTCAAATAAAACAGTAATGTCAGGAGGCACACCGTTTTCGTAATTGTTGCCACTGATGTCATAAGTGCGTGTAACCGAAAAGCGGTATGTCCATCCATTGGGAAGCTGTCCGCCGTTTGGAGCACCCAGTCCGCCCCCCGTAGTATCTCCCATCAGAATAACATTTGGCATAGCCAGGGTCGAGAGTGACATAAATGATCCGGCACTGTAGGTTCCGCGGTCGGTTAGCACGATAACTTTTTTCAGGTATTTAGTGTTTGGTGAGGGTTCAAGGTAAATATCCATGGGTTCGGTGAACTCATCATGTCCCGGACCAGATTTTTGGCAGGTGCTGTAAATAAGTGTTTTGTTTTCGGTAAAGCGGCTTAGTATTTTGAAAAAATCTCCGGGATCTCCTCCTCCGTTTTCCCTGATGTCCAGAATAATTCCTTTTGTATGTTGGTATCTTCCAACAATAAAATCAAGATTTGTATTATTTACCTCACTTGAAAAGGAGGGAAATCTGATATAGCCTATAGTATTATCGGTTCCGTTGATAAAGTCGTGGTAAAATGGTCCGGTAAAATAATAATCCGAAGGAAGATAATAATCTTTTACGATTCTCCAGTCAAAATTGTCCTGACCCAGATCATTGATGTTAAAGTGTGAAATGTTGAAACTTGAAAAAAGATTTGCATGTCCGTCTTCCAGCTCCAATATCATATCTCCAAGGACTCTGAATAGCTGGTCCTGCGACATATCGTCGCTGATTTTGGCTTCGTACCTTGAGTGAACTTCGTCCCAATCAACACCCTTCACATCAAAAAAGGAATATTTTTCATCACATTCTTTCCACAGGTATTCAAAAACAGCATGGGGATCCTCAGAATAGCCATCTTTTTCGAAAAATATTTTTTCGCACGAAACCAAAAAGGTAAAAAGGATTGCTGTGAGAATGACTTTTTTCATGTTTTATTTCGTGTTAAACATTAATGAAAACAGGATAAAATGGTGAGCCATTTCAAATTTTTCAGGCACAGCAGATGTTTTGTAGGCATCCCAGACATAAGAAATCTTAAGGGAATTACAGTTTTTCAGCTTAATGGTATAATCAATAATCGAACTGATTCTGAACCCCGAAAACATTTTATATTCATATTCATAGAAAATCTGTGGAACATCGGAAAGAAAAGTCTGGTTGAAATACAAAAACCCATTTCTGAAAGTATTGTTCATGAAAGGCAGGTTAAGCTGCATTGACAATTCCCTTTGCCTGGGAACACGACGATAGGGAATAAAAAACAGTATTTTTTCCTTTGTTTTTTTTCTTGAAACATCCCTGGTGATTTTTCCTGAAATAAAAATTGTGTGAAACATTTCAAAACCAGTGGAGTTATTGTGCAGATTAACGTTTGTACGAATGATGTTTGTAAAAAATGCACTGCCTCCAATTTTCAGATTCCATTTTTCGGTCGGCAGTCCATTGAGTTTAAACAGCCGGGTATACTTAATTGAATTGATAAATGCTGACGATGAGGTGTATTCGGTAATGCTTGTTGCCCCATATCCCCCAAATGAATTGCTTACCGAAAACATGCGCTCACGTTCCTTGTCAAATCGCAAAAATTCGAGATTGAAGTTAAACCCGCTACCCCTGTAAATCATGGGAGAGGTTGCAAAATCACGATAGTTTGTGCCGCTGATTCCCAAACAAATATTGATAAAAGCAGGACGACTTTTTCTGATTGATTTTGGAGATACACTGTCTGCCGGTTGCTGCGAATAAACAGCGGCCGGAATAAGAAGCAACAGTATAAAAGTCCTGAATAAAGTCATAAGTCAATTTCTTCGGATTCAATAATAAGCATTTTCACTGAAACATTGGCTGATATTCTATTTTTTTTGACAGAAAATCCCCAATCTTAAATTAAACCTTTACCTGAAAATTGTATCTAAACAAAAAACATTATTTTTACCAATAAAACAATAGATCCTGCGCGATGAGCGAACAGCGGCAAAACATTACAACCGAAACGATTTATATCAGGAACATGCTGTGCCGCAGCTGTATAAAAGTGGTGCGTCAGGAACTTGAAAACGCCGGTGTTGCTGTGGAGTCAATCAGATTGGGAGAGGCATTGGTAAGCTACAATCCTTCAAAAATATTGATGGCCGATATTGAAAAGGTCCTGTTGAATAACGGTTTTGGCATTGTCATTGAACGCGAAAAAATGATTGTGGAGCAGATAAAACAGTGCGTTGTGGAACTCATTCACATGATGAACAATGTTGATTCAATAGTGCGGAGATCTGAATATCTGGTTGAGAAAATGAATATGAGCTACCAGCAATTGTCAAAACTTTTCTCAAAACATGAGCCATTGACTTTGGAAAAATACATTATCCTGAATAAAATTGAACGCACAAAAGAACTGCTGCTTTCAAATGAATTTACACTCAGTGAAATCGCTTATATGATGGATTACAATTCGGTGCAGTATCTGTCAACTCAGTTTAAAACGGTGACCGGACAATCTGTTTCAGAGTATAAAAAATTGATGACGGTTAATAAGATTCCCCTTGAAGATCTGGGGAAAAATGATAATAAGTAAAAGAGTCATACAGTTATAACTTTTTCACGGAATTTTATAACAGGAAGACTAAATAAGTAATGTAATTTTGAAATGAAAAAAATGAAAAACCTTTTAAAGCCTACCTGCCAGGGGAAGCTTTAATAATATACCTGTAATATGAAGATAAAAAAGAACATCGCAGTCAGCGAAAACGGTTTTGTTTTTGATCCCACAACGGGAGATTCTTATTCGTTGAATGAAATCGGAACAGAATTCCTGAATCTGATGAAAGCAGGAAAATCAAAGGAAAAAATCCAGAAGGAAATCATGAATAAATACGATGTGGATGAAATTACTTTTGAAAAAAGTTTCCATGATTTCATTAAAATGTTGGCTACATACCAGTTAATAGAAGATCATGAAGAAAAATAAAACAGCAATACCTCCGGGGAAAGTTAAAAAGCCTGTTTCGTCTAAGAGCAAAGCGGTTTTAACCCAGGCTTCTCCTAAACCCAAGCCCTCGCGAAAAAGGATTAAAATAACTATTGCCGTTACGGGATTAAACAATACCGATAATCCTGGTCCGGGCATCCCCGTAATCAGATCGCTCAGGGAATCGAAAATTTTTGAGCCGAGGATAATAGGATTGGCATACGAAAACCTTGAGCCGGGCATTTATATGCGCGACCATGTGGATAAGGTGTATCAGATGCCTTACCCTTCGGCCGGTACCGATTTGCTGATCAGCAGGCTGGAATACATCAACTCTGTTGAGAAAATTGATGTGTTGATTCCCAACTTTGATGCTGAGCTGTATTCATTTATGAAATCTTCAGCCAAACTCAAAAAGATGGGCATCAAAACATTTCTGCCCACACTCGAACAATTTGAGGAACGTCATAAAGCGGTTCTTTCCGAATATGGTAAAAAGTATGGCATCAGCGTTCCCAAATCAACACCGATTTATTCGGTAAGCGAGGTTTATAATCTTTCAAGGGATTTTGAATTCCCCGTATTGGTTAAAGGAAAGTATTACGATGCTTATATTGCTTATAATAATGAGCAAATCATCAATTACTTCAATAAAATTACCTCTAAATGGGGCGTTCCGGTAATCATTCAGGAGTTCATTAAAGGTACCGAAGTTAATGTCATTGCTTTGGGCGACGGAAAAGGAAAAACCATTGGTGCCGTGCCCATGCGCAAGCAATATATCACTGATAAAGGCAAGGCATGGGGAGGTATTACCATTGATGACAAGCAACTGCTTAAAATTACCCGCGATGTGATTTCAAAAACCAAATGGCGCGGGGGAATGGAACTGGAGATGATCAAAACAACCAACAATGAATACTTCCTGCTTGAGATCAACCCGCGAATACCTGCATGGGTTTATCTGGCGGTGGGAGCCGGGCAAAATATTCCCGAAGCATTGGTGAAACTTGCCATGGGAATGCCTGTAATGCCATATACCGAATACGAGGTGGCCAAAATGTTTGTGAGATATTCATACGACATGATCTGCGACATCAAGACATTCGAGAAACTTTCTACAACAGGTGAATTGTAAGCTTTTTTTAAAACTGAAAACAATCAAACAATGGAAAAACTGAGATTTGAAAGGCCGATAATTAAAAGAATTGAAACCGGCATGCCAAACAAATTTGGCACAAAAACCGAATATGATCCCATTTCACATATCGACGGTGTTGCCGTTGCCGATCTGATTAAAAAATATGGAAGTCCGCTTTTCGTGGTCTCTGAAAAAACAATCAGAAAAACCTTCAACGATGCCAAAAGGTCATTCTATACCCGCTACCCGCGCGTGCAGTTTGCATGGTCGTATAAGACAAATTATCTGGATGCTGTGTGCCGTGTTTTTCATGATGAAGGTTCCTGGGCCGAAGTGGTTTCGGGTTTCGAATATGATAAAGCCATACGAAATGGGGTAAAAGGCGATAAAATCATTTTTAACGGTCCCGATAAAAGTGAAGCCGATCTTGAAAAAGCTGCAAAAAACGGCTCCATGATTCACCTCGACCATTTTGATGAACTGTACACTCTCATCGAGCTGGCCGAAAAGAAAAACCTTAAACCTAAAGTTGCTGTCAGGGTGAATATGGACACTGGTATTTATCCAAGCTGGGACCGTTTTGGTTTTAACTATGAAAATGGCGAAGCATGGGATGCCATCAACAGGATCATGCTTAATAAAAAGCTTGAATTGGTTGGCTTGCACACCCACATTGGAACTTATATTTTATCGGTAAAATCTTATGGAATTGCCGCTTCAAAACTTTCTTATCTCGCTTCTGAAATTGAAAAGAAATACGGACATGCAATTAAATATATTGATATGGGAGGAGGATTTGCCAGCAAAAACACGCTTAAAGGTGCTTATCTTCCCGGAACCGACACCTGTCCGTCGTTCGATGAATATGCCGAAAGTATAACATCCGGAATTATCAATTCCGAAATTAAACCCGAAAATTTACCTTTCCTGATTTTGGAATCAGGTCGTGCGTTGATTGATGATGCAGGGTATATAATCGGTACAACTTTGGCAAACAAACGCCTGCCCGACGGCCGCCGTTCCATGATCATTGATGTTGGAGTCAACCTGCTGTTCACCTCTTTCTGGTATGAGCATAAAATTACTCCGGCCCACGCCTTTACCCAGCACACCGAAGACACAACAATCTTCGGACCGCTTTGCATGAACATTGATGTTATCAGGCAAAACATTTCATTTCCGGTTCTCAAAAAAGGTGATCAATTTGTTATCAGCAAGGTTGGAGCATACAATATGACCCAATGGCTGCAGTTTATTACCCTTAGACCAAAAATTGTGCTCATCGACCTGAAAAAAGGTGTTCATATTATTCGGGAAAGCGAAACAGCAGAAAATTTCATCAGAATGGAAAAAACACCCGAGCACTTAACAAGCAGGCAGGAATAATGAGTGTTGATCTGGGTAAAATAAAACAATTCTTCAGGGGAGTGGTCAACAGCTATTCCCAGATTTTCTTTTCAAACAAGATTGTTTTTTCATTAATCCTGATCGGAGTTTCTTTTTTTGACATCTACAGTGGATTGTACGGATTGATTGCCGTACTGGTCTCAAATATCACAGCACTTAGTCTGGGCTTCGACCTACGTAGAATTGCCTCAGGCCTCTATGGTTTCAATTCACTTTTGTTGGGACTTGGAATCGGCATTCATTTCGATCCGGGATATTTATCCCTTTTTGTCCTGGTTATTTCGGCCATTTTCACGTTTTTTATTTCGGTGGTACTTGAAGGGTATCTGGGAAAATACAACCTTCCTTTTTTGAGCATTCCGTTTCTTATTGGCATCTGGACCGTTTCTTTGGCCACGCGTGAATTTGAGGAGTTGATGATCAGTGAACGGGGCATTTTTGTTTACAACGAGCTTTACAAAACAGGCGGACAGTCTTTGATAAACCTGTATGAATGGTGGAAGGAAATTTATATTCCCGAATCATTAAAATCCTATTTCATGTCTCTGGGAGCCATCTTTTTTCAGCCAAATGTTCTTGCAGGAATATTGATCGCCCTGGGATTGTTGATATACTCGCGCATTGCATTTATGCTTTCACTCATTGGTTTTTATGCAGCCTATTATTTCTATATCAGAATGGGTGTGAATATTGAACAGATAGCATATTCTTACATTGGTTTCAATTATATTCTCACAGCCATTGCACTGGGAGGTTTCTTTCTTGTTCCAAACAAGTTAACCTTTATGTGGACCATCCTGCTTGTTCCGGTTGTTGCCATGATAACTATCAGTTCATCCTACATTTTCTTTAAACTTCATTTGCCTATATATTCATTGCCTTTCAACGCACTGGTTATCATTTTTCTTTATGTGCTGAAGCTTAGGATGACTTATTCCAACAGACTTTCTGAGCCGGTTGTACAGCATTTTTCCCCTGAAAAAAACCTGTATTATCACCGAAATACTTTCAGCAGGTTTAAAAATGCAGGAAAATATCCGATGAAATTGCCATTTATGGGTATTTGGCGGGTAACACAGGGCCATAACGGAGATAATACCCATAAGTCAGACTGGAGACATGCCTGGGATTTTGAGATTTTTGACAATGAAAACAAACAGTTTCAGGGCGAAGGAAACACTGTTTCCGACTATTATTGCTATGATAAACCGGTACTTGCTCCGCTGGGCGGATATGTGGAAGAAATTATCGATGAAATTCCGGATAACCCTGTTGGCGAGATAAACATGAACAATAACTGGGGAAACACAATTGTCATCAGACACACAGATTTTCTGTTTTCCCAATTGAGCCACCTGAAACCCGGATCGGTAAAAATTAAAAAGGGAGAATATGTAAAACAAGGTCAGAACATTGCTTCAGCAGGAAATTCGGGCCGGTCGCCATTTCCGCATCTGCATTTTCAATTGCAGGCAACGCCGTATATCGGGTCAAAAACTTTGGAGTATCCGGTTTCAAATTATATTGTCAAAAACGCAGACACATACGATTTTCAATCATATAAAAATCCATCAAACGGTCAGGATGTGACCAATATCGTTCCGCAGAAAATACTGGGCAATGCTTTTAAAATGGTGCCCGGAAAGAAAATGATTTTCAGTTACAAGGGAAAAACAATCGAGTGGGAAATAGCCACAGATTTTTATTATAACCATTATATATATTGTGCCCTAACAAATTCATATGCCTATTTTTATTCAGATGATGACCTGTTCTTTTTTAAAGGATTTAAGGGAAAGAAATCGTCCCTGCTTTATCATTTTTATCTGGCAGTTTATAAAATTCAAAAGGGCTTTTACAGAAATATAAACCTTACCGACAAATATCCGGTAAATGTAATTGGAAACAAGACTATATTGGCTTTTCAGGATATTTTCGCGCCCTTTTTCATGTTTACAAAAGGAGTTTACACGATGACCGATGATTTTATTGACGATGAAATGTGGCCGTCGATGATTAAACTCCGTTCCGAAGCAGCTCTCTTCCTGTTTGGTTATAAAGTTAAATCGGTAAGCTATATTATTGAAATTGATAACGAAGGAATTAAATCAATTACCATTAATGAAAAAAATAAAAACACCCTGGCAACATGCATAAGATCCTGATAATTATAATGTTTTTTTTCTTTTTCCGTGGACTTGCTCAGGATACCATCACTTACAGTTATGTGAATGAAAAAACCTATGATTATTACCTAAAAGGTGAATGGAAAAGTGTATGCAAATTGGGGATGAAAGGTATAAAAAATGACATTGATTATTATTACCTCCGTGCCCGCCTTGGAAAATCATTTTTTGAAAGAGGAAACTATATGGCTGCAGCCAGACATTTCAGAAAAGCTCTTAAACAAAATTCGGCAGATCCTTTTTCCATGGAATATCTTTATTATTCACTGATTAATACGGGTGATCTCAGAGAGGCTGCTGTACTCAGAAGTAACATGAGCAATGAACTGGCTGATTATATGAAACTGAACAAAAAGCAACCATTTATTGATGATTTTTTATTTGAATTTGCTACCTGCAGCAACAAGGATTTTGAAGAACAATCCGTAATCAATCTGGAAAACTTTCCAATTGGAAGCAAAAAAAACCTGACGGATAACTATCTGAATTTAACAATTCTGGCACGTCATCCGTTGTGGAAAAGAGTTGATTATACCCATGCAATAACCCATTTGTCACTGAATGGATTGGAGCAGTCAAGACCCACCGGAACACCTCCTTTTACACCGCCACCTTATATTGAAGATGAACAGACAGTTTCGCAAAATCAGTATTTCGGAAATATAAATTTTCATATTTCCCGAAAAGATGACTTTTCTGTCGGTACACATTTATTGACAAGCAAAACAAGTATAACAAGAGGAGGGAGAGGAAATTATGGCAATATCATGTCGCGCGAAAATAACGGTGTGGTTTTTGTAAATTATCTCAGATCATTTTCTGTTTTTAAAGCAAATCTTTTTCTTGCAAAAGGAAATATCAACCTTGACAAGCAATATCAGGGAACAGCAACATTGTACTATTTTCCATTTGGAAACCTGAACTTATATGGATCAACAGAAATCACAGGAATCAGTGAAAATGACACAACAAATAAAATTATATGGCAGCAAATGGCCGGATTCAGGGCAATGAAAAACACCTGGCTTGAATTCTCATATATGTCGGGCGATATTAAAAACTACCTTGATAAGGGCGGACTGATTGTTTACAACAACACAAATACCATTACCTCAAAAGCTGAAGGAACAATTATGGTTTCATTTCCTAAATCACATATAAGGGTTTACTTTAAATATTTCTATATTACAAGCAAGGGAGATAATTTTTATAGCAGTATCAACGATGCAAATCCAACTGATTACAGTAATCTTAATGCAACCAAATATCATTTACAAACAATTACCGGAGGACTATTATGGAACTTTTGAAAAAAATAACCCTGACAGCAATTGCTGTGATTTTTACTGCCAATGTATATTCACAGACAACAACAGAAATTCAGGCAGCTTTTACCCTGAGTTATACCCATGAAAAAAACGGCGAATATGCCAAGGCCATCGATGAGATGAAAAAGGTGCACACCGAAGAAAGTTATGAAGTCAACCTTCGTTTGGGATGGCTCAATTATGAGGCAGGACACTTTACAGTTTCCATCTCCTATTATCAGAAAGCCATTACCCTGATGCCCTACGCCATTGAGGCAAAATTCGGATTGGTTTACCCGGCATCGGCAGCAGGAAACTGGGATCAGGTGATATCCCAATACAACGAGATTTTAAAGATTGATTCTAAAAACACGGTGGCCAATTATCGCATGGGAGTGATATATTATGAAAGAAAAGACTATAAAAAATCCTTTGAATACCTTGAAAAAGTCGTTAACCTTTATCCTTTTGATTATGACGGATTGATCATGTTTGCCTGGTGCAATTATATGCTTGGTAATACAAGAGAAGCAAAAGTGCTTTTCAATAAGGTGTTGATGCTTTCACCAAGCGACAGTTCGGCTAAGGAAGGGTTGGGGTTGTTATAGGAATATGCTTACGCATATTCCTATAACGGACATGCAGAGGAGGACATGCAGAGGCATGTCCGTACATCTGCGCATTTATTTTGCTCTGCATGTACGTGGTGCGGAATTTTGCACCAAATTAATTGGAATGCATCGCCTTATCATTTTATAAATCTGTAAAAAAAATCCCAAAAACAATAAACAAAATCATCATTATTGTTATTATTGCATAATATTTACATAACATAATGAATGATCTTCTTTACAAAATTGCCTTAAGTCTGATCGATGAAGTGGGCAGCGTTACGGCGAGGAAATTACTGTCATACATTGGTGATCCCTGCGAGGTGTTCAAAGCAAAAGAAAGGGATTTGCTGCAGGTTCCGGGTATTGGAACCTATGTGGCAGAGAAAATACTTTCCACAAGGGATGAAGCCATCAGACTGGCAGAAAAGGAGCTGGAATTTATATCTTCAAAAAATATTGAGGTGCTATATTTCCTTGACGAGAAATATCCCGATAAACTAAACCATTGCGAGGATGCGCCGGTGATACTGTATTCAAAAGGAAATGCCGGTTTCAATCACCGGAAAATCCTGAGTGTGGTTGGAACGCGCGAAGCTACCGATTATGGCCGAAAGTGTTGCCGTGATTTGATCAAAGACCTTGCAGCCAATCACCCCGGCTTGTTGATCGTAAGCGGATTGGCATACGGAATCGATATTGCAGCACATCAGGCGGCTCTTGAAAACAAGCTTGAAACAGTGGCCGTCTTAGGTCACGGCTTGCACATGATTTATCCAACACTGCATTCAAAGGCTGCTGCCGAAATAATGGAACATGGAGCATTGCTGACTGAGTTCAGCAGCAGTTCAACCAATGATAAAAGCAATTTTGCACGGCGTAACAGGATTGTGGCCGGAATGGCTGATGCTACTGTGGTGATTGAATCCGGACTAAAAGGAGGGTCGCTTATTACTGCCGACATAGCCATGTCATATAACCGTGATGTCTTTGCTTTTCCGGGGAAAGCAGGAGATCAGCATTCCTCGGGATGTAATTGGCTAATTAAAACAAATAAGGCTGCTTTGGCCGAATCATTTGCCGATATCGAGTATCAGCTGGGATGGCAAACAGGGAAAAAAAAGAAAGCAGATCCGCAAAGGGCATTGTTTATTGAGCTTTCCGAAACAGAACAAAGAATTATTACGCTTTTAAACAGCGAAAAACTAAGTATAGACATGATCAGCATTAAAATGGATATGCCGGTAAGTAAAATCTCACCGGTTTTACTTGAACTTGAGTTTAAAAATCTGATAAAAAACCTTCCCGGAAATATATATGCTATTATCTGAAATTTTTGAAAAAGCATTTATATTATGTACAAAATGTTTATTGTCAGAAATATAGAAATTAACGAAGGAAAATGTTATTAACAAAAAATTGTTAATAGTGGTGTTACATAACACAAGACACAGAGAATACAAGTAACCGAAAAATGATTAATATTGTCTTACTAACAAACGAAAAATTAACTTTAATAAATTAAACAAATGAGTGCAAAAGATCCGCGCGTAGAAAAGTTTATGGCAAACATCATTGCCAAAAACCCTGCCGAAAAAGAATTTCATCAGGCTGTGGAAGAAGTTGTTGAAACTTTGATTCCTTTCGTTGAAGAAAATCCAAAGTACAAACATGCAAAAATTCTTGAAAGATTATGTGAACCTGAAAGGGTAATCATGTTCAGAATTCCTTGGATTAACGACAAAGGCGAAGTTGAAATCAACAGAGGATTCAGAATTGAAATGAATTCAGCTATCGGACCATACAAAGGTGGTATGCGTTTCCACCCGACAGTATGTCTTGGCGTTTTGAAATTCTTAGCTTTCGAACAGGTACTTAAAAACAGTTTGACCACACTTCCTATGGGTGGTGGTAAAGGTGGCTCTGATTTCGATCCTAAAGGAAAATCAGACAATGAAGTAATGCGTTTTTGCCAGGCTCTCATGAGCGAATTATTCCGTCACATTGGTCCTGATACCGACGTTCCTGCCGGTGATATCGGAGTTGGTGGCCGTGAAATCGGTTTTATGTTTGGCCAGTACAAAAAACTGCGCAATGAATTTACAGGCGTTCTTACCGGTAAAGGTCTTGAGTGGGGTGGTTCATTGATCCGTCCAGAAGCAACTGGTTATGGCTGTGTTTATTTTGCTGAAGAAATGATGAAAACAAGAGGTGATTCAATTAAAGGAAAAACTGTTGTTATCTCTGGTTCAGGAAACGTTGCTCAGTATGCAGTTGAAAAAGTTAACATGATCGGTGGTAAAGTTGTTACTTTATCCGATTCAGCTGGTTACATCTACGATCCTGCAGGTATCGATGCAGAAAAACTTGCTTACGTTATGGAACTGAAAAACGTAAAAAGAGGCAGGATTAAAGAATACGCCGACAAATACGGATGCGAATACATTGATGGAAAAACTCCATGGGGCGTTAAATGTGATGTTGCATTACCAAATGCTACTCAGAACGAAATCACAGGCGAAGATGCTAAAATGCTTGTTAAAAACGGTTGCTACTGCGTTTCTGAAGGTGCTAACATGCCTTCAACTCCCGAAGCAATTGAAGTTTACCTGGAACACAAAATCCTTTATGGTCCTGGTAAAGCAGCCAACGCCGGTGGTGTAGCTACCTCAGGTCTTGAAATGTCACAGAACTCTCTCCGTTTATCATGGACAAGAGAAGAAGTTGACGAAAGACTGCACAACATCATGATTAACATTCATGCCAACTGTGTAAAACACGGAAAAGAATCTGATGGCTTTATTAACTATGTTAAAGGAGCTAACATCGGTGGTTTCGTGAAAGTTGCCAATGCAATGCTTGCTCAGGGTGTAGTTTAAAAATTATTCTTGATATTAAAACCCCGCGGCCACCTGCGGGGTTTTTTTATGCCTTATCGCTATTCCAAGTCTCCGACATTTCATTAAAAATACTATTTTTGCATCTTTATAAAAACACATGTATTTTACCGACACTCATACCCACCTGTATTTACCTCAGTTCGATTCTGACCGAAATAAGATAATTCAAAATGCCATTGCAGCCGGAGTTAACAGATTGCTCATACCCAATGTGGATTCAGAAACCATTGAACCACTGAAAAGTTTGTGCAGCTCTTTTCCTGATAACTGTTTTCCTATGATGGGACTGCATCCTACCTCAGTAAAGGAAAATTACCGGGCTGAGCTTGATATCATAAAAAAGCACCTTTTCAGCGAAAAATATATTGCAGTTGGCGAAATAGGCATCGATTTATATTGGGAAAAAAGCAGTTTGAATTTGCAGATAGAGGCTTTTAAAACCCAGCTTAATTGGGCAAAAGATCAAAAACTGCCTGTGGTGATCCATGTGAGAAACTCTTTTTCTGAAGTTTTTGAGGTGGTAGAAAAAGAACAGGATGGTAATCTTTTTGGCGTTTTTCATTGCTTTTCAGGAAATATTGCCCAGGCACAAAAGGCCATTGATCTGGGATTTTTACTGGGCATTGGCGGCGTAGTAACTTTTAAAAATTCTGGTCTCGAGCAGGTAGTTAAATCAATTAGTCTGAATAAACTGGTATTGGAAACTGATTCACCCTATCTGGCCCCCGATCCTTACCGTGGAAAAAGAAATGAAAGTTCCTATATTCCTTTGATTGCAAAAAAGATTGCCGAAATCAAGGGGTGTTCTGTTGAGGAAATAGCAAAAATCACCACCGAAAATGCAGCTAAAATTTTCGCAATATGAAAAAAACCTCAATTCTGATAATCTATACCGGCGGAACAATAGGAATGGTTAAAGACCATAAAACCGGGTCGCTCAAACCATTTAATTTCAACCAAATTAAAAAACAGGTTCCCGAACTGGCGCGCTTCGATTACAAACTCGACACCATTGAATTTAATCCGGTTGTTGACAGTTCCGATGCCAACCCCGGTATCTGGGTAAAAATTGCCAATATCGTAAAAGATAATTACAATAATTATGATGGTTTTGTTGTTTTGCACGGAACTGATACCATGGCATATTCAGCTTCGGCACTCAGTTTCATGCTCGAAAATCTTTCAAAGCCCGTCATTTTTACGGGTTCTCAGTTGCCTATCGGAACCATCCGCACCGACGGAAAAGAAAATCTGATTACTGCCGTTGAAATTGCTGCTGCAAAAAAAGACGGTCTGGCTCTTGTTCCTGAAGTGTGCATTTTTTTCGAAAACAAACTGTTCAGGGGTAACAGAACAGGCAAGCAAAACGCTGAGTATTTCAATGCTTTTTCTTCAGATAACTATCCCACACTGGCCGAGGCAGGGATCAACATCAATTATAATTATGGAGCGATTTATTATTCGCCCGATGACGCAAATCTCACAGTTCATACAAAACTTTGCACTGATATAGCCATTCTGAAAATATTCCCGGGAATACAGAAAAACGTTACCGAGGCTGTTTTCGGAATTTCCGGGTTAAAGGCGGTAGTCATGGAAACCTTTGGTGCGGGCAATGCGCCAACAGCCAAATGGTTTTTGGATTGCATTAAAAAGGCCGTTAAAAAAGGAATCATCATTTTAAATGTGACCCAGTGCAGGGCGGGCAGTGTGGATATGAGCAAATATTCAACCGGCATCGAGCTGCTCAAATCAGGTGTGATCAGCGGAAACGACATTACCACCGAGGCAGCTGTAACCAAACTTATGTTTCTGCTGGGCAAATATCCTGACCGTGAAGACGTGCTGGAGGGCTTGAGATCCTCGCTTTGTGGAGAAATAAATCTGTAAAAACTTTTTTGCTCCCCTCCGGGGAGGGGCCGGGGGTGGGTAATAGCTCACCTCTGAATACAGTACGGCCAAGCTTCTGCATGGCCTTTGACATTAATTATGGGATTATTACATGATCCCGATAGGGGAGTACGTTCAAAGAAAAATTGCCTGAACATCGCTTGGGCGATGTTTTGGGCTTTTTTGTTTATTAAAAAAAAAGCCCCGCTTTAATTTTTTAATAAACAAAAAAGCCCACCCTTCGGGCAGGCAATTTTTCTTTGCGGAAAGGAAGGGATTCGAACCCCCGGTACGGTTTTGCCATACACACGCTTTCCAGGCGTGCCAGTTCAACCACTCCTGCACCTTTCCAAATAATATCAAAAGAACAATTTTTGAGGGCTCGAAAGTACACAAAAATTCTGATTAACACAAAAAATACCTATAAGGTTCTTACAAATACCCATACTTCTTCATCACATCCTCATTGTCGGAAATAATCTTTTTTACCAAATCATTTTCGAGTTCTTCTTTCCAGGAGCCTATAAGTCCCTTGCGGAAAAAATATTTTGCATCCTGCGATTTTTCTTTGAACCCTTCTTTCTTTTCCTGCTCGGCAAGTACCTCAAAACTACTGAAATTAAGTGCTTTTAATATTTGTTCGTCGGTATGCCTCAATCCCAGAAATCGGGTCACTTTTTTAAATGTTTCAAAGGTGTTTGTTTTCATTTCCTCATATTTCATCACATGCACAGGAAATGGTTTGGGTGTGGTCCAGCTTTCCACATGTCCGCTCCAGGTTAGCAGTTTTTGTCTCAGTTGGTTGTGCAGCTTGTCTGATTTGGAACAGAAAGCATAATCACTGTTGCCCATGGCAGCAATCATTTTATCATAGGGCAAATTGGAATGATGGGCAAATGAAGTAGCAACGTCCAAAGGGTTTCTTACAAAATAAATGGCCGCTTTTGTGGCTGTGGTTGGTATCAGATTTCGCCCATCGTCAAGCTTTGTATAGGCATCGTGTATTTTAAAATACAGGTAATCTTTTGCTTCATCAGAGAGGGATTGGTAAACATCCGGACGAAGGTTGTCAATTTCGTCGTTTGTGAGCTCGGCCGAGGATAAGCCGGTGGCCTCATCAAACATGTTACGGGCGCTGGCAATCGGAGTACGGTCGAGCTTGTTGATGCTCACCGGCTCGTCGGTATCTCGCAGCAAATTTGAAAGATAAACCCTGAACCAGGTGTTTCCTGATTTGGGATAAGATGCCAGCCAGATGATTTTTCCCGCCATGTTAAACTTTTACAATTAGTTTTTTCTCGGCCAGTTTATCAAGAAATTCCATGGTGTCTTTCATGCAGTTTTCCCGGTCAACTTCATATTCATCCATGAGTTTGCTGATAAGATCTTCGATTTTTATTGGTTTTTCGGTAAGTTCCCAGATTCTTGAACCGATCTCGTTAAGTCCATAATATTCGCCGTTTTCAATGCTCATCATCACAATTTCATTGTCCATATAGCTTGAGAGCATTTTTGGATCGCGGTGTATGGTATCTTCAGGTGTAAATGTCATTTTAGTTTCAGGTTTTTGATGATTGTTTCAATGATCTCATCCACGCTAAAACCCTTACGTGGCCTTTGAACTGTAAATATTTTTAGTTTGTTGGCCATTTTGCCAATGGCGGTAAAATGATCCTGCTGCTTTAATAGTCCGTCAACATATTGAAAACGGTGGGTATTTTTTCTGAGCAGATTGAATTTTTCGACTCCTTTTATTTCTTCGATTTCAATGCCTTCTGAATTTTTAACGCCTAATACGATCAGAATTTTAAAGGGAACCGGTTTGGGAAGGAAACTGTTGGTGATTTCAAGCCGGTGTTTTTCAATGTTTTCGCGGATGCGCTCATATTGGGACGGCTCTTTTCCAAAATTGCGGATGGAATCTGCCCAAAGCTTGACATGCGGAAATCCCGGCATGATTTGTGGCTGCTCTTCGGCAAAGGAAATCACACAAACATCATCGTTGAGGATTTTAAAGCCCTTATTGATAAAACCCATGGCGAGTGTCGATTTTCCTGCTCCGGACAACCCCGATACCACCAGTCCGGCTCCATTGATATCAATGGCCGATCCATGTACAGGAAATAATCCGCGTTGCATGAGAAGGGCACTAAAAGCTGATCCTAACAGAAAAAGGCGTATGGATTTTTCTTCGGTATTTTCCCCGGCTTCGATGGTGATTAAATTTCCGTTTTCCACAAAAAATGATGCAATATTTCTGATTTTCAAAAGAAACTGGTTGGGCGCTGCCTGAAAGCAGACTCCTTTTTTTAAGGGGTTTTCAATGGAATCAGGCACTTTGCCAAAAACTATTTCTGCATCATGAATACCGCTGCCTATAAGCAATTCGGGAAGTTCCAGCTCCGACCCGATGGTCAGTCCGTAAACCGAATATGTGTATTGACTTGCCGTATTCATTGTTTTGTTGTGAATTACAAAAATATAAAAAATATCACTACTGACAGACTAAAATTGGTTGTTTGGTTTAAAGGCCACTTTCTACTGACATTTCAAAACCCCGAAGATGCCATAGGGTTATTATTCAGAGGAGATTTCGGTTCGAATGCCATTATGCCTGATGACTTCAAGGATTCCGAAGACTGTTTCGGATTTTATTTTTGGTCCGGCAGTTACCCGAATGCATAAGTCATTTTTATTAGTAATCATATTGAACTTGCTTTGAAGGGAATCCTGGAGGTTTATGATTAAAAAGGATTCTTTTTCAAGTTTACAGCTGTCTGCTGAAATAACATCCAATGTAAAGGTGAAAGGGGTGTTGCCTGTATTTTGTTTTTCTATATCTACCAGAATTTTTTGAGATTCAATCAGAAGAGAATCAGTGCGCTGGTCTCCGGTGTTTAAGTTCGAATCCATTTTTCCCAAAAGCTGAAGAACAAAAAGCAATGATCCGGCAAAAATAAGTATGGTTACGATGGTAACAATGAGAAAAACTTTGTTGATCCTGCGGGATTTTTTTTCTGGCGAAAGTTTAATCAACGCTTAAGACTTTAAATTCAACCCTCATATTCATTTCCCTGCCTTCTTCACTCATGTTAAAGCCGATGGGTTGTTCCTGACCGTATCCGGCGACAACCAGACGACTTTCCTTGATTCCGTTTTTGATCAGATAATCGGTCACTGCCTGAGCTCTGTCGAGGGACAGCTTTTTATCGGCAGCTTCTTCGCCCTGGTCATCTGTGTGGCCCGCCAGTTCGATCCTGATTTTTTTGTTTATTTTAAGGAATTCGACAAAGCGGTTAAGCTCAGGATTGGATGAAGAAAGAAGTACGGCGGTTCTGCCTTCAAAAAACAGGTTGTTAAGCCGCACCACCTGATCTACTTCGATGGGTGCGAGGTACAAATTCTGATCTTCTACTTCCTGATATTCTGTGAGGTTGGTAACATCAAGGTTTTTGGTAACGCTGTAATAGCCTTCGGCAATGGCATAGTAACCGTAACTTTTTCCATAGGGAAGGATGATTTTATATTCACCGTTCATGGGGTTCGACCGTGCAATTCCGGCTTCCTGTCCGTCGGGAAGAATCTCATAAACCACTTTACCTCCAACGGACGACATATTCCGTTCGTTGACCACCTTGCCCGAAATTAGCACCACAGGTTTCACGTTTTGTGAGAAAACAAAACCCGAAGAGATAAGGAAAAAGAATAAAAATGCAGTTTTCATATCATTCAGCAAACATTCAGTTTCAAATGTATGTCATTTTTTTCAGTTGACAAATAATTGGAGGAGTATATATTTAAAAAGTTTGAACTGGATAATAAAGTAAATTAATATTCTTCACATATATATTTTGTCATTTCAATAATAGGAAACGATCCTTCATTCACACCAAGAGAAAAAACATTACAAATTTGAGATTCTGTTTTAATCTCATTTAAACAAATATTTAAATTCTCTTTCTAACTCATATGTTAGTTTTTTTACGTTATATCGCATAAAAAAATATGGACCTAATAGCATTGCAGCACTGTGTGGAATAAGCATAAATAAAGCGGAGAAATCGCCTTTTGAAATAACCGCAGTAAAAAATGCAAAATAAAAAATAATCATGAAAACATAAAAAGCAATAAATAAATTATTATATCCCTTTATTTCTGTGCTAATTACCAATTTATCATTAATATTAGAAAAAGTTCCATACGATTTAGCATTTGTAAAAGATGAGTCAGCGGGGAAAACTCTCCTTTTTATTTTAAAACCGTTATCGTTAACAAATCCTATAAAATTAGATTTTCTTAAATGAGACTTGTCCCAAATATTCTGTGGTTCAAATTTTTCTTTTTCAATTACAGAATTTAACTTATTTATAAATTCGGCTTTAGAAATTTGTAAATTAATTGAAAATGAATCGTAAAGCTGCATTTTTTTGAAAAAGTCTCTCATTTTACTGTTTTTAACTTCCTTCAGTTTCACAATGGTTTCAAAGATACAAAAAAATATTTTTCTTCTATTTGAATACATCAGAATAGAAAAAGTGATATTCTTAAAATATTCTTTTACATTTCTATCAGCCAATCAGCTGAGAAAATCAATTTGAATTACAAGGATAGCTAGATATTGTTTTAATTTACAAAGATTTAATAATCAGAAAATCACTCAGGTAAAAAGTAGAAATCATTTTCATAATTAAAAATATCCTCTTTATTTATGCTGCAGAAAGCTCCATTTTTTAAAATAGCCGGTTTAAAACCTTTAGAAACCAGCAGGTCGAAAACTTTCTCGCGGTTTTCTTTTCCGCTGAGTTCTGTTTGTATCAGAGGTCTTTGTTTTTCAAGGGTTTTCAGCATATTTGAAAACACGAAGAATTCATAACCTTCCACATCACATTTAATAAAATCTATTTTTTCGATTTGACTAAAAAGTTCATCGGGAATTTTCATTTCCACGTCAAAAAATTTAAGGTATTTTTCATCGGCTGTGGAGGTAATTTTGGTCATTCCGTGATGCAACACCCCATCGCGTTCGGGGATACCCATTTGCACGGTTTTGTTTTCTCCCCCAAGGGCGTAAGGCAGCATGGTGAGGTTGTCGATTCTGGTACGGCGAACATTTTTTTTCCAGATTCCGGCAAATAGCGGTATGGGTTCAACGGCATAAACGCGGCCTTGTTTTCCGGAATATTTCGACATAAAAAATGAGTAATAACCCACATTGGCGCCAATGTCAACAGAGGTGAATCCGGGTTTAACAATTTTTTCAAGGTGAAACAATTCGGGGTATTTTGATTTTAGAAATCCGGCATTGACCAGAAACAGGTAAATCCTGCTGACCAAGCTGATGAAAAGTTTCATCCCCAAAATTTTGTATAGTATTTTCCTGATCAGTTTCATAGGCTATCTTACTTCTTCGTAATCAATATAATCACCCTGGTTTTTGTCGAATTTTTTTGATTTACTTTTTCCGAATTCAACTTTCACATCCCCTTCTGGTCTGGGGTTTCTCGATTCATAATAATTTCGTTGTTGTTCCTGCATCCTTTTCTGTACTTTTCTGAGATATCTTTTGAGCATGATTCTTCCGATCCAGCCAAGCAGATAAAAGGAGGCAATGATAATCAGCAGTACTTTTAAAAATCCCATGATAAATTAATTGTGTGACAAAAGTAAGAAATATTTCATGTTGTGTTTTGGGAATATTGTAAAAAAACATTTTGAGAGGTTAAAATTGTATAAAGAACACTTGAACGGTTGCTATATACCATCAGAAACTTGCCATAGGTTAAAACCTATAGTTATGGCAGGGCATCCGCTGGCGAGCGGATTAGGGAGCTGGCGAAAAAACGTGGATGTCCTTATATGATGCAAGCAGGGAATATCGAATATCGAATGTTGAATATTGAATAACGAACAAAGAGCCCGAAATAAGGAACCCCAAACTTGGAACCCCAAACAATGATTGGCTTTTTGAACCAAAATCAATTTGATTTGTTTTTATTAATCAATACATTTGTGAAAACAAACGAAAAATGGACAACAGGATTTTTTCCATTAAACGGAAAGCGCTATTAATCAATCTCGATAAACATGTTTATGGTACTTTGGCTGAGATTGGGGGCGGACAGGAAGTTTCCAGGGCTTTTTTTCAGGCCGGTGGGGCTTCGGGTACAATTGCAAAAACGATATCCGCTTACGATAAAACATTCAGCGATTACCATTACAACAACAATAAAAGCGATCGCTATGTTTCGGAAACAAGGTTGAAAAAAATGCTTGATAAGGAATTCGGCGAACTGCTGAAACTCCTTCCTGGTAAAATGGATGAAAAAACCTGCTTTTTTGCCTTTGCCAACACCGTTGAAACGCTGAATTATTCAAAAACCAATGAAGGTCACGGCTGGATTGGGGTCAGATTTCAACTTGCTCCGGGCGGCGAACCCAACGAGGTAATCATTCATGTCAACCTGAAGGAAAATGACGGGTTGCTGCAACAATATACTCTTGGTGCACTGGGCGTTAACCTGATTTATGCCTGCTACCATTTTCATGACAAACCCAATTCGTTTCTCACCAGTTTGATGGATAATCTTGACTCTGACCGCCTTGAAATAAACATGGCGAGCATGAAAGGGCCTGATCTTTCTTATGTTGATAACCGGCTTCTGAGTGTTCAGCTGGTTAAAAACGGAATGACAAACGCAACGATTTTTGATAGATATGGGAATGTTCAGCAGCCATCGGACTTGTTGTACAAAAAAAATGTTTTGGCTTTCAGAGGGAGTTTCAGACCAATTACCTATGTTGGATTTGATATGCTTAAATCGAGCTATGCCGCATTCAAGAAGGAAGAGGATTACAATAAGGAAAACACCATCGCCTTATGCGAAATGACACTTAACAACCTTCTTTGTGATGGCGGGTTTGATGAGCGTGATTTTTTGGCAAGGGTTGATTTGTTAAACGGAATGGGCCAGAACGTGATGATCTCAAATTTCAGGGAATATTATAAACTGGCATCCTATTTTTCATCCATTAAAATTGAAAAACTTCGTCTGGTCCTGGGTGTCCCCACTCTCATGAACATTTTAGACAGAAAATATTATAAGAAGCTGAAAGGTGGAATTCTCGAAGCATTTGGCCGGCTGTTTGTTGAAAATCTGAAATTGTATGTGTATCCGGCGCTTTCGGAAGATGGAAAACTTCTTGATACGCATAATATTGCTGTTGATGATGAAATAAAAATTCTTTACGAATATCTCATAAAATCGGATAAGATTGTTGATCTGAAAAATGTAAAAAAAGAAAGGCTTCACATTTCATCCAAAGAGGTTTTGGATAAAATTCGAAAGGGTGATGCTTCATGGGTTGAGATGGTGCCGAAGTATATTTCGGATTATATTCTTAGGGAGAAGTTGTTTGTGTAGGGACTTGTTGGTCAAGTCATATTGAAATTGCTACTGAGGGTTCAGCCCCGGAGTAAATTAGAGGATTAATGATACTCTGCACCAAAGACGTACACAACTGGTGCAGAGCACCACACTCTCTGTAGAAAATGAGTATGAAACGGTAAAACCGCCGCCCAAAAAGATATATAGAAGGATGATGCTTTTGCGGCGGAAATGAAAACGAATTTTCAAAGGATGGAAAAATTGGAGATATTCCTAAAACACCGTGTTTAAGAATTTACCACTCCCAGGGTCGGCCACTAATAAAGATTAGCAGTTTTTTTGATGCCGTTGAGGTTGATGATTTTTATTTTTCTTCCCTGCAGCTCAATCAGTTTGTCGTCTTTGAATTCGGAAAGAAGTCTGATTACTGACTCCGTAGCGGTTCCAATAATATTTGCAAGCTCTTCGCGGGTAAGGGAAATCTGAAGCACACCATTTTTGTCCAATTCAAATTGTTCGGATAAAATAACCAGTACTTCGGCCAAACGTTCACGAACAGATTTTTGAGCAATATCCGCAAGAAATGAATTGGATTCATCCAGCTCACGGCACACCATCTGAAGAATTTCAAAGGAAAAATCGGCATTGGTCTTAAGCAGTCCGGTCATTGTTTCAGAAGGGATAAAACATAAGGAAGCATCTTCAATAACCTTGGCAGTTGTGCATGCAAGTTCTTCGGAGAGCACCGATCTGTAGCCGATCAAATGACCTCTTCGGGCAAATTTAATTATCTGCTCTTTGCCTTCGATACCTGTTTTATATAGTTTTACAATTCCAGAGTTCACACAAAAAAGCCCGTTCATCCTGTTGCCTTCATGGTAAACAATTGCGCCTTTTTTGTAGATATTACATGATTTTTCAAGGTTCATCTTTTTCAAATCCTCTTCCTTGAGATTCTTAAATATTGACCTGATAAGTATATCGCAATCTTTACAGTTATTATTCCTCACCATCTGTGTTTAAATTTCACGCAATTTACAATAATCCTGAGAAAAAATGAAATAATATCCATAAAAACCACGGTCTATAGGCCATGGTTATATATCTTTGAAATCAATTTAAAAAAACAGCTTTTGTTTGATCTGAAAAATTGCACCATTTGTCCCCGTGATTGCGGTGTGAACCGGGCAGCCGGTCATGTCGGTTACTGTTCAACACCAGCAGGATACAGCATTTCCTCCATTGTTGTTCACAAAGGGGAGGAGCCGGCGATCAGCGGACGAAATGGAATCTGCAACCTGTTTTTTACCGGGTGTAACCTGCGCTGTATATTTTGTCAAAACCACCAGATTTCGGGTAATCTCGCCAAAATAAAATTATGGTCCGAAGATCAGGTTATCACCGAAATTGAAAAGATATTGGAAAAAGGTATTCATGCTGTTGGCTTTGTTACCACTTCCCATGTTGTGCCGCAGATTGTTTCCATAATCCAAAGGTTAAGAAAATCAGGAATCAATGCGGTTACAGTGTATAATACAAACAGCTATGAAAAACCTGAGGTAATAAGGGCACTTGACGGACTGATTGATGTGTATCTGCCCGATTTTAAATACATAAATCCTGAATTGGCTTTACAATATTCCGATGCGGCCAACTATCCCGTAGTTGCTGCTGCTGCCATAAAAGAAATGTACCGGCAAAAGGGTTCCTATCTGCAAACAAATGAGCATGGCGAGGCGGAGTCGGGTTTGGTGATCAGGCATCTTGTGTTGCCCGGTCATACACAGGAAAGCATACAATTGCTTAATTACATTGCGGAAGAAATTTCAACCGGAGTACATATTTCACTGATGTCGCAATATCATCCTGCGCACAGGGCAGTTCACCATCATACACTTGGCCGTTCATTATATCCCGAAGAATACCGGCAGGTAGCAAATGAAATGCTTAGGCTTGGGTTTCGAAATGGATGGATACAGGATGAGGAAAGCGTGGACTTTTTTAACCCCGATTTTTATAAGGAACATCCTTTTGAATAGTGGTGGCTTAGTAAACTATGACCCTCTGAGACGGTGGCTTTAATAAACAACCCTTTTAAAAAACAGGAATATTCTTAAATCAAAATCATTTTCCTGACTTCATCAATGCACCTCTATCTTTTTTTTACACAGGTTCACTATGTTTCACCCTGTGGTGTTACAAATCAGTCTTTCAGACTTATGGCGCTAATAAAAGCAAGGGCAACGCCCTGGGGTTGTAACCGCGTAGGGTGAAATGAAATGCAACCCTATGCGTAAAAAAAACTATTTTTTTCATCGGGTTACACCATGCTCCACCCGATGTTATTACAAATCGGTCTTTCAGACCTAAAAGGCAGATGCTGCAAGGGCAAGGGATTGTGGATGCATTGGGTTTGATGATATGCAACTGTCGATGCACAATTAACCTAACCTAAAATCAACAAAAACTTTAAATTGTAACATTTTGACAAAATAGTATAACAAAATAAAAAATACGCCAATGTATTTTTACATTGTTAAAAAGTTTATAATTCAGGAAATGATTAATGACAATCGCGGCAGAGGAACATCAATACTTTTCGAAAGTATAATTGTTTTCATAAATGGGTTTGGTTTTTCATACCTCTCCGCGGTTGTTTTTTCCCAATATCAAAAACAAAACAACTATAAAACAGTTCGGATATGAAACAGATTATTTTATTTGGATTTTTTACCCTTTTTCTGGTTAACTTATGTAACTCTCAGCAGTGGGGTTTGTACACACTTTATGCAACAAAAAACGGCACAAAAGCTTATTTGATTGATACAGCTACTACTCCTGCTGTTTATCATGAATGGACATTTTCTTCGTCCAAAAAATCAGCTTATTCATGTTACCTGATTCCCGGCGATACCCTGGTCAGGACCTACCAATACCAGGCATCAGGGGGAATGAGTGGTGGCGGAGTTACTGGCGGAGTCCAGAAAGTCTTATGGGATGGAACGGTTGTATGGGATTTTCAATACAATAGCTCATCTTATACCATTCACCATGATATTTGTCCCTTGCCAAATGGCAACGTTTTAATGATTTCATACGAAAAGAAAACCTCAACTCAGGCAACACAGGCGGGCTCATCATCTGCCAGCGAGTATTATGCCGAGAAAATTATTGAGGTTAAACCAACCGGAGCAACAACCGGAACCATTGTATGGGAATGGCATTTGTGGGATCATCTTTGCCAGAATTATAATTCATCAAAGGATAATTATGTGACTTCAATCCTGGAACATCCCGAGCTGTTGAATATTAATTATGCAGGAACCGGAATGCTTCCCGACAGATGGCACATGAACGGGCTCGATTACAATGAGGAGCTTGATCAGATTGCATTGAGCATGCACTTTATGAATTCATTGTTTGTCATTGACCACAGCACATCAACCGCAGAAGCTGCCGGTCACACCGGTGGAAATTCCGGAAAAGGTGGCGATTTTCTTTATCGCTGGGGCAATCCTGCTTCTTACGGTGCATCCGGCTCAGCAATTTTTAGCACCATTCATGATGCTCATTGGGTTTCAAGTGACAATCCCAATTATCCCGATTACCTCTGCGGATATAATAATAATGGTGGTACAGGAGGAAAAACTGCTGTTGATGTTTGGAACCCTCCATACGACGGATCAGGCGGATACACTTATACAGCAGGAACAGCTTATTTGCCATCAACTTATGCATACCAATATAATTCAACATTCACAGCCAATAATGAGGGAAATTCTCAACAACTCCCCAATGGAAATATGATTGTAAATAATGCGTTTGGAAATATTTATGAAATTAACTCTGCCGGCACCACTTTATGGACAAAATCCGGTGCCAACTCATCGCATGCTTATCGTTTTACAAAATGCGAAGTGCGCGGCCCCATCGTTTCTGCATCATCTTCCGAATCGCAGGTTTGTCCCGGTGATCCCGTAACCTTAAGCTCATCGGCTTACTCGGTTACCGAAACAAGTCCGACTTACTCTTACACCTGGTCTTCGGGCGAAACAACCCAAAACCCTGTGGTCAATCCTTCTGAAAATACTGTTTATACCGTTACCATTACCAATACTGCCATTGACTGTTCGGCTACGGCTTCAGTTTCAATTAATGTTTATCCCGAACCTGCTGTGCCCGTAGTTACACAGATTGGTGAAGAACTAAATTCAACTGCCGCAGTATCTTATCAGTGGTACCTAGACGGATCAGAAATTGCCGGTGCAACAAACCAAAATTATTCTCCGGTCGAAGATGGGATTTATACCGTTTTAACAACTGATGCAAACGGATGTACTGCATTATCAGACGATTTTTCTTATATCGGTTCAGGTATTTCAGATGATCTGAACGGGGAACTGAAAGCATATCCGAATCCTACAACCGGAATGGTTTATGTTGAGGGTACGGAAAATTTAAATGATGCAAAAATCATGGTTTTTGATCTTTTCGGAAAACAAATAATGACTGAAAATGTTGCTGAATACATTGATCTTTCAGTGTTTGAAAACGGAGTGTATTATCTGATTATTGAAAATAAAGGCGAGCGAGTTCTATATCAAAAAGTAGTGCTGATGAAGTAAAAACTTCAGAAAGCACTGCTTTTTTTAATATCTTGGTACTTTTGTAAAAACTTATAATTATGAAAAAAATTACTGCCTTTTGCTTGTTGCTTGTTGCAATGTCCGGAGGGTTTTCTCAAACATTCACCGCTTACACATCCGATGACGGACTGGTTGACAACTGGGTTAACGGTGTAGCTGTTGACTCTGATAATGTGAAATGGTTTGCAACTCAATCCGGGGTATCAAGCTTTGACGGTACTACATGGACCACCTACACAACTGCCGACGGACTTGTTTACAACGATGCAAAATGCATTGCCATTGATAATGACCAGAATATATGGGTGGGAACTGACTTTGGTGCCTGCAAATTTAACGGAACAACCTGGACTACCTATTCCAGCGCCGACGGTTTGGTTAACGACGGAGTTACCTATATTGCCGTTAATCAGGATGGAAAAATCTGGTTTGCAACTTATGGAGGCCTGTCAATTCTTGACGGAACAACCTGGACAAACTATACAACCCTTGACGGTATGTCGTCTGATTTGATCAATTTTATTGCTTTTGCCCCATCAGACCTGACTTATATAGGAACATTCGGCGATGGATTTATGACTTTCGACGGTTCATCATTTGTTGCTTACAACACAGACAACGGATTAATTGACAATGCAGTTACTTCAATTGTATTTGAAGGATCGAACGTCTGGGTATCTACTCTTTACGGTGTCTCCAGATTTACCGATGAACCCTCATGGGCTCAAAATTACATTGCAACCGACGGCCTCTATTACGCCATGGTGCGCGATATGCTGGTTGACGATTTTGGCCATATATGGTTCGCCATTTATGCCGATTATATCCTCGAGGGCGGACTTACCAAGTACAACGGTACTGACTGGATCACTTACACCCAAGATCAGGGTGTTACCGGAGTAATCATGAAACGGCTTGCAAAAGACATCAATGGAAATATCTGGGTAGCGACGGGCGATGGTGTTACTGAAATAAATCTTTCGGTTAATGCACCTCTTCTCTCTGACCATGACAATTTAACCTTTTTTCCGAATCCATCCAATGACGTTGTTAATTTTTCCTTCGCGGGAAATATTACCGGCATCTCTGTTTCTGATATTTCGGGAAATATTGTTGCCACGCTGTCCGGAACTGATAAAAATCTTGATATTACAGGTTTTGCCCCCGGATTGTATTTCATAAACTATATAGAAAATAACACGCCTAAATCCCAAAAATTAGTGGTGTATTAATTTTTGGTAAAAACTGATTAAAATAAGTATGAGAAGCTGAAAGGCAATTTTTAATGGACAAATTGTAAAAATACCCATCTGGCTAGAGGGCAAAAGATAAAACAAACAAATAAATAACGTAAAAACCAACAAATGCTATTTACAGCAATCTTGAAAAAAACCAGAAATAGTGCGGTGCTCTGCACCATTTTAAAAAATTACTGGTGCAGAGCATCTCGGATACTCGACACGAAGTAGTCGGTACCATACTCTTTGTAGAAAAAAGACATGAATTGGTAATACCGCCGCCCGAAAACATATTTTGAAATATGATGCTTTATGCGGCGGAAATGAAAACGATTTTCCAGTGCAAGCAAAAAAGAAAAGCCCGTCCGGCTTGAGGACAAAAGATAATTTAGTAAACAATGCTTATTAAAAAAAACGAAAACACTAATTATCACCCAATCAACACCCTCTTTGCCAAAAAGCAAAACAAAAACTAATAAGATGAAGAAACTCGTAGTTCTGCTGCTCATAGCTTTCAGCCTAACATCCAAAGCCCAAACAAACTTTTACGACCCCTCGCAGGTGCGTGAAATCAAGCTATCCTTTTATGACACCAACTGGCAGTTCCTGCTTGACAGCATCTTTGAAGCAGGAACACAGGAGCGCATCCTTGCCGATATAACCATCGACGGCGTTTCCTATGATAGCGTAGGGGTAAGGTATAAAGGTTACAGCTCGGTGAACCCCGGAGAAATCAAAAACCCCTTTAACATCGATCTGGATTATATGCGTCCCGATCAAAACCATCTTGGCTTTATCAAAATTAAACTCTCTAATGTAATTCATGATCCTTCGTTTATCAGAGAGGTGCTATCCTACGAAATTGCCCGAAAATACATGCCGGCTTCAAGGGCAGGTTTTGCCATGCTTTATGCCAATGATACGCTTATCGGACTCTATACCAACGTTGAAACCGTTAACAAGGATTTTCTCGAATCGCATTTCGGATCAAGAAATAACGCCTTTTTTAAGGGGAGTCCCGAAACCCTAATTTATCCCTCGGGGTCAAACGCCAATCTGCAATATTACAGCGACGATTCAACATCACTGTATCCTTATTATTCAATGGAATCTGATTATGGATGGGCACAGCTTAATGATCTCACCAATATCCTGAACAACCAAACCGACAGTATTGAAAATATTCTCAATACCGACAGGGCTTTCTGGATGCTGGCCTTCGATTACGCACTCGTAAACCTTGACAGCTATCTGGCATATGCCCAGAATTACTATGTGTACCGCGATGACAACCTTCAGTTTAACACAATTCCCTGGGACATGAATATGTCTTTCGGAAGTTTCAGGTTTGCCGATGGCGGAATATCCGGCTTAACGGGCGGACTGTCTGTTGAGGCAGTGAAAACGGTCAATCCCCTGGCTTTGCTTTCATACTCCGTATCACCGCGTCCGCTTATCAAAAAACTGTTGGTTGAGACAAGGTATAAAAATATGTATCTGGCCCACATCCGCACCATCATTGAAGAATGTTTTGTGAGCGGCGAGTACATTGAACGCGGCGAAGAACTCATTTCCTATATTGATGATTATGTGTATGCCGATTCCAATAAATTTTATCAGGATTCGGATTTTGTGGATAATTTTTATGAGAAAGTTGGCGGATCAGGCGGCATGATTGAATATCCCGGCATCGTTGACCTTATGACTGCCCGCACCACCTTCCTTTCGGGATTTTCGTGGTTCACCGACTATCCGGTTTTTACCGACCATTGGACTCTGCCTGAAAATCCGGCACCCGGAACAGAAGTTACTTTCATCACAAAACTTGAAAATGCCGACAGCTGTTTTCTTTCCTACCGTTTAAATGATTACGGAAAGTTTATCACAGTCCCCATGTACGACGACGGCATGCACAACGACAGCGCGGCAGGTGATTTTATTTTCGGGTACAGTCTTACAGTTGAAAATGTTTGCCAGTATTATTACTATTCTGAAAACACCACAGCCGGAATGTTTTCGCCCCAGCGGGCAGCTTACGAATATTATGTGCTGCCCATTGAGATCAATCTGCCTGAGCTTGTGATCAATGAATTTATGTGCATCAACATTGCCAATGCCCAGGACGAATATGGTCAGTTCGATGATTGGGTTGAGATATACAATAACTCAGATGTTCCGGTTAACATGGCCGGACTGTTCCTGTCGGATGACACCCTCAACCTCAAAAAATGGGCATTTCCCGATACAACAATAAATGCCGGCGGTTACCTTGTGATATGGGCCGACAATGATATATACCAGCCGGGGTTGCATACCGGTTTTCAGTTGGCCTCGGCCGGCGAATCGGTTGTGCTGTCCATGGAAGGCGGCTATATAATTGATGAAATTACTTTCCCGGTACAGTTTGCCGACATCACCTACGGCCGTTACCCCAACGGAACAGGCAGTTTTCAGTTTTTGCCCCCGAGCATTGGTGCCGAAAACTATCCCTCGGCCATTGAAGAAATTGACCGTGAAGCAATAAAAGTTTACCCCAATCCGGCCAGCGATTTTGTGTTTGTTGATTTTATGGATGGCGACGAAGCAAGGGAGATAAAAATCTATAACATGTTTATGCAGGAAGTTTATTCAGGGCAGTACAGCGAAAGTCTGTGCAGAATCGATATTTCAAATATTTCAGCCGGAACATATTTTCTTAAATCGGATGGTGTTGTGGTGAAGATTGTTGTTTATTAATCTGGAATTTATTTAGTTTATTTAGTCAGGGCGCGACTTCAAGTCGTGCACTGACTATTCCTTGAACTGCCGGGGCGGCTACTCGATTACCGCCAGGTTTTTTACTCTTTATTCTTTTCTTTAATTCCTTTATTCTTTGATTCAGGTAAATAGTTTTGTTTTGTTACAACTTTCTTTCCCGATTTTATTTCAAGCTGTTTTCTCGCATCTCCTGCTATTTTCCCTCCTGCCTTTGCTGCCTTTTTGTTCAGCTCAAATCCTTTGGGATTGGTATTAACAACTATTTCTTTCGTTGATGCTTCTCCCAGCATAGAAAATATTAGTTCGAGGTCAGTCATATGGTCTCTGAGGTTTTGACTTTTCAAACCCTTCAATTGCTTATGTTTCGATGGTGTAATTCCAAATGTAGCCTTTGAAATCTCAGCAGTTAATATAGAATACTCTATCTGCTCTTTTATTCCGTGGTTTTTCCATTCCTCAGTGAGTTCTTCCCGAATTGCAATGCTGCGCATTCGTTTTTCAATCCAGTCCTCAGGATATCCTTTAAGCTTATATAATTCCCTTGTTCTTTGTGTCGCTAATTCAGGGTTTTCAATTTCTTCAAGTCTGTCAGAGCCAACCTGGGCTAACCAAAGCTTAAATGGTTCGGCTTTAGATGAGGGGATTGATTGAATTATTCTTAATAGTCCTTTAGCATTGGCGCAGTTAAGTTTTTGTTTACCTCCAGAGGTTTCAACGAAAAGGGGGGTGACAATTTGTCCCCACCCTTGAGAAAGCAATTCATCTCGCTTTCTCATTTTCTTTATGTAGTCTGTTGGATTTGCAGATTCTGTTAGAACTTCTACAACATCAGCGATGACAAAGTACCACTTTTGGTCTGATTCATTCCAAACGGTCCTTATTTTCTTACTCTCAAACAGTTTTATGTTGCTCATAACTCAAATACTTTAACACAAAAATAACATAAAATATTTTTGTTAAATAGAATAGTTGTAAATATTTCTTTCGTGTAATAACTAAGATTCATGTTGGGTCTCGTTCCTCGACCACACCAAGCTTAGTTATTGGGCAACGTTTTTTAATTAAATAGTTTTGTAAATCGGGGAAAAATGATTCAACATTGTGGGCAAAATTTTCTAAATCACCCATATATTCATTAACACTTGTGTGAACAGGTGGAACAATTGTAGAGTCATTAATGCTTACACCTCTTAATTAAGAATATTGCAAAAATATTAAATAAGAAAAGTCTTAAATTAAGTTTATGATTAAAATCTTAATTATTGTGAGATGCTATTTAATGTTGCCAACCAGAAAATATCATTAAAAACCACTCAAAATATTAAACTTTGTTCTGTTATTTTCATTGATGATTATTCCCCCACAATATTACAAAAAAAACCAACCCAGCCAAAAACCAAAGGTTGAAATTGCGGGTTGGTGTTTATAGGGAAAAGAGTGGGTTGGCTTTTTTAGTCAGGGTGCGACTTGAAGTCGCACCCTGACTCCCCCGTGAAGTGCATTTCGGTTCCCAAAACCTATTGGAAGAGGGCAATGCGTGGCTAAAGAGGACACAGCCATACGACTAGGTCGTGTGTAATTACACCATTAACGTCTTGAAATTATTGAAAGTGGTATATCAGAAAAACCTTCATTCTGTAAAAAGTTACAAATTTGCGCCAAAGATCTGCCTGTTTGTCAAAAGTGTATTGTTGTGAATGTTTCATGTTTCCTAATTTTATTAATAGCATAAATTAAATCTTTTTCAACCTTTTACATCTAATCTGCATATAGTTTGAAAGTATTTAGTAATTTGCAGTTAAATTTTTTAAGCATGAATAATGTTGAAGAACTTCTGAGTTGGTTAAAAACCATCTGGAATTTTGAATTGTTCAATTTTGGTGATAGTCCATTCACAACTAAAACATTTCTTTTACTGGTATTTTCAATTTTCCTGTTATTTTATTTATCCTCAAAAATCAGGAAGATTTTAGTAAAAAAAGTTTTTCCGCGATATGATCTTGATATCGGTGTCAGTAAGTCCATTGCAAACATTGTGCGCTATTTGTTGATTATTGTAGGTTTAGTAATCATATTCCAGACCACCGGTATTGATTTGAGTGCATTGGGTTTATTGGTTGGAGCTCTCGGAGTTGGAATCGGTTTTGGCTTGCAAAATATCACCAATAATTTTATCAGTGGAATAATCATTTTGTTCGAAAGGCCAATAAAGGTTGGCGACCGTATTGAAATAGACGACCTTGCCGGAAATATCGTTGAAATTTCGGCACGGGCAACTACCATTATTACCAACGACAATATTGCCGTCATTGTTCCCAATTCCGATTTTATTAATTCAAGGGTTATTAACTGGAGTCACAATAATAAGGAGGTTCGGTTGAATTTCCCTGTTGGGGTCTCGTACAACGAGGATCCCGAAAAAATCAGAAGACTTCTGCAGGAAGTTGCTAAAGACAATTCAGGTGTTCTAAGTTCGCCTAAACCTTATGTTCTTTTTGAATCTTATGGCGACAGCAGCCTTAATTTTAACCTTTTGGTGTGGACTTCAGAATACATCGATCGTCCTAAGATTTTAAGGAGCGAATTGTATTATGAAATATTTGCAAAGTTTAAGGAACACAATGTCGAGATTCCCTTTCCTCAGCGGGATATTCATATAAAATCGGGATTTGACCAAGTAATTGATCGAATTGAAAAATAATAGTTGATTCATTGCTAACAGAAGAAAAAATCTCCTGCCGGGAACGCTACCCGTCAGCTTAACTGGAAAGTGTTGGTGAACTTTCCTTGGCGCGGCAATTACAAATAAAAACATTTTTTATTTCGAATATAATTTCTTTTTTACGCATAGGATTGCATTTTAATTCACCCCATGCGGTTACAATTCCATGGCTTTGCCCTTGCACAATCTGACAGAGGTGTCCTGAATTTTTCAATTGATCGTTTTTTTAGTCTGAGAGCGACTCCAAGTCGCGCCCTGACTATTCCTTGAATTGTATGCGCAGAGGGAGAGACTTGTTTTGCGGCAGGCGGAGGTGGCTGATTGATTGGCGGTAGTAATTTATAGAGTCTTGCCATTTAAGATTCCTTTTTCTCCATTATTAGAAATTGAAAGTGTATAAGAAATTTTATGGCCGTCGGCACTTTCTTTATTCCAAATATAAATTACTTGATCATCTAATTCTTTTTTTTCATCCGCTGTCATACCATATGTTTTAAATGATTCTTCAAATAAAACTTTGGTCCATTTTAAACTTGTTGTTTTAATTCTAAAATTTTTCACCGTACTTTCATGCGTCTCAAGCCATAAATAACACTTTTTAATATTGCCAATGCAAAGTTTATTATGAAAACTTATAGAGTGATTACCATCTTTTTCAAAGTATTTATATCCTGGTTGGACATATTTATCGTTTATTTCTATTAAATCATAAAAAAGTTTTTTTCTGATTTGACTATTTGGGTTATCATAACCTTTGGGAAGTTTGTAGGGATATTCAAGAATAGTTTCCCCTCCATAAGTGTAGATATAACTCTTATATTTTTTTTTGATAACAGGAAAATTTATGCCCATAGTTAAATTATGATGGACTGGCAATACTTCTTTATTAGTAAAAGGAATATTGTAACCGTACATGATATAAATATATCCTTTAATTCCAAAACCAAATTCTGGACGAAATTTTAAAGAGCTTTTCCCATTTTCACTATATAAAAGAAAATTATATCGATTAGCTATTAATAAAGGGTATAATTCAATGCTCACTTTTGGGACAACATTTATTTTTCCATTTATAAAGCTTATTTCAGTCCCAATATTTAACCCCGAATTGACATATTTCTCTCTTATGTCTGTCCAGTTATACATTAAACCCAATTCGAGATTATTACAAATGTTTTTTGAATAAGCTAATTTAAAAAATACTGGATGATAAATTCCCGGATCAATAATTGAAACTTTTTCTGGATCATGGCCATTTCCAATTATTTTTAACGTGTCTTCTTTTGTTAATTGAGCATTAGCAAAAACTCCTGATAGCAAAAAAATAATTGTTAAAATTGATGCTCTCATATTATCTGATTAACTTTACTTTTTTTGGTTAGTTTTTTTCTCTAACACTTTCAAACTCTCCAAATAGTTTTTTTCTGCTTCGCTTCTTTTCGAATATACTCGTTAAGTCGTTTGGTTGCCCATTGGCGAAACTGTGTGCCTCGCAGGGATTTTACTCGGTAACCTACTGAAATTATTACATCCAGGTTGTAATGCTTTACCGCAATTTTTTGCGTTTTCCCTTCAATGGCGCCATGTTGAGTGGTTAGTCGGAAACTCCGACATGCCACTTCTTCGATTAATTCATTTTCTTTAAAAATGTTTTGTATGTGCTCGGTAATGGTTGTACGAGCCTTGCCAAAAAGCAATGCCATTTGTTCTTGTGTAAGCCATACGGAATCATCCTCAAAACGAACATCCACCGAAATTTTTTCGTCCTCTGTTTTAAATAAAATAAATAACGACCGATTGGTTTCCATTTTAAGTTTTTTGTATTTTACTTTCTGTTAATTTCCAATTGTTTTCATTAGGATTATTCCACCTACAATATTACAAAAAAAACCAACCCAGCCAAAAACCAAAGGTTGAAATTGCGGGTTGGTGTTTATAGGGAAAAGAGTGGGTTGGCTTTTTTAGTCAGGGTGCGACTTCAGTCGCACTCTGACTCTCCGGCAAAGGGCATTTCGGTCTCCAAGGCCAATAAGGAGCATAATAAAAAACGCCACCCGTAGGCAGCGCTTTTTTATATATAAATCAGGTTAGTATTTACTCAACAAAAGCATTCCATCCAAACTTGTCGGGCGAATCGCCTGTTTGGATTGACTGCAGTCTTTCGTATAGTTTAACGCTCCATGGTCCGGGGTTGCCGTCTTTTGAATACTGGAAAATTTCTCCGGTATCATCGTCGTGGATGGCTCCGATCGGACTGATAACCGCGGCGGTTCCGCATGCTCCGGCTTCTTCGAAAGTGGCCAGTTCTTCAACCGGAATTGGCCTTCTTTCCACTTTCATTCCAAGATCTTCGGCAATTACCAACAGAGACATGTTTGTGATGGACGGAAGTATGGAGTCGGATTTTGGTGTGATGTAGGTGTTGTTTTTTATTCCGAAGAAATTGGCCGGACCACATTCGTCAATGAATTTCTTTTCTTTGGCATCAAGGAACAAAACCGAGGCAAAACCACCGTCGTGGGCTTTGTGCATAGCTCTTAATCCGGCTGCATAGTTACCGCCTGCTTTGATACTGCCTGTTCCCAGTGGCGCAGCACGGTCGTAAGCACGGCTTACCATCATTTTAACAGGCTTAAATCCTTCTTTGAAGTATGGGCCAACCGGAGTAACAAATACCATGAAAAGGTATTCGGTGGCGGGCTTAACACCTACCTGAGGTCCTGAGCCTATGAGGAGCGGACGAAGATATAATGATGCTCCTGATCCGTATGGCGGAACAAATCTCTCGTTTAATTTAATCGCTTTTACAATGGCTTCTTTGAATATTTCATTTGGAACTTCAGCCATAAGCAAACCGCGTGCAGATGACTGCATCCTTTTGCTGTTTTCTTCCCAACGGAACAAACGGATTTTTCCGTCTTTTCCCCTGAAAGCTTTCATGCCTTCGAATGCTTCCTGACCGTAATGAAGGGCCGTGGCAGCAATATGCAAATCAACATGCTCTGATGATGAAACTTCAAGAGAACCCCATTTTCCGTTGCGATAATAACAGCGAACGTTATAATCTGTTTTCATGTAGCCAAAAGGGAGGCTTTTCCAGTCAATATTTTCCATTTTGTAACAAATTTTAAGCGTTAAATAACAATTCGAAACTTATATGTATCAAAAATAGATAAATTGTAAATAAAACACAAGGTTTTTGTTATGTTGTATAATACTGATTTTTTCAGTGTTCTGTAAGGTTCTGAAGCGTGAATTACCAAAAATGACAAATTGCAACTATCTGGTTTTCAATAACAGTTCATCAACATATTTCCTGTCGTTTGAAAGCCGGGGTATTTTATTTTGACCTCCAAGCTTTCCACGATCCTTAAGCCAGTTAAAGAATGTGTCTTTGGGCATGGAATGAATCAGGGGTTTGACCAGCGTAATATCCTTGTATCGTTTTGCTTCGTAATCTGAGTTTACCGACTGCAGTGCATTATCAAGCAATGTGAGAAAATAATCAAGATCCTGTGGCTCCTTTTCAAATTCGAACAGCCACTCGTGGGTACCCTTGCGGTTTTCACCCATATAAACCGGTGCTGCTGTGTATTCGTTGATAATCGCCCCTGTTTTTTCGCAGGCAATTTCAATGGCTCTTTCTGCATTGTCAATGATCACTTCTTCTCCAAAGGCATTCATGAAATGTTTGGTGCGCCCGGTGATTTTTATTTTATATGGATTTTTTGAGGTAAATTTTACGGTGTCACCTATCATATAACGCCACAAGCCTGCATTGGTTGTAATTATTATGGCGTAATTATTTTCAAGCTCTATATCTTCAATGGTTACAACTTTTGGATTTTTCTTCCCAAGTTCCTCAAGTGGCATAAATTCGTAAAAAATGCCATAGTCCAGCATCAAAAGAAGTCCCTCGTCATTCAGGTCATTCTGCAATGCAAAAAAACCTTCGGATGCATTATAAGTTTCCAGATAATTCATTTTATCTGACGGAATCAGCTTTTTAAACTGTTCCCGGTAAGGGGTAAAACTTACTCCTCCATGGTTAAACAACTCCAGTTCGGGCCATATTTCCAACAGGTTTTTTTTGCCGGTTTTTTCAAGGATGTGTTTTAACAGTACTAAGGTCCAGGATGGAACGCCGGCAATGCTTGTAACATTTTCCCTGATGGTTTCCTCGGCAACTTTTTCAATTTTTTCTTCCCATTTATCCATCAGTGCCACTGAGGTTTTTGGGGTTCTGATAAACTCAACCCAAAAAGGCAGATTCTGAATCAGGATGGCCGACAAATCGCCGTAGTACGATTCGTTGCTGAAATTATTGATTTGATGGCTCCCGCCCAGGGTAAGCCCCTTGCCCATAAAAATTTTGGTTTCGGGAAACCTGTTGGTGTAGAAAGCGAGCACATCGCGGCCGCCCCTAAAGTGGCAATCTTCCAGGGCATCGGTACTTACAGGGATAAACTTGCTTTTATCTCCGGTTGTTCCCGATGATTTGGCAAACCACTTGATGGTGCCGGGCCACAGCAGGTTTTTTTCACCCTGACGCAACCTGATGATGAATTTTTTTATGTCTTCGTAGTCCTGAACCGGGACACGTTTCTGGAAGTCTTCAAATGATTTAATCGACCTGTAGCCGTATTTTTTCCCCCATTCGGTGTCTTCGGCCTTTTCTATCAGCTTAAAAAAGGTTTCACGCTGAACATCAAAGGGATATTTCATCGAGAGGTCAATCTGATGAAGACGTTTGGTGTTTAACCAGGAAACTATGGAATTAATCCAGGGCATTAATTGTTTTTTACAAAATTAGTAAGTTTAATCTTTATACAAAATCATGGTATAAAGATTATTGTTTCTGAAATACAACAATTACTTTAGGTGTTGTTAGGTCAACCGGAGTAATTTCAGGATAGTTTTGTTTGCATTGATCCAGGATATCACCGGTTAACATTCTGATATGCTGTTCGCGTGTAAACTGATAGCAGGCCAATAATTTCAATCCGGCTTTTTCAGCATATTTTTTCATTTTCTCAATAGACATTCTGTTAAGTCCTTTCAGGTAAAATGATTTTGCCTGATCATACTCCGTTTTTCTTTCCTGCTCAAGATATTTCAGAAAATCTTTTTCACCAAGTCTGACATGCCCCCAGAAAAAATCAAGGGTACAAAGGCTGTGGCCGCCGTTCAGACTGAAAAACGGGTTGTATTCATTTACCGAAATGCCTCCTTTTTTAAGAATCCGGCTGATATTCTCAAAAGCATTTGCCGGCTCTGCCAGATGTTCAAGCACATCCCAGCTTACAACTATATCAAATGCTCCGGTTGGCAATACCGAATTGCAGATGTCATCATCCACAAATTTCACATTGTCAGCATTTTTAAAATGCCCGGCTACCCTTTTCCGGAGTATCTGCAGAGACTCGTCGGCTTTGTTAAGTGTTGTTTGCGTTACCTCTGTCATTCTAGTTGATTCAACCTTGTAACCCGAAAATTCGGTTCCGGTCACGGTGGCCCCCATATCCGCCAGAGCGTAAGAAACAACTCCTGAATGGCAACCAATTTCAAGGATTTCCGATTTTGAAATATTTACCCCAAATGCACGGGTAAACGACAATAAACGGTCGGTAAGCAGACTGCTGTTGCGGGCCATTTTGGATATTTCGTCATCGGTATACACTTTTTCCTTTTTCATGGCTTCGGCCACAGATGAAGCTCCTGGTTTCACAATGTTTCTTAATTCATTGTACAGGATATGGCTGTTCCCCTTTGAATCGACAAAGGATCCTTTTTTTGTAAAAGATGATTCTGAAATTGGGGCCTCAAAAGCAGACTGAACTAATTTGCTTTTTTTTGCCTGCCTGATAAGGTATTGCAGAATTTTATTTTTTAGTTTTCTCATTTGTTTTTCAAGACTTTTTGTTTAACCAGAATTATCACCTTATGGTAGATAATGTTAACTTCTTCAGAAACTTTCAGGGAAATGGCAAGGGTGCCGAAACAGATTGTCATGACTGAAGTTCTCAGGAACATATCCAGAAAATGGTTGCCGGCAAAAGGCAGAATCCAGGCCACAAACCAACTAATCACTGCAATTAAAATAATAAGCAGGGATCGGTAATTATAGGGCTGCATTTTAAACGTCCGGTTAAGGTAAACAAACCTGATGAAGTTATAAAGAAATTTGGAAAGCACAGTTGAAATTGCTGCACCGATGATTCCGTAAACGGGTATCAGCAAATAATTAAGCAATACTACAATGCCGATCAGAAAAATCTGCAATGTTGTAGTGGCTTTGTAATATTTTGAAGTGGCAAGCAAAGCAGAGGAAACGCCACTGGCCATTTCGAACATAAATCCTATACCAATAAAAAATATTACATACCTTCCTTCGGCATATTTGGCGGGCAAAATGAAATCCATGATATTGTCAATATTGCTCCATATTCCAATAAAAATAAAAGATCCGATCAGCAATTGGTTGATCACACTTTTATAATAAATTTTGTAAACTGTTTCAAGATCCTGATCTTTCCAGGCATCAGCAAGCATTATGGAAGATATTTTGATAACCGACCGTGAGGGAATAATCACAATGCTTCCGAAAAAATAAGTAATGATATAGATTCCGGCTGCCCTGATATCAATCATTGCATTAACCATAAGCTGATCTATATAAAGGATAAGCGATGAGCCAAGTGTGGTAATAAGTGCGTAAATTCCTACGCTGAACATTTTTTTTCGCATTGCTGCATCTGCAAATCCGGGTGAGGCAGTGAGTGATAGGTTGCCCGATATCATCAGCTTGACTATAAGCATTAATAATGGCAGGAAGTTGGATAAGATAAAAGCAATGATAAACCCGTTAAAATCAATATACCCATAATAGTAAAGGGCAATGCCGATAATCATGTAAATTCTTTGCCAGATTTCTTTCAGGGATATCCCGATTGTTGCGTTGTACAAAACTTTTATATACGCATCAAGAATATTGAAAAGCTGAAGTATGAAGGTAAGAGGAATCAGGACATCAATATAGTCGGCGAAGAGTGCAGAATCTTCCAGGTTGCTGCTTATGAGCCATGGCCTCAGCACAAAATAAACTATCATGGAGAAAATAAAACCTGCCGAGGAATATTTGAGGATAAGTATCAGAAATCCGTTGTGCTTTTTTTCAGGATTTCTGAAATAGGGAAAAAACATGGTAATAACATTGGCCAATCCGATGTTAGCCACATGCGCCATAATTACCGAAACGGCCATGAGCAACCCCCTGAGTCCGTTTTCTTCCGCAGTCAGAATCTGCGGAAGCATAAATCCGGTAATCAGGAATCCCAGAAAAGCACCAATATACGAATATAAGGTGCCCCTGATGGATTGTTTTTTTATCTCGCCCAAGTTTTTATTTATTCTTTTTCACGGGGCTTAACGGCCATACTTTTTTTTATTTGCAGGCCAAGTGCACCGAGTAAAATTAAAATCAGCAGAATTGAACCTAACATTGAAATGGTTTTGCCGGTGTAATAGGAGGAAGGTTCAAATTTCCATTCGATGGTATATTTTCCTGCAGGAACAACCATTCCCCTAAGCACGTAGTTTACCCTGCAATAATCTGCCTGCTCACCATTGATATATACATTCCATCCTTTATCATAGAAAATTTCAGAAAATACAACAAACTGCTCTGTTTTAGCGGAGTAATCAAAGGTCAGGTGATTGGGCTTGTATTCTGTCATTTTGATTATTGTTGCACTGTCTTTAACAAATTTCTTTCCCTCGATAAGTGAGGCGTATTTTTCATTGATGATGGCTGTATTTTTGGAATCAAAGGAATTTAAACCGTTTATTTTGTCGCGAAGTCCTGTGATTTCTTCAAATAATTTCAGCATTTCCTTAGTCGGTTTGGCATTTTCTTTCTTAAGCCTGATTAACTCGGTTTCCTTTTCATTTTTCAATTTGTAAAGTTCAACCACTTCGCCGGGTTTTTCAGGACTGATCAGGGAAGCCATTTCTTCATCGGCTGTTTTGACAACCTTTATATCTTCTACTGCCCAGGCGTTTCCGTTGGCAAATGGATTTACCAGCGGGGCAGCATCCCTGCTCACAATGATATACTTTGTGTTGAGCATATTCAGTACCGGAAGCTGTGTGCCAAGGAACTCAAAAAAGGCACTGTCACTTTTGATGGTGGGCATTACCGATCGGAACAGGCGATCTTCGGGTGTGATTTTAAAGTCAATCAGCTCCTGATATTTTCCAAGTTTTGCGCCGTGATATCCTCCCAAAGATTTATGGTAGTATGAAACCTGCGGATTTGTAAAAGCACTTTCAAGTGTGTACACGCGATAATTCGTGCTGAAGGCAAGCTCTCTGAAAGCAATTTTTTCCTGCTCCTTCGCTTTGTTTTTGCCGTCAATTTTATTGTTTTTAAAATGTTCGGCTGTTGCCGCCTGAATTTTTTCCTCAAGCTGTGGATTTGCTTTGGCCTCCAGTTTAAATATTTCTATATCGGCTTTTGTGGGAGCAAATGGATGGTATTTTTCATAAGGCTCCTGCCATGCCAGATATTTTGCTTTGTCTTTTTCATTGTTCAGATACCTTTTGTTGATGGTCCATAGATCAATGAGCAGGAGCAGGCCCAGACCAATTATTAAATATTGCTGTTTGAATTTCAATTTCATATAGGCGAAAATCAATGCGCCGGTGAGCAATAAAAATAAAATGGTTCTCAGAAGGTCTTTGGAAAAAATATCTATGCGGGCTCCTTCAAGTTCTGATTTATACATTTCAAAAGTTTCAGGCTGGTCGATTCCCTGAAATTCCTTGATGTAATCAAAACCCTGTTTTGCCATGGGCTGAGTTTTAAAAAATGCCTGTGGATCATTGAGTGCGGCTTTTTCCTGGGAACTGAAAAAATTGAAAAAAGTACCCGGCATGAGATAGAAAAGTATAAAAACACCGGTAATTATTCCGGATGCAATAAGTACTTTTTTCCTTTCGATTTGTCGGGTAAAAAGCTCATGGAGAAACATTATCCCAACCAAAGAAAAGATCATCTGAACAAGTACAAGTATTAGTTTACTGTCGCGGAATTTATTGAACAGGGGAAAATATGAAATGAAAAAGTCAATCATGGCTCCTGAATGAATTGCCAACGAAAGTGAAAGTACCACCACTCCCAGAAACACCCATTTTATCTGGTCTTTGATGAAAATCATTCCTAAAATAAATAACATGAAAATGACTGCGCCAAAATAAAATGCGCCCCCGGTAAAGGTTTGCTCTCCCCAATAGTTCGAAGAATAAGCTATTGGTCCGGCAATTTTCGGGTCAAATCTGGATGTAAAATCCTGTATTTCTTTTTGGTTTTTCGGATCGCTGACCAATTTGGAGAAAATGGTTGAGGATTCTCCTCCCTTAACATTTGGGATCACCAATGACCATAACTCCCCGACTCCAAAATTGTATTCGGTAATATACCATCGCTCCAATCCTGAGGTGGTTTGCTCTTCCTGTCTTACTTCCTGAATAATTGTTAATTCGGTTTGACTGCGTGTGGTATATTTTCCATACTCATTGGTGGTCATCAGATTTGACATGGTGGGTAAAACACCTATTATTCCGGCTGCCACCAACAATCCTGATGCGATAAAAAATTTCTTCATCATTTTTTCACGGATATGCCTGAAAAATTCAAAGCCAATAATACCCGCAATCAAAAACAACAGATAATAAGTTTCCTGAATATGGTTGGCTGAAATTTCAAGACAAACAAACAGAGCAGTTAAAACAGCCCCAATAATCATGTTTTTGCGATAAGTATAAAAAACACCCCCGATAACAGCGGGCATCAGGGCAATTGCATGCACCCTGGTGTAATGACCGGCTCCGAGATAAAGAATATTAATGGTTGACAGTCCATATGCTACCGAGCCAAGTATGCTGATCCAGGGAGAAATTCCAAAAAGAATAAGCATTATATAAAAACTTAACATGGCAATGAAAAGTAGTCCGGCCGGACTTTTTACAACGTCAAGAATGATATTTTCAGCACTGCGGATATAATTGGTTTTGTTTTCCACATCAATCTGATATGCAGGCATACCACAGAACATGGAATTTGTCCAGAGGGGATCTTCGCCGGCTACATCCCTGAAATTTCTGATTTCCTGACTCATTCCTACATAATTGGTATAGTCACCAGCCCTCAGGGTAAGTCCCTTTGTTTGAGGAGAAAAATAAACCAGGCTGATTGCCAAAAAAATCACAATTGCAACTACATGAGGTACTGCTTTTTTAAATGAAATGCGGTTCATGATATCCAGTTTAAAATTTGACGCTAAAAGTAGCAAAAGTTTTTTAATAAAATCCCATTATCTTTGCATTGAATAATCAGGCCGGTAAACGGTTACTAAAACAATTATTTATGAATCAGAAAACATTGGTCATTGGGGCAAGTGAAAAGCCCGACAGATATTCAAATATGGCTGTAAAAAGTTTGCAGGATCATGGTTATGGTGTTGTTGCATTGGGTGCGCGCCATGGATTAATTGGAAAGATAGAAATTCTGACCGGTAAGCCAATCATTGAAAATATTGATACCGTAACCTTGTATCTTTCTCCGGCAAACCAAAAAGAGTACTATTCATATATAGCCGATGATGTAAAGCCGCAAAGGGTAATTTTTAATCCGGGAACCGAGAATATGGAATTTATGAAAATTCTTGAAAGAAAAGGCATCAACTGCGTTGTGGCATGTACTTTGGTGATGTTGTCCACAGATCAATTTTAATCAAGAGAACAAATGAGTTTTATCAGAAAAGCATTTTCTTCGGCACATCCGGGGGTTAAAATAATATTCGGAATCAGTTTTGCTTTTATTACTGCCATTTTTGCTTTTGCAGCAGGGTCAATAATCATAAAAGCCTTTTTGGACGTTGATATGTTAAAGGAAGGAGCGGGAACTCTTAAACCCGGTGATATTTCGATGATCAACGCATTGAGGATTCAGCAGATTTTGCAAAGCATCTGTATGTTCATTATTCCGGCCATCATTCTGGCTTGGCTTTATGGCAGCAATACCCGGGAATATTTAAAACTAAACGGCAAACTGCTGGCATTTTCAGTTATTTTAGGTTCTCTGGCAATGATCATGATGCAGTATTTTAACGGATTAACATCTGAACTGAATTTAAGGATGCAATTGCCCGAAAGCATGAGCGGTTTTGAGGATTCACTTCGCAGATCTGAAGAATCGGTTGCCCGTACTACCGAGGTGTTTGTTTATGTTACTTCAATAAAAGCACTTCTTTTTAATATTTTTATGATTGCTGTTTTGCCTGCCTTGGGCGAGGAATTGTTTTTCAGGGGAATAATTCAGAAACTGTTTAGTGAATGGTTTAAAAATCCTCATGTGGCAGTCATCTTAACTGCAATTATTTTCAGCGCTTTCCACATGCAGTTTTTTACTTTTCTGCCGCGATTTTTTATGGGATTGGTGCTTGGATACATGTATTTATGGAGCAGGTCAATCTGGTTGCCGATAATCGCCCATTTTGTAAACAATGCCTTGGGGGTGTTCGTGTTTTACCTTACCCATAACGGATATATTACAAGCGATCTGGAAAAGCCCGAATTAAACGGAGAATTGGTAATAGTCGGATTGGTTTCTGCAGGTATAACCCTGGTATTGCTTCGACTAATTTTCGTCAAAGAAAAGCGAGTACTGAAGGTCCTTTGATTCGGGAACCAAATCTTCCTCTTTTTCTTCTTTCGAGTAACTGTCAATAACTGCCTGTCTCTGTGAAACCAGTTCAGATGGTTCGAATATTTCTTCGATAACCGATTCTTCTCTGGCAATTTCTTCACGGTCGTTGAGCCTGTCGTAATATATGACTCCAAAAACCTTTGCTTTTTCGCGCATTTCTTCGGCAGGGATATCTTTATAGTGGTTTTCAATTTCGTTCCATAAGGCCAGAATTATACTGTCGGCTTCACTGCGCATGCTGATGATTCTTTCGTTGGCACGCTGGGTAGTTATTTGCAATGATTTCTGTGAACGGTAAGCAGCAATGAATTGTTCGTAACGTACTTTTACCACCGCAATTGTTGGATTTGTAATGGGATTGCGGCCCTTTGAAATCCTGGTGATTTCACCCTTAATAAGCTTTTCGCCCCACTCAAGCACATCTTTTTCGGTATATAGGTTGGGAATCCGCTTTTCATCTTCATCCATCTCGTAAAAGGTACGTGTAATGGGAGGAAGTTCGCCGCGCACAATTGCAAAATTCATCACCTGAATGAAATGTGACAAATATAACTTTGCCTTTTTATATACCTCCTGATAATTTTTGCTTTTTGAAACCTGATTCTGGTGACAAGCCTTTAAATTAATGATGGCCTGGTCAAAGTCGGGGCAAAAAGTTCTGAGCTTACTGTAGGTGGGCTGACTGAAAGGGAGCTGGTAAGGAGATAAACCATCACTTTGCTGGAATGCGGTTTTCAGAGCTCTGAGCCTTGCACTGTCAGTATTTGGTAATCGGCGGTATGGCATGTTTTAGTTTTTAGTCAATTAGAAATCTAATCTTCACGAAGGTAGAAAATGAAGATGTTTTTATTTTCAAAAATCATTTCAAAATATAAACAGCGGGGTGTTGATAAACGCGAATGGCGATTTAAAACGCTAATTGAAAGTATGTTCGGCAAATAAAATCAAGGGTATTATCCGGTTTTAATAAAAAAGTTTATTTTTGATAAAAAAAGTTATGGGACTCTTCAGCAAAAAACCAAAGAAACCAGATTATTCAGATGTGATCTGGATGAAACGTGAAATCAAGATCAAAAAGATGTTCGAATTCATAAAGAATGAATCGGAAAAACGAAAGGTTTTTGTGGTTTCCTCTTTTGGTGATACCCTGGATATTGTTGAACAGGCAATGAAAATTTCCGGAATATCTTATAAAAGACTGAATTACTTGTCTGATTACTCCGGTGATCTCAGAGTTTGCGTTATGCACAGCAATCTGCTTGCCGAAAATACCAGCGGTAATTTGAGGGAAGCGGTAAGCCCTGCTGTGGTTTTTACCGAACATTTTCCGCTCCCCGAAAGGGATGTGGCCATAATGCAGAATCTTGTTGGACTGATGAATGAGCCGTCATTGTTATATTACCTTTCTCTTGAAGATCCGATCATGCAGCTTTTTGGCTCAGAAAGGATTATCGGGTTGATGCACACCCTGGGCATGGGCGAAGATGAATCCATTGAACATTCTTTTGTTTCAAAAGCCCTTTCCAATGCTCAGGAAAAAGTAGCCAAAAAGGTGGCTTCCGAAATAAAATCTGAATCAGAAGAAACCTGGTACAGGATGAATGTTAAAGAATAACCCCGGTTCTCAGGCCGGGGTTATATGCTAATCAATAATGATCTGCTGAATGTCGTTATTGTTAAGGTTACGCCTGTTGATCTGGTTGTTGTAGTAAATCTGTTTGCCGGGATTGTTAATCTGGGTGGTGTCAATGGAAATATAATTTTTATGAACCCAGTTGTTTAAGTCATTGTCAATGGTGGTAAACAGTGCTGCATCGGTTACCGAGTTAATGATCAGGGTGGTTGATTTGTTCACTTCACGGGATGTTTTTTCTCCCTTTGCAGCTTTTTCCATCATAGATAAAATTTGGTTTTCAGTAGTTTTCTCAAAGGTCTTGTCTTTTTCAACTTTACTAACCGCCTCAACAATAATGGCATCAAGCAATTTGTTCCAAAGATCTGAAAAGAGTTTTTTGCTGCTGTAAATATCCATTCCGTAAACCTCCCCGTTAATGGCATAGGCATAACCGATGGCGGTATTGTTTTTTTCAAGCATTGAAAACAATTTGTCCTTGTATTTTTTTCTGATGTCTTCGAGGTCTTTGTTTTCGAGGGTTAATTGCAGACTTGAGGCAGATGCATTTTCTGTAACATTCACCGATTGTCCTTTGATGGCGGTGATTTTTTCATTCAACTGTACCTGCTGTTCACTTACTTTGTTCCATACCTGCGACTGGTCAGCATTCATTTTTGAGGCAACTTTTAAGTCGCGCGAGGATATAATACTGGTGTTTGCCGAAAAATTCCCAACGGCCTCAGTCCCCCTTTGTGTCCACCTGCCATGCTCAACGCAGAAACTGATAAGCGGAATATTATCTGCTTTTGGCGGGATGATGACATCAAAACTCAGGGTGCGGTCTTGTCTGCCTCCCTTTACAATATCTCCGGCATGTATAAATATATAATGATTGCTGGTGTTTTTAATAGACAACTCATTTACCGAGCCTGTTTCGTTTACCACAGCATAATTTTTCTCAAGTGCTTCGCTCAGGGTTATGTAATCGCGGTGCGGAATATCTTTACTGCTTGCGAATAAAAAGACTTGCAGGTTGTCGTGCGAATCATCTGCTATCATTACCAGTGAATCGGGGTAGTTTACTGCCGGTATGGGTGCCGGAGAAGGTTTGTTGGCCGATGCATCACGATCTGTGGTTCCCGAATTGCTGCAGAAGGTCAGCACAATAAATAAGAGGGGAAGATAAGCAGGCCAGAATTTTTTTAACGTTTTCATGATATTTCCTTTTATGTTTTTAATCAAAGGTATTTTGCGGATTGCCCTAAAAAAAGCGAAAATGGGTGAGTAGATTGTTTCGGTGGGTAAAAGGGCTTTATCAGTGGGATTTGTTAATCAGATCGAAAAGTCTTTGTTTTAATTGGGCACAATAACTACTTGCTTAAGACCGTGGTTATGAAAGGAGGAATAGATGAGGTTGTCTCAAAATGGCTTTTTGAAACCAATTCTTGAAAATCCGATTTACCCCATCCCTAAAGGGTGGCTGATTTTCAAGTGCTTCCCTTTAGGGATCAAGGGTAAAAGCACTTGAAAATCGTTGGGGAAATTAATTTGAGACAGCCTGATCCCATGAGGAAAAATAATTATTTCGAATTCATTTGGAACTATTCAAAATAAAACTGTAATTTTGCAGCGATAATTTTGTGGAAAGATTTGGATTGATTGCAACCACGATAAAAAATGCTAAAAACAATACTGCAGTCAATCTGATATTTTTCCCCGGTAATAAATTTAAAACAAAATTTTAGTATTATGTCATATTTATTTACATCAGAGTCCGTATCAGAAGGACATCCCGACAAAGTAGCAGATCAGATTTCTGACGCATTGCTTGACGAATTTCTGGCTTTCGATCCCGATTCAAAAGTAGCTTGTGAAACTTTGGTAACTACCGGTCAGGTTATTCTTGCCGGCGAAGTTAAGTCAAAAACCTATGTTGACGTGCAGGAAGTGGCACGCAGGGTAATCAACCGCATTGGATATACCAAAAGCGAATATATGTTTGATGGCAACTCATGTGGCGTGCTTACTGCAATCCACGAACAGTCGCAGGATATCAACCGTGGTGTTGATCGTGAAAACAAGATGGATCAGGGTGCCGGCGATCAGGGTATGATGTTTGGATACGCCAGCCGCGAAACCGATGATTATATGCCTTTGGCTCTCGTTCTTTCACATATGTTGCTGATGGAACTTGCAAACATCCGCCGCGAGGGCAAAACAATGACGTATCTTCGTCCGGATGCCAAATCACAGGTAACCATCCAGTATGCTCAGGACGGCACTCCCGAAAGAGTCCATACCATTGTTGTATCAACACAGCATGATGAATTCGACAACAACGACGAACGCATGCTTGCTAAAATCAAGGAAGATGTCAGGACCATCCTGATTCCCGCAACCATTAAAAAATTCCCCGAAAGAGTTCAGAAACTTTTCGACGGAAATTTCACCCTTCATGTTAACCCCACAGGAAAATTTGTGATTGGTGGTCCGCACGGTGATACCGGTTTAACCGGAAGAAAAATCATCGTTGACACATACGGTGGAAAAGGTGCCCATGGCGGTGGAGCATTCTCAGGAAAAGATCCCTCAAAAGTTGACCGCTCTGCAGCTTATGCAGCACGTCATATTGCTAAAAATCTTGTTGCATCCGGAGTGGCAAATGAGGCACTGGTGCAGCTTTCATACGCCATTGGTGTGGCCCAGCCCATCAATATTTATGTAAATACCTATGGCAGTTCAAAGGTGAAAATAACCGATTCTGAAATTGCCGATAAGGTAGCCAAACTGTTTGATCTGAGGCCTGCTGCCATTGAAGAAAGACTGAAGCTCAGAAATCCAATTTACGAGGAAACCGCAGCATACGGACATATGGGCCGCGACCACAGAACAGTAAAGAAAGTTTTCAAATCACCATACTGGGGAACCGTTGAAAAAGATGTTGAACTGTTCACCTGGGAAAAACTGGATTACGTGGAGAAAATTAAGGCGGAATTTGGGATTTAGTTTTTATAGGCTTGTAATTAACGTTTTTTGTTTGCCGCGAATGCGCGAATGATATTGAAAATAAGCTAAATTGCTTTTTTCATTCGCGCATTCGCGGCAATTTTTTATCTTCGAATCGCTAGTTTTTCAGTTTTCCTTATGCTGCCATCCGCACTGTAAATAACAAGAATGTATGTTCCTGTTGCCACATTGTCCAAACCAATCATTGTTAGTTCAGAATCCAACACACCTTCAGAAATTATTTTTCCGTTTATTGAAAGAACCTGATATCTTGACTGCTCAGGGAATCCCGTAGTTTCTATATTTATAAAATCTGAGGCCGGATTGGGATAAACCTTAATGTTGACGGTCACAGCTTCGGTTTCATTTATAATTTCGGTTGTCTGGTTTTCAGGAAGCAATTCATTGTTTAATGGGGCTATAGCCAACGTATCAGCAGGCAAAGAATCGGTTTTGGTTTTAACAATGACCGGAATCAATTTGTCACTGCATCCGTCAAGGGTAAATTTAATGGGAATCACAAAACTTACATTCACCGGTTTACCTCTTTGTTTACCGGGAATCCAGTCGGGCAAATTTTTAATGACTTCCACAGCCGGCTCATCCAAAAGGGGATGGATACTTCTGATTACTTTCACATCATCAACCTTGCCTTTTTTTGTAATGGTAAATTGAATATAAACTGTTCCGGTAATGCACCCGTCAACGGCCATTTCGGGATATTTGACCGTGTGTGCCATGTAATCAAGAAGGGCTTGATCTCCACCGGGGAATTCGGGTCGATGTTCGACCAGTATGAAATCAATGCATTCACATTCTTCTATACATTCGCAATTGGAAATGATGGTTTCATGTGAAAATGCGACAACGGAGTCCTTCAAAACAAACACCTCCTCCGTAATAGGATTCAAATGGGGTTTTACGACTTCTGAAATTTCGGGAGATTGTTTTTTTATTCCGGAAGGTACTCCGGCTTCAATTTTTTCTGAATTGCCCGGCGGCAAAACCATAGATGCGGCTGTGGCAAAGTAAATAATGGCTTTCATGTTAGTAATTTTTAAAGGGTTCATGAAAGACAGTGCAGATATTGTGCCAAAATCCAATGGTTTATTTAAGAATCACAGGAGGGAGAAGGTCAATATTGATTTCCGTTACTCAACCTTTCTAAAAGTAAAGGTATGGTAACCCACCACATCGCATTTCCTGTTATAGTCATCGTAATAAGTATCGGTGAAATCAAGGACAAGGACCATTTCTTTTTCGGTAAGTCTTTTTATATCATATTCAGTTTTTCCTTCATAAACTAAATCCAGGGCATCCAGGTCAATATATTCTTTCCTTTTGCCCTTACTTGTCCAATACCATTCTCCTTTACTATTCCAATTATAAAAACCTTCCCCTTCTGCCCTGTATGAACAATTATTAGTTTGATCCTCGTTAATGTCCATTAAGATATCAAAGTATTCATAATAAAAGGTTATTTTTACTCCTGAAGAAATATAAATGTAGTATACTGTCATTTGGTCGTTAACATTTTCATCGTAGTAAAAATCATACATGATTTCTTCACCATCGCTTCGGTAAACAGTGTTTGATCCGATTAGACTTGCGAGGTTCCAGCTTCCTGTGACCCGGTTATCGCGCGAGCGAAAAGAGAGAAAAGGGTCGTCTTCGCCTTTTTTGCAGGAAGGTAAAATAAACACAGGGATCAATAATAAAAGCAAGAAAATTTTTTTCATAAACTCAGGGTTAATTAATTACTTTGGATAAAATGTGCCTGAATGAATGCTATTTCTGGAGTAAAGATATATTTTTCCAAGTTAAAATTCTCATTAAAATGAAAAATTATATACTTTTGCACCCGATTGGTCCTATAGTTCAATGGATAGAATAGCGGTTTCCTAAACCGTAGATCCAAGTTCGATTCTTGGTAGGACTACACTAATAACAGCTAAACCATTTGATTACAGTAAGTTAATTAAGTGGTTTTTTTATTCCACGACCACCTTCCCGCCAAAACTCTTTTCTCCTGAAAATACTTTGATGTAATAGATTCCACTGCTGAATTTTTCAAGATTGATGGTTGTCGATTCCTTCTCTGTTTTTGCCTGATACATCAAACTCCCGGTGAGATTGTACATCATTATGAGATTCTCTCCCTTCAATCCCGAAAGGGTAACCTCACTGGTGGCCGGATTGGGGTAAATCCTGATGCTGCTGATCTCTACCACATCCACCGATTCTTCAACCATCCCCGGATCCAGCGTGAAATTGTCAATATACAGGTGGTTGCCTCTTTTGTTTTTTCCAACCAGCTTAAATCTGACCATCGCATCGGGATCCAGTCCGGTTATGGGAATATGTTCTCTTCTCCATTGTTCGGGCAGTTCGGGCATAAAATCCGGAGTGATGGTGTCCCAGGTGCTCAGATCTGTTCCGTTTTTGGCGTAAATTACAAAGGGATAGCTGTTGCCACAGTCGGTTGACATAAAAATGGTCAGCGAATCAATAAAAGTATTGCTTCTTTTTTGGTAGGCCAGATCAAAGGTGAGGGTTACGGTGTCTGTTTCGCTTGATGTTGATAAATCTATTGGCGGAGTAATAATCTCATCTTTTTCGTATAATGGTGATTCGTAACCGAACGACATGAAAAGCGAATGGTTGTTTTCACCAAGTCCGCCTGTACTCAAAGTATCCCAGGTAATTCCGCCGTCAGGATTTATTATGGTCCAGTTCATTGTGTCAATTCCGCTTTCAAAATCCTCGAAAAAAGGAACTGCAAAGGGATTTTCTATATTGGTCCTGAAATACCTGTGGTTATTGTAATTGTCCACTTCAGTCAGACTGTCTGCCAGATACACATGAAACCGAAAGATGCTTTCTCCAGGAAGCAGGCTGGTCATTTCAGGGAGATCTATTGTAACGGTATCTCCGGGTAGCAGACTGCCATTCCAGTAAATTGTGTCAATAGCTGTTCCGTTTAATTCGTAGGAAAGTTGAAAATGGCTTACAGTGCTTTCGCCTTTATTGGCAATTTTCACATGGGGTGTGAGGTTGTTTTGACAGTATTGGAGCCATTCCGGACTGAATATCTCAGCAATGGAAATATCCCATGGGTAGTGCGGGGCAACGGGAGTGTGGCTTGCAGCAAGATATTCATAAGCAGCATACACATCAATCAGTCCCATGCCGTAAACATTATCTTCGCCTGCATCACCTTTGTCAATGGCGGTATAATACAAAGCACGCATCAGGTCTTCGCCTGGCAGATATGGAAAAGCTTCTTTCAGTAAAAGCACTGCGCCCGAAACATGCGGACAGGACATGGACGTTCCCGAAATGGAATTGTATTCGTTACTTCCCCAGGCCGAGCGTACATAATAGCCCGGAGCCACCACTTCGGGATGTATCGATAAGGCCGAGTCAGAAGGCAGACATTGTGACGGTCCGCGCGTTGAAAAATACACAATGGGGTAGGTGTCCATATTTCCGTCGATGGCGCCCACGCAGAATGTATTTACTTCATTGATTTTTACTCTTTGCGGGGAATTGACACCGGTGTTATCCGGACCAGAGTTTCCGCCCGAAAAAATATTGGCAATTCCCACAGCTTCAATGGCATTTAACAGGTCCACCACAAATCCCTCACATTCAACCGTGTCAATTTCATCGCGCCAACGCCATGAGTTGTTGATCACATGGGGGATGTCATTTACGGTTGAGAAATCACCATCGGGATTGAGAGCCCATTCAAAGGCATCAACAAGGTCACTCACCGGAGGAACCTCGTCAATGGTTCCTTTAATAATATCAGTGGCAATCCAGTATGCTTCAAAGGCAACGCCAATGGTGTCGGCAGCGTTTTTATCCAACCCGATTGCGGTTCCCAGAGTATGTGTTCCATGATCGTTTAAAATGCCGGTTGGTTCTTCATTCCAGAACCCGTACCAACACTGTTCCGGAGGATAATATCTTCCAAGATATCTGTCAGAAAAAGAAGGATGGTCGGGCCAAACCCCGGTATCGTATCCGTAAATCAGCGTTCCGCGTCCGGTGTACCCCAGAGCCCATAAAGCCGGAGCGTTAATGGCAACCAGTCCGGGCTCCGGACCCACAGCGTCTTTCTGAGAATTCTGAGCGGTTCCCTTGAACGGTTCAATAAGGTCAACGCCGCGTGCAGCGTAATCAAAATACCTTATATCAGTTCTGTTTTCCAATAATTTGAGCGAAGATGCATTGGCTTCAACAAGGATCATGTTGCAGATAAAATACTGTTTCAGGATTTTTATTTTATGACCGTCGCGGGTGGAGGATGAGATAGATTCAACAAGATTTTTCTGTGAAGAGGCAGATTGGTTTCTGAGCATTGAAATAACCTGACCAGCCCTGTTTTTCAGAGGCATTTTCTGATCATTAAACAGTTTTTTCAGAGAAACAAAGTCAAGCTGTTCATTCAAAACTATAAAGACAGGAATAGTCCGGTCGTTTTTGGTATCAGACAGTTTTTGTTTCAGAAGATCCGAGTAATAAGGGTTCTGGCAAAAAGCATTCAGGGTGCACAAAATGGGCACAATGAGAAAAAGCAGTTTTTTCATTTTGTAAACAGGTTTAAAAAGCCAATCAGAGTTTTACAAGTCTCTCGGCAGCTTTTTCAAGCGTTTCATTTGATTTGGCAAAGCAAAAGCGCAGCACTTTATTGTCGAAAGATTTGTGATAAAAAACAGAAACCGGAATAGAGGCAACGCCATATTCTTTGGTCATTCTTTCGGCAAAGGCCACTTCTTTTTCCTTGGTTATTTTGCTGTAATCGAGCAGTTGAAAATAAGTCCCGCTGCTTGGTTTGATGTTAAAATTTGATCCTTTGAACAGATTGATAAAGAAATTCCTTTTTTCCTGGTAAAACTGTTTCAATCCCAGATAAGTGCTTTCGTCTTTCAGGTAATCGGCAATGGCGTGTTGCACGGGGGTATTCACCGCAAAAACGAGGAACTGGTGAACCTTTCTGAATTCGGCCATGAGAGGGGCCGGAGCGCAGCAGTAGCCAACTTTCCAGCCGGTTGCATGAAATGTTTTGCCGAAAGAAGAAACGATAAAACTGCGTTCGGCGAGTTTGGGAAAACGGGCAATGCTTTGGTGTTCGTATCCGTCGAAGATAATGTGTTCATATACTTCATCGCTCAGCACAATAATTTTTGATCCGGTGGTAATTTTGCTCAGTTTTTCCATATCGTGAGCGGTAAGAATAGATCCGGTAGGGTTATGCGGAGTGTTGATGATGATCATGCGTGTTCTGCTGTTGACAGCTTTTTGCACTTCATTCCAGTCGATCCGGTAATCAGGCATTTTAAGCTGTATAAAAATTGGTCTGCCCCCATTAAGTTCAATGGCAGGGACATAGCTGTCGTATGAAGGTTCGAAAACAATGACTTCGTCGCCATCGCGCACAACGGCAGTTATGGCTGTGTATAAAGCCTGGGTTCCTCCGGCGGTGATGGTAATTTCAGATTCCGGATTGTATTTGCGCGAATAAAGGTTCTCGGTTTTTTCGGCGATGATTTCACGCAGGCTAACCACTCCGGCCATTGGAGCGTACTGATTCACACCTTTTTTCATGTGTTTGTTCACAAGGGAAATGAGTTTTTCGGAAACCTCAAAATCCGGAAAACCCTGGGACAGGTTAATGGCGTTATAGTCGGCAGCCATTTTTGACATCACTGTAAAAATGGTTGTTCCCACGTTCGGCAGCTTTGAATTGATCATTTCTTTTAATCAGTTAAATAAAGATCAAAAGTAATAAATTTCTGTTTTGCTGTGGACAGAATTGAAATGTTTTCGGAAAGGTCGGTGTGAAATAGCATAAATGTCTGTTTTTTATCAATTCAATAGTATCATTTGAGTAATCAATGCTTCATTTTATAAAAATGACAAAAAATTATTAGGAAAAAGAGTCTAAAATATTTAATTTTAATGGATTACAATATTTCCCAGACCTATGACAATTCAGAGTAAGCTTGTATTATATCTTTTGGTATTATTTTACCCTGTTATTGCTGTGTCTCAGTATTCTGAAACATACAGTTGTTCTGGTGGTTTGTTAGGGGTAGTATTGGATTATGATCAGCAGACCTGTACATCACAATGCAATGGCAATTACCAGATTAATGTGACGACCGGTGTTGGTCCATATACTTTTTCTGTGACCGGACCTTCATATACAAGCACTTTGAATGTTGATTCAAATCTTTGTCCGGGGAATTATTCAGTCACCGTTACGGATATTGGACAGGGAATAAACTGTGTGCACAGCTTCGAGGTTTTGGAACTTAGTCCGATTGAATATACGGTTTCAGTGACAAATACTTCTTTTGCGGGCTTGTGTGATGGATCTGCCGAAATTACTTTGACCGGAGGAGTTCCCCCTTATTACTATCAGTGGTATGATTCAGATACCATCCCCATTCCCGGTGAAACTGCAAATGTTATTGATGATTTATGCGCAGGTACTTATTTTGTCCAGTATTGGGACCATACGCCACCATGTGGCTGGGGAACGGGTGGTTGCGGAACAGCAGGATCGGGGCTGAATGTTGTTGCGGTTACGGTTATGGATCCACTGGAGATATCGGTAATGGCTTATCCGGAAACTTGTCCGGGAAATTGTACAGGTTCTTTAAACATAACAGTTACAGGAGGTTCGGGAAATTATTCTTATAATATTTCTGTTAATGAATATACATACGGTACCCATGCACATGCATATGCTAATAATCTTTGCTATGGTGGATTCACATTAGTTGTTACAGATGATGCAGGCCATTCTGCCAGTCAATGGGTAGAAATTTATTTAGTTGGCATTGGCTGGTGTGTTCCTGTTATCCACAATGAAACTTGCCAGGGTGACTGTAATGGTTCCGTATCATTTAATACATTTTATGGTGGCCCAGCACCTGATTCTTTTAGTAAGAACGGAGGAATTACCTGGCAAACATCAAATACATTTACAGGTTTATGCCCTGGAAATTATTATTTTGTAAGTCGTATGACAGGGTATAATCCGAATTGTATATTTCCTTTGGGAAATTATTCAATTCAACCGGGAGCAAGTAATTCCACTAGCACAAATTTTATTACCGCATGTGATTCATACACATGGCTTAACGGACAAACATACACGGCAAACAACAGCACAGCGACATATACAATCAATAATGCAGCGGGGTGTGATTCGGTTATTACATTGAATTTGACAATCAACCACAGTTCTGACATTGATACTTTTGCAACAGCGTGCGACAATTTTACGTGGTACGGAAACAACTATACAGCATCTGGAAACTATACAAAGTCATTTATCAATTCTCATGGATGTGACAGTACAAAAACACTTCATCTTGAAATAAACAGCAATGCTGGAGTCGAAATGGTTTCTGCTTGTGATTCCTATACCTGGATTGACGGAATTACCTACTTTGATAATAACAATGTGGCAACTTATACGTTGACAAACGTTGCCGGATGTGATTCTGTTGTAACCTTAAACCTTACCATGAATCATAGTTCCCCGGGAAATATTTCAGTTACTGCCTGCGACAATTTTGAGTGGTATGGAAATGTTTATTCCACATCGGGTACTTATTTTAAAAACCTGAATACAGTAAACGGTTGTGACAGTTTGGTTACCTTAAATCTGGTAATAAATAATTCTTACAACTCAGATACTTTAGCAACAGCCTGTGATACGTTTATCTGGTACGGAACAACCTATACTTTATCTGGAATGCCAACGTACGGATATAATACAGAAAACGGATGTGACAGCATCATTACATTGAATTTATCAATTGAAAACAGCAATTATCTGGGAGAGGATGTCTGGGCTTGTGAAACTTTTACATGGATAGATGGAATAACTTATACACAGGATACAACTGTAAGTCTTTATTATACAAACTCAGTGGGATGCGACTCGGTACATACCATGCATCTGGATATTTTACAAAATTCCCAAACCGCGATGTCGGCTACTGTCTGCGACAACTTTCAATGGTTTGGATCTGATTATACTTCATCCGGCACCTATTTTCATACCCTGACTGCAGAAAACGGCTGTGATAGTTTGTTAACCTTAAACCTGACAATAGTTAATTCGTCCAATACCGATACTACTGCAACAGCATGCGATCTTTTTACCTGGTACGGAACCACTTATTCAATGTCGGGGATGCCAACCCATGTCTATACTGCTGAAAACGGATGCGACAGCATTATAACCTTGAATTTATCGGTTTTTCACAGCAGCAATGTGGGTGATTATGTTTGGGCTTGCGATACATTTACCTGGATAAATGGCGCAACCTATTACCAGGATACATCTGTCAGTCTGTATTTAACCAGCGTGAACGGATGTGACTCGGTTTATTCCTTGTATCTTGATATTTTGCACAGTTCAATAATTGATACCACAGCTACTTCCTGTGACAGTTTTGAATGGAATGGAAACACATATTTCACTTCAGGAAGTTATCCCCAGTCTTTTATTAATGAAGAAGGGTGTAATAGCATTATCACGCTTGATTTGACAGTTAACAACATAAATACCAATATCCTTGTAGGAGAAAATGAATTAACGGCAGAGACAGCATTTGCCCAGTATCAATGGCTTAGTTGTGACGATAATTTTTCAATAATTCCATACCAGACAGAACAATCAATCAATATTGATTCAAGTGGTAATTATGCCGTAGAAATAACTGAAAACGGTTGTGTTGATACCTCATCATGTGTATATGTAATTGGTGTGGGGACACCCGAATTAATTCAAAAAAATAATATCACTGTTTTTCCAAACCCAACAAAGGGAGTCTTTTATATAATTACCGACCATATCTGTGAGGATGTAATAATAAATATTTATTCAGTTGACCATAAATTGGTTCAGACTGAAAATCATAAACATAAACAACAGATTCCTGTTGAATTGATAGGAAATATCGGACTGTATTTTGTTGAAATAATGACAGATGGTGAAAAAACAATCTTTAAGATATTGAAACAATAAGATTGTTTGTCCCATCAAATATTTTGTGATTTCATTTCCGACAATATAACAGTATCCTCCCCCGAAAACATAAAGCCTTTGTCATAGCAGACAAACTGGGTTTTTCCTTTTTTTGTCTGGATGCCTGTGTGAAAGCAAAAGTTAAATCCCATGCGTTCCAGCTCGGTTTTTTTGATTTTTTTTCTTTTGCCGGCTGCAATTCCGGTCAGAATGGAATGGTTTTTCTTCAGGATTTTGTTGGTTTCCTTAATACACAGGTTTTCACATTGGTTTTTCCTGTTGTTGAATATGTTTCTGCAAAAGTCGGTGCAGAATTTCTTGTCGGTACGCCCAAGAACGGGTTCATTACAATTTAAACAAAGTCTTGACATAATAATCGTATTTAATAATTATGTAAAAGTAAAAATAAATTTTCTAAAAATAAAATATTTTGATAAATAATATTATATCTACTTATATTCAATTATTTCCGACAATAAATAATTAAATTATTAAACAAAATTATATGTTTATTTATTTCGCTATCGTTAAATATAAAAAATTATGTATTAATAAACATCAGTATCATGAACAATTTAAGAAACAGAGTACAGATCATCGGGCATCTGGGTCAGGATCCCGAAATAAAAAAAATTGAAGGAAAAGGCACACTGGCAAAAATGAACATTGCTACCAATGATTCATACAAGGGAAGCGACGGAAAAACTGTTAAAGAAACCCAGTGGCATAATGTAACTGCCTGGGGAAAAACAGCCGATTTGGTTGAAAAATACCTGAAAAAGGGCAATGAAGTTGCCATAGAAGGCAAATTGTCAAATCGTACTTATGAGGATAAAGAAGGGGTGAAAAAGTATGTGACTGAAATAATTGTAAATGAAATCCTATTCTTAAAAGGCGGCAAATAACCGGTTTCACCGGCAGGTTTGCGATACAGGAGAAGCACCGGAGACGGTGCTTTTTTCGTATGCCGGGTGAAGTATCCCGGGAACCCCCCGGATTGAAATCCGGGGTTATGGCTGGGCAACTCCGCCGGAGTTGGTTTAATCAATGATATTAGAAAATGGACTTCGAACTTCCGACTTCCGACTTCGGACTTCGGACTTCCCCAAAAATATTTCAAACATTTCCCGTATATTTGATGCGTAAAATTGAAAAATGAAAATTGTTCAAACCTGCCAGACTAAAAGCTGGGGCGGACTGGAAATGCAAACGGTTATTATTTCGCGGGCTTTAAAAAACTGCGGACATGAGGTGGTTATTCTTTGCGCTCCCGACTCTGCTATTGAAAAGGAAGCATCTTCTTTAGGTATCACGGTAGCACCACTTTTTACATCCAAAATCAACAGGTATTTCAAAATAAGTTCATTTTTCAGAAAATTCAGACCTGATATCATTCACAGCCACCTTTCGCATGACCTTGGAGTTGTTGTTCCCGCTTTGTTTATTGCCCATTTGAAAACACCGCTCATCCTCACAAAACGTATGGGCAGTGATGTGAAAAAAAAGGACCTGATTCACCGATTTTTGTATAACCGGGTTAACCTTGTCTATACTATTTCAAATTATATTCGCACAAGTGTTTTGGAAACCTGTCCGGTTAAAGAAACCAAAGTAAAGCTTTTGCTTAATGCCATTGATCTGGATAAATACCATCCTGAAAAATTTAATCAGGTCGAACAGCGAAAAAAGTATCAAATTCCTCTGGACAAAACTGTTGTTGGGTTTATTGGCCGCCTTTCCTGGGCAAAAGGAATCAGGGAGCTTATTGAGGCTGCCGGAACACTTTCTGAAAAATATCCCGACTTATTTTTTGTTTTTACGGGCAAAGCGACTTACACCCAAGAATATATGGAGCAGGAGACCAGAGAATTGGCTCAAAAATGTCTTGTGAAAGCCAATTATATCTTTACGGGTTTTGAAGCCAACGTTTCTGAAATTCTTCCGGCATTTGACATTCTCGCTTTTCCATCTTACAAGGAATCCTTTGGAAACGTGGTTCTTGAGGCTATGGCAATGAAAGTGCCGGTGGCAGCATCCGGAAGTGGAGGAGTGCCGGATATGATTACCCACCTTGAAACCGGACTGCTTTTTGAACCCCGGAATGCCGACAGTCTGGCCAATTCATTAAAACTCCTAGTCGATGACCCATCCCTCAGGGAAAAAATCAGAACCAACGCCCGAAAACATGTTGAGGAACATTTCAGGTTCGAAAATTACATTGCTACCCTTGAATCCGACTACAGGACTCTTTCCCAAAAATAACAAGGCCGTTTAATTTATGCAACAGAGGGCACTTTATAAACTTTAACTGTTTATTAAGCTATTTGAGTAACTTTTTTGCAATTAATTCGTCCTAATTTTTTAATTTTATGCGGATAATTCCGATTGTTATTTTTTAAAAACTGTATTTTTAGAATAAATTGAAAAACCCGATCTGTATGAAAAAATCATTGTTCTTCTCCCTGATTCTGATCCTTTTTGCAGGATTGCACCTGTCGTTTGCCCAGACAAATCTTGAAGCCAAGAAACTTGTGCTTGAAAACGGACTGACAGTTTACCTGAGTGAAGATCATTCGAAACCTGAAGTGTTTGGCGCAGTGATGGTAAAAGCCGGAGGAAAAAACGACCCCGCTGATGCCACAGGTATGGCGCATTATCAGGAGCATATGCTTTTTAAAGGAACCCAGCAGTTGGGAACAACCGACTGGGAAAAAGAAAAAGTTCATATCGATAAAATTTTCGAATTGTATGACGTTTTGGGTAAAACCACTGATGAGGAAAAAAGAAAGGAAATTCAGAAAGAAATCAATGATGAGTCAATTAAAGCTCAGGAATTAGCTATTCCAAATGAATTGAGCAACCTGATTAAATCTTTGGGTGGAACCAACCTCAATGCCGGAACGGGTCCGGATAACACTGTTTATTACAATTCTTTTCCGCCAAGCCAGATGGAAAGATGGCTCGATCTTTATTCGCACAGGTTCATGGATCCGGTTTTCAGGTCATTCCAGGCCGAACTGGAGGTGGTGTATGAAGAGAAAAATATGTATGAAGACATCTTTTTCTTTCCGCTGCTGGAGAAATTCAACAAATCATTTTTTAAGAACCATCCTTACGGTCAGCAACCCCTGGTAGGCACCATGGATCATCTTAAAAACCCCTCGCTTACCAAGATGTTTGAATTTTTCAGGACTTATTATGTAGCCAATAATATGGCTCTTGTAATTGTTGGAGATTTTGAAACTGAAAATGTAATCCCTCTTATTGAGAAAAAATTTGGTGCTTGGAGACATGGAAAAGTTCCCGAAAACAAAGTTTATAATGAAGATGCTTTTAAAGGCCGCGAACTGGTTGAGGCAAACATGAGTCCTATTAAACTGGGTGTTTTGGGCTTCCGCACAGTTCCTTCAGGGCATCCCGATGAATATCTTCTGAAAATCTGCAACAGCATTCTTTCTAATCAAAATCAGACCGGCTTGCTCGATAAGCTTACCCTTGACAATAAAATTATGGCTGCCCAGGTATTCAGCATGCCTTACCTTGACCATGGAGCAACTATGTTCCTTTTTATTCCCAAGATTCTGGGCCAAAAACTCGAAGAAGGAGAACAGCTTATGTTGGCTGAAATTGAAAAACTCAAAAAAGGTGAGTTTGACAATTGGATGGTTGAGGCATTTAAAAATGATTTGTACATGGAACACCAGAAAATGCTTGAAAGTGCAGAAGGGAAAGCACTTGCCATTGCCGAAATGTTTGTCATGGGAAAAGATGTGGATTATCTGAATTCTATTCCCGAAGAAATCAAAAAGATCAAAAAAGAAGATGTTATTGCCGCAGCAAATAAGTATTTTGGACCTAACTATCTGGCATTTTTCTCAAAAATGGGATTTCCAAAAAAGAACAAAATCGAAAAACCCGGATATAAACCCATTGTTTCCAATACTGAAGCAAAATCAAAATATGCCCAGAGGTTCGAGACAATACCTGTCGGCAAACCAAAGGAAAAATTCATCAACTTCAACAAAGACGTTACTTTTATTAGTCTGAGTGAAGGCGATGTTTACTATACCAAAAATCCGGCTAACGACATTTACTCCATCACCTTGAAATTTGGTGTGGGAGATGAAAAAATGCCCATATTGAAATATGCTGCAAATATGATGAACATGGCAGGTACCGAAAAGCGCACGGTTAACGAATTGAAAACAGAATTCAACAAGCTGGGTTGCAGTTATAGTATTTACAGTGATGACAGTTATCTGTACATTCAGATGGAAGGAATGGAACTATATTTCAGCAGAGCAATTGAGTTAATGAAGGAGTTGATTGACTATCCGGCTCTCGATCCAAAAAAACTGGAAAACCTGTTGGAGGAAGAAAAAACCGCACGAAAAATGGAAAATGCCGAGCCCGACGGAGTTGCCGGTGCTCTGCTTGATTATGTCCTTTACAAAAACAAATCGGGATATATCGATCGACTGACGCTTGATGAAATCAAGGAATTAAAAGCCGATTCACTGGTAAGCGCTTTTAAAATGGCAACAAAATATCAGGCCGAGGCACATTGTGTCAGCAGCATGGGTGATGAAACCCTGATCAAGAAAATGGCCGAGCTGCTGGCCACAAAAAACAAACGGATTCCCTCTGAATCGCCTTTTTACAAACCTGTTCAAAAGTACCAGGAAAACACCGTGTATTTTGTAAATAAAAAGAAAGCCCTGCAAAGCAAGATATACTTCTTTGCGAACGGAAGTGCTTTCAATAAAGAGGACATGCCGCAGATTGAAGCGTTTAATCTGTATTTTGGCGGTGATTTTTCGGGACTTGTATTGCAGGAAGTCAGGGAATACCGTTCGCTTGCTTATGGAGCCGGGGCCAATTTTAGCATTCCTGATATAAAAGGAAAACCATATAATTTCATAGGATATGTTGGAACTCAGGCCGACAAAACACTCGAAGCGCTCGAGGTTTTTGATCAGCTAATCAGGGATATGCCAAAGAAAAAGGAAAGACAGGATATGATTTTTGATTATCTGAAGCAGGCTGCACTCACCTCACAGCCACATTTCAGAAATCTGAGCCAAAGAATTGCCGATTGGAAACAGCTGGGATATGATACTGATCCTGAAAAGTATAATTATAAAAGATATAACGAAATGACTTTTGAGGAAATAATCAAATTTTACGAAATTAACCTGAAGAAAGCTCCGGTGGTAGTTATTATTGTTGGAAACAAAAAGAAAATTGACATGGATGGGCTTCAGAAATATGGTAAATTTATTGAAGTCAAAGAAAAGGCGTTATTTAAAAATTAATACGGAGAATTAATAAGTGTCGAATAAAGAAGATATCAGGGACGCAATAATTGATATTGCCGGAGGAATATTCAGTAAATACGGCTACAAAAAAACAACCATGGATGACATTGCCCGCATGGTGGGAAAGGGCAAAAGTTCACTCTATTATTACTTTAAAAGCAAAGAAGAGGTTTTTGAGGCTGTGGTTGATCGTGAGGCAACCATCTTAAGCCGGGAGCTCAACAAAGTTCTTGAAAAAAATATCAGTCCGCAAGACAAGCTCCGCGAATACATAATGGTCAGGCTGCAGGTAATCGAAACCCTGTCCAATATCATGGAGGTTATCAAGAACAAGTACCTTACCGAGATAGAGTGTGTGTATGTAATCAGGAAGAAATACGACCAGGATGAGATCAGAATGCTGAGTCAGATTCTGGAAGAAGGCCAGCAGAAAAAGATATTTGAGATACCCAACACCCGTTTGGCTGCCGAGGGCATACTCACATTCATGAAAGGACTGCAGATACCGCTTTTTATTGACAATTACCTGGCCGAAACAGGTGAGCGGCTTGATAATATTTTGAAGATGTTGTTTTATGGGATTGTTAGGAAGTGACAAGGTAACAGGGTAACGGGGTGATTGGAGAAATTTGTTTTATAGTGTCAGGGAATAAATAAATAAAAACAAACATTTTTATTTTGGCAATCTCAATGAAAATCCGTAAAATTGCAGTCCGAAAAATTTCGGCAAACAAAAGAGGTTCTTTTTAGAAAAACAATATTGGTCCTATAGCTCAGCTGGTTAGAGCACCTGACTCATAATCAGGGGGTCCTTGGTTCAAGCCCGAGTGGGACCACTAGTAAAATTAAGCCTTTCAGAAATGAGGGGCTTTTTTGTTTTCAGGATTTGCATACAATTTGCATACATTTTCGGTTAAATCAGTGAGACTATAATTTCAGGAACAATAGTGAACTGAAATTATAAAGTCGAACTGATCCCGAGTGAAGCCGATGGATCTCTCATCGTAAACTCAGTTCCTCGTCCCCTGGAGCGAATTTAAGAGATCCTTGGTTGAAACTTTGCTGCTCTGCGGCGGGGTAGTTCAATTATCTTTATCGAATTGAACCCGTTTGTAAGCTTTTGATAAATGAAATGACTTTGCCGGATTTTTTAACCAGCTTACCAAGGAGAGATTAATTTTTCGAGGCAAATAAAACTTAACCGGAATAAAAATATATTTTTGCTTTGCAGGTAATTTACTATCCAATTATTGAATGTTTAAAATCACTTTGTAATCTTTCAAATAAGCACAGGAATATTTTTTTCTTTAAACACTTTTTCAAAAATGATTCTTAAAAAATGATATCATAATGTGTCAGAATTTTAAGCCCCAAATTTTTAAAAACACACAATAAAAATTTTTGCAAACATTGTGCCCATGTTAATTTTTTTTGTAACTTTATAATAAGTTCTTTGATTTGGTTTTGATATTGTTATGGTTCGCAAAATGAAAACAAAAAGCTATTCAGGAAAATTGCAAAATGAAAAAACAAAAAGTTGAGGGAAAATATATGCTTAGGAAAATACCATATTTGTAATGGATTGGCTTACAGCAGCGGTGGGAAAGTCGTGTAATATAGGCAGATTAAATAATGCGGAGGTTTATTATTTCTGACCGGTATTCAAAAATGGGCTTTTTTACCATGAAAAAACGAAAATGAAAACAAATGCATTTGGCAAAAATCAAATATTCAAGCACTTACAGCCGCATACATTATTACCAATTTCAATAGTATCTTCTGTATTATTTACTCTGCTTATTATACAGCATGGCATTCCAATTATCACCAGCTCCACCGGGCTTTTTTTCTGATGAAACATGTTTTCATTTGAAATTGCCGAAATTTTTTGTCAACATTCCGATTATTTTTAAACCAACAAAATTCTATATAATGTTTTTTGCAAACCCTTTTTTGCAAAAAAATAACCTCATCTGATGTATCGAAAAACAAAATGTATATGGATGTTTTTTTTCAAAATGCCGATAAGTTAAAACTAAAAATCAACACCTATTATCCTTTACAAACATCTTAAGAATATATATAAAACTGTTCCCCTAAATTGCATCAATATTTAACCTTTTGGTTTTTTATCCGGACTTCTTTCTGATACAAACAACGGTATTTGCATGTGAAGAGCAGGTGAAAAATCCGCATTTATGCACATTCATCCAGCAAACAATTACATTGCCGGGCTATTAACATCGTGTTCATAAACGGATTTATCCGGATAAATCCGGATAAATGCCGATTGATAAGCATTTCTCCCCTCTCTTTGTCGGCAGGAAATGTGGGAAAATTATATATTGGCCGTATCTGGAGTACCCTTCTTTTTTTCTGATGTTATTAATTCCATCAGCAAACAGAAAACCTTCCTTCTTAAATTCTTGTTCTTAAATTTTAATTTTATTCAGTTCTTCAATCAAAGCCCTGCGTTGTGGATATAATTCTTTGAGTTTTCTTACTATTTCGGATGCTTTTTCAATATTACCCATTATGATCACCTTTTTTATGTATTTACAGGCAGTTTTATAATGTGACCTTCCAAGGTTTTTATACACATAATCCATAATTCCGGAACGGTATATTTCAACGATTTCAGGTTGATAGTCGTTTATTAAGTATTTCTCATACAACTCAATGTTGTAAAGTGAGGGGTTTCGCTTGACGAGTTCAAACAAACTCTTCCAATCCTCTTCCCAAATGTAAATATTGTAGACAAACGAGTTGTATGTCCATTTGCCTTCCTTTGTATAATCCTTAATAATTTGAGCAATATAATCCTTCCATTTTTCCGCAGGTATATACTTTTTCAGTATTGAGTAAAACTGACTTTTTTCCCGGTTGGAATCAATAAAAAGCATCCTGGCATACTTGATAATTTCGTCCACGTTTCCGGTCAACTGGTGCACTTTTAATAAATATTCCAGCCAATTATTCGCTAACCCTGGTTTACTTTGTTCATCATTTTTAATTCCACTTTCTGCCAGATTAATTGCTTTGTCATAGTTTTTTTCGGAAATGGCTTTTTCAATTAATATTTTTCTGAATTCAGGATTGAGGCTGTTTTCTTCAATAAACTCAATGGCTTTTTCCTCTCCGTCACTTTTTTTGATCAAGGCAAGCTGAATATTTTGCACTGTCTGGAAATCCCATTCATATAAACCTTTTTTCAAAAGTTTGTCGAGTATCGAACCAATAATCTTCATTTGGTCATTTGTCATGGCCAATAACACCGCCAATTCCAGCATAGCATAATGCCAGTCCCATCCATCAAAGAGATTCTTCTTGAAGGCATTAATACAATAATCAAACAGCATTAATTTAATTTCATCCGAAGCCTGGCCGGAAGCTATTCTGAACAATATTTCAACCGAAGGGTCAATGCAGGAACCAATATCTCCATCACTGTCATCAGCAAAATTCAGAGCTTTCGTCATTTCCTCTAAAACAGCACAGGCAATGTTTATGGCAGTTGTATAATTACCTGATGCCACCTGTTTTCCTGCGCTTTCAACTAACTCATAAACAGCATGACCAACAAAATGGGCGTTTTTATAATCAATATAACCATGCCTGTCGGATGCCGATTTAAAAATTGCTTTGATTTGCTTAATATATAATTCCTTTGAATCAGGGACAATCAAATAAACATAACTGGAAATAAACAGTTGACTGATTTTATTGTTGATGGTGCTCTGCTTCCTGATAAAATTCTTAAGCTCATCATGTGGCAGCTTTTCCAAAATTTCATCAATCTGATCTTTCGGCATTTTCTTTTTTCCCTTTTTTTTACTGGATTTTTTCTGGTCTTCCTGAACCGCAGGGTTTTCCAGGTTTAATTGTTGTAAATAATATAAGGCAGCTACAACATGTTTACAAACCGGACCTGAGTCATAAGGACAATCACAGTTAAAATCAGTTAAACAGTCATGTTCAATTTCCAAATGAACACAGTAATCCTCAGTTCCTTCAATAACAAATTCATGGATTCCTTCGTCTATTTCTTCGTGTTCTGCAATTTTCCCCTGATTAAAATACTGATATCCTCTATGAAGAATATTTTCGTCAATGTGTTTTTCAAATTGGTTTAATGGTATGTCCATCTAATCTTTTTTAAACAAAGATATTAATACTTTATTTTTTTCTAGCAATAAGTATATATATACAATCAAAATAAGTCACTCAGTACTGACAGAATCAAAAATAACAGTAACTTCTTCAGGGAATAATTTTATTATTGATAAGCCGGCACCTTAAGTTGACATTAAAATACCGCCTTACCAAGGCACAGTTTAATTCGGGAATATCGGTGGATGTGAAGAGCAGTTAATAGACAAACAATAAAAAGGCTGTTCAAAAAAACAGCCTTTTCGCTTTTGTCTATTATTATTGAGAGATTCCAAAAATTGAATATTTCAATGTGTTGATAAATATTTGATAAAGTTAACCATAATTAATTATCGTAAATAAGTTACATTGTTTTTTTTGTTTATTTTTATCAAGCGTAATTTTATTAAAGGAGAATAGAAAAATGAAAATTTTTGAAGTTTTATCTTTACTTGAGGGCTCAATTACAATAATTGCAATTATTGTTGGTGCTTTCTGGACATATAGGAAATTTGTAAGGCAAAGAGAGCGACATCCAAAAATACAATTTGATATTGATATTAATTTTTTGACTATTCAGGATGATAATATCATTTTTGAAATATGCTTGATGATTGAAAACAAAGGCGTTGTAAGGCATCAAATTGATGCAAACAGTCTGTCTGTAAATTTAAGATATTTGCTTGATAATGATAAAATTGAACATGGTACGGCGGATTACAATTATCAGACAAAATTCACAAATTTTAGCCCGGCAACCAACCTTGATTTTAATGAAAAAAGATTATTAATTCCGAAAAAATGGCAAAACACTTTTATAGATCCAGGTGTTATTCAAAAATACAGCTATGTTACCCATTTACCTGTAAAAGCAAGCTGTATACTTGTAAAATCAAAATTTAATTATTCTGATAAAGATTCTGATTTTCACGGCGCTCAAAAAGCGTTTTCAACTTTAGATTTTAAATTAAAATGCAATAATATGGTGAACATCACCTCTTAAAATGAATTTATCCGTATTTATTCCAATTATATTCGGATAAATACGGATAAATTCCGTTTTATAAGCATTACTCACACCTCTTTGTCGGCAGGGTCAACCTTATCACGATATGCCATTAAAGTTTTCGGAATTTGCGGTCGGTTTTCTTTTCTATAATATGAGGGCTGTCCCATTGTTATGATTTTGGAATATAAATGTCAGCACTTCCAAATGAAAGCTTGTTGAAATAGTTTGGATTGTCAATATTATCTGTGCTTGTCATAAGTAAAGGCAAGGTTGCTCCAAGTCCTAAGATTACAGGTAAACTGTGTTTTGGATACTTGACAATTACAAAAAGAAGCAACGCCGCTCCAATTGCAAGGCCAACTTTCTGTCCTGCGGTAAGTTTTATTGATGAAACAAGGTCGGCCGTTTTTTGAAAGTTCTCTTGTTGAATTTTCTTTTTGCTGTTTTCAAATTCTGACGGTGCAATAAAACCATTTTAAACACCAATAAAAATGTCATTACTTGAAATGTCATTACCAACTATTAGTCCACGTGGCATTAATAGCTTTTTGCTGCCGATTATGAGAGGTAGAGAACTTTCTTGCTGGTCCTGTTTAGAGGTTTCTGTCATTAAATTTGGATATGTCAAGGAATGTAAAAAGTTTGTTCCTTTAACTGGATGTGTATGAAATTTTACCGGAAGATAACCTTGTAGAAAAAGGTCGCTCAAAGTTTGATTTAATTGGTTTTTATCAGGTAAGTAGGCGTTTGATATATTTCTGCCGTCATTTCTTGGATTATCTTCAATAGCATTTCTAATATAACTTACTTTGTCAATAATGTGTATGATTTCTCCGTCTCTATTTGTAGGTTTTGCCCATAAAACCCCACCAATTTCTTGGTCAGATTTATAGTTACTTTTTAAGTCAGTCACAATGTTTTCATTTATTCGAAATCTGCATGGTGTTGTTAAATAAAGCAGTTCACTTCCATCAATGGTTTTTGTAACCAGAAAACCTGCGTTTTTATATTCAATAAGTTTTTGTTCCATTTTCTTTTGTCTGTTTGTTGTTTGGTGCGCATTGTCTTTTAAACTGACATGTAGTATAGTTTGTCTAATATAATCATTCAAATTTAAGAAAAAACTTTTCTGGGTTTAAGTTTTTGTGATTATATTTATGTTATTTGCGGACTTTCTGAACATAGTTTTTTATATCAAAAGCAGCCTCCAAATCCTCGTCAATTAATTCGATTACTTCTGTTGTGATTCACCAAATAAAAAACGATGATTCATTAGAAAAGGCTTGATTTTAGTTTCAGACAATGAATGTGATATGGGTCAATTTCTAACCCTTTTGTAGTAATTCTTTTAGCATTTTTTCTGTCTCCAGCATTTAAATATAGCCAAGCTAATTGTGAACAATCATCACTTTCATAACTGTTATTATCTAGAATGTGTTTATATGAAGTTATCAATCGCTGCGAAAGTATTTGTTTTTCCGCATTATCAGTCTGAAATTTTTTGTTTTTAAATAATGAATTTATTTTATAAACAATTGCCCGAATTTTATCTAGGCTTGTTACTGTTAACTCACTCATCTCTATCAAAGCATGCATTTCACCGTCTGCATCATGCGCTTTATAAAACAAATCGGCTAATTTCTCCCAACTATTATAAGCTTCTACCTCATTTGTACAGGTTTCAAGGTGCCTTTGAAGTGATTCAATTGCAATATCAATTCTGCCTTCTTCTTCATAAAGAGAAGAAAGGGTTAACCAAGCATACGGGTATTTTCTACAAATAAATTCGAGAACTGGAATATAGCTGTCTATACTATCTAACTTTAAACTTACTCTTTTCGCAATATCTCTGAAAAATTTAATGATTCTTGGCTCAATCCCAAGATGTATTTCAGTATGCAGACCAACACCAAATGTATGAAGAAGTTTTGTATCAGCTTGAATAGCTGTTTTCATTGGACTTACTGATAGTTTTTTCTTACCAAAAACTGATGCCGAATATGGAACTGATAAAAATCTCATTCCATCTTTTTCAGATACTTCAATTAAAACTAATGACGATCGATAAAGTTCCTCTATACCTTTTCCTACGTCCATCAGCTCATTTGACTCCCTGATTAGTATGGCTTCTATTGCAATTTCTGGGATTGTTGAGCGCCAGTTCGATAAAGTTAAAAATATTCGTTTGGCGACAGGCGTCAGACCGTTGTAGGTTCTTTCAAAAAGCGCTGTAAGAATTTCATCCTTACTTGCTACTATACGCTTTACACGGCTAATTTTCCCTTCTTTTGCAACATCACCCAATAGTACTTTTATTACATAAGGATGACCATCTGATTCATTATACAGTTCCTCAAGATAGTTTTTATCATTAACTAAATGACTAATCCCTAAACTATTTGAAGTTGCTTCAACAAGCTGGTTAAATTCTTTTTCATTCATTCCTCCAACCTCTATTGGGTAATCAGCTTTAAAGTCCCTAAAACGAGATGTAATCAAAATTTTATTTGGATTACGTATGAATGTATCTAACCAATTAAACAAATCAATTGGTTCTTTAACTGTTTCAAAATTATCAAAAATGAAAAGTGTAGGCCCAATAGAATTGTTTTCTAACTCCTTTTCAAAAAAAGCTTTGGGTTTGAACCCCTTTGATAAAGACTCCTTTGGTTCTATCAACTTGCAATACTCTTTTGCAATATCATCATTTGATAATATATGTGCTTTTACAGGCTTTGCTCCTTCAATAAGTAAATCAATATCACGGGCACTAAACCATAAGATAGTTGAGTATCTTAGTGATTCACAGGTGTTTTTTAAAACTGAGATTGCTAAGGATGTCTTGCCAATACCACCCCGACCTGTAAGAGTAATGATAGGGTGTCTTTCATCCAACAGTTTTTTGTACAATTCATCTTCTAATTCCTCCCTTTTTATATAGATTTGATTAATTGTAGGTAGGTTAGTAAATACATTGCCAATTACATCAAGTTTTCCAACACCCTCTGTTTCACTGGATGGTAACTCGCCAGGTGGAGTTAGATGGGTTGTTGCATCTTGATAATCTTTATTTCCAGTGATATATGAAAGCATTTCATAGCGTTTACAGTTAAATCCACCATTTGGAAAATAAAAGTCTGTTAGATCTGAATTAGTTAGAATTAGTTCAACCTTAATAGGTTTATTTAAATAAATATATACTCCATTCTCATGTGTGGCACTGCTGTCTTTCCGTAAATAGTGAAATTTTGTTGCATTAATTGAAATGTCGGTTACCTTGTACTTTCCTGATAAATTCCGATGTAAATATGCCCAATCAGTATCAACAAATAGTGAATAGTTTTCATGAATAAGAGTTATTGATTTATAAAGGTTTTCGCAAATGCTAGAATATATGTCTGCACTATACGCCCCATGTCCTTTTGTTTTATTGCGCAAGTATGCAAAATGAGAGAACCATGTTTTTCCTGATACTTTAAGTGGTATATTCTCAAAAGATGAATCAATCACTTTAATGCAATGAATTAGCATTTTAATACTCTTGTGCTGCCAACTATTTTCACCCATGCGTTCATTTAACTCTTGTTGGAAATGATTAGCAATAGGATTAAAAAAATGAGAAGATGGCCCTCCTAGGATTTCATCAATAACAGAACTCCATTCACCAATACCGTCTGCTCTCAATAGTCTATGTTCTTGACTGTATCTATGTCGTTTACTATCATCTGTTATACATGCTAAAATTCCTAATGTCACTAATTTAGTGAGCTGTTCACCAGCTAACATTAAGTCCATAAAATATGCTGTGTCAGAATCGTTTTTTGATGATTCAAGTCGCTCTTTCATTTTGTTTATTAGTACCAATTTCATTTCGTTCTTTTTTTTTTACTTTTTACTTTTGAATTATTGTTGACTCTTCTTCTATTAAATTGATTATGCTTTCTTTTGCAATGAACAAGTTCAAGTGAACTATCAAATCTGGCGATTCATGGTGGTATTTTTCACCCCAACAAATCTTTACAGTTGACTATAAACTTGGGATTTAGTGTACTTTCTCATGGCGAGGGATCCGAAATAATTAAATAACAATGGCTACCATCTTCACTTAACGAAAAATAATCATACTGACGTCGTTCGCATATTTGAACTTTCAGCACTGAATGTTTTTATGTTCTGATGGTTTAACCATTGGATTTTATAATAATTTCTGTTGATGAGATATTTTTCCCTACTACTAATAGAGATGCTGCATGAGAAAAAAAATCAGCACGTTTTTTCAAAAATAATTCAAAGTCATTTCTAATTTTTTTCTTTTTGTCCTCTTCTGAAAGACTACCATAGCCACCATTAGCAAGTTCCTTTACCGGAATTAAGTGCGAATTCAGTCTTTCATTAACAATTTCTTCAGACACCCATTGATACCTATCCTTCAAATATTTTAAGGGCTCCTTTCTACCAATGTTCTGGTTAGTATTATCTTCAATAAGGGAACAATTTAAAGCAAGGAAACTGTCAATCTCTGCTTCTTTTAATAATGCGTCAGGAAAAATATGATGGTATTGCCGTTTTGATATATTGTTTCTGTCAATTCTGTGTCCAGTTGCAAAATCAAATGAGCCTAAACGACAAGCAATTGCTAGAATTGCTTTTCCTCGAATAGTATCTCTTTTAGGCCATCCTGCAGATAACAATTCGTCTGCATCCGAAATGGGATATGAAATTCTGTTAAAAATAGGCACATCAAGTTCTGAATAAATTTCCCCTTTTTCTTTGGTAGTTTCAGTAATAATTCTCTTCAATGCAATATAATCATAATATGCATGTGTTGCAGCTGAATTTTCATATCGGTCAGTGAAAAAAGCCGACCATAAATATTTTTTCAATAACAATTCATATCGTCCCCGTTTATCACCTTTCTCAGGAATAAATGGAAAAAGCGCTGCAATAACAGCTAAAACAGCATTTGTCGGCAAACGATCATGATCAATAACTCCTTCGTTATTGAGAAAAACTGACATTTCATGAAGTCCTTTTTCCATATCAGACCAATTATCTACCATTACAGTTTTATCCATATCCCAAAGTCCCCTCTGATTAGGTAATTTCTCTTGAAGAAGCGCGGATGTATTCAAAATGAGATAAGAAAGGTCAAAATAATGTTTTATGTCAGGGTGCTTTTTGTCCAATTCATCCTGAAGATCATGCAGTGATTTCCCTTTGACACTTTCAACTTCTGCGACAATAATGTCGAAAGCGGAAAGTGGTTTACTATTGGTGTTCATATTTATGAATACATCCAGCGCAACATCTTTTTCTGTTGAAACCGGCAATGATAAATAAGGTAAATTGTAATTTTTTATTATTGATCGTAGATCCTTTATTTTATCGCTTATTGATTTTTTCCAATTGAAAAACTCCTCCAACTTATCAGCTACATCAGGCTTGCGAAAATCTGTTGCCTTTTTAATCCAATTGTCAATTTCATTTTGTATGTCTTCAGGTCTAAGTAACTCAGTAGGAATCATTCCACGCTTTAAACACTCTTCGGAATCATCACACCATAAAGGATAACGTTGCCCATTTTTCTTAAAATATCTTCCCCTGCAATATACAAATTGTTCGTTACTTTCCTTTTCATTATGATGATCAAATTCAGGCACATAAATATAAAAACTCTCCCATTCATAATTATTATGAAGAACACGCCACAATGCAGTTAATCTTTGCTGACCATCCAACAAATGTTCCATTACTCTGTTCTTTATTTCTGGAGCCGTAGAAAGAAATCGTGAAACAAAAGGCTCTTTTTCACCAATTTCTAAAACAAGAGTGATGCCAAGCGGTAGGTTTTGAGAGATTGTATTGACAAGGCTACTTATTCTTTTCCAATCCCATGCTTCATACCGCTGGAATCTAGGTAGTTTTATTTCACCTCTTTGAATTTTACCATACCAATCATCAAGTTTTCTGTTTCTTGCTTCCATAAACTTACTTTTTTAGGTGTTAAACTGAATGCCTATTTTCAATTTTTCTTTTCCAATTATTAATTAATAATACTTATCGACGGAGCAATTCTTCTATCTCCTTTAAATCAACATCTAATGACCTAGCTTTATTTTCAATATATTCTTCTAGGTAATCTAAAAGCTCAAGTGCGATTCGTCCATCTGGAGAAAATAGTTCTTTCATTGTGGTAAAGATCAATTTCTCATTATCCAACAGTGCATACAAATCAACAATGGGTTTATTGATATAAAATTCATTAGTAATTCCCTTACCTAATACACCCCTGGGAACATCTGGCAGATTACCCATGGTAGTTATAAAGTATTCCTGCATTCCAAAAAATTTGTTTATTTCAGCAATCAATGTTTTAGATGTGATAATATTCTCGTACAATATACTGGACTCATACGGTATATTTAACTCAGCCAAGGCTGTAGTTAAATTATTAAATTTAAGATTGAACAACTGTGTTATAGTAAATTCCTGTGTTTCAGAAAGGTTTGCTTTTTCATAATTTATTATTAAGTCCCAAATCTCATCGCATATGTTTGAAATTGTTTCAATTATAACAGCGTTACTTTTGAGTCTTTCAACATCTGCTTCGTCTTTAAATCGCTGTTTTTGTTGCAAATAACTTAATACAGGTGAATCATACTTATTAGTACTTAAAACTTCATCAATACTTTTATGCATTTCTGTTTTAAAACGTTCAAAATTAGCTGGCTGTTCAGTAGTTGTTTTAGAATATTTATACCCAACCGTTAAGTAATCCCTTAGATCTGATGGCAGGTTATTAATTTCCTGAGTAATAATTATGGTGCCTCTTCGTAGGGAATGTCGAACCCCCAATTCATACATCACATTGGGATTCAGACCTGTTAAATCTGCAATTACGAGTTCTGCTGTATTAAGGTTATTAACAATTCCTGTAACTATTGATCCTACTTTATTGTTAAATCGCTCTACAATTGGAAAGTATTGTTTACCATCTTTTTGGTAAGCTTCAACGGCACTTTTCAAAATGTGCTCATAAATGTAGTCCAAGTCAGATTTATCTAATTCGCTAGCTTTAGAAAATGGCATCAGTATAAAACAAGTTTTTTGTTGCATAGTCTATTATAATTATCTGCCGCCATACTTAATGGCTGGTCTTCAATTTTTTATTTTTTTGTTAATGCTACAAATTAAGGGTAGCTCACAATTCTAGTTGCAAAAACGAGCCGGCAAAGAAAGACGTAAGCCTCACAAAGCAATGAAGGACTGAATATTGAACATGCTTTTTCCTATTGTTTGATGAACCGCAATATACGTGACCCATACGTGCGTTGGTGTGAGAGGCGCTCCCCGTCGGCTTAGCTGACGGGGCCGTCTACTCGATTGTGCACAGTATTTTATTTATTTTCTGTCAGTTCATATTCTACTAATTCAGAATGTATTACTTTTATTTCAGCATTTAACTGATTTAAATATTCAATACAAATATTATTATACAAATCAAAAATTTCGTCTTCCAACTCAAATTCAAATAGTCCTTTTTTTAATTCTTTTAAAATCAAATTAAAGGCAGATTTTACATTGTTGGGATTATCATCTGTTAAAGTAATTTTGATTGGATTTTCTCCAACTCCGAGAATTAAATAGGTATTACTTTCTTCTCTTTTAATGCTTGCTTTTTTAGTTTCCATATATTGTTCCTCTTTCACCGAAGGCTTCTTTACCTCCTTCTAAAGTTTTCATACTAATTTCTTTCCAATCAAGACTTGGTCTTGAACCATAAATACAATTCAATGAATTAGAAAAGGGGTTACCTGTGAGTGTAAAATGCTTTCCTTGGTCATGTAAGCGATAAATTGAATTGTATGGTAATGTTCTTACTGCAATATTTGCATCATGAGTCGCGATAATTACTTTTTTACTAAGAAGTGATTTTTCTTTTATTAAAGGCACAATCACATCATTAATGTAATCATTTCCCAAACTTTTTTCAGGCTCGTCAATTAAATAAATATCTTTTTCCTCAAGTAACTCTTTGTGTAATAAAATCATTGAAGACTCTCCATTAGAAGGATTGTAAATGGTTGAATTTAAAGTAAAATGCCTATACTTTAATAGCAAATCACTAATTGAATTTATTGTTCCAATATTCTCAATTTCATTTAATTCTGTAATTTTTGAAAACAACTCATTTGAATGAATATGTTTTGAAATAGAGACAATTGCATTAGCGAAATCCTTTTGAGGTGTTTTATAGACATTCTTAACAGGTGTGTAGTCTCCATTTGAAATAGAACCATTATGAAAAATTAAATTTGTTTTACAAACTAACTCTCCTTTTTCTCCAAGGCTACCAGCGTATTCTTCAATGGGATTTATTGGTTGATTTATTATCTTAACAATCTTTTTAGACGCTCTTTCAATTTTTATACGGTTTCTTGAATATTCTAAAAAACCTGTCTTTGTGGGTCTGGGTGGTTGATTTGTTTTTTTTGCAATTTCATAATTAAAGCAAGAAATAATACTATTGAGCAACTTGATACTTTTATTATCTATAAAGTTTTGTTCAGTTCCATTTTTAAGTTGTATAAGAATTTTTTCAAGGATTACGCCAAGCTCCTTAATTAATTCAACATCAATATATTTAATTATTTCAGGATTATCTTTCAAATACTCATTAAAAGACAAGAAATTATTGCGAATTTCAGATATTTCATCAAGGATTTTTTCAGATTGCACTTCATCTTCTTGGGTAATATTTTTGATTTTTAGCTTTTGGGATATTTTATTAGTCTCCTGAAAAGAAAAGTGTAAGACATACTTGTTTAAAGTGGTTACTTTTTCTTCAGTAACTATTTTTAGGAATTTAATTTCGTTAATGCACTCATCAAATCCAAAATCAGAAACATTACAGTTGAATGAATTACCCTTTATGTCATAGACTGTGTTTAGATGATTTTCGTTTGATTTATAAACAGCAGTTTTATGTCCTTTACTATTATAATGTTTAGATAGCGATTCCAAAATATCCGTTTTCCCTGTGCCTTTACTTCCGAAAAGAACATTTATATCTGAATAAATATCTAAAACTACTTTTTCAAATGGGTCGCTTTTAAACGGAAAGAGTTCAATAGTTTCTTTAGATTTTTTGTCTAAAATCGTATTTATAGTTGCTTCATCTTTTTCAAGTAATAAACAGAACTGCTCAAAAGTCTCAACAGGTAATCTTAGTTCAGGTAAATCTTGCGATAATTCTATGTATTTTTCCCAATTTTGGACATCTGAACCATATATTGAATTGTGTCCGTGACTTATATAAATTCCTGCTGAAATTGAATTAGAAGCTTCTTTTAAGATACGTTTGGGATTAGAGACTAAATTATATAGAATTTCAATTTCCTTGTCACCTAAATTTGGTTTTTTTACGAAATAATGAGCTATATAAATACAATCTAAAGCATCAAATTTTTCAACTATTTCTTTCAAAGAAATTGAAAAATTATCTGGGTTTTCTCCATTTATAATTGCCTCAACTGCTTTTTCAAATTCTTTATAGTTTTTTGGATTGCAAATAACTATTAAATGAGACCTTTTTCCATTTTCAAAAACATCAAGTTCTATTCCTGGCCATATTTGACAATGGCTTGATACACCATCTCTAAAACCCTCATATTGCGAAGCATCAAAATGATTGTGGTTTGTAATTGCTAAGATATTTACGTCAGTATCTCTTAATATTTCTACAAACTTCTCTTTTTCGATATTTCTAGTCGGGGCATCACCAGACTTTACTTTTTTCGTATGTACGTGAATGTCAATTTTCATTTGAGGTTTTTTTTAATATTGTGCACAACGCTGGAAGCTACACGCAGGGGCGGACTGCTGGAGTTTCCCGGTCAAACCGAAAAGCTGCCCGGGCGGAAAGATGCCCGCCGGAAACCACTGCTGCCGCACTTGACAGGTAGCTGAAGTTATGCCTTCGCCCTTTTTTGTTTATACCATTCTTCATTTATTATACAATTGTCGCTATTTGGTTCAGGATCGGCTTTTTCTATTTTTACACTTAATGGCATTGGGACACAATTACCAAATATTAATGCTTCACCTGGAGTTGATTGCTTAATTCTTGTTATATAGTCTGCTGAAAAATAAGGAAGAACCGAATAAATATAGTTCATATCCACTTCATTTTGAATTCTATGAATAATGTAGTTTCCGCATTGTGATAATACTGTTTGTGATAGCTCAGACGGTCTTTGCGAAGAAACAATCAAATACATACTAAATTTTCGTCCTTCTCTAGCAATCTTTTCAAAAATATTTTCTTTTAATAGATATTCGGTGTCCTTTTTTATGTATCGGTGAGCTTCGTCCAATATTATATGAACTGGATTTTTCCTTCTTAATTCACCCATTTTTCGTTTTCTATTGTCAAAGATTAAACGATTTATAACGCTGGTCAGTAACTCTAGAATATCCCTATTGACTTCACTTGAATCTAAAACTACTAATTGGTTTGTATTAGAATTTTCAGAAATACCAAATACAGATTCAAGATAATCTTCTTCTGACGCAAAGATCTTGTCCTCATCCTTCATAAATGAACAGTCAGAATTTCTCAAGAAGTAATCTAATCTACTCATCATTGTTGATGTGTTTTCACCAATTCTTGAATTTCCTTTTGCACTCTCTTCAAGTAAAACCAATTCAGATGCAATAGCTAAAAATTTGAAATCGTAATAATTTCCGTGTTTAAGCTTCAGTTCTTGAACATTATATGCTAACTCATAGTCTATATTTTCACTTAATTGATTTATTACATCAAGCAATTTTGAATCTTTAACACCATAGCTTAAAACACAACGTTTGAGAATCAAATCAATGTCGGAAATAAACTCTTCAAGTTCATCCGATTTATCAAATTTACCACTTGATATTACTTCCCGTATTTTTCTAACTGCACTAGCTGCCGAAGTAACATTAGCGGTGTCACTATCAACCCTACTAAAAATAAAGTTCAGTATGTTGTATAATTTAAATCTAAAGTAGTTTATAAACTTTTTTCTATCTCTTTTGCTACCCGTTTTTATTTTATAAAACTTATAACATTCTTGTAACACCTTATCCCAAAATGGTTTTTGAGTTCTGTCTGTCGCCATTAAAAATGCAGACCACTCATCAAGATTCATTAAATAGTATGGTAAAGTAAATTGTGTAAATCCTTCATTAATGTTGGGTTTGTAAAATACTGTGGTTATGTCTTTTTGTTTTTCTTGTTCGAATGCTTTTTTGTATTCGCCATTAACATCAAAGATAATCACCTTCATTCCTAAACCTGAATTGTTTGTTTTTCTTATAATTTCTTGGACAATATGTGAAATTGTATTGGATTTTCCACTTCCACTATTGCCAATTACAGCAGTATGAATATTAAAGAGCTTATTAATATTAATTCTAACCGAATAATTAATTAAACTCTTACTTGTGCCTATTCTGATGTCGTTGTGTATTTTAGGATTAGTATTTCGTTCATCTTTGGTTTCTAGGATGTCGTGAATATCATTTTCAGTTACTATTAAAACATCTGAATAAATTGAGGGAAAGATGCCAACACCCATTGTAAAAGTTCTATTCTTTCTTAATGTCCCAATGGGTTTAATTATGAGTTCACGTGAACTGTCTAGATTAAAATTTGTATATGGTTTAGATTCACTGCTATTATCTAGTACTGAAACAACTTCACAAATGATTGTGTCTCCTGTAGAATTTTCAACTTTGAGATAACTACCAATATTTCCAAAATAATATATTTTCCCTTCAATACTTACAGTCGAAGTTTTAGTTGAATGAAATAGTTTGACTCTGAACTTGTCAAATTCTACAGAAATTATTTTACCAATCTTCATTATTTACTGGCTTTAATGTTTTCAATAAATCTTGATAAAATATCATTGCTTGATTTGTATTGGTTCACATCGGGAATAAAATTGTCAGTTATAAAATCAAAGTAATTTATCTTTTTCCCTTTGTACTTACCCCAAATTTTAAAAACCCTACTATCGTCTATCTTCGATAGTTTAATTTTATCATTCAATTCTTTAAAAATTACAATATTTATTGAGGAGTTGGTCGCTAAAGCTTGATGGATAATATTATTTACGTGCGAATCATTGAAGCCATAACCAATTATGAATAAAACACTATGGGGTTCAAGTAACTTCTTTTGAAACTCACGAAATAGCTCTGTATATGGACTTCCTAAACTTTTATCCTGTTTTGTTGGAGTTGGGTATATTAGGACGTTATTATCTTCTTTATATAATATTTCATTTTTTGAAACAACTTCACTTATATCGAAGAATGAATTCTTGTTCGATTTATCTTCTATCCAATTTATGGAGCCATGGATTTTGTATAGATAAACCATGTTTTCAACTGGTTCGTACTTATCTATACTTGTGTCCATTCTTTTCGAAAAGGAATAGTTAAAAAAGGCAGGATTAAAGAATTTATTTAGACCACCAATAAAACCATTAATGTAATTGATATTGATGCTATCTAATGCAGTTTCACTAAATAAATCATTATTGGTTGTGAAAATGTTTATTCTCGAAAGGTCTCTGTTTCGTAGTGAAACTTTTTGATAGAACTTTTTATAAACTTCGAGAATTTTTGAATACGTTTCTATATCAACATTAATCTCGTTGAAAATGGTCTTCTCAATTTCAGCGATGAGTTTCTTGCAGTTGTTGAGTTCAACATCTCTAGGTGTAGTTAAGTTTTCAAGAAAGATTTTTTGAGAGTATAAAATCCCTAACAATTCTTCAAAGTCTGTTTCTTCTTTTAATTTAATATTGTCAAATAATGCACTTTGCTCTTTGGCTAGTTTGGCAACATTTGCTTTAACCTTTGCAAACAAGTCCTTCATCACAGGAATTGCACCGTTACTTGTCCCCGAGCCGAACAAGAAATAGATGTTTTTCATATTAAAAAGCTCAGTAATCCTTGACTTAATGAAATCTATTTTCTTTTCATCCTCATCATATTCCGAGAGTAAGTCTGTCGAACCTTGTCTGAAATTAATAATGTCTGTCATATTTAAATCTTGTTCGTTTATTATCGAGTATCGCGTCCTTTTAGGGTGGGGCATAACGGCAGTTTGTCTAATAACCATTCAAATTCAAGAAAAAACTTTTCTTTACAATATTTTTCTCATCATTTATCGAGTTAGTTGCCCTTAATAAAATATTCTGAACAGAATAAAGACCAAAAATATTTGTCAAAAAGCCTGCAATAATACTATTCTTTTACAATTCAAAACCCCTCAATCACCCCACAGCAAAGCCCCGTCAGTCACAATTCCGAACGATTGTGGTTTTTTTTACGACTGACAAATGGCATATCAAATATAAAAAAAGTTCTGAGATTTTTATCTGTAAATTGTATGTTTAAAAAACTTACAAAAATCTCAGAGGTATTTTTTTTTAATTCAATCCATCAAATCCCTCAAACTCTTAATCTTCGCAGCAAACGGCACCTCAAATTCTCCATCGAAGCTCACGGTGCAGTGATTTTTGCTGTCGG
>MEOH01000013.1:0-17809 GCA_001769535.1 Bacteroidetes bacterium GWF2_38_335
CTTTCGACCGAAATCCGTTGTACACTATGCTCCGAAATCCGTTGTACACTTTAGTCCGAAATGTGTTGTACACTATAGTCCGAAATACTCAACAACCGTTTTAAGTTTATGCCTCCACCGTTTCTCAGCTTCTTTGGCAATGGCCTGACTTTCGCTGTCCATCACCACCAAAATGTCATAATCGCTTTGGTACTCGTAGGTAATGCCATCCTCAACATATTTATCGTTGACCTGCTCGCCCCGTGCATACGACCCGAACAATATAATCATTTGCGCAGGCAGCTTTTCCCGTATCACCGAAACAATCCCGTTGATCTCGGCCCGGTTCCTTTCAGGCAGTTGTTCTGTTGTGGTTTTCAATTTGTTTTGTTTTGACGGACTAAATTAAATATTTTTTTATGAAATACTTTTAAATATTTTTTTTTCTTCTGAATCACTTGTAACATAACCTATTCCATTTAGTGAATTCTATCTAAATAATTTGAGTTAAAGAATTCGCTTAATATTATATCCATCGCATAAATTCAAGATTAAATTTGAAAGGTAGATTTTTATGTTCTAATTTAATGAAATTCAGATTTAGATTCCTGTCTTGTTTACAAAATTATAATATAAAATAATAGATCAATTTTTTTGTCTGAATTATTAAGTTACTCAGCAGGATTTTTAATAATTTTTTGTATATATTTTTTTACTCCAATTGATTCCAATCGAACATCTCGCTTTCCAAAAAAGGTCTTATATCTATTATATGTTTCTTCATTTGATTTTTTAGTTTCTGTATCTGTTTCTTCTTCCGTTACAACTTCAATAATTGCATCGTGTCGAACCATTCTTGATAACAATTGTCTTAATTCATAATCAGCATTTGGTAATGAATAACCTATAAATACGATTTTATCTGCTTCTGACAATTCAATACTTGCATTTTGCCAAATTAGTTTGATTTGAAAATTTGTCAAATCCTTCAAGAAAGTTGGCATTATTAAATTGCTCCTCAATATATTCGTACTACCACCCTGTTTTGAATAATTTTTATTGCAATGGACACAATTTTTGTTCGAATAAAGGCCATCAATTGCAATTTTTTCATAGAAGGCAACATATAATCTTTGACATTTTGGACAGCTTAACCAATTCATTGAACCATGTAGTTTTAATAACTTAACATTATATTTTCCTTCTCCAAGTGCTTGTAAACCTGGCTTTATAGTATCATCATCATGTAACGAACTAATATAACAACAATAATCTACAACACCATTATTATTATCATTTTCAATCGCTTTTTTTAGAGAATTATCTAATAGAATATCCCAATTGGTAGAAATAATAGAAACAGGATCATGGTCAATATTTTCCATTCTTGGTCTCATTGTTCTCACCAAATAATTAGCGAAATCATCAATATAGCTTTTACTATTTCCTCTAAATATAATTCTTTCCATAATAGCTGCAATTATAAGAGAATATATTTTTTCTCTTAATTCAACCAATTCTCTATTATAATATGAACGAAATGAAATGCCATCAAGTATACATCTATCAATTGGAGTAAAAATGTCTTCTAATGCAATATTTCTGAATTTGTCTTTAGAAATGAATAAATCTTGCTCTAAGAATTTTTCAAAATCATCTAAGTAGTTTCTGATAAATTGATCTCTTTGATCAAAAGCAAAACCTTTTAACTTTAAAATATCATTAATAATCTCAGATTGAAGAGGTGCATTTGCTGGTCTTGAAAATCCAGCACCTAAAATATAAACTGTTTTATTCATTTCTTTTTTTTATAATATGCTTGACACTGATTATTTCATGCTTTAAGCTCGGGTGGGTTTAGAAGTACAAAACTGTCTGCAAGCCGACCTTGATTGATATCTGATATTGTAATATTTTGCTTCATATATTTTATCTATGATTTCAAGCAATTAAAATTCCATAAATAGTTAAACTTATGACAGAAATCATCAATGAAACATATCCATACTTTTGGCAAAGTAAATAAATTTTTAAAGGATATTGCACGATTATTTTTGGATTATATGTTATGTCCGAAGCGTGTTTGCGGAATTCTTCCCAATAATCTAGAGCCAGTTTATTATGAGAATGCACTTGTTCGTATAGACCAATTGATAAAAGAAGGATTCCAAGTGACAATAGTATGAGTGTAACTGAAAAAGCAATTTGAGTACAAGTTGAATTAATTGTCTTGTCATGTAGTGAAATTAGTATTCCTAATAAAGTTGTAGACATTAATAGTACTTGCTTTATAAATGAAGTTTTAAATTCATTGCTTTTGTTTTTTGTTTCAACGTAAGTTTCTAAAGTTTTTTCAAATGTCATATTGTGTGTTTTAATAAATAAGTCAGAAAAAAAAATCACTAGCGATTATTATTTGTTCTAACGTTTTGGCTCTTGGCGAAGTGGCAGATTTCGAAGCACGAAACTGTTAATACACCACAAATGTTGATGCGTGACAGAATGTTCAATTAACCACATCACCAGCCATTGAGCCAAACGGCTTTTAAGCAACTGCCGCATTATTCAATTTTATGACTACCATCAATGTCTCTTGGTCTTTTACTTTTCAATAAATAGCAACAACTATTATCTTCTACTATTGCTAAGTAATGTGATTTTCCCTTATTGTCTAACAATTCAGGTTCTTTTATTAATCGTTTTTTCCAATTAGGAAAGTCGTCTGGCGGATTAAAATCATATGCAATATCCTTAAGTGATTTGGAAACTAATAATAAAACAAGTTTTTTAAAATATACTTTTTGGTCACTGTAAATATAGTATTCCAATTCCCTGAACCTTTCGAAAAGTCTTCGTTTAGTTGCACCTATGATATTCCAATATGACCACCAATAATTGTAGAACTCATAATTTCCATCAACTTCAATTGCTAGTAGAGCTCGTCTTAGGTCGTTATTTAAACTATTTTCAGTATTGAAATATGTTGCAAATACGTTTTGAAGATTACTAAAATCTGATTCATTGAAATTATCAATGACATTATCATAGTCAATTGTGTAAAAAATAAATTCAATTCGTCCACTTAGCAGTTCATTATCTTCTGCGTTAAAAATAAGTTGTTTAAGGTGAGGTTTACTGACAATCAACTTAGCCTTATTTTTTTCCTCTTCGATTTGGTCTTTTGAAAATTGAGATTTCAAATTACTAAGCTCGGACAAGTATAGATAAATATTCTCACAACCTTTTGCTAATTCGTTAATTAAATTAACTACACCGTCAAATGTTTCGGGACTTCTAATTACATCAGGTCTATTTCCATCTTTATCAAGAGATCCTCTTGAAACTATATTACGAATTACTCTCATCCAATCTTGAAAGTTTGACTCATTGAATGTGTCAATTCGTCTTAAATATTCTGTCTGTGCAAAGAATAAAACTTTTTGAGTGTATGTTGCACTATTTGTTTGAACGGTAGAATAAACATTGTTTTCATAAACCACCGTTGATAAAATAGAATTTTCTGTTTTGTGCCGCCAAAATGGAAAAGGCAATTTGATATTTGTCTTGTTTTGTAAAACTTTTTCGTAAATCTCAAAACATTCTACTAAATATAAAAAACCTTCCTTTGAAAAATATTCAGGCCTTACAGAATCAGGTTGTTCTTGAAGTTGTCTAATTTTTAAAATTCTGTCATCAACAACAGAGTTTCTAATAGATAAATCCACCATTGCATTTGTGGCGATGAATCTCATTAGCGCCTCATCAACACTGTTGTTTTTTTTGAAATTGTGCCAAAAATAGTCTGTCCAACAAGTATCAATTTTTAAAGCAAAGTGTTTTGTTACTTCTATGTCATCTTCCCATTTGTTATCATCAATATATTTTTGAAAGGTTGCTTTAAAATTTTCAAAAGATGTTAGAAGTTTCCCTCTTGCATTCATTTTGATATAGAGGTCGTCTGTAAGACCAATGTTTTCCAATTCTACATAATAGAAAGAAATTGAACTTTTTGAAGAAGTGAGTTTATCCCAAAGTTTTTCAACCTTTGAAAATATTTTATGTATGTCGTCAATGGTTCTCAACATTGAATCAATTGTTGGGTCATTTTTCCACGAAAGAAAGAACCAATTTGAATCAATAATTTTTGTACTGATTGCCTCATCAGAATTAGTGTCAACGTTTATCGGATTGCTTACTAATGCCAAACAAAATTCCCTTGATGTAATTCTTGTTTCATAAGAAAATTTCGAAAGCAAAGTTCTGTTTTCTGTGCTGAGTTCATTTCCAATTGTTGCTGCATACCAATGCAATAAAAATAATGTCGTCAGACGTTGTTGACCGTCCAATGGCTGAAAAGAATTGTTGACGTTGCTGCCATAGATAAAATCAAGTTTGATAGGGTTATTTGAATTCAAACTATCATATAATGCTTTTAAGAAGTTTATACGAACTTCTTTTGCATCAATTCTTCCCTGTGCATAGTCACGTTGAATGATTGGAATTTCAACTTTCTGTTTTTTAATTAGGTCGTGAAACCGTAATGTCTCGCCTTTGTATAATTTGTTTGTCATTGCGCTTTAATTGTTAGATAATCATTTAGCACGGTGTAAATGTCTTTTTCGTAGTTTTCTCTATCTTCTTGTGTCCAAAAAGAAATTTTCGGTGGATATTCGCTAAAATATTTTAGAAAAACGTTCTTAGTGCATATCGGAATAAACACACCTGACTTATCTCTGCTAATAATGGTTTTTCGTTTAAACGGGAAAACAGCGTTTTTGTAACCTCTATTTGTTTCAGAATCAAGTAATGTAAGATTGGATATATCGTTTATATCTTCGTCTTTTATGTCTGAATTGAAATGAGAAACAATATCTTCAAATAAGAATTTAAACTCTTCGTCATCATTTATATTGCACTTTTCAGCTCTATATTTTAGTGTTTCCCCCTCTTTTTTACTATCATCAATAAACACTTTTGCGTCCTCAAGCCATTCTTTACGATTTTTATCAGGAAGAGTATCTTTAACAGATGTAATATGTTCTATGTCCCAGTTTTCATTTTTAAAAATGTCAAATGGGAAATGAGAATTATCTTTCTCGCTATTCAACATTGTCAAAATATTATAGAGTAAAAGTATGTTATAAACATTTTTATCTCCGTATTGTAATTCGTCAAGGGAAACGCTTTTTATACTATTTACTATAAGTGTGTCAAGATGTCTTTTAAATTCACTCTTAGAAACTTCAGAAGATTTTTTATACAAATCCTTTATAGTAATAGCTTTGACATGAACTAAGTATCCAATTTTATGATATAAATCCCGTTCATTAAACCACTCATTGAATCTTTGAAAATAATCTTTGATTTCTTTCCAATTGCTCTCTATAGTTTCTTGGGATTTTTTTTGAAATTTTTTGTTGAAGAATCTAAATGTAGAATACTTATCAGTATTATCTTCTTCTTCATTAATTAAGTCAAAAATAAATTCAATTCGGTTTGTAGTTTTATTACTACCAGTCAAGAAATACCAAAAATTATTGTTCTGTAAGGCATGTTCTATTGCGTCCCACTCTGATGCAATCTCTAATTGTTTAAGTCTAAGTTTATCAATTTTGTTCTTATCAAAATTTGCGCTGTTTAAAAACAATGCTTTTATGAGTTCCGAATTGGTAAGTGGAATTTTACCAATATTAATCCTTGTAAAAATTGAAATAGCATTGTCTTCTATACTTTCATACCAAATTATTTTGGAGTTGAATTTGAATTTTGACCTGAAGTCATTTGGGTCAAAACTTTGAGGTCTGTCTGCAAACCAATCATTAATAGTTTTGTAAGCTGAACTTATGTAGTAGAAATCAATGTTTTCAGTTCTGATATCAGTTCCTAGAGTTTGTAGAAAATCTTTTGTCCCTGATCTTGTTTCGTATTCAAGTTCAAATAATTTATCTCTTCTTGTTTCAACAAAATCTTGATTTAGGTAATTAAGAATTAGGAAAATTGTTGTTAGTCGTTGTTGCCCATCAATTACTTCAAAATCAGTTAATCTCTTTTTCACAACAATTGGTTGTAAACAATACCACGTCTTGTTATCAGAATCGTCGATTTGTTTAGGTTTAAATTCGTCTATGTCATTTAAGAGGTCTTCAACTTCTTTATGTGTCCATTTATAGCCTCTTTGATATGACGGTACAAAAAAAGAAAACTGATTTAATTCATTTATTGTTTTTAGTTCAAGTATATTTTCCATTTTTTGATCTTTGTCTACTTTATAATTATTATTTATTAATTTGTTTAACAGTCGCATAGCGGTTTCCGCTAACACGTTTATAACCTTAACAAAATCATACCCACCATTCCGTTTTTTTTAAATATCTATATGCCTAATGTCAAGGATTATTTCTTCTTCAATATTACAAAAAAACCTCAATCTTTCAAATTTATTTGCCTAAGTTTCAAAGCAGGCAGAAAATCAACCCCGCAACGGTTGGCGGTATGAAACGTTGGGGATTTCGGAGCTACTTAACTATCAAGTTTCAATAAACTTTGACACGAGAACCAGAACTTGAATAACCACTTCGCCCCCAATGTTTTACGACCGCGTGTTGGGTGTAGTAATTTTTAGTAAAAATTTTAAATGGTTGTAATTATTAGCTACCAACTTATTATCATCGTACTCTTTTCATAATCTACAGATACTGAATAATCTAACTCCTCTAATTTTCCTTTACAATATCTTAAGTCTTTTGAAGTTAAACCTGCAGTTTTATCATACTCAAATGAATATTTACCTTTTGAAGATTGTTCTGTAATATCCATGAAAATTCCATCCAAAACTCTATCTTCTAGATAATCTTCATCTTTGTAATAGCTATTAATCTTATCTGCTGTTTTTCTTACGTCATTTGCGTGCATAACTAAATTATTTAAGTTTAAAAATTTTCAATTTATCTGTTTTAATGATTCTTTTTTAAGTATTGCTTTCTACTCCCATTTAGAAAGTAATTTAGTTGGTAACTTGAATTGCATATCATCAAGCATTTTCCCATCCTCAATTGGTCTAAAAACAACACAAGTCTCGCCTATTTCATCAATGAATTCATCTGTTAATAGAATTCCTTTTGCATGCTTATCAGTTTTCACTCCAGGAAACACAATTTCAACTTTATCGTCTTTTTTCCAAGTCTTTTTGTTTTTCGACTTTGCTTCTTTAATTATATCTGTAAAATTCCGAAGAATTAATCCAGAATTTAGCTGTTTGGTAGTAGTGTCAAATATTGGGTTTATTATAGGTTGTAGTCCTTCCGTAAAAAAGCTTTGGATATATGTATCGAGTTCAAAGTCTGATTTTATTATTCTAATTGTACATTTATCTATTTCTGGAATAATTTTCTTCCAATTAACTATAAATGCATCAAAATCTTCAGGCTTAGATATTAATGGTACAATTTCACCAATTCTAATGAATGCTTCTGACTCAAAATCTTTTATTAATCCAATTGGTGTATAGTCATTTTCAATGTTTCCTGTATTTTGTTCGAATTGATTACTATATAGGACTTTTTCATATGCCTTCACCTTAGTTATTGTTTGATTATCATTTTTAAATTCTGAAAGGTGTTTATAGTTGCCGAAAAGTCTGGTCTCTACAATCATACACGGAGAATCACCATTAACTTTAGCCTCTTCTAAGTTTTGATTAAAAAACGATATTTCTTCATCAATTTCGTGTTTTGTAAATCGATGTATCTCTTTTCCTAAAGTTACAAAACCACTAGTTCCATTTTCATAAATAATTCTAATACAGTAGTTGCCATCATTTTTATTGTTTTCTGGATTCCAACTTATTATAGCTATTTTATTTCCTTCAATTTGTGAAATTGCACTTCCAAGTTGACCTTGTCCCTTTTCAAGAAGACTACCCCATAGTTTATAGTCAAAATTTACTAAGTATGAGTCTTTTAACTCTTCATATCCAGATTTCCCTAAAATTCTATCAGCTGGTCTTAAACATTCATTATGAACATTACCAGCATTATTCTTCAAACCAATTTCATCAATTTCAACAAGGTAACTATCATTTGTAGAAATGCGTCCCCCACAATGAAGACACAACATTAAGTCTTTGTTGAAGGAGATTAATTCTTGAATATAATCAGCTTGTGCTAGAGCAAATTGGTTGTCTTCGATGGACTCAATATCTTCATGTGCATTTTTTATTGCTATTTTCTTTTTTTTATAAAATTGGTCATTTTCTTCTAAATACCTTGTAATACCTGCCCATGTTGCGAATCTGTGAATCAGTTCAAAATTATCTTCATCTTTAGTTCCAAGAATTACTTTATCGTCTTTAAATTTTAGTTTTTTATTACCATCATCATCGAATCTAAAATTTTCCAGAATTAGGAAATCAACCTTGTCCACAAAGGACTTTACAAGTAATATTTCTTTCCCTGACGAGATTTTCTTATTTCCATTTTGATATTTGGATAATTCTAATCGAAGAGATGGTGTGTTTGGTTTCCCTCTCGAAATGTCAACATTCTGGATTACATGTTCTTTATTTAAACATAAAACCATTTCGCCATTTTGATGTCCTACATTATCGATAAATGCACCAATTGGTGTTTGATTTGAATTATTCTTAGTTAAAACCTGAACAAAATTAATTGCCTCTAAGGTGGATAAATAGGAATTGGTATTGTTCTCTAGTAAACGCAATAAATATTTACAAAAAGGACTGTGTTTTCCTGCTGTTCCATCGGAAACTTTTTCCTCACTACCTGAAGCAAGCATCCATCTTGATTTTCTGCTATCTAGTTCTTTGTATGTTTTTTCTTTAAAGACGTCTCTTGTATTGGTAAGAAAAGTTCCAGAAAAACATGAATCGGCAATTAACCATATATGTTTAGCTTCTAAATCAGCGATGAAGTCTTTAATTACAGAATTCTCTATCCAAGTATGAGTGTCAGCTGTGCCCTCATGGGGAATCCAATATCCTCTCCGAGTCATTGGATTCATATTGCCATGACCTGCAAAAAAAATGATGACATTATCATCTGGTTCAATAGAGCTTCTTAAAGTATTGAAGCTTTGGTAAATATTCTCTTTGGTTGCTGAATGGTTATATAAGGAATCGGAAATCTCTTCAAAATCATATTTTGTGGTAAAAACTTCCAGTATTGTCTTTGCATCCAAAACTGCGTTATTCAGGTCTTTCCAGACTGACGTTTCATATTTGTCAATTCCAATAGTGAAAATTATATTTCTTCGTTCTTTCATCTACTGTTTTTTCTGAAATCTATTGTTTGTAGTGAGTTGTTTATTATTACACCCAACTTGTTAATATCCGTGACAAAATCACATTTATACGTACAAATTCCGTCAGATAAACGTGGCTTTTATCACTCCCTATTTCCCCTTCAATATTACAAAAAAACCTCAATCTTTCAAATTTATCTGCCAAAGTTTCAATTCGGGTAAATAATCACCCCCGTCAACCATAAGATTCACCCCTCCCCAAAAAGTACCCTTTTTCACCCCAAAAAAAACCACGTTCAAAAAGCCCCCGTTCCACAGGCCGCATGTACAGGCATTTTCAGAGGTTGTGTTTTGCAGCAGTTTTGAGGAATATTGAACAGCGGGGGAAAGTATGTTAAACAGTTGGAAAGTTCGTAAAGTCCGTAAAGTCTGTAAAGTCTATAAAGTTTGGAAAGTTCTTAAAGTTTATAAAGTTCGCTGAGGGTGCGGGGGTAAAAAAACGCTTTCCCCCATCCTTCCCTGGCCAATCACACCATTTGTACTGTGGGCTGGTTGCTTTGCTCAATCGCACCTGGTCTTAGAATAACTGCACATAGTCTTTGCACGAACGTATATAATCTTTGCACGATAGTACAAGATCTTTGCATGGCCGTATATGGCCTTTGCACAATTGCACATGGTCTTTGCATAACCGCATTTGTTCTTTGCACCGAAGTCTGTGTCTTTTGCACCGAAGTTTATGTCCTTTGCATTGTAATCTTTGTAATTTTCATCGTAAACTTTGTACTTTACATTGTAATCTTTGTAATTTGCATCGTAAACTTTGTACTTTGCATTGTAGTTTATGTCCTTTGCATTGTAATCATTGTCCTTTGCATTAAAGTTTATGTACTTTACACTGTAACCTGTGTAAATCAACCCATAAACCTCCCGATAACTATCGGGAAAACCAATAAACCACAAACCCCCTCCCCGCTACACAGGTTTTTAACCTCCTCCCAAGGCACTATCAAGGCACTAAAAGGCACTAAATATAAATTTTCCACAAAGAGTAAGGTGCGCTGCACCTTTTTGTCATTTTATACCACAATTGCTACAGAGAGAGCGGTGCGCTGCACCTAAATTCACAACACAAAAACGAAAAACCTGAATTAGTGATAAAACACCTCGAGTCCGGCACCCCCTAACCACGAAGTGGTTCCCCAGCCATAACTACGGATTTCAATCCGTAGAGAACAAACAAACAAACAAACCCCTCCAACAAACCCCATCATTAACTCCAAAAGCCCTAAGAAAAAACCTAAATTAGTGACTAAACACCTCGACCCCAATACACACAAGCGCGCTGGCCCATAACAAAAAATTACCTTCTAAAAAATAAAAATGGTTCATTGAGCATTTAACCTAACAAAAACATATCGGAAAAACTTGCCCCGGGCGTCGGCTTGTCCACGGATGGCGCGAAACACGGGTAATCCTTGCCCAAGTGGGGTAATGGCCTGCGCGAAGGATTAGCCCGGGTTTTTCAGCCGTGGTGACTTTTTTTGTTTCTTTTTTGTGTGGCAGACAAAAAAGAAAAGCCCGTCCGGCTCGAGGACAAAAGCTAAATCAATACAATAAACCCCATCGCAATACAATTGATATTATAGAGCGGTGCGCTGCACCTTTTTGTCATTTTATACCACAATTGCTACAGAGAGAGCGGTGCGCTGCACCTAAATTCACAACACAAAAACGAAAAACTTAAATTAGTGACCAATCACCTCGCCTCATCTTCTCATTATAAAACCACTATTTCACCGTATTACCGTATTACTGTATTACCGCCATACCGCCATACCACCCAACCGTCAGGCTCGAGGACAAAACATTATTAATACTCCAAATCTCTTTCATCAACCCCTCCGCACAAAACTACGAAATACCGTCCCGTTACACAGGTTTAACCTCTTCCCAAGGCACTATCAAGGCACTATCAAGGCACTATCAAGGCACTATCAAGGCACTATAAGGGCACTCCAAGGCACTAAAAGGCACTAAAAGGCACTAAATATTGTAAACTAAACTTTTTTTTGTAGTTCACTGATTTTTTAACACTTGACCAATCAAAACAAAAAAAATATTTGTATATTCGTAGCTGTTACGGAGAGGATATTAATAATTAATATCACTTAAAAGAAAACCAATTACTTATTTTAACTCAATTAATTAACATCTTTTCTCTTTACAGTGAGTCAATACAAATAACCTAAAACTCAAAAAAATGAAAAAACTATTTATTGTATTAATTGCCGTTTCTCTTCTTCATGATGTTTGTGTTTCACAAGATTTCTGGCAGGAAACATTTAATTTTGGATCAAGCACTGGGCCTCATGATTTTGTTCAAGATTCAGATGGACGTATTTATGCTGAATATTTTGGTTCACAAATATTGAGACAGTCTACTGATGAAGGATTAACCTGGACTTCTTTGAGTTCAAATCTGCCCCCTTCTTCAGCTTTCGAAAGCTGCACTTACAGTTTCTTTTGTAAGAATGACATCTTATTCACTCATATTCATTCCGGCTCATACAGTGGATATATTAACATCGGTCATGGCATTTACAGATCAAATGATCATGGAACTACCTGGGAAAAAGTTGTTGAAGGTCTTGGAGCCGATACAAACATTGTGGAAATGTATCTTGCACCAAACGGAAATATTCTTGCCTATCATGAATATTATGGCGATGCTAAAATATTTACTTCTACCGATAATGGTAATAACTGGACATTAACCTACGACCTTGGATATTCCAAAGATGCAATTTGGGTAAATCCTGAAAATGAGATATTATTATCCTATGGTTCTAACCTCCTGTACAAATCAACAGACAACGGCATCACATGGAATTATGTCAACAATACTTTTACCTATGATATTATGGATGAAATGTTAAAAACATCAGATGGCACTTTAATAAATAACACAAATCTTTCAGCCGGTACCGATATCTGGTTTAACAACTATAAATCAGATGATAATGGCTACACTTGGGTTGACTGCGCTGATAGCGATCTTGACAGTATTGATATCATTACTCAATGCATAACAGCCGGAGATACTATTTATTGCGGAACATTCGAAAACGAAATAACCAAATATATTTATTTTTCGGTTGACGAAGCCGAAACCTGGGATACTGTTGACTTATCCGGAATAAACTATATTAATTCCATATATGAAATTACAATAACAAAAAGTGGCTATTTATTAGCTTCAGTTTACTTTGACGGCATCTACCGCAGTGCTGAAAAAGTTTCTTCTACAAGTTCAGGAATTCAGGATAATAATGATATATGCAACCTTAGTATCTATCCAAATCCGGCCAGTGATTTTATTACCATTGAGGGGGTGAATATCCAAAGGATTGAGGTTATTGATATGACCGGGAAAAAAGTTGCAGTTGAAGATTATTCAGATGTTTCTGTAGCTAAAATAAACACCCTGAGTTTGCCCAACGGGGTTTATTGTTTAAGGGTTTCAGCAAATGAAGGTTGGGGTATTAAACGGGTAATTATAAACAAATAAAAAACTGTTTAGAACATGACAAAACTAAACTTAAGGTGGAGAAATTTAGGATTTCTCCCTGCGGTCGAAATGACAAAGTAAAGGGTATGGGTTGCAGCGGGAGGTTGTTTGGCGGCGAGCCGCCAAACAACCTCCCGCTGCGAGTCCCCAAATAGCCCTGTCATTTCGAGTAAAAAGACCCCTGAAAAATGGGGCCCACATAGTATGATGACAGTGCATATTTTACAGAAGACCCCAAGAGGGGTCGCAGCAAAAACACAGGGCATCGCCCTGTGTAATGTCGAAGGAAACAATAGCCCTGAATGGGCGAAAGCAATAAAAAATAAGAATTGAATTTTTAACTAAGCAAATGCAAATTATTGACAACATGATTTTTACCAAAAGATGTCATTGGTACCAACGGGAGAAATCCTAAATTTTACACTATTAAGCTTATTGCTTATAAAGTTTTGTCATGTACTGAAAAAAACTGAGTTCTCTCAAAAGACGAATTTATCCATATTTATACGAACCAGCTCGTATAAATACGGATAAATCCGGGAGTCATCTGACAGTATTTCGCTTTATAGTATAAATAAAATTTACCAATAGCGGATAAAAAATTACTGCCCGTTATTCATTGACATTGTTGCAATTCATTTCACCTTCGGTATAATAAATATTCAGGTACTTATCGCCGTAAACGCCTCCGCCCATGTGTTTCTGGGCAACCGATCCCTTTACGTAATAGCATTTTCCGTCGGCTTTTTTTGTGGCTATGTCAACCCTTACAAACTTTAATTTTGGCTTGCCAAGCTCGTTGTTTTCAATTTCCCATGTGCCGCTGGTTATAACCACCCTTAAAACGGTACCGTATTTTTCTTTGTCAATTTTTGACACAACAACGGCATTCACACTTGCATCGGTCATTGCGGCCGCATGCAAACGCCTTTCCTCAACAAGTTTCTTCTCTATTTCGGCATCGCGTTTTTCCAAACCGCCATTGGCCACATATAAATTTATTTTTTCCTTTTGTTCCTGAAGTGTTTTTTCGTATTCGGTAAGGGCAGGATCATTTTTTATCAGGAAAATTTTCATGCCTTCTATCTGGTCCTGTGCGTTTTCAATATCTTTCACCCTGTCCGACGGGTAAACAGTCCAGTCCTTTTCATCAAAGCTTCTTTTTACTTTTTCTTTGAGGGCGGCCATTTTTTCGGCAGGCACGGTTTCGGTGTAATACCCGTCAACTTTTGCAATTAACTTTTTTGTATAATCATCGTTGTGGTCTTTTCCCTGGTCCTTTTTGTAGGCAGCACTGAAATCAGCATAAAACTTGTTGTATTCTGCCTTTTTTGCATTGTATTGCTCATAGTTGATTTTATCCCACCCTTTTTCCAGACGTTCAAAAGTTGAAGTCCATTCCATTTTTTGAGTTTCCAGTTCTTTGAAATCAACGGTGGTGGTTGCTCCCGATGTGGTTTTCTTTTCGGTTTCCGTTGCCTTTTCATTTCCTGCTGCTTTTTCCTTAAGCTTTGCTGCACCTTTTTTTATATCGCCAATCTGGGCACCGGCCGATATTGTGGAAAGGATAAAAATACATACCATTAAAGCATAAATAACTTTTTTCATAGATTTCATATTAATGTGATTAAATTTATTTGTTATAATTATTTGCGGTTGTTTGAATATCTGATCATAAAAATCTTTTTAAAAACTCAGCTTTCCTGTACCGGCTTACCTTCACACTTGCCCCGTCGGTCATTTCGACACTTCCCCCGTCGCCCCTGGTGTATCCGGTCACATGCCTTAAACTGATGATAGTGCTCTGGTGGATGCGTAGAAACCCGTATTTATTGAGCAACTCCTCATATTCACCTATATTTTTGCTGCTTGTAATCCGTTTCTTGTTTTCGATGATAAAATGGGTGTAATTGCGGTCTCCTTCAAGTCTGATGATACTGTCAATTTTTTCGACCTGGAACCCTTCAACATTTGTGATGATCAGTTTTCTGATTTCTCCCTCATTTCCATAGTTTTCGATCAAAACCTTCAACCGCTTTTCCACGCCTTCCTTTAATTTTGTCAGATGCCCTTCCAGTTTGCAGATAACATCCCTAAGTTCGCTTGTTTTGATCGGCTTCAACAAATAACCAAAAGCGCTGAATTTAAAAGCATCCAGTGCATATTGATTGTATGCTGTGACAAAAATCACCTCAAAATCCACTTTCCCGATTTTCTTTAACAGATCAAAGCCCGTTCCCATCCGCATTTGAATATCCAGAAAAACCAAATCAGGACTGTATCCGGCAATAGTTTTAATTCCTGATTCAATGCCATCTGCTTCGGCCACAATTTGTACGCTGTTGGCAAAATGCCTTTCAATGAGGTTTTTCAGCAAAAACCTGGCATCTTTCTCATCATCAATAATAATTGCTTTGATCATTTGTTTAAAGGTATTAAGATGGTAACCTTTGTTCCGCCTGTTTTCAGCTCTTCTGCTTTCACGCTGTTGGCCACCCGCAGCCGTTCTTCGGTAATTTTCATCCCTTTTGATTTATGTTTGTTTGGCCCTTTGTTCAGCATGCTTTGCTCAATGCCTATTCCGTTATCAGTAACCGTGCACAACAACATGTCGGTGCTGAGCCATTTAAGTTCAATTTTTATGGTTCCTTTTTCTTCTTTGGGAAGGATTCCGTGCCAGATGGCATTTTCAACAAATGGCTGTATAATCAAAGGCGGAACGAAAATATTGAGCTGATCAATTTCGGGGTCAATATCAAAACTGTATTCGATCATGTCATCTGTGCGGATGATCTCCAGATCAAGGTACAATTTCAGCGTATCCAGCTCATCTTTTAAGCTAATAACAGATTTGCCGCTGTTTTCAAGGATCTTTCTCAGCAATTCACCAAAATCGCCCATATAATCATTTGCCAGGTCCTGGTTACCCTCGATAAACATTCTCTGGATGCTGTTTAAGCTGTTAAAAATAAAATGCGGGTTCATTTGTACCCTCAATGCCCTTTGTTCAAGCTCAATCCTTCTCTTCAGTTCTTTGGTTTTGCGGTTCCTGATATAAAGGACCAAAATAAAAACAATCAGCACCAGCAGTCCGACAGATGAACCAAGAAGCAGGTTGCGCAAATTTGCTTTTGCCTGCAGCGAATCCCTTTCCACGGTTAAATTCAAAATCATCTGGTCCCTTTTTTCAGCTTCATATTTTTCCTGCAGTTCATTGATATAATTTTGGGTATTTTCGTTGAACAGACTGTCCTTATAAATGATGTACGATTTAAGGGCAGAGTAGGCATTTTTGATATCTCCCGTTTGGTAATAGGTCATGTTCAGTCCCGAATATGCCTGCATGATATCTTCGACCGAGCCAATTTCCAAAGCTATGGACAGACTGGTATTTAACTCTTTAATTGCATCAGGATATTTTCCCATGGCACGGTACACCCGGGCAATATTATGGAGCACGGCACTGATGCCCCTTTTATATTTGTTGTTAGATGAAAATATCTTCAGAACATTCTGATAACCCTTAAGAGCTTCCTCAAAATTTCCCTCTTCGAAATAAATTGCCGCAATGCCGTTGTTCACCGATCCCTGGACATTTTTTTCACCGGTTTCAACGGCAATTTCAAGCGCCAGTTTATAGTTTTCAAGGGCATTTTGTTTATCATTTTTATAATGATAAATGGTTCCCAGACTTTGATAATTATATACAATAGTAACCTTATCGCCAAGGTTCTTTTTTAACTGAAGCGCCTCCTTGTGATATTTCAAAGCATCATCGTACTTTTTCTGCATCAAATAAATGTCCCCGATGTTTCCGGTAAACTTGGCAATCCCTTTACGGTTCCCCATTTTCTTAAAAATCTGTAAGGCACGGATATAATTTTCCAAAGCTTTGGGGTAGTCCCCGTTAATCTGTGCACAATTCCCAATGTTGCCATAACTCATACCGATGCCTTTTAAATAATCCAGTTGAATTGAAAGGATCAGACCCTGTTTCGCATATTTTTCGGCCTCTTTGGTATTGGAATAAAGAGATTCGCGAAAAAGGTCGCACAGCAGAATCACCTTGTTGGTATCATTTTTCGAGGATTGCAATGCTTTCAGCAAGCTATCGGTCCTGTTTACCTGTGCAGTTAAAGATGCCTGGACAAACATTCCGGTGAACAGAAAGCAAAACCATAAAAGTACTCTTATACTATATGTTGCTTTTTTCTGATGCATTATTGTATGATTAACTTTCTGGTAATTATTTCTCCGTTAATGCTAATATTTAGGAAATATACACCTTTTGCTTTGTCAAAAAGATCTATTACAAAATATTGACAATCATTTACGTCCCATTTTCCAATAATATTTCCTGCAATATCTGTGACAGACAAATCTACGGGATAATTTATAATATTTTCAAATTCAACAGTAAAAAAACCGGTACATGGGTTTGGATAAATTAAAATCTCTGATACAGGATCATTTTTGTCAATACCTACTCCGCTTATATTTACACAAACACTTGTATCTGTGCAAAAATTTTGTGTTATTTCCACTGCATAATTTCCGTTCGAACTTGCCACAAATTGTTGATTGGTCTCTCCTGTTATTACAGCAAAATTATCATCACAATTAAGCCATTGGTATGTTGCCCCTTCTGCGTTTGCTGTTATGGAACCCTCATCATTGGTTATTGAAACATCAACTGAATTAACTGTAAGATCAAGAGTCACGATACTGTCACAACCGTTTGCTGCCCCGTTGGCAATGGTATATGTTGCCGTATTGTTGCTTTCGGTATAGGTGATACCGTCTATCCACAGATAGGAATTACAGGCAGTGATTTCATCTGTTCCTGTTGCTGTATGGTTAAGTGTCAGGTTAAGTGTCACGATGCTGTCACAACCGTTTGCTGCTCCGTTGGCAATGGTATATGTTGCCGTATTGTTGCTTTCGGTATAGGTGATACCGTCTATCCACAGATAGGAATTACAGGCAGTGATTGCATCTGTT
>MEOH01000013.1:17837-145376 GCA_001769535.1 Bacteroidetes bacterium GWF2_38_335
TGGCAATGGTATATGTTGCCGTATTGTTGCTTTCGGTATAGGTGATACCGTCTATCCACAGATAGGAATTACAGGCAGTGATTGCATCTGTTCCTGTTGTTGTATGGTTAATAACCAGATTAATGGTAATGACGCTGTCACATCCGCTGACATTTGGAATGGTATCCAGATATGTGTTACTTGCCGTCCAGGTATAATTTCCACTGGGAGAAACATAACTTTCACAACTTGTAACAGAAATAGTACTTGCACTGGGAAAACAGGATTTAAAAAAGTATGCCGATCCGGCTCCGTTTACCGTATTGCTTCCAAAAGGGTCTTCGTCTTCGGCAGGGGCACCGATTATTAGTTGATCGCCATCAATACATGAAGATGAAGCAAATTGATCTGCAATTGCTCTGTCTGATGCCACTATTTTCTGTGAAAAATTCCAGACTCCCGTCCCTGAACGTTTAAATAGATAAGCTGAGCCCGCATTGCTCACAGAATCACCTTCTGTTACGTTATGATCTTCCACCGGGGCTCCAATTAATGCGGTGTTTCCTGATATACTTACGCTGTATGAAAACTGATCATTCTCTGCCCTTACAGGTGCGGTAATTTTTTGCACCTGCGACCAAACACCCGTACCGCTTTTTTCAAATATATAAGCAGAGCCTGATTCTGCCTTGGTATTCCCTCCCGAAACGTCATGGTCCTCACCGTTGGCCCCGATAATTGCATAATCGCCTGAAATGTCTGAAGTATAACCAAACCAATCTAAGCTGGCCCTGTCCGATGCAACAACTTTCTGGACCTGACTCCAGTTTCCAACCCCGTCATTTATAAAAAAATATGCAGCACCTGCAGCCGACATAAAGTTACTCCCCCCTACATCCCTTCCCTGAGCTTCAGCACCAATAACTGCCTGATCACCGGAAATACTTACCGAAATCCCGAATTCATCACCTGTGGTAAGATCAGAAGACAATACACGGTCTGTTTCATTCCACGTTCCTGCAAGCTTAAAAAAGTAAACAGCTCCGGCTTCGGTTTTTGTTCCAACCTGCTCAAGCGGAGCTCCAATAATTGCATAATTACCCGATATACAGGCAGATCTTCCAAAATAGCTGTTTTCAACTCTGACCGACGGTACTACTTTCCTTATCAGGTTCCAGTCACCGCTTACATTCCGCTGATAAAAATATGCAGAACCAGCATTAGTAACAGAGTTGCTTTCAGTATCATCATATGAATCCCTGTAGCAACCAATAATTACATTATCACCTGAGATGCTGACAGAAAAGCCAAATCCGGCATTCGCCCTTCTCACGGTCTGAGTTATTTTCTTTACTTCGACCCAGTTTCCATTTACATCTTTTTCAAAAATATATGCAGCTCCTGCATCCTGGATATAATTAATACCATTTACATCATAATCATAACGATATGCACCTACAACTGCATAATTCCCCGAAACAGATACTGAATAACCAAAAAGATCATTTACCTGCCTGTCTGATGCAACAATCTTTACTGTTTCATTATACGACTGCGCAGAAGCTGACATAATAACAGAACTAAATAGAATACACAAAAATAATTGTTTCATGATATATTGGATTTCATTAATTTGTTCAAAAATAAAGTATTATCTGAATATTTTCAGGAGAGTTGTACAGTTGGCAGATTATCAGTCAACTTTGGTATGGTGGTTTTATCGCCTGGTAAATTACCATGCATACAATGAAATATATTTTAAATGACTATCGGAAAAGCATGCCCTGTGCGCCGACTTGTCCACGTGAGTTTACATCACGATTGAAACATCGGGATTTGATCAAGCAATTAGCGTCAGCGATCACATGAACGCCACTAAAATTAACAATAGTGAATAACTTAGCGCCAGCGATCTCATGAACGCCACTAAAAAATTGACACTAGTGAATAAAAAGGGAAAGCCCGTCCGGCTCGAGGACAAAACCCAAATCCCACCAACAAACCCCATCATTAACCCCAAAAGCAAAAAGAGAAAATTTAAATTAGTGACCAAACACCTCGACCCCTGTAAACACAAGCGCGCTGGCCCAAACAACTGAGCGAAGGGTTCTCATGCAGCAAAGTGTAATAACAAAGTAAATCGTTCTCATGAAACGAAGCATACTATCATTAGAAAGGAATCATACAAAAAACAATAAGATTGCTTCATCGCATCAACATATCCCATAATCCATTTAATCTGTTTAAGCTCTTCGCAATGACGGTCAACAATAGGGTTACCGGAATTCAAAACGAAAAACTAAAATCAGTGACCAAACACCTCGAGTCCGTCACCCCCTAACCACGAAGTGGTTCCCCAGCCATAACTACGGATTTCAATCCGTAGATAACTAAAAAACCCAAATCCCACCAACAAACCCCATCCTAACCAAAATATACAATTTATCACAATCATGTGAAAAATAGCCCGGTGCTCTGCACCATTATTCCACCCATAAATGCTAAGCTAATAAACAAAAATGGATCAATAAGCTCATTCTTAAAATAAAGCATATCGGGCAAGCTTGCCCTGCGCGCCGGCTTGTCCACGTGTGGTGCGAAAGGCGGGTAATCCTTGTCCGCTAGCTAGCGGATCATGGCCTGCGCGAAGGATTAGCCTGACTTTTTCACACGTGGTGGCTTTTTGTTTCTTTTGTGCGGCAGACAAAAGAAAAGAAGCCCGTCCGGCTCAAGGACAAAATATAAATCCAACCAATAAACACAATCGCAATACAATTGATATTATGGAGCGGTGCGCTGCACCTTTTTGTCATTTTAGACCACAATTGCTACAGAGAGAGCGGTGCGCTGCACCTTTGATTTACGATAACTAAATATTTGAGGAATGATCAGCAAAATAGGAACATTTCGGAATTAGTCCATGACAAAAAGTTACAAGAGATTTCTCCCTTCGGCGCCCATGACAGATTTACGTAAAAATCATATTGTCAATATTTTGCACTTATTAAGGTTAATAATTCCGCACTTTATCTTTAATTGCTTTCGCCCTTTCAGGGCTGATGTTTCCTTCGTCATTGCACAGGGCGCTGCCCTGTGTTTTTGCTGCGACCCCTCTTGGGGTCTTCCCTAAGACATGTAATGATCACATAAAACCGGACAGTCAAAAAAAACCGCCCCAATAGTGATCAGGGCGGTTTCCGGTCGGGTTTATTCTTTCAATTTATTAATAATCGCCAAAAATCATAAAAACACCCAGAGTAAAAACATTTGAATAATCCTGTTTTGTATTAAGCAAATAAGCCAGCCTTAAGCCCAATGGTTTTTCTTTTATTATTGCACGGATACCGCCATTAAAAAGCAAACCTGCAGCATCATTATAATCGGCACCAAAAGCACCATCAGCACCTATTTTGCTTATACCGAATCCTAATCCTGCAAAGCCGCCAAAAGAAGATTTTGTGTCAGGGTTAGCAGCAAGTCCAAAATTTAATTCTGCAACTATTGGTAGATCCAAAGCAAAAGAGTTTGCTCCTTCCTGTGAATTAAAAGACATACCTAATCCCAAATGTGTTCCTACCGAAAATATCATTTCATCGCCCATTTCCAAAACATTCAGTCTCGGAGAATACATGATTCCGGGTGCAGAAGCTAATGAACTCATATAAAATGCCCCCCCTAACGAATGAGAAAAAGAAACTTGTCCTAAAGAAAGTTGAACAGAAGTAAAAATACAGATACTAATAAATATTATTTTTTTCATAAATACTATTTTTTATTTCCTACTCATGTGGCTTTTCAGATTACGCCCCGTTTTTTTTTAGTGATTTCCGGACTTCACTTTTTATTTCTGTTGTTCTTAATACAATTTACAATCATCAAAATGAATTTAAAACAGGTGGTTCTCTTGTCTGCATTATTTTTTGTATTTTTTTAAACTGCACATAACTAAAATATCCACACAACAGTGCGTAAATAATATTTAGTTGGAAATAGATCTACATTGGTCAAATATACACCATTTTTCCAAAAAGCAAAAAATATGAACTACACAATCACTTCTTCCATTTTATACTTTACAGCATGTTGGTAAGATGGTGTGGTGGCAATATTGTTTTCAGCAGTATTTTTTTGAAACGGGGCAGGTATCAGTAAGTGTTTTTGTTGACCATGGCTTTACAACTCAGGCAAAAATCCCTGTGAACACACAGTCCGGCACCGCAAACACTGCATTTCCATTTATGCTCTTCAACTTTCAGGAATTTATTCAGGCCATAGTCCTTTATATAATCAAGATTTTCAATCATGCTCATACCATATTTGGATTTGTACCTTTTGTCAAGGTTTTTTAAACGTGTACACGGGTATTTTTCGCAATCAAAGCAGAATCCCGATTTGGTTACAGCCAGCAACTCACAATTAACAATTTTGCAGCTCCGGCAAACCCCGGGTTTATTCACATCATCAATCTTAAAGCAGCCGCCGCAGGGCTTTTTCTCCCGTAAATGTCCGATGCACAAACCACAATTCATGCCGCACGGAGCAATTAGCCCTTTATAATCAGTTTTTTTTGCAGTCATAGTCTATCCATTTGCGCAGGCAGCTTTTCCCGTATCACAGAAACAATCCCGTTGATCACATCCCGGTTCTTTTCCTGCAGTTGTTCTGTTGTGGTTTTCACGCTGCTTTTATTTTACGGACTAAATTAGTATTTTTTATTGAAAGAAAATGGGGTGTTGATGAGTTGAGGGGACGGCGGTGGCGGTATGAAAAGTTGCCGTTTGCGGGCGATTTCCTGTCAAGTTACACAAAAGTTGAAGCGGGCTACAACCCTTGAATAACCTACTTTGTCGGCAATTTTTTATACTGCGTGTCATGCACATACTATTCATTAATATTTTACTTTTACGCTGTTTTTTCTTACAATTAACTTAATTTCATCAAGAGACTTTAATCCAATTGAGAATCGATTCATGTTATACTCCATTCTTTGAACTTCAGTCATTTTCTCCCATGGAGTCGGAATTGATTGAAATTTTTGTCTTTTGCCAACATTCATTAAATGCCTATCAATTATCCATGCATACATTCTTGGTTTAATTTTTCCTTCTTTTAATGCAATTTCTAAACTTTCTCCCATAATATGATTTGATGTATCTTTATCGTAATGAAGCAAAATTATTGAAACCATATCATTTGTTTCTTCACCAACTAATTTTTCAGAAGGGTAGCCATATTTTGAAATTACACTTTTAACAAATTCAACATTACTGCTATCAACTCGCCACCATTCTTCCATTAATTGTTTTGATTTCAATCGTTTCTTTTCGTTATAATTGAATTTCGTGTCAAATAAGCATTTTTTGTAATATTCTTTGGCTTTATAATATTTCCTTCCCCTAATTCTCTGGTCTTCTTTACCAATACTATCTAACTTTGCTTTTAAGTTTGGATTAATATTTAACTTTGATTTACTTAATGCATTTTCAATATAACTCAATAACACTTTATCCTTTGTTTTTTTTGCAATTCGCTTTCCTAATTTTAGGTTTTCAATATGAACATAGTCGACCAATTCAAATGCTTGTTTCAAAAAAATAGTCAAACTATCATTTTGCTTATTTGCTTTGTATTGCCTTACTTTATTTATCAGTTGGTAATACTGAATATAGTCGTTTTGTGAATACAGTGTTGTTGAAAATAACAGAAGTATTAATCCAATAAATAGTTTTTGTTTCATTCTACTTTCTCTTTATATAGTTGTGCATAACGGTCGGCGGAATGAAACGTTGGGGATTTCGGAGCTGTGTCTGTATCACCCGATACCGAACCTTGACGCGAGGCGGGGCGTCTATATAACCACTTAAACAACAATGTTTTATACCGCTTGTTAGTCAAAGTTTTTCATTATTAATATATATCGTTTTCTTTAATTTCCAAGTCTGTTAATTTAATTAAATCTTTACAAACTGAGTATATTATTCCACCACACCATCTATCGACTACATGGTAATTACCTAAAGTCTTTCCTTCAAAAATCCATTGTGAACCATCTGATCCTAATAAACTTTTTTCTACTGTAGGTAAATTCCAAAATTTTATTGAATTAACTTTATTTTCAATCTTTTCCCAGTCGGCAACTGTTAACTCTTTCTTTCTATTTTCAATAAGCTTTCCAGGTTCATAACCTCCTGCTCCATCGGATACTTTCCAGTAAATTGAAATCGTATCATTGGTATTTTCTATCCCAATAACAATTGGATTATCAAAAGTCCGTAAATATGTAAATCTAAAAATTTTTGTTGGCAATGAGTCACTCAATACTGGCTCTTCAAGTGCTGTTAAATGTTTAGAATACCAATTGATACTAAAAATAGCAAATTCAACTCCATAATAATTAAAGTCTGAACCAGACACATAATCTATAACATTTACAGAAAAATTAGTTTGCCATTCTTTTGGTAAATCGACAAAGGCAGATATAGGAAAATATGAAGACTGTATATTGTAGCTTTCATATTGCTTTTTCTTATTTAAGTCTCCTGTATAATTTGTAAGTTGTATTAAAGGAAACCTCAGAGTTTCCTTATATTCTTCATTTTGATTACATAGTTTAGAAAAGTATTGGATAGCATTTGAAGAATAAAAATCGAGATTTGCATTTTTCTTGTTTTTATTAAATTCTTGGATAAAAAGTTCATAATACAACTTACCCAGCGTATAAATCGCTTCTGTATTTACGCTATCAAGTTTATTGGCTTCTTTCAGAAAATTGATTTGCTGTGTGTATGTTAATCCTGCAAAATGAGCATTTTGCTCTCGAACTCTTATTAAGTATGGTTCTGGACTTCTAGGGTGTTCCTTTATTAATTTTTCAAACAACCAACTGATTGAATCTTTTTTGTCATTTCTGCCATAGACCTCAACTAAGTAATTAATTGCGTTTGCGTTTAGACTGTCAATTTTTAGTAAGTTAAAGGCAATATCCTTTTTATTACCCCACTCTTCTTCAGAATTAAAATAACTTAATTCGTATTCTAATTCTTTTACTGTCTGTGAAAAAGAAGTGATACTTATAAGTAAAAATAAACCTGTCAGTATTTTTCTCATTCGGTTGTTTTTAAAATTTTGGCTAACTTGTTTATAACCATGACAAAATCTTACATATCATCCAACTTCAGCAAAATAACCGCACCTTTGTCACCCGCTATTTCTTCATCAATACTACAAAAAAAACTTCAAAACATCAAATTTATTAGCCAAAGCAAGAAATCGTGGTTTTTGACAGGCACTGTCAGCTCCAGTTATTCTCCTTCTGAAAAATGTATACACAATTGTCTATTAAGGCAATATATTTGCTTTTGGGCAACTTTAATATTCTTAGCTTTTTATTTTCAAAAACACTTCCGTCGATTTATAAGGTATACTCAGTTATTTCACCATTTACTTTATAATATTTATTCCTGTTTTTCACTTCCTGATACTCGATACTAAATACCTGATACTAAACACCTGATACTTTCAGCTACCTTAAAATACAGACTGAATATCAGGCGACTGTTAAAAAAAAGATAAAAACGTCCGTTTTGTTATCATTTGTCAAACCTCTTCGTATAAGATAAAAACAGGTCTGTTAAGTTCTGAAAAATAAGGTTTGCGGGTAACAACCAAATCAGGAAAAAGATGAAAAAAAACTGTTGGGAAATAAAAAATTGCGGAAGGCAACCGGGTGGTAAAAATGCAGATAAGTATGGTATTTGCCCAGCCACCGTTAACAATGAATTTGATGGTGTTAACGGCGGAACAAACGGTGGCAGGTTTTGCTGGGTGGTTGCCGGCACTTATTGCAATGGTGCAGTACAGGGTACCTATGCCATGAAACTTATGGATTGCATTAACTGTGAAGTTTTAAAGAAGATACATTTTGAAGAATCGAGGGAGTTTAAACTTACCCCCAATGAAGGCAAAGAAAAAAATGAGTGATCTGAAATTTTAAACCGAACTGGAGATATCCATCTTTCCTGTTATATAATTTTTACTGTAAAACCTGAAGTTATTCCTTTTTACACACAATTCAGGCTTTACGGCACTATTCCCGGAAATTTGTTTTCAGTTGTTTTTTAACATCTTTCTATGATGTATTCAATAATTTATACGATTTTTCTTATTATTAATATAATATTACTATATTTGAAACTAATTATTGCTTTAATTAAAGCTGATGAGATAATAAAATGCAGATAAAATCAAGGAAAGATATTGTTTTTATTTTATTAGCCGGGTTTTTCATTACAAATGCTATTGTCGGTGAACTTATTGGCGGAAAGCTGATTCAGATTGGGCCATTTATCATGAGTATTGGTATTATTCCCTGGCCCATCGTTTTTTTAAGCACAGACCTTATTAATGAATATTACGGCAAGCAGGGCGTTAAAAGACTAACCATGCTTACTGCTGTTCTTATCGCCTATGCTTTTATTTTGTTGTTTGCTGCCTTAAACGTTGGCGCCTCTGATAATTCACCTGTTTCTGATTCGGCATTTTTCACAGTATTTGGACAATCTTTATGGATCATCATCGGGAGCATCACAGCCTTTATTGCTTCACAGATGATTGATGTATTTGTTTTCTGGATGCTGCGAAAACGTACAGGAAAAAAACATATATGGCTCCGGGCCACCGGCTCCACAGCCGTTTCACAACTCATTGACTCATTTATCGTGACCGGAATTGCTTTTTACTTACCGGGAAAGTTGAGCTTAGCAGATTTCATCAATACTGCCATCACTGGCTATACCTGCAAACTGATTATTGCAGTGCTGCTTACCCCAATGATCTATGTTGGCCATAACCTGATTAATATATATATCGGCCACGACGAAGCAGATAAAGCAATTGATGATTCAGCACATGAATCAATCAACAAAGAGGAAGAAAATTCCTGATTTTAATGTGTATTTTTCAGCCGGACTTGTCCTGATTTATTTTTGCATTGGAATGTCACAACCAGCTATCTTTGTTTAATTCCTATCAACATTCCCCCTACCCCAAATACTCTGCATAATTTTTCTCAGTTTCCTGAATTTTGACTGAATGTAGCTGAATACCAAGAATATTAATTGGAGCTTCAAGCATTTTCCAAATTGCCACACACATATTTTCTGAGGTAGGAATTACACCCTTTAGAAAGTCAACATCCAGATTCAGGTTTTTGTGGTCAACATGAACAATTACATTTTCATGTATTATCCTGCTCAACAGTTTCATATTCACCACAAATCCTGTATCCGGGTTCATTTCACCCTTTACGGTAACAAAGAGATTGTAATTGTGACCATGCCAGTTTTTATTTGAACATGGTCCGTATACTTCAAGATTTTTATCATCAGTCCAATCCAGATTAAACAACCGGTGGGCCGAGTTAAAAGTCTCTCTCCTTGTTACGTAAAGCATAGTGTTCTGTTTTAATTAATAAGCTATAATCAGTTTATTTGTTTCAATCACTTTAAATTGTTCTTTTAAAACAATCATATAAATACCCTCGGCATATTTTTCAGTGTTTTTTCTGATGTACCTGGTACCGGAATTAACTTTGATTGTTTCAACCAGCTGACCAAGGTTATCATATATTTCAAGAGTCCTCAAATTATTGGATTCCTCACTGAAAAGAATGTTAACCACATCGCTTGCAGGGTTGGGGTAAATGCTGAAGAAATTTTGCTCACCCGAAATAACAGGATTTTCGATATCGGTAAAGACAATTGTAGTATCATCAGATATTGCCTGATATATTTCCTTGGTTATTTCATCCTGAACAAAAGCAACCACATAAACCTGATCAGGATCATATACATTTGAATATGTCCAGGTAGCTGAAATGGTTTCAGATTGTCCGTCCCACCAGTTATGTGAAAAGTTTGTCCCACCGGCGTTTGGAAGCATTTTCTTAAGCACACTCCTAAACATTGTTTCTCCATTGGTTCCGGTTAATGAGCTTATTTCCTTTTCAACCACAACCAACTGACACGAAATATTTTTGCCAGTTATTGCTTCCTGAGACGTAATGGTCGCATTTACATCAACCCCAATGGTCGATTTTTCTGTGTTCAGTTCAATGGTAAACAAAGGATCTTCAAGTGCTCTTAATTCAACAATCTGGGGATTTTCAACAAAACCGGTTGAAAAGCCATTGTAAACAGTACCATCAACAACAGACCAGGGCACAGATGAAGCGCCATAATACATTGACCGGGCACTCGGAGCAGAAGGATTGTCTTCATTCATCTGGTCAAATCCGGGGAAGCTGGTGTGGTATTGGACATCAATAACATCACCCAAATAACCATTTACTATAGTGTTTACCTGAGGATTTATATCTGCACAGTTTTCATCAGAAGAATTGGTAAAATGTTCCACTAAAACCATCCTTGAACGTTCACCTATCCAGATATCATCAAAGGCAAAGCCATCGGATGTTGCGTTTCCATCTGAACCAAAAGCAATTCTGAAACGAACATTATCATAACCAACGAGCTGGTCAAGATTGTGGCGAACCTCTACCCAACCTGTGTCATTACCTGTCCATCCATAACTTCCCACATTTTGTATTCCACCCGGGTTACCGGTTATACCCACCCCATTGTACCAGTTAATTCCATCATCCATACTTCCGATATTTTCCCAATCTGTAACTCCGTCAATCCTTGCCTGCAACACCGCTCCATCAGATCCGTTTTGTGTAGATGACCATTTTTTCATGATAATCATCGGACGTTTCAGGTTTGTAAAGTTAAAACAAGGACCAATAATTGCAGATTTTTCATTGTTCTCATAATTGTCAATCAAATTTGTACACCATGAATGTGTTCCTGAAGCAGCCCCAACAATGGTTGTTTTCATAGGCTCACCAAATTCCCATGAACTAATTGGTTCTGAAGCGTCATCAACCCATCCGCCATTGCCAGCTTCAAAATCCTGTGAATATGGAAATGAAGTAACATATGGCCTGATAGACACATCCTGAGTGAGGGTATCAACACACTGGTTTGGCGTTTCAACAATAAGAGTCACACTATAAGTTATTGCCTCTGAATAGGTATGGGCAGGATTAACTTCATTGGAAATATAACTGTCACCAAAATTCCAACTCACATTACTGGTATCACTACTCAGGTTAACAAATTGAGTTGCTGTTGGCGATGCAGGATCAAAACACTCATTGGTCCATTCAAAATCGACAAACGGCTTGCTGCCCAATGTAATTTCAATAAAGTGGGAATGAACACATCCTGATTCTGTTGTCACTGTCAGTGTAACAATTTTATCACCTTCGGTAAAGTAGAAGTGACTGGGGTTTTGCAGTAATGAAATGTTTTCCGGTGAACCTATATCACCAAAGTTCCAGTACCATGTTTCAATTATATCATCAGAAGTACTAAGATCAGTAAAACTAATTGAATCAATAATACAAGCATCACCAATTTCAAAGTTGGCATTAGGTAAATTGTATATTCTAACAATTTGCCATGTAGAATTTACACAATGATTGGCATCCTCGTATGTATAAAATACAGTATCAACAGGACTTGCATCAGATGGATAAAAAGTTGCTGTACCATCGCCTTCATCAAACAAACCTGGTCCCCCTGTATAATAAAATGACCCATTGGCATTTTCAGGAAATCCACTGATAATTTGATCAGTAGCATCTTTACAATAACCGTCAGCAAGATTTATTATTGAGACGTTTGGAAGGTCATATACAAAAATATCTGTAAAATAATTATTTACACAACCATTGGCATCAGTGTTTGTATATTGAATATTGTAAGGCCCTCCCACATCGGCTATGCCAGGATGAAAATAAGCTTCTCCGTCATTAATATCAGAATCATAAACACCAGTACCATAAAATCCACCAACTCCATCGGCTGTTCCACCAACCAATCCGGTAAGCAAAACAGAATCGCTGTTTACGCAATAACCTGACTCAATCGCAGAAATACTAAGATTTTCAACAAGATCTACACTGATAATATCAACCAAGGTATTGGAACAACTAGTTGAGGGATCAGTATAGGTGTAAGAGATTTCATGAGTGCCAACTACAGATGAATTGGGTGTGAAAATAACGGTATCAGTTCCCGAAAGGTTCGGACCAGAAAAATAACCATTTGCAGGGAGTCCAATTATTTCAACAGGATCTGAATTTGAGCAGAACTGACTGTCAACTGAAAAACTGACAACGGGAATATCATAAACGTCGAGATAAATTGTTGTATCGCGGGTGCAACCTGCAAGACTGGTAACAGTGTAATTAACCGATGTGTTTAACGTTGTTACAATTGACGGCGTAAAATAATTTCCGATCATACCATCACCTGAAAAAACTCCATTTGAAGGGTAGCCCAGGAGTTCCTCGGCAGGATTGTTTACACAATATTGAGAGTTTAAACCAATAATATTTACAGGGTTTATATAATCTACGTGAATGGTAGTTGTAATTGAAAGTTCAGTTCCAGACGGATCATTAAATCTAAAAACTATATCATGATAACCCGGAGTTACAGTCGCAGGATCAAAAACAACTGAATCGATTCCTATGGGAGTAAGTCCGTCACCCTCAAATAATCCGGGTGTTCCATCACTATTATAAGCTACACCAATCAAAGTATCTGTCAATCCATTGAAACAGTACTGATTTCCGGCATCAACACCTAAAATATCTCCCTGAGCTTCAATCACCTCAGTATACATTGTGTCAGTATTCTGGCAACTATTCTCATTTGTATAAGTGTAAATTACCTGATGAGTGCCTAATCCCGCAATGTTGGGATAAAAATAATTTCCAATTATTCCACTACCGGTAAAAGAACCTCCTGAAGGCACTCCATGAAGTTCATAAGGTGGCTCGACAGAACTGTATGTTGTTCGCAAGTCAAATGACAACAAAGGTAACGGATAAATCGTAACCTGCTTTATTGTATCTCTTTTACAACCTGTTGATGCAGTAAATTCATAGGTTATATTATATGTACCCGGAGCAAGTTGACTTGGTTTAAAAATAGCCGAATGGCCTGCGCTAAACAAAGCAGATGCAGGAACACCGTAAAACAAACCACTTCCTGACTCGGGAGGTACTCCGGTCAAAACCACATCATCATCTGTTACACAGTAGGATGTATCCAACCCAATAAAGGATACCGGGTTAATATAATCAACGTTAACAGTAACATAAAGCTCAAACTGAACAACACTGTCGGCACCTGTATAAGTATATGTGATGGTGTGATTGCCGGGACCTGCTACCTGTGGATCAAAAGCAATACTATCCGGGCCAAGTGGGGTAATACCCGCACCAGTCATTGAAAATACACCAGGAGCTCCATTTGTATTGACCGGGTTGCCAATCAGAGTATCAGCCAACCCATCCCAGCAATATTGATTAAATGGATTAGCGCCATCAATGCTTCCGGTAGCAACCTGAACAATTGTTGGTTTTGAAACATAATCTGAACAACCGGTAACCGGATCGGTATAGGTATAATTAATATAATTTGTTCCAATGGTTGCCACGTCGGGCCTGAACTCATTTCCTATAATACCTGTTCCTGAAAACATCCCGCCGGGAGGGCTTCCGGTGAGAACTGCGGGAGGCTCAACCCTGTTATAAATTTCTCTTATTGTAAAGTCAACAACAGGAAGAGTTGTAACTTCTGTAGTTTTCACAGTGTCATCAAAACAACCATAAGCTGTAGTATATGTATAAGTTATTGAATAAATGCCGGGGGTTGCAAGATCGGGATTAAAAGTAGCTGAATTACCTGAACCTGAAAATGATCCTGTTGCCGGGGAAATTGACCAGGAGCCTGTGCCTCCAGATGGATAAAGGTTAACAGCATTCAGGTTATAAAACATTGCATCATCTTCACAATAATTTGGCTCAAGTGTGATAAAATTAACCTCTCCCACGGAGTCAATGAAAACAGTATAATTTTTATAAAATTCCTGACCATTATCCGGGTCAATATATGAATAATGTATTATTGAATTTCCGGGACCAGCCACGGCAGGTGTGAATGTTGCCTGATTGTTTGAGGTTTTAACGATACCCGGACCAGTAAAATCATAGTCAACGGTAAAAGGATGTATATCAGGAATACCCTGAAGCACTACTGTTGGGTCATAATAACAATAATAACTTAATATATTTGATATAGAAGCACCTGACGAAACAACGGTGATTTCAAAAGTGTCACTGTTTGTACATCCATCAGTATCGGTATAAATATAAATAATTTCATAAGGTCCGCCTACTCCTGCAATTGCAGGGTCAAACTCCTGAGTATATCCAATAACTCCGGGACCATAAAAACTTCCTCCTAATGGACTTCCATGAGTTGAAAGAGGTTCGGGTAATCCCCCTACCTGAAATATGTCATTTAAGCTAATAATTGAAACAGCAATCGGACCGGGTTCGGTCACTATAATTCCGCTGGCACTGCCTGTACAACCATGATCATCAGAAACAGTAACAGAGTATGTTCCGGCAGAAAGACCATTTAAAGTTGAATTTGACTGCCAGTCAGTTCCATTCAAAGAATAATCATACGGAGCGGTTCCATTTGAGGCAGTGACTATAATTGTTCCATCATTTCCACCATTGCAAGTTGTCAGGGTGGTTGATGTTGACACAGTAACAGCAGCAGGTTGACTAATTGTTGTGGATGAAGTTGCAGAACAACCATTGCTGTCATAAACGGAGACTGTGTAAGAACCAGCGCTGAAACCAGAAGCAGTAGCTGTTGTTGCACCACCGGGCCATGAATAAGTGTAAATGCCTGTTCCGCCATTTGGAATAACAGTTGCAACGCCATCAGAAGAACCAAAACATAAAGCATTAGAAACTACAGATGCTGTAGCTGTCACAGCTGAATTCTCAAAAATTGTTCTGGAAGTATAGGCACTACAACCAAATGAATCGTACACCGAAACGGAATAGGTGCCTGCTGTTAGTCCGTTTATGGTAGCTGAAGTAGCAGAATTATTCCATATATAATTATAAGTACCTGTTCCACCACCGGCAGTAACAGTTAAAGAACCATCATTTCCGCCATTACAGGTAACGTTTGTAAACGCAGAAATACCGGCAGTAACTGCAGATGGCTCAGTAATAGTAACGTTTGCGGTAGCCGGACAGCCATTTCCGTCATAAACGGTAACTGTATAGGTTGTAGCTAAAAGATTATCTGCAGTTGCAGAAGTTTGTGCAGGTGCAGAATCACTCCATAAATAAGTGTAAGTAGATGTTCCACCTGAACCTGATGCAGTGGCAACCCCGTTACTGCCGCCGTTGCAGGAAACATTGTTTACAACTGTTGCTGAAGCTGTTACAACAGGGTACTGAAAAACGAGTACGTTATCGCTTGCAGTACATCCGTTGGCATCAGTTAAAGTAACAGTATAATTGTTTGGAGCAAGATCTGAATAAGTATTTGTTCCATTACCTGTATAACCATTTGGACTCCAATTATATGAATATGCTCCTGTTCCACCCGAACCGGTAACAGTAGCCACGCCGTCAGATAAACCATTACAGGAGATATTGTCAACCACAACGGCATCAGCAGTGAGTGCAGAAGAAGGTTGGGTAATAATAACAGATGCCGATGTTGAACATCCTAATACGTCTGCAACAGTAACAGAATAGGTACCTGCTGTTAATAAAGTTGCTGTGACGGTAGTCTGTGCAGGAGCGGGATCATTCCAGAGATAGTTTAATGCTCCTGATCCTCCGGAAGCAGTAACAGTTGCAGAACCAGTGTTACCGCCATAACAGAGAACATTGGTTGAAGCAGAAATATTGGCAATGATCTGAGTGTTTTGAGTTATGGTTACTGATGAAACAGCCTGGCATGATAAGCCATCGGTAACAGAAACCGAATACAAACCGGCAGGTAAGTCGGAATAAGTTGCCGTTCCGTCATTTGTAAAACCATTTGGCAGCCAGTCAATGGTATAAGAGCTATTACCTCCGGCATACGCAACAGTGGCAGACCCGGTAGATTCACCAAAGCAATCAACATTATCTACAACAGAAGCAGTTGCAGTAATTTGTGGATTTTGGGTTATTGTCACCGTTTTGATAATGGAACAAGAATTTCCATCAGTTACAGTAACCAGATGGGCACCGGCATTCAGGGTTGCATTTGTTGCAGCAGAACCTCCGTTTGGCCATGAATATGAATAGCCACCAGTACCTCCTGCAGGAGTTACTGTTGCAGATCCAGTTGACATTCCAAAACAGTTCACATTATTGTTTACGGTAACATTTGCAGATAAAACCGCGGCGGGTTCGTTTATAGTTACAGTAGTGCTTGCAGTGCATGAGTTGGCATCAGTAACGGTAACAGTGTAAGTTCCATCAGTTAAGCCTGTGGCTGTTTGAGCCACCTGATTTCCGGCTGCTGCATCCCACTGATAGGTATAAGGACCTGTTCCACCTGAACCGGTAGCTGTTGCCGATCCGGTAGCATTGTCTTTACAAAGCACATCTACTTTGGTTGTAGTAACCGTAAGATTTGATAAAGGTTGGTCAACAGTAATTGAATTATTTGCGGTGCAACCGTTATTATCAGTAACAGTAACTGCATATGAATTGGCTGTTAATCCGGTTGCAGTAGCAGTAGCCGAAGGAGGAATATTATCCCAGATATATGAATATGGATAGGTTCCTCCAGCCGGAGTAGCGGTTGCAGTACCATTATTGCCCCCAAAACAAGTAGCATTAGTTTTTGACATACTGATTGTCAGAGCAACAGGTTGCGTTAACGCCTGGCTTTTCGCAACAGTGCAGGAATTGGCGTCGGTAACAGTAACAGTATAAGTACCTGCAGGCAAACCGGTTGCAGTTGCTGTAGTTTGAACAGGAGCAGAGTTCCATGAATAGGTATAGGGAGGTGTTCCCCCTGAAGGTATTGCTGTTACATCGCCATCTGAATATCCATTACAGGAAGCATCGGTTTTTATTGTGGTAACAGAAATAGAAGTCGGTTGAGTCAAGGCTAATGTGGATGTACCTTTACATCCTTTATTGTCAGTAATTGTAACGGCGTAGCTATTTGCGCTAAGGCCGGAAATTGATTGAGTCACCTGGCCACCACCCCAAAGATAAGTATATGGAGATGTGCCACTTCCAACTGCAATTAAGGCACCATTTGATCCGGAATTACATGAAATCTGTTGCGACACATAAGTATTTGCCTGAATATTTCCCTGCCAGTTAATCTCAAAACCTGCACCAGGAGAATTATTATCAGTTAAAATACGAATTAATATTGAGTCATTTGTAAAATGGTGATTGTATGGTTCACTATCATCATTAGCTGAATTATACACAATTGGAGTATAAGATGTATTTGATCCCGGATAAATATAAAGTACGTCATCAGCATCGCCAAAAGCAATGCTTTGTATTGTAATATCAATTGAAGTAGCCAATGGTGGTGCAATAACTACAGAATAATCTTCATCATCATCATAATTTGCAGATGCCCCACCCGAATCAAAAAGTATACCTGTACATAAAGGAATTGTACTGCTGGTAACAGCACTATCAAGCTCATAACTTGTTGATGATGTGACACAAACATTAAAATCCCCAGTGTTATTTCCTTCAAAATCCCAAACCCTTAACCATAATACCTCGCCTGGTGTCCGGTTAAAAAGAGAAATTTTAGGCATTGTTTCAACAGTAGAAATCAAGTCATCATCACACACAAGCAAAGTGATATTTGAACAAACATTTCCGCTATATACAGCAAAACAAATGTCAGATAAACCACCCGATGGTTCACCACCTTCAATAGTAACATTTCCTTTTGCCGGAACAACAAAATAAAACCAAACATCTTCCGTATTGCCCAAATCATAATCTCCACAGGGTGGTGCGGGGATGTTTGAATCGGTGAAAGTGGAATTGTTAAAGGTAGAAAATGAACATGTTGCCCCAACAGTCAATTGAGTTGCCTGACAAGGAGTATTGCCTTGTGAAAATAATTCCTTTGAGTAAATTATCAGCAAAAAAAGCAGAACGGGTATTAACTTTTTCATAGCTTATATTTTTCTGTGTATAATAGGTCTAAATTTTAAAAATCTATTTCAATTCAAAATCAGAATTGGTTTTGATTAAAGTTATCATACTGTTTTCTTCTGTAAGGGATGATCCAACGATAACGAAGCCGCCCAAAGATGATTCGGCAACCGAATTGCCTTTTTCATCGCCGGTTCCGCCAAAATAATTTGATTTAATTTCATTTCCTGATGCATCAATTTCAATGATGTAGGCATCAGCATTGCCCTCGCCAAAACTTTCAGTTGCTCCCACGATTACGAAGTTTTCGCCTGAGGTAAAAATTATTTTTTCACAGTACTCAGCTTTTTCCCCTCCATATTTTTTCTCCCAGGTCACATTGTGAATATTCTGACCTGTTCTTACGCAATAGACATCTGCATCAAGATCAACAGGGTCAAGTGATACTCCGGCAATCAAATATCCATCAGCCAGCTTAACCAATGATGCTGCGGTTTCATTTCCCAAGGCACCAAAAGTAAATTTATCGATCAGCAATCCGCTTTTATTTGTTTCAAGCATTACAATGTTTGATCCCTCCTGACCGGGTTCGGCAAAACTGAATGTGGTACCGAGCACAACATATCCTTCATCGTCTTTCTGACAAACATCAACACCGGTTTCAGATAATGCTCCCCCATATCTTTTGGACCACAAACTGTCTCCACTCTGGGATGTTTTTATCAGTAAAATATCATTTTCACCTTCAGGGTTACCGTTGCCGGAATTTTCCTCATCAGAATATCCAACAATGATAAAGCCTCCATCGGATGTTTGTTTTACATTAATTCCTTCTTCTGAAGAACTGTTTCCATATGATTTTTCCCACAATAAGTTTCCATTATAATCTGTTTTTATCAGATATACATTTTCCTTTTCCTCGGGTTCTATTTTTGTACCAACAATAATATAACCGCCATCAATGGTTTTTTGCACACAATATCCTCTGTCATTGAGAGAGTCTCCGTAATTTTTGCTCCAGATTTCATTTCCATTTGCATCTGTTTTGATAAGCACCACATCCGTTTCCCTTGTAACATTCATTGAGCTTCCAACGATCAAATAGCCATTATTTGAAACCTGAAGAACATCGTTTCCAACATCGGTGAGGGAACTGCCAAAAAACTTGATGAAATAGTCAGGTTGTTCAATTGCAGGATCATTTTTGGTGCATGCACCTGCAATTAGCGCCAATAATAAAATCAGCCCTGTATATTTTATAAATATTTTCATTAAATATCTTTTTTCTTAGGTTTATAAAATGAATACATATAACCAAAGGATAACATATAGTTATTCAAAGTGAAATCATCATCAATATAGTAGTATTTGTAAATAAGTTCAGGCGAGGAATACCTGTTATTTTCGTTTACCTGATTCATAAGACCATACATATACCGAAGTTCCAGGAACAAATGCCCCCTTTTAATTTTATACTTTGCTCCGATTGCTCCGATAACGGAAGCATTATATTTACTTCTGAATTCATCGAGTCCGATATCCGAACCGGTAATATCGCGATGGCTGTTATCGGTATATCTCCTCACAGATGTTCCAAAAGCATTTAGCATCAATGAATTGTTAAATCCCACACGAACAAACGGCTTAATTTTTTTCAATTCGAGTTGCCAGGTAAATGAAATCGGGATATCAATTCTGGTTTGTTTTTCATCAAAACTTACCACGGCATAGTCATACAAGGAATCAATATATTCATAATTGCTTTGTGCCAGACCAAACTCAGCAGATGCTTCAAATCCCTTGTAGATATAACGATTAACTCTGATACCAAACTGGTAGCCCATTCCTGATGAATTGTATTCATAAGCCGTATTTGAAACATTATTCACTCCATAAATCTGGGTTACACGAATTGCGGAATAATTAACTCCACCGAACACCCCCAGGGAATAAACAGGTAAAGTTCTGTATTTATCAAGTAGACTTATAAATTCTGAGGGGTCAACAGATTGGTTGATTTCATATTCAGGTTCCAATTTCAACATCTTCAGCATATATTCCTCCGCTTTATCCTTTTTATCATCGAACAGGTAAGAGATAATAATCAGGCGGTATGCGCGAATTTTTTCATCCTTGGAGAACCCGTTTTTCAAACATTCATCCAAAAGGGCCGGAACATTTTCAATGACACCATTGTCAAACATTTTTTCAGCCTCTTTAAGAATAACTGCGCAATTTTGCTGGCTATGCAGAGCACCTGCAAACCCAATAAACAAAAATGCAATGATTAAAAGCTTTTTCATAAATAGTTTTCCATAATTAAGGTTTCATATCCATTGTATTCTTAAACGGAATGTCATTTCCAACATAAGTATTCCATTCATTCTGTGTCATATTTCTGGGTAACCTGGACAGTAAATTCTGAGCCATTGTTCGTGCTCTGATTTCCCATTTTTTAATATCCGAACCGGAACATGCTGTAACCAATTCTTTGTCATCAAAGCTAAATGCAAGTGAAAGCACCCATGATTCATGGTCTTTCAATATTATGGGTTCAATATTCAGGTTATTCGATTGCCATATCTTAGCACTGTTATCGGAACTTGCAGAAGCAAGAAGTTTGTCGTCTGAGCTAAATTGCATGTCATTGATCCTGGCACTATGGCCCTTATATTTTGTAATAAGCTCCTTGTCTGAAGTATTCCACATGTAAATATTACCTGATTTATCTCCTGCGGCAACTGTTTTACCATCATTACTAAATACCACAACATTCATGGCTTCTGTACCGGTATATAAAACTTTTTTAGAAAATGTTTTAAAATCCCACAGTACAATTTCTCCGCTTACCGTTGCTGCAGCAATATATTGGTCATTTCGGGAAACACTTACAGATTTAACTGCCGATCCACATTTTCCAACGATAGTTTTTTCGGATGAGGACACATTCCATTTCATCACCGTACTGTCGGATCCACCGGAAACCAGATATTTACTGTCACCTGAGAAATCAACAGAAACAACATTTCCTGCATGGCCAATCAAATTGGTTTTTGCACCTGAAGCGAGGTCGATCATAAGAATTTCTTTGCTTTCGGAGGCACATGCCAGCCATTTCATGTCATCGCTGTGTGAAATATCCTGAAAGATTGTACTGCCCGAAAAAACCAGGCTTGAGTTACTGGATGTATCAGATAAATCCCATTTTAGAATTTTTCCATCGCTGCCTGCACTATAAAACACTTTGCTGTTTGGCGAAAATGCAATAGACCTGACAGCATTATTATGGCCTTTAAACAGATTAAAGTTTTGTCCTAAAACGGCTTTTAATGAATAATACAACCCACTGTAAATATCGGGGTTATATTCCCCGCCATTGTAATCTTTATTGAAAATGTATGCCTGATATGCCAGCAAGGATTTTCTTTCAGTATTATCAGTGAGCTGCACAGATTTAACAGCCATTGATTGAGAAATGGAAAGCATTCTTAACTTGTAAGCCTCCTCTCGGGCTGCTTCGGCCAGTTTTTTCTCGGCAAATGCTTCCTGTGATTTTGTTTCTGCAAGTTGTCTTTGCTCATTGGCTTCCACAGATTTTTTATATGCAATTTCGCGCTGAAGACGGGCTTCTTCAAGACTTTTAAGCGCCAGACTTTTTTGATTATCAGCTTCCATTTTTTGTTTAATGGCTTCTGTTTGCTTCAAATTAGCAATCTGTCTTTGCTCATCGGCAAGTGATTTCTGCTTTTCAGCTTCTTCTTTTTGTATTTTTGCCTCTTTTTCTTTCTTTAGTGCGATCTGAGTTTGCTTTTCAGCTTCATCTCTTTGTTTGTTTGATTCACTTTGCATCATAATGGCATAAACCATAAATGCTAAAGAAATGATGGCTGCTGTACCAAGTACGATAGCAAAAATTCTTGATCTGCGGAGGGCTTTTTTCTGGAGTCGGATTTTATTTTGTTCTTCAGAAAGGTGTTCTTTTTCTGACGTTTCAAGGTAGGCCATGGTTCTTTCAAAAGCCGGGGCATATCTTTTTGCCCAGGTAAGAGTGGGCTGTTTTTCTTTACGCCAATTGAGAGCCAAATGAAGGTCGGGTGGTCTCCAAAGACCGATTTTTCCTTCCTGATAAGCAGATGCTGCTTCAGAAAGTCTGACATACATCTGAACCGCAATAGATTCTTCATCAACCCATACTTTCAGTTTATCCCAAATCCTCATCATACTCTCATGTGAAATATCTACGATGGAATCTCTGGTAAGTTTTTGATCGGATGATGTAAGGAATGATCGTCCTTTTGACCGGAAACGGTCGATTACGGCAATTACTTTTGTTTCTCCGGATTGAGAAATAGATGCTATTTCATTTACACTAGAAGGATGTCTGATGCCCCGGTTATCGCTTCCGCGTTCGGTCAGAGTTTTAAATAGATTTTCACAAATTCTTTTTTCATCAGGATCGAGTTCATCATAAGCTTCATTGGCATGTTTGGATAACGCTGTTTCAATACATCCAATGGCTTCATAATGGACAATATCCATTTCTTCTTCCACTTTTCTGTTTGATATCCAATAATCCCAGGTACGCATTAAGGCATGTTGCAAAACCGGAAGTTGATCAGGGTTATCACCAACATCATTAAGCAATTGATTAACCAGTTTATCAGATATTTTTCCTCCTCCCACGGCAACCGGACCTTCAATGGCAGCCCGCAGGTTATCACGAGTCATCTGGGGGACAAGATAATGGCTGTTGTTAATAAACTGAGTAAGCTCCTGATATTGTGAACACTCACCGATAAAGTCAGAACGCATGGTCATTACAACATAAACCGGAACATCTTTTTGTTTTACTGCTTCGAGCAACAGTTTAACAAAAGCGAATGATTCGTTGGAAGAATTTGTATTATCAAATTTCTTTTTAAATCTGAAAAGCTCTTCGAACTGGTCGGCAAGAATGAGGATATTTTCATCCTCTTCTTTATCAAGCTGTTTTATGGTTTCAACAAGTCCGAGTGAACTGCTTTCCAAAACTGATCTTATAATTGCTTTATTATGTCCTTTTTCGGTTTTTTTATCATTCGAAGCAATTGCTTCGGCAAGGTTGCCAATGGGGTCGTTACCCGGACGGGTAACAATAACTTTCCATTTTGCACCCGCTTCGGTAATAAATCCGCCATGTAGAATGGGTACTAATCCACAATACATAAGAGAAGATTTACCGCTACCCGACGAGCCAACAACGGCGACAAAACGGTTTTTTGACAGATTGTTCAAAACCTCCTCGCTTTGTCCCTCCCTGCCAAAAAACAAATGACTTTCCTCGATACTAAAGGGTCTGAGCCCCGGAAATGGATTAACCAAATCTGAATTTGATTTTTTACTGCTAATACTCATAAAGTTAATTCATTAATTTTTCAATTAATGGTTTCATAACATCCTCATAATTGCCATTAATACCATTTACAACAAAATAATCGTTGCTAAACTGAAAATTTTCGTTTTTGTTAATTGTAACCATTGCTTTGGCCTTAAAGAGTTTTTTTCGGCCAAAACCCAGTGATTTGAGCACATCATTCATTTTACTCTGAGTCCATTGACTTTCCGGATTATCAGTGACGATAACAATTCCGTCACAGGTAGCCATATTTTCTCTGTGTTTCGAAATCATGCTTTGTTTTTCAATGTATTCATCAAGCTGGTTAATATTAATTCCCGATTTGCTAAGCAACGACATTACCTTTTCGGCGTGAATCTTGTGTTTTGGTTCATACATTACATAAGTAATCAATCCTTCGGTTACTTCAGAACCTGCTTTTGGGTTTGCTGACTGGTTTAAAATTACCCTGTGAATTATAGATTTAAACTCTTCAATTGGAGTCTGAACAAGTTCAGCTCCCTGCAATTCTTCACTATTCCTTTTAAGTTTTTCAATATTAATTCGTTGAGTTTCCTCTTCAAATAGCAAGTCAGGCGGAATCCAAATCAGTCGCTTAATTTTTCCTTTACTTTCTTTACAATATTTGGCACCCAACACATTTTGAAATTCGGCCAGACTTTGATTTGTACCCTGAACGAGAGTACCTTCGACACTTCCAAAAATATGTACAGCGAGGTTTGAAAAACCAAGGCATTCCAAAATATATTTTTCGAGAAGTGATTTATCTTCAGGTAGTTGATTATCAGGAAGAACATTATAGCCGTAATGCATAAGTTCTCTTTTTATAATTTCTCTGTTAAACACCTGATCGGCACCAGTTTCAGCAAGAAAAACCGTTTTATTTGTTTTAACTGATGTGGATCTTATATTATAAGAGATATTGTAAGCAAGGTCGACCAGTCTAAGTCTATATTCCCTCAAATCGTTGTATTCAGTATTTTTGGTAAAATCAACAGGGGCAACAGTTGAGTCATTCTTGGTAAAGAACCTGTACGGCAACAAATTTCGAACATACTCGGGCTGTGCGGCTTTCTTTAAATCAGAAACAAGAATTTTAAAAATCCGATGATCAGCCTTTTTCCCTGACATATCTTTTTGGATTACAGAAAGAATTGTAGCGAGTTCCTGAACCGATTTTGTTGATGATGCATAGCTGTCGTCAAGGATAACAACAAAAGCTGCGGTTTTTGAAAATATCTCTACAGGGGCAACTGATGTAAAATCTTTGTCATTCAGCAGTTGAGTGCTGGTAAGAATGTTAGTTTCCCTTTTAAGGATTCTGTCCAAAACATCTTTCAGCAAAAGTCTGAAATCAGCAGCCCAGCCAATAATTTCGGGTTTATTTTCGGCTGTACAACTGATAAAAATATCATACTTATTATCCACTTTATCCAGTATTAATAGTTATTTTATTTTCACTCCAATTACAAGAATGTCATCAACTTGTTCATTGATACCCATCCAGTCAAACAAGCCCTTTTCAAGAAGGGTTTTCTGATCTTCCATTGGGTGATCCTGAACTTCGAGCAACATTTGACGAAATCTTTTATACATTATTTTTTTATTCAATGGTCCACCGAACTGATCGGCATAGCCATCAGAAAAGATATACAAAGTATCACCTGATATGAGATCTATATCGTAATTTGTATAATTTTTGGCATCCTGTGGTTCATGTGATCCGATGGGTGATTTGTCACCTTTAAACTCTATAAGCTCGTTGTTTCTGACCAGGTAGAGCGGATTGTATGCACCTGCAAACTGACACTTTCTATTTTCGAAATCGACAGAACAAAGGGCAATATCCATACCATCTTTGATTCCACTATTAACTGCTTCACGTCTCATTGAATTTGTCACACCCACATTCAATTCATCCAAAATCTGGCCTGGTGACAGAATTTCTTTAACATTGACAATATATGCAAGCTGGTCATTTCCCACAATTGACATGAATGCGCCCGGAACGCCGTGTCCGGTACAGTCAACGGCCGAGAAAAGCACCCTGCCTTCCTTTTGAGCAATCCAATAAAAGTCGCCCGAAACAATATCCTTTGGTTTGTAAAGAATGAAACTATCGGGTAAAAGCTTTTTAATCAACTGATCAGGAGGTAGAATGGCAGTTTGGATTCTCTTGGCATACCTGATGCTGTCGGTAATGTGTTTGTTCTGAATTTCTATTTTCTCGTAAGCTGTTTCAAGTCTGCTGTTCTTATCAGAGAGCGCATCACGCTGAGCTTCAATCTCTTCCTTTTGGTGTTCGATTTCAGCAGTACGTTCCTTAACTTTTTGTTCAAGTTCATTGTAATATTCCTCAATGCGCTCAAGCATGTAGTTAAAATGCTCTGAAAGTTTCGTTATTTCATTGTTTCCTTCAACCTCGGCCCGAGCCTCAAGCTTACCTTCGGCAATTCTGTTTACATTATCGACAAGCTTTTTGATTGGTCTGGTAATTACCCTTGTTTTATTATAAATCAACAGGATAACAGCAATAATGGTAAAGCCAAAAATAACAATGGCTTTCAGAAGTTCAAAAGTAAGAAGTTTTGTATCGTTTGATCTGTCGGTAATGATTTGAATAACGGAACCCTTGTACAGGCTGGTATTTTTTCGTTCCATGTAAATGTAATCGATGGTAACATTTTTGTCACCGTCTTCCTTTTCAATGGTTTTTCCTTTTGCGGAGGCAAAAACATCTTTCAGTGTTTCGCGCAGGTTTTCATTCAATTCAGCTCTACTGACAAGTGAAAAAGGGTTCACTTCTCCAATAAAGAGGTCAACAGAAACAATACCGGCATCTTCATTTGAAAAGTCACTTATGGTTCTTTGGATTACTTCGATCAGTTCATCTGCTTTTGCAGAGTAAAAACCAATTTCAATGATATATTTTCCGTCAAGTGTGGGATGGTAAGTATATTTTTTCAGTCGACGGGTTTTTTGTTCAAGGGCAAATCGTTCGCTGACAAATTTTTTCTCTTTCAGAATATTAAGCAAGTAGTTTTTATGGTCTTCACCAAAATCGAAGAAGTTCAGATGGAGATCCTTTCTGAAAGTTGTATTTACAACTACTCCATTCGTATTGATCACATAAATATCCTCCATTTTCGGGTCCATGCGCAATTCTTTCCGAACAATTTCCAGGTCAATAGTTTCTATGCTGTCAGTAGAAACAAAAATTTCATTCACAAGTTTATTACTGAGTTTTTCCATTTTCTCATCCAGTTTCTCCTCAATCAGACCAAGTGCCAGGTCCTGAAATTCCATAGTGTGTCTGATTTCATCAATAATGATTTTATTTTTCACATCATATGATTCAATCAGAAGGTTTTTTGTCTGATAGTAATTTAACCCGGCAAGGGCCAATAGGGCAATAACAACCGGAATAACAACATTTAAAATCAACTGTTTAAAAATCGTAGTTGATTTCATTTTTTTAAATTTTTTGCTTCTAAATAATTCTAACATATCTGTTATTTATTTGACATTAGACTATTTTAACTAAGAATTCAGAAATCTTCGGATAATAAGTAATGTACTTACACAATGTTCCGAAGGAAATATTAATCAATACCGTTACATCTGTCGCCTCAATATTATTTTCAAGTTCGGATAATTTGCTCAAGGGAATAAAGCTTTCAGCCAGGAGAGATTCACCCTGAAGTGCACCCTTTTTCCTGATTAAAACTGATCCGTGTCTGACAATTAGAATATCATTTTGTCTGCACACAGTATTCAGATTTATTTTATCACCCGGGTTCATCCTAATTTCTTTTGATTCCTCAGCAATTTCGAGTAAAACTTCCTCATCAACAAACTCAAAAAGTGTTGTGTTTTTTAGAAAAACCACATGATGATACAACAGATTGTCGGTTTCTTTTGATTTTAATACCTTAACAAGGCTGTTTCTTTTATGGATGTCAAGTCTTTCAAGACATTCGTTATAAAACCTGGGATCATTCCTGAATATTACACGAGCCGCGAGTTCGCTTAACAGTTTATCATTGTTAAAAAGCTGGGCAACAATATCTTTACTGATATTAAGGTTATCAATACTGTTTAAACTGTTTATGGCAATTGCCTTTACCCACCTGCCGATGAGATTTAAATCACGGTTAATTAATGAATTGAGTAATTCAATGTTTTCCATTCGTTCAAGCGGGAAATGATCCTGAAAACGGCGAACACGTTCAACATCTGAAATATCTTCAAAAATGATCAGAAGTAATGGTTTAACACTCTCTTCGATAAACATATCAAGCAACTCAAGTGCAAAACTGATTCCTTCGGAAGTATCAAGTTCCAGATTTTCCCTGACATGCAAAACAGACTGTGGGTTGTAGGCTACCGAAAGGATCAGTAAAATATTTTCATGATTTTTTCTAATCTCTTTTTCAATGGCTTTTGCAACATCCGAAAAAGTTTCTGTATCGCGTATGTTAATGAGAATGTTCAGGTTCCATGCATTAATACGAATATTCTCAACAAGCAGAATGTTCAGATGTGCCTTTTCCTCAGAAGTTGTAGCAAAATACCCGCACTTTCTCAGTGAATTGCATGCCTCAATTACTATTTCGTTGTTGTAATAGTTAAGTTTGTTCAATAAAAATTTAATTGATTGCTCCCCTCCTATTGCTCCAAAAAGTTTGATAATCTGCAGCTGAACCTTATGATTTAGTCCTGATTTGTAGAAGTACTGGTCAGCTTGGCCCAGCACATCCTTGCCATAGGCGAGCATTGCTTCATAGGCGTAAATGTGATAGAGGTCTGTACCAAGGTAATCAACAATAGCAGGAATAAAGTCCTTGTCTTTAATAACTGAAGCAGCTTTTATTGCAGCGATACGTACTTCGGGAAAAATATCCCTGAGAAGTACGACCAGGTACTTTGATAAATTTTCGTCTTTGCAATATGCCAGAATATTTGCCGCCATAACTTTATCACCGGGATAAACAGAGCTGACCAATTCGGCAATCAGGGTTCTTAAAGTTGCCGGCTCAGTTTTTTCTTTGAAGTGTTTGAGTATTTCTGTGGCATCTGACTTAAGCAATTCATTTTTTTCATTTTTTATGTATTGCTGCAATGTTCCGGCCAATTGAAACTGCTGTTCCGTGCTAATCCTCTGAAGAATTGCTTTTGACATTTCCTCTTTTCCTGAAAAAAGTGCAGATTCACAGAAGCCGTTATAGTTTAAGGGTGTGAGTTCCTTGGCAAAATCAAGCATTACATTTGCGTTTAAAGGAAGCGTATTGCTTTTTAAATAATCAGCAATCTGATCATTTAATATGTTTCGTTCTTCAGGTTCTTTAGCTTGTATATTGCCCTGTGATTTATCAAGAGTAACCTCGAGAGAAAACCTGTATTCCCTGTGCAACCGAATTGCAACAAAAACCCAGGCAATGGCAATGGCAATGAGAAAAAACAAGTAATGCACCGGTTGAAAAAATTCAAAAAGACCTAAAATCATCAAAGTCAATCCGGACAAAATCGCAGCAATTTCATTTACCATACCGTCAACAGCCACCTGGACTCTGTGCCTTATTGACACGTCCATGGACTGATACAAAATTTTAAGGGATGGCACTTCGATACCGCTTTTAAGGGAAACAGATAATAATCGGCCAAGGGAAATCAGCAGAAAAAACAACATGAAACTGGATGATTCGATGGTATTTCCAAAAAAGATTCCCACAACAATTGCCATTAGAATGCATATACCGAGAATGAAAGAAGGTAAAATAAGATTAAGTTTCAATCCATAAACCTTGGTAAGTTTTGAGTAGGCGAAAGTTTTAAAGAGAAGAGTAAAAGTTAAAAGAGCCGCATTAAACATACCTAAAAAAGTCAGGTATTCGCCTTCGCCCGAGTATTTTGCTTTTGTAACGGGTAAAAATGAATAAAACATGAAAAAAGCGGCAAGCATTGAAAGTATCACAAAAAATGTCATTGCCCGAACATACTTGCTTTTAAACAAGCTAATCAGGTTGCCTGAATCATTTGAGGATTTACTTTTTTTGATACGGTCTTTATTCAGGTCAAATTTACTGCTTATAACAATCTGGATTACCAATGCACAAATAATGCTAACTGAAGAAATAAAAAGCAGGTTCTTTGTATCGGTAAGCCATGTCAATAACACCGGAACCATTAAACTGATGGTAATCATCCCGATAATCTGACCAGAGTCGATAAGACTGAATAGTCTTTTTCCCTGACGAAGGGAAAACAATCTGGTTGCCATACCCCAAAACCCTACAAGGCCAAGCAGGTTAAGAGGGCCCATCATAACAAAAACCAGAAATACCAAAAATTTATTTGAAGTCAATTCGAATCCCAGTCTCAACATAAGTGTAATCAGAGAGATTGTAATTAAATTGATTACAATTAGTTTCGAAAAAGGTAATATCGACTGCAGTTTTGAATACCCGGCGGTTAGGGCAAATCCAACCAAACCGGAAACAAGAAAAGCTTTTGACAGCATTTCCTCGCCATAGGTATCCATAAACATGGCAGTAGAGGTAATGTCAAAAATGGAAAGAAAAACTCCTAAAAAGACTGTCTGTAGTAATAAGAGATAAACTGCCTGTTGTTCATCATCCTTAATATTCAAGGACTTGTTAATTATTTTAGCTATGGATGCCATTATTTACGACTTTAAAAACAAACTTTGATTCAATGTTGCATCCCTGTAAAATTCCAGAACCTATAAAAAGCAGATCATTCAAAAATAACACATATAAAACTGTTAACCAGTTGGTTGATGTACTAAAAACTTTCATTTTTTTATTATTTCTTTTACATACCAGGATGTATAAAACTTTGAATATTTAAATCTTAACTCTCGTGTTAGACAACAAATATAGTATTTTACTTTATTAAAAAAATACTATTTGTCAATAAATTTTACTGATAAAAAAGTACTTGGATACTGCAATTTGAAACTTGAAAGAATTAATCAACAATCATGCTGAATGCTTGCATGTTGATTTCACTTTATTGGTAAAGGTTTCGGATTAAAAATCATTAAAAACAACCTGGATTATTTTTCCATTATTTTTGTAATGACCGTTAAGAGAAAAATCAAAAATATATTCTGCCATTTTTTCTGCAGATACTGAAGCCGATAATCCGGGAAAGGCATTTTCAAACATTTCGGTTTGTGCTGAACCAAGAGCAAGGCAGTTACAGGCAATGTCTTTATCTTTTAGTTCAACCGCAAGACATTCTGATAAAACTGAAATTGCAGCTTTGCTGGCGCTGTAAATTGACAAACCCGGAAACTTCACACTTCCCTGCACGCCGCCCATACTTCCAATATTCACAATATGCGACTTACCTTTTATTGAAAATAATGGTATCAATTCTTTAATCAGAATAACCGGAGCGAATACATTTACTTCGAACATTTCTTTAATATGTTCAATGTCAATATCTTCAAAGTTATTTTTATAAAGCATTCCGGCATTATTGATGAGAATATCAACATGATTAAATTCTGAAAAAACTCTTTTTACCAATTCATTATTTTTCACATTAATTTCAGACAAATCAAACGCAATTGGCAGCAAATTTGTAAACTCAAGTTTTTCAAGCCGGGAAATATCTCTGGAAACTGCAATAATTCTATTGTCTGGTATTTTGGCAAACTTTTTGGTTAACTCAAATCCTATCCCCTTTCCTGCTCCTGTAATTATGATGTTCATTTTGCGTTTTTTAAATCAATTTTTTGTATTCAACAATTTTTTCTATGCAGTATTTCTCTTTGAATTGAAAGGTGAATCCTTCACGTGCCATTTTATTCTTCTTAAGCCAAAAAACCACATAAAAATAATAAACGGAATAAATAAAAGCAACAGGGTTTCATCCTTTGCCATTAGAATAAAATCATAAAATCCATGTAGCAGGAAAGGCATTAAAAAAGCTAAAAACAAATTTACCCCCCTATGTCCAGATAAAAATTTTGCACGTCCCAGATAAAAACCCATGGCAACACCGAATAGCATGTGCCCGGGAACAGCGGTAAATGCACGTACAATTCCAACCTGAAAATGATCACTGTTTCCATAGACATAAAAAATATTCTCGACAAGGGCAAATCCCATTGAAATAAAAACAGCATAGACAATCCCATCCATTTTTTCATTGAAATTTTTTCTACCCCAGATAAATATCATGAAAATCAACAACTTGAAAATTTCCTCACTGAATGATGCAACAAAAAAAGCAGTGTAAAAAGCTTTACCAAATTGACCATCAAAAATATAATCGTAACCAGAAACATACCTTTCAAGAAATATTATTGGCACAACGGAAATAGCTCCGCCAAGCATGGCAAGCAACAATAAACCTATAGGTTCCCTTTCATATTTATCTCTGAAATACACATACAGAGCCAAAATAATTACCGGAGCTAAAGCCAAAATAAGGTATTGCATATAAGAATTTTTAATAAAAATATGCGTTTTAAAGTTTTCATGCAAACGAATCAATTATTTTCGGCAAAATTTTTGTATTTTTATTGGGAAACATGAATTACAAATGGCACAAAAATTTAGAAAAAACGGACTGATTTTATTACTGGTACTTATATGCAGTGTTGCCAAATCTCAAAATTACTGTATAGATACTGTTTCCGGTATTCCGCTTCAGGTAATAGCCGATGAAAACATTTTTCCTGATTCATGGACTGTTTCTCCGATAAGCGGAAGGGCTGAATCGCTTGACAGTGCTGAATTTGAAAGAACAAAAGAAATTTTCAGAAAAGCACTGTTAAAGTATCCTGAAGAAGTGCTTCAAAAAAATATCATCAGGGTATATGCTTTTAAATACCTTGAATTTTACGGAACCGAATACGGCGGAACCAGTTCATCAAATGCAGTTTACATGACAAACGACGGCATTGAAAACGGATACTCTGACGATTATGTTGAGCGTGTTTTTCATCATGAATTTTCAAATATTCTTATGCGCAATTATCCCGAATATCTTGACAAAGATGCATGGTACAAATTAAACGGACCTGATTTTTCCTACGGAACCGGTGGTGTTGATGCATTATTGAACAATACAAGCAGCTCAGAATTTGATTCCATTTACCATAATAGCGGGTTTTTAACCCAATATTCAGTTTCTGCTTTTGAAGAGGATTTCAATACCACCTGTGAATATTTGTTTTGTCCAAAATATGAAATAAAAGAAATTATCAAAAATTATGAATCTATCAGAATGAAATTTGATATTACAATTAAATTCTATGAACAAATCGACCCTTTCTTTTCTAAAGATTTCTTTGATTCAATAATATATTTGGATCCGGTTTACTTAGACGACTCTGAGTAAAATGAAATTTCTGGCTTCGTCAATACACCCCATCTTGTTTTTTTCACAGGGTTGCACTGTGTTTCACCCTGTGGTGTTACAAATCGGTCTTTCAGACCTTAAACTCAGATGATGCAAGGGCAAAGCCCTGGGATTGTGTCCGCGTAGGGTGAAATAAAATGCAACCCTATGCGAAAAAAGCTATTGTAATACAAAGGGTTGCACTGTGTTCTATCCTCTTGTTTTGCTAGTGCGCCTCCCAATTCTCAATTTAGTTTTTAATATCTACTTGTTAATAGCATTTTTAATTTACTTAGTTGATAAACTCATCTAATAAAAAGTTTGTTTTCTCAAATTTCACAACTGTTTAACGCTTCCATACCCAAATATTATTTAATATTGGCGCGAAAAGATTAAGCAACCAAAATGAAAATACTACTTATTATTTCTATTGCCTTAATGGCCCTAAAAGTTAATGGACAGGAATCCAACTTTAAAACCGTTCATCAGGAAGAAGCAGAATATTATAATAATCAGATATTTGATGGAGATTATAGCACGATAAATATTCCTGCTGATATAAGCTCACCAAAAGAAAAAGCATGTTCCCTCGAAAAAATCGTTTATGGATGGCATCCTTACTGGATGAACGGACTGGAAGCCAATTACGACTGGTCAATGCTCTCTCATCTTTGCTATTTTGGCTATGAGGTAAATCCTGCAGATGGCGGAACATCTGATTCCCATAACTGGTTAACAACTTCGGTTGTAACTAATGCTCAAAATGCCGGAGTAAAAGTTCATCTTTGTGCAACCATGTTTTCTGACCATGCCACTTTTTTTGGAAGCACTGCAGCAAAACAAAATTTAATCAACAATCTTATTTCCTATGTGAATTCAAGAAATGCTGATGGTGTCAACATTGATTTTGAAGCTGTACCTTCTACCCAATCGGCAAACCTTACCGCTTTCATGATTGACCTTTGCAACCAGATGCACGCTGCCATTCCCGGCTCCCAGATAACCATTGCCCTACCTTCTGTTAACTGGAGCGGAACCTTTGATGTAGCCTCCATGGCTCCATATGTTGATATTTTTATCATCATGGGATATGATTATTATTATGGGGGAAGTACCACTGCCGGACCAACAGGCGGATTGTACAATCTGACTTCTACCTATACTTACTGCCAGTCGAAATCCATTAATTACTATCTGGATGCAGGAGTTCCCGCCAGCAAACTGGCACTTGGAGTACCTTATTACGGAAGGGAATATGTTACCGCCGGGGCCACTCCGCCTTCATCTGTAACCGGAGCATCAACCACCCGGACTTACAAATACATTATGGCTAATTCAACAGGTTATTATAATCAATCGGCCAAATTATGGGAAAACAATTGTTTCTCACCTTACTGGGCTTATAATGATGGAAACTGGAATCAATGCTTTATTGATGATGTTATGAGTTTGGGCAAACGGTACGACATGGTTAACAGGCGCGGTTTGGCCGGAATCGGCATCTGGTGTCTTGGAAACGACGATGGGTATAGCGATTTGTGGAACCTGATTTCAGATAAGTTTTCAAACTGTGCCACCACACCCTGCACCGATTCCATTTTTGATATGGGCGGTCCGGCATGGAATAATTATGACAACGAGGTTTATACCTATACCATCTCTCCCACCGACGCCACATCACTTACCTTGAACTTTGAAAACTTTGAACTCGAAGCAGGGTACGATTCTCTTTGGCTGTATGACGGACCATCTATTGCTTCTCCGCTTATAGGAGGATATTCAGGAACCACCTCTCCGGGGCTGATCAGCACAACAGGAAACTCACTTACCGTTAGATTTTACTCGGACAATGCCACAACACGAACCGGATTTAAAGCAGTATGGCAATGCATCTACGACAATATAGTTCCAACCACATCCATTTCAGCCAGCACCTGGGTTACAGATGATTTTACTGCCACCTTTACTGACAATGATAATTTAGCTCTTGGTGAGCTTTATTACCAGGTTTTGGATAATAATGGAATCGAATGGAGGGCAAACAACAGCCGTGGGTTTTTCAATGATAATTTTAGTGCAGTCATTCATCCGGATTGGCAGCAGGTATCAGGTACCTGGGTGATTAATTCGGGCCGGCTGAATCAAACAGTTGAAGCGAATTCAAATACCAACATCTACGCTCCGGTAACTCAGGATGACTCAGAAACATGGCTATTCCACTGGCAGATGAACATCGGGGGAAGCGGAACAAACCGCCGTGCCGGACTTTATTTTTTCAGCGATGATGCCAGCATGGATCAAAGGAACAATGCCTATATGATCTACTTCAGGGTTGATAATAATAAATGCCAGATTTACCGGGCAACAGATAACGCTATTGTCATTCAAACCGACGATGATTGCACCGTTGCAGCCAACACGTTTTACGATTACAAAGTAACCTATAACCCTACATCTGGCGAAATTAAAGCGTATCAAAATAATGTGCTCGTATCATCATGGATTGATCCTGACCCTCTGACGGCAGGCAGTTTTATATCTTTAAGAACCGGCGATTGCAATGTTTTGTATGATGACCTAAAGATTTATAAATCAAGGGCAAATACCTCTGATATTTCTGTTGGCGAAGTGTCTTCGGATGAGGTAAGGTATCAAAATTCAGCACCCACTTCACCTTCATGCAGAATCAAATCGGTGGTTATTGATGAGAGTGAAAACTGGTCGGTTATTGCAGGATTGGATGTAAATGTGGACTGGACTCCGCCGGTTAACGGAGGGTTTATCAACGATGGAATTTCAACTGATTTGGACACTACAACAGTTACAAACGAATTGTCGGCAAACTGGGAAGCAGCTGCGGATGTTAATTCAGGAATTTTGCGTTATATGTATGCTATTGGCGACGGGCCCGGATTGACCAATATTGTTGGCTGGACCGATGCAGGTACTGATGTTTCTGTTACCCATAGCGGACTTAGTCTGACTTACGGCACAACCTATTATTTTCAGGTGAAAGCGCAAAATAATGCATACCTTGAATCGGCAGCTATTCAATCTGACGGCATTTACATTAAGCCACCGGTAACCTTGCCTGATGCGGGCTTTTCAACCCTTTCGACAACCTATTGCACAGGTGAAGAAATCCAGTTTATTAACACCTCGTCAGATGCAACTTCATCATTTTGGACATTTGAAGGAGGAACACCCGGAACAAGCGACATTTCAAACCCTGTAATTATTTATGACAATCCGGGGACATACGGCATTAAACTGGTTGTCAGCAATAGTTTTGGAAGCGATTCAGTTGAAATTTCAGATTACATCACCATTATTCCTTCACCGGTAGCCGGTTTCACAGTAAACACCACCGAAGGGGATGTGCCACTGATGACACTTTTCACAAACAATTCGGTGAATTCCACATCCTATTTATGGGATTTTGGAGATGGAAGCACCTCAACAGATCTTAATCCGTACCATTATTATAATGAGCCGGGAGTTTACAGCGTAAGTCTTACAGCATTTGGGGGAGATTGTCCGGAAAACGTTGTTTTATACACCGACTATATCACCGTCAATGATACAATTACTTATACGGAAAACATTTCCAACGGAACTTCAGTTTCAGTATATCCAAATCCCTTTAAAGACAAATTAAACATTCTATTGGATGGTTATGAAGGAAAAAAAATCAGCATTATTTTGACCGATATATTGGGGAAAGTGTCAGAATATAGTGTCATACCTGAAAATAATGAATTTGAATTGCCCCTTGAAATAAACGGCTTGGGGGAAAGTGGAATAATCATGCTTCAGGTTTATTCTGAAAATGAAATGATTATCAGTACGAAACTCGTCAGGATAAATTAAAAAACCATCAATCGCGCGGGTAAAGTCCGCCAAAAACAATGCCTTTTACCTTGTCATTTTCGATTTGAAATTCGAAAAAGCTCATGGTAGTTGTGTCTTTGATTGTAAGAGTGTTATATTTAATAGTATCTTTAAGTTGAAAGAAATCAAGCAAGGCAGATTTTTTCATGCCCACTTTTATTTTTTCAGCAAATACAAAAGCATCATCATAAATTTTCCCACCCATACAACCGATCAATGAATCGGGGGCATTTCTCTCATCAAAATACAGTAAAGATTCACCCCAGTGAAGTTCAGGAAAAAGATATTCTTCTCCGGCCACTTCAACATTGTCCATTTCCTGAAAATCTGTACGATCAGCCAAATAATCCTTTAAAGCAAAAAGATTCATTTCAGCAGGAAAAGCAATAGATGCAAAACCTGAGTTTTCAACATACAGATGAGAATTCAAGCAAACACCTGTAGAATCGTAATAACTAAATAATCCTACAGGAAAACCCTTTACATACAAGCCATTTTCCCAAATCTTACCATTTTCGTACCATAACCTCCAGATTCCGTTTCTGTAACCGGATTTCTTTCCACATTCAACTCTTTTTTTTCCACTGGGATAATAACCGTTAACAGCAATCAAGTCTCCATTCTGAAAATATTTTTCTTCAACAACCTTACCATCTTCGCTGAAAAAAATCCATTTATCCTTATCTCCGGTTTTTAATTTTTGAATTTTTATCTGTCCGTTTTCATAAAACTCATCACCACTTTCTTTGATAGAAGGTTTTTCATCAGACGTACTGCATGAAGCCAAAATCAAAAGAAATACTATCCAAAAGAGGTTTTTCTTCATAGGAACTATTGCGAAATTATAAATTCAACACGGCGATTTAGCTGATGATCGTTTTTGCTGCAAGCAGCACCATCAATGCAGTTGTTAATTGGTTTTGTTTCACCAAATCCTTTGACATCAACAATTCTGGCTCGATCAATACCGTTTTTGACAAGATATTCAACTGTTGATTCAGCCCTACGCTGTGATAATACAAAATTATATTCTGATGAACCAATGCAATCGGTATGAGCATGAACTGCAAACTTCATCTGTGGATTGTTTTTAAGAATACTGATATTTGAATTAAGAGTTAATGAAGCATCCGTTCTGATACCATTCTGATTAAATGAAAAATAAACAGGTTGCAATCCGGCTTTCAATGATTCTTCGGGTAATAAGTTGGTGTTGTTGGTGTTGTTGGTGTTGTTTGAACTGTTTTGATTTTCAATACTTTCTGTGTTTTCAGTTGTTTTAACAACGTCAGCAATAACAGGAGCTTCAGAAAGAACAAACACATTTTTTGAAATACAGAAATTTATTTCCTCCGAGGTTTCGTCATTCCATCCCTGACACTGTAAAGTTACTTTAAACAAACCATCATTTTCAAATGTGTTTTCAGCTACCTGTTTATCCAAAGCAATTTTACCATTTCCAAAATTCCAGAAATAATGACGTTCGGGGTTGTTTCCTGCTTTGAACAGAGTGGCTTCAAATTTAGCAGGTTTTTGGGTAAAAATTGAATCGGGGGAAATGATATCGATGTTGTATTTACCCCAGTCTGAATCATCGAGATAAACACAATTATCAAAATCGGGTTGGTAAACAACCGGGAACACTGAATAAATATCCATAATACCAAATCCACCTACTCTTGAAGAAGAAACATATGAAACACCTGTAGCGCCATTTCTTTTGAAAAATATGTCATCTGCGGGACTATTAATCGGATATCCCATGTTCACAGGGGATGTCCACTCGCCGTCAATCAACTCACTTCTGAAGACATCATAATTGCCCATGCCCGGATGTCCGTTGGATGAAAAATACAGGGTTTTTCCATCGGGAGTAATTTCCGGACTATCTTCATCCCCGGATGTATTAATAACAGAACCTAAGGTTTGTGCGGGTTTCCATTTTCCATCATCATCAATTGTGGAATAATAAATATCAAACTGATCACTTCCTGATTTGGGGTATGCACTGAAAAACATTGTTTTACCATCTGCGGTTATAGAAGCATGGCGCTGGTATTCGCCAAAATTTATTTCTTTAGGAAGTTTTTTTGGTTTTTGCCATATACCCTCTTTCATTGTTGAAGTCCAAAGTTTTTGCTTTTGAAAAATTATCAATTTAGAATAATCGGGATATATGCTTACAATGGCTTTATGCCATGTGGATTTTTTTCCGAAATACGAGTATTTTGGTATAGTAGAAAAGTTTATCGGATCGGTAAATCTGCCTGTATTTTCAGACAAAGAACCCCCGGTTTTTTTTGTAAAGTACATATATTCCCAAAACTTGTCATATATTTTTTTGAGGGTATCTGTTTCGGCAGACCTTCGCGAAGTAAACAGCATGGTAGAGTCTTCGAATATCTGAACCGAGGCGTATTCTGAGAATGGCGTGTTGACCTCCGGCCCTACGTTCATAACCCTGAACTTCATGTTTTTTCTTTGTTTTTCCTCTTCATCCTTCGCGTAATTACAGCGTTCAATATAATTTGAAACATTTATTTTTATTTGTCCTTCTTTTAAAGGAAAACCATCGTACAGCCTGAATATTTCAAGTGCTTTTTCATATTTTTGGATAAACTGGTATGCCTGTGCAAGATAGATGTAAACATTCCAGTCTGATTTTCCATTTAAATTCAGGTCTGATTTCCCATTTAATTGGTTTGCAGCAGCATTAAGCCATCTGATTGATTTACCCTTATCCTGCATTTCATAAAAATACAACATACCCAATTCAAACAGATAAGTAAAGTAAGTGCTGTCAATACTTATCAGTTTCTGGTAATTACGTTCGGCAAATTCATATTTTTCCTCATCAATGAAGTCAAGTGTTTCAATGTAGAGTTCTTTTTCCTTAACGGAAGCATCAGGTCTGACCTGGGAATAGGTACACAGCGTAAAAATAAATGCTGTGAATAGTAAAATATTTCGCATGGCTCTTTTATTTCTTATGTACAGCTCAATTAAACAATTACACAAAATAAATTATTAATAAACAGAGACAAATACGTAATATAAGTAAGTTATAAACTATTATATGTTAGTATGGTTTTTTTTGACGAAAGACATTGCCACAAATACACAATTGAAATTTGTGCATTTGTGGCAATTTTTCAGGTTAATAAACAGAAATTTTCTTTACTATCTGTGAGTCATCGCTCACAATCTTCATATAGTATAGTCCTTTGGAACAGGAATTCAAATTAAATTCCCGAACGAAATCTTCATCAACAGTGTAATTACCTTCGGTTATAACATTTCCCAGTGCATCATATAAAAAGACTGTAACTTTACCTTTATAACCACTTAGGAATAAAGTAACATTTCCGTCTGTAGGATTTGGATAAACTTCGGCAGTTTTCTGTAATGAAAGTTCGTTTACATTTGAAACATCACCAATTGTGAAAGCATAGTGAATTGAACGGCCAAACTCCTTTTCAAAATATTTAAGAATGCCGCCACCAATTTTTTTAATACGCATATAGCCAGTGCCCTGTTCGGGATAAGCCCAATAATAAAGCCCGTCATTCCCAAGGTCCATAAGTTCCAATTCATAGCAGCCCGGCTCAAGATGAAGTGTATCGTAATAAGTTGTATTTGCAATCAGTCCGGTTTTACTGTGAACAATATTCCCGTTTATGTCATAGATATTATAATAATTTTCGTCAGGCAGATTATTACTACGCATAAGTATGATAAAATTATCCTCATAAAAGTCAGGTGCATTGAAGTGGGTTGAATAACCATCATTGATATCATACTCATCGGCACCTCCATTGGGATCGCTGACCGTCGCGGTGAAAATACTATTTTCGTCGCCAATCCAGAATTCTTCTGAATTAACAGGCAGTTCAACCTGTTCTGTTTCCATAAAACCAAGGCTACCGGTCCAGTTATACACAAGTTGCGTTCCGCCCGACACACCATAGGTAATATTCAGTCCGTTCAACTCAGTGCTTCCATTATTTCTGATTACAATTTTCGGATCGGAGCAAACGGGGTTATTCCTTGAATAATACTCCCAGTCGGTGGGAGTTAAAATGTCGTAAACTTCAGCGTCCAGACTGTAATTAGGGGAAGCATACTGGAACATATCCATAGTTACCACGTAATTACCCCATCCCATTCCAAGATTTGCAGCCGGAACGTTGGTAATATCATAGTCAACTTTAATCGAGTCACCAGAAATATAATCGCCCACTTCAAAATCAGTATCCTGAACCACATCTCCGGGGCACCATCCTTCTCTGGCTCCGGGCCATGTTCCTCCCTGAGGATAAACTGCATTCAATGCACATTCATTGTACTTAAATATTTTCCAGGAATCAACCATTGCTCCATTTATGAACAAGTAATGGGTATTGTCTTTCCATTCGCAGCAATGAGGATAACTGCCTGTATTACTGTTATGTCCATGTCCGGTAAGGCGGGTTTTTATTTTGATGGATTCAGTAGCGGGATCAACCGGAATGGTTTTTTCCTTTAGCACCACATCATCATCAAGATCTTTATAATAGTATGATTCCATTTGTCCCCAGATGCGATCCATTCTGGTCAGGTTTCTTGGAGGAGTTCCTTCAATCAGCAAAAATTTAACATCAATAAGTTCCTGATTATTTCCTGCAGCAAAATCCACTGAATCGTGCAATAAAAAGGCATAATCAGTTACATCATAAGCCCATCTGAAACCGTTATCACCAAGATCAAGTCCGATGCCATAAGGAGTAATAAACCTGCCAAGTTCATAGCGGTTAATAACATCATAAGGTTCGCCCCAGTAGTACATTGTATCAAGAACGAGATTAACTGAGGGATCCACCAATAGAGAATCGGCAATTGTATCATGATCATAAACATATACATATCCGGCAGGCCACACAAGAAGTGTATCTGTTGCAAGCGGCAGAATTGTTGTGTCATTAAAAAGCATCAGGGTAACCGGAGAAACCATTACTGAATCGAGAAACATGAGAGAATCAAGATGAAAGTTATATTCGCCCTGAACAAAACCAATATTTGGTCTTTCACTGGTTACCTGCAGGTTTCTAAACAGTTCATCACCTTTCAATGATTTTCTGTCGGGTAATCCAAAAAGCATTGCATCATTTCCTGAACCCGTATTGTCATCGGCATATAATCCCGATCCCTCGTCAAAACGGTAGTATGCAACCAAATCAGAGTAGGCAGGATGTGAAGGATCGATATTTTTATACATCCATGAAGCAATAGTAGGTTCATCCAGAACAGTATCAAAAACAGCAAACTCGTTAATAAAACCATCATAATTTGTACCCCCCCACACGTTGCTGCCAATCCGGAATCTGGAAATCTGATCCATATCCCTGTATAAAGCTGTTCCTGAATGCCATAGAACGCCGTTCAGGTATATTTTCATTGTACCTTCATCCACATTTTTTGTAAAAGCCCAGTGATTCCATTTGCCTTCAAAATCGGTTGTCGCGGCTGCTTTATAAATTCTGTCATAACCGGTTGCATTTCCGGCATCCCAATAAACATTGCTGTTGCTCCAGGGAAGGTGAACATTTAAAACCCTGTTTCCGGCAGTGTTCATTGCCTCAAAGCAGTAATCATCCTGGGGTTGAATTGCGGGGTCGCCAAACTGCCAGAAAGAAACAGTCACAAAGCTGTCAATATCAGCAAGCGGGGTAACAGGAACATCAACATAATCGGGACCGTTAAACGACAGATATTCATCTTCAGAAACAGAAAACAGGCCTGAGTTAAACCCGGTTGAACTGCCTTTAATTTCGGTTGATGTACCTGTTGTTGGATTGGAAAATGTAAATTCAACCAGAATACCAGAGATACCATCCCATAAAAAAGGTTCAGAAAAATTGAAAGTAAACAATCCGGTTGAAGAAAAGGTCGTATTTTGGAGATATACAGTAGTAAAACCCGTATTTTCAAAATCAGTTAAAGTCAGTTCAGACAGAGCTGAGTTCTTGAGATTAATTTTAAGATAATCAAGAGCAGATCCCAAACTGCTTATATCCATCTGTAATTTATTAATTTCACCCGGGGACAATCCGGCTGCACTGAGCTCAGCAGCAGTGAAAAGGTATCGGGCCCGGGAAGTTTTGAGAACAGAATTAAAAGTATGGTCAAGATCAAGAGTACCTGTTCCTACGCTGTAGGTATTTTCGGAAATCACATCATCGTAAACAGGAAAATATTGCCAGTTTTGAAAATAGTTATATACAGGCACAACGGAGTATTCATAGGTTGCCGGAGAGCTGCCATTGACAGAAAACGACGGATGGTTAAGCAAAGCCGAATCAATAATTCCGGTGTGGTCGTAGATGAAATTATAGGTAAGATAATCCCACTCCCCGCAATCATAACCGTCGGCTGTAGTGGCAGGATCGCATTTTAACGTATAGTACATCAGTACTTTTCTGTATGAATGAGACTCATCAGGAAATTCCCAGATGCCACGTCTTTTTGTTATATCACTGAAGGTCAGAGTCTGAACAACAATAGTATCACCTGGATCAGAAAAAGAATCTGTTAAAAACAGAAAAATAAATGCAAGAAATAAAGTCAGTTTTTTCATACAAAATGGTTAATAATTTATACTCAAATATCTAATAATTTAAAATCAATACCATTGCATTATGTAAGATTGGCTGATAATCCTACAAAAATACATTAAATAACGTAGGGGATAAAAAGTATAAAAAATTAAAAAAGTAGCTAATTAATCAATCTGTTTGTTTTAATTCCTTTAATAATTCTTTTGGAAAATTTCTTGAAACAGGTATTTTAAAATCAAGGTCCTTTAATGTTAATTTATACCCCTGAGAGTTTCCCGAAACCTTCTCAATTTTATTTGTGTTTACGATATAAGATTTATGGCATCTGATAATTTTTTCATACTCTTTTAACTGATCTTCAATAACTTTCATGGATATTAACATGAGAGTTTTTTTGAGTTTCTTATTATTTATATAATTAAACTCTGCATAATTTCCCTTTGCTTCGGCGCAAATAAACTGTGAAAGCAAAATCTGAATATCCTCTTTTGATTTATCTGATTTAATGTGAATAAGATGGTCTTCAAAAGGTTTTTCCACGTTTTTTAGATGGTGCGAAATAACTTTTGCAATTTGTTCATGCCTGTTCAGGTAAATTTTCTCGATAAAGACAATAATCAGAAAAACCGGGAAAATTGTCAAAGAAAAAACGACAATCAGCACATCGAAAAAGCTAATTGAAACCAATTCGTCAATTCCATAAAAACGGGCATAATTATAGCCCACGGTTGAAATTCCGATAAGCATAAAAAATACAAACAAGACATATTTTACCACGTCCCATTTTTCATTTTTTACCCATTTTTCGATCAGATGAAAGATGACAAAGTTCAGGAATAAAATCGACATTGAAATAATACCAAAAGCGGCATAAACCATTACTTTAAACAGAAAATCAAGCTCCGACAAACCAAAAGGCTGAAATAAAAACATAAAAAGGGTGAAGTAAATTCCCACAAGAAATACCACACCAACCTTAGAAAGAATGCCGGCTCCCAAAGAAAACTGTTTGGCCAGTTTAACCCTGTAATTAAATTTGCGGAGGTTACTCAATACCAAAATAATTAAAACCATTGATGAAATAATAAAATAGTAAACCAGATTGGTTTTCTTTTTAAGTATTAAAGCTTGAATTTCTCTATCCTTTTCAAGTATTTTTATTTCCCTATCAAATTTGCGGTCAGAGAGCACAAACTCAAGTTGTGAGATTTTCTTTTCAACATTTTCGTTTGATATTGAATCCTTAAATGCAAAATATTTTTCAGAATATTCAAGTGCATTTTTATAATCAGAAAGTTTCGCAAAAGACTGATAAATAATAAAATAAGATTCTCGCTGCTGCAACAACAATTCATTGATTTTACTGGTTTCAATTGATTGAAGGGCGTTCTCGATTGCCAATTGATAATTGCCCATTTTAAAATATGCCTGACTTACTTTATTTAATGATATGGAAAGTCCGGGAAAATCACTGTTTTTCCTATACAACTGTTCGCTGGCCAAAAATCGGCTTAAAGCTTCATCATACTTGCCCCGGTCAAGAAAAAAGTCGCCGATAAAATTCAGAATTTGTCCTTCGCCCTCGTCATTATTTGCCTTTCGGTACATTTCAAGGGCTTTATTGTAGTATTCAAGGGCTTTTTCATCCTTACCGCATACCTCATATGAATTTCCAAGATATCTGTAGCTTAGTGCAATATGGACTTTTTCGCCCAATTTTTTACGAATATCCAGGGCTTTTTTAAAGTAATAGAATGAGGAATCGCAATTATTTTGCTCTTTAAAAATCAATCCGATATTATTTGTGGAAGTTGCCTGACCGTACAAATCATAAACCTTTTTAAAGTTTTCATTGGCCATTTCATAATATTTTCTTGATTTTTCAAATTCCCTTTTTTGAAAATAAATATTTCCGATATTCACATAAACCCATGCATAGCCAAGTCTGTCTGATTTATTTTCAAAATAAAACATTGATTTAAAAAAGAATTCCATCGCTTTATCATAAAATCCCTGCTCCTGATATATCATTCCAATAGTTCCATAAACAGGATAAATTTCAGTGGAATTTTTTAGTTTATATGATATTTCGATAGCTTCATAGGCATAACTCAGTGCCTTAACAGGCGACTTTTTCATATAAAACTGAGCCAGAAAATTAAGCGTACGAATACAGTTTTCGCTATATGGGTCATCCTGCATCAATCTGTCAAGTTCTCCTTTCAAGCTATCAACATTATCAATATCCTCTGAGTAAATGCCGCTTAATGAAAGCAGTATTACAAATATTGTCAACAGAAACCGTTTTATCTTTTTCATTTCTAAAAATTATATTTTACAAACAATTCCATTGCTTCATATTCTGCCATTCCAAGTTTATCATAGAAGTCAGCTGTTTTGCGATTTCTTTCTTCGGCACGTTGCCAGAATTCTCTGGAATCAAAACCCGGAAACAGTGCTTTATCTTTTTGCGACTGGTGTTTAAAAATGGCACGTCGTTTTTGGATAAGTTCATGCGGACTTAAAGGCACAGCCATATCCACATCATTAATATCCCATTCCTGCCATGCACCACGGTATAGCCAAAAATAACAGTCTTTCATCCATTTATCCTTTTTAACCACCTCAAATGCCTTAAGTATAGCTTCAAAGCAAACGCGATGTGTGCCATGAGGATCCGAAAGATCTCCTGCCGCATAAACCTGATGGGGTTCTATCTCCCTCAGCAAGTCGGCAATGATGCTTATATCTTTTTTGCTTAAAGGTTTTTTTCGTACAGTTCCTGTTTCATAAAATGGCATTTCAAGAAAATGAATATTTTCTTTTTTTACTTTCATATACCGGCAGGCAGCCTTCGCCTCTCCCCTTCTGATTATTGCTTTAATGTTGATAATTTCGGGTGAATCTACCTCTGCCGGCTTCTTGTTGCTTAGTGATTTGAATATTTTATTATAAAATTTTTCATCGTTTCTGACTTTTTCAGGGAAATATGATTTATCAAGTTCATCCACAAAATCAAGAAACCTCACCACATCATCATCAAAAACCGCTATACTTCCTGATGTCTGATAAGCTACATGCACCTCATGCCCCTGCTGCACAAGTCTGAGCAGTGTACCACCCATTGATATTACGTCATCATCGGGGTGCGGACTAAATACCAATACTTTTTTCGGATAGGGTTTTGCGCGTTCGGGACGATTTGAATCATCTGTTTTTGGCTTTCCACCCGGCCATCCGGTGATTGTATGTTGCAAATCATTAAACACCTTGATATTAATGTTATACGCCGGTCCATATTGGGTAACCAAATCACTCATCCCGTTGTCATTATAATCTCTTTCAGTGAGTTTTAGAATGGGCTTTTCAACACGGTCGCACAACCAGACAACTGCCTTACGGATCACCCTGTCAGTCCACTCGCAATCACCAACAAGCCATGGTGTTTTTATCCTTGTAAGTTCAGAAGAAGATGCCTTATCAAGAAAAATTTTAGCATCAGGATGTTTTTGGAGATAGGTCGCCGGAACAGAGTCGGATATTTCCCCCTCTACAGTTGGCCTGATAATAGCGGATTTTCCTTCACCCCAGGCCATCAGAATTATCTTTTTGGAATTCAGGATTGATCCGATCCCCATGGTAATTGCTCTGCGGGGTACATTTTCTTCGCCAAAGAAATCGCTTGCTGCATCTGTAATGGTAAGGTGGTCAAGGGTAATTAAGCGGGTTTGCGAGTTTACAGGCGATCCGGGTTCATTAAAACCTATATGACCTGTGCGGCCGATCCCTAAAATCTGTAAATCAATGCCTCCGGCTTTTTTGATTTTATCTTCAAACTCCCTGCAATAAGAATGAATTGTATTTTCAGGAATTGTACCGTCGGGAATGTGCACGTTTTTTCGGATAATATCAATCCTGTCAAAAAGATGCTCATTCATAAACCGGTTGTAGCTCTGAAGTGAATCCTTTTGCATGGGATAATATTCATCAAGATTGAAGGTAATCACATTTTTAAAACTCAGACCTTCTTCTCTGTGCATTCTAACCAATTCTTCATAAACACCAACGGGTGATGAACCGGTTGCCAAACCCAGGACACAGTTTTTCTTTGACTTTTGTTTTGCTTTGATCACCGAAGCAATTTCAGTGGCTACAGCTTTTGATGCTTCATGTGAGTTGGAATAAATTTCGGTTTTAATTTTTTCGAAACGGGTATTCATGGAAATAGTTTTTTATTATAGTTTGATGAAATTCATGGCTTTAACTTTTCCTCCGGTAACAATCCTGATATGATATAAACCTGAAGAAAGTCCACTTATTTCAATACTTTCAGATCCTGATACAAATTTTGAATCTTTGCTCAGCATTATTTTTCCCTGTTGATTGAATACTAAAATTTTTACCCCCGAATCCAAACTTTCATTTATTCTGATTGTCAGATTGTCGGAAGCAGGGTTTGGATATATGGTAATTGAATTGTCTTTCGAAGACTCGGTTATTTCGGTAAGCGGACTGTCAGAATATGTTACCAGATATGCCCTGATCCTGTAAAATGGCTCGGTATGCGAACCATCATTGTATCCGGTATTTAAAAGATTTGTATAATCCTGAAGCACATAATCGAGGGCAATATCTGCGCCCGGAGTAAAATATCCGTCAAGGTCAAAATAGTCGGGTTGAACATCCTGACCGGGGCACCATCCTGAGCGTGACAATGTCCATGTTCCATACTGGTCTGAACAGGAATTTGAACCACAATCAGCTTTCCAAAAATCATGTGCAAAAGTTGGAGATCCTGACACCCAAAGGTTATGGACTACATGTGAAAATTCAGCTGCGTTATCGGTATTTCCCTGTCCATGGCCTGTAATAGTCATTCTAACCTTAGCTTTCTGCGCATTTTCATGAATTGTTTGGGTAAAAACCGGAAGGTCATGGGAAACTCCCGGATCTCCGTACACCCAGTGCTCAGCATCCCAGAGCTTATCAATTTTGATATAATCCCATTCGGGTATTCCCGGAACAAGCTCAATTTCAACTGTTACCAGCCATCCCGAAGCACCCCACACCTGGACATAAGACACAAATTCAGATGAACCTGAAAGCAATGATTTGAAATCAGTTATATCATAAGTCCATCCACCACAGGCTTTCCCGTAAGGAGTAATGTATCTTGCCAACTCATACTGTTCAAGTCCCTTTTTCAGAAACACCATTCCGGCCTGATCCCATGGATCACATCCCCCGGCTGGACAGGTTAGATCAACATGAAGCAAAATCTGACTGTATCCGCTTAAATCACCGGCTACGCTATAAAGAACAGTATTGATCTGTCCATATGCACCAAAATTATGCTGCTGTGCATTGAATAAAACCTGGTTTTCGACAGGTGAAATAGAAGTAGATAAAGTATCGTTGAAATGATTCTGATCTTCAGAATGAGCTGTGTATGATTTAATGTCAATGGTAGAAATTCCAAGCAGGTTTTCTGTTCCTGAAAATGTGTGAATATATGTTCCGAAGGGAGGAATCACTGCCGAGATTGTTTCGGTAACCGGACTGCCCCCGTTTATTCTATAAACCACATCAAAGCCGGTAGCGTCCTGTGTGGAAAAGTTTTTTATTTCAACCTGAACAGCTTCGCTGGTGGTGTAGGCCGGACCAATCTGGTAGGGCGCAGCAATCCTGACAACCCCCACATCTTTGGTTGCCGGCTCAAAACCTGGCACCCAGTCTGAGGCCGGAGTCATATTCAACATGGTGCCATTGTTTCCATTACCTGTTACATCGGTAACTGTGCTTCCTGTTCCCTCATTAAAATTCCAGTACGCAACCAATCGGTCTTCTGTTCCGGTTAATTCACCGGTATAATTATCTACTATTTCAGTTTCTGTGCGGGAAGTATCCCATATTCTTATCTCATCAATAGTTCCCTGAAAATTTCTTCCTCCCCAGGTTGGGTTGTCTCCCATATAAAGGATTGTACCTGTTGATGCACCGTGCGTACCAGAGCATGGGGTTTCAGTCTGAAGAATCCCATTAATATATATTTTCACGGATGATCCGTCATAAACTCCGGCCAAATGATACCATGAATACAATCCCATGATGGGATCGGTAGTAGCAGTGACCCATAAACCTTCTACAGAAACGGTAAACTCCGCTTTTCCACCTTGTCCGGCAGTCAAACAATAGCTTCTGTCGGGCGATGTGGCCTGTTTTGAAATGATTGACCCGGCATAAACATTACTCTCCCAGTAATCTGCTTTTATCCATGCCTCTACTGTAAAGGATGTTACAGGATTGAGTTCCGGAGCGTCGGCAACACCAATTTTATCATTTAAACCATCAAGTTGAAGTGCAAAATTCTGAGCATTTACATTGATCAGCATTAAACAGAAAACACTAATGATCAGGGTTACTTTTTTCATATCTATTCTATTTAATAATTAATTTTTTAATTGTTTCATTGGTTTTGTCGGTCAATCGGACCAGATAAAAACCAGATTTCAGATGACTGATGTCTGTATTTTCAATCAAACTGTCTATTTTTTTATTCATTACTGTCCTTCCTGAAAGATCAATAATCGAAAGTTCAAATCCATTGGCATTTTTAACAGTAATCAACTCGTCGGCCGGATTGGGATACATTTCAACAAGCAATTCCCTTGAAATTTCGGAAACACCTGCAGGATCAGCAAGTTTTTCAGAACCCTGACCAAGAGAATAATAGCCATCAGATAGCTGAACATTATTAAAATACACATAATAATATTCTGAATCAAAATAAGCAAGGTCGGCAGAGTGCAGCGGATAAAATTCGCCCAGTATTTCATCCCATTTTAAAAGAGTGTAAAGCGAATCGGGTTGGAAAAGTGTGAGTGTGTCTCCAGGTGCCGCATTTTCCTTAAGATCAAATTTAAGAGTTGAAGTAAAAGAGCCACCTTTATTTACGTACCAAATGGTTTTAAGCATTTTGAAATCTGCAGGCGCAACAGCCGGAATATTTTCTGTGGTTGTTCCTGTGGAATCATTGTGACCGGCAACCACGTATTTTCTGAATTCTTTGTCATTAATATCTGCAATAATGGTGAGTCCGTTCAATGTATCAATATAATTGAACTGGGAGTTTCTTTTACCAAACCATGCGGCCTGGACATCATGCATTGAATACATCATTGAATCTCCAACAGGAGCATAGGATGTTTCCCACCAAAAACATGGTTGATCATATTTTTTAATTACCCCGTTATTACCATTTGGCGACTGGTCGAAGAAAACAGAATCCTGATTGTTGTTGAAATCATAATAAGCAACCAGTCCGGGTTCATCGCCATTCAACTGTTTGTGCTTATAGGAATTTATTTCTGCTTCAGTCCTTTCAGAAGACCAAACCCTGATTTCGTCGATATCACCGTAATACACAAAAGCGTAATCCCATGGAGCCCTGCCGATTATGAATGGAGCGTCATTTGCCGGAATGGGATTTTGAGGAAAAATATCAGATGTTCCCTGCAGCACACCATTAATATACTCTTTAAGCTGACCGTTATATGCGTAAGTCACACTCAGGTGCACCCAGGCTGAATCTTGCGGCAATGGCCCGGTTCCGGGATACACCACCGAGAAGGTAGCCGGATTCATAACTTCAGTATATACGTTGAGATTTTGAAATCCCATTACATATCCGGGCTGGAGTTCGGGAGGAAGTTTTCCGCAAAGCTTCCGGTTTTCGCCAAAAGAATATGCCCTGACCCACATCTCGATTGTTAGATACTCTCCGGTATTAAACAGATCGCTGTTACCGCAATCGCCATGCACATCAGGGTAACCGAGGTCATCCCAAATCAGGTAATCATTATAATAGCAATTTCCGGAAGATGTTTCCTGTGCAGAAAGAAACACAACCAGAACTCCAAAAATAATTGTAAGTAAGCTTTTTTTCATATTTAAAATTGTTCTAATTGTTCCACCATAATTTTGTAAATTCGTTATCAGCGCCCTGCACTGCAATTGCTTTTAAATAGTTTTCACGGTTAAGGGTTGTTTCAGAATTCGGGTAAATAAATCTTTTTGGGAAAATTGACTTTTCGATTTCTGTTCCGTCATAATTTTTTAATACAGGAAATCCGGTCCGACGATATTCGGCATAAGCCTCATAACCGTTTTCAAAAACAAAACTCAGCCATTTTTGTGTAATAATATCTTCGAGTGTGCAGGTTGTTATAGATGAGAGATAGCTGTCAATCTGCCCAGATGTTATCAGGACAGAGCCATCTCCATGCAGGTTATAAAATTCCATATTTGCTCTGATCCCGTTATTTAAAAGAGTTTGGGCATCAGAAAGTGAATATGCACCGTCCAATGAGGCCTCTGACAAAAGAAAGCAAACCTCAGCGTAACTTAATAAAACACCAGGCGTGTTATCGCGCAAAAACCAATTTCCTATGGCAGAGACATCACGCCAGTCATCATCAAAAGTACTCCAAACCGGATCGGAATTGGGCAATAAATTTGGAATTCCCTGATATTCATCATACCATGGATAATCAATTGACATCACAGTTTTTTCAAGGATGACACTTATTCGGGGATCATTTGTTGAAACAAGCATATCAACAAGAAATTTACTTGGATTATTCTGTGCAGCTGCCTGATTGGTATACCATGCCTCATAAAGATGATTTTTTTTCTGACCATTAAAAGGGAACAGGGCTGATTGTTCATTTGATGAAATAAGATCTTTTCCTGAGAGATCATCCATTTCCTCCAGATACCGATCGTGATCTGCATTTTTAATACGGGTTGCCAAGCGCAATCTGAGTGAATTGGCGAATCTTATCCAGCTGTTGATATCTCCACTGAAAATCAAATCAGCATCAGCATTGAAGAAAGGTGCCGAGCTGTTAAATGACAAGGCAGCATTTTTCAACTCATCCAGCATATTCAAATAAATTTCATGCTGTTGATCGTAACCCGGAGCATAATTCAGGTCTGAGTAGCCTTTAAGCGCATCAGAATAAGGAACTGCTCCCCAAAGATCAGTGAGACGGTGAAAAAGGAAAACTTTCCAGATTCTGGATGCCGATTTTTTATTAACCATGTTTTCATCGTTTCCTGAAATATTTATAACCTCCTGGATTTGCATGAGCGCATTAATATACTGTTCGTTCCAAAAAGCATCCTTGCCGCTTGGGATCACATATTCATTGCCAGAAATCACACCACCGCGTGCCGCCAGATACATCACCCAATTCATTAATCCCCATTGTTCTACATTGACATCTGAATTATAGCTTCCGGCGCCTTCCTTCAATGATTGCTTAAAAAGATAATCGGGATTTATGGATGTTTGGTCATTAGGATTCTCATTAAGCCCGGCCAGATCTTTTTTGCAGCCTGCAAAAACTGAAAAAACCAGAATAATTAATAGTATATATTTTATAACTCTCATCATCTCCTAAAAATTAAAGTTTAGACTTACCCCGATGCTTCTTCTGGTTGGGAAAGAATATAACTCATAACCCTGTCCGTTGCCATTAGTATGAAATGATTCCGGATCAACATTCGGTACTTTGCTGTAGATAAGCCACAAGTTTCGTCCGATTATGGATACCGAAGCATTTTTCATTTTAATTTTTGCTGCAATTTTTTCGGGGAGTGTCCAAGAAAAGGACAGTTCCCTCAGTTTCACAAAACTGGCATCGTAAACAAAAGGTTCATGTATTTCATTTGTCCAGCTGGCAAACTGATTCCAGTAATTGAATGGATTTATATATGTTTCGTTTGGTTGACCTGAGACATCAACACCATCAATAACAGTACCTTCGGAATAAACACCTTCGGCAAGATAACCGCCTGTTGCTTCCCACTCATCAGGATCAATGCCCGCCGCTATTCTGGCTTCCTCCGAAGCATACCATTCTTCCCTGCCTTCAAGCGACTCGATAAAATTACCTGAGTAGCCATTTCCGTACATGTTTGTTCCCGAAAACATTTCACCTCCGATGCGGGCATCAATAAGAAAAGATAAGGTAAAGCTCTTGAAAGAAACCGCATTTTTTACTGAAAAAGCAAAATCGGCATTGATGTTTCCAAGAACAACTGTGGTATCAGTTCTGAGGTACAAGCCATTTTCATCCACCAGCTTTTTTCCGGTTCCATCGCGCTGAATGCCGTAACCGACAATATCTCCGTAAGGATGGCCGGGTCGGGCTTCTATGCTTAATCCCCAATGTTCAAGAATTTGAAGATTGTCAATTCCCTCGGCAAGTTCAATTACTTCAGAATTGTTTTTGGTATAGATAAAATTCAACTGCCAATTCCATTTATCTTTGGCAATGGGTTTTGTTTTCAGTTGCAATTCTATTCCGCTGTTTCGGATATTGCCTGCATTAATGAGCGCCCTTGAAGCTCCGGAAGCCGAGGACACATCCACACCCACAATCTGGTTAAATGAGTTGGTATTGTAATAGGTGAAATCAAGGCCAATGCGGTTGGTAAAAAATCTTAAATCTGTTCCAATTTCACGAGAAACCAATTCTTCGGGTTTTAGATCTTTGGCCGGAATCTGTTTCACAATATAACCATAGGTTCCATAAACATCATTGGAATCCTGATAATATGTGATATCAAGCTGATAGGGATCTGTATCGTTTCCCACTTTTGCCCAGGAAGCTCTTATTTTTCCGTAAGGAAACACTTTTTTTCTTTTGGAATTTTCAGGCAAAAGCTCGGTAAAAACAAAACCTGAACTTATAGATGGATAGAAATAGGAATTATTTTCCTCGGGTAGCGTACTTGACCAATCATTTCGGCCAGTTAAATCAAAAAACAGAAATCTTTTATAATCAACCTGAGCAAAAGCGTAGAGTGAATTTACTGCTTTCTCGTGAAGAGTTTTGTTGCGTGCCGGAATTCCTATACTGTTTTCAATAGAATAAACATATGGATCAACCAAACCCACAGAGGTTGATGCTGAAGCAGAATTTACCTTGTCATACAATGCATTTCCCCCAAAATTATATGTCAGGTTAAGCTTATCATTCAATTTATGAATATAAGAAAGCAAAAAATCGGTATTGGTCTGCCATCTTTCAATATTATTGTAACTGTAACTACCTGTTGATGAAATTAGTCCGTTATAAGCTCCAATATTTTCGAAATGATGCCATGAATAGTCCTGGGCAGTGCGTACAAGGAGGTTAAACACTTCCGAAAATTTCCAGTTTGCTGAAAGATTTCCGAATGTTCTGTCCTTTTTATCCATGCTCAGCTCATAAGTATCATTCCAGAATGGATTGGTTTGCCAATTCCAAACCATATACCAGGTTTGTTCTTCCCCATCGGCATTCATGATATTGTCCTTAAGTGATTGAGTGCTTATGTGCCGGGGCATGACTGTGTAGTTTCTGGCAGGGTTATTAAGTGAATTAGCCAATGCAGCACGGTTTTCCGCCTTCTGAAACACGTATGATACATAGCCCTGGATAAAAAGTCGCTTAAACAAATTGATATTTGTATTTAGCCCGATATTCGTACGGTTTACAGAAGAGCCCGGAATAATATCGTTATTTCGCAGGTCACTGATTGTGCCCCGCAAAGAAATTTTCTTTGAACCGCCATCTATAGAAACAGAATTATTTATAGTATAACCTGATCTGAAGTATTCTTTGTAATTATCTGGTTGTGGAAGAAACTTTTTCTTTTTACCATCCCAGTCATAAATATCCTGACCATCCATTTTTGGTCCCCAGCTTCCGTAATAGGATGCCTGATCGGCGTAATAATGAGGAACTCCGGCACTGTCCAGTTTCCAATGTGTCTCAAATTTTCCGTCACTGCCAGCACCATATACATCCTGAAAATTAGTATGAATATAAGCTTTATCAAGAGTCGAGCTGGTGCTGAATCCAATTCTTACACCTTTTCCTGCCACTCCTTTTTTAGTAGTAATCAGAATTACGCCATTTGAAGCTCTCGATCCGTATAAAGCAGAGGCGCTGGCTCCCTTAAGAACCGAAATACTTTCAATATCGTCGGGGTTAATGTCAGAAATCCCGTTTCCAAAATCTTTTCCACCCCATTCATCTTCGGAGTTACTGACAGTGGAATTATCGATGGGAACGCCATCAACAACAATAAGGGCCTGGTTGTTATTAAAGGAATTATTTCCTCTTAACACGACACGGCTTGATGAAGCAGCACTTCCGTTTGTTGCAGTAACCTGCAATCCGGCAACTTTTCCTGACAAAGAATTGGCAACGCTAACTTCCTTGTTGGTATTAACCTCATCGCCTTTAACCTCATCAACAGAATATCCCAGCGATTTTTCTTCTCTTTTTATACCCAGTGCTGTTACAACAACTGATTCAAGCTGAACAACATTGGGGGCAAGTTGAACAGAAAGAGCAGTTTGCCCTTTTATTGCAATTTCCTTATTATTATAGCCAATAAATGAAAAAACAAGGGTATCGTTCTGCGAACTTGTTTTGATGTTGAATTTCCCGTCAATATCTGTAACCGTTCCTATTTTAGTACCTTTTACTAAGATATTTACACCGGGCATAGGCAATCCATCCTCCAGGGATGTTACCTTTCCGGTAACACCCTGTGAGTAGGATAAATTAAAACCTGTTACACTAATTAAAACGACTATCTGTATTAACTTAAAAAAACTCATTTTATATTATTATTTGGCATTGATAAACCTTTGCCTATAAATTTTTAAGTGCATAAACATAAGCACCAATTGAAATTGCTTTGCTTGTTCCGATTTTCGAAAACCCGATCCCAATGCGTTGCATGGAATCATAGGTAAGTTCCCTGCCCGAAACAGGCACTTCAACTTTTTTCGCATCACCGGCAACAAAGGCCTTCACATCATTTTCATTTTCAAGATTAAAAACTTTCTGAGCCAGTCGGGGATACTCCTCCCCTTTCTGGTTTCGGTATTTAGAGCGCATTTCTTTCATTACGGCAGGCATAAAAAGATCACGCGCCCCGGAAATACCACCGCCGATAACAATAAGTCCGTCAAATAAAGTTGCTAAATTAGATAAGGAATCGCCGAGCATTTTCCCCATAGCCTCAAAGGACTTTATGGCAGCATATTTATCACCGGGAGTCAATCCCTTTCCTATTTTATAAATTGTTTCGGGTGAAAGCATAATATCAGCCGGACGACCAGATAACTCAGCATAAAGACGCTGTACAGCCCTGATTGACACACCCTCTTCGGCATTTCTTTTGGGCTGATGTCTTGAACTGAGCAGCCAAACCTCTCCTGCGTTTGAATTATCGCCAATTATCATGTTTCCGTCTGAAATCAATCCGGCCCCAAATCCGGTTCCCAGCGTAATACCCACAATATTTCTGAATTTTTTTGTACTGCCTGATTGCTTAAGCTTTTTGTTTATTTCAGGCAAAAAGCCAGCTATGGACTCGCCATAAGCGTATAGATTACCATCATTATTAATAAAAACAGGCATTTTGAAAGCATCCTGAAGCATCGGACCAAGAGCAACTCCACCCCTGAAACCGGGGAGATTGCCCAAATCACCGATAATACCGTTTGGGTAATCGGCCGGACCGGGAAAAGCAAAGCTAATGGCAACAATTTTTTCACCTTTTAAAGAGTCTTTCATTTGAGAAAACCCTGAAACGATATTTGACAGGCATTTTTTCAGGTTATTCCCATTGGATTTCATTTTTATTGGCTCAATAATTTCCTCATAACCCTTTAATGCCGAGAAAACAAAGTTAGTACCACCTGCATCAAGCGTTAAAACGACGCGTTTATCCTTTGAGTAATCCATAAGTTATTTTTTAAGATTAGCGATTGAAATTATGGCAATATACCCGACGCATGCCATTGGAACCAAAAACCCCACAAGTAAGCTGACATTATCGGCTACATAGCCCATAACAGGAGGAATGAGAGCTCCGCCGACGATTGCTGTGACCATCAATCCAGAAAGTTCATTTGAACGATCGGGCATTTTTTCTATTGCCATGGAGAAAATCAATGGAAAAATGTTTGAAAAACCCAGTCCAATTAATACAATTCCTGCAAAAGTGAGTTCTTTTGATTCAACAAACATTGCAAGCAATCCTGCCAATGAAATTATTACTGAAATAAAAAGAAATATTCCAGGCTTCAGTTTCCTGAGAATCAATCCGCCCATGAATCTTCCAAAAAGAATAGGCAAAAAGAATAAGGCCCACGAAACCATAAGGCCTAGCTCAGTAATCCCAAAATTCTCTTTCATCAGCATTGGCACACTTGAACTCATTGAAACCTCAGCGCCAACATAAAAGAATATTGCCATAACCATTGCAAGAACATAACCGTTTCCTAAAAGGCCAAAGCAAGAGGCAAGACTGGCAGTTTGGCTGGTAGATTTTTTCTCTTCAAATTTCACTGAATTAAACCATATTAAATTGACTAAAATCAATCCGGAATATATAGGAAATAAAATAGACCAGTCTAAATTAAAAGCTTTTAAGGCAAATGGAGGCAATAGAAATCCCAATGAGGATCCAATGGCTTTAACCGACTGTGCAAAAGACAAATTACTGGAATATTTTCCTTCCCGGGAAACATCCCTCATAATAGGATTTCCAACAACTTGCAATGTGGTAGCTCCGGCGCCAAGCAGCAATATCGATAAAATCAGGGCATAAAACTTGCTTTCATCCGCGTTTGCCAGATCAACTTTCGGACCATACATTCCGCTAAAAACAGGGACTAGCAATCCAACCAGAGCAATGATCAAGCCCAGATTCATGATGAACTTTTTGCCTTTCTTATCTTGAAGAAGTCCCATTGGTATAGATAAAACACCAAACATGATAAACCCGGAAAATGTTATAAACTGAGCCTGAAAAGTAGGAATTTGAAAGGATTCCTTAACCAGTCCAACCAAGGGTCCTACCACATCTCCAAACCCCATACATAAAAAAGATAGGAAAATTGGCCAGGCCATCATTTTGTTGATTTTGTTATCTGTTGTCATTTGGTTTATAGTTTAGTTGTTCTTGTTTGTTCTTGTTTGTTCTTGTTGTTTAGATATTTTTGATGTTTGTATGCTGTTCCAAGTTTCTAACTTGGAACTTGGAAACAGTAATTACTAATTACTATTTCTACTTAATACTAATCTCATCGCAAAATATCCATGATTTTCCTCCTGATCCGGGGTGCCAGTCCGGACAAGGTCCCATATTTTTAGCCACAACCTTAACAAATCTTGTTTTTTTGTTATAGGGATTGCCTACAGTGAAGTTTTTCACTTCGGTTGTCCAGTTATTTTTTTCAAGATTGTAGGTAAAAGTTTTAGCAGGTTCAAACTTCGATCCGTCGGGTGAAATCATAATAATAACGGTTTGCGGGAAAAATATCCACGCGCCGGGATCCTGAATAAATCCAACCGAAATTTCTTTAAATGGTTGAATGGAGCCTAAGTCAACCAATGCTTCCATATCAATTCCTTCATATCCCTGCCATGCTCCCGTCCTATAATTGTTCATCCCCTTAATAAAATCGATAAGGGCGAGATCACCACCGGCTGAATATTGACTGGCATATTTGGAATACAATTTTATTGTTCTGCCCAGCGGAATTTTATTGAATTCTGCTGTAATATACATACCATTTTCCTTGCCGGGTGAAGCGGCAAATGCCTTTAATATTGTAGTTTTCTCAATAATAAATGGCTTTTCATAGACTTTCGATTTTTCTGTAGGAACAGATCCATCAGTAGTATAATATATTATTGCGTCTTTGTTTAGCACACCAAGTTCAATGGAAGTTGTATCCATAAAAGTGCGTTTTCCTTTGGTAACAAAGGGAACCGGCTGAATGAGAAAATCGGTTATTGATGAAACAGGCACATCTTCATCTTTTACTCCGAAGGACTTGGATGGCGAATTGCCCATAATAAGAGTAAGTGTTCCACCATCAACAATGTCTTTATGGGAAATATAAGAATGTGAGTATTTTTTGCCGTTAAGCATGGCTGACTGGATATAAATGTTGTCATCTGACAGTCCATCAGCTACAACCACAAATTGTTTTCCATTTTCCAGTGATATGGTAGCTTTATCAAATAATGGTGACCCGATAACGTAATAATCTGAACCCGGAACAACAGGATAAAAACCCATAGCTGAAAAAACAAGCCATGATGACATCTGACCACAATCCTCGTTTCCACATAAACCATCAGGTTTATCAGTATACAGGTCATTCATAATCTGTTTAACGATTTTCTGTGTTTTCCAGGGTTGATTGATGTAATTAAAAAGATACGCCATGTGATGGCTGGGCTCGTTTCCGTGGGCATATTGTCCGATTAAGCCTGTAATATCAGACTGTTCGCGACCTGTAGTTTCAGATTTTTCGGAAAACATCCGGTCGAGGGTTTTTGCAAGATTTTGCTTTCCTCCGTGCAGTTCTATTAAACCCGAAATATCCTGAGGCACATAAAAACTGTATTGCCAAGAATTTGCTTCGGTATAATTGAAATTCACTTCTTTGGGATCAAAAGGAGTAAACCATGACTGGTTCATTTTTGCGACCATAAACTTTGAAGCAGGATCAAAAACGTTTTTATAGCTTTGAGCCCTCATCATATATTTTTTGTATTCTGCTTCCTTACCCAATTCTTTTGCCATCAAGGCAATGCACCAATCATCGTATGCGTATTCAAGAGTTTTGGATACAGATTCTGATTCATCTGAAGCAGAAATATATCCATATTTTTTATAGTTTGAAAGCCCGAAATGATCCTGTTCAGAACTTTTTACCATGGCCTCAAATGCTTTTTCAGCATCAAATCCCCTGATTCCCTTCATATAAGCATCAACAATAACAGGAATGGCATGATAACCAATCATACAATAAGTTTCATTGCCGGCAAGTTCCCAAACGGGAAGTAAACCACCCTGTTCATATTGTTTTATAAAAGTATTGATGAAATCAACAGTCCTTTTTTGCTGAGTGATAGTAAATAGCGGATGTGTAGCGCGATAGGTATCCCATAGTGAAAATACCGTATGATTGGTAAACTCATCGGATTGATGATTTTTTAAATCCCTTCCGCGATAACTTCCATCCACATCCATAAAAGTATTCGGGTTCAGGTAAGCATGATATACTGCAGTATAAAATGCAGTTTTTTGCTTATCCGTGCCACCTTCAACTACAATTTTATTCAACTCATCAGTCCATTCCTTAACAGCCATATTCCTTGTTTTTTCAAAATCCCATCCCGGAATTTCTGTTTCAAGATTTTTCCTGGCACCTTCAACACTTACAGCGGAAATTCCAATTTTTACTAAAACCGGACCTTTTACATTTTCAAAAGTAAGCAAAGCTTTTAAGTCCAGGCCAGACACTGAATCCATTACATCAGAAATTTTTCCGTCAGAATATATTTCTGCAGTTTTAATCGGCGAGGAGAATTTTGCAACAAAATAAATCACCTGGTCATTTGCCCAAGCCTGTGAACGGCGCATACCTGATATTTCATCCCTTGAAACAATAGTCAGAGAGGATCCTGTAACTTTATCACGATGGGCCAAATCAATCAGTATTTCAGGATTTGTTTTTCCTTTAAAATCATATTTATGAATTCCGGACCTCCGGGAAACAGTTAGTTCAGTTTCAACTTTATAATCATCGAGAAAAACCTTGTAATAACCGGGGGAAGCTTTCTCCGATTCGTGTTTAAAGCCAGATGCAGGTTTTACAGCAGGATTGTACTTTCCGGTCATTGGAAGTAACAGAATATCGCAATAATCGGGAACGCCCGTTCCACTTAGGTGTGTATGGGTAAATCCATAGATTTTACCGTCAGAATAGTGATATCCGCCACAGCCATCCCAACCTTCGAGACGGGTATCCGGACTTAATTGCATCATGCCAAATGGAAGTGACGCACCGGGATAAGTATGCCCATGACCTCCGGTTCCAATAAACGGATTGACATATTCATAAGGAGAAAGCTTTTTATCGGTATTTGATTTTTCAGTTTCCTTACTATCTGAACATCCTGAAATAAGCCATGCAGTTAACAGGAAATATGCAATTCTTTTTATCATTTCGTCAAATATTAATTACAAATTAAAAAACAACGTAAAACTATAATAATTAAAGGATATAAACAGCAAACATTATTACAAAAAGCAACTGTATTACTACAATTATTGATAAAATGCAAAGGTATTTGACGAAATACAAGGGTTAAAATACATCAATATTTTTCTGGTGGGATATAAAAACAAAAAAGTTGAAGGAGTGAAGAAAAAATTAAGAAATAAAAACCCATTTACACTTAAAATTAATGAAAAATAATCACAATTACTTTTTTGAAGGCAAGTAAAGAATAAGGATTCACTCCATTCAACTAATTTGTTTAAAAGAACTTTTTCAAAACTCATTGTAAAGATACAACCACAAAAACAGTAAAACAATCAGAGATTAATGTATTTTATGTAAGTGATAAAACCTACATCAATTAACCGACGATTATTGAATTTCTTTTATTAATTCATTGTATTTCAATTTTTTATATATTATAAATCATATCCGTTTTATTTCTATCTTTTTAAAACAAAGGAAAATGTGTCATAAATATTAGTCCATTAATCAACATTTTATTGTCTTTTATCTATTAATGCTATTTAGCTCCTGATTTTTCAATCATTCATCTACCTATAGGTACAATTTACTATCTTTGGACTTTATTTAAAAAAATGGAAGTAAGACGAATTTTTGACCTAACTGAGCGGTATCTCACTCTATACCAGGATAAAGATATTGCTGTAGCCGGAAAAAAAGACGGGAAATGGTACCAATATTCGATTTCTGAATATATCGATCACATCAATAATATAAGTTACGGATTGCTTGAAATGGGCTATACCAAAGGCGATAAGATAGCTACAGTTTTCACAAACAACCGTCCGGAATGGAACATAATGGATCTTGCAATTTTACAGGCAGGCATGATTCATGTTCCGGTTTACCCAACAATAAGTGATGAAGATCATAAATATATTTTAATCCACTCTGATATTAAACTGCTAATCCTGTCTGACAACAGCCTTTATAAGAAGCTTAATAATATCGCTTCAGAAATTCCGGCTATAAAGGAAATATTTACAATTAATGAAGTTGAAAATGCAAGAAACTGGCAGGAAATAGTAAATCTTGGCCGCAATAATGCACATAAGCATAAAGATACGGTAACTAAAACAAGAGATGAAATTGGTCCCCATGATATGGCCACAATATTATATACCTCAGGAACTACTGGCAGTCCGAAAGGTGTAATGCTCTCACATAACAATCTTGTAACAAATTTTATTGCCGCCTCAAAAATACTGCCATTGGAAAAACAGCACAGGGTTTTGAGTTTTCTTCCACTCTGTCATGTGTATGAACGGATGATGAACTACGCATATCAATACAAGGGAATTAGTATTTATTATGCAGAAAACCTGGGTACCATAGCCGACGATCTGAAATTTGTTAAACCACATGCTTTCAACACAGTACCCAGATTACTCGAAAGATTTTATGACCGGATAATAAATGTTGGAAAAGACCTTAAGGGCTTTAAACGAATGATTTTTTTCTGGGCGGTTCGCATTGGAAATAAATATAAACTTAACGGAAACAATCCATTTTACAAGTTCAAACTAAATATTGCCAGAAAACTTGTTTTTTCAAAATGGAGACAGGCTTTCGGAAATGAAATATTGATAGTTGTTTGCGGAGGATCGTCTTTGCAGCCCCGACTTGAAAGGATTTTTTATGCTGCGGGGGTTCCTGTATTGAATGGGTATGGCCTGACCGAAACTTCACCGGTAATTTCGGTTAATAATCCCGATTATATTAATCAGATGTTTGGTACAGTTGGTCCTGTCCTTGAAAATATTGAAGTAAAAATAGATGAGGATGGAGAAATTCTCTGCAAAGGTCCAAATGTGATGATTGGATATTACAAAGATCCTGAATTTACACGTACGGTTATCGATCAGCAGGGATGGTTTCATACCGGTGATATTGGCCGTTTTGAACAAGGAAGGTTTCTGAAAATTACCGACAGAAAGAAAGAAATATTTAAAAATTCTGCAGGTAAATACGTTGCTCCGCAAGTCATTGAAAATATGCTGAAAGAATCTGATCTCATTGAACAGGTCATGATAGTAGGCGAATCAGAAAAATTTGTTTCAGCTTTGATTGCCCCTGACTTCAGTTATTTGAAAAATTTTGCATTAAAACATAAAATTCCATTTAACGACAATCAGGATCTAATTAAAAATCCTGTTATTCTAAAAAAATACCAGGAAGAAATAAATAAATTCAATAAAAAACTTGGTCAAATTGAGCAGATAAAACGATTTAAACTTGTTCCCGACGATTGGACTCCTGATACAGGTGCCCTTTCTCCCACTCTGAAGCTGAAAAGAAAATTTCTCTATGAAAAATATGATCTTCTTTTAAAAGAAATTTATTCATACAGCGAAGGAGAAACCAATAAAGCCTTAAAGGACAATTAATAAAACCGTAATTTAAAAAATATGAAAACAAAAAAAATAGCTGTTATCCTTGCCGGATGTGGAGTTTACGATGGCGCTGAAATACATGAAGCCACTCTCACATTATATGCCATTTCAAAACTTGGTGCTGACTATGAGATTTTTGCTCCGGATATAAACCAGCATCACGTGATCAACCACCTAACCGGCAAAGAAATGAACGAAACAAGAAATGTTTTGGTTGAATCTGCCCGTATTGCCCGAGGCAAAATAAAAAACATCAACGAGCTTAAAGCAGAGGAGTTTGATGCCCTGATTTTTCCCGGCGGCTTCGGTGTAGCAAAAAATCTTTGTGATTTTGCTTTCAAAGGTCCTGAATGCAACGTAATTCCATCAGTTGCCAATGTCATAAAAAAAATGCACTCACTTAACAAACCCATTGGAGCGCTTTGTATTTCTCCGGTTATGCTTGCTAAAGTACTTGGAAAAGCAGAGCTTACCATTGGAAAAGACCAGGGTACAGCTTCGGCAATTGAAAAAATGGGATCAAAACACATTCCTGTTTCTCAGGGTGAAATAGCCGTTGATAAGGAAAATAAGATAGTTACTTCTCCATGCTATATGCTTGATTCGAGCATCGCTCAAATAGGAGATGGCGCCTTTAATCTTGTTAAAGCAATTCTGGAACTTTAAAAATGAATTGTGACATTCACTTGTCGATCATTTTTTCAAATTTCTTTATGATATAGTATATCATTTTAATGTCGGAATCGCGCATATCAGAAAGTCGTTCGTTTAACCGGACACTAAAATTACTTTCACTATTTTCACCTGCTTTAAGCATCAGCGCATTTATTCTGCTTCTGATCTCTGCCAAATCCAGTGACTGATTTTCCAAAATACTTTTTGAGTTTACCGAAGGTATTCCAGATAATAAATATGAATAAATCATAACTGTCTGGGCAAGATTTAACGAAGGTTGTCTGTTTGCAAGAGGAACAAACGATACAATCTGACATCTTTTTAATACATCATTTGGGAGCCCTTTGTCTTCATTTCCAAAAACAACCGATACTTTAAGTTTGGGATTTTGCTTTTCAGTAAGGAAAACTTTCAGTTCCGACGCATTAATATAATTATAGGTAGTTTTTCTTTTTTTTGCAGAAGTTCCGATAACAATATCCGAATCGGCAACAGCAAGTTCGAAATCGGAAAAAACTTTAGCATTTTCAAGGATATGGACAGAACCATGGGCCAGCCACTTGGCATTATCGCATAAATGATCTGCAGGATTTACCAGTCTGAGATCACCAAAACCCATAGTATTCAATGCGCGCGCAGCTGAGCCGATATTTTCAGGATACTTAGGTTCAACCAATACAAAAGAAATTTGCATGAATAATTATTATTAATTCCGGAAAAAACCATACCCTGTTTTTGTTATGAAAGAACAGGAAATTTATCAACCCGGCAATACGCTTACAGGATGATTACAGCTGACCGTTTTCAATTCTGAGAATGACCTCCTCCACGTCCTTGTCTGCTCCGTCAGGATCATAATCTGCTTTAAGGTTTGATCCGAAAAGACGGGCAACAGACTGCCACATAAAGGCTGTAAGAGAGCCTTTCAAATCTTTTATCACATCAAAAGTGGTATTTCCTGTCTCACGGTCAATAAGTTTAATTAGCAGTTTTCCCTGATTCATTGAAAGATTCTTTAGCTCGGCTTCAAATTCTGACTTCAATGCCTTGTCTGCTTTTTCAATATATTTCTTCTTCTCTTTTTCGTCAGTAAATGTTGCTAGCTTTTTATTGATCTGGTTGAGTTTTAATCTTGCAAGTTTTGCATACGGATATACTTTCTTGACATTTCTGACCAATTTATAATATTCTTTCTCTTCGCGGGCGTTTTTAAATTTCTTTGGAGGAAATACAAAAATCTCCCTGATATTTATATGTGGCAATGTATCTCCGTTTACAACCCTGGTTTCCACAACATACCCCTTATCTGTAAACTGCTGTGATTTAGAGCTATAAGAAGCCGCAAACACGATTATCAATATGATCAGAATTTTTCTCATCCGGGTTTTTAAATACTTATTTCAACAATTATGCCAGATAAAATGTTTTTTTTATTATAAAATTAAACGTTCATGCAACCTTTTATATTTTTCTTTAGTCTGATAAATGTAACGACTATAAAAATTGAAACAAATTTATTAAAAAAATTAAAGATAATCCGATTTAGTGCAGTTAATCTGTACTATTTCACATCCCTCGTCGTTCAAAGGGGCATTTTCAGCCCCTTTTTTTTTAAACAAGTTTTGTAACCAGATCGGCTGCTTCCTGCAATGTAATTGCCGAATAAACCTTCAATCCTGATTTATCTATAAGTTCCTTAGCTTCTTTTGCATTGGTTCCCTGAAGTCGGACAATCACCGGAATATTTATACCTCCGATTTTATGGTATGCTTCCACAACTCCTTCAGCCACCCTGTCGCAGCGAACAATTCCACCAAAGATATTGATCAGGATTGCTTTTACATTCGGGTCTTTTAATATAATACGGAATCCTGCTTCAACTGTTTTTGCATTGGCTCCACCTCCCACATCAAGGAAGTTGGCAGGCAATCCACCCGACAGTTTAATAATATCCATTGTTGCCATTGCCAACCCTGCTCCGTTTACCATGCAACCTACATTCCCATCCAGTTTAACAAAGTTCAGGTTATTTTCGCCTGCTTCCACCTCGGTGGGATCTTCCTCAAAAACATCGCGCATGACAGCGAGTTCTGGATGGCGGTATAAAGCATTGTCATCAAGATTCACTTTTGAGTCGGCAGCCAGAATAAGATCATCAGAAGTTTTAAAAACGGGATTGATTTCAAATAATGAAGCATCACATTTTTCATACGTATTGTATAGTCCAACAGTAAACTGAACCATTTGCTTGAAAGCTTTTCCAGACAATCCGAGATTAAATGCTACTTTTCTTGCCTGAAAAGGTAAAATTCCGGTTTTCGGGTCAATTTCTTCCTTAAATATCAGATGCGGTGTTTTTTCTGCAACTTCCTCAATATCCATTCCGCCTTCAGTTGAGTACATTATAATGTTGCGTCCGGTTGCCCTGTTAAGCAAAATACTCATATAAAACTCCTGTATTTTACTTTCTCCGGGATAAAAAATACTTTGCTCAATAAGTACTTTTCTCACAATTTTCCCTTCCGGTCCTGTCTGGTGGGTTACCAAATTCATACCCAATATCTGCCTGGCATAAATAGCAACTTCGTCAAAATTTTTGGCAATTTTTACTCCACCGCCTTTTCCACGGCCTCCAGCATGGATTTGAGCTTTTACAGCCCAGCAATCCGTTCCGGTAAGCTCCTGTACTTTTTTAGCAGCATCAACCGCTTCGCCCGGATCTGAAATAACAATTCCTACCGGCACAGCAACCCCATTGTTTCTGAGAATCTCTTTTCCCTGATATTCATGAATATTCATGTGACTAATTTTATTTTGTACAAGTCACTAAAGTAATTTTTTTTTTTTACAATTTTGCAGCCAGTAAAAAAAAAAGAAAACAATTTGCCATAAAAAAAATGAGGAAACTGAAAAACAGCGAATTAAAGCGACTCTCGGGTGAAGAGTTTAAAAAGGCAAAAAAAAAACCAATTTGCGTTGTGCTGGATAATATTCGCAGTGCAAACAATGTGGGTTCTGTTTTCAGAACGTCGGATGCATTTCTCATTGAAAAAATATTTTTATGCGGATTTACCTCCTGCCCTCCCAACCCTGAGATTCACAAAACTGCGCTGGGCGCCACAGATACTGTAGAATGGGAAAAATATGAGCATACAATAGAATTGATCAGAAAACTAAAATCAGAAGGTTACACAATAATATCTGTTGAACAGACTGAAAACTCGGTTATGGCAGATGATTTCGTTCCTGAAAAAAATGTTAACTATGCCCTGGTTTTTGGAAACGAAGTTAACGGTGTTGATCAGGATATTGTTGACCTGTCTGATTTTTGCCTTGAAATACCTCAATTCGGAACAAAACATTCATTAAATATTTCTGTTTGTGCGGGCATTGTGCTGTGGGATTTTACAAGAAAAATGCAAGCACAATATCCTGACAATAAATAATATTTTTTAAATTTCTAACAGAAAAATTACTACTTTTAAAGGAAAAATTCGACAAAAATGGACATTCCAAATGCAATTATTTTTATAGGCGCCCTGATTTTCTTTGCGCATCTTTTTAATATCATCTTTACAAAAACAAAAATTCCGGTAGTGCTTGTGTTATTATTGACGGGACTTGCAGCCGGACCAATTGCCGGATGGATAAAGCCTGAAGATTTTGGTGGGTTGGGCTATATTTTTGCTTCTGCCACCTTGGTTGTAATTCTTTTTGAAAGTGGCACAAATCTCAAATTCAGTGAATTAAAAAAATCCATTGGAAATGCATCCCTCATAACCTTGATTAATTTTTCACTTACTGTATTAATTTCATTTATTCTGATCAGCATTTTCACCAAACTGAACAACCTCAGTGCACTTTTTGCGGGGACAATCATTGGAGGCACATCTTCGGCAATTATTATTCCATTGGTCAAACAGCTCAGAATGAACGAAAACAGTTCGGGTGTGGTAATTATGGAAGCCGCACTCAGCGATGTACTTTGTCTGATTGCCGGGGTTTCTATTTTAACCGGAATGGAGCGGGGTGCTCAAACCGTTTCTGATGTATTCAATATAATGTGGAAATCTGTACTGATTGCAATTGTTGCAGGTGTTGTCGGAGGATTTGCCTGGTCGGGACTAATTTTGATTTTCAGGGGACTGAAAAAATCCATGTTTACCTCACTGGCTGCTGTTCTTGTTATATACGGACTGGTTGAATCTTTTGACTATAACGGAGGCATTGCTGCTTTGGCATTTGGAATCATGCTGGCAAACAGCAGCAAGCTAAACGACAAAAAAGCATATAAAAAAGTTTTTGCTTTTAATGCTTCCGAAATCAATCCGGCAGAAAAAGATTTTTTTGCTGAAATAACCTTTATCCTGCAAACTTTTTTCTTTGTTTACGTCGGAATTAGTTTGAGATTCGATAATTTCTGGCTGGTAATCCTCGGACTGATAATTGTAGCCGCAATAATATTATCAAGGCCATTAAGCATATCAATCCTATCAAAGAAAAAATTCACTTCCAAAGATATTGCGATCATGTCCATTCTTTCCCCAAAAGGACTCATTCCGGCTGTTTTTGCCAGTCTGCCGCTTCAACTCGGGCTACCTTACGGACAGGAAATTCAGGATATTACATTTTCAGTAGTATTGTTCAGCATCGTAATCAGTTCTATTCTGGTGCTTTTTGTGAGCAAGGACCCTCTTTTCATGAAAAAACTTTTCAACAAAAATACAGAAGGTGCATTACCCGATGAAGTTGCCATTGATTCACAAACCACTGGTCAGGCAACTCCTCCCGCCATTCCTCCGCAATTACCATAAAATCAATAAAATGAAAGGAGAAATCAAACTGGATTTCATTAAATCTGATACAACCGGCGGACATCTTTGCGTTTCGTGCAAAATTTTAGATAGAGATTACATTTTACTAATTGACACCGGCGCTTCGCACACAGTTTTTGACAGCAACCTTCCCGCATCATTGTTCGCTGAAAAAAATAAAGAATCCTTTTCAATTGAAGGATTTTCTGAAGTTTCAGGTGCTACAGAAAGTGCCACAATTAAAGAAATTGTATTCGGAAAATTGTACTTGAAAAACCTCCATGTAAAACTTATCGATTTAAGCCATATAAATCACGTTATCGGATCAAATTTACCTTACCCTTTGGCTGGTATGCTGGGTGGAGATTTTCTCTCAATTCACAAGGCTAAAATTGATTACAGCCGGAATAAAATAAAACTTCATTTGTAAAAAATAGCATAATAACCATTTTAAGATATTGATTTATTGATATTTATAAGTTTTTTAAACAAATCTGATATGAAACTCCCATTTATAATGTGTATTACAAAAAAAAATCAATATATTTGCGGCTCAAAAATTTTTACTAAAACGAATTTATAAATTCTTAAAAAAACTAAGAAATGCAAAACAAAGGAGCGATAAGGTTATTTGCCATTCTGCTTACACTGGTTAGTATTTATCAGTTAACATTCACTTATGTTACTGGCAGAATTGAAAGCAGGGCAAATAGTTTTGCCGAAGAAAAAGCAGATGCAGAAAAATCAAAAGCGCTGATTGATTCAATTGCAAATTCAAATGGAGATGTTGCTTTAATCAAATCATGCACCGACAAGATCAGAATAATCCAGATGGATGTTCTGAAAGAAAAAGAACTAAGTTTCTTAGATTCAATTCTGGCTGCCAACGGTGATATGGGCAAAATCAAGCCATACATTGATTCTGTAAGAAGTTTCCAGGATGAACTGAAAAACAGACGTGAAAAATATTATCTGGATTCAATTGCCACTGAGCCTGTTTATAACTTTTTATGGTTAAGGAATTTCACTTATGCCGATTGTAAGGGCAAAGAACTGAATCTTGGTCTTGACCTTAAAGGCGGTATGAACGTAACCCTTGAAATTTCAGTTGTGGATGTGATAAAAGCTCTGGCTGGTATCAATGCAAAAGATACAACCTTCATCCGCGCCATGAGAGATGCCAAGGAAATGCAGAAAGAAAGCGACGAAGATTTTGTTCAGCTTTTTGCAAAAGCCATAAAAAACATCGATCCTGATATCAGGTTGGCTACTTTTTTCCAGACTTCAGAGATGAAGCAAAAAATTAATTGGGAAACCACTGATGAAGAAGTTATTGCCATTCTTGAAAAAGAAGCATCAGATGCTATTGACAATTCATTCAACATCCTCAGGAAACGTATTGACCGTTTTGGCGTTACCCAACCTAACATCCAAAGACTGGAAACTGCCGGAAGGGTGCTGATCGAACTTCCCGGAGTAAAAGATCCCGACAGGGCTTTGAAACTGTTGCAGGGAACAGCAAAACTTGAATTCTGGGAAACCTACGAAAACAGTGAAGTTTTCCCGGCATTGAGAGATATCAATGATAAACTTGTAAGCGTTCTGGCTGGTGAAGAAGAAACTGTTGTGGCAAAAACCGATACTATTGCAAAAGACAGCACCATTATCGCAGATAAAGCATCTGAAGAAAAAACTGACGCCTCAAAAACCACAAAAGATACTGGCAGTCTGTTAACATCAACTGATAAAAAAACCGATTCCCTGAATTCTGAAAATCTATCCGAAGAACAGTCGAAAGAAGAATTTCTTAAGAAAAACCCATTATTCGGAGTTCTTACACCATGGGTTGATAAAAACAATCAGCTTGGACAGGGTCCGATTGTTGGTTATGCACTCGGAAGAGACACCTCTAAAGTAATGAAGCTTCTGAACATGAAGCAGGCCAAAGCAATTTTGCCATACAATATTAAACTCTTATGGACTGTCAAAACATTTGATGAAGAAGGTAAATTTTACCAGCTTATTGCAATTAAAAAACCAAAAACCGGTGACAATGCCCCCCTTGAAGGTGATGCAATTACCGATGCCTATGCTGACTACTCACAAAACGGCGGACAGTTTGCTGTTGTTTACATGAACATGGATTCAAAAGGATCTGACAAATGGGCCGGACTTACCCGTGATAATATCGGACGCTCCATTGCCATTGTTCTTGATAATTATGTGTATTCTTTCCCAACTGTTAACAGCGAAATTACAGGCGGAGGCTCACAAATTACAGGTAACTTTACCATTCAGGAAGCTCAGGATCTTGCTAACCTTTTGAAAGCCGGTAAACTTCCCGCACCTGCAAGAGTTGAGAGCTACGAAATTGTTGGTCCTTCACTCGGACAAGAAGCCATCAATGCCGGTATGATATCATTTATTGTGGCATTCCTTCTGGTTATGGGCTTCATGATGTTTTACTACAGCTATAGTGCCGGTACCATTGCAAACATTGCTCTTGTTGCCAATATCTTCTTTATTTTTGGAGTTCTTGCCTCTTTGAACGCTGTTCTTACTCTGGCCGGTATCGCCGGTATTGTTCTTACTGTGGGTATGTCGGTTGATGCCAACGTAATTATATATGAAAGGATCAAAGAAGAAGTTGCTGCCGGTAAAGGCATTAAACTTGCCATCAAAGATGGTTATGCCAATGCGCTTTCTGCAATTATTGACGGTAACGTGACTACTTTCCTCAGCGGTGTTGTTCTGTACTACTTTGGCAGCGGTCCAATTCAGGGTTTCGCAACCACACTTATGATTGGTATTCTTACCACTTTATTCTCAGCTATTCTGTTAACCAGACTTATTTACGAATGGGCGTTTGACAGGAACTTGAAATTAAAATTTGACATTAAACTTACCAGAAACTTCATGAAGAATGTCAATATTGACTTTCTTGGTAAGAGAAAAATCTTCTACACAATTTCGAGTATTGTAATCGGACTTGGTATCATTTCTCTTTTCGTAAGAGGACTTGATTTCGGACTTGATTTCACCGGCGGAAGATCTTATATTGTGCGTTTTGAAAACAATGTTAGTACTGTTGATCTGCAGAAAAATCTCAACGTAGTATTTGGATCAAATCCTGAAGTAAAAACTTATGGGAAAGAAAATCAGGTAAAAATTACCACCAAATACAAAATTGATGAGGACGGAGTTAATATCGACAGTGAAATTGACTCGCTCATGTATATTGGAATGAAAGAATATCTGGGTGATATGAGCTACAAAGAATATGTCAATCCTTCCGATACAAAAGTAGCAGGAAAAATGAGCTCTCAGAAAGTTGGTCCTACCATCGTAGATGAAATTAAAGTGGACGCTATCTGGGCTATCGGCTTGTCTCTCATAATAATGTTTGCCTATATTGCCATCAGGTTTAAAAACTGGCAGTTTGGTCTGGGTGCTACCGTTGCTCTTTTCCACGACGTATTATTTACATTGGGTATGTTCTCCTTGTTATATGGGTTCCTTCCCTTCCCACTTGAAATTGACCAGGCGTTCATTGCTGCAATTCTGACTATTATTGGATTCTCTGTTAACGATACCGTGGTTATCTTTGACCGTATCAGGGAATGGACAGGGTTGTACACCAAGCGTGAAAGAAAAGACATCATCAATGGTGCGATAAACAGTACCATCAGCCGTACAATCAACACCAGTTTAACTGTATTACTTGTGTTGCTTGCAATGTTCCTCTTTGGAGGTGAATCAATGATGGGCTTTATGTTTGCCCTGATCATCGGTGTGATCTCCGGTGTTTATTCAACTGTATTCGTTGCATCTGCAATTGTTTATGACACTCAGGGAAAACATGCAAAAAGTTTTGTTGTAAAAAGCAAAGGCGCAACAAAAAGTGATAACGAAGCTGCAACAGCTACTGAAGCTTAATCTGAATTAAATTATATAAAAAAGTCCCCTTTGCGGGACTTTTTTTTTATCTTTATTTTTTTTTGTAATGATCGAAGCCAAAAATATTACCAAATCCTACGGTAACCTGCAAGTACTGAAAGGCATTGACCTGTCGGTAAACAAAGGAGAGATTGCTGCCATTGTTGGAGCCAGTGGAGCCGGAAAAACAACCCTGCTGCAAATACTTGGTACTTTAAACAAAAAAGACTCTGGGCAAATAATAATAAACGGTACAGACCTTGACAAGCTTTCAGAAAAACAGATGGCACGGTTCAGAAACCAAAATATAGGATTTGTATTCCAGTTTCATCATTTACTCCCCGAGTTTACCGCCCTCGAAAATGTTTGTATCCCTGCTTTTATCGCAAAATCAAACAAAACAAAAACAACTGACAGGGCAAAAGAGCTGCTTGACTTCCTTGGTTTGTCACATCGGTTATCACATAAACCCACAGAACTTTCAGGTGGTGAAAAACAGCGCGTGGCCATTGCCCGTTCACTGATAAACAATCCCTCAATTATTTTTGCGGATGAACCTTCAGGAAACCTCGATTCAAAAAACACACGCGAACTTTATGAATTGATTCTTTCCTTAAGAGAACGGTTTATGCAAACCTTTGTGATTGTAACACACAACATTAAACTGGCTGAAATTTCAGATAAAACTTATGTGATCAATGATGGCTTGATCATCAATTAATTCCGGTTTATGCCTCTTTCAAAAAAACAGATTTTTGACTTTCTCGAGGAAAAATACTCCTTATATAATAATGTGTCATTTATTGAAAATGATCCTGTTCAAATACCTCATTTATTTTCAAAAAAAGAAGACATTGAAATATCAGGGTTTCTCACTGCTTCCATTGCCTGGGGGCAAAGAAAAACCATTATCAACAACTCAATTAAATTGATTAAGATAATGGATTACGCACCGTATGAATATATTATGAATGCCAAAAAGCAGGATTACAAATTATTGGATGGATTTGTACATCGGACATTCAACACATCAGATTGCCTGTATTTTTTGCAATCCTTAAGAAATATCTATAAAAAACATGGCGGTTTGGAAAATGTATTTTCAAAAAAGGAGTCCATTGAGGATGCACTGATTCATTTCAGAAAGATATTTTTCGAAATCACTCCCGAAAAAAGAACTTATAAGCATGTTTCGGACATTACGAAAGGAGCATCTGCAAAAAGACTGAACATGTATCTCAGATGGATGGTGAGAAAAGATAAAAGAGGTGTTGACTTTGGATTATGGAATAAAATCTCACCTGCAAATCTTTTTCTGCCACTTGACATACACACCGGAAATGTTGCAAGGAAACTTGGAATACTTAAAAGACAACAAAGTGACTGGAAAGCAGTATGTGAACTTACCGGATACCTTAGGGAGCTTTGCCCCGAAGACCCCGTTAAATATGATTTTGCTTTATTTGGTTTAGGAATATCTGAAAAATTCTGATTATGGCAAACGATTACTTTCAATTCAAACAGTTTAGGGTAAACCAATCCATTGCCGCAATGAAAGTGGGCACTGACGGAGTACTGATTGGAGCTTGGGCAAATTGCTCCGGGGCAAAAAAAATTCTGGACATCGGCACCGGAACAGGCCTGATAGCCCTAATGATGGCACAAAGAAGCAAGGCTATGATTGATGCCATTGACATTGACCTGAATGCCTTTTTTGAAGCAAAAAAAAATATTGAAAAATCACCCTGGCCCGACAGGATATACATTTACAACGAGTCGTTTCAGCAATTCAGCGACAATCCATATCATACAGGCTACGATCTGATTGTTTCAAATCCGCCTTATTTTTCGGATTCGCTCAAATCTGAAGACATATCCCGAACTGCAGCTAGGCATAATTCTCTTCTGCCTTTTGAAGATTTAATAAACGGAGTCAAATCAGCATTATCAAAAAACGGTATCTTTTCTATTATTCTGCCAGTAAACGGAGCAAAGGAATTTATAGAAATGGCTGAAGAATCACAATTGTTTTGCTTCAGAAAAACATTTGTTAAACCTACTCCGGATATCGAACCGCACCGGTTGATGATGGAATTTTCCAAAACAAAATCAGACTGCATTGAAGATTTTTTGATCATAGAATCAGGGGATAGACATCAATATTCAATAGAATATACGGAGCTGACTAAAGATTTTTATCTGAATTTCTAGTACAGACGCATGGCATGCGTCTAAATATCTCATATATTTAAATATCTCATGAATATATCTCATGAATATATTTCATGCATCTAAATTTCTCATGAATAACCTCATTAAATGAAAATATTCATTTAATGAATATTTTCATTTAATGAGGAGACGCATAATTATGCGTCTCTACGACCAAAATTCGGCACACAAATTGCAATAATCGCATAAAAACCATATTTTTGAAAAATGAAAAAAATTAACACCATGAAACGAAATAACAACATTTTTATATCTGCTATACTGTTTGCACTGATTTTTTCATCGTGCAAAACTTCTTCGGTATATGTTGATGTTCTGGTTCCTGCAGAAATAAACCTCCCCTCTTCCATCAAAAAAATTGCAGTTACAAACCGCAGTTTGCCCGCTAAAGGCGAAGGACTAAATAATGTGGTTGAGGGATTTTTATCGGGCGAAGGCATTCAGCAGGATCGTGAATCATCGGAGAACTGTATTATGGGGTTTGTAAATACCATTGCTTCATCACCTAGATTTACTGTGGTAAGGCCGGCCGGACTAGATTTAAGAGGAACCGGGACCAAAGCATGGCCTGTACCACTTGACTGGACTGAGGTTGAAAAAATCTGTAAGGAAAATAATGCAGATGCCTTAATTACTTTGGAAACATTTGACTCAGACAACCAGCACCGCTCTGCCGTCAGAAAAGTAACCCGCAAAATTGACGGAGTTGACAAAGAAGTTGATGAATTTACTGAGTTTCTGGATGTTTATGTTGATGCCGGCTGGAGAGTTTATGACCCTAAAACAAAGGCAGTTATTGACCAGAGTACTTTCCGCGATATGAAGGGATTTGATGCCCACGACTGGACTCCCGACGGTGCCCGAAGAAAACTTCCCCACCAGAGAGCAGCTACCAATGAAGCCGGATTGTTTGCAGGCACAAGATATGCCGCAAGGATTTCACCGGTTTGGGTAAAAGTTTCCAGAACTTATTATATCAAAGGCCACGATGATTTTAAACTAGCCAAAAACAAAGTCAGGACCAGTGATTGGGAAGGCGCAATGACTTTATGGGAAAAGCACACCGGAGATTCTGATGAAAAAATTGCAGGATATGCCTGTTACAACATGGCTCTTGGATGTGAAGTAAATGGCAAATTGAGTGATGCGCTTAACTGGGCAAAAAAATCATATGAGATTTACCCGAAAAGCAGTTCACGCGCATACATCAATGTAATTACCCAAAGACAGGTCGATGCAAAAAGACTGGATGAACAACTTAAAGAGTAGTTTGTTATAACTACTGTTTAACAAACTAAATTTTTATTCAATGGTTTTATCCGAAGGTCTGCTGTTTATCGTATTTATCAGCATTATTATCATCAGTTTCATTTCAGATCAGGTTCTGGAGTACCTGAATATAAAGAACAGCAGTGAAAAACTTCCTGCAGAACTTGAAGATGTATATGATGCCGAGAAATATGCCAGGCAAAACAGGTATGAAAAAGAAAATTACCGTTTTGATATTATCACTTCTTCTTTCTCGCTTATTACTGTTTTGCTGATGTTTTTCCTTGGAGGTTTTCGTTTTGCTGATAACCTGGCAAGTGATATTATTTCTCACCCGGTTCTTACATCACTGATTTTCTTCGGAATTATCATGCTGGCCTCAGATATCATTGACACCCCATTTTCAATCTACAACATTTTTGTGATTGAGGAAAAATATGGTTTCAACAAAACAACCAGGAAAACATTTATTCTGGATAAGATAAAAGGATGGCTGTTAATGGCAATACTGGGTGGAGGCATTTTTGCTCTTATCATATGGCTTTTTCAAAATACAGGTGAATATTTTTGGCTGCTTGCATGGGCTGCTGTAAGTGGATTTATGATATTTATGACCATGTTTTATTCCAGTCTGATTGTTCCCCTTTTCAATAAGCAAACACCACTCGAAGAAGGTGAACTTAGATCAGCCATTCAGGAATTCAGCATAAAGGCAGGTTTTAAACTCGATAATATTTATGTAATTGACGGATCCAAAAGATCAACTAAGGCAAATGCTTATTTTTCGGGACTTGGGACTAAAAAGCGTATTGTATTGTATGATACGCTCATAAAAGATCTAACCGTTCCGCAAATAGTGGCTGTGCTTGCACATGAAATCGGGCATTATAAGCTCAGACACACGCTTTCGTCGGTGATCACGGGAATAGTTCAAACCGGAGCTTTATTGTATTTGCTTTCCCTTTTTCTAACCGAACATGTTTTTTCTTATGCGATGGGCGCCGATCAACCATCGTTTCATATGGGTATGATTGCATTCGGAATTCTTTTCAGTCCGATTTCAACAATTATCGGTCTGTTTATGAATACATTATCAAGGAAAAATGAATATGCTGCAGATAAATATGCAAAAGACCATTACAACGGAGAAGAATTAATTGGTGCGTTGAAAAAACTCTCGGAAAAGAATCTGAGCAAACTGACACCACATCCTTTATATGTGTTTTTTAATTATTTACATCCAACACTGCTTCAAAGGATCAGAGCAATCAGAAACTAACAGTCTGTTAAAGTTTCCAAAATATATTTGAAATTTCTGGCCGGTTGGTTTGATTTAAAAAGTTTGGATTGCAACAAGGCTGATTCCCAAGTAAAAATCAGAAACCTGGCAAGCTCTTCAGCAGTCATTTCAGATTTATTGCCACTATCCCCAATTGTCAAAGCTATTTTACCTGAAAGATGTTCATATACAAGCGACAAGGCCTGCCTGAACATTTCACTTGCATCGGAAAGCTCGGCAGCCAGTTTACCAATCAATGAGCCGCCTTTAAAATCATTTCTGCCCAGATTTTCGAAAGTGCTGTCAAAAAATGCAGAAAGTTTTTCTCCCGGTGACAGAGATCGGTCAGCCAGAAATTTATCCAGAGTACTATTAAGTTCTTCGGCAATCTTATTAATCAGTTCAATCCCAAACATTTCCTTGCTTTCAAAATAAAAGTAAAAAGAACCTTTAGGAACCCTGCAGGCATCAACAATTTCCTGAATTCCAGTGTTATTAAAACCCTTTCTCAGCATGAGTTCACTGCCTTTTTCCAGTAAGAGTTCCTTTGTTTTTTGTTTTTTCATATAATTTATATTTGACCGGTCAGTTACAAATATACAACAATGATTTATAATATCCAAAAAAAATAAATTAAGAATTAATCATGTTTTCAATAAAGCGTAGGGATTGTCTTAAAAACCATAATATTAACACTAAAAACTTACAGCTTAAAAGGAAAATTCAAAGTAAGTATTATTCCATACGATGCCGGGTTAAATTTCAGTTCATCTTTAGTATACGGTGTTGCATGTCCCACATTTAATTTATCATGCAACTTAGAAAGTTTCATATTATATAGGGGCAGTTGGTAATACGGGATAATATCAAATGTAAAATCCTCATTTCCAAATGAAAAAGGAAATTTAAAAGTAAAGGAAAAATAAAAAATATCCACTGGATAGACGGGATGAGCGTATATAAAGTCCTTAGAATCTCTAAGTTTTGTCCTGAACTGCTCAAAATTCATTCCAAATACAGGCCCCATTCTAAATCCATCTGAGTGTACAATGTTTGCCCCAAACCAGTAGGTAAAACCATGATGATTAAGCCTGAGCTGTGTTATATATTCATTGCCTGAAGAGTCGGCCCATTCGGCAGTAGAAACATGCAGATGCGTATGAAAACCCAATCCGACCGAAGCAATCTTTCCGTCAAATTTAAACCCGAATACTCCTCCGTTAAGTATTTCCGGTACTTTAAGGGAGCTGGTCATAATATAATTATTACTGTAATGGTTGTTAAAATCATCAATAATCTTTCTAAACGGCTCTGTTTTATCCATTTTTTCAACCGACCAGCCAAAGCTCATAAAACTCTGTGAGTGTCCTATAAACACTAATGAGCACAGTATTATAAACACAATAATAAGCTTTCTTCTCATTATTCCTCAATGTTTTTCAGTATTAACAAAACCTGAAACTTACCTGTGTTTTCATCAACTCTGTAAGTTGAAACAATGCGCAGGTTTTTAAGAGCGGCATCATACCCTTCGGCCACATATACGGGTAAACGTATGATATCAACACTGGCAATTAAAGCAGAATAGGCATCCAGTTCATGGGTAATGCCACAACAAGGTGTCTTTTGTTTGCCAAGAAATTCATCAAATTCTTTTGCTCTGGCGACAGCTTTTTCTTCATTATCATATACCTCTAGAAACAAATAAAACTCATTGCTATAAACCATTCCCTTGCCATAATCAGGAAAGGAATATGAATCGGCATTTGCAAAATTTTTGGGAGCGGTTAAAATCACCTTATTAAAAGCAGATTCAAAAGTTTCGGAATAAACTTTATCCTGAACAGGGTTTTGATCATTATAATCTACATCAACTGGAGAGGTGTTCTGTTCACTGTCATCAGATGGAGGTTCAGAATCGGTATCCTCCTCCCCTGTTTCATTTTCGGAAACATATTCATCACTACCGTTAACTGAAGAAAACTCCTCCAACCCGTTCTCAAAACACTCATCAGACATAGAAAATCCATATTCAAGAGAATATCTCACATTGCTTAGTGTTCTATCTTCACCAAATTCAACCCTGACATTGATTGCCCGGTTGAAATCAAACCATAATCCGCCATAATCGTCTGTTTCAAGGAGACCATACTGACCAATGACACCATCAACAGTTGAAGAACTGGTCAGTCCCATTGGAAGTATTTCATTAAATGCCTCAATATCAAAAATTATTATCTCAGTAATGTCATTGTTTATGTCGGTTTCAATTTTTATTCCTCTTTTTTCATTGCTCCAAACAGGGAATTCGCCCTTCAATTTATAATAAGAAAAAAGGTTTTTGGCTTGGTCGCTGTCAATGGATTTCGACAAATAACAGAGAAGACAGTCATCATTGATACATCCCTTGGAAAATTTGGAAATTTCTTGTGAATAGGAAAGATACGAGCAAAAGAATAAAGATAAAAACAGCAGGTTTTTAATAGTTTTCATGGTTTTTCGTTTTGTTTGTTATACAAGTATATTAATAAAAATTAAAATTTCAAATCTTTTTAAGATGATTATTTACATGATTATCAAATATTCAGTAGCTTTGAAATAAAAAAACATGAACCAATTATTACTTCTTTTTTTAGGCGTTTTTTCTCTATTTGCTTGCAATAATGAGAATCCTGATGATAAAAAAGCTCAGGTTAAACCCTATGAAAACGACACAATTCATATAGAAAAACCGATTTTTGTTATTTTCCAATCCTGGATGCTGGATGTAAATCAACTGAAGCTGGTTGATACCATCAAAAACAATGCTGAAAATATCATCTGGGATGTTAGCAAAGAGCATAGCATCTGGGATGATACGCGCAGGGTTGAAAATCCATTTTTTCCGGTGATTTGCAATTCAGACACAACCGGATTCTTACAAATATCCGACAGTACCCTGCTTTACTATGACTCCTTCAAAAAACAGGTCTGGAAAACCAAATATGCCACTACTTTCAGAAAGTATTGCAGAGCCTTTTCTTCAGGTAATTCCCTTTTCGTTTCATTTTATTCCCCTATAGCAACCGGATCAAGTCTTTTGTGTTATGATATAAACAACGGAAAAAACCTTTGGATCGGTGATATTAAACAAATGATGATTAGCCACAGCAAATACAGAAATGAAGTTTTTATATATAAGACAAATTCAAGGATCATAGTTGCCGGACAAGAGGCCATGGGGAATATCCTGCAGGTCATTGATAGCAAAACAGGAAAAAATCTCTTTTTTGTGGATGATAATAAATAACCAGATAATAATGAAAATAATTAACTATTTAATTCTCATTACAGGTCTTTGCTTTTTTGTATTTTCCTGTTCAAATCCAGAAGATAATTCTGAAAGCAATAAAAAAACTGATACTTCTGAAGTAAACAAGGCTAAAACAACTCAGAATTCAATTTCTGAAGATCTGGAAGGAAAATTTCAGGTACAGGATCTTTTTGAAAATGAAATAAGTGATGTGATCAATGCACTTGCTATGGAAGATTTTTCTCTGGCTTTAAAGAAAACAGAAAAATGCCTGAGTGACAAAAATATATCAGAAACACAAAAAGCAGCTCTCAGATACATGCATATATACTCTGTTGCAGGTTTAGTCACTGAAAAGAAAATGACTCACGATGATCTGAATAAAATTCTGACATCATACAAAGGCCAATATTTAATTACACAGAATCTTGAAATAACAAAAGGTATCAGCATGCCATTCAACCAGCTGCAGGTTGAAAAAATAAACGGTAAGAAGCTTGAAGCTACCTGTTCTAATAATGCAGGAGTGAACATTCATTGCTTTATTAATGTTAATATGAAAAACGCACTAAACCTTGACAAGCAATTGGGAAAACATGGCTATATCTGTGGAAAGCTGAAAACTTTCAAAACAAGTGAAAATGATGTTTTCAGTTGGATTTGTGAAATTGAACTTGACGAAGGTTTTGTGAAAATACTTGAAGATGAATATGAAAAAATTGATGAAAAATGAAAATTTACTTTTTAATATTTAGCCTGTTTTCTGCCTTAATTTTAACCGCACAGCAAAACAACCCTGTTTTTGACCAAAAGCTGGCAGATTCACTGGGTGCAGATGAATACGGAATGAAAAACTACTATTTTGTGATTCTGAAAACCGGACCCACAAAGCTCACAGACACTGCTGAAATAAATACAATTTTCAGGGGACACATGGAGAATATTTTCAGACTTGAAAAATCAGGCAAATTAGTTGTTGCCGGTCCATTTGGGAAAAATGAAGACGGATTCAGGGGACTGTTCATAATAGACGCCAAAAGCCGCGAAGAAGTACTCCAACTGCTTGATACCGATCCGGCCATTAAGCAAAAGGTTTTCGAATGTGATATATATGATTGGTATGGCTCGGCAGCGCTGCCTGAATATATCGAGGTGCATAAAAAAATTGAAAAGAAAAAACCCTAGCTTATTCAATTTTGCCAATCACCACCACATAGTTCTTTCCATATTTCTTGGCACATTTGGGACAGGTAGTATACCACATGTACCATTTTTTAATTGTGTGTCCTTTTTCTTTAGAAGCAGCTTCATAATCTTTTATCCATTTGCCGGTATCTTTGAACGGACCTTCATATACCCTACTGAAAAACTTTCCGGTAAGGGAGATATTTTCGGTATCGGGAATATTTTTATCAACAGCAAGGTAAAGATTCATTTTCCATTTTGAAGTATGCTCGGACAGACAAAGCCAATCGGGTACTTCAGCTTTCTCATTTCTTACTCTTGCATCCAAACGGCGCATTACTTTGCCAAAATTCATGGGCATGTACATGAAGGTGCAGACAGTGTCCCTGATAAACTTTTTATTGTTCCATTCGGTGATTTTATCCTGCCAGAGTTCAGGTTGAAACTCGGGGCAGCATTGGTCGTATTTTAAATTATCTGTCATTGCTTTTTTTTATGCAATTTAAGGAAAAGGAAGGAAATTTTGCCGCTAATGCGCGATTTTTTTTTTATTGATAGAGAAAGAAAGGTAACATTTTTTAAAATTAGAAAGAGACGCAAAATATCACATCTCTACAACTCTGTCTTTTTGCTCGCTGCTTGATACTTGCTACTCACTACTCACCTAAACCCATCATCCATTTTCGCCGGATTAATGTTTTTCGCTCCAATGAGTTCATTACCGGCGGTTCTTATCACGAATCGTTAAACCCCCGGCCTCCTGCCGGGGCTGAATTAACCTGGCCTTGCAGGCCGTTTGTTCTCCTGATTGTTTTCTCGCTACTTGATACTCGCTACTAGCTATTCGCTACTAATTAACCTCCACATCAATCAGCCAGTAAGCATGAATTCGTTGGGCGAGGAATTTTCCGGGATATTCGATTCTTCCGTTATTCATATCAAACGCCGCATCGGGCATGGGATCGCGTACGACTATAGAGGTGATTTTTGGTCCGGATGGCGTATTGATGTAACTGGCAGCAGTAATTAAAACCGTATGTCCGCCCTCTCCCGTATCATAACCGATAATGACGGGTTTTTTCTCGCCCAGTTCACGAATCAAAACAGAAGGATTTGGTGCACCTTTACCCATTTCGGAAGAGATCGTATAGGTTGTTCCATTTGTATCCACATCAGAGCAGTTAAGCCGGTCCTGAATGGTTTCAATTGTTGCACCATAATCGGGTAATTCTGAATTTTCATCCAGTCCGTACACTTTTTTAACTATCGAGTCCTGCGGAACATAAACCTTGTAGTAATTAAGCACCATTTCTATTGTAGCGGCCCAGCACCAGTATGAGTTGTTTTGGGCTACCATGATGTTGTCTATATCATCGCCTTCAATGCCCACGTAGTGCTTTTGGGGCATTACGGTGCGGGGATTGGGCTGGGCGGACAGATTTATAGAAATTAGTCCGGCAAAGATTAAAAGCAATATGAATACATTTTTTTGCATACATTAAAACATAAGCAAATTTAATACCAAAATTTGAATTCTATTTTTAATACTTACCAGAATTCTCTATAAGTTGCGCCCTTACCTCACCACCACCTCATCCGAAAAAATCCATGACTTCCCTCCTGCTCCTTTGTGCCAGTCGGGACAGGCAATGATGTTTTGCGTTTTTACTTTTATGTAACGGGCTTTTTTTGCCGGGAATTTGCATGTAAATGTTTCGATTACGGGTTTATCGGTTTTGTATGGGGTTTTCTTTTTCACCTCGCCGGCTTTTTTGAATTCTTTGCCGTCTTCGGATAAAAACACTTCCATATTGTCGGGAATCCATATCCAGTAAACCAGATCCTGGATGAAATCGGCTGATACTTCTTTTACTTCGGTAACCTTTTCAAGATCAATGACTATCTCCATGTTGGTTGCTTCAAAGCCCAGCCAGTTGCAATGGAAGTCAATATCGCCCTTTAGTCCGTCTGTTAAAGCCTTTTCTCCGCCCACATCATATTTGCCGCTGAACTTATTGATGAACTGCACTTTTTTATCAACCGCCAGATGGTTTGCCATGCCGGTTTCAAAGAACTTTTCGGTTAGGATTTTGTATTCATCCGGAGTGGGATGCCCCATTTCCTCAAACATTGTTAGTCCGGCATCTTTGGCCATTTTGACAATATTATCCAAACGGGTTTTCATTTCTGGATTGACAATCCACTGTCCGTTTTCCTTTATAAAAACCGAATATTTCGGAGTGATATTTCTTTTGGATATTTCAAGAATGGCAAACTCGAGGGACAACCTGACGTTTTTCACTCTCTGACGGTAATTCGGACTGTTTTTCAAACTTAATTCTGCATTATCAAGAATTTTGGTGTACTTATCAAGCAGTTTGGGTGTGAGGTAGGTCTTAACTCCATCCCAGGGGTAGCCATAGATGTTCAAAGTACCGCCGCTTTTTACCAGTTCATCGTGCATCAGGTCAATGTATTCTTTGATGTAAGGAGCTGCCTCGCCATAATAAAGATGTATGAATTCATTTTTCACCTTTTCGATGTCCACGTCGGGGTTCCAGAGGAGTTTTGCAATCATATATGCCTTGAGGTCGTGCAGGTCGCTAACGGCATTTCCGCTGCCTTGCTGGAACATCAGTTTTACATTATTGTCCCTGAAAAACTGAATATTTGGTTGAAGAACGTGGAGATTTGGGAATGGGTCGGCGTAGTTTCTGAACTGCACCACATAATCCCACAGATAAATATTGTCGGTCAGTTTTCCCCAATCCACAATATCCTTTGCAAACGATCCCTCGCTTTGATCCTCGGAAATTGGTCTGTTGCGGTCGCATTCGATGGTGCAAAGCATGATGTTTACGTTTGGCTCAGGTTTGATATTTTTGGGAGCGTGGCGGGTGTACTGGTAAGCCAGTGTTGAAATCTGCTTATCGGGAAATTCTTTGGCAATGCGGTTTACAAACCAAATGAGAGTGCCACTCGGACCACCATATTTTTTATCAAGAGCCAGACATTTTTCGCACTGACAGGGTTGATAGGTGTCGTTTTGTGAAACGGACCAGTAAATGGCTTTCGGATTTTCGGCAATTCTCTTTTTCAGGTCATCCCTGATGATGGTAAAAACATCCTCGTTTGAAAGACATAGCTGGGCATCGGCAATGCGTTCGCCACTTTGAAAGGTGAAATATTCGGGGTGTGATTTAAAGTATTTCTCAGGAGAGATAAAAGTTTTAAATGTGTGCACATACAAGCCCCACTGGCTGTCGCGCACCGACTGATCGTGTAACTTGTGCCATAAGGCAAATTCGGGGTTATAGCCGTTGACGATGTGAATTTGGCGGAAGTCGAAGGCAGGTATTTCCTTTTGCACAAAATGTTTAAAACGAATGTTTTTATTTTTTGGAATAATGGTTTCATCGGGACTTAATTTTTTAACACCCAGATACTCCTCAATAAATGAATAAACTCCATAAGCAGTACTAAGGCAGTTATTTCCTGAGATGTATATATTACTGAAATGAGTCTGGATAATGAATCCATCATCGCCAAGCTCATCGTGAACAGTATCACCTGCAAACTCACCCAAAAATATAGTCATTGGTCCGGGCGTTTTAGAAATTTTCAACTCAGCTCCCGATACCTCCTTAATGTAAAACTGTAATTCTTTTGCGGCACTCATGCAAACAGAATCAGCCGTATCGCAGCAAATAACATATTCGCTTTTTCCATCAACCACCAAATCACAATCTTCATCGTGAGTTTGCATGAATGAATTGCACTGAAATAAAACCATTGAAATCAATAAAAAACCGAGAAACTTTTTCCTAAAATTATTTGTTATAGTCATTGACAATTATCAGTATTTTCAAATTAAATATGGCAAATTCGCCATAATTAAAAATTTGGATTGTTTGCAGGTTCTTTTTCTTATTCTGTTCCATATTCCTTTTAGATTAATATTCCTAAAAATTATATCCTATTGATAAATTTGAATAAATGACTGAACCAGCACCAATGGTATACCATACTATGCCATGTGCAAAGTTACCTTCATAGATTGTAACAATTTCATTTCTATCACCATTCTCGTCATAATATTCAATAATCTCATCCTTTGTAACGTTTTCCTTATATGGAAAATATTGAAATCCTAAGTTATAATCTAAGATGAATTGATCCTTTTTGCCAAAAAAATGTTGATGACCAATTTTTAGTGATTCACCAACTGGTAAAAAGGAAACAATAATCGAACCACCGTCAAGATCTTGCCAGTCAATTATTTCATTACTAGAATTGTATTTGTTGGAGTACTTATCGAATAATTCATCAGTTTGAAAATAGCCAATGGATAACTTAGGTTCAATGTACCAACCGGTTGGAGCATCTTTTTTAAAATAGTATCTAAATGCAGGTTCAAGTTTGACACCATACATAGGGGTAATATAAAAAAAAGATGCTGTTATTCCGCAAGTAGAACTTTGATTTAGTTTCCTTTCATATTGAAACTTTGCATTATCCAAAAGACTGAAAATTGAAATTTTTAGATTTTGACTTGATTTTGCTTCTTGACCAAATAGAATAGAGGAATTTGTCAGGAAAAATATCAATATTATTATTAAACTTTGCTTCATTTCTATTTCATTGTTATTTTATTGCACAGTGGCGAATTATTAAGCACAAAAAGTCAATACACCATCCCGGAAGCATTCGGGATTGATGCGAAGTAAAATGTTCAATTATCCTCTTGGCCGTCAATGATCCCTTCACCACTTGGCGGTAGTTTTTTAGTTTAAAATCTCCCATGAAAATCCATTAGATTTATACTTAATCAAACCAATAGATTTGTGAAAATACAACTCGATAGAATCTGTCAATATTTTGTAATATACATCATGGAACCACTGATCGCCGATGAAAACAGAATCAATCGAATAGTCAAAGGAAGTGAAATCTTCAGAATATTTTAAATCATTATAAAATCCTTTCCAAAAAAAGTGCATTGAGAAACCATCAATATCTTTTTCTAAATTAATTTTCAATTCTTCTATATAATTTGTGGATTTGTAATTCAACATTTCGAAATAATAAAAATCCATCCCATCTTCCGGGCAAATACATGCCCATGGTGCCTCTGAGGAAGGTTTTTCAAAGTATGTATTTTTATAGGTAACAATAAATGTCTTGACACTATCACCACACTCAAAGAAAATGGTGTCATTTTCTTCGGGAATTGGTATCCACTCTTTTTCATCATCAGTAAAACCTGGTTGAAAGTCACTACATTTGCATTTTCTGCAACTATCAAAAAGCATTATTACTGTAATTAACAAAAATATGAAAGCCAGTGTTTTCATAGTCTGTTTTCCTTTTAGCATGGGTTAGTTTTTAATCAATTTTCTTTTTGTAATTACATTTTCATTTTTAAGTTCAATAAAATAAAATCCCTTTGAAAGTCCGGAAATGTTGATTTCACTCAATCCGATAACATTTCCTGAAAGTAGTATTTCTCCATTGAGATTATATATTTTGTAAGTTGCTGGCTTGTAAATATTTCTTATTGAAATAGTGCTATTTGCAGGATTTGGGAAAATTGAAATATCATCACTCCATATGGGTTCTGTAATTCCTGTGATTATTTCTTCACAATCTTCATGGTTCCATTCGTAAGCCGGGTGAAAAGGATTTAAAAACAATCCTGTAGAAGTGTCCTGATAACATCTTAATGGTCCATTCAATGAACCATCCATAGTCGGAAACATAAATGATGTGTTCCCTATCCCTTCAATTACGTGATTTCCAAACTCAATTACCACGCCATCTCCACATGTGATAAATTGAATCTTTCTCTCCTGATCATTTACCATTATTAAACTTGTTGAATCAATAATCATCTTTAAGGGTGTTCCATTCCATGTTGAAAAATACTCAAGAATTATTGTATCTCCTTTTATGGCACTAAAGTCATAGAGCAAATGAAAATTATCATCAGCAAAGAAGAATACACTGTCATTTTCTGAATACATGTATTGAAAGGAAGTGCCAATCGTGTCAAGATACCTTTCAACCTCAATTAATTTCCTGCAATTCTTTCCATTAATGATAGTGTCTGAAACTGACTCGAGAGTTTTAAATGAAGTCACATCGGGATTTAAAGTTCCTTGTGTGTAATGCCAGATTGAACCAATTGGTGCAAAATTCTGGGCCGTAATCTGCAATGAAATTGCAAATAAAACCGAAAGAATTGTTGATTTTTTCATGTCTGACTGTTATTAACGCATGCAGTTAGCAAATTTATTTTTATTGTTTAATTACTTTTCGAAAAATAACATTATTATAAGTGTATATCTTTAGAAAATATATTCCTCTGTCATAATTATAAAAATTTATCACTTTATCTGTGATACTTCCTCTAATTAAGCCCCCCCTGATGTCATATAACTCCATGTATTTCAAATTTTCTATGTCGACATTTAAGTTATTTATTATTGGATTAGGATACAATTTTGGATTATTGATTATTGAGGTTTCAGATAAATTTGAAAAAAAATCATTAAATCTTGTAACAAACATTTTAAAGTTCGAATATGGGTCTCCGGGGGCAAACAATGTATCAATTACAATTTCATCCATATAGGTTCCTCCCAGTAAAATGTCATTATCAGGAAATTTTGCCAATGAGGTTGGATATTCAGGCTGCAGGTTATTATCTCCAATTATAATTGAATCGATAAAATTACAGTCAAAATCATATATATTTATGTACAAATAGTCCCAATCCTGACCAGAATAATAAGTGAAATTATTGGATGTTGTTGCTCCGTAAACCGTAATAGGATTAATATTCCTGACTTCAACCAAATCAAAGTTATCTGAAAATTCTGCAAGAAATCCCGTGCCACCCGATAACTGATAATCTGCAATTTCTATTGAATCAGAATAATATATTCCGGAAAGAAAAATAGCATCGGAACCATTAGTTGTCAAAGCCTCTATGGAAAATTCACCAACAGCAGTTATATTAACGGCCTTTATTTCAATTCCTGAGGTATCCACCACACCTATCAAAGCTTCTCTTGAAGAAAAATACGTTGTATCACCTGTATATGGATTAACAGACATTTCTAGCCCAGGAATATAAGAAATTCCGGCAAAACTTATTGTATCATTATAATAGCCACCAATAATCAATTTGTCAGAATTCATAATTACGGTGTTATTTGGAATTGATATCACGCTATATAATTCGATTTCTATAGATTTCGCCCATATAATCTGCCCATATTTGTTGAATTTGACAATAACTGTTTCCCCAATATATTGATTGCCATCAATAATAATATTTCCTGCAGTCACTAAATAAATATTATCATTTTCGTCAAGGGTTATTTGTATGTGCTTAACAGTTCCATTATGGGCTATATATTTTTTCCACAAACAGTTTCCATCCATGTCCAGTTTTACTATAAGTTCCCCTTGAGAACTTGTAGCTAATAATGTGGTGTCACAAATTGTTATATTATTTGTAAAACAACCTGTAAAAATGATATTTCCTTCACTATCGGCCAGAATAGATTTTCCAATGTTTTCATTACCTTCACCTACATGTTTCAACCATATAAGATTACCTGATGAATCCATTTTACTTATAAAAATATTAAACTGGTCCAATGGATTCGACATTAATGAAACACCCTGGATACTAATATCTTTAAAATATCCCAATGCTATACTATTAGAATTTAAATCAACACACACATCGCTTATATAAGAAGGTCCTGTTTGACAATAATTCAACCACTGACAATTCATTTGCTGAGAATATGAACTAGTCGATAAAAATAGTAATAATCCGCAGAATAGTTTACAAATTGTTTTCATAGTTCGGTTCGGTTCAGTTTAAATATGTTTGCTACTCATTTATAACCTTAATATTAATCCTATCTCCATATTACAATGAAAATATGATTAATAAGATCTGTATATTTTTTTGATAACCTCTAACAATAATACTGTTTTTATATCAAAAAAACAAGCATAATTACCAAAAACAGTGAAAATACCATTTAAATAAAAAAAGATAATAATATGTTTTACACAACTTTATGAATTTTATAGGCAGCTCAAATCAAAAATAAATCATTTATCATTGTTTGTTTAATGGAATTTTTTCGCAATTACAAGAAAACACAAGTTTAGCCATTTCCCTTTTGCTTTTTTAACTTAGACAAATGGACTTCAGGATCAAAAGCATAATCCACCCCACTTTCCATCCCCTCATATATTGCTTCCTTCAGTACTTTTGCTCTGTTTTCTTCCTCTTCCAAGAGCCGCAGTCCTGCCCTGATTATTTCGCTTACATTTTTATATCTCCCTGAAGCTAAACTGCTCTGGATAAAGTTATCAAAATAACTACCCAGTGATATTGAAGTGTTTTTGTTCATTATTTTGTTTTTCTACAAAGTTACCAAAAATTGGTATAATTTTCAAGTTTTAATTTTGAAAATTTACTCTATTGTTATGAGTAATACTTTTCCTTATTTGATGTATTTTGCGTTGACAATAACTCACATCAATATCTATATCCCACAAATAATCTCCCCAGCCCGTTCCACCATCGAATCATCAATTCCCAAATGCGTAACCATTCTGATGAGGCCCGGTCCGAATGGCACCATTCTGAGTCCGGCAGCTTCAAATCGGTTCATCATTTCAGTTTGTGTTGAAATATCTTTTAGTTTAAAAACCACAATATTGGTTTCAACGGGTAGCACATACTCGCACCAGGGTCTTTCGGCAACTGCTGCACCCAGTTTTTTGGCGCGTAAGTGGTCATCTTTTAACCGCGCAACATTGTTTTTCAGTGCAAATAATCCGGCAGCAGCCAGAAACCCCGCCTGACGCATTCCTCCGCCCATTACTTTGCGGATGCGCCTTGCCTGCTTGATGTCTGCTTTGTTTCCTAAAAGCAAGGAACCAACAGGAGTTCCCAGTCCTTTGGAAAGACAGATGGAAATGGTATCGAACAGTTTGCCGTATTTTTCGGGACTTTCACCGGTAACGGCAAGAGCATTGAAAAGACGGGCACCATCAAGGTGAAATTTTAAATTATTTTTATTGCAAACATCTTTAATCGGAACCAAATCATTGAAATTCCAAACAGAGCCGCCGCCCTTGTTGCAGGTATTTTCTATGACCACCAGTCGCGATAAAGGGTTGTGAACGTCTTCAGGATTATTCAGCGATGCCATGACATCTTCGGCTTTAAACAAGCCCCTTTCTCCGTTTATCAACTTCACCGAGCAACTGGAATTAAACCCGATTCCACCGCCCTCGTAACGATAAACATGATACAGTTGGTCGCAGATTACTTCGTCGCCCGGACGGGTATGCAATTTTATGGCAATCTGATTGGTCATGGTACCCGAGGGACAGAATATTGCAGCTTCCATTCCGAACATATCAGCAGCAAATTCCTGAAGTTCAATAACGGTAGGATCTTCCTCAAACACATCGTCCCCGACCTTAGCATTTAAAATGCAGTCCATCATCGCTTTAGTAGGTAAAGTCACCGTGTCGCTTCGCAAATCAATAATTGTTTTTCCTTCTGATTTCATTTTTCTGAAATTTTTATCCTATAAAAGTGAGAAAAATTATAATTTTAAGCACTAATCAAAGCTTGATTTTTTTACAAAAAGCATAAAAATATGATCAGACACATAGTGATGTTCAAACTGAAACAGGAATACAGTGCAGAAGAAAAAGCAAAATACGCAGCAGAAATCAAGGAAAAGCTAGTCATGCTGCCTGCAAAAATCCCCGTGATTAAGAAATATGAAGTAGGTCTGGATGTTTTACAAACCGACCGGTCATATGATATTGTATTAATCGCTGAATTTGAAGATATTAAAGCACTTGACAAATACACAGTTCACCCCGATCATCAGGAAGCGGTTGTGCTAATAAGAAAACATAGAAACGAAATTGCTGTTTTGGATTATAAATTTTAATCAACTAATCTGCTAATCAACTAATCAACTAATCAACTAATCTGCTAATCAACATGCTCTATCCATTAAAATTCAAAACCATCTACAAAGACAAGATCTGGGGTGGTGATAAAATAAAAACCATCTTAGGCAAAGATTTCAGTCCACTGCCCAATTGCGGTGAAACGTGGGAAATATCAGGTGTAGCCGGAGAAATATCGATCGTTGAAAACGGTGATCTTGCGGGTAACGGACTTGATGAGCTCATTGAAATATATATGTCTGATTTAGTTGGCGAATCGGTATATGAGAGATTTGGTGATGAATTTCCCCTGCTGATAAAATTTATTGATGCCAGGGAAGACCTTTCCATTCAGGTTCACCCAAATGATGAACTGGCAAAAGAAAGGCACAATGCCTATGGTAAAACCGAGATGTGGTATATTATTCAGGCCGATGAAGGAGCCAGAGTCATCAGCGGATTCAAAGGGCAGATTGACAAGATATCCTACCTCGACTACCTTAGCAGAAACAATCTGGAAAAAATCCTGAATGAGGAACAAGCAAAAGCAGGAGATGTTTTTTTTATTCGAAGCGGCAGGGTTCATGCAACTGGAAAAGGAATTCTGCTTGCTGAAATTCAGCAGACTTCCGACATTACATACAGAATATACGATTACAACCGCAAGGACAGCAATGGAAATTTAAGGGATTTGCATACCGATCTGGCGCTTGACGCCATTGATTTTAATACTGAGAAAAGTTACCGAACCGATTATCAGATCGTAAAAAACACACCATCCAAAATAGTTCATTGTAATTATTTCAACACCAATATAATAGAATTTGATAAAAAAATTGAAAAGGACTACATTTTAATTGATTCTTTTGTGATTTACATCTGCATTGAGGGTAGTTTCTCCATTGAACATGAAGGGGGAAAAGAGTTTGTGAAAAAAGGCGATACGGTATTAATTCCGGCTGCACTTAAAGAACTGTCAATCGTACCGGATTTAAAAGCAAAAATACTTGAGGTTTACATTCAAACTGAAGAATAATTAAAAAAATTGCTATTTTTGATTTATTGTTAATTCAAAAAGAATGAAAAAAGAACAAAAAAAACAGCTGAAAGATCAGAAAAATGTGAAGAAAACAGGTCAGCCTGCTGTTAATAGTCAATTTACCGAAAGCAAATTCAAGCCAAACTGGACAGCCTATCTGGTCATTCTGATTCTGAGTTTTATTTTATTCGGCAATACACTTTCCCATGAATATGTTCTCGATGATGCCATTGTTGTTTCGGAAAATGAATTTGTACAAAGCGGCACCGGCGGTATTCGTGAAATTTTTACCGAAGAGCTTTTTAATGGTTTTTTTGAACAAAAAGACAAAAACCTCGTTGTAGGTGGCAGGTATCGTCCCATATCACTTCTTACTTTTGCTATTGAATATGAATTGTTTATGGGTACTCCGTTTGACGGTCTTGACAAAAATGTAATCGAGAAAAAACTCCAGACAAGAATTGTTGTCAGGCGTGACGAGAACAACAAAGTAGTTCGTTTTATTACTCCTTTCAGAAAGTTACAGAAAGACCTTTTTAAAACGGTTATATCTTATGATGATGAGGAAAAAAGATTGGCTTCGCGCAAGCAGTTACTGGAAAATGCACCCAAGCTTACCGATCAGGAAAAAATTACCATTCAGGACAATCTCGTTAAGATGGAAAAACGATTGCCAACCGTTTGGTTTGTCAGTCACCTGATCAATGTCTTGCTTTTTGCCTTAACCGGAATTCTGATTTTTATTGTCCTTACGCGACTGCTCGATAAATACAACAACACCAAATGGTATTTTGGCATTCCGTTTATTGCAACGGTTTTATTTATTGCGCACCCTATTCATACCGAAGTAGTGGCCAATATCAAAGGAAGGGATGAAATTCTGGCATTCCTCGGTGCAATTCTCACCCTGTACATGTCCTTAAAATATCTCGAAACAAAGAAAATTTATTTTTACGCCCTTGTTTTTGTTTGTTTCCTGTTTGCCTTGTTTTCAAAGGAGGTTGCTGCCACATTTATAGCAATAATTCCTGTTTCACTTTTCCTTTTTACAGGTGAAAAAGTAAAAAAAATCATTTATACCTCTATTCCACTTGTTGCAGCAACAATTATTTTTCTGCTTATCAGGCAAAGCGTTGTTGGTCAGATAAACTCGGCGGAAATTGCCCCTGAGCTCATGAATGATTCCTTTAAAGGAATGGATTCTGTGCAAAAATATTCAGCCATATTTTTCACCTTGGGTTATTATATCAAATTGCTGATATTTCCGCATCCGTTGACGTTCGACTATTATCCGTACCATCTTATTGATTTGAGTATTGGTCTGAGCGATCCTTTTGTTCTGATTTCACTTTTTGTTAATCTGGCACTTTTCGGATATGTGCTTTATATAATTTTTAAAATGCTGCTTAGTCTTTTCAATTCGCAAAAAGAGTGGAAGCCAAAAAATCCGGTGATACAATATGGATTAATTATTTATTTCATTGCCATCATCCCAACCTCAAACTTATTCTTCCCAATTGGTGTTTTCATGAATGAAAGGTTTGTTTATGGCGCTTCGCTGGGATTTGTTTTAATCCTCGCTTACCTTCTTCAGGAAAAGCTGCCACTGCTTATAAAAAACCGCCAAACCCACTTATATTCATTATCAGCAATTGTCATTGTTATTTTAGGTTTGTATTCATTTAAAACCATTGATAGAAATACTGTTTGGAAAAATGATTTCACTTTGTTTACCAATGATGTTAAGATATCGGTAAACGGAGCAAAAAGTAATACCTCAGCAGGAGGAAAACTCATTGAATATGCAGGGTTTGCCGAAAACAAAGATAAACGTGAAGAATATCTGAACCAGGCAATCGTATATCTGAAAAAAGCTGTTGAAATTCACCCCGAATACGCCGATGCTTTGATTTTACTTGGAAATGCCTATTGGGAATTAAACAGAAACATGGACAGTGTGATGTATTATTACACCGAAATCATCAAACTCAATCCATATCATGACAGGGTGCGGACCAACATTTTCGGTACCATCATCACCCTTGAATTTGACAAGCCCGAACTGGCCGATCAAAATATTAAGCTGCTCACAAAACTATGGAATACAAAGGGAAAAGTAAAATCAAAGGAAAAAGGCGAATATTACATTGAATTCGGTAAAGTTTCTTGGGAAGTAAATTATCGCTTGGGTCGTATTTACGGGCGATACAAAAATGATCTTCCCAATTCCATTAAATATTTTGAAGCTGCCCGAAATCTGAATCCTTCAGACATGGATTTGTTAAAAGATCTTGGTACCGCGTATGGCATGACCAATAATTTTGAAAAATCCATAGATGTTCTCAGTTCAGCACTTAAAATAACTCCGGATGATGCACAAATGACTGTAAACCTGGCCATGAACTATTTCAATCTGGGCAGAAATGATGAAGGACTGAAGTCGTTGGAAAGGGTTTTTTCAATCAATCTGAAAAAAGAAGATGTTCCTGCGCTGATGAGCATGATGAATATTTATAAGAATTTGAAAATGCAGGAATTGGAAGCAAAAACTGTGCAGATTATCCTTAAACTTGATCCATCACTGGCAAAACAAAATTAATATGATCAACGGAAAAAAAGTTGTTGTTGTATTACCTGCTTACAATGCGGAAAAAACGCTTGAACTGACCTATAAAGAAATTCCATTTGACGTGGTTGATGATGTGATACTTGTTGATGACCGCAGTCATGACAAAACCGTTGAAAAAGGCGTTGAGATTGGCATCAGGCATATTGTCAGACATGAAGTCAACAAAGGGTACGGAGGAAATCAGAAATCCTGTTACCGAAAAGCCATTGAGCTTAATGCCGATATAGTCGTGATGCTACACCCCGATTATCAGTACACTCCCAAACTTATTCATTCAATGGTTTATTTAATAGCCAATGATCTTTATCAGGTTGTTTTGGGGTCAAGAATTCTTGGGAAAGGGGCCCTAAGGGGTGGTATGCCACTTTACAAGTATTTTTTTAACAGAATGCTTACCCTGTCACAAAATATAATTATCGGCGCAAAACTTTCTGAATATCATACCGGATACAGAGCTTTTACACGCGAGGTGCTTGAAAACATAAATTACGAAGCTAATTCAGATGATTTTGTATTCGATAACCAAATGCTTTCCCAGATACTTTTTGCCGGATACGAAATTGCCGAAATCACCTGTCCGACCAAATATTTCGACGAAGCATCCTCAATAAACTTCAGAAGAAGCATGAAATACGGATTTGGGGTTTTGGGTACTTCATTGAAACACCGGTTTCAGAAATGGGGACTAGCGAGGTATGAGATTTACAGAAAAATGCGTTCTTAAATCCCGGGGTAATTTCAGCCACCTTTTCAGATTGCTTATTTTGCCTAATCAATTAAATTTTGTTATTACTCATTTATCTGTTATTTTTACAAACTTTAATATATGATTATTTGAAGAACTGATGACGCTGCCTATTATTGTATATGGGATAATAATCGGATTTATGATTTCGATACCACTTGGACCAGTGGGTATTATGTGTATACAAAGGACTCTGAACAAAGGACGTTTTTCAGGTTTTATCAGTGGATTGGGTGCTGCAGGAGCTGACACCATTTTTTCATTATTTGCGGTTTTCGGTGCCAAATACATCATTGATTACGTTGAAAAACATGAAACATGGTTTCAAATCATCGGCGGTGTATTATTTTTGGCCGTGGGAATAAAAATATTTGTAACTAACCCGGCAGTCCAGCTCAGACAAAGGCAGCATAAAAAAAAGGGGAATTCGCTTGTTTGGGACTTTATGTCTGTTTTTTTAATAACCATTACAAATCCCATTGCCATTCTTTTATTCCTGATTGCCTTTTCCTACGTTGGTCTGGTCATTGAGCCCACCGAATACAGCAAAGCATCCATGGTAATATTGGGGATAGCAGCAGGAACCTCTGCATGGTGGTTTATACTCGCTTCAACTGTTAATCTTTTCAGGAAGCACATCACACTTAAAAGTCTTTGGTGGATCAATAAAATCGCTGGATTTCTGATAATTGTCTTTGTAGTTGGCTCAGTTATCAATATCCTGATTACAAGATTTCCGTAAAATCTATTTCTTTTCCAATATCTCAAACGCTGCATCAAGGTATAAAAAAGCATCATTGGTATGCGCGCCTGTTCGTTCCTCAGAACGTTTATGTCCGAGTCGCACCACCACAGCATTTTTCTGGGGAATCACAAAAATATACTGTCCTAAAATTCCGCGTGCATAAGGAATATCCATGCCCTTATAATTAATGATCCACCACTGGTAGCCGTAATAATCCACCTTTTTTCCATCTTCATCAACGAGGTATGAGGCAGAAGATAATGCATCCTCAAGATATTTTTCGGAAATAATCTGTTTTGTTCCCCATTTGCCTTTATTCAGACAAAGTTGTCCGATTCGTGCAAAATCACGGGCATTGGAGTTAAAGCAGCAATAAGCTTTTTCCATGCCTTCTTCCTCATCAAGACACCAAAGGGCATCGTTCTTTGCTCCAAGTGGCTTCCACAATTTTTCTGACGCGTAATCAGAAATATTTTTTCCTGTTGCTTTTTGCAAAATCATAGCCAGAAGTTGCGTGTTTCCGCTGAGATATTTAAAAACTTTTCCGGGTTCCTCTATTGTTTTTAGTTTTAGAATCAACCTGTCAAGATTGGTTCCGTAATAAGCTTTGGTGGTTACTGAAAACGGACTGCCGTAGCTTTCATTCCAATTGAGACCTGAGCTCATGGTCAGCACATCTTTAATGGTTAAATCTGCATTTTTACCTTTAGAAAACTCAGGAATAAACTCACCCACTTTTTGATCAACGCTTTTAATTTTTCCTTCATCAATTGCAATTCCCACCAGCAATGCGACAATACTTTTAGCGGCAGAAAATGAATTGGTAAGTGAATTTTCATCGTATCCCATCCAGTATTTTTCATATTTGATGCTGCCGTTTTCAAGAATCAGAAAGGCAATGGTTTCGAATTCCTTAAACTTATCAAGTTTTTCTGAAGATATTTCCTTTGTATTATAATCAATGGTATTCATCCATATTTGTTCTTCTCCTGCCCTGATAACCCTATTGTCAAATATTTTATAGTCATCAATGCCTGCGTTGGTATATTTTATTGCTTTGGTGAGATAGGTGCAAGAAAATAAAATGAGTGAAATCAGAACAGATAATATTGCGGCTTTGGTAATTATGTATTTCATAAATTTATTAACAGTCTTGATAATTAAAACAAATAAAAATACAAATTATTCATGATTCCGAATCATTAAGGTACAATTATTGTGATGATTAATCAGAATCTATTTTGTAAATTTGTTTCAAAGCCTGAAAGATGAAACACCGGATGATATTATTTAAACTTCATATTTATTCACTGATATTCAATATTATTCATCAAATATTTAAACTGGTTTTTCACCTTTACCCCTCAAAAAATATCAGAAATAAAATGATTTCTGCCGGAATTGTTATTATTACAATTAATTCAGCTCTGGTATCCTGCAATAAAAGCTCATCTGATTCAACTGATAATGACCCGAAGAATGGAAAAAAAATAGCGAAAGGAGAAGCCGGAGACATCAGTCGTAAAATAAGTAAAATTGTTTTTCTAAATATTATTCAGACATTTACAAATAGAGAGGCCGTCAATTCGATCCGTGATTTACCATTGGAAGAAATAGAAGGTACAATAACCAACCGGCCCGATTCAACGTATATTATAAAATGTTACGTTCCCATTGATCCTGAAACTGATTTTTAACTTTTGAAAAAGAAACTAAATATAAAACTTATGTATTTCAGACTTATAACTTATAAGATTCTGAAAAACATTCCATTTCTGAAATCGAGATTTTCCATAAGGTACTTACTAACCGGAATGATTATATTATCACTGACAGCAACAATGCAGAACTGCCGGTCAAAAAAGGTTATTCATTGCTATGTTGGTCCGCCAGAAAATTATGAACAAGCTGACAGTCTGAAACAAAATGAGTAAAATAAAACTATTTATATTCTTGATTCTCTTCTTTTTAACTGATACTATAAATATATTATCTGGTAAAAAGATATTCGCCAAAAGAAAAATGCTTCTTGGCGCTGTCATTATTGCATTGATAAACAGCTCAACAGGGTGTGAAAACAAAAAGACCGGACCCCAAAAAACTTGTTACGATACAGTCCGTACAACTGAATATAATACTTTTTCATCTGATACAGCTATCATCGATACTTTATTAGAAAAAGGCATTCAAACAGTTTTAAAAAAGCAGGTAAAAACAAAATGAAAAAGCATTTAAAAATATTGCAATTTCATTTACTTTCTGTTGTTAGTAACTTAACCAGTAACAGAAGTTTGTCAAGAAAAAAAATATTGCTTGGCATTGCAATAATTGGATTTTCAGGTTGCAATGAAAAAAATGAAGAAAGAAGAACTATGTGTTATGAACCGGTTCCTGATACCACTTATGAAATAACAGACACTTTTAATACTGATACTATTGAAAATTAAATTAGTAATATACAAACTTGCCTATAAGATTGTTTCTCTGATTCATGCAATCAGTTTCAGGAAAATTTTTACCGCAAAAAAAATATTTATCGGATTAGCCATTTTAAGCATTTCAAATTCTTTTAGCTCATGCAGGACTCACAATCCACCAAGAACTTGCTATAAACCGGCTATACCTGATTATGAAATAAGTGATACCACAAAAAACCCGGCACCTGAAAATGAAGAAAAACTTTAAAATATTCCTTTTAATTTTAAGGATGAATACATACCGGGTAATCAGTTTTTTACCTGTTTTCAAAAATAAGTTCAGAGCAAAATTCATTTTAACCGGAATATTAATATTATCACTTTCTGCAACCATGGAAAGTTGCAGATCAAAAAAGAAAAAAACCCTTTGCTATTATCTTCATGTTCAGGAAATCGAAATCATTGATGAAAAAACAGGACTATGAAACTGAAATTCATTTTTTATAAAGCGTTGTATTTTCTGGTATCAGGAGTAAATCTGATGACATTCAGAAAACTTTTTACCGGTAAAAAAATCATGCTGGGCATTATGGTTATTGGTATTGCAAACGCCATGAGTTCGTGCAAACACTTTATTCCGCACCGCACCTGTTACGACGTTGCCCCAACCAACGGTTATGAGCAAGCCGATTCGAACAAAACCATAGTAAACCCGCAGGATACAACCAGGGAAATTCTCTGTTACAAAACCACAACCCCACAAGAATAATATGGATAAGGAAAAACTCATCACACCGGTTATATTAATTGCCTTAGGCATTGCTTTTATTTACGCATGTTTTATGGTAGCTGTCAGGAAAGACAACAAAGCAGCCATTTCAAGAAAACTGAAGATCGGAGCGGCAATTATCTCGCTCACGGCTTTCATTAATACGGGAAGCTATGCTCAAAAGACCTGTTATAAGCCCGCGATTGTTGAGAAACCAAATGTCTTTATCACCAATTCGGGAAATGAAAATAATGTGCGCACCATCAGTAATGGAGGAACTTTATTAGGGAATCTAAATAATTACAATTCAGATTCGAAATATCATGTAACCATTTGTGATACAACAGGTAAAATAATTGATAAAAACCAAATGGAAATTGATTCTCTAAATACCTGGAGCATTTCCTTTGAAAACCGCACTCCGGGCAAATACATCCTGAAATTTTATGAGGCCGGATCGGGTAAATCGGAAGATGAATTAATTTACGAAACGTATATTAAAGTTTATGATCGCCGGGATGAACGGTATAATACGTGTTATTTTTGATGATGTATGATGTATGATGTATGATGGATGATGTATTTTTCCCATAACTTATAACCCATAACTTATAACCCATAACTTATAACTCATAACTTATAATCCATATCCCGTTTCCACCCCCTTTTTAACAGCAGGCACGCCTGATTTCATCCAGACCGGAGCGGGTTTGTCTTTCAAATAATGATCGAAAAATTGTTGCATTCTTATTGAAAGATCAACGCATTGCGCCCTGTTTACCAGATTATGTTCTTCGTTGTTGTAATTAAGCAGCCAAACCGGTTTGTTTAATCGCCTCATGGCTGTAAAAAGTTCAATTCCCTGAGTCCATGGTACGGCCCCGTCGTTGTCGTTGTTCATCATTAATAAAGGTGTGTTAATCCGGTCGGCATAAAAAACCGGTGAATTCTCAATGTACAACTGTGGTTTTTCCCACAAGGTGGCTCCGATGCGGCTTTGGGTGCATTCATACTGAAACATTCTGCTTACACCTGACTCATATCTTAATCCGCCGTATGCACTGGTCATATTGGTCACTGCTGCTCCGGCCATTGCGCAGGCAAACATATCGGTGCGTGTCACGAGATAGGCAATCTGGTAGCCACCCCAGCTTTGGCCCTGCAAACCAATTTTATCCGGATCAATATATTTTCGTTTACACATATCAACGGTACCGCTTACAATATCGTCGTAGGCACTTTGACCGGGGAAACCGGTTTTGTAGGTAATATCCGGAACAAAGACCATGTATCCGTTGCTGGTATAATAAGCCGGAGTAATGATTGATCTGCTCGGGTGCGGTGGATTGTGGTTGTTAAGTTCATCCGAATTGCGTTCATAAAAATAAACTATCATCGGATATTTATTGGCAGGATGAAAGTCTTCGGGTTTATATAGCAATCCTTGAAGCATTTCACCCGAGAAACTTTTCCATTTCACCAGTTCAACCGAGCCCCATAGGTAATCCTGTTGCTGAGGGTTTGTATTAGTTAACTTCACTGAATCTGTGAAATCGAAATTACTTGTCCATAAATCGGGATATTCAATAAATGATTCCCTTTGCCAAATAAGCTTATTGGCTTTTTTTGCTTTTTTCAGTCCGGTAAAATCAAAATTGCCTTTAACGAGCAGTTTAATTCGTCCGGCATCCTGATAATTAAGAAGATAAAAGCCATCTTCTTTTGTTTCTTCATTAAAACCCGAAAGAAGGACTTTGTCAAGTTCGGCGTATCTTTTTTCAGGATCAGGCCACACATATTCAAATCTTGTTTTGGATTCTCTTCCCTTGCCCAGAGTAATATTTTCGGGACTTGTTTTGCCTGAGACATCAAATTTCCACACATCGTACCGGTCATAAATGAGCACAAATTTTTCATCTTCGGTCCAGCTTACAATCTCATATGGATAAGGAATTCCGGGCATATCATACATTTCGTTGTAAAAATTTACCTTTAAATTTTTAGTCAGCGAAATTGTTTTCTCATCCCTGATATTATAAAGATACCATGAACTGTCGGCAGGATTATAATATATCATTGTTTTTGCTTCGGGCGACAGGTGAACCGGGTACCCCTGCTTTTTAAGAATCATTTTGCGTGAACCATCTTCAATATTTACCAAATAAACATCATTGTATGAAGGGGTTTCCCATGAAGACAGCATATCATACTCATCTCCCGCGAACCCTAACGCCAATGGATTTTCGCGTTTCTTTTCGATACTGATTTCAGATACAATCTTGTCAGCCAGCTGCACCATATTTAACTTTTTCAAGTGGATTACAACCTGATATCCCCTGCTTTTTTCCTTTTCAACTTCTTTTACTTGTTGCGACTGGAGTTTCTTATCCTGCCAGTTCCACACATCAACTTTTACTTTTTCGTCATCGAGCAGGGTATCCTTTATTTCCTTTTCAGGTTTTGGAGAAGTCTTGAAATAAAGTTCATTTCCATCATTTGAGAAAAAAGGAGCCGATTTTTCATTTACACACCAATCTGAGGGCATATTTTTAGTCAGGGTATCAGCAACAGACAATACACCTGATTTAGCAGACCAGTAGAACAGACTGTATATTTTAATTTTCGCAGTATCTGCTGAAAACAAAAAAGCAATCTGATTGCCAGCCTTGTCAATAGTGAGATCTTTAGCCTTACCGTTTCTTGTTAATATGTTTTTTTCAGTTTTATCAAGGGTATTAAACACATAGACACAAGCGGTATCAATGGAATCCTTTTTATTTGAAATATAGCAGATTAGATTACCCTCTTCAGAAATCAGATATTCATTAATACTTTCCTTTTCAAATTTTTCATTGGTAAGCGGATTATAAATCACCATTTTAGTACCCTCATTATCTTTTTTCTTTTTTTCTTTCTTCTCCTCTTTAGGCTTTTCAGTAGTTTTAAGCGTATCAGATTTAGAAGTGGTATCTTTTTTTTCCAATTCCTTTTCGAGATGATAAACCATCCAGTTTCCTGATTCTTTTGGCAGTTTGAAAGATTTAACCCTTTCGGTTTTCAGTATTTTTTTATCAGCAAAATAATATATTGCCATGGAATCCTTAGGCATTTTTTCCTTTTTAACTTTATCAAGCTTTGCCTTTCTTACTGAATCTTCGAACGGAACAATTGAAAACACAGCAAAATCAGAGTTTGCAGATATCACTGCATTTTTAGCACGGGCAATTGAATCCGTTGATTTTGTGAGTATATCATAAAAATACAGGTATCCATCACCTTTTTGGGGATATATTTCCCATGAAACAATATTTCCGTTATTTGAAATCTGCGATTTCTTTAAATTCTTCCAACTATCATAAACAGAATGATCCAGAGGCTTTTTGCCAAGGGATTGTGAAAAAACAGCAAAAGCAAAAAGCAGAGCTGATAAGGTCCAAAAAAATCTGGTCATGAATATCAGTTTAGAATTAAAAAATTATTTGAAATACCGGGTATGTGACTGTTTATAATCTTCATATGTACCAGTTGCAGTATTGGCTGATGTTTTCAACATTTTCTCCTCGAGAATTTCAGCATTGGGTTTTCCGTCAAAATTTTTATTGAGTGCTCTCAGAGATTTTTTTGTACCATCAGACAAGGTAAGCAGGGGATCTCCAAGAATTACCAGTCCCATTTTCCATTTATCTTCAAGGTAGTCACCTCCTGTACTGCTGTTAAACCAGTAAATAAAAGCAGCGCCCCATGATTGGCCTGCTGCCAGTTGGCTGTTAAAATCCTGCGGCCAGTAATTGCCGCCAGTTTTTGTTGTGCCCATGGTTGCCAACCCGTATGATGTTTTCATCACATAGGTCATGGCAAGACATTCTTCGGTGAATTTTGATGCAGAGCAGTCAAACAGATTATAAAAGCTACCTTTGAGGTTTGCAGAAGATATTTCTTCGGCAGTCATATTCTGGTTGGCCCCCTCATGACCAATGACAAGGGTTGCAGGGTACGAGTGGATCATTTGATGAACGTATTCAAAGCCCGAGCTCATTTTTTCAATATACTTTGATTTGGTTGTTTCAGCCAGATCCACTACCTGTTCATAATCAGCATACACCTGATTGACATTGAATAGTTGCGAATAATACATGGAACTCCAGTCGTCATCAATAAACAGTAGTGCTTTTTGATTTGTTAGCGATCCATTAGTCTTATAATCATGCACTTTATCCAAATAGCTTTCAATTTCAGAGGCTGTACCATCGATTCTTGAAACAAAAATATCCAGGTTCAGATCAGAATAGCCATCATATTTACCATCATGGTCAACATCTTCCCATGTATTGTTTATATCCATCAGATAATGTTCGAAAGGAAATTCCTCGTGTTCTTTCCATGTTGATTCCATTTCATACCAGGCCACGGGCAGGTCGCCAATCAGAAAAACTCCCTGAATGGTATCGCTTTCAATATAATTTTGAATTACAGCACGCATTTCCTCCACAGTGCCATCCTCCCATTTGTAAATAATTCCGGTTGAATTTTGAATTGACTGCAAATCTTCAACATAGCCATCCACATCTCCTTTAACGGAAGAATAAACATCCTCTGCAATGATTATCAGTATTTTATTTGGATAATATTTATCGGGAGTGGGGTCATCATCCTCATCATCACAGGAAATAAGCACCACAGAAAACACTATAAGCAATGCAAGATAAAAATAACCAAGATTTTTCATGACTTTTTTTTTTACTAAAATAGAAAAAAAATGACAGAAAAGAAAATGACCGGAAATTAGGGGAAAAAAGTTCAATTATTGAATTGAAAAGAGGCAAATACTAAAGGTATTTTCCAATAATCTTAAGCAAATCCTCAGGAAGAATAGGTTTTGTGAGATAGTCATCACATCCTGCGTTGAATATTTTTTGCCTTTTATCAACCATAGCCACAGCTGTTTGAGCAATCACCGGAAGTTCCTTATTGTGTTTTTTTATTTGTTTGGTAGCTTCATAGCCATCAAGGATAGGAAGTTGAAGGTCCATCAACACCAGATCAATATTATCAATAGCTTTACAGGTATCGACAGCATCTTTTCCATCGGTGGCCCACAGCAATTTGGCTTTTGTGGTTGACAATGCTGATTGAATAAATTTGAAGTTTAGGTCATCATCTTCAACTATGAGAATTACTTTATCTTCCCAATTTATTTCACTTGTTACTATTTCTTCAGTTGCAGTCAACTCGGGTTCTTCTGTAAGCTCCTTTCCGGTGATGATTCCGGGTAAAGCAAAATAAAAGCTTGAGCCCTCGCCTTCGGACGTTTCAACCCAAATCTCACCGCCCAAAAGCTCAACGATATTTTTTGAAATTGCAAGTCCGAGTCCTGTACCGCCATATTTTCTCTTATCAGGAGCATAATCAAGTTGTCTGAACCTTTCAAAAACGAAGGATTTCTGATTTTCGGGGAAGCCGATACCGGTATCTTTCACAAAGAAAAGCACATCATCATTAAGAAAACTGCATCCCACTTCAATATAACCCTTTTCAGTAAATTTGAGGGCATTATTGGCGAGATTGATCAGCACTTGCAGCAAACGGTTTGAATCGGTAAACACTGATGTTTTTTCAGCATTTTCGGGAATGTTCAGGTTAATTTCGATATTAAATTTTTCGCGACGGTCTCTTTCTTCTTTAAAAAGTTCGAAAGCTTCGTTCAGGAATTTAATAAGATTAAAATCTTTCTTCTGAATCTGCAGTTCACCGGCTTCAATTTTTGCAATATCAATAATATCATCAATAAGCTTTATCAGAATATTACAGCTTGTTTTAATGTAATCATTGTATTCAAGTCGCTGCTGGGCAGTTGTTTCAGACAGGGTAAGCAGGTCGGCAAATCCGATAATTCCGTTCATGGGTGTCCTGATCTCATGGCTCATGTTAGCCAGGAAAGTGGTTTTAAGCCGGTCGGCCTGCTCGGCTTTTTCCTTTGCCTCGGTAAGCATCAGCTCATATTTTTTTCTTTCGGTAGCATCACGTGTAACGCCGTGGATGCCAACAACCTCTCCCTTATCGTTGGTAGTAAGTGAAATATTAACCTCACCCCAAACATGAGAACCATCCTTTGCAATATATTCCAGTTCCAGTATTTTTGAGAAGCTTGCTATATCAAGGTTACCCTTCAGAAGATTAGTATATTCCGTATTGAATGTATCTTCAACCAGTTTCCAGGATTCCGGCACAAGCAGTTCAAGCAGTGGTTTTTCGATGTACTCTTCAGAAGTGTATCCCAAAAAGTTTGAAACCGAATTACTTATATAATTTGTATTCAGCTTCATATCCATTGACCAAATCACATCCGACAGGTTATCAGCCAGTTTACGATATTTTTCCTCACTGTTTTTGAGAGCCTCCTGCGATTTTTTGCTTTCGGTAATATCAGTAATGATTGCGATATAGCCGTTCACGTTGCCATTTTCATCAAACCGGTAATTCCAATCCACCTGCACCCACACCTCTTTACCGTCTTTTCTTGTATTTTTGGTTACAAAAGGTTTGTTGGAAATTGTTTTGGAAGAAACTGCAGCAAGAAACCTCACAAACTTTTCTTTTTCTTCTCCGGGTAAAATATCGAGCAGACTTTTGCCTATGAGTTCATTTTGATCGTATCCCAGGATTGTGTGATTGGGAGCGTTGGCATAAATAAAGTTACCATCAAGATCGACTTCAGAGATGCCGTGCGGAATGGTATCCAAAAGAAACTTATATTTATTCTCACTCACATTCAACGCTTTACCTGTGAGCTCATTTTGTATGATAACCTTACGGAGTTCATTATTTGTCTGAATCAATTCCTTTGTTCTTTCTTCCACCAATGATTCGAGCAGGTTTTTGTGATTAAGCAGTTCCTGTTCGATCTTTTTCAGTTCTGAGATATCTCTGAAAACTGCCTGAAAAACCGGACTGCCATTCAGTTCTATTTTCTGAAATAAAATATTAACGGGTATTTCGGTTCCATCAGATGCAAGAAAAACAGACTCGGGAAATGATATTTTTTCACCGGTTTTGAGTGTTGCAGTAAGGTTTTTAAAAACATCAACAGCATCATTGCGCATGCGTTCGGGCACGATCATGGAGAAATCATTTCCGATGATCTGGTCTTTTGGCAGCTTAATCATTTGTGAGGCAGAGAGGTTCACGTCAATAATTTTTCCCGAAACGGTTTCTCCCAATAGAATTACATCAGGAGCATATTCAAACAAGGTACGGTAACGTTCTTCGCTTTCAAAAACAATGTTCTGGAAATTTTTACGGGTGGTAATATCGAAGATGACACCCAATGAGCCGATAAACTCTGCACTTTCGTTAAACAAAGGTGAAGCAGAGACTAAGACGTTGATCAGCCTGCCGGTTTTCGAAACCAGAGTGGTTTCGTATTGAGAGATTTTGCCCTTTTGCCTTGAATTGGTTAGGTTTTTGAATTTCCTGAATTCGTCGGGAGTTGAGACATCTTCAATTGTTTTTCCGATCAGCTCTGCCTCAGAATATTCAAGCATTTTTGTAAAAGCAGGGTTAACATACAGGAAACATTCAAACGGGTCGGTAATGCTTATTCCGGCGATGGTTGCTCCGGTTACAGCATTGTAAAGCCGTTCATTTCCTTTCATTTGCCAGATAATGAGATCTTTCTCATTCAGTTTGTTTTTAAGGGCCTGTACTTCGGCTTTCAAATCATCAACAATACCGCTGTTTTCCATCCAATCCTTATTTTATCATCTAAAAAGAATCATTTTCACCAGTTATTATTACTTTTGGTGTGATTACAAATTTATATATTATTAATCAATTAAGAATGCTTACCAGAGTAATACTTTTTTCTTTAATTATATTTTCATTGCTTTCATGCAAAGAAAAGCTTTCAGCTGAAAATATGGCTAAAGATATCTGTAACTGTTTAGTAGAAAATCACATCTCAGGGAATGACATAACTGTTTTTAATCAAAAAAGCCCATTTATGACGAATTGCGGAAATCAAATTCTTGCGGATTTAAAAATGAAACTCAGCAGTTTAAATAATGAAGATAAAAAAAAGTATATCAAAGACTTAATTGTAGAATTAACCAAAACAGACTGTTTCTCTCCAGCCATTGATTTCTTTCTAAGTAATTTAAATTTGTAGCATACTCTTTTTTTGTCACTAAATCCATTCATTTTGTCATTTTAGCCATGAATCTTATATAAAAATCCCATGAAAATGCTTAATTTTGACGAATGATTCCATTAAATGGATAAGCAACAATTAGGATTTGATAAGATTTATTAAAAAAAAATCAAAAAAGCAACCAAAATGCAATATTTGCGTCTTTTGATTGTATATTTAAGTATTAACACTTAAGAAAATGAAGAAAATAGTAGCCATTTTAGTCTTGTTTTTCATATCAGGATTAATCTTTTCTCAAACAAGTAGCTATGATTCACGTCTTTACGTACGGTATAGCGAAACTGAACTTGAAAATATCAGGAACTCAGAGCCTCAGTTTCTTGAATTATTAACCTTCAAACTTGATCATTCTTATTATTTTATTGATATAGATATTAATACTGACAAAACATATCCTTTGTTATATGAGATGGATTATGCCACAAAAAAGATTTCAGATGTTGCTGTGGATAATATTTCTGTTTCAGGTTTCAACATTCTTAAGTACGCCATTGAATCCAACCCCAACAACAGGGTTGTTTACAGAATAGGAAATTCAGGATTAGGACTGGTTCTTTATTCTGATAAGGAAGTTATGGCAGAATTCAACAAAAATTAATATTGTAAAAGACTTTCACATGAAATATATTTTAATTCCATTTTTTCTAATCATAACGCTGGTTGTAAAGTCCCAGTCATATGAAATAGATGCTTATAACGGGCAAACGGTGAACACCTGCGCTGGTACTTTCTACGACAGTGGTGGATCTGCGGGTACCTATCAGAATTATGAAAATTATTCCGTTACTTTCTGTACCGGAATGCCGGGTTCCCAGATCATTTTCACTTTCACCTCCTTTAATGCCGAAAGTGCTACATTTGACCATCTGAACATATATGACGGACCAAATGCCTCGTCCCCGATGATTGGGAATTACGGAAGCACATCCTTAAACGGATCAGTCATTTCATCCTCAAACGGTTGCCTGACTTTCACATGGGTCACTGACGGATCGGTTACTTATGCCGGGTGGTCAGCTACAATTTCCTGCTCCTTCCCATGCCAGGAATGGGATCTCACTGCAACGCCAAGCGTTCCCTTCACCAGTGGTGATACCATTAAGGTATGTCAGGATCAACCAATAACTTTTACCGCAACAGGAAATTATTATAACAATAACATTAACTATACTCAGTCTGACGCAGCCTCAACCTTTTCGTGGGATTTTGGCGATGGCAGTGCTGTGCAGACCGGAGCATCTGTAACCCACACATTCCCTGACGGCGGCGGATATTTTGTGATAGTAAATGGCGCTGATGTGAACAGTTGCGACAATCAAAATTTTGAGCAAATAATAGTAATGGTTTCCACTACACCTACTTTTGTTGGAACGGGTCTTGACCCCGACACGATATGCCTGGGAGAGCAAGTTGATTTAAGTGGGTTTGTGCAGACACAACCATGGGAACAAACTGTTCCACCACCATGGGCCGGACTTACGCATTTTGACGACTCTCATTACCAGCAAATTCAATCGGCACCGATTACTTTCGGTATATTCGCTCCGGGAGCCACACTCACTAACGTTAATGATATTTTAAGTGTATGCGCCGAAATGGAACATTCATACCTTGGCGATTTAACTATTTATCTTACTTGCCCCAACGGCTCATCAGTTAACTTTGTTTTATATCCTAATGGCTGCGGCGGCACATATCTTGGCGTTCCTATTGACGTTGGTGGCGACACCGATCCTCCGGGTACCGGATGGATGTATTGTTGGTCCCCAACTCCGGCCGTTGGTACCATGTCTTCGCTTTGCGGGGGATATTATGGAACCGGATTGCCAGCAAACACCTATTCAGCACTCGATCCATGGACAAATCTTCTTGGATGTCCTTTGAACGGCGACTGGTCAATCAATATTACTGATAATCTTTACTCAGATGACGGTTTTATTTTCCAGTGGACCATCAATTTCAACCCTGCAATTATCCCAACTAACTTATGGGAATATCAAAACACATACTCAACTTCTGATGTACATTGGACCGGCGACAACATTGTGTCGGACAACAACTATACTGCCACTGCCGAACCTACATCCGATGGTGATGTAACCTATCAGTTCAATGTAATTGATGACTTTGGCTGTCCATATGACACAACCGTCACCGTTCACGTATTGCCTGCCGGCAGTCCGGGTTGCTGTGTTATGCCTGATGCTGAAGCCGGACCCGATGATGAAATATGCTCACTCAGTTATCCTTTGGTTGCTGTTATGTCAGACATTGCCAACACCGGCGAATGGACTTACACAGGTCCTGGCACCGCAGTTTTCAGCAATGTTAATTCACCAACATCAACAGTTACCGTTTCGACTTATGGAATGTATACTTTCACCTGGACAGAAATCAATTCTGTTGCCTGTGAAAACCCGGATGATGTAAAAATAACCTTCTATCCTACTCCCACATCCACTTTCACCTATACACCCATTATGTGTTTTGGTGAAACAACGACATTAACCTATACAGGAACAGGCACAGCGGGTGCCAACTACACCTGGAATTTTGATGGAGCAACCTCTACTCCCACCGGACAAGGTCCTCATTCCATTGGTTGGGCAGTTGCCGACACCTATACAGTTACATTAACTGTTGACGAAAACGGATGTACTTCAACATCTACATCGCAAAATATTGTTCATCCCGTAGAACTTATTTCAAGTATTGGCGCAGGAAACATTGAATGCCCCGGTGAATTTACTTCAGTTGGCATTGATGTTGATGGAGGTACAACTCCTTATACTTACTCATGGGATCCCGATCCGGGCCCCATCACATCTATCGGACCCGGAACCTATAACCTAACCATTACCGATGCCAACGGTTGTACAAACACCCATACTTTCACCATTACCGAACCACCAGATTTTGTTTATCAGGCCACTCCTGTAAATCTTACTTGCTATCATGATAATACCGGTTCTGTTGCCATTGATTACACCGGAGGCACTTTACCATACGTTTATTCATGGTCAGGCCCGTCAGGTTTCTCGGCCAGTTCCGAAGATGTTTCAGGAATTGGTGCCGGAACATACAATTTGCAAATAACTGATGCCAGTGGTTGCACTTTAACCGATGCAATTGTAATAACTGAGCCTGCACAGCTTGTTGCAACAATTATCTCCAGTGAAGATGTTAGTTGTTTCGGAGTCTGCGATGGCACTGCAAACACTTCAATTACCGGCGGAACTGTTCCATATACTTATTTATGGAATAATGGAATTACCACCGCAAATAACTCAACCCTTTGTGTTGGAACCAATGGCATTTTGGTTACAGACAGCCATGGATGTACCGCAGGAGTTACTGTAGTTACCACCGAGCCAGCTTTATTCACATCAAGTATTGTCGGAACGAATGTAAGCTGTTTTGGCGGCAACAATGGAACAATTACTTTAACCCCGACCGGAGGAACATTCCCGTATTCCTATAACTGGAATCCGGCTATGGCCAATTCAGGTTTCCATTCAGCTGTTGCAGCAAATTCTTATCTTGTCACAGTTACCGACATGAATGGTTGCACCACTACAAACAATATTACAATTACACAGCCAGCCACTCCTATATCTGTAACATTCTCACAGGTTGACCTGTCATGTTTTGGCGGAAATACTGGTGAGATTAACATTTCTGTATCAGGAGGCTCACCGGGATATACTTATTTCTGGTCAAACGGACTAAGTTCCGAGGATGTAGTAAACCTTGGAGCAGGAACTTATTCTGTAACTGTTACTGACACCCACAATTGCACATTTATCACAGGCACAACCATTATTCAACCAAGTCAGCTTGTACTAACTGCCTCAGTAGATAAATGGATATGCATTGATTCGGATGTAACCATTAATGCTTCAACAACCGGAGGAACCCCACCATATTCATACACCTGGAGCAATGGTGTTATGAGTGCTTCACAAACTGTTGGTCCGGTTGAAGATCAGATTTACACAGTTTCGGTTACCGACGTATATGGTTGTCCGAGCAACATAGAAAACGTTACTGTTTTTGTGTTTGATTCACTGAAGATGAATCTTACTTCACAGGACTTTATAATCTGCAGTGGTGAACAGACAAATATTCTTTCATCCTTTGCAGGTGGAAATGGCGGACCATATATTTTGTCAATAGCCGGAATGTATATAAACAATCCGCATTATGTTTCACCTACAGAAACAACAACCTACACTGTTACACTTCAGGATTTTTGCACAACACCGGCAATAACTCAGGATATTACCATTACAGTGATCAATCCGCCTTCACTCACATTCACATGGGATGATCCGGACGGCTGTCAGCCGCACACCGTGCAGTTCAATGCGATGTCCGGAGTAGATTACGTAACTTATTCCTGGGATTTTGGTGATGCAATTAATAATTATTCCTTCCTACCCAACCCTATTCACACTTATGAGGAGGACGGATTGTATGATGTAACACTTCATGTAATTGATACAGTTAACGGATGTGAAACAATCACAACTTACGAAGATATTATTAATGTGTATCCATTACCGGTTGCTAATTTTGTACCAGATCCGGGTGTGACGTCAATTATTAATCCGGATATTTATTTCGTGAATTTATCACAGCTTAATGATATAAATTTATGGGACTTTGGCGATGGAGACAGTTCTGATTTTGTTTGTCCTTCACATCCATATCGCGAACCCGGCACCTATGAAATTCAGTTAATTGTAATTACCAATAACGGATGCCGTGATACAACAACAGGTCAAGTGATTATAAAGGACGAATATACATTTTATGCACCCACTGCATTTTCACCAAACAAGGTTGAACCCAACGAAAAATTCTTTGTAATTGGAGAAGGTATTGACCCTGAGAATTTCCAGATGATGATTTATGACCGTTGGGGTGAGTTGATTTACGAAACCGATAAATACAATCCCGACAAACCCGACGAGTATGGCTGGGACGGAAGAGTAAAAGAAAATAAATTCGCCAAAAATGAGGTTTACACATGGCTTGTTATTTATCTTGACTTACGCGGAAATCAGCATGAAGAAGCCGGTACAGTAACCGTGATCAGATAAATAGAAATGAAAATATTAAAAAACTCCGGGAAACCGGAGTTTTTTTTTGAATAAAAATTCTTACTTTGCATGAATGAAAAGCAGAATTGAAGTTGATCCCGAAAAAATAAAAGAAATCCCAATGTTCTTTATTCTGGGTCGCCCACGATCGGGAACAACTCTTGTAAGAACAGTTTTTGATGCACATCCAAACATATCCATTCCGCTTGAAACAATTGTTATTCCGGAATTGTTTCCTGAATTTGGGCGAATAAAAGAATGGGATAAGGAAAAGATTATCAGGTTTTTTAATAAAGCGATAAAATTAAGGTACTATTCTAACTGGAGTTCAGATTCAGAAAAGTTGAAAAATGATTTGCTCAAACTTGAAGGCAAAGCAAGTTATTCAGATTTTATTAAAACATTTTATTTAAACTATGTTTCCTTCTATGATAAAAACCAAATTACATTGATCGGAGACAAAACACCTTACAATTCAAATCATATACCGCTGCTTATTAAACTTTTTCCAAAGGCAAAATTTATTCATATTATCAGAGATCCACACGAGCATATACTCAGTATGAAAAAAGTGGACTTTGGATCTAACAGCGCTCTTGTTATATCGCAGAATTGGAAAATTCTGAATAAAAAAATTGAACGTGCAAAAAGAAAAAATCCAGAAAAGTTTATTACTGTAAAATTCGAGGATTTTCTTATGACCCCTGAAAAATTTCTGAAGGAGTGGTGCGAATTTCTTTCCATTGAATACAGCGAAAGCATGATGAAGTTCTATGAGATTAAGGACCAAGTTAACGAACATTACACTCCCGAGCAAGTGAATAAAGTTCACAGCAGTCTTCTCAAGCCCATTGTTCCCGGAAAAATTAACGCATGGATGGATAAAATGAGCAAAAAAGATGCTATGATTTGTGAATTTGTAACTTCGAGATATATCAATAGCTACGGCTATTCCAGAATGTTTTCAAAATTTCCCCTTTTGTGGAAAATTAAAATTTTTCCGAAATACCTTTATATTGTTTTCTTTATTCACATATTCAACTATTTAAAAAACACATCAGGTAGAAAAATTAAAACGATTTATTACAGGTTTTTTTAATGAATAGCACATCAGGCACACCGGTATTTTTCATTATAGGGCGTCCACGTTCAGGCACCACCCTGATCCGCACCATGCTCGACGCCCATCCAAACGTGAACATACCCGTTGAGTGTCCACTGGTGGTAAACCTGTACCATAAATATAAACGCATAAAAAAATGGGATTCGTTTCAGCGGTCCAGATTCTTTGCCGATGTGACAAGTCAATGGAAATTTGAATCCTGGTCTGTAGATAAAGAAAAACTAAAATCTGATATTGAAAATGCTCCTGAATCAACTGGTTTAGCTGAACTGATAAAAATTGTTTTTGCCTCCTACCCATCTTTCTTTGCAAAAGAAGATATTCTGTTATTGGGAGATAAAAATCCTGTTTATTCTTTGAAATACTCTTATATGAAAATACTGCTGAAGGTGTTTCCCGAAGCAAAGTTTCTTCATATTACACGTGATTACCGCGACAATTTTCTGTCGTATCAAAAAGTTGATTTTGAAGCTCCCGTTACCTCACTAATTTGTTACCGATGGAAGCATTCAGCTCACGCATCTGACAGACTCAGGGAAAAGACCGGTGACAAATTCTATTCATTCAGATACGAAGACCTTATTTCTGATCCTGAAAACAAACTGACTGATATTTGCAGGTTTTTGGGAATTAAATATAATTCCTGCATGCTCAACTACCATAAAAAGAAAGATGAATTCATCAAACTGTATTCTGTCGAAATCATGGAAAAATATCATAAAAATGCCATGACACCGGTTAATGCAGACAAGGCTTTTGAATGGAAGAAGAAAATGCCGGTAAAGAAGGTGAAAATAGCAGATTTTACCGTTGGGAAAACTGCTGAAAAAATGGGGTACGAAAGGCAATTCACACAACACAGCACAGTTACTGTTGTAAAAGCTCTGCCCGGAATCACCTATGGGAAATTCTGGTTTTTTCTAAGTGCCATTATTGACTCAATGCCTTATCGAATCAGAAATTCTGTTATAAGAAAAGGTCCGGTTATGGCCTGGTTTTACGGTAAGATTTTTCGCAGACATTAAATTTCCCACTCATAATAATAAATGAGGTTATCGCCTTCGGTTTTCATTTTAAAATCTACGGGAGATTCGTCAAGAAGTTTTTGGGTAAAGTGCCCTATTCCCTCTGTAAAATCAATCTTTTCGAGAACAAGAACCGAAGTGGTTTTACCTGGAGCCAAAGTACGGGCAGCTTTGATGATTTTCCTAACTTTATCTTCATAGCCATTCCTTTTCAGCACAAGGGTTTTGAAACCGGTTTCCGGGTTTTCGGAAAGCAATTCGAATCCCATTTTAATATTGTAATCAATAGCATTTCTATTGTCCTTATGCACTTTGATATAGCATTTTTCGCCCTGTAATATATTAAAACCCACCTCAAGTAAGCAAAGAGATGCAAAAAGCGGCACATAGGTATTCAGGTATTTTTCTTCCCAGATAAACAATCCTGCCTCGGATGAACGTTCTTCAAAATTGATGTTTTTTTCATTGATCAATCCGATATATTCATTTTCATACTCAATAAGGTAATATGAATTGTAAATGTTGTTTATGGAATCAAACCATTTTTCCTGCATTTCTGGAGTAATATAATCGCGGTATTCCATAAAACCTGAAATTTTTGGATCATTTCGCTTAGTCCGCACCAGCTCAATATGCTCCTTTCTTAATCTTATCAGCGACACGCCATATTTACAGATTTTCATCAGATTTTTTCCTTTATTGTGTAAGGCGGCTTTTTATTCTGAACCATATAGATTCTTCTTAGATATTCGCCAATAATGCCCAGACTAAACAGAATAACACTTGTTGAAAATAAAATGGCTACAATTGTTGATGTGTAACCCAACGGTACGTTATGGGCTACTTTTTTGTAGATAAACCAAATACCGAGCAAAAAACTGATGATTGAAAATATCATTCCGCCAAAAACCATCATTCGCAGAGGCACAGTTGTGTAATAAATGGTAATATTAAAAGCCAGTTTGAATAATTTCACCGGGGTATAACCCGATTTTTTTGTTTTCCTTTTATGGTGAGACACTTTCACGAAGGAGATATCATCAGTATACCAAACCAACAATTCATCAATATACACAAAGTTTTGGTGATGAGTCAGAATTTTCTCAGCCAATTCAGTTGTAATCAATCTGAAAGACGATCCCTTGCCTGGAGTTTTAGAAACGATGGCCCCTGCTTTTTTCATGTAAGCAGATCCTGCATTTCGGTAAAATGAATGTTGTTTTTTAGTAAAAATCCCATAAACAAGTTCAGAATTTGTTTCCCGCTGTTTTTCGATGAGCAAAGGAATGTCTTCGGGGAATATTTGCAAGTCGTCGTCGATGGTAATGATATATTTTCCTTTCACATGCTTCATTCCGCAAAAAATTGCATTATGCTGGCCATAGTTTTTTGTCAGTTTGATGCCTGCAACAGTTTCAGGGTTGCTTGATTTTAGTTTTTTTATAAGGTTCCAGCTGTTGTCAGTACTGCCGTCATCAATAAAAATGACTTCAAATTTTCCATTGATGTTTAAAAAAACAGCTTTAATCCTCTCAAAAAGTTCTCCGATGGTATCTTCGCTGTTGTAAACCGGAACCAGAATAGAATAGTCAACATTCATAGTTTTCAAAATGAACAACCCTGCCGCAAAGCAGCGGGGTATCAATAAAACATATTTTTATCCGCTCCAAGGGGCGGAGTATTAATCTCTTTTACCCCGACAAATTCCTTTGTCGAGGGTTACTTCACCTTCGGTGTTCGTGAGAACGCTTACGCTTAGTTGTTCAACTAAAATTTTTGATGCGTTTTCTACTTTCAAAAATTTAGTTTCACGAATAAAAACATGAATATAATTGATTTTTATCAGACAGTAAAATCTTTACTAATATTAAATGCTTCGGGCAGGCAAAAAAAAAGGAGGCACTGCCCCCTTTTTTAATATATATCAAATATTTTCTTTATAAGTTCACATTCACGGTGATGGTTTCAGAAGCATAAGTCCCTGAACAAACAGTGATGGTTGCAGTTCCCATGCCAACAGCCATAATTTCGCCTGATTCATTAACGGTAGCAACGGTTTCGTTATCTGAGCAGTAGGCAAGAGCCGGAGCGGATACTACTCCGCCAGTGCTGTTATAAGCAGTAGCATTCAACTGAGTAGGAACACCCGACATCAAACTGATGTTAAGAGGATCAGAGTTGGAAATCACAATACTGGAGACTGCAGCATTTCCTGCTCCACAATCACAATCGCTGGCAATTCCGACCATAATTATAGCAGCTGCTCCAACATACATGTTGTTATGATCATATGCCATAACAAAGGTAGTCATTCCGGGCATAGCATCAGTTTTAAGGGTAACTAAACCGGTAGCATTAACAGTAGCAATATCAAAAACAGAAATACCATAAGTCGGGATCATCCAGTCGAAAGTAATTCCGGTCATTGGAGTACAGGTAGTTCTGGTGATATGGTAAGCTGTTGCAGTAAATTGCTTTGTTCCGCCCTGAGGTATAGAAAAATAGATTGGATCAACAACAACCAGGGTGTCGGGGTTTACAATGATTTCGGCCTGACCAATAATTCCGTCTGAGAAAGCCTGAATATAAGTTTTTCCTGTTTTCAAAGGAGTAACCAGTCCACTGGCATTTACAGTAGCAATATTAGGATCGAGTGATTTCCATGTAAAAGTAGTTGAAACAACTGCATCTTCTCCATTATATGCAGTAGCAGTCAAAGTTTGTGTTTCATTTTTAAAGAGGTCTTTTGATGGAGGATCCACTTCAATTCTGACAATCGGGAGAGTTATTTCAGGAACTCCGACAACCAGAACAGGGACAATCACTGAAGGAGAACCATCAAGGTTGGTAGCAGTAACAGTAATGCCGCATGAGCCAACACCTGTAAAAGTAACCAATCCGCCTGAACTTACAGTAGCAACTGCTGTGTTGCTTGATGTAAATGTGCAGGAGGGAACTGTAGCGGTCGGAGAGAAATAAACTGTTTCAAGTTGAATAGAGCCGCCCACTTCGTAAATAATTGCAGACGGAGCTACAGCAAAAACAGATGGCATCATAATTCCGAGAGGAACAGATGCTGTATAGGTAACACCATCAACACTTACTGATGCAGTAATGGTAACTGTTCCACTTGCAACCACTCCAACAACACCGGCACCTGAAATGGTACAAACTTCGGTACTGGATGTGGTCCAGGTAACTCCGCTCGGAGTAGTTACATTTCCATTCACATCAACAAGTTTTGCAGAATAAGTAATTGTTTGTTCAGGATTAATTGTTTGTGCACCGTTTTCAATAACAAGCGCATATTTTTTTGTTGTATCGGGATCGTTGTCATCATCATCTTTCTTTTTACAACTTGACAGGACTGTCATTCCTAAGAAAGTCAGGGCCATAAAATAAACAAATGCAGTTTTCAAATTTTTCATATAAATTAAGTTTAAGTTTTTTCCAAATTTAAGGTATTTAATATATACAGGTCAAATAAAAAATCATAAAATATTTTCACATTTTGCTGCGGGCATTCAAAAAAAGGTTTTTCATGATATCCTCAAAAATAAAGAGCGGTTCAACACTTTGTGTTCCTCTCATCCGGAGCAAAGCTCCTTCCCAGCAATAAATAATCATTTCAGCAAGCATGCGGGAATCAAACGATAAGTCAATAATTCCAAATCCCTGCGCCTCTTTTATACACTCAGAAATTGATTCACGAATATCAAAAAAAACGTTATTTGCCTGATCTTTAATACGAGGATGCTCCTCCCCTGCCTCTTGCGACATTTTGCTGGCAAAATTGGAATAAGGCATTTCACTTTTTTTGATATATGATTCAATATATTGAGCATAAAGTGAAAAAATTCTGTCAAGCGGATCTTTAGAATAATCGCAAAGAATTACATCCATAGCTAAAGTGATTTTTTCACGGTAATAGGACAGTACCTCGAGAGCCACTTCTTCTTTGCTATTATAATAATGATAGAACGTTCCCTTTGGAATACCGGCAGCTTCGATTATTTCATTTATGCCAGTTCCGTGAAATCCCTTTTTATCAAAAAGCTCAAAAGCAGCAACAGCTATTTCACGTTTTTTAGGATTATTTTTCATTTTACCTTCAATTATTGCAAATATATGACTAATTGGTCTAATATCAAAACCCATGCATTATGGTTATGGTTTTAGCAACGCACCATTAAAAAAAAATTAACTTTACAAAAAAAACAGATGCTAACAGGTCTGATCACTGATATTCATGAGGATTTGGTTTCCCTCAAAAAAATAATAACTGCTCTTGAAAAAGCGGGCTGTACCGAATTGATTTGTATGGGCGATATCGTTGGGTATGCCAAACCATTTTACCATTATGAGGAAACAAGAAATGCCGATGAATGTGTTGAAATTATAAGAAAAAACTGTGTAAATACTGTTTTGGGCAACCACGATTTGTATCACATAGGCAGGTTAACTGAATTTAAGGCGGGGATTATATATCCACAAGACTGGTTTACAATGGAAACTTCGAAAAAATCAAGACTTTTCGCAGACAAATTATGGATATATGATGATGATTTTCCCGTTAAGCTATCATCCGATAATATTGAATTTCTGAAGTCTTGTCCCGAATTTGCAATTTACCAGGATAGATTTTTTATTTCACATTACTTATTCCCCGACCTATCAGGTTCACTGAAGAAATTTGTAAACAATCCATTTTCTGCATGGAAACATTTCAGGTTTATAAAAAAATACGGGTGCCACACAGGAATTTGTGGGCATGTGCACCCCAATGGATTTCAATATATCAGGAAGCTGAATAGTTCATTCAGAGTGTTTTCAGAAATTAAAATATCAGGAAAAACCCAGCAATTTTGCGTTCCTCCGGTCGCTTCAGGAAAAAACAACAGCGGTTATGCCATACTTGATAAAAAAAATAGCACTATTACATCATTTAAGCTAAAATGAACAATCCCACCGCAAAGCAGCGGGGTATCAGCGAAGGATTTATATATATATCCGCCCCAAGGGGAGAGGAACCGTGTTTACGAGCTAGGCGAAGCCAATAAAACCAAGAGATCCCTCGGTTTCACTCGGGATCAGTTCGACTAGATAATTTCAGTTCACTATCGTTCCTGAAATTATAGTCTCACTGATTTAATGATGGTTACATGTTAAAAATTTATAATGTTTTATTCACATCCTGCATTTTAAGGGAACTTTTTAATTTTTTTTTCGTATTTTTGATTTTAAATTAATGGTAAAATGAGGACTATTATTTTTGTACTGTTAAATTTTGTGTTTTTACTGTCTTTTTCCCAGGACAGGACTATTTCTTTCGATCAGCTTGAAAGTAAAGGAGATATAATGTATGTTATTGGTGAGAAATCTCCTTATTCAGGAAATTGCTACACCAAATATGAAACAGGTGAAAAAGGAATGGCCGGAAAATTTATCGACGGAAAAAAAGAGGGAAAATGGATCTGGTGGTACAAAACCGGCGTTATCAAGCGGTCAACAGAATTCAAAGATGGTTTAAAAGACGGGAACAGCATATATTATTATAAAAACGGGGTTAAAAAAACGGAGATGATTTTTGAAAAGGATAAAAATATCAAACAAATGTGCTGGGATGAAAGTGGAAACCGCATCCCCAACCCCACCCTGGAACAATTCAGATAAATGAAAATTATTCCTGTTATATTTCTTTTATTAATTATTGCTTTTTCAGGATGCAGAAACGATGAGGATTTTGAATCCTCCATGAACGCTACTGCTGAAGGATCAGAATGGTGTACTATTACAAGGATTGCCGAATTGGACCAAAACAATCATTTTATTATTACCGGAACCTCTGAAGATGAGAAAGTGATTATCCTTACTGTTTATGGCGATGAAGAGGATACTTACACCCTTTTTGCCGACTCCACAAAAGTTGAGTTTTCAGCCACTTTCGTAAGGAATATCGAAGAAAATCCCGAAGAAGTTTATACTGCCACATCAGGCGAAGTAATCATAACCAAACACAAAAAAAGAGAGCATCGCATATCCGGATCTTTTCATTTCAATGCCACCGCTCCCGAAGGCAACATCAGTATTACAAACGGGGAATTTGAAAATCTCAAATATACTACAGGGGAATAATATTGGACAGGAAATGCAATTCTCCTACCAATAAGTCAATGAGTACATTCCCACAACCAACAAATCAACTAAAATTTGTAACAAAACCGGAGAAATAAACTCGATGGTTGTTTGTTGATATTTTCTATCCTTTACATTTCTGATTTCAGCAGTGTAGAAAGGTTTATTCAGGTTAACTATTCGCACTGAAGCATAAGGTTTTTCGCCTTCTTTAACTATAAAATCATTTGGATTTGGTGAAACGCCTACAAGAGTAAGGTCGGCAAGAGCAACCGGATAATCGCGATATTTATCACCATCAGCATGAATCATATAAATGGTATCGCCTTTGAACCCTGAAATAACCCCAACGAGGTATTTGGGATTTTGTTCATCAACAATATCATTCTTTGTGAGATACATCATGGTAGCTCCCTCATGCAAACGAGATATGGCCTTTTTTCTATATCTGACATCCAGGCAGGATTGTGTTTTATTCAGATAATTTAGTTCCTTTCCTGCTATAGTAGAATAAAAACTGTATTCAAGTTTTATTACATCGGAGCTGTCCTTAGCTGGTCCGGGGGTAAAATACACATCATCGTTTTGAGCAGGCAAAATATTGATTGCAAAAACAATCAGTACCAATGTTAATAGTGCAGTTTTCATATTTCGGGGTTTTTATTTATACACATCATATTCAATTAAAATCCATTTTTCGTCCAGATCAACATTAGTGCGTTTAATGAGACCTATATCCCGGGCAAAATAATGGTACATGGTCACTTCCTCATCCAAAAGGGTATCGCTATTATAAAAAACAGAGTTCCCTGGTGAAGTAACTTTATATACATCATAATAATCTTCACCATCAACCTCATAAACGTCTTTCCAGTCAAAATATAGCAAGGTATTGTCTTCAGGCGGATTCATGAAAATATAATCCGAAACAAATGTTGAATCACTTAGATTTCTAATTCTTTCAACAAATTCATTCCTACCCGACGCCAAATCATAAAAGCTGAATCCATAATATGTTGAATGGTAATAAACCCTGATTCTTTCTTCGTAGAAAGTCCGCCTGTTGATATTAAACGGAATAGAATCGCTGACCAGACTGTCTACCATAATAGTATCGGTGCTCAGGGAATCGAGGTAGTAAATCCAGTAAGAACCAGGCTTATAAACAATGTAATCGAGAACAGCCTTGTCAATTTTGTTTTTATTATCATCGTTTGAACCGGTATAGTTATTTGCCTCATGGTAATAATAATCTGAATCATGATAACATCCGGCTAAAACCGAAAAAAGCAATATTGCAAATATAAGATTTGTGGTCAGGTATATCTTTTTCATATTTCCGAAATTAATCCTGTGAAAAGATACAAAAAACAGGCCAAAATGTCAAAACAAGTATGTTTTTTTACTTTTCTCCCACGTCAGTTTTCAATGAAGTAAGTGAACAACTCTTTTCTTCATCACATTTTGCGCAGGTAATTCCCAGCTTTTTCATGTTTTCATTCTGACTTACCTCGGTTTCGGGAAATTTACCATCTTTTTTCAAAATCATCTGAGTAGCCAGAAAAATGACTGAAAGCAGAAGAAGTATGCCGGCAATTAATATGGTTGTAAGAAATGTCTCCATTCTTTTTTTTTACAAATATACAATTATTTTCCTTATTTAGAACAATTCTAAAAATAAAAAACCCATGATTCCATGAGTTTTTTAAAAGGGGCCAAAACGGTTTGTTACATATTATTATATTCAAACTTGTAACTGGCTGCCATTCTTAACTGGAAAAAGATCTGATTAAAATCGGCCTTTGCTGTTTCAGCAATTACACCAAAATTATCCATTACGCATAATGAAAAATCACCTGATGAAAGAGCCCATCCTTTAAAACCATCCCAATTTCTTTTGCTGTGCTTATTATATTCAGCAATGCTTTCGGACAAAACACTGTTTGCTTTTCCACACAAAGCGGCCATTAATGATGCAAGATCAGATTCAATTTCTCCATAGGATTTAACAAGTTTTCCGTCTTCTTTCGAGAATTCTCCGGCTGCGACAACTCCATTGATTTCCATAAATTTTTCTAACATAATTGCAAAGTATTAATTAATTTATATTCATATATACAAATATATAGATATTTAATTATAAAGTCAAGTTTTTTCAGACTTTTTTTATTCTTTACCACTATAGTCAGTCCAAAAGGCCATTACATGCCGACCTTGAATAACCCCATCATAACTGCAGGGGTTATTATGCCAGAGTTCGGAACGGTTAACCTGACAACTTGTTTAGTCCATCAACAATGAAAATCAATAGCTATTTTTCTTATTTAGAATAATTCTTATTAACTTTGTTTCGAAATAAATTACTTTTATATTCTAATTCGTTAACAATGGAAAATCAAAATATAACCTTCGAAGATTTTAAAAAAGAAGTCCTTAATGATTATTTTACAGCTAATTTGAGTCGCAACCTAAGCATTTTGGGAAGAAAAGAAGTACTTGGGGGGAAAGCAAAATTCGGAATTTTCGGCGACGGAAAAGAAATTGCCCAGATAGCCATGGCAAAAGTTTTTCAAAATGGTGACTGGCGCTCGGGGTATTACCGTGACCAGACGTTTATGATGGCGGCGGGAATGTTTTCGCCTGAGGAGTTCTTCGCACAGCTTTACGGGCAGACTGATAAAAATCTGAATCCGGGGAATGCCGGAAGGTCTTTCAATAACCATTTTTCAACAAGAAATGTAAATAATGACGGAACATGGCGTGATCTTACCAAACAAAAAAACTCATCAGCAGATATATCTCCCACAGCAGGTCAGATGCCCAGATTGCTTGGATTGGCATACGCATCAAAACTTTTCAGAAACATCAAAGACCTGCATTCATTTAATACATTTTCTGTTTCAGGAAATGAAGTAGCTTTTGGAACCATCGGGGATGCCAGCACTTCAGAAGGGCATTTTTGGGAAACCATGAACGCCGCTGCGGTTCTACAAGTGCCATTAGCCATCTCAATATGGGATGATGGCTTCGGAATATCTGTACCTAAAAAATATCAAACCGTAAAACAAAGTATTTCTGAGGCACTCAGAGGCTTTGAGAAATCTGACGGCACAAACGGCATTTATATTTATAAAGCAAAAGGATGGGATTATCCGGGCTGCGTCAAAACATACCGTGAAGCCATCCACAGATGCCGCACCGAACATATTCCGGTTGTCATTCATATCGAAGAAGTTACTCAACCTCAAGGTCATTCCACTTCGGGATCTCATGAAAGATATAAATCAAAGGAACGGTTGGAGTGGGAAACCGAATTTGACCCCATCAAAAAAATGAAGGAATGGATCGTTTCTTCAAATCTTTCAGATGAAAACACCCTTAATGAAATTGAAAACAAAGCTGCTGAAAAAGTCCGTGATGCAAAAAACAAAGCATGGTCTGATTATTCTGATCCCATCAAAGCCGAACGCGATGAGCTTGTCAGGATCATTGACAACAGGTCATGTGTTTGTAAGCGCGAAAAGGTAGATAAAGTCGGACTGATTACCAATGATTTAAGAAATATACCGAATCCAATCAGAAAGGACAATTTCAGCTCTGCAAAAAAAATACTTCGCAACGTATGTACCGATTGCACTATTAGAAAAAAACTGCAAACCGACTTATCTGATTGGCTAAAAAGAAATTATGAAGATGCAAATCCACGTTACCATTCTCATCTGTACATTGAAGATAAAATGTCGGCACTTCGGATAAAAGACGTTCCGGTAATATTCAATGAAAATTCACCTTTGGTTAACGGAAGAGAAATCCTGCGCGATAATTTTGACAAAATGTTCGGGAAATACCCGTTAATGGTCACATTTGGCGAAGATACCGGCAATATTGGCGGGGTAAATCAAAGCATGGAAGGCATGCAGCAAAAATACGGTGAGCTTCGGGTTACTGATACAGGCATCCGCGAAACTACCATTTTAGGTCAGGGAATTGGTCTCGCACTCCGCGGAATGCGTCCTTTGGTTGAAATTCAATATTTCGATTATCTGCTTTATGCTTTGCAAACTTTAAGTGACGATTTGGCTACCACGCATTACCGCACCGGGGGCGGACAAAAAGCTCCGGTTGTTATAAGCACCCGTGGTCACCGTTTAGAAGGAATATGGCATTCGGGATCACCCCTGAGTATGGTTATCAACTCCATTCGCGGGGTGTATGTATGCGTACCACGAAACATGACACAAGCAGCCGGTTTCTATAATACACTTTTCGAAGGTGAAGATTCAGCGCTGGTTATTGAACCTCTGAACGGCTATCGCCTGAAAGAAAGAAGGCCCGAAAACATGGGCGAATTTAAAGTACCGCTGGGAATTCCGGAGATTCTTGAAACAGGCACCGATATTACACTTGTCACTTACGGTTCATGTGTGCGCATTGCCCAGGATGCTGTGAAACAACTTAAGGATTTTGGTGTGAGCGTAGAGCTTATCGATGTACAAACCCTACTCCCCTTTGACATTAATAAAGTCATTCTTGAATCTGTCAAAAAGACAAATAAAATTGTTTTCTTCGATGAGGATGTGCCGGGCGGAGCCACTGCTTTCATGATGCAGAAAGTACTCGAAGAACAGGGCGCTTTCAGATATCTGGACATGGAACCACGAACACTAACCGGGGCAGAACATCGTCCGGCCTACGGCACCGATGGCGATTATTTTTCAAATCCCAATGCAGAGGATGTTTTTGAGATTATTTATGATATGATGCGGAGCTATAATCCGGGTAGGTTTGGCAGGATTTATTAGTCATGGGTTGTTATAGGTTATAGGTTATAGGTTATAGGTTATAGGTTATAGGTTATAGGTTATAGGTTATAGGTTATAGGTTATGAGTTATGAGTTTGAGTTATGAGTTGAAAATACAGAGGGTGTTAAAATAAGTGTGTCATGAGATAATAAAAAAAAGTATTAACTTATGACAATTATGAAAGAACAAAAAATCGAGAAAAAGGAATTA
>MEOH01000014.1 GCA_001769535.1 Bacteroidetes bacterium GWF2_38_335
CAGAGTCCAGCTCCATGAGGTTGGAGTGCAGTAGCTCATATCTGTAAAAGTAACTGACTGACCTGCACCAACTGTTGTGGTGTTTGCAGTAAAATCGGCCAATGGAGAACCGGGAGAGCAAGCTACCGGATAGATTGCATTATTGAATGATCCTCCCCAACCGGCTTCGGTATAGGAATACCAGACGTTATCACTCCACTGTTCCCATCCATCATCAGTTCCGGCTCCCTGAGCACCTGTCATTACAGCAATCGAGTCGCTTGTTGCACTTGGTGTAGGTATTACAAAACCAATAAAGAAAGGACTGGAAATTGTTACAGGGGATGTAAAATCAATATAAGTTGAATCACCGGCTGCAACATCAGCTGCAATGGTAGTTATAGGAACAGTTTTTGTAGCAAGAACAGTACCGGGAGAAAATGTATGGGTACCGCCTCCGGAAGCTGCTCCATTATCATCATAAAGATTAATAGTTATGTTTGTTGCTGTGTTGGCAACGTGAACAGCTCCAAATCGGATATATACACCTTCAACAATTGAGTATGGGGCATAATCAGCAAAATATTCGGCTTTAACCTTATCTGCATATTCGTTGCTACCGGAAAGATAACCGCCGGTAGTTGTATATACAACCTCACTTCCAACCACATGACCCAACTGGGCGCAGTTACAAGCATTGGGATCAAGAACTTCAATATAGTTTGTTTTGGTTTCTGAATCTGATCCATAAGCATTGGTTGCTGTAAGGGTGACAGCATAGTAACCCGGAGTATTATAGGTAATTGTCGGGTTTTGTGTTGTGGCCGTTGCTGGAGTTCCACCTGCAAAAGTCCATGACCATGAGGTTGGTGCGCCACCATAACTTATATCAGTAAATGCAACAGTATTACCTGCCAACAATGTCCTTGGTGTGCCTGAAAAATCGGCAACCGGAGGAAGGAATGGGTCGTAGCATGCAAACGGAGTGATGGCGTTCATCAAAGACATACCCCAGGCAGCATATGTTTCCCATGATGTGCCATAAAGACTGTAACCTGTATCGTCGTTTGAATCGGCATCATTATTGGTTACAATTGCAAGTGTGTCGCCTGAAGCAGGAGCTCCCGGAATCATAAAGCCAATGAAAAAGCCGTTTGTTGGTATTGGGAATTCTGAACCAAAGTTCACATCTGTATAACCAACTGAATTGAAGTCGCTGGCTATAGTAGCTAGCGGAATAGTGGTTGTAGTAATCTGTGTACCCGGTTTTCCTGCTGCATCTGGTGCCCAAAGGATAAAAGTCACATTTGGTGAAGTGCCATTGTCAACATCAGCCCAGTAAAATCTTCCACCATAAACCTCGTTAAACGGTGAATATGTTGCGAATTTTTCAGCTATGGCAAGACAGGTATATTCATTAGTACCGCCAACATAGCCGTTTGCTGAAGTATAGATGGTTGGTGTTCCCACAAAGGTCACCAATGTATCGCATGACTCGGCAGAGTTGCTTAACACCCTGATATAATCAGCCTTTGTTTCAACAGTTGTTCCAAAAGCATTGGTAACACTTTCGGTTACATCAAAAGTTCCCGGGGTATTGTATGTAATGTTTACAGGATTCTGCAATGTTGAAGTACCGGGGGTACCGCTTTGGAAAGTCCAGTTGAATGCAGTAAACGGAGTACCATAAGACTGATCGGTAAAGTTAACTGTTTGTCCCTGCAGAATTATTCTTGGAGTACCATAAAAATCAACGGTAGGAGGAGCAGTTGCAAAGGGGTCATAACCGGGACATGTTGTTGCACCTGTGCTTGTTGGATCGAGCCATGTCTGTAGCTGCGTAGCTGTACCGCCCGGATTTTGGTTCCAGTGATAATAGAATCTTCCATAATAATCATGAGATGCTGGGGATGCACAAGTTGAACTTCCTCCTGAAAGGGTTCCTACCTGTAAGCCAGCATTGTTAAACAAAGGTGACCCCGAGGATCCGCCTTCGGTAACGCCAAATCCATTTGCATTGGATGCCCATTCAATCTCAAAAACAGAGTTGGCTGCCATTATGCTGCCCCCTATATTAACCGGACCGCCAATTGCCAGCCAGTCGCAGGTTGAAATCTTTTTAATATCCCCTGCCGGATGGTGTATGCCTGTTCCATATGAAGGAGTGGTATTGGTGCGGTCCCATCCATTATAGTATGGATTGATTGCTGCACCCGGGGTAGTGTTAAGTTCCAAAAGGAAAAAGTCCGAACCGCCTGAGATTGGACCAACTGCACGCCTTACAGCACCGGTTAATGTCTGATAAGCAGGTTCAGTTCCCGGAGTTGTACAAGTTGCAGATTCATATTTAAAATAAAATGACCAAACAAGAAGGTCGGCTGTTGAAGCATCAGTACCACCGCAATGGTCTGCTGTCAAAAAGTAAGGGGTCTCGTCGTTTGAAGTATTGTTTACGAGGGTACCTGAACACCAGCCCCAGCTGGCGCCTACCCTTAACCATATCTCAGCAACACCACGCTTTTCATCCTGCCAGTTGTCACCAACAGGTGAGCAGTTGATATTTACTTCACATGCTTCTGAAGCACCCCATCCTGTTGTTTTTTCAGGATTGTACCTGTCTATTTTTTCTGCAAAACGGTATACATATACAAGTTCAGAAATTTTAAAGCTTGCATGACCTGCCACGAATTTTGGTTCAATGTATTCAATGGTAATTTCATCACCCTGAACAATTTCGTGTGAGAACATACCACTGGAATGGTTATTCTCATAGGTATAAGCTCCCAAAATCTGGGACTTATATTTATTATACACAAAAAGTTTTGCTCCCACAGGGAGTTTAAAATTTTCATACACCAGACTTAAGGCCTGGGCATACTTTGACTGAATGGTCAGACGCCACATGCGTCCACCGTTTCTTAACTCGGTCCATGTTCCGGAATTGCTCATAGTAAAGTCAACCGGAATGGATCTTCCTGCCTTAAGTATCTCTCCATTTTTCACATCAGCTGCGTCTTCTTCTGCCACCAAAGCCATATCCAACTGTGGAACAATTTCCAAAGCAGGAACATCAAACTCTGATCCAAGGGTAAAACTCAATGGAGTTCCACCTTTGTTAATCTGGGCAAAGGTTGATAGTGAAAATGAAAAGAATGCAAGCACCAATAGAATGTAAATCCTCTTCATAAGCATTAATAAATTAGTTATAAATAATAAAATAAAACAGATCCATACTTGTTAAATAAGTATAAATCAGGTCAAAGCGAGTTTCTATAATACAAAGATAAAAAGAATAAATCAGACAATGAATTGTTTAGATGAAAAATTCATCAATTTGTTAATATGTATAATTTATCTTTTCATTAAATGAGAACAAATTAATAATTATCTCCTGCGAATTTCTTTGGATTGGAGAAAGATCAAAAACAAGATCTGATTCAATTTCCATTTTTCCAGCTTCATTTTCCTTTTTATGAACCAGATAGAGTGTAATTTTTAAGGGAAGACTTTTCATATACATTCCGTTGAAAACCAGATCAAAATCGTGAGTTCCAGTTCCGCCTGTATAAGCCACTTTCATCTTAAGTTCGTTTCCCACTATGGAAGCATTTAGAATTTTGTAGTCAACAGAATCTGAAATTCCATTAAACTCTTTATTAACGACAACTGGTTTTTTCTCGAATGACTGTGTCATAGATTTCTTTTCATCACTAGTTGAAGATTTCTTTTCAGAAACTGTTTCTTTTTTGGAGCAGCATCCCGAAAGGATGGCTAAAATTGAAACTATCAGGAAAAATTTCAGGTTTTTTCTTTTCATAATCAATGCATAAATTATTCATTTCATAAAGATAAAAAAAAAGGATGGTCTGCGACCATCCTTTTATTAATAATTTAAATAAAATCTATCTCGATAATACAACTTTTCTTGTAATCGTTCTTTCACCGCTGATGAATTTCACAAAGTAAACTCCGGGCCCATAAGAACTCATATCAATCACATTATGGTCTGTAACCACGTTAGTTTTGTAAAGCTGTTTACCAAGCATGTCAATAATAATCATTGTCTCAACATTGCTGCCTGAAATTGCCACATTCAATTTACCATCTGTGGGATTGGGGTAGATATTGAATGAACCGTTTTGATTCTGAGCAATTCCATCGCCAATTACAGCAACAGAGCCTGTAACATTACAGCCATTGGCATCAGTAACGGTCACAGTGTATGTACCATCAGCCAAACCGGTAATGGTTTGTGTTGTAGCTCCGGTGTTCCATTCGTAGCTATAAGGAGCAACTCCGCCGGTAGCTGTTGCAGTAGCCTCAGCAGTAGCCGAAGTCATGTCAACAATAAGTGCGGTTGGTTCGAGAACAACTATTGAATTTATTGTTTCGCAACCAGTTGCATCAGTTACTGTAAGACCATAAGTACCTGCAGACAATCCGGTGACAATGTTTGTTGTAGCTCCAGTCGACCATTCGTATGAATAAGGAGATGTTCCACCTGTAGCAAAAGCAGCAGCTGTTCCATCATTTCCACCATAACAGCTAACACCTTCAAAAGTTATTGAAACTGTAGCTGCACCGGAATTATTAATGGTAACTGTTTCATCAACCTCGCAATTATTTGCATCAGAAACGGTAACTGTATATACTCCGGCAGCAAGTCCGGTAACATCTGCAGTAGTAGCACCACTAGACCATTCATATGAATATGCTCCTGTTCCACCTGTTGCTGAAACGGATGCAGTACCGTCACTATTGCCACAGGTTGCATCAGTTGAACTGGTAATCGGAACAATTACATTTGGCTGGTTAATAACAACAGTTTGTGTTGTTTGGCAAGAAACAGCATCTGTAACAGTAACAATATATGTTCCGGCAGCAAGTCCGGTTACAATTGTTCCGGTTGCACCGGTTGACCATAAATAACTGTAGGGAGCAGTTCCGCCAGTTGCAATTACAGCTGCATTACCATCGGACGATCCATAACACATAGCGTTGTTAAAAGATACGTTGGCTGAGGGCGCTCCGATATCGGAAACAGCAACAGAGCCGGTAACCTGACAACCATTTACATCAGTAACAGTATATGAATATGAACCTGAGGCAATTGCATTGATTGTAGCTGTATTGCCACCATTTGACCATAAATAAGTGTAAGGTGCTGTGCCACCTGAAGGAGTAACTGTGGCTGAGCCATCAGTGTTTCCGCATGTTGCATTTGTAGCAGTTGCAGCAGCAGTAGGTCCGGCAATATTTGAAATAGTTGTGGTTCCTGTACTTGTACATCCATGAGAATCAGTGATAGTCACTGAATAAGTACCAGCCACAAGACCGGTTGCAGTTGAAGATGTTGCACCGCCAGTCCACAAATAAGTGTAAGGTGATGTTCCGCCTGTTGCTGTTGCTGTTGCTGAACCATTTGCATTTCCGCAAGTTGCGTTGGTTCCTGATGTTGTGTTAGCCAAAACTGCAGGTTGAGAAACTGTTGCTGAACTTGTAGTTGAGCAGCCGCTGTTATCGGTAATGGTAACAGTATAGGTTCCTGCAACAAGTCCGGTTACAGTTGATGATGTTGAACCACCAGTCCAAAGATAAGTGTAAGGAGATGTTCCTCCACTGCCCGAAATTGAAACCTGACCATTATTGCCACCGTTGCAAGAAACAGCAGTTGAAGTTGCAGTTCCGCTAACGCCAGAAGCCGGTTGTGTAATAGTTGCTGTTCTGGTAACTGAGCAACCATGGCTGTCGGTAATGGTAACAGTATATGTTCCGGCTGCAAGTCCGGTTACAGTAGCAGAAGTAGAACCACCTGTCCACAAATAAGTATATGGTGAAGTTCCTCCACTACTTGAAACGCTGACCTGACCAGTGCTTAATCCAAAACATGCAACAGGTGTTGCTGTGGTTGTTCCACTAACAGCAGAAGCAGGTTGTGAAATGACTGCAGTTCTTGTAATTGAGCAGCCATTCACATCAGTGATTGTAACTGTATAAGTCGCAGCAACAAGTCCGGTAACTGTAGCAGTAGTTGCACCATTTGACCAGTTGTAAGTATAAGGTGATGTTCCGCCTGAACCGGCAGCAACAGCTTGTCCGGTTGCGCCTCCATAACAAGCTACAGCAGTCGGGGTAGTAGTCCCGTTAACAGCTGAAGCAGGCTGGGTAATACTAACAGATGCAGAAGCAGTAGAAGCAGCGGCATCGGTTATTGTAACCACATAGGTACCAGCACATAAGCCAGTAGCAGTTTGGGTGGTAATACCTGATCCCCAGTTATATGTATAAGGAGCAATACCTCCTGCACCAGCAGCGGTAGCAGTACCTGTACAAACTCCATTACATAAAACATTAGTACTTGAACTGATTGAAGCAGCTAGCGGAGTTGTACCAACGAGAACAGTAGCGCAAGCTGAACTTGTACAGCTATGGCTATCGGTAACAGTACAGCAATAAGTACCGGCAGCAAGTCCGGAGGCAGTTTGAGTAGTCTGAACCGGTGCAGGATCATTCCATAAATAAGTATAAGGAGCAGAACCGGTTGGTGTAGCTGTGGCAGTACCGTTGTTGGCACCTGCAACAGTTTCGTTAGTTGAAGTCATAGCAAGAGTCGGACCTGTATAGATTGAAGCAGTAACCGGGGTTCTTGGGCTTACACAGCTCTCTCCAACTAAAATTTCCCAATCATAATAATAGTAATAATAAGTAGCACCGGCATCTGAACCAGTAATTGAAATAACACCAGGCTCAGTATAAGGATATGTAACACCGGCATTATTTCTCCACATATTTGCAGTACCATTGATACCTAATCTGTAGTCAGTTCCGGCAGGAACGTTAAAATTAAGATCAACACGCTGAATTGTTGCAGTGGTAACATCAACAGTAGCTGACTGGAGTACAGTTCCGGCACTGTTACGTAATTCAATTATTCTGGGGCCTGTAGTGCTCGGATTGATTTCAACAGAAGCAATAGTTAAATCAACACTGGCAGTAAAAATGAGATACCTGTTAGAGTTTAAGTTTCCACCATTTGAGTTACTCTGTGTGTTACCTACATTATAGGTTGCTGCAGAAGTAACATCCTGAACATAATAAGTTGTTGTTGAGGTAATTGAAGGAGTAGCAAAAGTACTGCCAGTTCCAACCAGGGTACCACCTGTTGCTGCATTATACCATTCAAGTGTTCCAGCACCAGTAGCACTTAAGTTTACTATACCTGTACCACATCTGTAACCACTTGTAGCAACAGGTTGTGCAGGCATATCAACGGTAATCAGGTTGGTCATAGTTTCGGTATCACTGCCATAAGTATTCGTAGCAGTAAGTGTAACAGTAAAAGTACCTTCAGTGGTATAGGTATGAGAAGGATTTTCATCTGTGGATGTTGCTCCGTCTCCGAAGTTCCATAACCAACTGTCGACCACGCCTGATGATTCATCTGTAAAGTTTACCAATCCGGTGCAAGTTGATGTAACATCCGATGAGAATGCAGCTGTTGGAGGAGCTGAAGATGATACCACACAGAAGTTAGTTACTTCGGAAGTGGTAAATGTGCCTCCTGAAACATAAACTTCAGATGTAAGATCATTTGTTAAAGAATATGCCCCTGTACCGTACGAACAGCAAATTCCATCACCATAAGCATCATTAATTGTAAAAACATAACATCCAATATCCAAACACCAGGTTTGAGTTATAGTTGTTGTGTTGCCATCAGTATAAGGACCACCTGTAGCGATTGTTGTACCACCATCATCAGCAAGTGTCCATGTTGTTTCAGAACCATAGTTATCCGGAGTAAGGGATAATGTAACATCCTGACATTCATTTACAATGATGTAGCCGGTTTTGGTTTCAGTATCACTGCCAATACCATTTGTAGCTACTAAAGTAACATTATAAACACCTGCTGTATTGTAAACTATGCCGGTTGGGTTTTGTACGGTTGATGTTCCGGGTGTTCCACCTGCAAAAGTCCATGCCCATGAAGTTGGTGCATTGGTAGACAAATCAGTAAAATTAACTGAACCGCCAACGCTGATTGTAGTCTGATCGGCAACGAAGTTTGTTACTGGCGGACTGGTAATAGCGTTAACAATAATATAACCGGTTTTGGTTTCGGTATCAGAACCGGCAGGATTTGTTGCAACCAAAGTAACTGTATAAGTTCCTGCTGTATTGTATGTGATAGATGGGTTCTGAGTTGTTGAAGTACCCGGGGTTCCGCCTGCAAAAGTCCAAGCCCATGATGATGGTCCGTTTGTTGAAAGATCAGTAAAATTAACTGTAGTACCTACCAAAACAGTTGTTTGATCGGCAACAAAGTTGGCCACAGGAGGAGTAGTTGAGTTTACCGGAACTACGCTTTGATTGATATAAGGAGAACGTTCCTGTTTTGTACCTACGACACAATAAGTTTCTGTAGTAAAGGCAGGAACAGTCAGTGTAACTGTAGTTCCGCTTCCACTCCATTCAGCATCAAGAAGCACATTGTTTTTTGAAATTGCAACATAGGTATAAGGTTCTGTAGTAACTGTAAGACTGGTTGCTCCAACGTTTGGAGTAGTAAAGGTCAGACTTAAAGCAGTTGGTTCAGTGTTGTAAGGCATCAAAGAAGGATCACCAACGCAGTGATAAATTTCCCAATAATATTGTTTATAACCAGAAGTTGAAGCCTGAACAGCCAGATTTCCTTTCTGAACCATTTGACTTGCAGTATAATACCAGTTCGAATATGCTTCGCCATTTTCATGCCAAACGCCATCATACACACCTAAACCGGTATTTGCATAAGTATGAAGATTCCAGTTTGTAGCATTTAAGGTAAGGGTAGTATTTCCCATTCCCCACCATGCATCTTCATACCAATATGAATACTGTGAAGTTCCAATGTAACCTACAGCACCTTCATTAGCAGTGTAAAGCAACATTTCTCCAAAAGCATCAGATTGATCAAACATGAAAGACTGGCAGCAGTTACCAATCATGAAAGGATATTCATTGGTATTGTTGAAACTGGCAATGTTTGCTCTGGAAAGAACCGGATCAGACCAACCATCAGCGGAACAATGGGCTGTATAATTTGCAAAACCAACACCAGCCTGAATTTTCGATAAAATGCTTGCAGCAGCGCCCGAGTTGTTTGAAGCCATCACATTGTAAGGATGGGTGGCATTGTCGTAGAAGTAGGCGAAAATATTTGAATACCCATGAGTGAGGTTGTAATAATTAGTAATACCATATAAAATCTGTGCATCACCAAAAGTATGAGCCATACTTGCGTCCACACCTGCGATCATAATGGCATCGTTGAGATATGTGCCACTGGGAATGGTGTACTGTTCGTAGGGCAAAATTTTATTCAATGCATTAGAAAGCTCATTGGTTGATTCAGCTGAGATACGGCCGTAATAGATATCAGGTAAGTTATCTGAACCGCTGAGTGTGGAATAGTACAAATCGGTGATGTGATCTGTTCCGCCACTGCCGGTGTTTTGTGAAGCGTAAGCAGGAATAGAATAAGTACCACTGTGGTCTCCGATAATTAGGACATACAATGGAGCAGGGTCTGAAGAAGTTCCTGCATTATATAAACCCTGAAGATAAGTTTTAATTGTAGCAGCGGTAGTTCCAGTGGAAACGTAATGTTCAATCACGTTATAACCCTGTTTGGTTTTCCACTGAACAAAAGGATCCAGAGTTGTTTCAAAAGCAGTGTTGGCAACAATGACATATTTCAGCGGTGCGTTATAATTGCTGAAAGCATCTTTAACTGCCGGAACCTGATAATTGATCACTGTTTCCTGTGAAAATTCGAATTCAGGAGAATACAATCTGTTTTTCTCTGAAGCAGTTGTAGCATGATCTGCATTGATAAACCTTATTTCGAATGTAAGGTCGTTATAAACTGTAAGCACATTCTGAACAGGATTGTACCTGAACGGACAAATGTGAATACCGCCCAAACGGGTTCCTCTCATAACACCATAAACTTCAGCCTTTACAAGGGGTGTTTCGATCATAGCATCAGTCTGGTAATAATCTTCATCAATGGTAAAAATCATGTCTGAAGGATCTGTGCTTTTTGAATAGGATGGCTGAGAAGGAACGATTTTTCCTAAACCATACTCATTCAGATCGATTACCTCTTCATTGTAACCTGTAATAATAACTTCGATTTCAGCACCATAAGGAACTTCAATCAATTTACTCAAAGTTGGCAGGTTGGGCTTTCCAACTTCTGAAGACCGGGAAAAACCGTTAACTTCAAAGGAAGTATACGAATTTCCATTTTCAATGGAAGAAATAGCATTAAGTTCTTTAACCTGATTTTTCAGAACGAGCTGATCAGGCAAAGATGACTTAAGCTGAAGTTTTGACTCCTGTGCCGATAATGGAATTGTCTGCGTCTGCTGTGCGAACAGTCCGAAACTGAACAGCAGGTACAAGAAAACAAATAGGTACTTTTTCATCATTTTCCGCTTTAATTAATAGTTACTTTTTTGGTTTGAAACAATATTTGGTCAAGTCAATTTCTATATCTATCCAAATTTAATCAAATTTTGTCAAATTCGATGCATGAAGATGTATAATTAAAAAGGCAGTTTGTATTATTTTTTAACGAATTTTAACAAAAAAAGCGGACAGAATGTCCGCTTTTCAATTTTATGATAAATTTCTATAATTATCTGACAAGTACAATTTTTTCAGTAATTATTTGTCCATTCAGATCGACAGAAACAAAATACACACCTTTTGAATTTCCTTTCAAATCTATTCTGATCAGTTCATCTGAAACTTCCTGAGAATAAATTAATTCACCAATAACATTGGTAATTTCGACATGGGCATTGCCTGCCCCTTTTTTCACAAAAAGCTCTCCGTTTGTAGGATTGGGGTAAACTGCAACTTTTGATTGCGCAACCTCATTAATTCCCACACCGGTAATGCAGAAATTAACCACATCATCCGAACCCCAGTTACCGCTACCTGAGCCTAAAGCTGTAGAAGTAGTCACGTTAACAACAGCATAAGAGCCATCATTTGACCAGCCGTCCTGACCATCACCATAGGAGTCCATAATGGTAAATGTATAACATCCTTCACCAAAGCAATACTCTGTAATAAAATGCTGTGAATCCCAATCCGCATAGGGTCCGCCCGAATATAAAACATCACCTGAATCATCATCAGTAATTTCCCAGGAAGTTTCACTTCCATAGTCATCGGTTAAAATATCAACCGAAACGGTTTGAGCAGCAGCAAATACTGAGAAGTTAACAGCCATATTGTCATTGGATGCATTTTCATCTGTACCTCCATTGGGATTAGAAGTGAAAGCATTAAATGTATGGTCACCTGGAGATAATGTAATTGCGGGGAAGGAAACAGTTGTTTCAGCATTGGGAGCAAGAGTGCCTGTCCAGTTAATTGTTTGAACAGCACCGGCATCAATCTGATAATTTACGTCACATGAAAGAAGGTCAACATCACCTTTATTACTGATGGTAACGGTAGGAGTAATTGTTTCTGCGGCACAATAAACATCAAGAAATTCATACACTCCAACAGTTGCAGCATCACCGGCAGTAACATGGAAAACTTTTTCGAGGGTATCACCGGGATGAAACTCATCTTCCACTCCGTTTGGCCATGATACAAAAGCAGTAATAGTATGAGTACCACTGGCTAAGGTAATAAGCGGGAAAGTAACCACATCATCTTCGTATTGAGCCAGGTTACCTGACCATGCCTGTGAAACAACCGATCCGCCGTCAATTTCATAACCAACCTGAGCTGAAGTCAGATTCAAGTTTCCAAGATTTTTAATTGTAACGGTGGGAGTAACATCAGGAGCAGTCACACTTTCATAAGTTGCAGGAACACTGATTGAAGCCATCATGGCATCATTATCGGTATTGGCAGCAAAAATATCAATTGTAGCAATATAAGGTTGTCTGAACTGCTTGGTGATTACGATATCAGCTGTACCAGGAACAGTAAACGGAGTAAATTCAAGTGTTACAGTGGTGCCTGATCCGGTATATTTTGCATCAAGCAACACATTATTCTGAGAAATTGCCACATAAGAATAAGGTTCTGTGGTAACATCAAGGGTACCAATTCCAACCGGAAGAGGTTCAGCGTAAGAAACAGTGAGTGCGGGAGGAACAGAGATGTAAGTCATTACTGAAGGATCGCCCATCAAATGGTATATTTCCCAGTAATATTGTTCATCACCACCGGCCTCAGTTACAGCGAGATTTCCGGCGTTCATTATTTGTCCGTTTGTCACAAACCAGTCAATTTCAGCTTCACCATGATCATGGAAAAGGCAGTCGTATGCACCAAGTTTTCCAGCAACATAGGCAGGTGTTGCAGAAACAGCTTCTGAACCAACACCCCACCAGTAATCTTCGTCCCAGTATGTGCTGTTTGATCCTCCGATATGGCCGATAGCGCCTTTGTTTTCAGCTCTCAGGAGTGCTTCTCCAAAACAAACTGCCACATCAAATTTATTTGAAAGGCAGCAGTTTCCAATTGATAATGGATATTCATGTGCATTGGTAAGCGAGGCAACATTTGCTACTGTAAATGAGGGATCAGCCCAGCCATCTTCGCTGCAATGTGCGGTATAGTTAACCAATGAAGCACCCTGACTAAACTGATTTCTGATGGTTACATCAACACCGGCTGCATCTGAAGCAGGGTAAAGCCAGGTATAATCAGTTACTCCGTGAGCAGCATTGAAGTAATTATCTGTTCCGTAATTAATTTGTCCGTTGCCATTTACAGGTGCCCATGAAGCATCAACACCTGAAACTAAAATCACATCATTCAGAAATGCATCATCCGGAAATAAATACTGTTCGTATTCAAGTGTTTTATCAAGCTGAGGCTGAAGTTGATTGGTGTTTGATGCAGAAAATCTTCCATAGTAAATTTCAGGATAAATATCACTGGTACCATCATAGGTAAAATAATATAAATCGGTATAATGGGCACCTGCGTTAAAAGCAGGAATCTGAGCCAAATCACCTACAAAAAGAACATAAGTCGGAGCCGGGTCTGTCGGAGTGCCAGCGTCGTACAAACCTTGAATATAATTTTTTATTGAGGTTGTGGTGGTTCCAACAGAAGCGTCATTTGTGTATGCTTCTACAACAGTAAAACCTTTTCTTGTTTTCCATTCAATAAAGGGCTGAAGAATGGTTTCGAACATAGGATCTGACACAATAACCATTTTGATAGGATATTGAGTGATAGCGTCTTTAGATCTGACAGGTGAATAATTCAGAAGTTTGCTGAAATTATTTTCAAAAGCCGGTGAATAAGCATTGTTCTTGATTTCATTGGTTTTTGACAGATTTGCATTTTCAAAAACAACTTCAATCTGAATATTGTTGTACACCTTCAATTCATTGGTTACAGGGTTATAACGGAAAGGAGCAATTTCCAGACGACCAAGCTTAACACCTCTCATGGTTCCCAATTCAATTACCTCGGCCATGGGGCGTTTATTAAAATCATTAAGCTTATATACACTTTCGTTATAAACAAATTCAATTTCTGAAGGATCGGCGCTTTTAGAAACCGAAGGTTGTGATGGCATCAGTTTCATTGACAAACCCAAATCGTTCAAATTGATGATTTCTTCATCATAACTCAGAATATTAACTTTAACATTGGCATTCTGAGGAATTTCAATCATTCTTTTCTGAATGGGAAGAAGTGGACTACCAAAATCGTTGTTACGGGTATAGCCGTTAATTTTTAACTGAACAAATGAACCTTTTTCAGTTTTAACAACAAAGTAATCCAGCTTGGAAAGAGTACTAACAACCTGAAAACCGGTTGTTGATTTGCTGACCATTTTGAGATCGCTTTCCTGTGCATTTTTCAATTTAATTTCATTTTTATTGGCCATCAGGGATGCTGAAACCAAAATGAAAATGAGATAAGTAAAGATTGCTTTCATTGGCTTTTTGTTTTTATTTTTATAGTACAGACTCGTTTTTTTAATAAAAGGTTGCTAAGTGGCAATACTTAATTATTAACCACAGTCAAAATTACGACTTTTTTATCAAACTGATTTTGGTTTTCGTATAATAATTTGGGTGATTGGTCATATATTGGGTTATGGGTTATGGGTTATGGGTTATGGGTTATGGGTTATGGGTTAGGGGTTATGGGTTAGGGTTTATGGGTTTATGGGTGGATGGGTGGATGGGTTGAATGTACTGTAAAGAACTTCGGACTTTGGACTTTGGACTTCGGACTCCGGACTCCGGACTTTGGACTTACTTCACCAGTTTTTCCAGTTCACGGATTTCATCGCGTAACCGGGCGGCTTCGATGAAGTTCAGTTCTGACGCTGCTTTTTCCATGTTTTTGCGCACCTGCTCGATGGCTTTTTCCAGTGCTTTGTTGTCCATATATTTTACTATCGGATCGGCTGCTATATTTATTTTATCAGATTCTGCATATGCTTTTTCATCTGATTTTCTGAACATTGGAGCAGTTTGTGCTTTAAAGATCTGAGTTGGGGTAATACCATGCTTTTCATTATAAACAAGCTGTTTCTCCCTTCTTCTGTTTGTTTCATCAATGGTGCGTTGCATTGATCCTGTCATTTTATCTGCATACATGATGACTTTTCCATTCAAATTTCTTGCTGCCCTGCCCGCTGTTTGGGTTAGCGACCTTTCAGATCGTAAAAATCCTTCTTTATCGGCATCAAGAATACTCACCAAAGAAACTTCGGGCAAATCAAGTCCTTCGCGCAGGAGGTTAACCCCGACCAGCACATCTATCCTGCCCGATCGCAGGTCGTCAAGAATTGCGACACGTTCCAGGGTATCTACATCTGAGTGAATATATTTGCACCTGATGTTGATTTTTAAGAAGTATTTATTCAATTCCTCGGCCATACGCTTGGTAAGGGTTGTCACGAGGGTTCGTTCATCGGAGGAAGTTCTCTCGGCAATTTCAGCAACCAGATCGTCGATTTGATTCAGGCTGGGCCTGACTTCAATAATTGGGTCAAGCAATCCGGTTGGCCTGATTACCTGATCGACCACTACCCCACCGCATTTTTCAAGTTCATAGTTTGCCGGAGTGGCGCTGACAAAAATGGTTTGCTTTGTGATATTTTCATATTCCTCAAACTTAAGAGGTCTGTTATCGATTGCAGCGGGCAGGCGGAAACCATAATCAACGAGGGTTTCCTTTCTTGATCGGTCGCCTCCGTACATGGCATGGATTTGCGGAATGGTTACATGGCTTTCGTCAATGACGGTTAAAAAGTCATCGGGGAAATAATCCAGAAGGCAGAATGGACGGGTGCCCGGACTTCTGCCGTCAAAGTATCTTGAATAATTTTCAATTCCGGAACAATGGCCCAGTTCTTTAATCATTTCCAGATCAAATTCAACGCGGTCTTTGAGTCTTTTTGCCTCAAGATGTTTGCCTATTGTTTTAAAATATTCGAACTGTTTCACCAGGTCATCCTGAATTTGCCTGATTGCCTGATTGATTCTGAATTGGGTGGTTACAAAAATATTGGCAGGATAAATAACTGCCTGTTCCATATCATGGAGTTTTGAGCCGCTAACGGGATCAAAGGAGGTCATTTCCTCAATCTCATCACCAAAAAAAGTAATCCGGTAAGCGTAATCGCCATAGGCAAGAAAGATGTCCACTGTATCACCTTTAACCCTGAAAGTTCCGCGGGTCAAATCCATTTCTGTTCTTGAATACAGACTATCCACAAGCATGTGGAGGAATTTGTTACGGGAAAGCAATTGGTTTTTTGTGACGGTAATGGTATTTGAGTGGAAATCCTCGGGGTTTCCGATACCATACAGGCAGGAAACGGAAGAAACCACTATAACATCTTTGCGGCCAGAAAGTAAAGAGGAGGTTGCACTTAGTCTGAGTTTTTCTATTTCATCGTTAATGGACAAGTCCTTTTCGATATACGTGTCGGTAACAGGAAGATACGCTTCGGGCTGGTAATAATCGTAATAGGAGACAAAATATTCGACAGCATTATCAGGAAAAAACTGTTTAAACTCGCTGTAAAGCTGGGCAGCAAGAGTTTTATTATGACTCAAAACCAAGGTAGGTCGGTTAACCTGGGCAATTACATTGGCAATGGTAAAAGTTTTCCCGGAGCCGGTAACCCCGAGCAAAGTCTGGTATCTGTCACCGGAGTTCAGTCCCCCGACAAGTTGTTTAATTGCTTCGGGTTGATCTCCGGTGGGAGTATATTCTGATGTTAATTTAAAGCTCATAATTAAATTTCTGCAAAATTAGTTGATTTGATTAAAAGTAAAGAATTATATTTGCGAAATAATTTTGTGCCTTTATCCCGATAGCAATCGGGACAGTTGGTTAAAAAAATGAGCCTTTAGCTCAGTTGGTTTAGTCCGCTAGCCAGCGGATGACAGGGTAGAGGTCGACGGTTCTTAATTTTTTTTATCATTTTATAATGAGCCTTTAGCTCAGTTGGTTTAGAGCATTACCTTGACAGGGTAGGGGTCGACGGTTCGAATCCGCCAAGGCTCACAAAAGGAAGTTTATCTTCCTTTTTTTATATCTATGGAAAAATATTTTACATATATTTTATACTCACCTGTTTTTGATAAAATTTATATCGGGTATACTTCCAACCTCAATCAAAGGTTAGATTCTCACAACCATCCAGATAATAAAGGATGGACAAAAAAATTCAGACCATGGGTTATGGTATACCACGAAGAGTTCTATTCAAAAAAAGAGGCAATGAAAAGGGAAAAAGAACTTAAATCTGCAAATGGCAGAGAATATGCCTGGAATATGGTAAGGAGTAGATACCCTGTCCTGTAACCAAAAAAATGTTTTATTATTGAACTTCGGACATCTTGCGGATCTAAAGTCGATGGTTCGTCCGCTGGCTAGCGGACGCCAAGGCACACGAAGCTACTCATTTGAGGGGCTTTATTGTTCAAGTGTGATTGTTGTTACTCCATCTGTTTTCTACGGTCGTCATTAATTTTCCTGACCATTTGTTTTATTTTTTCAATTTCATCCTGGGGAAGAGTTTTGAATTCATTATAGAGGTCGAGGGGCTCGTCATTTTTAATAAGTTTATACAGGGAATGGCCGGGGAATTCCTTGCCGCAGGGGACGTAATTGAAGAGGTCGTCGGTTGTGCAGTCGAGCAGACTGCAAAGTTTGTACAGATCGGTAATTTTCAGTTCTTTATATTTATGGTTAATAATTTTATGCGCCACATAATGAGAAAAGCCATTTTTTCTCAAAAAGGTATAAGGTCTTTGTATTGCCCTGATGCGGCACATTCTTAAGAAATAAAACTGTAGCATGGGATTAATTTTTGGATTGGATTTTTATAAATATTGCTTGGATTTATCAGAATATTGCGCAAGTTAAACAGTTCATTGCATTGCCTCAATAGCATATTGCGTTGATTAATAATTATGTTGTGTTTATTGACTTTTATATTGCAATAACTAAATTGTATATTGCATAGCAGAATCAATATATTTTGCCAACTGAGTATTATGTTTTGCTGGTCAAACATTGTATTGCGCCGGTTTACGGTAATTTAAAATTAATCAACTATATGGTTTGGTTAAATTAACAAAATTATTTTATAAAGATAATGATTTTTTATAAAAACAAAGATTTCAGAAAGAATTTAGTGGCTGGCTTTTTTTATTTTTTTTATTTTTTTTATTTTTTTTATTTCTTTTATTAATTTATTTACATTACGGTTATTCCGCCCCATTGAAGTTACAGAACTTTTGTCCACAATTTGTCCCAAAAACTAAGTTTTTACTGTACCTTTTTCAATTGAATATTTTATATCAGCATTAGTCATTTTTGCTTGCCACTATGGTTTGGCGGTATGTTTTGTTGCCGATTTCGAAACACTTTCCTGGCAATATACTCGAAAGTTTATTAGATGCAGGAACGCTGAAACCCGCACTATCTCGGCAATAAAATATACCGCATGTTACCAACTGGGCGTTTTCTTCTACATTTTTTTAATTATTTCTGCAATATTTTGATTTCTCAAATTGTTTTTCTAATTCATCCGCAATATCTGTCGGATTAGTCAATGGCATATTTTTGTCAAATAAATCATATCCTAGAAGTTCAGATTTTTTCATTTTTTCGATCTTCGGCAATTTCGTTCTATTGGTAGTTTCGATATGTTTACCTTTGCTGTCAACAATTATGAGTTTTGGAAGAAACGCACCCTTTCTTCCGATAAATTCATCCATAATTTTAACTCCATCTTCAAATTCTTCTCGTGTTGTTCTGCCAAGAGCTTCATATCTAAACATAGTTTTACTGTCCCATGTATCTATTGTTGCATAACTTTCAGAAATTTTATTATCAATACTTGTTTCGACATTCATAGTATCATGTCCTGATGGCATTAAAAGAACTTTTCCGCCACCGCCTTCAATATTTGCTGCATACCTTGGTACTGTTACACCTGAGATCCATCCTTGTAAATGCTTCATATATATTTTCCCGATTTGGATAGGTGTAATAAAATGAACAATACCTTTCTCTTTATGACACTGCAATAAATAATATGGATGGATCCCAATCCAAAACATTCTTCTAAAAGTTTCTGCTAAAGTTTTATAGTAGTCATTTACATGATTTAGTAAAACAGTTTGATTTCTGATCGTAAATCCATTTTTACGGATTTTTTTTACAGCGTTTTCCAAGTCTTCCGTTATTTCTTGATAGTGATTAATATGTGTCATAAAATATACATATTTATCAACCCCTTTATTGTATTTGTTTGCTGAAATATTGATTAATTCCAACAGATCATCGGTAATTCCCATTGGCATTACTACGGGCACTCTGGTTGCAAGTCTTATTGCCCGAAGATGGGGTATTCTGCTTAATTCTTCCAACACATATTGCAAACGAGTTCTGCTAATCATTAATGCATCGCCTCCTGTAACAAGAACTTCATTAATGTTTTTATTGTATCCGATATAAAACAATCCCTTATTTATTTCAGTGCTGTTTACATCAGCAGAACAATCTAATGACTTTGCTCTTTGGCAGTGAACACAATATGAAGCACAGCTTGTATTTTCAGCGACAAAAAGAGCAACTCTGTTTGGATACCGTTGATAAACGGCTCCATAGCTTCGTGAACTTTCGTTCATGGCGCCTTCAAGCCCAGTGTCTGGAAATAATAAATTTGCAGGGTTAGGAACGCTTTGCCAGAAGATTGGATCAATTCGTTTTTTTGACTTCTCACCTGTTAACATCACAGGATGGAAAGGGTCTTCTTGCATAAGTGAAGCGTAATAAGGGGTTATACGTAAAGCTTCTTTTCCTTCGGTCTTTAATGCAATTAAAGTTCTTTCGATTTCGCTTACCTGAAAGGCATTAAGCTTTATGACTTTTTTTAACTGGTCAACGCTTCGTATTGAATTTTTCAACTGCCAATCGGCATCATTCCATTGGTCTTTTGTCACATTTTTCCACAAACTAATAGTGTTGTAGTTTCTTGGTCTATAAAAAACCTCTTGTTTTGAATTCATGTTATTTTTCATTTGTTTGATATTTTTTTCAATGCCCTCATAATGTCTTCCTGTCTTTGATTTCTTTTGTTTGCATAATTCCTATCATCATCACCAATGAAGTAATAATAATTACTTGAATAATAAGTGATTTATTGACAAATGAAATGCTTTGTGATGGGGCGATAGCCAAAAAGAGCAAAATAGTAATTAGACCTCTTGGTGCAATATACAGCAAAGGGGTTACTGGAAGTTTTGTGAATTTTAGAAAAATAAAACGCACAATAAATATTCCTGCTACAATTCCGATTGACCACACAAGTGTTTCTGTGTTTAAGATTTCTGCAGTTTCAATAAGATAACCAAACAGAACGAAAAACAATGTCCTTATTAGAAAAGTTGCTTCAATGACTATGTTTTTAAATTTTTGAACTTCTGTATTTAAATTTTCCGTATCAAAAATCTTTAACCATTTGAATTGTTTAAACTCATCAATGTTGCCAATAAAAAGTCCAAAAAGTAAAACGAACACTAAACCTGGCAGATGATAAACTTTTGAAGTTGCATAAATTAAAATGACAAATAGAATAATTGGTACAAATTTAATGTGATGTTTACTTTTGCTTAACAAGATAGAAAGACCAATTGTAGCAATAAAAGAAACAATAACAATTATTAATATTTGTATAGTAAAATTAATAAAAGAATGAGTATTAATTGTTTCGTTGAGGGCGATAAAATTGAATATTATTATACCAAAAATATCAGACAAACTACTTTCGTAAATAATAAATTCACTATTTGATTTGGGCAAATTCTTTACACTTGGTATAGCAATCGCACTACTGATTATACAAAATGGAATTGCATTAATCAGACTGTCTTTGAATGAAAATTGTCCGACATATTGAAACAAGAAAGCAATAATAAAGCTTAAAATAAGCATCGGAAGTAAAGAAACAATTATAGATTTCCCAATAATTGGCAACTTTTTTTTGTTTAATTCCAATTCCAAAGAACCTTCAAGCACAATTAGTATTAACCCAATAGTTCCAAGAACTGGCAATACTGTTGTCAGACTAGGGATTTCAATTTTCAAAAAAACAAAAAGTTGTTTTATCCCCCAACCAAAAAGTAAAAGAAGAATAACAGATGGAATTCTTGTCCTTGAAGAAGTCAAGTCAAAAAAATACGCTGTCAAAAATATTAAGCAAATGATAATTATTATAGTTGTTGTCATGTTGTATTTGTTTTATCGCCTTGTTGATATCGTTTTGCAGCTACCAAAAGGCAGGGATTATCTACCACTGAACCTAATTTGAAAAACCGCATTTCAAATATACACTTTTCCGTCTGCCGAAACAAGGAACCCCTGCTTTTTGGCAGGTGCTGTTAGCAAACGTTTTTCTAATTTAACATCTTTAATTTATTACATTTACGTGCAATTTGGAAACTGAATTTTATAGGAAGTTCCCCATTAAAGGTTATAGTATCTTTTGTCCTTATATAATTTCCTAGCGAACGTATAAACACATAATAGTATGAATTATAAAGAGAATCTTCCTTAAATTCTGTTCCAAAACTTTTACTCCACCAATCAAAGTGATTTTCATTAAAAGAAGTAGCCAAAGTAGAATTATAATTAAAAACCCATTTATTTTTATGTTTAAATAAGGGAGTCAAATTGATGTAGTCTTTATGTTCATAATTAGTTCTAAAATACTTATTATGAATATCTTTTGAAGTAAAAATGATGCTGTCAGTTTTAAAATATACAATTTCCCAATACCATATCTTTGGTTTGGATTCTTGTTCTTGTGCAAAAATGGAAATTAATATTCCAAGAAAAAAACAAATTCCAATTAATGTTTTCATCGTCTATTACTATTTTGGGCAATGTTTGCTAACGTCAGTTTGTCTAATAACCATTCAAATTTAAGAAAAAACTTTTCTTTGCCATGTTTTTTCTTCATGAAATGGGTTTAGAGAGATTATTTTAT